>NZ_CP177355.1:0-1381817 GCF_046845665.1 Rubrivirga aquatilis | reverse complement strand
GCTGCCGACGAGTTCGAACGACGCGATGCGCATCGTCACCGGGCGGTCGTGGCCAGTCGTCCACAGGCGGACGGCCTCGACGCGCGAAAAGTCGTTCTCGTCGTCCAAGCCGATGGACTCGCGGCGGTCCGTTCGGACGGGGATGCGCAGCAGGTACCACGTCTGCTCGCGGCCCTCGCGGTCGACGGTCGTCAGCGGGTTCTGGAAGAACGGGCTGGCCGCCAGCCCGGCCGCGTCGAGCGGGATCGTGTAGCGGTGGTACGACTCGGCCGGGTCGAGCGTGTTGTTGCCGTTGAGGTCCTCGGAGTTGGGGATCACCGACACCCCGCGCCCGCCGACCAGGTTCTGCTGCGCCAGCGCCGAGTTGAGCTCGCGCGCCGGGAAGTAGTGGGCGTAGCGCTCCTGGATGGTGGCGCCGTTCGGCGTCGTCGGGTAGCGCGAGCGGTCGTTGAAGCGCGTGACGTCGGCGAAGTTGTAGAAGTCGTCCGCCGAGGGGTCTTGCACGGCGCGGGCCTCCTCAGCCGAGTTCGGCGCGAGCGCCGTCAGGAACGGGCGGAACAGGTCGGCCTCGGACACCTCGTAGGGCGGGACGCCGCCGGGCAGCTCTCTGAGCGAGGGCAGCCCATCGAGGCCCAGGTCTTCGGTCCGGTTCGTCTCGTCGTCGAAGTCCACGAACCCGTTCGTCCGCCCAGTCGGGCGGCGGCCCCAGGCGTCGAGCTGCGTCGCGTCGCCGGTGACCAGGCCGTCCTCGGAGTTGAGGAAGCCGTTCGGCAGGACGTCCTCGTTGACGCGTCCAAGGTCGAGGTACATCACCGCCCCTTCGGCGATGGGCTCTGTCCCGTTGATGCCGCCGAGGGGCGCGAACAAGAGCTCGACGAACTCGATGTTGTTCTGACCGTCGAAGTTCGAGTACGACCCCTCGATGGGCCGGGCAAAGCCGCCCCAGACGTCGCGCGGGTTCTGCTGGAAGCGCCCGCCGGTGACGGTCGCGTTGTAGTTGTAGGGCCCGCGCCGCGTCGGGTCGAAGTAGAGGTCGAGCAGGTCGAGCGGCCGCTTGGCTTCGCGTTCGTTGAGGAACTGGCGATTGGGGAAGAGCTCGTTGGCCGGGACGGGCTCGGTCGCCGGCGAGATCACCTCGGGGAAGCCCTCGGTGTTGTACCCGGTCTCGGGGATCGAGTACCACGTGAACAGGCCGCGCCAGTTGGTCCGCAGCGTCGGGTCGGTCACGTCGGCTTCCAACGCGGAGCCGTCGCGGGCATCCTCTGGACCGGCGTCAACGGGAGGGGCCGCGATGCGCCAGCCGTCGGTAAAGCGGAGCGCCGTGTAGGCGTTCTCGGAGCCCTCGAAGTCGTCGACGTAGCTGACGCCCGAGAGCTCGTCGTCGGCAAAGTCGAGGCCGGCGTCGAGGAGCGCGTCGCGCGTGCGGCCGAACGCCAGCGTCGCCGGGTGGCCGGGGCTCAGCCGCGCCACCTCGCCCCGGATCTCGATGCGCGACGGCGCACGCGTGTTGATCAGCGGGAGCGCGTCGACCGCGCGCGTCAGCCAGCGGGGCTCGGTCAGAAACGAGCCGTCGAGCCCGACGATGGAGTTGTTGAGGGCTTCCTCGCCGACCCGAAACTTGTCGCCGAGCGGCCGCTCGGAGAGTTGCATCCAGGTCGCGCCGATCGAGAGGTCGTCCGAGAAGCGGTAGTCGCCGCGCAAGCCGACGAGCGTCTTCGAGCCGATGGAGAAGAACTTGTTCTGCTCAACCGAGACCTGCACACGTTGGCCCTGCTGCAGGAACGTCGGGTTCGTGATCTCGACCGTGCCGCCGGTGTAGTTGACGCGGTAGTCGGTCCCCTCCTGCAGCTCGAGGTCGCCCGAGGTCACGCGGACGGTCCCCTCGACCAGCTGGAAGCCGATGTTGAAGACCGACTGCGTGGCGCTCTTGTACTCGCCTGCGATCGTGTAGTCGGTCAGGCGCGACAGGCGCCGGCGCGCGTTCTCGGGCTCGAGGTCGTAGAGGGTGGCTCCGCCCGGCGTGCCGTCTTCCAACGTCGGGACATAGGCCTGCAGGATCTCCGCCTGCGGGACGCCACCCAGGGTGACGTTGATGAAGCCGTTCGCCGAGCCGATCGTGCCCACCGTCTGTCCCGTCGTGATCACGTTGCGGAGGTAGTCGCCGAAGGGCTGGCGGACGGGGAAGATGACGCGCCCGTTGTTGGGGTCGATGGTCTCGCCGGCGCGGAAGTCGAAGACCTCGTCCGGCACCGCCAGGCCCTGCTCGTTGACGCGGTCGAGGCCCAGGACTTCAAGGAACGTCTTCTGCTCGAACGAGAGGTTGATGGGGACCGTCGAAGGGCTGCTGCCGGCCGGCTCGTACGCGATGCCGAGCTGAAACGTCGAGGGGTTGAGGCTCCGACCGCCGATGCGGTAGATGTTGCGCATCGTCAGGTCCCACAACGGGTCCGTCGGCGTCGGGCGGTCGGCACGGATGAGCTTGAGGATGGTGCGCGGCCCGGTCTGCGACGTCGACTGCGCGGGGCGGCCGTAGTCCCCAACGTTGACGAGCGTGCCGTCGAGCGTCTCGTACTGGTAGGCGACGGCGATCAAGTCGCTGTCGGTCACCGAGGTCGACAGCGAGATCCAACCCAGACTGGCGTCGAAGGTGTAGTCGAGGTTGGCGCGCAGCCGCTTAAAGACGTTGTTGGCGAACGCGCCGGACGGCGGGAGCGGGCGCGCGAGCCCGGCGGACAGGCTCTGGGCTGTCACCGAGGACCCGTTCGTACGGGCGGCCTCGAGCACGGCGTCGGAGTACTGGTCGAGAGCG
Organism: Rubrivirga aquatilis; assembly: GCF_046845665.1. Lineage (GTDB taxonomy): Bacteria > Bacteroidota > Rhodothermia > Rhodothermales > Rubricoccaceae > Rubrivirga. The sequence goes on along the minus strand of NZ_CP177355.1, from coordinate 1,379,008 downwards.
GGGCTCGGGAGCGGAGCGGAAAAGGCTTCGGGGTACGTCCCCGTGCTGCCATCGAAGTCGCCGAGGTATGCCTCGCCGCCGTCGAGCACCTCGGGCGGCTCGGCGAGGTCGGCGAGGGCGATGGCCCACGTCGTCTCCACGTCGTCCTGCGTCGCGTTGCCCAGGCCCTGCTCGTGCTTCCAGACCTCGATGCCGACGAACCGGCGGAAGTTGGGCGGCAGCTGCGGGTTCTGCGGGCGGCGGTGCGCTTCGTCCCACCAGTTGTGGAAGCGGTAGCCGAGGAAAAAGTGAGTGTCGTCCTCGTAGTCGTACGGCGCCAGCGAGAACGTCTGCGCGTCGGCGCCGCCCTCGAAGACGCGATCAATGGTCTCGGCGTCCTGCTGGCTCGCGACGGCGGTCACCGCTAGCGGGCCGAACTGCAGGTCGGTGCGCAGGCCGAACAGCCGCTGCCCGCCGCGGATCAGGGTCGAGGGCGTCTGCAGGAACACGTTGCCCGCCTCGATCCGCTGGACGATGTCGTCCTCGTAGCCGGTGTAGACGAGCGACACCTGGTTCTCGAAGTCGAACTGGCTCTGGGTGTCGTAGTTGACGTTGATCGCCAGCTTGTCGCCGATCGTGCCGGCGACGTTGAGGTTGAGGTCCTGGCCGAAGTCCGGCGCGAAGGGGCTGGCGTTGGGGCGCAGCGCGTCTTGCAAGTCGTTCTGGTCGTAGCGGATGCCCAGGTTGACGTTCGACGTGCCGTTGACGGTCAAGGCCACCTCGTTCTTGCCGAACAGCGTCCGGAAGGCCGACTGCTCGCCGCCGGGGATGTCGACGGCGAAGCCGAGGCCGCCGCCGGGCCGCTGCTGCTGGCGGTCGGCGCGCTGCGAGACGAGCGTGCGGAACTGGCTGTCGATGTCCTCCTCGCGCCGCGCCGCCAAGAACTCGTCGAGTGTGAGCACGGCCGGGATGCGCTCCTCGCCGCCGACGGTCTCGGTCACGCGATACGTGTACTCGGTCGAGTCGAGCTGGACCTGGCGCTGCCAGATCGTGCCCCGCTGGCCCAGGATCGCGGGCCGCCAGCGTAGGATCGGCGAGGCGGACGCCGAGGACTCGATGGGGAGCGGGAAGTACGCCCGGGCCCGCTCCGTCGTGTCGGGCCCGGCCACGACGAGCGTGTCGGTGCCCTCCTCGAAGAAGCCCGCGACGGGCGTGTCGGTCGTGTCTGCGAGGTCGGGCAGCGCGGGGACGGCGACGGAGTCGGTGTCGGCGGGGGCCAGCCAGGGCCAGAGCGCGGGGCCGGCCGACGAGCGGTCGGGCTGGGCGACGAGGGCGAGGAGGCAGCCGGCCGCGACGGCGCCAAAGACGACGGTTCGGCGGGCGGACAAAGGCCGGGAGAGCGGCTCGGGCACAGACAGGTCGGCTACGGCACAGCGCGACGAGCCGCAGAGCGGCGTCGGGGCGCGGAAGGAAAACGGGTGGCGTAGCGAACGGGTCGGATCGGGCGCGGGCGGGCGGCAGAGACAGGGCCGCCGCAGACGTGCGGACGGGTACCCCCAGGAACGACCGGGAAGCTACCCGCAGCGCCGGAGGGCAGCAAGGGCGGCGGTCGTGCCCCGGCCCAACGGCGGCGCACCCGTCGTAGTCTTCGGGGCACGCTCTCCTCCCCTTCATGTCCGTCCGCGTCGCCCTCGTCGCCTTCGCCCTCGTCGCTACCGGCTGCGCCTCGTCATCGTCTGTGGCCGTGGACGACCGCGCCATCGAGGCGGGCGTGCTCGCCACGCTCGGTGCTCAGGTCGACGCCTGGAACGCGGGCTCCGTGCGCGGCTTCATGGACGGCTACCTCCGCAGCGACGCCCTCACGTTCCTGTCCGGCGGAAACGTCCGCAAGGGCTGGGAGGAGGCGCTCTACGGCTACGTCCGCGGCTACCCGGACGCGGCGGCGATGGGCCAGCTCGCGTTTTCCGACCTCGACATCCAGCCGCTCGCGGCCGACAAGGCGCTCGTGTGGGGCCGCTGGCGCCTGCAGCGCGACGGCGACGAGCCCGGCGCCGGGCCGGGTGGCCTGTTCACCCTCATCCTCCTCGACACGCCCGATGGGTGGCGCGTCGCCCACGACCACACGTCGTCGGAGTAGCGGCCCGAGACCGCGAGAGCACGCCGGGCGGGCCGCCGACGGTCTGCACGCGGCCCCCGCCTGTCTCCCCCATTGATTCACCGACTCACCAATCCATGCCTTCCACTCCTGACCTCTCCGGCCGCGTCCTCGTCGTGACCGGCGCCGCCGGGCGGCTCGGCCGCGTCGTCGCGCGCCACCTCTCCGACGCCGGCGCGACCGTCGCCGGGCTCGACCGCGAGCCCCACGACGTCGGCGACGCTGCGCTCACGGCCGACCTCACCACGCCCGAGGCCGCCGACGCCGCGCTCGCCCGCGCGGCCGACGCGCTCGGCGAGATCCATGGCGTCGTCCACACGGTCGGGATGTGGGCGGGGACGCCGTTCGCCGAAACGACCCTCGCCGATTGGCAGACCGTGCTCGACGTCAACCTGACCAGCACGTTCGTCGTGTTTCGCGCGGCGGTCCGGCGGATGCTGGCGGCCGAGCGCGGCGGGCGGCTCGTGGCGATGGCCTCGGGGCAGGGCGCCGACAAGGGCGTGGCGCAGCAGGCGGCCTACTCGGCCTCGAAGGCGGGCGTGGTACGGCTCGTGGAGGCCGTCGCCGCCGAGTACCGCGACCGCGACGTGTCGGCGGCGGCCGTGGCCCCGTCGATGATTCTGTTCGGCGGCGAGCCCGAGGGCACGCGCGGCGTCAGCGTCGACGAGGTGGCCGCCCTGTGCGTCACGCTGTGCGGGCCGGCGGGCGGCGTGCACAGCGGGTCCGTGCTCCGGGCGTACGGGTCGATGCGCTGAGGCGACGGCTCCGCCTCGCCTAGCGACTGTTCGCCCGCGCCGCCAGTCGCCGGCGGACGCCACGTGCCTACCGTCCGGCTGTCCTTCCCCTGCCTGCCATGCGTCGCGTCGCCCTGTTCACCCTTCTCTTCGCCCTCGCCGCCTGCGACTCGACCGTGGCCCCGCCCGATGCCGCCGTCCTGATCTCGGGCGACGCGGAGACGACGCTCGACGCGTCGGTCACCTACGTCGAGATCGAGGGCGGCGCCTGGGTGCTCCGCGACGCCACCGGCCAGCTCTACGAGCCGACCAACCTGCCCGCCGACTACCGCGTCGAGGGGCTGGCGGTCCGCGCCGAGGTCGACGTGCTGGAGGGCTACGCGAGCGTCTTGCAGGTCGGGCCCATCGTCCAGATCCGGCGCATCGCGCCGCGCTAGCGTGTGCCTCTCCTCGCCTGCGCTGTCCCCCACCCCACCCGCAATGCCCCGCCTTGGCCTCCTCGCCGTCCTCCTCCTCCTCGCCGCGTGCGACTCGACCGTCGGCCCGCCTGAGGCCGTTGAACTCGTCGCTGGTGACGCCGACGCGACGATCATCGGGACGATGGAACTCATCGAGACCGAAGAGCCCGGCTGGGTGATTTTGGAGGGGGATGGCCGTCTCTACGGGCCGACCAACCTGCCGCGCGAGTACAAGGTCTCCGGCCTGGCCGTCCGCGCCGAGGTCGACCTGCTCGAAGAACAACTGGGGGGGAGCGTTCCATTCGGGGCTCCCGTCCGGATCCGGCGGATCGCGCCGCGCTAGCGTGCGCCAACTCGCCCTGGGCCCAGCCCTCCTGCTGGGGGGCTGCGTCGGGCTGTCGCCGCTGGCGGCCGACCCGATCACGTCCATCAATGGGCTCGCGGACACGCGGGACGCCGTCGTCCGGCTCGTCGGCGGCGAGGCCTATCCGGCACGCGCGCTCGTCGTCGCGCCCGACTCGGCGTCGTGGCTCGACCCCGCCGGCGTGCTGCTGGCGGTCGCGACGTCCGACATCGAGACCGTCACCTTCCCCGGGCCCGCCAGCGACCTCGACGCGTGGGCCACGCTGGGCGGCGCGGCCGTGGGGATCGGGCTGAGCGTCGCCACAATCGGCGACCAAGACCAGGTGCAGGGGCTCGTGCTGACGCTGGGCGCCGGTCTGGTCGGCGCCTTCGTGGGGACGGTCGCCCGCGACCGCCGCTCGCGCGAGATCACGATCCGGCTGGCGCCCGCCCGCTGAGCTACGCCGCCCGCCAGCGCTCCTGCACCACGATCCCGCGCTCGGCCAAGCGCTCCAAGAGCGGCCCCGCCGGCAGCGCGCTGTGCGCCGAGTCCGACCCTCCGCCGGGGATGACCCGGTCCGCCAGCAGGATCGCCGCGGCCGCCGCCGGGAAGCCCGTGCACCGCTGCATGGCCGAGAGCCCCCCCGCCGCGTCGCAGCGGTCGACCATCTCGTAGACCAGCGTACCGGCCTCCTCGTCGCGCTCGCCGTCCACCTCGATCCGCAAGAGGACGGCGTCCTCGTAGGCCCCGCCGAGCCGCTGGCGCAGGCGCCGCACGAGCACGTCGCGGTAGGTGAGGTGCGTGCGGACGTCGAGCGAGGTCCGTTCGCCGAGGCCGAGGTCGAGCACGAACTGCATCCGCTCGGCGTGGCCCGGGTAGCGGAGCGTCTTGACGTCGAGCGCGTCGACGGTCCCCTCCAGCGCCTCGACGAGCGCGCCCAGCCCGGCCGAGGTGTAGAAGGCCTCCATCTCCCCGAACCCCTCCACCTCGATGGTTTCGAGGCCGGTCAGCGGCTTGCGCGTTTCGAGGTGGCCGCCGCGCAGGACGGGCGCGGGCTCGGTGTAGTCGTCGATGAGCCGCTCGGCCGAGTGCGCGAGCCGATGGCGGAACGGCTCGGGCGGGGTGATCGGCACGTCGCCGACCCGGATGCGAATGGCCGTGGCGCGGTCCATCGCTCCCACCCCGCGCATGGTCAGCACGCCGACGAGCCCGGGCGCCAGCCCGGCACCGGTCACCACCCAGCGTTGGCGGCGCTCGGCGTGCTCGGCCAGCCCCGGCAGCGGCCCGCCCAAGTCCACGAAGTGGGCCCCGAGGTCGAGCGCCAGCCGCGCCATCCGCTCGCTGTGCTCAGGACCGATGCACGACACCACGACGGCGCTCCCGGACAGGATCGGCTCCAGCGCCGACGTGTCGCGGGCGTCGCCCTCGTAGGTCCGCAGGCGCGGCGCGGCGTGGGCCGCCCGAAAGGCGCGCAGCGTCGCCGGCTGCGCCTCGCACACCTGGACGCGCGCGACGGCCTCGTCGCGGGCGAGGTCGACGGCGACGGCCGTGCCGATGGCGCCGGCTCCGAGAACGGTGATCTTCATGGCGTGTGTGGGGAACGCCGCAAGGTATCAGGCGCCAGCGACGCGCGGGCCCCGAGCCACCCCGAGCCCGCCCCCCGGTGACGCATCGCTGGCGCTGTGGAGCCCGACCTTGCCCCGGCGCGTTCGACCAAGGCGCCTCGCCTCCCGGCCCCGCTCCGACACCGCCCCGGCGGCTCCCCATGATCGTCCGCACCGACGCCATCGTCCTCCACGCCTTCGACTACGGGGAGACCAGCAAGATCGTCCGGCTGCTGACGCGGCCCCACGGCGTGATCGGCGTGATGGCGCGCGGCGCGCGGCGGCCGACCAGCACCTTCGGGTCGACGCTCCAACCGATGTCGTACCTCCAGGCGGTCTACTACCACCGCCCGCAGCGGGGGCTGCAGACGCTCAAGGAGACCGCCCACGTCGTCCGGTTCAAGCAGCTCACGTCGGACATCCACAAGGTGACGCTTGGGCTGCGCGTCGTCGAGGTGACGCGGTCCCTGGTCGAGGAGGGCGAGGCGCACCCGCTCATCTTGGATCACGTCGTCCGCACGCTGGAGCACATCGACGAGGCCGAGGCGAACGCGGCGAACGCCGTGCCGTGGTTCCAGCTGCGGCTGGCGTCGCTGCTCGGCTTCGCGCCGGACATCCAGCGCGACGACGTGCAGGCGCTCGGCGACGACGGGGGCCGGCTGCTGCTGCGGAGCGGCGCCGTCCTGGCGGCGGGCGCCGAGGCCACCGCCTACGGGCTCTCGTCCACGGCCGACGGCGTCGACGCCAGCCGGGCGGCGCTCCGGGCGTTCGCCATCCTGGCCAAGACCGACCTCGCCACGGCCGGCCGGATGCGGCTGGCGCCCGAGGTCCGGGCCGAGGTCGAAGGACTCGTCGACGCCTACGTCCGGGTCCACACCGAGTCCTCGTACCCCGACCGCGTGCGGGGCGTGGCCGACCAGATGGACACTTACCTCGCCCGCTCGCGAGGCGGCGCCGAAGGCATGTGAGGGGCCCCGACGCCCGTTTGAACGAGGGTTCATGGATCAAGGGACGAGGCTCCTCAGGCCTCGATCGCGCCCGGGTCCGTCTAAAGGTCGGGCGTGTGCGCTCGCTACTGTGCGTAGTTGTGTGTGTCCCCCCGCGCCCCGTACCTTCTGGAGCGCCATTCCAGCCCGCCCCATGAGCCGCCGACAGCTCACCCACAAGCAGCACGCATTCCTCAAGTTCCTCCGCGAACACATCGACGACCACAAGGTGTGGCCGACGTATCGGGAGATCGCTGATCATTTCGAGTACCGGTCGCCGAACTCGGTGACGCAGAACCTGCAAGCGCTTTCGCGCAAGGGGTTCCTGCAGCGCGGCCGCAATGGGTACGCGCTCGTCGAGCAGGGCGCGCGCGACGGGTCGGTCCGCCTGCGGGGCGCGCTCCGCAGCGGGCGCATCGAGCCGGGCCCCTCGGACCGCCTCTCGCTGACGTCGCTCTTCCCGGACTTTACCGGCATCCATGCCGTCGAGCTCGCCGAGGACGTGTCGCGCACCTCGGAGCTGGGCCAGGCCCGCTACGTGTTCGTGGGCGACGGCGAGGTACCGATCGGCGAGACGGCCGTCGTAATGGACGGCCACCGGCTGGCTATCGGGCGGATGCGCGACGACGGCTGCATCGACTGCGACTACGAGTTGGAGGCGCCGGAGGTGCTGGGGCGCTACGCCGGTCACGCGGGCCCCTACGGACTGGTCCGGGCTCAGGCCATGCTGGCCGCCGAGGCGTAAATCGCGACGGACGGCGCCGACGCTTTAAGGCGGTGGCAACCTGCCCGATACCGGCGCGGACCCCCCTCCGATGCCCATGTCGCGCTTTCTCGCTGCCCTCGTCTTCGCCGCCTTCGCCCTCTCTGCCTGCGACGCGGGCGGGTCCGAACTCGGCGCCACCACCGGCATGTGGGCCGGGACGGTCACCTTCGAGGTGGACACCCTGATGCAGGAGCAGAACTTCCGCGTTATCGGCACCTACGAGACGCGCTACGAGTTCGACCTAGTGGAAGACGAGGACGGGCTCGTGCTGGGCTACGTCAACATCTACAACGATGGCTCGTTGCTCGTCCGCGAGCCCCGCGACATCAACGGCAGCCAAACGGTCCTCGAACGGCAGATCATGTGGGACGACGAGCTCGTTCAGTCGTGGCCGGTGTACGGCACGTATGGCCGTCCGACGCTGGAGGTGGACCTTCCCGAGGCCGAGGCCGCCGGCGTCTTCCCCCCGGACATCTGGACGTTTACGGTGACCGGCAACCGCGCCCGCTTGACCGAGACGCGCATCCTGCACGGGTACTCGTTCGAGGTCTTCGAAAACAACGACGCGCCGTACACCATCACGCTCAGCCCGTCGAACGAGGACGAGTTCCGGATGGAGCGCCAGTAGCGTCCCCGCTCGCGCGGCCTTTCGCGCGACGGCACCGCTCCGAGCAGTACACGACGGCGTCCCAGTCGCGCGCCCACTTCTTGCGCCACGCGAACGGGCGCCCGCAGACGGGGCATGTCTTGGTGGGGAGGTGAGGCTTGCGGTGGGCCACGGTGAGAACGGGGAACAGGGAACAGGGAACAGGGAACAGGGAACAGGAAGATGCGGGGAGCCGAGAGGGGCGCCGGTACCTTTCGCCGGTCCGGGAGCCTCGCTCCTCGCTGCACCTGCGCCCACCCTGTGACCGTCCGCCACATCGCCGCCGTCAAGACCGCCCGGTACGCCGTGCTCGGGCCGGAGGTGGGGCCCGTCTCGGAAGTCTGGCTGGCGTGCCACGGCTACGGCCAGCTGGCGCCGTACGTCGCCCGCCACTTCCGCGCCGTCGAGCGGCCGGGGCGGCTCGTCGTCGTGCCCGAGGCGCTGAGCCGGTTCTACCTCGACGCGCCGGGCCGGAGGGAGCCGCGCTCGCGCGAGCGCCGCGTCGGGGCGAGCTGGATGACGCGCGAGGACCGCGAGCACGACATCGCGGACGTGGTCCGCTACCTCGACGACGTGTTCGTGGCCGCCTGCACCCGTGCCGACGCCGACCCGCTCGCGGTGCCGCTCGTCGGGTTCGGGTTCAGCCAGGGGACCGCCAGCATCGCCCGCTGGCTGGCGCGGAGCCCGCTCGTCGCGCGGCGCGAGCGTCGCGCCCGTCGGCTGGTGCTCTGGGGCGGCGGACTCCCCCCTGACCTCGACCTCGCGGCGAATGCCGGATGGCTCGCGGACGCCGGCGTGACGCTCGTCGCCGGCGACCGCGACGGGTTCGCGACGCCCGCACGGGTGATAGAGCAGGAGGCCCGCTTGCGCGACGCTGACATTCCGTTCGAGTCCATCGCCTTCGCGGGCGAGCACCGGCTCAATGACCGCGTGCTGCGCGAGCTGGCGTGAGCGGGGTCGTCGGCCGCTTTGCGCCGAGCCCGACCGGCGACCTCCACCTCGGCAGCGCGCTCGCGGCGCTCGCGGCGTACGCCAGCGCCCGCTCCGCCGGGGGCCGCTTCGTGTACCGCGTCGAGGACCTCGACGGGCCCCGTGCCGTGCCGGGCTCGGCCAAACACCAGCTCGAGGATGCGCGCTGGCTGGGGCTCGACTGGGACGAGGGGCCCGACGTCGGCGGACCGACGGGCCCGTACCGCCAGTCCGAGCGGTTCGACCGCTACGAGGCGGCGCTGCACGCGCTGGCCGAGGCGGGGCACCTCTTCCCCTGCCGCGTCTCACGGCGCGACTTGCGCGAGCTCGCGAGCGCCCCGCACGGCGCCCCGGGCGTCCCCCCCTACCCCGCCGCGCTCCGCCCGGCCGCGCTCGCGTCCGGCTGGTTCGACGACGACGCGGCGACCGACGACGCCGCGCTCCGCTTCCGCGTCGAGCCGGGCACCGTCTCGTTCACCGACCGCATCGTGGGGCCCGTGTCCGAGGATGTGTCGGCGTCGGTCGGCGACTTCGTGCTGCGACGCCGCGACGGCGTCTACGCGTACCAGCTGGCGGTCGTCGTCGACGATCTCGCCCAGGGCATTACCGAGGTGGTGCGAGGGCAGGACCTCCTGGATTCGACAGCCCGACAGATCCGACTCCTCGAGGCGCTCGGCGGCACGGTCCCGACCTATGCCCACGTCCCGCTGTTGGTGGACGCCGGGGGCGACAAGCTGTCGAAGCGGACCGACGCGACCTCGATCCGCGAGCTTCGGGAGAAAGGGGTGACGGCTGAGGCGCTCGTCGGGTGGCTGGCGCAAGCGCTCGGGCAGGGCGACGGGTCCCCCCGGACACCAGCGGAGATCGCCGCCGCGTTCGATGTGTCGCGCATCAGCACGGCGCCGATCCCGGTGCCCGACGACCTCGCCGACGCGCTCCGCTAGCTTGCTGCCATGACCGAGACCCTCACCGCGACGATCACCTGTCCCGAGTGCGGCACGCCGACGGAGGCCGAGATGCCGACCGACGCGTGCGTGTTCTTCTGGGACTGCCCCGCCTGCGCCGCGGTCATCCGCCCCAAGGCGGGCGACTGCTGCGTGTTCTGCTCCTACGCCGACCGCCCATGCCCGCCCATCGCTGGATCGTCCTGCTGCTCGTAGCGCTCGCGGCCCCGGCGTCGGCCCAGATGCTGCCGTCGGGGACGTGGACGGGCGAGATGGTGCGCGCCGACGGCGACCGCCAGCCGGTCGAGGCGGCGCTGGAGCGGTGCACGGGCGGGTTCACGCTGGTGATCGACATCGCCGGACGGACTGCCGAGGTGCCCCCAGACGCCCCGGCGACGTGGCGGCGCGGGACGCTCGCGTTCGAGACCGGGCGCGTACGACTGCCGGGTGGGGTGTGGCCGCGCCCGCTGGCGTGCGTGCTGACAGCCGACGACGACGGCGCGCTCGCGGGGACGTGCCAGTGGGGTGGCGAGCGGGTTCGGTTGCGGCTGGCGCCCCCCGCCGACGCCGCCTTCGGGTGCGAATGAGGGCGCTCGGGGCGGGGTGCTGGGCGACGGACGGGGTGCTGCGAGCGCCAGGAACCAAGCATCCGGAATGAGCCAACCGGGGCGACGGTGCCGGCGCCTGGACATGGCACGCCCGGGTCAGGCGGTACTGCGCCATGAGTGGTCGCCGCCGAAGCGTCGCCCGGCGGCGTAAACGAAGAACAGGCGCCGGGCGCGGACCTCGCGGCGTCCGTCGGCGACGGCCCAGCCTGCGTGGGCGGCGTTCGCCAGCAGTGAGCCCCCCGCGAGCGTGACGGCGACGGTCTGCGCCAGCACGTCCGGCGAGGCGAGCGCGACCGACAGCGCGGGGACCGCGAGCGGGACGAACTGGCCCGGGCGCTCGGCATAGCGCGTCACCAGCTCGCGGAGGTAGCCGACGGACGCGACGGCGTCCTCGATCTCGGCAACGGCTGGGGCGACTTGCGTGCGGTAGACACCGGCGGCCTCGACGGTGAAGTCGGGGTCCCAGGCGGCGGCGCCGAGGTCGGCGGAGAAGACGTCGATGGCGGCGCGGAAGCGGGCGAGCGCGGGGTCGAGGTCGGCGCGTACGTCGAGCACCTCGGCGACCGTCGCGCGGTCGAACAGGGGGAGCCGCTGGAGCACATGCGCCGCCAGCCCACCTGCCTGAGCGCGGTGCGTGTGCGGCTCCGAAACGCCGACGCGGCCGGCCTCGACCGCGAGCCGGAGCCCGTCGGCGGTCGGCCCGTCCAAGAGCGGTGTCACCATGCCCCGCTCGACAGCGTCGGCGACGGAGGTGGCGTACGTCTCGGCGGCGGCTTGCGCAAAGTCCGTCGGCCGCGCGATGGCGCCGACGCCGAGTGTTTCGACGGTCAGCCGCCCCGCCGCGACGGCGGGTGCCAGCGCCTCCAGCCCGCTCTCGACGCTTGCATCGGCGAGCGCGCGCCGGTACCGCCGCCACCACCCGTCGACGAGCGGCTGGACCACCTCCGCGTCGACCCGGCCCGCCGCGAGGACGGCCGCCAGCCGGGCGGGCGCGTCGTCGAGGCCGAGGTCGTCGGCCAAGCCCATGAGCACCTCCAAGCGGTCTGCCAGCGCGGTCGGCGCGTGGTCTCGGAGCCGGAGGAGCAGGCTCGCGGCGGGGCTGCACAGCGTCACGCGATCGCCGTAGAGGAGGGCGGCCTTGACGAGCGGGAGGCCGACGCCGAGGTCGGCGGGGAGCGCCGAGCGCGGGGGCCCGACGCCGACGGTGAGGTCCATGACGGGGCGCGTGGTGGGGCCGCAGGGTCGGAAGCGGCGGTGCCACCGGCCGGTCGCAGGACTGGCGCACTACTCCGCCAGCGGCGCTTGCGGCGACGCCCGAGACACACACCTGGCACACCTGTCGTCGACCTTTGGGCTCCGCCCAATTCGGCCCGCCGGGCCCCACCACCGATATGCGCCGACAGGTCATCGAAAAGCTCGAAATCCTGGCCGACGCGGCCAAGTACGACGCCTCGTGCGCGTCGTCGGGCGGCAAGCGCGAGAACTCCAAGACCGGCATCGGCAACAGCACCGGCGCCGGCATCTGCCACTCGTACACCGAGGACGGCCGGTGCGTCTCGTTGCTCAAGGTCCTGTTCTCGAACGTCTGCATCTACGACTGCGCGTACTGCGTGTCGCGGCGATCGAACGAGGAGGTCGAGCGCGTGGCGTTCACCGTCAAGGAGGTCGTCGAGCTGACGATGGGGTTCTACAAGCGGAACTACATCGAGGGGCTGTTCCTGTCGTCGGGCATCTTCGGCGACGCCGACACGACGACGGAAAAGCTGGTCGCCGTGGCCCGCTCGCTCCGCCACGACCACGCGTTCAACGGCTACATCCACCTCAAGGTGATCCCGGGCGCCAGCCCCGAGCTGCTGACGGAGGCCGGCCGGCTGGCGGACCGCCTCAGCGTCAACGTCGAGATTCCGAGCGAGGCGGGCCTCAAGCAGGTGGCACCCGAGAAGGACTACCACCAGGTGTTCGCGCCGATGGGCCACGTCCGCGACCGGATCGACGCGGCTCGGGAGGAGCGCCAGAAAGACCGCCGCGCGCCCCGGTTCGCCGCCGGCGGCCAGTCGACCCAGCTCGTCATCGGGGCGACGCCCGAGACCGACCGCCAGATCCTGGAGCTCACGGACGGGCTCTACAGCGAGCAGAAGCTCCGGCGCGTCTACTTCTCGGGCTTCGTCCCGCTCGGCGGCGACGACCGCGTGCCGGACCCCGAGTCGTACCGCGCCCCGCTCCACCGCGAGCACCGCCTCTACCAGGCTGACTGGCTGCTCCGCAAGTACGGGTTTGATCTCGACGACGTCGCGCCCCCCGGCTCGGCCAACCTCGACTCCGACATCGACCCGAAGACGGCGTACGCCTTGCGCTACCCCTCGCTCTTCCCGGTCGACGTCAACAAGGCGCCGGTCGAGTGGCTCCAGCGCGTGCCGGGGCTCGGATTAAGGAGCGCGCGGCGGATCGTTGCCGCCCGGCGCCGCGGGACCGTCCGCTGGGACGACTTGCGCGCGATGGGCGTCGTCTTGAAGCGTGCCCAGCACTTTTTGACGACGCCCGACCACCGGCCCCAGCTTATCGGGCAGGACCCGGGCGCGGTCCGTCGGCGAATCGTCGGCGGCAAGGCCGGGGCGCCGCAGCTGTCTTTGTTTGCGCCGACGCCGGTTGTCCTCACGGCACGCTCCGCCGCGCCGGTCGCGATTGCCGCGTGAGTCGGTCGCCCGCCCTGCCCGTCGACCCGCACCTCGCCGTCGAGACCGACGGGACGTTCGCCGGTCTGCTCTGCGCATATGCCGCGACGTACCGCCGGGGCTCCCTGCCTGCCTCCGTCGGGCTGATCGGCGCGCCGGCCGACGGCGCCCTGTTCGGCGCGCCCGTCCGCGTCGAGACCGATGCGGCCATCGCCGACCGCGTCGAGCGGGGGCTGGACCGGCTCGTGCCCGGGCTCGTCGGGCGGCTCCGGCGCGCTGTGCTCAGCGAGCGGCCCGGCATAGAGGTCGCCGCGGTCCGGCTGGCGGACGCGGTCCGGGCCGAGGGCGCGGCGGTCGCCGAGGACTGGACGTTCGGGCCGGCGCGCGAGGTCGGGCGGTGGTCCGGGCGCGTCGGGCGCGAGGCGCACCGGATGGAGGCGTTCGTCCGGTTCGAGAAGCACGTCGCGGACGGCGTCGAGACGTGGACGGCGACGGCGCGGCCCGAGTACCACGTCCTGCCGATCCTCCACCCCCACTTCGAGGCGCGGTACCCGACGCTGGCGTGGCGGATCGTCGACGCGCGGCGCGGGCTCGCGCTCGTCCACACGCCCGAGCCGGACCGCGCGCCCGGCGCCCTGGCCAGCCGCATCGTCCCGGCCGTCACGCTGGGGCTGGCGGACGCGGCGCCCGACGAGGCGGCGTACCAGACGATGTGGAAGGCGTACTTCCAGGCCGTCACCATCCCGGAGCGGCGGAACCTGAAGCTCCACCTCCGGCACGTCCCGAAGCGGTACTGGCCGTACCTCACCGAGAAGCAGACGCTGGCGCCGCTGGCCGCGCCGGTCGCCCCCACTCGGGCGCCGCGTGCGGCCGTGCCCGCCTCGGGGCCGCAGGGTTAGCCCGCCAGCTCGGCGTCCGGGTCGGCCACCTCGCCGGCCACGAACGGGCCGATGTAGAGCTGTTGGAGGAGCACGCGGCCGACGCCCAGGATCGGGACCACGAGCAGGATGCCCAGAAAGCCGGTCAGCGCGCCGAGCACGATCTGGCCCGCGACCACGAAGGCCGGCGCGACGCGGACCATCGCGCCCTGCACCTTGGGCGTGATGATGCTCCCCTCAATCTGCTGGGCGACCACGGCGAGCGCGAGCGTCCACAGCCCGGTCGTGGTGCCGGACGCGAAGCCGACGACGACGGCCGGGGCCCACCCGATAAACGGGCCGAACGTCGGGATCACGGTGAGAGCCGCGGCGAACGCCGCCAGCGCCAACGCCCCGGGCACGCCGATCAGGGTCAGCCCGGCCAGCGCCATCCCGCCGAGCACCACGACGGCCACCCCGACGCCCTTGAGCCACGCCAACAGCACCGCGCCCATCTCGCCCAGCATGTGGCGCACGAACGGCTGGTGCTCCCGGTCGAACAAGCGGACGACGGCGCTCGTGTACTGGCTCGGGGCGGCGGCCGTGTAGACGGCCACCACGAGCACGACGAGCAGCCCCGAGAGCACGCCCGCGGCGGTCGAGAACCAGCCGAACAGCTGGCCGCCGATGGATCCGACGGCGGCGGGCACGGTGAGCACGCCCTCGGGCAGGTTCAGCCGCTCCCGCGCGGTCTCCAAAAGCTCCGGCGCCTGCGCCCACAGCTCCGACGCCTCGGTGACGAACCGGGGCCCCGCCAGCGCGCCCGTCGCACCGGCCACCCCGACGACGGCGACCACGACGACGGCCAGCGTCGCGCCCCGGGGCACGCCGGTGCGCCGGGTCAGCCACCGGCTCGCGCCGTAGAACAGGACGCCGAGCGACACCCCCAGAAAGACCAGCAGCACGGCGTGCCGGGTCGTCCACAGGACGAACATCCCGACGATGGCGAGGACGGCGAGCGACGCTACGTAGCGCGCGCGCTGCCGGAACGCCTCCGGCGTGTCGATCGGGGTGTCTTGGTCGGTCATGCCGGTCCGACGCCGGCTCGTCCCCCTGGTTCAGACCTGACCGGCAGGTGCGGGATCTCCCCAAGACGTCTCGAACTGTGTCAGCGGGGGACCGTCGTCGTCGGGGACCGTCCCTGCCCGGCGCATCCCGGCCTTCGTCAGCACCCGGTGCGACGCGGCGTGGTCGGCGTCGGTGATGGCGACGACGCGGGCGAGGCCGAGGTCGCGGCGGGCGTGCGCGAGCGTGGCCCGGGCCGCCTCGGTCGCGTAGCCCTTCCCCGCGTGTCGGGCGGCGACGGCGTAGCCGAGGTCGGGGGCGTCGAGCGTCGGGCGGCGAAGGATCCCGCAGATGCCGACCGGCTCGCCCCCCTTATGCGACACCAGATAGAGCCCGTGGCCGTGCGCGGCGTAGCTCGCGAGCGGGCCCTCCCGGAGGTAGCGCTCGGCGTCGGCCACGGTCTCCACGTCGCGGCTCCCGATCCACCGCAGCCACCCGGGCTCGGTGACCAGGCCGCGGATGAACGGGGCGTCGGCGACGGTCAGGCGACGGACGACGAGGCGGGCGGTCTCGAAGAGCACGGGGGACGGGGGACGGGGGACGGGGGACGGGGGACGGGGGACGGGGGACGGGAAGATGCGGGCGCCCCGGTGCTGGCGCCGCCCCTCCGACAACCGATCACCGATCCAAAAAAAACCGCCCGCCCCGGCGCGAGGCCGAGGCGGGCGGAGTCGGTGTCGACATGGGGTCCGCGGTCTGCAGTCCGTCGTCCTCCTGCGCTACGCCATCTCCAGCTCGTTGTTGAGGAAGTCGCGGAGCACGTAGTTGAGGATCCCGCCGTGGCGGTAGTACTCGACCTCGACCGGCGTGTTGAGCGCGACGGTCACGTCGAACGAGGCCTCGGTGCCGTCGGCCTTCCTGACCGACACCGCGAGCGTCTCGCCGGGCGTGAGGTCGTCGGACACCGGGATGTCGAACGTCTCCGTGCCGTCGAGGCCATACGTCGCCAGCGACTCGCCGGCCTTGAACAACAGGGGCAGGACGCCCATGCCGACCAAGTTGGACCGGTGGATCCGCTCGAAGCTCTCCGCCACGACGGCCTTGATGCCGAGCAGCAGGGTGCCCTTGGCGGCCCAGTCGCGCGACGAGCCCATGCCGTAGTCCTTGCCCGCGAACACGACGAGCGGCGTCCCCTCCTCGGCGTAGGCCTGCGAGGCGTCGTAGATGTACATCTGCTCGCCGTCCTTCATCGTCCACGCGCCCTCGGTGCCCGGGGCGAGCTGGTTCCGCAGGCGGATGTTGCCGAACGTGCCGCGCGTCATCACGCGGTCGTTGCCGCGGCGCGAGCCGAACGAGTTGAAGTCCTTGGGCTCGACGCCGTGGTCCTGGAGGTACTGCCCGGCGGGCTCGGACTTGGGGATCGCGCCGGCTGGCGAGATGTGGTCCGTCGTGACCGAGTCGCCGACCTTGACGAGCGTCTTGGCGCCCGCGATGGGCTGGATGGCCGGGACCTCCTGGGTGACGTCGTCGAAGAACGGCGGCTCCTGGATGTAGGTCGAGTCGTCCTGCCAGTCGTAGACGGCGCCGTCGCCGGTCTCGATGGCGTTCCAGCGCGGGTTCGAGTCCTCGATCCCGGTGTAGAGCTCCTCGAACTGCTCGCGCGTGACGGCCTGCTGGATGGCGTCCAAGATCTCCTGCTGGGACGGCCAGAGGTCCTTGAGGTAGACGTCGTTGCCGTCGGTGTCCTGCCCGAGCACGTCGTTCTGCAAGTCGATGTCGACCGTGCCGGCGAGCGCGTAGGCGACGACGAGCGGCGGGCTCGCGAGGTAGTTGGCCTTGACGAGCGCGTGGATGCGGCCCTCGAAGTTGCGGTTGCCCGAGAGCACGCCCGACACGATGAGGTCGCCCTCGGTGACGGCCTTGGCGACCGGCGCCGGGAGCGGGCCCGAGTTGCCGATGCACGTCGTGCACCCGTAGCCGACGAGGTTGTAGCCGAGCTGGTCGAGGTACGACTGGAGCCCGGCCTTCTCGAGGTACGCCGTGACGACGCGGCTGCCCGGCGCGAGCGAGGTCTTGACGTACGGCTTGACCGACATCCCCTTCTCGACGGCCTTCTTGGCCAGGAGCCCGGCCGCGAGCATCACGCTCGGGTTCGAGGTGTTGGTGCAGCTCGTGATGGCGGCGATGGCCACGTCGCCGTGCTTCAGGTCGAGCTCGTTGCCCTCGTCATCAGCGTAGCGGCCGGTGTTCGACAAGGCGTCCTCGCTGAGCCCAAAGCCCTGGGGGCTGGCGGGGCGCGTCAGGCTCTCGCGGAACTCGCGCTGGACGTCGCCGAGCACGATCCGGTCCTGGGGCCGCTTCGGGCCCGACATCGAGGGCTGCACGTCGCCGAGGTCGAGCTCGAGGACGGCCTCGAACTCGGGGTCCGGCGTGTCGTCCGTCCGGAAGAGGCCCTGGGCCTTGCAGTACGCCTCGACCAGCTCGACCGTCTCGTTGTCGCGGTTGGTGCGGCGGAGGAAGTCGAGCGTCTCGTCGTCGACGGGGAAGAAGCCCATCGTGGCCCCGTACTCGGGCGCCATGTTGGCGATCGTCGCGCGGTCGGGCAGCGACATCGACGAGAGGCCGGTCCCGAAGAACTCGACGAACTTGCCGACGACGCCGTGCTTGCGCAGGATCTGGGTGACCGTCAGCGTCAAGTCGGTCGCCGTGACGCCCTCGCGGAGCTCCCCAGAGAGGCGGAAGCCGACCACCTTGGGCATCAGCATGTAAATGGGCTGGCCGAGCATGGCCGCCTCGGCCTCGATGCCACCGACGCCCCAGCCGAGCACGCCGAGCCCGTTGATCATCGTCGTATGCGAGTCGGTGCCCACGAGCGTGTCGGGATACGCGACGGGCACGCCGTCATCGCCGGGGCTGGTCCAGACCGTCTTGGCGAGGTACTCGAGGTTGACCTGGTGGCAGATCCCGCGCTCCGGCGGGACGACGCTGAAGTTCTCGAACGACTTGCTCCCCCACCGGAGGAACTCGTAGCGCTCGGCGTTGCGCTGGAACTCGATGTCGGCGTTGATCTGGAACGCCTGCGGGAGCGCGAACGAGTCGACCTGGACGGAGTGGTCGATCACCAAGTCGACGGGCACGCGGGGGTTGATGGCCTCGGGATCGCCGCCGTTGCGAGCCATCGCGGACCGGAGGGCGGCGAGGTCGACGACGGCGGGGACGCCGGTAAAGTCCTGCAGCAGCACGCGAGCGGGCGTGTACGGGATCTCGATCTCGGCGGGCTTGGCGGGGTCGTAGGCCGCCAGGTTGCGCACGTCGTCGTCGGAGACGGGGCCGGGCAGGTCGGCCTGGCGGGCCGCGTTCTCCAAGAGCACCTTGATCGAGAACGGCAGGCGGCCGAGGTCGGCGCCGGTCGCCTCGGCGACGGCGTCGAGGCGGTAGACGGTATAGGAGCCGGCGGAGGTGGTGAGCGTGTCGCGCGCGCGGATGGGGTCGGCCATGGGGTCGGGAGAGTCCGGAGTCGAAAGGGGGGTGCAGACTACACGCGCGACGGGCGCAATGGTGCCGCCTCAGCCCGGTCCCGACTGGATCTCCACTGAGGCGCGGGGCGGGGGCAGCAGAGTGCGTCGTCCTTTACCGATTGTCCCCAGAGCGCCAGTTGCGCCAGGCGGGCGGGTCGGGTATCCTGTTTGTCCCCGGCCGCGGCCGGGGCATGTAAGGGGCCATAGCTCAGTTGGTAGAGCGCTGCAATCGCACTGCAGAGGTCAGGAGTTCGACTCTCCTTGGCTCCACCCTCCCGCCCTGCTGGCCGCCGCCAGCGGGGCGGTTTTGATTGGGCCCGCCTCGGCACCGGAAAAGAGGATCTCCCCCTCCTGGGAGACGGACCGTGCACCCCGGCGAGGCGGGGGGCTTCAGCGCCGGCTCGCCGGTCCCAGCGCCCGGACACCCGCGTGGATTAACCCACTGGCCACCGCTGGCGATACCCCGGAGCCCCACCGTGTGTCATGCTCCGCCCTCGCCCCCCCGCCAGCGCCCCGGCTAGGGTCGCCACCGATGACGTCCACCGCAGCACGTACCGGGTGTTCTGCGTGCTGGCCGGCGTCCTGAGCCCGCTGTTCGGCGTCGTCTACACGGCCGCCTTCCCGGACGCCATCGACCCGCTGTGGGCTCGGTTCGGGCTGTCCGTCGTGGCGCTCCTGCTGCTCTCGTTGTCGTATATGGACGCCCGCGTCGAGCGGCACTTCGTCGCGCTCGTCCGGGCGTACTTCGGGCTCCTGATGCTCTACATCGTGGGGGTCACGACGGCCAATGGGTTCTCCTACCCGTATGCGCTCGGGCTTCTGTTCGCGCTGATGGCGATGGGCGTCGCCTTCACCCTTGGGCTGACCGACCGGATCGCGCCGCTCCTCCACTTCCTCGCCTTCACGCTCGTGGCGACAGTCGTGGGGGGGCTCCTCGCTCCCGATCCGGAGGCACACCTGTGGCTCGTCTGGATCTGCGCGTTCTCGACGGCCCTGGTGATCTACGTCGTGGCCGCGGCCAAGATGCGGGCGGCCGCCTCGACCCGGGCCGTCGAGCACCGGTACCACACCCTGATGAACGCGGCCAGCGACGCGATCTTGATTGCGGACCCCGCCTCGGGCCTGCTCATCGACGGGAACGAGAAGGCCCAGGAGTTTCTGGGCCGGACCCTCGAGGAGATCCGCCGGATGCCGCTCGCCGACCTCTTCCCGGCCGCCGAGCGGGAGCGGGCGCTGGAGGCGTTCGACGCGCACGTCCACGAAGACGCCCCGTTCACGGAAGACGTGTTCCTCGTCGGCGCCGAGCTCGAGGTCGTCCCCGTCGACCTCAGCGCCGGGCTCGTGACGATCGACCACCGGGCCTACATCCAGGCCATCTTCCGCCGCCACCGCTACGAGGAGCAGTTGGTCCAGGCGAAAGAGCGGGCCGAGGACCTGCTCCGGCTCAAGACGTCGCTCCTCAACAACATGAGCCACGAGTTGCGGACGCCGCTCACGGCCATCCTGGGGTTCTCGGAGATCATCGCCGAGGAGGCCTCCGGCGACACCCGCGAGTACGCCGACGTCGTCCGCCGGAGCTCCCAGCGGCTGTTCGACACGGTCACGTCGGTGTTGGGGCTCGCCCAGCTCGAGGGGGGGACGGCAGCGATCGAGCGCCGCGCCGTGCCCGCCGTGTCGTTCGTGCACGAGGCCATCAAGCCGCTCCGGTCGCTGGCGGAGAACCGCGGGCTCACGCTTCGGGTCGAGGCCGACGTCCCGGCCGACCTCGCCATCGAGACCGACTCGGCGTGCCTGGGCCGGGTGTTGACGAACCTGGTCGGGAACGCCATCAAGTTCACCGAGGACGGCGGCGTGACCGTCACGCTTGAAGCCGACGAGCACACCGTGGCCCTCCACGTCGCCGACACGGGGGTCGGGATCTCACCGGAGTTTGTCCCCCGGCTCTTCGAGGAGTTCCAGCAAGAGTCGACCGGGCTCGACCGGACGTTCGAGGGGTCGGGCCTGGGCCTGGCCATCACCAAGCGGCTGCTCGACCAGATCGGAGGGGCCATCTGGCTCGAGAGCGAGAAGGGGCGGGGGACCGTGTTCACCGTCACGCTCCCGAGGACGACGGCGGTCGGTACGGCCTCGATCGCCGGGCACCTCGCTCTCGGCCCTACCGGCCGGCGCGTGCTCTACGTCGAGGACAACGAGATCATGCAGCAGCTCGTGGCCCTCCGGCTCGGCCCGTACTGCGAGGTCGTGCTCGAGAGCGACCCCCAGGCCGCGCTCGCCCGGGCGGCGGCCGAGCCGTTCGATGCCTTCTTCCTCGACATCAACCTGACGGACACCATGGATGGCGTGGCGCTGCTGGCGGCCCTGCGGCGGCTCCCTGGGCACTCCGGCACACCGGCCGTCGCCCTGACGGCGTACGCCTTGCCGGGGTCCGAGGCACGGTTCCGGGGAGCCGGGTTCGACCACTACCTCCCCAAGCCGTTCACGACGCGCCAGCTCCTCGACCTCCTCCCGACGCTCTTCCGCGAGTGCGCCACACCGTGCCCACAAGGCGACGGGGCCTCGACCGAACCAGTGGTACACCAGTCCTATGCAGGCGGCGCCCTATAGGGCATATCCTCACACGCCGATAGCCTGAACGTCCCCCCAAAGCTCCATGTCTCAGCATGTCTCCTCTCCCCTTTCGAGCGCCACGGCTCGGTCGGGCACCGATGGCGGCTCTTGTGCCGACCGGGCCCCGACGGGCCTACGGATCGGCCAGCTGCTCAGCGACGTTGAGCGGCTGGTGGGGGCGGGCGGACCGACACCGGACGAGTACGCCGCGTTCGGGCGGTGGATCGCCCGGGTCGCCGCTGAGACCCGGGCTGGGCGGCTCTCCGAAGGAGAGCTCCGTGCCCTCCGCGCGGCGTTCGGCCGGGCCCTCTCGCTCGAAACGAACCAGGGCCTCAGCCTGCGCAAGCCCCACGGCTACCCCGGCGACTACGAGATCATCGACCGGATGTACCGGGAGCACGTCACGGACGACCCCACCCTCCAAAACTGGGACCGGTACTTCCACGCGCAGGACGGCCCCATCGCCGTCCGCCACCGGAAGGCCTACTTCCTCGACCTCGCCCGCGCCATCGCGCGGGAGACCCCGGCGGACCGGCCAGTCCCGATCCTCGATGTGGCCAGCGGGCCCGCCCGCGACGTCGCCGAGCTCCTCTCCGACGCCCCCGACCCCCGCCTGACCATCGAGTGCGTCGACGCCGACGCCGACGCCATCGCTTACGCGCGGGGCGTCTGCGGGCCGTTCCTCGACCGCGTCACGTTCAAGCACGCCAACGCCCTCCGGTACACCAGCGACCGGCGGTTCCGCCTCGTGTGGTCGGCGGGCCTGTTCGACTACTTCGGCGACAAGGGCTTCCAGTTCCTCTTGGAGCGGCTCCTCGGCCTGCTGACCGACGACGGGGAGCTCGTTATCGGCAACTTCTCCCCGCGCAACCGGTCGCGGGACTACATGGAGGTCGTCGGCGACTGGCCCCTGTTCCACCGGACCGAGGCCGACCTCGTTCGGCTCGCAGTGGCCTGCGGCGTCCCCCCCGACGACATCCGGATCGGGCAGGAACCATGCGGTGTCAACCTGTTCCTCCACGTCAAGCGGGGCGCCCGGTTCGCGGCCATGAACGCGGGCGCCTAGCCCGCGCCCGCCGGAACGGACGGCCTACTCGTCCGCCGCCTCGAACCGGACCGACCCGCCTACGACCGTCATCACGACGGAGCCCGCCAGCAGCGAGTCGGGGGGCGTGTTCAGGGGGTCGAGGTCGAGCACCGTGAGGTCCGCCCACTTGCCGGCCGCCAGCGACCCCGTCTGATCCTCAATCCCCGACGCTCGCGCGGGCCAGGCGGTGTACGCCCGGAGTGCCTCCTCGGCCGTGACCGCCTCGCCCGGGTACCACCCCCCGTCCGGCGAGCCGTCCTTCATCCGCCGGGTGACGGCAGCGTAGAGCCCGTAGAAAATCGACCAGTCGGTCCCGGTAAAGTCCGCGTTGAAGAGAAGCAGCGCACCGCCCCGGCGGAGCGAGCGCCAGGCATAGGCGCCGCGCACACGCTCGGGCCCCAGCCGGTTCTCGGCCCACGGGCTGTCCTCCACGGCGTGCCCCGGTTCCATCGAGACCACCAGGTTCAACGCTCCGAACCGCTCGACATCGTCCGGGTGGACGACCTGGGCGTGCTCGACGCGGTGACGCAGCGCGCGAGCCTCGGGGTGGCGCGAGAACACCGCCTCGTAAAAGTCGAGGACCTCGCGGTTGCCCGCGTCGCCGATGGCGTGGATGCCCGCCTGAAAGCCGGCCGCGATAAACGCCTCGGTGGCCTCGGGGTCGAAGCCGTAGTCGGCGCCCGCGATGCCCCGGTGGCCGGGCTGGTCCGCGTAGTCGTCGAGGAGCTTGGCGCCGCGCGAGCCCAAAGATCCGTCGTAGTACGCCTTGACGGCGCGGATCTGGAGCATCGCCTCCGGATCGGTCGTCGGCCCTCGCTGCGTCCACTCTGCCACATCCGGCGCGCCCGGGACGCCGACCGCCAGCATCGCCTCGACGCGCATCGGCAGCGAATCGGACGCGGCGAGCGCTTGGTAGGCCGGGAGGTAGTCGGTCCGCACGCCCGCGTGGTGGGTGGAGACGTAGCCGGCCCGGAGCAGCTCGTCCATCCCGTGGCGCAGGATCCGTCGCTTGTGCGCGAGCGAGCGGGGCGGCACGGCGTCGTTGAGCAGATCGGTGGCGTTGTTGAGCAGCACGCCGCTCAGCGAGCCGTCGGGGCGCCGCACGAGTGTCCCGCCAACGGGGTCGTCGGTCTCCGGCCCGAGCCCCGCGGCCGCCAGCGCTCGCGCATTCCCGAACGTGCCGAACCCGCGCAAGCCCTTCAGCACGACGGGACGGTCGGGGAACAGCGCGTCCAGAAACGCGCGGTCGGGCAGGGCGTCGGCCCAGTCGCCCTCGTCCCAGCCCGTCCCCAGGATCCACTCGCCTTGCGGCCGATCCGCCGCGGCCAGCCGCTCGGCCATCTCCGCCTCGGTGCGGACGCCGACGAGCGAGATCTCCTCGGCCTTCTCGCCGATCTCGTGCAAGTGCCCGTGGCTCTCGACGAGTCCGGGCACGACGACGGCGCCGTCCAGATCGACTACGCGCGTGTCGGCGCCGCGCATCGCGAGCGCTTGGTCGTCGGCGCCGACGAACACAATGCGGCCGTCCTCGATGACGACGGCAGAGGCATCCGGCGTCCATCGCTCCCCGTCGAAGGGCGCATCCGCAGCCGGGCGCCCTTCGATATCCGGGGCCGCCCACGACAAGGTGTAGACGCGAGCGTCGTGCAGGATGAGGCTGGGGCCGGCCGACGACTTGCAGCCGCCAGCGACGACGAGGCACGCCACGGCGAGCACGGCAATCCGGGAAGCAGAGACCATCATGGGGGAGCGGTGCGGGGGCATCTGAACATCGCACCGCGGACGCCAGCCGGTCGGCGGGGATGGCGGCGGCCTGCTGACGGCGGGATGTGCGGGATTCCCCGGCAGGGCCACGGCTGGCGCCCCCGCAGATCTAGCGCCCGCGCCTCGGTAGGCTCAGGCCCATGCTCAACCTCGCCGCCGCCGCTCTCGCGGGCCTCCTCGGGAGCGCCCACTGCGTCGGGATGTGCGGCGGCTTCGTCGCCTTGCTCGGCCTCGGCGATGGCCCGAGCATCGCCCGCCGCCAGACGGCCTACTTCGCCGGCAAGACCCTGACCTACACAGCGTTCGGGGCGCTGGCGGGCGCCGCCGGGTTCGCCCTGCGCGAGCCGCTTGCGGGGCTCGGCGGAGTGCTCGCGGTCGGCCTGGGCGCTGCGATGGTGGTGGCCGGGCTGGCGGTCTGCGGCGTCTGGCCCCGGCGGGCGGGCGCGTCCACGCTGGGCGCGCGGTTCGGGCCCGTGATCGGCCGCCTGGTGGTGTCGGAGCGTCGCGGTGCGCTGGTGGCGCTCGGCGCCGTCAACGGGCTCCTGCCGTGCGGGCTGGTCTACGGGATGCTGGCGGTGGCCGCCGCGTCGGGCAGCGCGGGGCGAGGCGCGCTCACGATGGCCGTCTTCGGGCTGGCGACGGTCCCCGCGCTGGCGGCGACGGGCTGGCTGAGCGGGCGGCTCCGCCCCGGCGGCCGGGCCCGGCTCCAGCGGCTGGCGGGCGTCGTCGTCGTGGCGATGGGACTGCTCACGGTCGCGCGCGGCGCGCACGCCCTCACGCCCACCCATGCCGGACCGACCCAGGTGCTGTGCACGGTCTCCGACCACTGAGGCCCGTCCGTAGCCTCGACGCTCGGTAGGGGCGACTCGGCGGGTCGCCCCTACGCCTCACCGGAGGCCCCGAACACGAGGACCCTAGAACAGGGCCGAGAGGATCAAGAGACCGAACCCGGCGGCCATTGTCACCGTCATCACGACGAGCAGCGCGGCGGCGGTCCCGGACTCCGAGAGGTCGGCCTCCCGCTCGTAGACGGGCAGCAGCGCCAGCTCGCGGTCGTGCGATTCCCGGTCGTAGTCGCGGCGGCGGCGATCGGCGGCCAGGGCGGCGTCGAGGGCGGTGTGGAACGCGTCGACGGCGGCGAGGGGCGCGGGGTAGAACCGGCCGTAGCGGCTCCACGGCGTTGCGCCGAGCGGGGTCCGGGCGCGGACGCGCCAGAGGAGACGGTGGCCGGCCGCGGGCACCACCTCAGGCAGCCCGATCTCGGTCGCCGAGCCCGCGTCGAGCGCCAGCACCACGGCGTCGAAGGACGGGTCGGGGGAGAGCTCCACGTCGTAGCCGACGGCGCCCGACGCGGCCGTCCACTGCAGCGAGACGACGGCGGCGTCGACCACCTCGCCGCCGAGCGGCGACCGGACGGCGGGCGCAGCCACGTCGAGGACCGGGAGATCGGCGCGAGCGGGCGCGCCGAAGCCGGAGACGGTCGCCCAGTCGAGCGGGGCCGCATCGGGGAGGGCGGCGCCCGTGGCGTGGGGCCAGACGGGCGCGGGCGGCGGACCGGCCGGGGCGGCGGGCTCGCGACGGGCGGCCCGCTGGCTCTCGGCGGCAGCCCCCTCCTGCTTGCGCACGACCTCGAGATCGGCGGCGGTCCCGGCCACAAACTGGGCGGCAGCGCTCCACGGCCCGCCCTCGCGCCGGACCCACCACACACACGGGCCCGCAGGCAAGGCGTCAGCGACCGTGGCCTCCGTCGTCGGCAGGCCCGCCAGATCCACGACCGGGGACTCGGGGGTGGACGCGGACGCGATGCGGAGGTCGAACGCCGTGGCGCCGGGCGGGGCCGACCAGCGGAACGTCGCCGCGTCGAGGGGCACGACGGCGCCGTCGACCGGGGCAGACGGGGTCGGGGCCGCGAGGGCGGCGGAGCGGGGCTTCGGGTCAGGCATGGTCGTCGGGGTCGTCGAGGAGGATGCGGAGGGCGGGGGTGTCGACGTCGTCGAACTGGCCGTCGCGGACGGCCCATCGGAAGGCGGCGACGCCGCCCAGGCCGAGGGCGAGGGCAAGCGGCACGAGCAGGTAGAGGACGTTCATGAGCGGAAGGAGGGCTGGGCGAGCGCGAGCGCGACGACCGCCAGCGACGACACGGGCATCGCGGCGGCGGCCACCAGCGGCGTCACGAGCCCGGCGACGGCGGCGGCGGCGCCGAGCACGTTGTAGGCCAGCGACACGGTGAGCAGGCGGCGGACCGTCCGCATCGCAGCGTCGGCGCCGTCGAGCACGTCCAAGAGAGGCGCGAGCCCGCGCCGGGTCAAGAAGAGGTCGGCCGCGACGAGCGCGGCGGTCGTGCCGCCGCCGACGGCCGCGCCCACGTCCGCCTGCCGGAGCGAGGCCGCGTCGTTGACGCCGTCGCCCACCATGAGCACGGTCCGGCCCTCCGCTTGAAGCGCGGCGACCGCTTGGCGCTTGCCCTCGGGCGAGACGCCGCCCCGGGCGCCGTCGACCCGGAGCCGGGCGGCGACGGCGGCGACCGTCGCAGGGGCGTCGCCGGACAAGAGGTAGACGTCGACGCCCCGGGCGCGGAGCCGGGTCACGAGGTCGGCGGCGCCGTCGCGGAGGTCGTCGCCGACCGCCAGCGCCGCTACGGCGTGGCCGTCGACGGCGACGGCGACCGGCGTGTGGCCGGCCGCGGCCCACTCGGCGAGCGCCGCCTCCATCGCGGAAGGCAGCGGCCCGGTCTCGGCGGCGACCCACGACGGCCGCCCGACCGTCACGCGGCGCCCGCCGACCACGCCCCGAACACCCGCCCCGCCGACCGACTCGGCGTCGGTGACCGGCTCGTGGGCGGCCTCCGCGTACCGCCCGATGGCGTCCGCGAGCGGGTGCGTCGTGGTGGATTCGAGCGCCGACGCGACGGCCAGCGCGGACTCGTCGCCCCACACGTCGACGACCGCCATCCGGCCTTCGGTGAGCGTGCCCGTCTTGTCGAGCACGACGGTGTCCACGTCGGTCAATCGCTGGACGGTGCCCTCGGCCTTGACGAAGAGCCCAACGCGGGCGGCGCGGCCCTGGGCGACCGCGAGCGCGAGCGGCGTCGCCATCCCCAGCGCGCACGGGCAGGTGATGACGAGCAGCGCCGTCAGGTGCGCGGGCATCTGGGCCGGGTCGAGCCGGAGCCACACCGCGACCGTCAGCGCCGCGAGCGCGAGCACGCCGAGCACGAACACGCCGCCGACGCGGTCGGCCCACAGCACGACGGGCGCCCGACCTGTGTCGCCGCGCTCGACCCAGTCGAGCAGCCGCCCGACGCGCGTGGCGGCGCCGACGGCGCGGACGCGGACGCGGAGCGGCGAGCGGAGATTCGTCGTGCCCGCCTCGACGGGGTCGCCCACGGCGACGGGCTCGGGGCGCGATTCGCCGGTGAGCGCCGCGCGGTCGATGTGGCTGGCGCCCGTGTCGACGGTCCCGTCGGCCGGGACGACCTCGCCGGCCCTGACCTCGACGAGATCGCCCGGCGCCAGCTCGTCCACCTCGACCGTCTCGCCGACGCCGTCGACCACACGCCGCGCGACGCGGGGGACGAGCGCGAGCAGCCGCTCCGACGCCTCGCCCGCCCGGCGCCGGCTCCGCAGCTGGAGCCACCGGGCCGTCAAAAGTGCCGCGATCAAAACGGTCACCGAGTCGAACCAGACCTCGCCGTGGCCGGTGACCGTCGCGACGGCGCTCTGCCCGGCGCCGACGGCGATCCCAAGCGCGATCGGCGTGTCGAGATGGAGCCGCCGCACGTCACGCGCGCGCCACGCGAGCCCGACCGATCCCCAGGCGCGGCGGAAGAACGGGGCGGCCCCGTAGCCGACCGCCGGGACCGCGAGCGCCAGCGAGGCCCACCGCGCGGCCGTCGCCAGCGGCCCGGAATCGAGGCCGCTGTACAGCGCGAACGCGAGCAGCATCGTGTTGCCGGCGAGCGCCCACGCCACGCCCACCCGCACCAGCAGCGACCGCTCGGCGTCGCTCGCGGCGCCGGTCTCGGGCGCCGACGGACGGAGGGCGTAGCCGAACCGCGCCAGCCACCGGCCCACTTCCCCCAGCCGGACCTCGCGGGGATCGAAGGCGACGGTCAGCCGCGCCCGCGCCAGATCGAGGCGGACGCTCGCGACGCCCGATACCTCGTGGGGCAGCCGCTCGACGAGCCAGACGCACGCGGCGCAGTGCGCGCCGTCGAGAAAGAGCCGCGCCTCGCGCAGGCCCCCGTCGAGCGGGCGCGTGGACTCGGCGACGAAGGCGTCGCGGTCGAGCTCCGCCAGCGCGAGCGCGTCGGGCGCCTGGGGCCGCTGGCCGGCTGGCGGGGTGAGCGCGCGGAGTTGATCGTAGCGGTCGCCGAGCCCGGCGCTCGCGAGCGCGTCGCGGACGACGGCGCAGCCCCGGCAGCAGCACGGCTCGCCCGCGGCCGTGGGCACGGGGCGGCGGCCGACGGGCAGCCCGCAGTGCGCGCACGCCGCCTCGACGGCGGCCGGGGCCGTGCTGCTCATTCGCCCGGCGCGACGGTCTCGACGGGCCGCGCGCCGCCGTCCGACCGCGCGGCGGTCACGGTGATGGCCACCATCGCGATGGTGATCGCGAGCAGGAACACGACAAAGGCCGGCCACGCGATGTGGCTCGGGACGAGGGGCGGGCGGCGCTCGGGCTCGGGCATGGCGTCAGGATCGCCAGCCCCTCGACGCGCTCCGGCCCGGCGCCCGCTCACGCCCGCGCCGTCCGGCCCCCACACGCCGTGTGGGGGTGCGCCCCACACCATCACCGGCTCGGGCCCAGGAGGGTGAACGACGCCTCGCGTGTGGTGCCATCCGCGAACACCAGCCGCACCGTCGCCCGAGCCTGCCCATTCGCGACCGCCGCCGCCGGGACCACCAAAAAGCCCTCGACGCGCACCATCTCGCCCGGGCCCACGGCCATCGGCATCGCCGCGCCCAGGCGGACCACGCCGTCGGCCGGCGACGCCAGCTCGACGCGGAACGTCCCCGCCGTTGCCGTCTGGTTCCGCACGCGCACGCGGACGCGGTTGGCCACGCGCCCGTCCTCCAGCACCACGTACGGGGCGCCGACGGACCGGGCGACCGACACGTCGTAGGCGTGCCGCGTGGTCAGGGCGACCGTAAAGATGGAGGCGACGGCCACCAGCAGCAGCCCGTACGCGACGGTCCGCCCCCGCACGACGCGGGTCTTCGCCCCTTCCAGCGCCCGCTCGGACGTGTACCGGATCAGCCCGCGCGGCAGGTCGATCGCGTCCATGATGTCGTCGCAGGCGTCGATGCACTGGGTGCAGGCGATGCACTCCATCTGGAGGCCGTCGCGGATGTCGATGCCCGTCGGGCACGTCCGCACGCACGCGCCGCAGTCGATGCAGTCGCCGAGCGGGGGCCGGTCGCCGGCGCGCTCGGCCGCGAGCGCCTTTTTGCCGCGCTTGGCGCGGGGCTCCCCACGCCCAGGGTCGTAACTGACGATGAGCGAGTCGGGGTCGAGCAGGATCGACTGGAACCGGCCGTAGGGGCAGGTGATGGTGCACATCTGCTCGCGGAAGATGCCGAAGTCGAACAGGACGAGGCCGGTCGTGAGCGCCGCGAGCACAAACGTGCCCCAGTGCGCCGTCGGCGCGTCGGTCATCCACGACAGCAAGTCCTCCCAGCCGACGATGTACGCCGTGAAGGTGTGCGCGAGAAAGGCGGAGACGAGCACGTAGACCGACCACTTGGTCCCCTTGCGCCACGCCTTGTCGACCGTCCACGGCCCCGCGTCGCGCCGGGCGCGGACGTGCTCGGGGCCCTCGACAAAGCGCTCGACGGGGCGATATAGAAACTCGAGGTAGACCGTCTGCGGGCAGCCCCAGCCGCACCACACGCGCCCCAAGAGCGCCGTCCCGAGCGCGACCGTCACCAGGATCGCGATGCCGACCAGGAGCAGCAGGAACGTGTCGGTCGGGTAGAAGGTGAAGCCGACGAACGTGAACTCGCGCGCCGCCACGTCGAGCAACACAGCCGGCTTGCCCCCGATCCGGACGATGGGCAGGGCCACAAAAAAGACGATCAGCCCCCACCCGACGACGAGCCGGCGACGCCAGAAGCGACCCGTCGCGGGCGTCGGGTAGAGCCAGCGGCGCGAGCCGTCGCGGTGGAGCGTCGACAGCACCTCTTCGGGAGACTCGAGAATGCCGACGTCGTCGGAGGGGATGAGGGCGGGCACGGATGCGGGGGAACGGCCGCTAAGGTGGCCCGGCAGGGCTCGGGCGGGCGGCGGCGGTCCGCCCTGCGCCCTGCCGTCCCGGCGCGGGGCAGCGTGTGGGGACATCCCTCACACGCACGCGCACAGACCCCTGTAACCCGCTCATTCCCAATGTCGTACCTATCGATACGTAGAGGTCGTCTCGTCATGCCGTCGTTCTCCCTGTCCCCGGAAGTCGTCCCCCTGGTGTGTCAGGCGTTGATGGCGGGGCTCGCGGGGGCCTACCTGCTCTCGATCCGCCGCAAGACGCGCTCGGCGTGGTGGCTGACGGCTCTGTTCGCAGGCAACCTGATCTTTGCCCTGTGCTTCGCGCTCGCGACGATCGCCCCCTCGTCGGCCACGTGGTCGATCCGGTTCAGCATCGGCCTGTACGTGGGCGTCGGCGTGGCGGGCTTTGCGGGGCTGCGGCTGGCGTACACGTTCCTGGCGCGGCCCTTCCGCCGCGAGGAGCGGATCGTGTCGGCCGTCGCCGCGCTGGCGCTGGCCGGGCTGCTGGCGGCGACGGCCGTCGCCCAGGTCACGCTCGCCGAGGGGCTGCTGGAGCCGCTGCTCTACGCCTACGGCGCCTTCCTGCTGGCGACGACGATCGGCGCGCTCGCCGTCCACCTGCGGCAGGCGGAGCGCCTGGGCCGGCTGTCGCGGTCGGGTCCGCGCGCCTCGGCGCGGCGGTCGTCGGCGACGGGCCACCGCGCGATGGCCGGGCTGTCGCTGCTGATCGTGGTGCTGGCGTCCATCAACGCCCTCTCGACCGTCGGCGTCTTGCCGCCGCTCGCCATCCAGTACAGCTCGCTGCTGTTCGAGTTGGTCCTGGACGTGGGCTTGATCGTCGTGTTCATCAACCACGCGCCCGAGCCGACGACGGTGCAGGCCAAGCTGGTCGGCATCACGCTCGGCGTGATGCTGGCGCTGCTGGGCCTGACGAGCATGGCGCTGCTGCGGCCGGCCGAACTGGCGCAAGCGGCCGGCAACAGGGTCCCGACCGAGGTCACCGTCCGCTTCCAGCCCGACGACGGCGGCGGCTACGCCGTCACCCGCGCCGTCGACACCGGCCGCATCGACGCCGCGCCACGGGGCGCCCCCGCCGCGGCCGACCAGTGGCTGCTGCGCCTTCCGTTCGACTTCCCGATCGGCGGCGAGCGCTACCGTGAGGTCGGCCTGACGCCCCTCCCCTATCTCGCCTTCGACGAGCCTGAGCCGTGCACGCTGTTTTGCATCGGCATCGACGACCAGCCTCGCCCGGACCACCCGATGGTGATTGCGTTTGCGCTACCGCTCGACATCGACGCGCTCGGGCCGCCCCGCGTCGCGGCCAGCCCCGACCGCCTGGACGTCCACTGGGAGATCCTCGGCACCGGCGGCGAGCGCTCGGCGCACCGCGCGACGTTGTGGCCCGACGGCACGGTCGAGATCGCGTATCGCGGCCCGCGCCGCTTTCCGACGGGCGGATCGGCCGGACTGCTGACCGGCAGCGGTGAGGTCCAAGAGGCCGCCTTCGCCTGGGAATCGCCCGCCACGCTCGCGCCCGGCACGTCGCTGGTCGACCCGTACGGCGCGCGGTACGCCCCCCTCGCCCAAGGGCGGACGGTCCGGATGCTCGGGCTCGTGCTCGGCGCCACGCTCGTCGTCATCCTGCTGATCCCCGTCTTCCTGCGCCGCGGCGTGCTCGACCCGATCGCCGCGCTGACGGCCGGGCTCGAACGCGTCGACCGGGGGCGCCGGGGCGTCCGGCTGTCCGTCCGCACAAACGACGAGATGGGCCTGCTCGCGCGCCGCTTCAACGCCATGATGGCCTCGTTGGAAACGGCCGAGGGGAGCCTGCGCGACTACGCCGACGCCCTCGAAAGCCGCGTCTCCGACCGCACGCGCTCGCTCCGCGACGCCGTCGACGCACTCGGCCGCCAGCGGGACGCTCTGGAGCAGTCGCTCGCGGATCTGCGCGAGGCGCAGGGGCGGCTCGTCCAGGCCGAGAAGCTGGCGTCGCTCGGTCGGCTCACGGCGGGCATCGCGCACGAGATCAAGAACCCGCTCAACTTCGTGACCAACTTCGCCGACCTCTCCGTCGAGCTGACGGCCGAGATCGGCGACGACCTCCGCGCCGACCCCGAGCGCTCTGTCGGCGACGCGCTGCCGGACCTGGAGCCGCTGCTGGCGGACCTCGCCGACAACGCCGAGCGCATCCGCGACCACGGCCGCCTCGCAGACCGGATCGTACAAGGCATGATGCTGCACGCGCGTGGGCAGAACGTCGAGCACGTGCCGTCGGACGTGAACGGGCTGCTCCGGCTCGCCGCCGAAGGGACGCCCCGGAGCGCCACCGACCCGGCCATCGACCTCGACCTTGACCCGGCTGTGGGGACGGTCGCGGTCGCCGCCGAGGGCATCGTCCAGCTCACGCTCAGCCTGATCAACAACGCGCTCGACGCCACCGCGGACGCGCCCTCTCCGGTCACCGTGCGCTCGCGGCGGGAGGGCGACGCCGTCACCATCCAGGTTGCCGACCTCGGGATGGGCATGGACCCAGAGACACAGGCGCGCGCCTTCGAGCCGTTTTACACCACCAAGGCGCCTGGCGAAGGGACGGGCCTGGGCTTGTCGCTCGCCTACGACATCGTGACGGCGGGCCACGGCGGCACCATCGACCTGGAGACGGCGCCCGGCGCAGGCACGACTGTGACCGTGATCCTGCCCGCCCCGCGAACGAGCGCCCCGGCCGACCTTCCCGACGACCTCGACCGCCTCCGCGTGATGCCCGTCTGGGAAGTGGACGCCGCCTCGTGAGTCAGTCCCGCCCACCTTGGGGTCGCGCCGGGGGCGCCGGCTACGCGACCGAGGCGGGCACGGTCAGAGCGCCGGCTCGCCCTCGGGGCCCTTGGCGTTCGGCGGGTCGGTGCCCTGGATCGAGACGATGTACGCCAGCACTTCTGCCCGCTCCTCCTCGCCGAGCTGGCCGTCCATCGGGGGCATGCCCTTCGTCGGGAAGCCGACCGTGATCGAGGTCCAGATCTGCTCCGGGTCGGCTCCGTGGATCCAGTACGCGTCCGTCAGGTTGGGTCCGATGACGCCCTCGCCGGCGGCGCCGTGGCAGGCCGCGCAGATGGCGGCAAAGTGGACCGCGCCCGCCTCCGCCATCTCTTGGTTCGTGGCGTACTCCGCCAGCGCGCCGGGGTCGGTTTTGAAGGCCGGGCCCGTCGACGCGTACGCCAGACGGACAGCCTCGAGCTGCTCGCCGCGCTCGGCGAAGTCCTCCTCGTAGGTGTCGATCCAGTCGAAAACGTGGACGCCCAGCATGTAGAACGGCGCGAAGACAATGCCGGCCCAGAACAGGGCGACCCACCAGCCTGGCATCGGGTTGTCGTACTCGCGGATGCCGTCGTAGGTGTGCCCATCGATCACCCGGTCGACGGCCTCGGCGCCGACGGCGGCCTCGGGAAGCGTAGCGTGGGGCGTGCGGAGCGGCGAGTCGGGGTCGGGCGCAGTCTGGCCCGGGGCGTTGTCGCCCAAGCCGGCGGCGGGATGGTCAGGCATCAGTGTCCTCGGGGTCCAGGAAGGGCAGGGCGTCGTCGAGCGGCTGGCGCTTGAGCGCCTCGCGCTGGCGGCGCGGCAGGGTGAAGGCGTAGGCGACGACCAGCAGGAAGGCGACCACGAAGGCGACGACGGCCACCTCGGCGAGCGCGCCGGTCTGCAGGGCACGGACGGTCTCTTTCCACATGGCGCTACGGGGCGAGGGCGAGCGAGGCCGCGTCCAGGCTGTCGGACCGGGCGCGGTCGACGCCCAGCCGCTGGAGGTAGGCGACCATCGCCATGATCTCTTTGTTGGCGAGTCGGTCCGGCCCGCCCTGGCTGGCGACCTCCGCCGCGATCGCGCCCGCCTGCGCCTGGGCGCTCGCGACGGCGCCGTCGATCTCGGCGTCGGTGTAGGGGACGCCGAGCGCACGGAGCCCGCGCATCTTGCCCTGGAGGCCGCCCATGTCGAGCGGCGTCGCCAGCAGGTGCGGGTACGGCGGCATAATGGACTGCGGGCTCGTCGAGCGCGGGTCCTCCATGTGGCGCACGTGCCACAGCGACGGGTACTTGCCGCCCAGGCGCGCCACGTCGGGCCCGGTCCGCTTCGAGCCCCACAGGTGGGGCGTCTCATACGCGCCCTCGGCGGCCGTCGAGGCCGGGCCGTAGCGGAGCGCCTCGTGCTGGAACGGCCGCACCTGCTGGCTGTGGCAGTTGTTGCACCCCTCGGCGATGTAGATGTCGCGCCCCGCCAGCTCGAGGGGCGTGTACGGCTCCAGCGTTGCCATGGGCTCGACGGCCCCGCCGATCAGGAACACGGGGGCGAACTCGACGACGGTGCCGACCAGGATCGCCAGCGTCGTCAGGACGGTGAACACGAGCGGCCAGCCTTCGATGCGTCGGTGGAGGCCATTCGCGCGGAGAAAGCGGCTCATCGGGAGGGGGGCGTGGGGGGCGCCGGGGGGCTGGCGTCGGCGGCGGCGCGGCAGCTCCCGCAGCACGTGCCGTCGGTGCCGCACGGGCGGATGGCGAGCGGGAGGACGGGGGCGTCGGGCTCCAGGGCGGGAGCGGCCGGGGGGGCCGGGTCGGGCGGGCGGTCCATGGCGCTAGGCGAGAGAGGGGACGGCGCCCGCGCCGCCGTCGCCGGAGGCCGGGCGGCGGGGGACGGCGACGGCGGGGTCGGGCAGGTCCTTCGGCGCGCTGCGGATGGTCGCCCACAGGTTGATGAGCATGAACACCACGCCGGTGAGGTACATCGTCCCGCCGATCAGCCGGACCCAGTACATCGGGCGGACCTGGACGACGCTCTCGAGGAAGTCGGGGTAGAGCAGGCGGCCGGCGTCGTCGAAGGCCCGCCACATCAGGCCCTGCGTCACCCCGCTGGCGTACATCGCGAGCACGTAGAGCAGGATGCCGATGGTGGCGATCCAGAAGTGCCACGTCGCCAGCTTGGGGCTCCACAGCGGCCGCCGCCACAGCTTAGGGATCAGCCAGTAGATCATCCCGAAGGTCATGAAGCCGTTCCAGCCGAGCGCGCCCGAGTGGACGTGCGCGATGTTCCAGTCCGTGTAGTGCGAGAGCGCGTTGACGGTCTTGATGGACAGCGCGGGGCCCTCGAAGGTGGCCATCCCATAGAAGGTGATCCCGACGACGAACATCTTGAGGACGACGCTGTCGCGGAGCTTGTGCCACGCGCCGCGCAGGGTGAACAGGCCGTTGATCATGCCGCCCCACGACGGCATCCACAGCATCACGCTGAACACCATGCCCAGCGTCGCGGCCCACTCGGGGACGGCGGTGTACTGGAGGTGGTGCGGGCCCGCCCAGATGTAGATGAACACCAGGCTCCAGAAGTGGACGATGCTCAGCCGGTACGAGAAGATGGGCCGCTCCGCCGCCTTGGGCAGGAAGTAGTACATCAGCCCCAGAAACGGCGTCGTCAGGAAAAAGGCGACGGCGTTGTGACCGTACCACCACTGCACGAGGGCGTCCTGCACGCCCATGTAGATCGGGTAGCTCTTGAACAGCCCGACGGGCAGCGCCAGCGAGTTGCCGATGTGGAGCACGGCGACCGTCACGATCGTCGCGATGTAGAACCACAGCGCGACGTACATGTGGGGCTCGCGGCGGCGCCACAGCGTCCCGAAAAAGTTGACCGCGAACACGACCCAGACGACGGTGATCGCGATGTCGATGGGCCACTCCAGCTCGGCGTACTCCTTGGAGGTGGTGATGCCGAGGGGCAGGGTGATGGCAGCGGCGACGATGATGGCCTGCCAGCCCCAGAAGTGGACCCGGCTCATCACGTCGGAGAACATCCGCGCCTTGCACAGCCGCTGCGTGCTGTAGTAGATGGCGGCGAAGATGGCGTTCCCCGCGAAGGCGAAGATGACCGCGTTCGTGTGCAGCGGCCGCAACCGCCCGAAGCTGAGGTACTCGCCCCAGTTGGCCTCGGGGTACGGCAGCTGCAGCGCCAGCAGGGCGCCGACCAGCATCCCGACAAAGCCCCAGGTGGACGTCGCGATCACGAACCACCGCACGATCTGGTCGTCGTAGCGGAAGACCTCGAAGCGGGAGGCGGCGTCGGGCGGGGTCTCGCTGGCGAGGACCACGACGGCGGCGGACGGGGAACCCGCAGACGGGAGCTCGGACATCGGGGGCGGGTGGGGTGACGTCTGCCAAGCTCCCGGCGGGCTCATGGGCCCTGCGGCGGCGGCACGCTCGGGGCCTCGCCGTCCGCTCCCCGCGCGGGCTGTGGGGGCGGCCCCTACAGCCCGCGGTCGCCGTGCGGCGCCACGCCGCAAGCGCGCGCGCGCCGTCCCACTGGCGCGCGTCTCCCCGGCGGCCCATCTTCGACGGACACCCTCTCCCCTGCCGTCATGACTCTCAACATGGGCTCCATCGACCGCACCCTCCGCCTCGTCGTCGGGGCCGTGCTCCTGGTCGCCGCCTTCTTCTTCTTAGGCGGCACGATGGCCTGGGTCGCCGGCATCGTGGGCGTCATCCTGCTGGCGACCTCCGCCGTCGGGACGTGCCCGCTGTACCTCCCCTTCGGCCTCTCGACGCTGCGCAAGAGCTCCTGAGGACCCGCTGACCAGCCCAGATCACGTCATCCCGAGCCCCGCGAGGGATCTCAGCGTGATCCTCCAGCTTGCGACGAGCGGAAGGGAGGGCTTGCCAGCCGTGTTGCTCCAACTCCGCATTGGCTGCCCCCCCATCGTCATCCTGAGCTAGCGAAGGATCTCGACGCCAGCGCCCCGGGCCGTCGGGACCGGAAGTCTGGGCATGCAGGCTCGCGTAGAGATCCTTCGCTAGCTCAGGATGACAGGGTGGGGCGGGAGAGTTCATCACACGGGGTCGCCCCACCTTGGGCCCAAGGCCGGGCTAGTCGTCAACCGCCGAGCAGACCAAGTCGCAGAGCGCCCGGAGCGTGGGGTCCGTGATCCGGTAGCGCACGTGGAGCCCGTCGCGGCGGCCGTCCACCACGCCCGCCTCCGCCAGCAGGCGGAGGTGCTTCGACGTGTTGGCGTGGCTCTGGCCCGTGTCGTCGGCCAGTTCCTGCACGGTCCGCTCGTCGACGTCGTAGAGGGCGCGCAAGACGCGCAACCGCGTGGGGTCGCCCAAGAGGCGGAACCGCGCGGCGGCGGCGTCGACGAGGTCGGGCGGGACGAGCGGGGCGTCGGGCATGGCGCAAGCTAGGCCCTGGGACCTTTGTCGTTCCTTCGTGAATCATCGAGACAACTGGACAGTTGTATGATCAACCAACCAGTTGTACTCCTCGCATGGATCCCGTCTCCCCCCTCCCCTGGTACGTCGCCGGGCCCCTCATCGGGCTCATCGTGCCGGCCCTCCTGCTGTTCGGCGGCAAAGTGTTCGGCGTCTCGGCGAACCTCCGCCACGCCTGCGCCGCGCTCCCGCTCCCCGGCAAGCCCTCCTTCCTGCGCTACGACTGGCGCTCGGCCGGCTTGTGGAATCTCGTCTTCGTCGTCGGGATCGCCGTCGGCGGCTTCCTGGGCCTGCGCGTGTTCGCCACCCCCGGCGCGCCGCTCGCCCTGTCGCCCGACACCGTCGCCTCGCTCGTGAGCCTGGGCATCACCGACCTGGCCGGGTACGTCCCGACCCAGCTCATCTCATGGTCCGCCCTGGCCACGCCCGTCGGCGCGGTGATGGTGTTGGGCGGCGGGTTTTTGGTCGGCTTCGGCGCCCGCTGGGCCGGCGGCTGCACCTCGGGCCACGCCATCTCCGGGCTCGCCGACCTCCAGATCCCGTCGCTCGTCGCCGTCGTCGGCTTCTTCGTCGGCGGCTTGGCGGTCACCCACCTGCTCCTCCCGCTCCTCCTCGCCTAGACATGCGCACCCCCACCCCCCTATTCCGCCAGCCCGACGCGGAGGGCGCAGCGGCTCCCCAAAACTGCGTCGACACGCCCCAGGTCGCCGAGGCGCCCGCGCCCGCCATCGCCGCTCCCCACGTCGACCTCCCGGACGAGTGCACCGACGCCGAGCAGGTGCCCGTCGCGCTCCGCGACCGCGCCATCGCCGAGGGCAACGCGCCCCTCGCCCTCGGCGTCTACGGCGTGCTCGGCGCGCTCGTCGGCCTGGTGTTTACCCAGAGCCAGGTGATCTCGTGGTTCCGGATCTACGAGATGTTCCGGTTCGAGTCGTTCCACATGTACGGCATCATCGGGTCGGCCGTCGTCACGGCGGCGCTGTCGCTCGTCGTCATCAAGCGGCTGGGCCTGACGACCGTCCACGGCGAGCCGATCGAGCTCAGCCCCAAGGCCTGGGGCGGCTCGCGCGTGCCCGGCGCCCGGTACTGGATGGGCGGCACCGTGTTCGGCTTGGGCTGGGCGCTGCTCGGTGCCTGCCCCGGCCCGCTCTTCGCCTTGCTCGGCGGCGGGATCTCGGTGATGCTCGCGGCGCTCGTCGCCGCGCTCGCCGGGACCTGGGCCTACGCCGCCCTCCGCGACCACCTCCCCCACTGACGCCGCCCGGGAATTCTCCGACCCCGACTGCGTACCTCCCCTGATTCTAGCCTCGACTCCCATGCTGCTCCGCCAGATCACCGACCGCACGCTTGCCCAATACGCCTACCTCATCGGCTGCCAGCGCACCAAGCAGGCGCTCGTCGTCGACCCCGAGCGTGACATCGACCGCTACCTCGCCATCGCCGCGAGCGAGGGCCTGACCATCACGCACGTCGCCGAGACCCACATCCACGCCGACTTCCTGTCGGGCGCTCGCGACCTTGCCGAGGCGACCGGGGCCCAGCTCTTCTTGTCCGCCGAGGGCGAGGACGATGGCTGGGGCTCGTTCTGGGCGACCGACCGCGACGACGTCACCTTCCTGCGCGACGGCGACACGTTCGAGGTCGGCAACATCGAGCTCCGGGCGGTCCACACGCCGGGCCACACGCCCGAGCACCTGAGCTACCTCGTGGTCGACCACGGCGGCGGGGCCAACACCCCGATGGGCCTGGTCTCCGGCGACTTCGTGTTCGTCGGCGATCTGGGGCGGCCCGACCTCTTGGAGAGCGCGGCGGGCCAGGGCGGCGCCCAGGAGCCCGCGGCCCAGGCCCTGTTCGCGTCGGTCCAGCGGTTCTTGACGCTCGACGACGAGCTCCAGGTCTGGCCCGGCCACGGCGCCGGCTCGGCGTGCGGCAAGGCGTTGGGTGCTATTCCCCAGTCGACCGTCGGCTACGAGAAGCGCTACAACGGGGCCATCGACGCGGTGCACCGGGGCGAGGACGCCTTTGTCGCCAACATCCTGGACGCCCAGCCCGAGCCGCCCCTCTACTTCGGCCGGATGAAGCAGCTCAACCGCGACGGCGTCCCGCCGCTCGCCGCGCTCCCCACGCCCCGCGCGCTCGCGCCGGGCGACCTCGCCGACCTCGGCAACGCCGTCGTGGTGGACACCCGGGCCGACCGCTCGGCGTTCATGGCGGAGCACCTCCCGGGCGCGCTGTACAGCCCGTTCGACACGTCGTTCAACACCGTCGTCGGCTCGTTCGCGACCGACCCGGAGGCCGAGATCGTGCTCCTGATCCCTGAGACAAACGTCGAGGCGGCCGTCCGCGACCTGGTCCGGATCGGGCTCGACCGCGTCGTGGCGTACGCCACGCCCGAGACCGTCCTCGCCTACGCCGAGGCGGGCGGGG
The DNA here is from genome assembly GCF_046845665.1 of Rubrivirga aquatilis. Classification (GTDB taxonomy): domain Bacteria; phylum Bacteroidota; class Rhodothermia; order Rhodothermales; family Rubricoccaceae; genus Rubrivirga. The sequence continues at coordinate 1,339,322 of NZ_CP177355.1, read as the reverse complement.
CCACGGCCTCGATCCCCGAGGTCGACTTCGAGGCCGTCCGCGACCGCGAGCCCGGGGCCGCCGTGATCGACGTGCGCCGGCTTGCGGAGTACGCCGCCGGCCACGTCCCCGACGCCACCAACGTCGCCCACACGCGGCTGGCCGACCGGCTCGACGAGGTGCCCGCGGGGTCCCCGCTGTACGTCCACTGCCAGAGCGGCGTCCGCGCCGCCGTCGCCAGCGCCTTCCTGGCGAAGCACGGCCACGACGTGGTCTACGTCAACGATGGCTTCCCGCACTACCGCGAGATCGCCGACGACGTCGAGACGGGCGTGCCGGCCGACGCCACGGCCTAACCCTCCCCTCCCATGACTGACTCCTTCGTCCGCTTTATGGTCTCGCCCGCCGGGCGCGCCGCGCGCGTGGCCGCCGGCCTCGGGCTCCTGTCCTGGGGCCTGGGCCGCCGCGACACCGCGGGGGGCGTCGCCGCCGCCGTCCTCTCCGCCGTCCCGCTCGGCGCGGGCGTGTTCGACGTCTGCGTGCTCGGCCCCGCCTTGGGCTACCCGCTCGACGGGCCCGACGCCCGCCGCGCGACCTCCTGATTCTGCGGCCCGGGGCGTCCTCCCACCGCTCGCCCTCGCCGCTCCCCTACGTCCCACCCAATGCTCTACGCACTCCTCGGCGCCGTCGCCATCGGCCTTGTCCTCGGCCTCCTCGGCTCCGGCGGCTCCATCCTGACCGTCCCGGTCCTGGTCTACCTCGCCGGCCAGCCCGACAAGGTGGCCATCGCCGAGAGCCTGGCCATCGTCGGCGCCATCGCCGCCGTCGGGGCGGTCCCGTACGCGCGGCAGAAGCTCGTCGACTGGCACTCGGTCTTGTACTTCGGCGTGCCCGGCATCGTCGGGACCTACGGCGGGGCGGCCCTCGCCAAGTGGGTCCCCGGCGCCGTCCAGCTCGCGCTCTTCGCCGTCGTCATGATCTTGGCGGCCGGGCTCATGCTCCGGGGCAAGGAGAGCCTCGAAGCGCGCGGCGACGAGCCCCACACGCGCCAGCCGCTCTGGCTCATCGCGATCGAGGGGCTCATCGTCGGCGTCCTAACCGGGCTCGTCGGCGTCGGCGGCGGGTTCCTCATCGTCCCGGCCCTTGTGCTGCTGGGAGGGCTCTCGATGCGGATGGCCGTCGGGACGAGCCTCCTCATCATCGCGGCCAAGAGCGCGGCCGGCTTCTGGAAGTACACCGACGTGCTCGCCGAGACGGGCCTGCACGTCGACTGGGCGCTCATCGGCATCTTCGCGGTCATCGGGATCGCAGGCTCGTTCGTGGGCAACGCGCTCAGCCAGCGCGTGCCCCAGGCCCAGCTCAAGCGCGGGTTCGCCGTCTTCCTGGTCGTCATGGGCATCTTCATCTTGTACAAAGAGGCGCCCGCCGTCTTCGCCACCACTCTCCTCCTCCCGTAATCTCTATGTCCTTCCTCTCCCGCCTCATGTCCTCCAACGCCCTCTCCCCCGCCGACTTTGTCGCCCAGCGCGACCCGTCGGCCCCGCTCCTCGACGTCCGCACGCCGGCCGAGTACGCGCAGGGCCACCTCGCGGGCTCTGTCAACGTCGACGTGATGGCGCCGGACTTTCTCGAGCGCGTCCAGGCGATGGACCTCCCCGAGGACGGCCCGATCTACCTGTACTGCCGCTCCGGCAACCGCTCGGGAAGCGCCGCCGGTGCGCTCAAGAAGCTCGGCCACGCGGGCGCGGTCAACGTCGGCGGCTTCGACGCGCTGGCGAAGGCCGGGGCGGAGACGGCCTAAGCGAGCCCGGCCGGCGGTGTCTAGCGGGCCAGGTCGTAGTTGATGGCCGCGAGGTGGCCCCGCCAGTACGGCTTCGCCCCGTCGGGGAGGAGCCACGCCACCTCGTCGTCCGTCGGCACCTGCATGCCCGCTCGTGCCTCGTACCCCCAGAACCGTCCGCGCCACGGCGTCGGGACGACCTCGCCGTTCACCGTCCGCCCGCGTGCCTCGGCCTCGACCGTCTCGACCAGGCCCCGGGCATCGAAGGTGAACCGGAGCGTGACCGAGACGTCGCCGTCGACCAGCGTGGCGGTCGCGGAGTGGTCGTCTCCCGCCAGCCACGAGACGCCTTGGCCTGGCAGGAGTGTCGTCGGGTACCACACCGCCTCGGCGAGGTACCGCATGAGCTCGCCTGCGGCCAAATCACCGCCGCCACGCAGATCGGCGACCGAGACGAGGCCAAGCACCGAGGCGTGCAAGCGCCCCTCGCCAGCGACGTAGGCGTCGTGGACTCGCACCGGGAGCCCGGGCGCCACCGCAACGCGCCCCTCCCAGACGAAGCCCGGCCGACGGGTGGCGACCCACTGCTCCGACGTAAACGGAGCCCATCGCTCGCCAGCCTCACTCAGGTTGAAGGTCCCCGTGTGGCGGATCGTCGCCCCCGTTACGATCGGCTGCCCGTCGGTCAGTGCCGCCCGGAGGTACCGCTCGACGGGGCCAGGGAGTCCGTAGAGATCGTGGAGGTCGACGGCGCGCGGCCCCTCGGGCGTGCGGGCCGCGTCCAGGCGCCCACGGAGCGTCCGAGTGGCCGACGCCCACCGCGAGGCCCCGTAGGCGGAGGACCCCGCGTACGCGGCCCCGAGCACGAGCGCGACGAGGAGTACCCGCGATCCCATCTCAGGCAGGCGTTAGCGGGCGTGCGGGAGGGGCCGAGCCGGTCACACCACCTCGGCGATGTCGCGCAGGGGGCGGCGGCGGCCGTCGGGGTCGTCGGCCGGGCGACCGAGGCGCAAGATGAGTTGGGGCCACTCGCCCCCCACCTGCGCGCCGAGCCGGCGGCGGAACGCGCCGCCCATCTCGACGGGCTCGTTGGCGTACGACACCGCCAGCCCCAAGGCCGCCGCCGCGATCAGCAGGTCGCCGAGCGCGATGCCGGCGCGGAGCCACGCCTCGGGCGTGTCGGCGGCGGTGCCGAGCACGAGCACGGCGGGCGCCTCGCGCAAGATGTCGGCCTTGTGCCGTCCGACGGCCGCCGAGGTCGTCCGCACGGTCGCCAGCCGGTCGCCGTCGCCCTGATCCCGGTCCCGGACGCCGTCCGGGCGGGGGTCGCCGTCAACGCGGAGCCAGGCGCGGACATCGATGAGCCGAGTCGGGTGCTGGCCGAGCGCGCGCGTGGCTTCCTCGACCAAGTCCGCAATCGGCGCCTTCTCGTCGTCGGACACGACGGTCGCGAGCCACACGTCGGGGCCCGCCGCACGGGCGAGGGCGGCCAGGGCCGTCGGGGCGACGGGCTCGTCGGCAAACTCACCCCGGTGCGTCCGCCGGGAGCGGAGCGCGCGGAGCGTGCGGTCGTCGAGGGGTCGCGGTGTGGACTCGAAGACGACGTGCGCCAGCCAGTCCGGGTCGGAGGCGTCGGGGAACAGCTCGAACTGGGCGCCCAAGCCCTGGTAGAGGGCGGAGGTGCGCAGGCCCGCGAGCGCGGCGCCGCAGCTGATGGTCAGCTCGCGCCCGTCCGGATCGAGCGCGGGCAGTTGGCGGTCACGGTCGGCGAACAGGTCGACGACGCCGTCGGTGAGGCGGAACCGCCAGGGCTGCGTGTTCAGGATGCTCGGCGCGCGCGCGGCGTCGGAGACGAAGGCGAGCAGGCGTGCGGTGTCGACCGGCGTGAGGGAGGAGGTGAGCATGGGATCAGACGTGGGAGTCGGCACGGGCGGCATCGAACTCGGCGCCGTCGCCAGCCAACACGTCGCGGACGATGAGGACGGGGCAGGGGGCCGTCCGGGCAACCTCCTCGGCGACGCTGCCGATCAGCGCCCGCCCGACGCCCGTCCGGGCGTGCGTCCCCACGACGACGAGGTGCGCGTGTGTGCGGAGCGCCAGCTCGCGGAGGGAGGTGGCCGCGTCGCCCGTGACGACGTGGACGCGCACATCCGCGGCGCCGGCTGGCTCGGCACGCAAGCGCTCGGCCATGGCCTCCAGCACGAACTCGGCCGTTTCGTCTTCGCCGATGGCTTCCGCGATGGGGCTGGCGACGTGGACGAGATCGAGCGGGGCGCCGTACGCGGCGGCGAGCCGCACGGCCCAGCGCCCGGCGGGCGGCAGCGTGCCCGTGTCGACGGCGTCGGCGGCGAGCGCCAGCAGGATCCGGCGCGGCGGCCACGCGCGGTCGGCGTCGTCGGGGCGGACGGTCAGGACCGGGCACGGCGCCCGGCGCGAGACGGCCTCGGCGACGCTGCCAAGGGTGCCGCGCCGCCAGCCGCGCCGCCCGTGCGTGCCCATCACGATGAGCCCGACCTCCTCGTCGTAGGCGAGGTCGAGGATGGCCGTCGCTGCGTCTCGCCCGACGACCTCGGTCTCGACGAGCGGCACGTCGACCCCATCGGCGTCGGCCTCGGGCTCTGGCAGGCCGAGGTCGGCGGCGATGTCGGCGGCTGAGATCATGAGGGTACCGGTGCCTTCGGGCCAATCGCGCTCCGGGGCGGCCTCGTCCTCCACCACATGGAGCACGTGGAGCGTGGCGCCGAGGCGGTCGGCGAGATACGCCGCGTGCCGGTAGGCACTCTCAGCACAGGCCGAAAAGTCGGTCGGAAAGAGGATGGTCTCGATGGGACGCATGGCGCGATTAGCGGATGGCGTCGTCGGGCTCGACGACGGAGGGGACGGGACGGCGAGGGGTGCCCTGGGCTTCGATGGGCGTGCCGAGGCGGAACAGGACCTGGGCCTGCCCGACGCCGGCGATGGCGGAGACCTCGGGGCGGAGCCGGGCCACCTCGGTCGGCTGGTTGAAGTAGCTGGCGGCGAGCCCATCGGTGGCGGCCAGCAGCAAGACGCGCTGCAGCGCCTGCCCCGCGCGAGCGCGATCGGCGCGACTGTCGCCCGGCGTGGCGATGACGAGCAGGGCCGGGGCCGTGGCGGCCAGGCGGCGCGTCTGGGTGGCGACGAAGCGGGCCTCGGTGTGGAGGTAGCTCAGGCGGTCCCAGCCGCCCTGCACGTCGTCGGGGACGCCGTCCGGGCGCGGGTCGCCGACGGGCCGGAGCCACGCCCGCAGCTCGTCGACGACGGCCGGGTCGTCGCCCTGCTCCAAGACGGCCTCGGCCACCAGGTCCGCGAGCGCCCCCTTTTCGGCCTCCGACGTGACGACGTGGAGCCGGGCGCCCTCGGCGCGGGCCGCGCCCTGAAGGCGGGCCAGCAGCCCGATCGGGACGGGCAGGTCGGCGAAGGGGTCGCGGTTGGTGTGGCGCAGCTTGATGGCGCGGAAGAGCCCCTCCTCGGCCGCCGTCGGCCGCGCGGCGCCCTCCAGCCGCACCGTCCCGACGAGATCGGCCGCCGCATCTGGGCCGGCGAGGTGCACGTCGGGGATGAAGCCAAAGTGGCGGGCCGCGAGGCGCAGCGTGAACAGCGCCGCGCCGCACGAGATGATGGCCTCGCGGCCCTCGGGGTCGACGCTCCGCACGATCCGCGCGCGGTCGACGGAGACCTCGGCGCGGGGCCCGGCGGGGCCCGGCACCACGCGGAACCGCCATGGCTGCGTGTTCAAGACGCTCGGCGCCAGCACGGCCCAGTTGAGCATCGCTTCAAGCTGGGCCTCGGGCGGGCCGCTGGGGAAATCGGCGTCGGTGACGGCGCGGGGGCCTTCGAGCGGAGCGGCGGTCGGCATGGGGGCAGCGGCGGGACGGAGGCAGCCTACCGGCTCCCGGGTGGGCGCCACGCCGGGGCCCGTCGCTCGCGCGTGCCGCCCGGTCCCCACGCGCCGCGCGGGGGAACGCCCCACACGCCCGGCTCGCCGTGGGGGCCGTCCCGTCGGCGCGCGGGGTCCCGGCCCGTCGGCCGCGTGGGCTGGCCCGCGCCAGCTTGCGGGACTGCCTCCAACCCACCGCCGTGCCCGCCCCCCTTCTCGTCCCGACCGACTTCTCGCCCTGTGCGGCTCGCGCCGTCGCCATCGCCCGCCAACTGGCGGACGCGACCGGCGCCCCGCTCCACGTCCTGCACGTGCTGTCATGGCCCGACGCCGGGCCCTTCGAGACGCCGGGCGAGGGCCGGACGGCCACCGAGGAGGAGAGGGGCGAGACCGACCGCGCCCGCGCCGCGCTGGCGGCGGCCGTCGGCGCCGACGCCCACCTCGCCGTCGTCCGGGGCAATGCCCCGGCGATCGAGATCGCCGACTACGCGGAGCGCATCGGCGCCGAAGTGATCGTGGTCGGTGCGTGCGGGCGGCGCGGACCACGAGCCGGACTGGGCGGCGTCGCGGGCGAGGTCGTCCAGACAGCTCCGGCCGACGTGGTGGTGGTCCCCTTCGGCGACGCGCCGCCAGCGGTCGTCGGCCGCGTGCTGGTCGCCGTCGACTTCTCGGGCGCGGCGGCCCCACTCGTCCGCCTGGGGCAGCGGCTGGCGGGAGCGCTGGGCGTGGGGTTGGATCTCGTCCATGTCGTCGAGCCGTTCCCCCACCCCGTGCGCTGGATGGACGAGGCGGTCGTCGATCTGGCGCCGCAGGTGCTCGGCCGGGCGCACGAGGCGCTCCGCCAGCTCGCCCAGGCGACCGAGGCGGGGCCCGAGACGGAGCTCTACGTGGAGCGCGGGAAGGCGGCGCGCACCTTGGCGCAGGTGGCCCAGGCGCTCCAGAGCGGGCTCCTCATCGTCGGCCCCCACGACGACCGGCCGGTGCTGGACGGGCTCATCGGGAGCGTCGCCGAGGGCATCGCGCGCCGCGCGCCGTGCCCAGTGTGGGTCGCCCGTAGCTCCGTCGTGGACGGCGTGGAGACGGTCGACGCGCGGAGCTATCGCCCCGTCGAGCCGACGCCCGCCACGTCGCTGTAGGGGGCACCCCCGCACGCCGGAGCGGGTGCGCCGCACCGAGCACGGCCGACTCGGCCCGGCACGCACCGCCCACGCCATCGCGGATCCTGGGGACTCCCAGCCGTCTTCTTCATGTCCCCCATCGTCGCCGCCGTCGACTTCTCGTCCGGCTCGGAGCGCGCCGCCGCGCTCGCAGCGGGGCTCGCCGCTCGGGCGGGCGCCCCGCTCCACCTCGTCCACGCCGACGTCCTGTACCGCTCCACCGGCGACGGCGCGCCGCCAGCGGCCGTCCCGTCGGGCGCGCTCCGGCTGCGGCTGGAGCGGCTCGCAGCCACGCTTGGCCGGCCGGACGCCTCGGTGGCCGTCGAGCGGCACACGTCGGCGGCAAGCGCCCTGATCGGCTACGCCGAACGGGTGGACGCCGGCCTGCTGGCGGTCGGGACGCACGGGCGGTCGGGGCTGCGCCGGCTGCTGCTGGGCAGCGTGGCCGAGGCCTGCGTCTCGAGCGCGCCCTGCCCGGTCCTGGCCGTCCCCGACGGGTCCCAAGCGACGTTCGCGCCCGACGCCCCGATCCTGGTGGCCGTCGACTTCTCCGCCCGCAGCCGGGCCGCGCTGACCGCCGCTCACGGCTTGGCCGGCTGGACGGGCGCCCCGGTTGAGCTGGTCCACGTCATCCGCGACGGCGGCCCCTACCCCGCCATCGCGCCGGGCGTGCTGTCCCTGTCGGATGTCGACCCCCGGGCGGCCGAGTCAGTCCGCGAACGGTTGTGGCGGTTCGCGGCGCAGGGCTCCGACCCTGCGCCCGCCGATGTCCACGCCGGGCTCGGCGCGCCGGGCCGCGTGATCGCCGCGCTGGCGTCCGAGCGCGGCGCGGGCGCCATCGTCATCGGGACGCACGGCCGCACCGGGCTGGCCTGGATCGTCGGGAGCGTCGCCGCGAGCACGCTCCGGAGGTCGCCATGCCCCGTCCTCACCCTCACCGAAGCCGAGCGGCTGCCGCGGCCCGTCCACTCCGCTCTCAACTGACCGTTGCCATGATGACCCTCCGCACCATCCTCTTCGCCAGCGACGGCTCGCCGATCGCCGACGCCGCCCGCGTCCATGCCGACGCCCTGGCAGAGCGCCACGGCGCCACGCTCCACGTGCTTCGCGTCGAGCTCGTGCCACCCGCCAGCGACTTCCATTCCAAGGCGCCCGCCGACGCGCGCGGCCTCGGCATCGTCGAGGCCGTCCGGTTTGCACCGTCGCCCGACACGGCCATCGTCGACTACGCCGACGAGATCGGCGCCGACATCGTCGTGCTCGGGACCCATGGGCGGACCGGCTGGCAGCGCTGGTCGCTGGGCTCGACGGCCGAGGGCGTCCTGCGGCGCTCGCCGTGCCCCGTGCTGACGGTCGGGCCCGAGGCCGAAGACCGGGGCGGCCCGGTGCTGGCGCCGCTCGCCTTCGAGTCGTCGTCCGACGCCGCGCTAGAGGCGGCCATGGCCGTCGCCCAGAGCCGGGGCGTGGGCGTGGTGGCCCTGCACGTCATCGAGCCGGTCGTCATCCCGGCCCCGTACGCGGTCGCGTTCGACCCGCTGACCCAGCCCGAAGTCCGAGACCGCGCCCACGAGGCCCTCGCGCGGTGGGTGGAGTCGGTTGGAGACGCCGTGCCCGTGACCATCGACGTGCGGGGCGAGCGGGCGGCGGCGGCCATCGTGGAGGCCGCGCGCGAGCACGACGCCAGCGTGATCGTGCAGGCCAGCCACGGACGGCGCGGCTTTAGCCGGTGGCTGCTGGGGTCGGTGGCCGAGTTGGTCGTCCGCCAAGCGCCGTGCCCCGTCTTGACGCTCCGCGCCGAGGCCCGGCCGCCGTGGTCGGTGCGCGACGGGCTCGCGGCCGTCCCCCGCGCCGACTGGCCGGCGCTCTTCGACGCGCTCTCGGCGGTCGTCGCCGACGGGCCGCACGCGGTCACCATCGAGATCGTCTCCCCCGACGCCGGCGGCACGCTCTACCGCGACGTGCCTCTCCTGGGGCTCACCTTCGACCCACACGACGACGCCGTCGAGGTGCTGGTCGCCAGCGGCGGGCACCACGTCGTGCGCCCGTTCGCGGTCCGCGCCGACGGTGGGCCGTGGGAGGCCGACGCGCTCGCGCTCGGAGCAGGGCCCGGGCCGCACACCATCGAGGTGGTCCGGGCCGACGGCACGCGCGAACGCCTCACCATCGGAGCGCTCGCCCCCGCCTGAGTCCGTGGCGGGGCCTCTACTTTGCCCTGCCCGCCTCATACTGCTTGTGTCCCCGACGCTCCCGCCCGCCCTCGCCGCCCCGCTCGCCGAGCTCGCCCTGCGCGAGCTGGCCCAGGCCGGCTTTGGCGAGGCCGACGCCACGGGCCGCACCGAGGCCACGATCGTCGCCGACGCGCTGGGCGCCCCGGCCGCCCTGTTCGCCCTCGACGCCGACACCGGCCAGCTCGTGCCCGGGGCGACGGCCGGGTGGGAGCCCCAGGGCCCGATCCCGGTCGAGGGCGTCCTCACCGACGCGCTCCAGGGGCCCGCGTGCGTGGCGCTGTCGCCCGTCCCCCAAGCGCTCGCGGCGTCCGGCGTCCGTGGCGGGCTGGCCGTCCGCATCGGGACCGCCCACCGCCCGTTCGCGCTGCTCGCGGTCCTCCCCTCCGACGACCGCGCCTTTGGCCGGGAGGCCCGGGCCTTCCTGCTCGCCGCCGCCGCCGCGCTCCACGCCCGGTTCGCGCTCGACGACACGCGCCGCGCCCTCGAAGAGAGCCGCAGCCGGGCCCTGTCCGTGCTGGAGACGACGGTCGACGGCGTGCTCACCATCGACGACCGCGGGACGATCGAGTCGTACAACGCCGGCGCGGCCCGCATCTTCGAGTACGCCGCCGACGAGGTGGTCGGGCAGAACGTGTCGATGTTGATGCCCGAGCCGTACCACTCCGAGCACAACGGCTACCTCGAGGCGTACCGGACGACCGGCGTCCGACGGATCATCGGGATCGGGCGCGAGGTCGTCGGCCGCCGCAAGTCCGGCGCGACGTTCCCCATGGACCTCGCCGTGAGCGAGGTGGCGCTGCCCGACGGGCGGCGGATCTTCAACGGGTTCGTGCGCGACATCTCAGAGCGCCGCGTCCTCGAACGCGAGGTGCTCCGCATCGCCGAGGCCGAACGCCGCCGCATCGGGCAGGACCTCCACGACGGGCTCGGCCAGCAGCTGACAGCCATCGGCCTGTTCGTCCGCAACCTCGCCCGCACGCTCGACGCCGAGGGCTCCGACACTGCCGTCGACGCCCGCCGCATCATTGGGCTGCTCGACGACGCCGACTCCCACGCGCGCGGGCTGGCCCGGTCGCTGGTGCCGGTCGAGCTGGAGCAGAACGGGCTCGAGGCCGCGCTCGCCCGGCTCGCCGAGCGCGCGACGGCGCTCTACGGCGTCGCGGTGACGGCGGCGACCGACGGCTCGGGCCCGGCCGAGGCCTCGGCGCTCACGCCCGACGCGGCCTCGAACCTGTACTGGATCGCCCAGGAGGCCGTCTCGAACGCCGTCCAGCACGGCCGCGCTGCGTCCGTCACCGTCCACCTGGTGCGCGGCACCGACCGCCTCCGGCTCCGCGTCGAGGACGACGGCGTCGGCCTGGGCGGGTCGCTCCACCGCGGCGGCGTCTTCTCGGCCGACACGCCCGCGCCCGACGGCGCCCTGCCCGTCGACCCCGACGCCGCGCCCGCACCTGCGGATCACCGCGGGATGGGCCTCCGCATCATGCACTACCGGGCCCACCTTGCCGGCGGCGCCCTCGACATCCGCTCGGGGCCCCACGGCGGCACCCTCGTTACCTGCACGGTCCCCCTCCGCGGGACCGGCTTCCTCAGCTAGACCCATGACCCGCATCCTGCTCGTCGACGACCACCCGCTCCTACGCCAAGGCATCGCCATGACCATCGAGGCCGAGCCCGACTTCGAGGTTGTCGGCCAGGCTGGCGACGCCGAGGAGGCCCTGGCCATCTTCGACGGGCTCGCCCCGGACCTCGTCATCACCGACATCTCGCTGCCCGGGATGAACGGGCTGGAGCTGCTCAAGAACCTCCTCGCCGTCCACCCGGACCTCCCCGTGCTCGTCATCTCGCGCCACGACGAGGAGCTCTACGCCGAGCGCTCGGTCCGCGCCGGCGCGCGGGGCTACGTCTCGAAGCTGGCGGCGGGCGACCAGATCGTGGCCGCCATCCGGCGCGTGCTCCGGGGCGGGATCCACCTGTCGGAGGACCTCAAGGACAAGATGCTCTTCGGCGCGGCGGCCGGCGTCAAGGACGGGATGCAGACGCCGCTGGAGGTACTGAGCGACCGCGAGCTCGAGGTGTTCGAGATGACGGGCCGGGGGATCCCGACGCGCGAGATCTCGGAGCGGCTGCACCTGTCGGTCAAGACGGTCGAGAGCTACCGGTCGCGGCTGAAGGCGAAGCTGGGGCTGGCGAACGGGACGGAGCTGATGAAGCACGCCGTGGCCTGGGTCGAGGGCGAGGGCGCCGGCCGCGAGGGGGCATAGGGGCGGGCTGGCACCTGCTCGCGAGCGGCCCTCCCCCCGTCCGAGCACCCATCGCTGCGCTGAAGGGCGCTCGGACTGTCCCCCTCACCCGTGAGGGGGACAGCTTTCCGGCCTGGGGAACGGACCGGCTGGAAAGCGGGGGGAGGGGGCGCTCTCGACCGAGCCCACTGCTCACTAAAACGCGACGCTCGTCGCGAGGTAGCCCCAGCCCGTGGCGCTGTCGCCGAGCCGGTCCGTGGGCCAGAACGCCGAGGCGCCCAGGCTGACGGCGACGCCGGGCGCCAGCGGGACGGTCGCCGCGAGGTCCAGCTCACGCCCCAACGCCCGACCGCCCCCCACGTCCACGGCCGCCGCGAAGGCGTGGCCCGTCGCCGCGAGCCGCCAGCCCCGCCGGGCCCACGCCACGGACGCGAACAGGTCGTCCAGGCCCGCCGTGCCTCGGGGGAAGTAGTCCATCGCGCCGTAGAATTTGTGGTTTGTGGCGAAGAGCGTGTCGAACCGGCGGTCGACGCCGTCGGCGGGGTCGGCGTCGCCGGACAAGCGGGTGGCGCCGAGCGCGAGCCCGAGACCGACCAGCTCGGTCGAGACCTCGGCGCTGCCGAGCCACGACCGGATGTTGTCGCGCGGCCCGTCGGGCCCTGACGCGAGCGCGCCGCCCTGCCCGTACGCCTCGGCGTCGAGGCCGACGGGGCCCCAGCGGCCGTGGAGGCGGAGCCCCGCCGTCGTCCGCTGGCGCTGGCGCGCGCCGACGTCGGGGCCCGACTCGACCTCCGCCGCGTCGCCGTCGAGAAGCAGCGTGGCCTGGGCGGTGAGCGGCCCGACGGGCATCGCGGCGACCGCGCCGACGAGCGCTTGCGCATCGCTCGCGCCCGCCGCCGTCACGAGCTGGGCGGCGAACACCTCACCGGAGACGGCGCCCGCGGAGCCTCGCAGCCGGACCGCGTCGAACGTCCGCCCCACGTTGCTCCACCCGACGGCGCCGACGAGCCGCTGGTTGCCGACGACGATCTCCTGCCGCCCCACGCGTGCCGCCAGCGCCCGGCCTCCGAGGCTGTCGACCTCGAAAAACGCCTGGTGCACGTCGAGAAGGTCGGCCGATCCGTCGAGCGTACCGAGCGCGAGCGCGGGATTCTCGCCGCCCCACAGCCGGGAATCCTGAACCTGGACGAACGCCCGCACGCGCGCCGTCGGCCGGGCGTCGACCGCGAGCCGCGTCCGCAGCAGGTGGACCGGAGTGGCGGCGTCGACGCCGCTCAGGTCGCGGTTGTCGAGTTCGGTCCGGTGGCGGATCTCGCCGGTGACGGCGACCGGCTGGGCGGCGCCAGCCGTGGCGAGCGCAAGCGCGAACAGGGCGAGGCGGCGCATGGGTCAGGGGGCGACGGTCCACAGGCCGAGCTTGACCTGGAAGACGCCCGCGATCTGGTCGGCGCGGGCGCGCAGGAGGTCGGCGACGGGCCCAGCAAAGCGGACGCCGACGACGCGGTCGAAGCGGGAGACCCAGTGGGCAAAGTGGGCGCGCGTGAGTCCCTCCAGTCGGGCGTGCGGGGCGAAAGGGCGGCCTCGGTACGCGCCGGTCTGGAAGGCGACGGACGACCAGAAGGCCACCATCCGATCTCGATGCGCGGTTCCGTCCACGTCCGCGAAGTAAGGGCCCAGGACGGGGTCGGCTGTGATGTCGCCGTAGAAGGCGTCGACGATGGCGCGGATGTCGGCCTCGGCCTCTACGTCGCGTGTCGGGGCGGCGGTCATGACTCGTGGAGCAGGATGAGCAGCATCCGCAGGTCGCTGACCGCCTCGACGGCGTGGGGCACGGTCGCCGGGAGCCGGGTCGTCTCCCCCGCCCGGACGGCGTGCGGCTCGCCCGCGACCGAGATCCGGGCCTCGCCCGCGATTACCACCACGAGCGCATCGGTCGCGTTCGTGTGCTCACGGAGCCCCTCTCCCGCCGCCATCGCCAGCACGGACGCGGAGCCGGCGGCGGTCTTGTGGAGCACGCGCGTCGCGACGCGCCCGGTCTCGACCGGGGCCAGCGTCGCGAGCGACTGGGGAGTGGCGGAGGGGAGAGTCATGGGGGTGGGTTCGCGATGGAGGACGGGTTCGATGGCGTGGGGCGCGTGGAGGCCGACGCCCCACCACTACGCCACCGTCAGCGTCCCCGTCATCATCATGTAGTGGCCCGGGAAGGTGCAGACGTAGGTGTAGGTCCCGGCCGCGGGCGCCGTGAACTCGACCGTGACCGTCTCGCCGGGCGCGGCGATGGCCGTGTGCGCAATCACCTGGCTGGCGAGCTCCGCCGGGATGTACTCGGTCGCCTCGGCCGACATGGCCGCCTGCCCGAAGGCGTTCACGTCGGCGCCCTGGTGGAGCACCACGACGTTGTGGCTCATGGCCGGGTTGTCGGCCGTGTTGTTGAAGGTGAGCCGGACCGTCTGGCCGGGCTGGGCCGTCATCGCGGTCTGCTCGAAGGCCATCGTGTTGCCGACGGGCGTGAGGGTGACCTCAAGGGCCGGGCCGTCGAACGCGGGCGGCGCCTCCGGAGTGGCCGCGACGGTCGGCGCGGCCGACGCCGCAGGGGCGGGCGCCTCGGCGGGAGCTGGAGCGGTGTCGCCGCCGCACGCGGCGAGGACGAGAGCGAAAACGACGACGAGGGAGCGGGAGAGCAGGGTCATGGGGTCAGGAGTCGGAGCCGAGGGCTCGGTGAAAGTCTGCGAGGGCGGGCGCGGGGTCCGCGCCCAAGCCGGTGAGTTGGGCCGCGACGTCGCCGCCGCGGTCCAAGAGGGTGATGAGATTGGAGTGAGCGATGGTGCCGTCGGGCTCGGGCCGGTAGCGCACGCCGAGCACGGCCGCCAGCGTCTGCACGTCGTCGGGGTCGCCGGTGAGCAGCGTCCACTCGTCGCCGAGCCCGTGGGCATCGCGGAACATGCGGAGGTGGGCGGGCGAGTCGCGCTCGGGGTCGAGCGAGACGAGTACGTAGGCGAGGTCATCGGCGTCGGCGGCCTCGCCGAGCGCCTGCATGTCGCGGACGATCGTCGGGCAGGCCGTCCCGCAGGACGCGTAGACCATCGCGAGCGCCACGGGGCGGCCCTGGAAGTCAGCCAAGCGGGTCGGGGCGTCGGCGTCGGTCGTCCAATCAACCTCGACGAGGTAGAGCGAGGTCTCGGACAGCGCGGGGGGCGGGGCCTCGGCGCAGCCCGCCAACCCGGTCAGGGCCAACGCCGCAAGCAGGACGAGGAGGGGGAGGGGTCGGGTCACTGTGCGTCGAGGGCGGTGCGAAAGCCCAGGTTGGGGACGGCGTAGCGGGCCTCGAGCCCGCTCCGGTAGCCATAGCGCAGGAAGGCCGCGTAGTCCTCGAAGTCGGCCGCGCCGACGGCGCCGGCGGAGCAGAAGAGCGCGCGGTCGGCGTCGCGGTTGCTCCGCGAGTCGGCCGTGACGAGGGCGCTGGTGAAGTCGGCGGTCCACTCCCAGACGAGCCCGTGCAAGTCGTAGGCGCCCCAGACGTTGGGCGTGCCCTGCCCGACGGCGGGGAGGACGGCCGGGCGCGGACGGCTCACCCACGCCAGCAGCTCGCGCGTGTAGTCGGGGTCGGAGCGGCCGTCGCGCCGGGTGGCGCTGGCGGACGCGGCGTACTCCCACTCGTCGGTCGTCGGCAGGCGGCGGCCCCGCCAGGCGGCGAAGGCGCGGGCGGCGAACCACGACACGTCGACGACGGGGGCGTTCGGCGGCAGCGCCCCGAAGTCGAGGTCGCCGCGCCAGTCGCGGAGGTAGCTGTCCTCGGCGAAGAGCGCCGGCACGCGCGAGCGCCGCCACGCCGGGTTCTCGCGGACGAAGATGCGGAACTGGCGGTTCGTGACCGGCCGCGCGTCGAGCCAGAACGTCGCCACGGCGACGGACCGGGGCCCCGACGCGGTCTCGTAGAGCGGCCGGTACGTGCCGCCCTCGATCTGCACCATCCCCGTGGGCGGGGCGGCGACGAGGGCGGCGAGCAGGAGCGTGAGGACGGGCATCGCTAGCGGGCGGCGCTGGCGAGCGGGTCGGCCTGGGGCGCGACTGTGCCCCGGAAGACCTCCGGGTTTTCCGGGCCCGTCACGTCGAGGATGCCCACGGCGCCTTTGTTGAAGGCGCGGAAGAGCGCGTGGTCGACGAGCGTGTAGCGGCCCGGCACGTCGAGCAGGAACTCGACGATTGCCGAGCCGCCCGCCGGGACCAACGTCGTCTGCACGTTGAGCTGATTGACGCTCGTCCCGCCCTCGCCGTAGACGCGGTCGAACATCTCGCCGATCACGTGGAAGCTGGACGTGAGGTTGGGCCCGCCATTCCCGACGAACAGCCGGACCGTCTCGCCGACCTCGGCGCGGATCGCGTTCTCGCCCGTCATCGAGCCGACGCGGCCGTTGAAGACGACGTACTCCGGTGACTCGTCGAGCGCCTTGTCAAGGTCGAAGGCCTGCAAGCCTTCCTCGCCCATCTTGCCGGCCGTATAGAGCTCGCTCTGCATGATGTAGAACTCACGGTCGACCGCCGGCAGCCCGGCCTCGGGCTCGACGAGAATCAGCCCGTACATCCCGTTGGCGACGTGGAGCCCGACGGGCGCCGTCGCGCAGTGGTAGACGTAGAGGCCCGGCTTGATGGCGCGGAACTCGAACGCCGTCGAGTGGCCCGGCACGACGAGCGAGACGGCGGCCCCGCCGCCCGTCCCGGTGACCGCGTGCAGGTCGATGTTGTGGGGGACCGTGCTCTGGGCGCTGTTCGTGAGGTTCATCTCGACGATGTCACCTTCACGGACGCGGATAAAGGGGCCCGGCACGCCGTCGCCGAACGACCAGAACGTGTACTCGACGCCCGGCGCCAGCTCGCGCGTGACCTCCTCGGTCGTCAGGTTGACGATGACGCGCGTGGCGTAGTCGCGGGTGATCGGGGGCGGCACGTCGGGCGCGTGGGTGAGCACGGCGATCTCTTCGCCCTGCGTGGCGGGCGTGCCGACCGTGGCCGAGGCGAGGTCGAGGCGGAGCCCGTCGGCGGGCGCGGGGGCCGACTGGCACGCGGCGAGCGCGAGCACGGTCGACAAGACGAGGAGTCGGGGGAGCATGGCGGGGGCGAATTGCGGACCACGGGGTCCTGAATTGGAGGACGAGACGGCCGCAGCCGTGAGCCTCAGGCTACCGGACCCGGCGTCTGGCCCGTGCGCGGGACGGCAGGGCGCACGCGCGGGCCATTGCCGGGGCGGGCCGCCGGGGAATCCCTTACCCCGCTGACAGCCGCGCCAGGTGGCCGTCGGGCTCGCTGGCGGCGTCCTCGAGCGTCGTGTCGGCGAACACGTCGCGGAGCCGCTCGCGGGCGGCCGTCCACTCGTCGTGGAGGGGGCACGGCGCCTCCGTCCCGCAGCCGGGGAGCCCCAGCACGCACGTCCGAAACGCGTCCGGCCCGTCGATGGCGAGGACGATGTCGAGGAGCGAGATCGCTGACGGCGCACGCGCGAGCGCCACGCCGCCGCCGGGGCCACGCCGGGTCGCCAGCAGATCCGCATGCGCCAGGTCCTGGGCCACCTTCGACAAGAAGGCGCCGGGCGTCCCGAGCGCCTCGGCCAGTCCGTGCACCGGGACGTAGCCCTGGGGCCCGCGCGTCAACAGGAGCGCGAGCCGCAAGGCGTACTGACAGCGTTGCGAGACGACCACGGGAGGAGCGGGGGCGGCGACGGAAGGTCGAACCAGTCAGAGCACACCGGCCACCAGCAGCGCGGCCAAGGCGGCAAGGAGGGCGGTCCACAGCACCAGCACGCGGCCGGTCAGCCGCCACTCCCTAGGCGGCAGGCCCTGGAGCAGGAAGGTGGCGATCCCGGCGACGTTGATGCAGACCAGGTTGGTGGCGAACAGGACGAGGGCGCCGACCGCGAGCGCCCCGCCGCCCTGCCCGGTGAGAGCGGCCCCGCAGAACAGGCCCGCCGCCGCCAGCGGGGGGACGAGGGCGACCGCGATCATGACACCGACGAGCGACGCTGAGAGGCCCCGACTGAACGCGAGCACGCCCGCCGCCCCGCTCGCGAGCGCCAGCGCGATGTCGGCCGGCCGGGCGACCGCGCGCGCCGCCAGCTCCGGGACCGTCGGGTCGACCTCGATGGTCAGCCCGAGCCCGAGTGTGGCGAAAAACGCGGCGCCGGAGCCCGCGGCGAGGGCGAGCCCCGCCCGGCGGCCCAGCCCCACGTCCCCGATCGTCGCGCCCATCGCGAGCGCCATGCACGGCCCGAGCAGCGGCGCGATCACCATGGCCCCGATCACGACGGCCGTCTGCCCCGACCGCATCCCAAGCGCCGCGATGATCGCCGAGGCGACGGCCATCGCCAGAAACGACCGCGTCAGCACCGTCCCCTCTTCGACGTCCTCGCGGAGCTCTTCGGTGCTCAGCCGGTCCCGCGTGACGAACGTTTCGAGCGCCGTCGGCGGCCGCGACGGACGGACCCACCCGGTCGGCCGGGCCACGGCCTCGACGGTCAGCACGGCCACGGTGACGTCGTCGCGGTCGAGCGCCGCCAGCGCGGCCTCAACCTCCGACCCACGGACCACGGCCGTCACCGTCGACCGTGGGTCGTCGGGGCCGGGCCAGACGTGGGTGGCCAACCCGTCGAGGGCGTGTCGGGCACGGGCATCATCCGCGCTGTCGACAATCAGAAGTCGGTTGGACATGGGCGTCAGGCCTCGGGGGCCAAGCGGCGAAAGACCACGACGACGGCCCCGACGCCGAGCGCGACGAACGCGGCCACGGCGACGACCATCAGGCCTGCCTGGCGCTCGACGAGGCCGGTGCCGGCGGCCACCGCGAGCCCAGAGAACACCACTTCGACGACGGCGAGCACGACGAGGTAGCGCCCCACCGGATACCGCGCGGCGCCGAGCACCGCGCCCGCCAGCTCGGACTGGAACGCGAGCTGGATCAGGCCCACCACCCACAGCGGTGTCTCGGGCCGGATCCGCCCCAGCAGCCGCGCCACGCGCCCATCGCGGTCGTAGCGAGCCACGGCTCGGCCGCCCAACACCCGGCCCGCCGCGTACGCCCCCGCCCCGCCCAGCGTCCACCCGATCCACAGCAGCGCGCCCGTCCCGACCGGGCCCCACACGTCGAGGGCGACGGGGACGAGGGCGCCGCTCGAGAAGAACGCCAGCAGCGCCGAGACGGCGCTCAGGGCCACGAACAGCAGCGCACCGAGCACGGGCCGCGTCGCGAACACCGGCTCGACGAGCGCCACGCCCGCCGCCAGCAGGCCGTGGAGCAGGTCCGACACGACGACGGCGACGAGCGCCGCGAGCACGACGGCCGACACGCCGACCCGGCGCTGGAGGGAGGCCCGCCGCTCGCGCGCGATCGCGGGACCGGTGGGGGCGGGCGTGGGGAGGGGCATAGACACGGGACGCCTCGTGAAGGCGCGCGGCGGCTCGCCGGACGCGAGGCGCCCGGTGTATCGGTGCCCCCGAGGGATCGGGCTACTGGTCTCGCTCGACACCGGAGGCCAGGCGAAGCACGTCGGCGGTGGTGACGATGCCCACCAAGTGGCCCTCGTCGACGATGGGCAGAGCGGACACGTCTTCGCGCAGCATGGTGTCGGCGGCTTCCTCGATCGACATGGTCGGGTCGGCCGTGACGGGATGCCGCGACATGATCTCGCGGAGCGTGCGGTCGAGGCCGGGGCCGACGTCGGGGTCGAACTCGGAGTCGCCGAGAAACGGGCCGGCGGCGCGGAGCAGGTCGCGGTCCGACACGACGCCGACGAGGCGGCCGTGCTCGACGACGGGGAGGTGCCGGAAGCCGCCGGAGCGGAACCGGTCGCGGGCGTCGAGGACCGTCTCGCCGGGCGCCGCCGCCTCGACGTGGCGGGTCATGAGATCGCGTAGGGTCATGGGACGTGGGGTGGAGATGGGGCAGGCTACCGGGCGCATCGCCCACCCTCTGCCGCGTCCCTGCCCCTTCGCGTGCCGGGCGTGTCGCTGACGCTCTGCGGGGGCGCCCCCCGCAACACCACCGGCGCGGGCCGGGGCCTGTGGGGAGCCGCCCCACACCGGCTCCGGGGCCCCGCCCACTCGGCGGCCCCGGACTGGCTGGCGAGATCGGCACCGCTGAGTGCCTAGCCTGGAAACGACCGCTCTCGGGGTGGCCGGCCGTCCCCGGGCGCCCCCCTCTCCCCCTCCCGCCATGTTCCAACTCCTCGACCTCGGGCGTGACGACGTCCTCGCCTACCGCGCCTCCGACATCGTCACCGACGACGACATGCGGGCGGCGACGGCCGCCTTCGACGCCGTCCTCAACCGCCACGACACCGTCCACCTCTACGCCGAGGTGGAGGGACTGCGCGGGTTCGATGCCCGGGCGCTCTGGCTCGACCTCGTCTACGGCCTCCGTCACCTCGGCGCGTTGCGTCACATCGGCCGCGTGGCGCTCGTCACCGACTCGGACTGGATCCGTCGGATCGCCCGGATCGAGGCGCGGATCTTGCCCATCGGGCGGCTCCACACCTACCGCCCCGACGACCGCGACACCGCCCGTGCCTGGATCGGGTCGGCGCCGACCGTGGCCGCGGACGCCCCCTCCCCGAGGGACGACATGGAGGGCTGGCTGGCGGCCGGTGGCCTCGACGCGGCCTGGGATCTGGAAGACTGGCTGGACGACGAGTGGGCCGACGACGAGGGCCCCGACGAGGCCCGGGCCCGCCGACCACGCGCCCCCCGCTTCGGCCACACCGTCCACCGGACGCACGTCCTGCTCCGCGACGTGGCGGGCCGCCTCGGCGTCGACGGGACCGCCCCCGCGTACCACGCGCTCCGGGCCGTGCTCCCCGCCTTGCGCGACCGGATCCCGGACGCCGAGGCGGCCGACCTCGCAGCCCAGCTCACGATGCTCGTCCGCGGCATGTTCTACGAGGGCTATCACCCCGGCCGCTCGCCCCGGAAGGACGACCGCGACGCGTTCCTCGACACCGTCTCGGACTCGCTCCGGCTCGGCACCCCGTTCTCCGCGGAGGCGGCCGTCGCGGCCGTCGGTGGCGCCCTCGGCGACAGCGTGAGCGAGGGCGAGTGGACGCAGGTGCTGAGCGCGATGCCTGCCGACGTCCGGGCGCTGTTCGAGACCCCCATCGCCGCGTGATCGTGCGCCCCACGACCGGCCTGATCCTGCTCACCTTGCTGGCGGCCCCGCTCGGCGCCCAGCCGCTCGACGCGGCGGCGCTCGGCCGGGCCCTCGACCGGGCGCTGCCGACCGCGTCAGCAGAGGCGGCGCGCGAGGTCTACGCCGCCCGCGCCGACAGCCGTCTGTGGACCGACCGCGACGGGCTCTCCGAACGCGGCCGCCAGCTCGTCACGGCGCTGGGGCAGGCGGGGGCCGATGGGCTCGACCCCGCCGCCTACCTCTCCCCCGTGCCGTCGGCGCCCGTGGCGGCCGAGGCTGGGCTCACGGCCGCGTTCTTGGGCTTTTCCGAGGACCTGATGCACGGCCGGGTCGACCCGGCGTCGGTCCACCGCGACTGGCGCGCCACGCGGCGCCGCCTCGACGCGAGCGCCGCGCTCCGGCTGGCGGCGTGGCGGGGCCCCGAGGCCGCCATCCGTGCGGCCCGTCCGCCACACGCCGGCTACGCTCGTCTCCGAGACGCCCTGGCCGACCTCCGCGCCCGTCCCGCACCGACGCCGCTCCCCGACGGGCCGATCCTCCGTCTCGGCGACCAAGGCCCCGCCGTCGCCGCGCTCCGTCGGCGGCTCGCGGACGACTCGGCGCTGTCGGCTAGCGGCGACACGTTCGACGCCGCCCTCGAGACCGCCGTCCGCCGCGCCCAGTCGAGGCTGGGGCTCGCCATCGACGGGGCCGTCGGGCCGGCCACGCGAGCCGCCCTCAACGCGGGCCCGGCCGAGACCATCCGCCGGGTCGTGCTCAACCTGGAGCGCTGGCGCTGGCTCCCCGCCGACCTCGGCGCCCGCCACCTCGTCGTCGACGTGGCTGGGATGCAGGCCGCGCTGGTGGACGGCGACCGCGCCGTGTGGCAGAGCCGCGCCATCGTCGGCACGCCGCGCACGCCGACGCCCGGGCTGTCGTCGCTCGTCGAGCACGTCGTGCTGGCGCCGTACTGGGTGGTGCCCGAGAGCATCGCCCGCGCCGAGATCCGCCCGCGGCTGGCGCGCGACCCCGGCTACCTCGCCCGCCACCACATGGACCGGCTGCCCGGCGGCACGATCCGCCAGCGGCCCGGCCCCGACAACCCGCTCGGGCCCGCCAAGCTCATCTTCGCCAACCCGTTCGGCGTCCGCGTCCACGGCACGTCGGCGCCGTCGCTGTTCGAGGCGCGCGTCCGGGCGTTCAGCCACGGCTGCATCCGCGTCGAGCGCCCGCTGGCGCTGGCGGCGCAGTTGCTTCCCGGCATGAGCCCCGACGAGATCGCGGCGACCGCCGCCACGGACACCGACGTGTGGATCGCGCTCGACGCCCCCGTCCCCATCCACGTCGTCTACTGGACCGCCCGCGTCGACGCCGACGGGATGCTTCTGCTCCGCCCCGACGTGTACGGTCGCGACCGGGCGCTGGCGCGGGCCCTCGGCCTTCGGGCTCCGAGCTAGAGGATCGGCGCGAGCAGGCGCGTGGCCGCGGTCCCGGCCCGGTCCCACGCCCCGCGCGCGGCGAGGTCGGCCGTCGTCAGCCGCGTCGAGCGGGCGAAGTCGGCCTCGAACATGGCGCCGACCTCCCCCGCGAACCCGGCGTCGGCGACGACGCACGTCAGCTCGAAATTGAGCCGGAACGAGCGGTTGTCGAGGTTGGCCGTCCCGACCGCCGCGAGCGCGTCGTCCACCACGAACGCCTTCGTGTGCATGAACCCGTCCTCGTAGAGCCACGTCTCGACGCCTGCGCGGTCGAGCTCGGGGAGGTAGGCGAACGGCGCGTAGCGGAACAGGGCACGGTCGACGGCCCGCGTGGTGAGCACCCGGACGTCCACGCCCCTCAGGGCCGCCGCCTGGAGTTCGCCCAAGACGTGGCTGTCGGGGATGACGTAGGGCGAGGCCACCCAGAACCGCCGCTCGGCCATGCCGATGGCGTGGGCGACGAGGAGCCGCCCCGTTTCCATGCGGTCGGCCGGGCCCGACGGCACGACGAGCGCCGCGCGGTCGCCGGGGCCGGGGTGGGGCGTCCAGTCGAGGCCGAGCGTCTCGCCCGTCGCGTAGAGCCAGTCGCGGGCGAAGGAGGCCTGAAGGCCGAGCGCGGCCGGGCCCTCGACCCGAATGTGTGTGTCGCGCCAGGGCCGGGGATCGGGCCCCTCGCCCAGGTACTCGTCGCCCACGTTGAGCCCGCCGGTCAGGCCGACCCGGCCGTCGGCCACGACCACCTTGCGATGGTTGCGGAAGTTGAGGCGGAACTGGCCCAACGGACTGCGGTGCCCGCCGGCATCGCTCACCCGGACGCCCCCCCGGGTGAGCGTCCGGACCCAGCGGCTGGACAACCCCAGGCTCCCCACCTCGTCGTAGAGCACGGCCACTCGGACGCCGCGTGCAGCGGCGGCCAAGAGCCGCTGCTGAAGGTCGGTGCCGAGCCGGTCGTCGCGGACGATGTAGGCCTGGATCAGCAGGTGATCGGTCGCCGTGTCGATGGCGTCGAACACGGCCTCGTAAGTCGCGCGCCCGTCGACGAGCAGCCGGACGGCATTCGCGCGCGTGAAGGAGGCGTCGGCGAGCGCGGCGATCCCCCGCAGCCGGGTGGCGGCGTGGAGGTCGGGCAGGTCCTCGGGGCCGACGGCCCAGTCGGTCGACGCGAGCGCCGAGGCACGAGCGGCCGCGATCCGGCCGGCCGTATCGGCCACCACGCGGGCGTAGTCGCGGAACCGGGCCCGCCCGAACGCCCAGTACGCGGGGAGCGCCACGAGCGGGACGAGCGCTAGCGCCAGCGCCCACGCCGCCGCCCCCTGGGGCGTCCGCGTCCGGGCCACCGCGTCGACGGCGCTGAGCACGCCGAGGCCGTAGATCACGGCGAAGCCGATCCACCAGGGCGCAGCCACTACGAGGCCCCGGCGCCTCGTCGGGCGACGGTCGTGTGCGGGACGCCGAGGACCTCAGGAGTAGCCATCCGCGAAGGGTAGCACCGAGCCGAGCCCTCGCGTCGCCGGCCCGGCCCCCCGTCGTGTCTACGAGGGGACGCGGAGGGTGCTTCCCGGGCGGTCCCGCCGGGCGGTGACGACCAGGCCCGGGCGGATCTGGCCGACGACGCGCGCCACCGCGTCGCGGGGGGGGCCCTCGGCGAGACGGACGGTGACACGCACGTCCGCGCCTCCCGCCGCCTCGACGAACCGCTCGACGCGCTGGAGCCGGTCCTCCTCGCCCATGTCGATGGGCTCCCCGCCCCACAGGGCCGCCTCCGTCGGGCACGGCACCGCGTGGACGACGTCGACCGAGCCGCCGAGCGACGCCGCGAGCGCACGGGCCTCGCGGAGCGCCGCCGCCGACGCCTCGGAAAGGTCGACCGGGACCAGCACGTGGAACCCCTTCGAGATGCGCCCGCCGCCGGGCCCGACCAGAAGCACGGGGCTCTCGGCGTCCCGCGCGAGCGTCGCGACGAGCCCGCCCAGTCTCAGCAGCTCGCCGTCGCCGTCGCGCGCGGCGGCGACCACCAGGTCGGCCCGCCCGGCCGCTTCCCGAAGGCGCGCGGCGGTGTCCGGCGGCCCGGCAAGAGTCGCGGTCACCTCGACCCCCCAGGCGCCGATCTCGTCGGCGAGCGTTTCTAGTCGCTCGCGAGCCGCGCACGCGCCGTCCGGTCCGGCGCCGCCGGGCGCGGGGCCGGAGACGTGGAGGAGTTCGAGGCGGGCGCGAGACGCCTCCGCAAGCCGGGCGGCGTACCGGACGGCGCGCTTGGCAGACGGGGAAAAGTCGGTCGGGCAGAGGATGTGGCGAGGGAGCATGGCTGGAGACGATTGTTCGACTGCACGCTACCTCCCCGCGGCCGCCGTCTTTGAGAGGGCCGGAGCCTCGGGTGCGCCCCGGCATCCGCGCGCACCGGCGCGGGGCTCCTCCCCACATCCCGACCGCGTCCGCTAGCTGTGCTCGCGATGCACCACCAGCACCGTGAGGTCGTCGTCCTCGGCGGCCTCGGGCGCCTCGGCGCTCCAGGCCGCCACCAGCGCCTCGACGGCCTCGACGGCCTCTTTCGCAGAGGGCGCTGGCGCGAGCGCGCGGTCCAGGCCCTCCGGCCCCAGCTCGTCGCCGTCGGCGTCCTGCGCCTCGGTCACGCCGTCGGTGTAGAACACGAGCGCATCGCCGGGCGCGAGGTGGTCGATGCCCGCTTCGAAGGCAGCGCCGGGCACGACACCGAGGAGGGGCCCGCCAGTCGCCAGCGCCTCCACGCGGCCGTCGGCGCGGACGATGCGGGGCGGCGGGTGGCCGGCGACGACCGACACCACCGCACCGTCAGGCGCGACGACGGCCCACGCCAGCGTCACGAACTGGTGGACCTCGGTCGAGTCGAACACGAGCCGGTCCAGGCGGCCAGTCGCGGCGACGAGCGCGGCGGCCGGCGTGTCGCCGGCGAGGTCGGGCTCGGCGAGCCGGAAGCCCGCCTGCAGCGTCGCCATCAGCAGCGACGCGCCGATGCCCTTCCCAACGACGTCGGCGACGGCCACGAGCAACCGGCCGCCGACGTCGGCGGCGTGGTACGTGTCGCCCGAGACCTCGTGGCTGGGCCGCCACTGCGCGGCGATGTCGAGCCCTGGGATCGCGGGCAGCGTCTCGGGGAGGAGCCGTGCCTGCACCTCGCGCGCCAGCCGGACCTCCTCGCGCAGCCGCTCGCGCTCGAGCCGCTCCTCCACGCGGTCGGCGGTCTCAAACGCGCCCACGGCGAGGGCCGCGAGCGCGGCCACGAAGTCGGACGTATCGCGGTCCGGATACCAGTCCGGCGGGGTCCCGAACGGCGCGCCGAGCACGACCGCGCCGCGCGTCAGGTCGCCCGCTCGGAGCGGGACGGCCCACCGCCACGTCTCCGCCAGCGCGGGATCGTCGATGACGGCGGGGCGCTCTAGCCGGGCGAGCGCGCGGGGCACCTCGGGCGCTGGGGCGCCGCGCGCGAGGACGGTCTCCAACGGACCCTCGTCGTCGTCGCACAGGGCCACGGCGACGCGGGGAACGAGCAACTGGCCCATTAGCGACCGCGCGATCTGCCCGGCGATGGCCTCGCGGTCGAGCGCCTGCCCAAACGTCTGCGCCAGCTCCAGCAGCGTCCGCAGCCCGTGCGCGCGGGCCGCGAGGGCGCGGTTGGCGCCGACGAGCGCCTCGGCCGACTGCCGAGCGGCCAGCGTCGCCGCCGTCGCGTTCGCCAGCGACCGCGCGAGCCCCTCTTCGGCTGGCCCGTAGACCGCGCCGCCGAGCCGCGGCCCCAAGCCGACGACGCCGAACCTCCGGCCGCCGTGGCGCAGCTCCACGACCAGCGGGAAGTCGGTCGCCAGCTTCGCCCCGTCGACCGCGTCCCCCACGGCAAGTCCTGCCGCGCCCTTCGCGACGGCCACGCGGAGCCCGTCGCCCTCGGCCAGCGCCGCGACCGAACGCGCCGCCAGCAGGCGGCTCATCAGCGCCAGCACGAGCGCGCCGAGCGGGTCGTCGAGGGTGTGCGTGGCGTCGATGGGGTCGTCGACGGCGCCGAGGGGGGCGAGAGGCGTCAGAGGAACGGGGGACGGGGGACGGTCAAGGTGGCGCAGGGGACCGGCCGGCGCAAGCGGTGGGCGTCTGCTGGCGACCGACGGAGCGCTACGGCTCCAAGTGAATCACCTCGGCCTGGCTCATCGCCCCGTCCTCGACGGTGAGCCGGACGCAGGTCTTGACTTGGTGGAAGCCCTGGCGGCCGGCCGCACCCGGGTTGAGGTACAGCATCCGGCGCAGCGCCGGGACCCGCTCGACGCGCAGGATGTGGCTGTGGCCGCACACGAAGAGGTCCGGCGGGTCGGCCCGGAGCGCGGGCCCGATGCCCTTGGCCCACCGCCCGGGCCGCCCGCCGATGTGCGTCATCCACAGCCGCACGCCGCCCACGCGGATCTTGACGTGCTCCTTGAACTGCCCCCGCACCGGCGGCCCGTCCACGTTCCCGTAGACGCCGACGACCGGCGCCAGCTGTTCGAGCCGATGGACGACCTCGACCGGCCCCACGTCGCCCGCGTGCAGGATCAGGTCGACGTCGGCGAACACGTCGTCGAGTTCGGGGTGGTAGTAGCCGTGAGTGTCCGAGACGATGCCGAGGCGCAAGGCGGGGCGGGGTTGGGGGCCGGGAAGATGCCTGCGCCGTGCGCGCCGCGCCGCGCCCCGGCCGAATTCTACCCGATCCCCGTGGTCTCTTTCCCGATTTCCCTTCCTACACCTCCTCGACCCAGTCCGGCAGGTCGTCGAGCGCCCACTGTTCGAGGTAAAAGCGGTGCTCGCCGCGCGCGCGGCGGAAGGGGGCGACGAGCCGGCGGACGCCCGGCGCGGGGTGCTGGCGGAACGCGTCGGCGAGCGGGGCGTGGAGGGGCGCGTTCGCGAAGAGGCTCCAGTCCTTGCCGTCGAAGGCGGGCTCGGGGAAAAAGGCGGCGGCGCCGGCGTCGAGCACGGCGCGGAGCGCGTCGAGCCGGTCGCGGCGCTCGCCGTCGGCGGCGGCCGCGAGCGCCGCGAGCGGGGCAGGCCCGACCGCCAGCGCCAGCCCGTCGGCCCGGCGCAAGGCGACGGCGGCCTCGGCGTCGAGCAGCCCGCGAGCCGTCCCACCGACCGCGAGCGCGGTCCAGCCCCGGCCACCCGCCCACGCCAGCAGCGGCTGCACCCACGACTCGGCGTCGTCGAGCGCCGTCAGCCCGACCCGGCGGGTCTCGCCCAACGATGTGCCTGCGAGGTAGGCGCGGGCATACGGCTCGGGCGCGCGCGCGAGGAACGCCTCGAGCGTCGGCGCAGGCGCGTCGCGGCGCCGCGCGTCCGGCTGGTCGTCCGGGACGAGCGCTTCGAGCCCGACCGGTTCGTCGACGAAGACTTTCACGATGTCCATGCCGGGGAATCGCCGCGCGCGGTGCGACGTTCCCCCCCTTCGACCGCCCGTGCGCCCCGATGAAAGCCGTCTCCTCCGCCCTCACCTGGGTGTTCGTCGTCCTGCTGGTGCTGCTGGCGCTCCCGACGATGCTCCTCGTCCGGCTCTTCGACTGGACCCCGACGCAGGTCCGCACCGGCCGCACGTTCCGCGTGATCGGGAGTTGGACGACGCGCGTCAACCCCGCGTGGCACATCGCCGTCGGCGGCGTCGACCCGAAGACGCTCGACCACCCGTTCGTGGTCGTCAGCAACCACCAGTCGATGGCCGACATCCCGGTCGTGTCGCTGCTGCCTTGGGAGATGAAGTGGGTCGGCAAAAAGGAGCTGTTCGACCTCCCGTTCATGGGCTGGCTGATGCGGCTGGCCGGCGACATCGCCGTCGACCGCAAGGACCCGGTCAGCCGAGGGACCGTCCTGCTCCGAGCCCAGCGCAAGCTGGAGCACGGCACGTCGGTGATGTTCTTTGCCGAGGGCACGCGCTCGCGCGACGGCCGCGTCAAGCTGTTCCACGACGGCGCGTTCCGGCTGGCGATCGCGGCCGGCGTGCCCATCCTCCCGCTGGCGCTCGACGGCACCATGGACGCGCTCCCCAAGCACGGCTGGCAGTTCTCGCGCGCCGACGTCCGGCTCGACGTGCTGCCGCCGGTCCCCACTGCCGGGCTCTCCGAGGACGATCTGCCCGAGCTCCGCGACCGTGTCCGCCAGCAGATCATCGAGCACGTCGCCGCGTGGCGCGAGGTGCCGGCGGAGAGCGTGGATCAGCTGCTGCTGCCGCAGGAGGCGCCCGAAACAGCCGGACCGGGCGAAGAGCGGGCGAAGAGCACCGTTGTGGAGCCCCGACCCGGCGCGGGCAGTTGATCCCCGCCCCCCCGAGTCCCTAGCTTGGACGTTCCGCGCTCAGCGTGGACGATGCCCGATAGCTCAATTGGCAGAGCGCCAGTTTCTGGATCTGGAGGTTCAAGGTTCGATTCCTTGTCGGGCAACACCGAACGGCTCTGAGGCACCCGCCTCGGAGCCGTTTTGCGTTTAGGCCGCGCCGTCCGCCAGCGCTGCGTCCGCGAGCCGTGCCGCCAGCCCCGACGCCCGCCGCTGGCGCGTCTCCACCGCCAGCGCCACCTCGCCGGCTGCGCCGAACACCGCCACCGACTGCTTGGCCCGGGTCGCCGCCGTGTACAGCAGCTCGCGCGTGACGAGCGTCGCCCCGCGCGTGCCCGGCTCGGGGAGGACCACGCCGACGGCGTCGAACTCCGAGCCCTGGCTTTTGTGGACCGTCAGCGCCCAGGCGGGCTCGTGCGCGGGCATCCGCGCCCAGGCCACCTCCTTGTCCGGGCCGAACACGACGCGGCGGTCGCCGCCGCGCCCCCAGCACACGCCCACGTCGCCGTTGCGCAAGTCGGTGTCGCGGTCGTTGACGGTGACGAGCACGGGGCGGCCGGGGTAAAAGCGCGGGCCGTACGGGCTCCACCGCACGAGCCGCTCGTCGCGGAGCGCCTGCTCGACGGCGCCGTTGAGGCCCTCGACCCCACGCGGTCCCCGGCGGACCGCCGCCAGCAGCCGGAACCGCTCCAGCACCGCGAGGGCGTCGTCGGGCGTCGCCGCCGCGACCGTCTCGCGCGCGAGCGGCAGGGCCCACGCGAGCGCCGAGCCGGCCGGGTCGCCCTCCACCAGGTCGAGCGCTGGCCGCTGGCGCAGCGCTTCGACCGCCGCCTCCGTCTCGCCGTCGCGCACGGCGACTGCAAACGTGCCCACGTCGGAGTCGGCCGTGAACCGCCGCGACTCCGTCAATTCCACGACCGCGCCCGCCAGCCGGGACGCGGTCGGCGACGACGGGACACCGACCAACCCGAGGTCGGCGCAGAACGCCGCGAGCGCGGGCGGCGCCGGGCCCACCCCTTCGGACACGACGTCCGAGAACGTGGTCCCGACGCCGACCGGTGGGAGCTGATCCGGGTCGCCCAAGACGATGAGGCGGGCGTCGGGGCGCAGTGCCGCGAGCAGGGCGTCGAACAGGGCGAGGTCGACCATCGAGCCCTCGTCGACGAGGACGACGTCGTGGGGCAGCGGGGCCCGGGCGTCGTGCCGGAAGCCGGACCGCTCGGGGTGGGCGCCGAGCAACTTGTGGAGCGTGACGGCGGCCGTCGGGACGGCCCCGCCGAGGTCGGGCGGCAGCTCGGCCACGCGGGCCTCGACGCTCTCGCTCAGCCGTGAGGCGGCCTTGCCGGTCGGCGCCGCGAGCGCGACGCGCGCAGCGGGGCGCTCGGCGAGCACCAGCGCCAGCAGGCGGGCGGCGGTGTACGTCTTGCCCGTGCCGGGCCCGCCGGCCACGAAGAGGGCCCGCTGGCGGAGCGCGGCGGCGGCGGCGAGCGCCTGCCGGTCGAGCGCGCCGTCGGCGCGGGGCGGAAACAGGCGCGCGAGCGCGGCGCGGGCGGCCTCCGTCGGCGGCTCGTCCGTCGTCGCCAGCCGGTCGGTGATGGCGCGCGCGACGCGGCGCTCGGCGTCCCAGTGGCGGCGGAGCGCGAGGTGGTCGCCGACGAGCACGAGCGGGCACGACGTGTCGGCCCCGCCGACGGTCGGGCTGGCGACGAGGTGCGCGCGCCACGCGTCGAGCGCGGGCATCTCGGGGACGCCTCGGAAGACGGCGCGGGCGTGCTCGTCCTCGGGGAAGGCGTGGCCCGCGTGCGCGGCCAAATCCACGGCACTGTGGCCGTCACGCGTCTCTCGCGAGACGAGGGCGGCCGAGAGCACGAGGGTCCGCTGGCGGGCCGGGTCGGCGTCGGCGTGCTCGGCGTCGAGCCCGGCGACGAGCCGCGCCAGCGCGAGGTCGATGGGCGCGACGGCCTCGGCCTCGGCGAGCGCGTCGAGCGCGCGGACGGTGTCGGGGGGGAGCCTACGCATCGGGCGCGAGGAGGGCGTCGAGCGCGGCGATGAGGGCGGCGGACGGGCGATGGTGGACGAGGCCGGGGATGTCGGCGCCAGCGGGCGCGGACGAATCGGGCGAGGCTAGCGCAAGCCGGTCGGCCTCTCCCCTCTCGTTTTCGTCATCCTGAGCGCCAGCGAAGGATCTCAACGCCAACCCCTCATGCTCTCGACTCCGGTCGTCGCCGGCGACAGGGCTCGCGTCGAGATCCTTCGCTCCGCTCAGGATGACAGGGGTGGGGGCTCGCACCGAATCACCGGCTTGCGCCAGCCCGTCGGCTTGCGCAAGCGCCCCGTCCTCCCCCCCCAGCCCGCGCAGGAAGGCATACGTCGCCCCGCCGATGTGCGTGTCGTAGGCGTAGTCGGCGAGGCGCGAGTCCAGAAAACGGTGCAAGCCGTAGAGGTAGAGGTGGAGCTGCAGGCCGTAGTGGTGGCCGTGCATCGTCGCCGCGAGCGCCTCGGGCGTGTACGCCGCCGCGTCGTCGCCGAGGCGGTTGCTTTTCCAGTCGACCACCCACCACCGGCCGTCGGCGCGGGCCACGAGGTCGATCTCGCCGACCATCAGGCCGTCGACGGCGTCGCGGCTCAAGCCCGCGATGGCGTCGGCGTAGTCGGCGCCGAAGGGGGCCGTGCCGTGCTCGCGGAAGGCGCCAGCGAGGGCGCGGGGGGCGACCCTGCCGAGCGGGACCGAAAAGCTCCACTCGGGCATCCGCGCGTCGGCATCGGCCAGGCGGAGCGGGCCGCCGTCGGCGTCGCGGAAGAGCGGAGCGGCCGCGACGCGGTCGAGCATCGCCAGCACCTCGGCGGCGGGGTCGAGCGGCGCGCGGTGCGGGCGGCCCCGCCGGGCCAGCCCGTACGTCGCCAGCCATTGCGCGACGGTCTCCTTGTTGCGCTCGGCCGCGAGCCCCGCCTCGTCGCCCTCGCGCCAGTCGGCGTGCTGCAGGACGCCGTGGAGGCACGTGCCCGGGCCGGTCCCGGCGGCGAAGGCGTGCAGGCCCGTCGGGACCACATCCGTCCGGGCGGTCTCCTCGTCGGCCTCGTCCGACGCCGCGAGTGTGGACGCCTCGGTGTCGGCGTGGGCGCTCCGCGACCACGCGCTAAAGCTGGCGCGGCGCCACGCGTCGCCGACGCGCTGGCGTCCGGCATCGGTGAGGGCACGCGCCGCGAGTGTCACCTCCGGCGCGGGCGGCATCGCCAGCCGTCGGCCGTCGGGCTCGGGCGGGTCGACCACGCGCGAGACCGCCCCGGTGTCGTCGAGCGCACGCGCGGTCGCCAGCACGCCCGGCCCCGCCGCCTGCCGACGGGCCGCCTCGACGTGCGCCGCGAGCCCGTCGCCGAACGTCGTCTCGTGGCCGTTCAACAAGTAGCCCAGCCCGGAGAGCGCGTCGAGCCGCGTCTTGCGCGAGTTGACGGCGCCCCAGACCACGTAGCACCGCTCGCGCGCCCGCGTCAGCGCGACGTACGCCTTGCGGACGTGCTCGGCCAGGTTGTCGACTTGGCGCAGCCGCTCCATCTCGGCTGCCGCCGGCGAGCCGAGGTCGTAGACGACGCCCGCCTCGGTCCGCGCCAGCACCGTCTCTTGCTGCGTGTAGTCGCGCTCGCTCAGCGACCAGAGGTAGGGCAGGAAGACGACCTCGTACTCGAGGCCCTTGGCGTTGTGGTGCGTCGTGATCTGGACCGCGTCGTCGTCGCGCTCGAGGCGGACCTCCTTCATCTCGCGCGACGGCAGCGCCTGCTCGGTCCGGTGGCGAAGCCAGTGCGACAGGTCCTCCGGCGAGCGGTCGCCGCCGGCCTCGACCTCGTGGAGCAGCTCGGCGGCGTGGCGGAGGTTCGTCACCCGGCGCTCGCCGTCGGGGTACGCGAGCAGGCGCTCGAGGACGCCCTCGCGCTGCTGGAGGTCGGTCAGCACGTGGAGCACGCCGTGGCGCCGCCACGCGGTCTGCCACGCCCGGAGGCGCGACGCCAGCTTGGAGACGCGGCCGGGGTCGTCGTCGAGCGCGGCGATCTGGTCGGCGGACCAGCCCCACGTCTCGGTCGCCAGCGCCGCGCGCAGCGAGCGCTCGTCGTCGGGGCGCAGGACCGCGCGCAGGATGAGTTCGAGGTCGGCGATCTGGGGGCTCTCGCGCACGTCGTGCGCCTTCGAGACGACGGCCGGGATGCCGAGCTCCTGGAGCGCGGCCTGGATCGCCTGGATCTCGTACTTCGACGGGACGAGCACGGCGATCTCGCCGGGGCGGAGCGCGCGGCCGCCGTCGCCGTCGCGCATCCGGGCCTCGGTCAGCAGGCGCCGGATCTCGGTCGCCACAATCGGCGGGATCGCGGCGCTCGCGGCCGTCTTGCTCGGGACCCGGTCCTCCTCGCCCGGCATCGGCCACCAGACGAGCGGCGGGAGGTCGCCGTCGTCGAGCACGGGCGCCGACGACGGCGAGGCGGCGACGGGGCGGAACGGGATGCCGTCGAACAGAAACGCGCGCTCGGGCCCGGCAAAGACGCGGTTGACGGCGTCGACCAAGCCGGCCGTGCTCCGCCAGTTGGTGCCGAGGGTGAACCGGCGCGTGGCCTCGCGCTGGGCGCCGAGGTAGGCGTGTACATCCGCGCCGCGGAAGGCGTAGATGGCCTGCTTCGGGTCGCCGACGAAGTACAGCGGGCAGCCCTCGAAGGCGGTCCGGAAGATGGCGTATTGGAGCGGGTCGGTGTCCTGGAACTCGTCGATGAGCGCGACGGCGAACTGGCGGCGGATGCCGGCCGCGAGGACGGCCCCGGTGTCGGCGCTGTGGAGCGCCGCGTGGAGCCGGGTGATCAGGTCGTTGAAGGTGAGCTGGCCGCGGCGCTCCTTGATGGCGTCGATCCGCTCGCCGACCTCGATCACGAACGCTCGCGTAAAGGCGCGCTCGACGGCCTCGACGGCGTCGATCACGTCCGCGCACGCCCGGAACGGCGGCGCCAGCGACGCCGCTTTGAGCGCGTCCTTCCGCGCCTGCCCGGCCTTTTTGCCCGCCTTGTAAATCGCGTCCGTGGTGCACGCCTCGACCGACGCGACGGCGTCCGGGTCGGCCCCGCTGGCGAAGGCGGCGACGCGAGCGACGAGCGCATCGGCGCCCGGCCCGTCGAGCGGCGCGTCCTTGTTCCACTCGACGCCGTCGACCGCGTCCCACACGGCCCCCGCCGACCACACGCTCGCCAGCGCCGCTTGCGCGTCGGCGAGGGCGTCGCGCGCCTCGGCCAGCGTCGGCGCCTCGGGCAGGATGCGGATGGCGGGGAAGCCGGCGGTCGCGCGGTGGTGCTGGACGAGCGCGTCGGGCGTCCGGCCGCGCGTGACGGCGAGGGCCGAGAGGAGGGCGTCGTCGTGCGTGAGGCGGGCCCACGCGTCGGCGCTCGCGCGGGCGCGCAGGGCGTCGCTGTCGGAGTCCTCCACGAAGTCCATCTCGAACGGCGTCCCGCTCTCGAACGCGGCCTGCTTCAGGATCCGCTGGCAGAAGCCGTGGATCGTGAACACGCCCGCCTCGTCGACGCGGTCGAGCGCCGCCAGCAGCCGGTCCTCGGCCTCGGGCCGCGCCAGCAGATCGGCGAACGGCGCCACGAGCGGGAGGTCGCCGGCGAGCGCCGAGGTCTCGGCGATGGGCTCGTCCCGGGCGACCGCGAGGGCCACGCGGAGCGCGCGCCGGATGCGCGTCCGCAGCTCCTCCGTCGCCGCCTTCGTGAACGTGACAACGAGGAGGCGCCGCAGGTCGGGCAGCCCGCCGGGCGCGGTCGCCAGCCAATCGCCGTCGAGCACGAGCCGAACTACGAGGCCCGCGATGGCGAACGTTTTGCCTGTCCCGGCGCTGGCCTCGACGAGCGTCCGCCCCGGCTCGACCGGCGTGGCCCAGTACTCGAACGGCGGCACGTCATCGGGCCGGCGGCCTTTTGCGGAATGGGCCGGGGCGCCAGCAGGGGCGTCGTCGGCTGGCAGAGACGCCGCAATCAATGTCCCCCTCTCCCCATCGGGGGGGAGAGGGCTGGGGTGAGGGGGGGCGGCCTCGGCCACCGGGTCGGCCGCTAGCGGTCCATCGCCGTCGCCGCTCGGGATACCCTCACCCTGGCTGCGCCGACCTGTCGGTTGGCTGGCGCCGGCCTTCGGCTGTCCCTCTCCCGAGGGGAGAGGGGACGTCTTAGGCGAAGCCTCGCCGGGCTCTATGCTCACAGTCGTGTCAACCTGAGCGCCAGCGAAGGATCTCAGCGCCGAGGCCTCATGCTCTCGACCCGGGTCGTCGCTGGCGAGCCGGCTCGCGTCGAGATCCGTCGCGCCGCTCAGGATGACCGAGGCGGGGGCTGGCGCCAGCCCGTCCGCTTGCGCAGCGTCCCCATCGTCCGCCCCGTGGTCGGCCGTCTGCGGTCCGCGGTCCCCAACCCCCGGTCCGCCGTCCCCGGTCCCCGGTCCAAACAAGTCGTGCTGGCTCATTCCGGCACCCCCGCGCGCTTATAGGTCAGCAGCGGCGCCCACAAGCAGAGTGCCCACTTGGCAAAGTGCGCCTCCGGTTCGAAGGGGTCCTCTCGGCCGCGCGTCGCCAGCGCGACGTAGGCGTCGGCGTCGTCGGTGAAGTCGTTCCAGGCGTCCGAGAACTGGCGGCGGGCCTTGCGCATGGCGCCGTCGTGGGGCTCGAACGGCTTCTGGGCCGCGCCCCGGTTCAGGATGCGCGCCGTGAAGTCCTCCCACGACGACCGGCTCAGCGCGCCGACGTACGCCTCGGACGCCTTCTCGTAGAGCGGCAGCGACTCGCGGTCGTTGCGGCGGTAGCCCTGCACCAGCGACGCCAGCAGCCGACGCGCGTCGTCGGCGCCGACCGGCGCAAAGTGGACCGCCGTGTCGTCGACGCCGAGGCTGCACGTGATCCCGGGCCGCGTCGCGCACAGCGCGAGGTGGTCGACCCAGGCCTGGACGGTGTGCTTCCCGCGCACCTTGCCCGCCCGGACCAGCAGCCCGCCCCTCTCTCCCACCCGATCCAGCGTGCCCACGAGCCGCACCTCGCCCGCCGACACGTCGACCACGAGCGGCTCCGTCGGCCCCCAGCGGCGGACGGCGTCGGCGACCGGTCGGGCCTCGTCGAGCGCGCGCCGCAGCCACGAAGCGCCGGGCGCGCCGGCCGGCAGCTTTCCGCTCCGCTCGACGCGCGTCGCGAGCGTGGCGTCGTCGAGCCCGTCGAGCAGGCCTTCGAGCACGGCCGCGCGCAGGTGGTAACGCTCCAGCGCGTCGAGCACGACCGGCTCGTCGTCGTGGAGCGCGTCGTCGTCGAGGTCGAGCGAGACGCGCAAGCGGCCGCGGACGACGTGGCGGCTGGGGTTGACCCAGGCGTCGGCGAGGTCGCGCAACGTGAGCGTGTCGGGGGCGGGCGCGTCCGGGGCGGAGAGCCTGCGGGCCGGGTCGAGGAAGGCGGCGGGCGGCGCGGCGTCCGCGCCCCGGACGCGGTGCTGGCGGGCGTAGCTCGCGAGCGGGCCGCCGGGCGTGAAGTACTCGGCGGCGAACGGCTGGAGCCGGTGCCGGGTCACGAGTGTCTCGGCGTCGTCGCCCCAGTGGAGGCGCGCCGCGTCGAGCACGGCGTCGAGGCAGACCGAGGCGGCGCGCTCGGCGTTGTCCTTCTGGCTCCGCCCGACGTAGCTCAGGATCAGCCGGTCGCGCGCGGCCATCACGGCATCGAGGAAGAGCTGCTTTTCGTGGTCGCGCGGCGCCGCGTCGCCGGGCTCGGGCGCGTGCGCCAGCAGGTCGAACCCGGCGGGCTGTTCGGGCCGGGGCCACACGCCGTCGTTGAGCCCGAGCATCGCCACGACGCGGAACGGCGCGTGGCGCAGCGCGAGCGGGTGGGCGACGGTCACGCGGCCCGTGAGGTACGGCTCGCGCCGCTCGAACCGGCCGGAGGCCCCGTCGAGGTGGGCGCGGACGGTGCGGAACGAGACCGGGCCGTCCCCGCCGACGACGCCGTGCAGGCGGTCGAGCGCCAGCGCTTGCTCGCGCAGGAAGACGACCGCCGCCAGCTCCTCGTCCTCGCGCGCGTCGAACACGCCGTCCAAGAACGTCAGGATGCGGCCGGGCCACGCGTCGAGCGGCGCCGGGCGGTCGATCGCGTCGAGCGAGGCGAAGAGGGCCTCGGCCCACTCGCAAAAGCGGCCCAGCAGGTCGGGGTCGACGGTCGCCGCGTCGCACGGGAGGTGGCCGAGGACCAGGTCGCCGCCCGCGTCGCCAGTCATCACGCCGAGCAGCAGGCGGTCGAGCCCGAAGCGCCAGGTGTGGAGGTCGTCCTCGGGCACGTCGAAGCGGCCCTTGCGCTCGGCCGTCAGCCCCCAGCAGACGCCCGCCGTGGTCGCCCACGCGCGCAAGCGGGGCAGCTCGGGCTCGTCGATCCCGGCCGCGCGGCGGATGGCGGGCGTGCCCAAGAGGTCGAGCAGCTCCGACGCCGTCACGCGCCCGTCGTGCAGGCGGAGCGCCCGGCCGAACGCCTCGACCACGCGCAGCGCCGGGGCGTGCGGGTGGTCGACCACGTGGTACGGAATGCGGAGCTGGGGCGCGGCGTCCTCGGCCCCAAAGACGGCGTCGACGAGCGGCGCGTACGTGGCGAGGTCCGGGATGAGGACGAGCACGTCGCTCGGCCGCAGGCCCTCGACCTCGGCGAAGGCGTCGAGGAGCGTGTCGCGCAGGGCCTCCAGCTCGCGCGTCGCCGAGTGGCAGTCGTGGATGCGGATGGTGGCGTCGACGGGCGCCGGCGCCGAGGGCCGCGTGTCGCTCGCGAGCGCCGCCTGCAGCCCGCCGAGCGAGGTCGGCGGGGGCGCCTCCGACGCCACGTCCTCGCGCTCGACGCCACCGAGCCCGTCGAGGACCGACCAGTAGTCGCGGCTCCGCCCGGCGAGCGCGCGCAACAGCGGGTGGTCGTGCGTCGGCCCCGTCGCATCGCCCGGCGCGACGGCGTAGAGGGTGACCGGGACGTGCGGCGCGAGGGCGTGGAGCGCGCGCAGGTGGACGGGCGGAAACAGGCCCGCGCCGAAGACGGCGATGCGCGTCGGGAAGTGCTCGCGGAGCACGTCGGGCGCGTCGCGCAGGGCCGCCAGCAGCGCCCGCATCTCGGTCGCGCGGTCGCGCGTGCCGGGCGACTCGGCGACCAGCTGGCGCCACAGCGCCGCCTGCCACGCCCCGTGCGGGAAGTCGGCCGGCGGCGGCGTGCCGCCGACCCACCCCGCGAGCGCGTCGGGACGGTACACCTGGTAATCGTCGAAAAGGGCCGCCAACCGGGTCGCCAGCGGCATCGTCTGGTTGGCGGTCCGGTCGAGGTAGGCGCGGACGGGCGCCCAGACGGCGACGTCGGGCAGGTCGTCCAAGATGGCCCGGATGCGCCACGCCAGCCCGGCCGCCTCGAACGGGTGCGCCTCGTCCTCCGGCGGCGCCGTCTCGCGGTCGAGCCGCCGCGCCAGCCCGGTCACCAGCTCGCGCGGCGAGCTCAGGTCGAGGCTCGCGGCCACGCCCAGCGCCTGCGCCAGCTCGCGGCCCAGCCAGCTCCGCAGCCCCACGTTCTGGGCGACGAGGATCGTCTCGCGCAGCGTCGGATCGAGGGGGTCGTCGCGCAGGGTCGCCGCCAGCCGCGCGAACAGCGGCTCCAGACGCGGCGCCGTGACGACGCGGAAACCGGGGGACGACACGGACACAGACGCTCAGAGGATCGAAGCGGAATCTAGCCCCACCGGGCGCACGCCCCGCCCCCC
This sequence comes from Rubrivirga aquatilis, assembly GCF_046845665.1. GTDB lineage: Bacteria > Bacteroidota > Rhodothermia > Rhodothermales > Rubricoccaceae > Rubrivirga. The sequence goes on along the minus strand of NZ_CP177355.1, from coordinate 1,301,335 downwards.
GCGAGCCCTCTGGCGGATACCTATCACAACGCCGAATGCACCGCACCACAGACTCCTCTCCTTCACCGCCTCCCTTCTCCCCGCCGTCATTCCCGCGCACGAGGGAATGACGGCGGGAACGAGATCCGTGTGGCTGGCGACGGACCTGCTCGCGGAGCCGTCCGACGGCCCGGGATCCCCGCCCCACAGCCCCGTGGTGGCGCCCAGCCCTGCCGTAGTGTCAGTCGGGGGCCTCGTAACGCCGTCCGATAGGCGTGCAGTGTCGCCTGACAGGCCCGTATCGTCCTCGGACCGGCCCTCCCGGTGCCCCTTCAGCCCGCGACGAACGCGAGCGCCTCCAAGAGCCGCTCGCGCGCGTGTCGCTCCGAGCCCTCAGTCACCTCCAGCCACTGCTTAAAGGGCTTGCCTGCTGGCGCAAACGGGGCGCCGCGCCCGGCGGCGATCTCCTCCTGCACGCGCGCCTCGGGGAGCTTGACCACGAGGGCATCGCCAGCACCGCCGCCGGACGCGAAAAAGGCGCCGTTGGCGCGCAAACAGGGGTGGCCCATCATCGTCCCCCGCGTGGCGAGCCCCTGAGCCACGAAGTCGTCGGCGAGGGCGGAGAAGGTGGCGGTCGTCATGGGGGAGCCCGGTGGAGACGCCGCAAGATCGTCGCTGGCGCCCGCCCGGCGGATGAACCCGTCGGCCCGACCCGCGTTGACGCCGCCATGCGCCTCGTCCCCCTCCTCGCCCTCGCCGCCGCCGTCGCCTGCACGGAGGCGCCCCGCCCATCCGTCGACCCCGAGGATGTCGCGCCGCTGGAATACCGGCTCGACGCGCCCGACGCGGTCGTGGAGCTGCCGGCCGAGCTGACCGAGATCTCCGGCCTCACGATCCTGCCCAGCGGCCAACTCGGCGCCGTCCAGGACGAGGCGGGCATCATCTACGAGATCGACCCCGCGACCGGCGCCATCGTCGACCGGCTCCCCTTCGAGGGCGCCGGCGACTTCGAGGGACTCGCGCTCGTCCCCGACCGCGCCGTGTGGGCCCTGCGCAGCGACGGCGACCTGTACCGCGTCTTCCGCGACAGCGTCGGCGTGCCGAGCGTCCGCAAGGTCGAGACCGCGCTCCGCTCGCGGAACGACACCGAGGGGCTCGCCTACGACCCCCTCGGCGACCGCCTGCTGATCGCCTGCAAAGAGTGGCCCGGCCCCGGCATCGACGACGCCCGCGCCGTCTACGCCTTCGACCTCGCGACCGAGACCGTCTCCGAACGCCCCGTCTTCACGCTCGCCCGCGCCGACGTCGACGCCGACGTCAACTTCCGCCCGTCGGCGCTCGCCGTCCACCCGACCTCGGGCCAGATCTACGTGCTCTCGTCCGTCCGCCGCGCGATTGCCGTCGTCGACCGGGACGGCGCGCTCGTCGCCGTGACCGACCTGCCCGCCGAGTTCGCGCCCCAGCCCGAGGGGCTCGCGTTCGCCGCCGACGGCACGCTCTACGTCGCCAGCGAAGGCGGCACGGGCACGGCCACGCTCCTTCGCTACACGCCGACGGCTCGCTAGCCGGCTCCCTTCTGTCCGCTCATCTCGTCTCTATGCGTCGCTTTGCTCTTCTCGCCCTGGTGGCCCTCGTCGCCGGCTGCGCCACGACCCAGACGTACGTCGCGCCCGAGCGCCGCGCCGAGCCGGCCCCGCCGCTCCCGTCCGGGGAGATCGCCCACACCGTCTTCCTGACGGCCAACACCGGCGACCTCGACGGCGACGCGCCCGGCCCCGTGCTCCGCGCCCTCGCCGATGCCGCCCGCGCCGCGGGCGACGACGCGACGATCGTCGTGCTCGGCGACGTGACTCAGGGTGGGATCCCCGCCGACGACGACCCGGACCGCGCCCGTGCCGAAGCCCCCGTCCGCGCGCTCATCGCCGCGCTGGGCGGCCTCGATGCGGACGTGATCGTCGTCCCCGGCGACCGCGACTGGGAGCGCGGCGAGGACGGCGTCAAGCGCCTGGAAGACTTGCTCGACGACGCCTTCGGCGACGACGTGCTGACGCCCGGCGACCAGGCCGGCGGCCCGCGCGAGTCGGAGCCCGCCGAGGGCCTGCGGCTCGTCGCGCTCGACACCGCGTGGTGGCTGCTCGATGATCGCGACCGGCCGTCCGGCGAGGCCGAAGACCAGGAGGTGCGCGGGCCTGCCGACGTGGCCCGCATCTTGGAGCAGATCGTCCTCGACCGCGACGACTCCCGCATCGTCGTGCTGGCGCACCACCCCATCATCTCGCGCGGCCCCTACGGCGGCTACCGCGCCAACCCCGTCGCCAGCCTCGCCTCCCGCACCGTCGGGCTCGGCGGGCAGGACCTCGCCTCGACGCGCTACCGCGCCCTGCGCAGCTCGCTCGGCCGCGTCGCCAGCACGCATGACGGGCTCGTCTGGGCCGCCGGCCACGACCGCATCCTGCAGGACTACGACGACCAGATCAACACGCTCCGCCGCCAGCGCCACCTGATCGCCGGGACCGGCGGCGGCGAGGCGTCGGTCGCCGGCGGCGGCGGCGCGCTCTACACGTCGTCCGCGCCGGGCTACCAGCGCCTGGTCTACTACACGAACGGGCGGTTGTGGGCCGAGACCGTCGAGGTCGCCGACGACGGCACCGAGACGGTCGTCTTCCGGGCCGAGATCTCCGGGGAGAACGCCGAGCTCGTCGACACCGAGGTCCCCGACGCCGTCGACCCGGCCGACCTCCCGGACGTCGACGCCGTCGTGACGCAGTCGGCCGAGGACGGCTTCGTCACCGACCGGTTCAAGAACGACGGGTTCACGCGCGCCGTGTTCGGCGAGAACTACCGCGACGTCTGGAAGACGCCCGTCGCCTTCCGCACCCTCGACATGGGGACGGAGGCGGGCGGGCTCGTGCCCGTCAAGCGCGGCGGCGGGCTCCAGACGACCTCGCTCCGCTTGCAGGCCGGCGACGGCCACGAGTACGGCCTGCGCCTGCTCGAGAAGAGCGGGCTCGCCCAGGTCCCCTACGCCCTGCGCGACGGGCTCGTGGGCGACATCGTCCTCGAGCTCCGGGCGGCGATGAACCCGTATGGCGCGCTCGTGGCGGCCCCGCTCGCGGGCGCCGCGGGCGTCCCGCAGCCCGACCCCGAGATCGTCTTCGTGCCCGACGACCCCCGCCTGGGCCGCTACCGCGAGACGTTCGCGAATCGGCTCGCGCTCTACGAGATCCGCCCCGACGACGACATGTCGGACGTGCCCGGCTTCGAGGGGATGACCGACGTGGTCTCAGCGGCCAAGCTCCGCGAGGAGATGCGCGAGGACCAGGACCACCGCGTCGACCAGCGCGCCTACCTCCGCGCCCGCTTGTTCGACATGCTCCTCGCCGACTGGGACCGCCACGCCGATCAGTGGCGCTGGGCCGCGTATGAGCCCGGTGAACTCGACGCGACGCTCACCGGCGACGACGCCACCAAGGGCAAGGTCTACCGCCCCATCGCTCGCGACCGCGACTTCGCCTTCTACGGCATCGGCGGGCTCTTTCAGCCGGCCCTTCAGGTCTTCGACCGCCGCTTGCAGCCGACCGGCGAGAAGTACGGCAACATCCGGGGCTTGACCACGAACGGCTTTTACCAGGACCGCCGCTTCCTCAATGAACTCTCGCTCGACGACTGGCGCGCCGTCGCGAGGGAGCTCCAGGCCGCGCTCACCGACGCCGCGATCGACCGCTCGATCCGCGCCTTGCCCGACCCGATCTACCCCCAACTCGTCGACTACTGGACGCGCGCGCTGACGGGCCGCCGCGACAAGCTGGTCACGGCCGCCGAGGAGTACTACGCGCTCAACGCCGGGATCGTCGACGTGATCGGCAGCGACGAGCGCGAGCGGTTCGAGGCCATCCGCCAGCCGGGCGGGGCGCTTGCGGTCACCGTCCGCTCGCTCAAGGGCGGCGACCCGGGGATCGTGCTCTACAGCCGCACCTTCCAGCCCGACGAGACCGGCGAGGTCCGCCTCTACGGCTTCGCCGGCCGCGACGAATTCCGGATCACCGGCGACGGGCCGCGCGAGATCTCGGTCCGCGTCATCGGCGGGGCCGGCGAGGACGAGCTGACCGCGCCGGCCGGCGACGTGGCCGTCTACGACACGCCCGACGGCCTGGAGATCGTCCAGGGCGGTCCCCACGTCGAGGACCGTCGGTCCGACGCCCCCGACGTCAACCGCTACGACCCGACCGAGCACGTGCTCGGCGACAAGAAGCTGTTCCCGTCGCTCGGCTACCGCTCGACGGACGGCGTGCTCGTCGGCGTCACGCGGCTCTGGAACGTGCCCGGCTTCCGGCTCCGCCCGTTCGCCGCCACGCACGCGCTCCACGTCAACTATGCGACGACGACGGGCGGCTTTGCGGGTGGCTACACGGGCCGGCTGCGCGAGGCCATTGGCAGCTACGACCTCGACATCGACGCCTTCGCCTCGACGCCGCGCTACGCCCGCAACTTCTACGGGCTTGGCAACGGCTCCCCGAACGTCGACGGCGACATCGCTCGCGTCGACTTGGCGCGCATCCAGGGCCGTGCGGGCATCGGCGTCCCCATCGGCGAGTCGCTGACGCTGGTCGTCGGCCCGAGCGTCCGCTACGCCGACCCCGGCCGCGACGAGCTTCAGGTGCCCGGCACGCCCGTCGGCAACCTGCCCGAGGCCTCGTTTGAGGGCCAAGCGCACGGCGGCGGCTACGCCCGGCTCGCGGCGACCACGTCTGACAACGCGCTCAACCCGCGCCAGGGCTTGCGATTCGCGCTCGAGGGCTCCGGCTTTGCCGGGCTGGGCGGCGAGGCCGACGCCTACGGGACCATCGCCGGCGAGGTGGCCGCGTACGTCCCGGTCCGGCTGGCGCCCCAGCTCACGCTGGCGGTCCGCGCCGGCGCCGAGCACTTGGTCGGCGACTTCCCGTTCTTCGACGCCGCCGTGCTCGGCGGCCCGGGCTCCGTCCGAGGCTACCGCCGCGAGCGGTTCTCCGGGCGGACCGCCGCCAGCGCCTCGGCCGAGCTCCGCGCCAAGCTGTTCGCGTTCGACGCCTACGTGCTCCCCCTCAACGTCGGCCTGCTCGGCTTCGCCGACGCCGGCCGGGTCTGGACCGACACCGACCGCTTGACGGCGGCGACGTACGTCGGCGACGACCTCCAGCTGGGCTACGGCGGCGGCCTGTGGATCGGCGTCCTCGACCGCGCCGTCGTCAACCTGACCGTCGGCGCCTCCGACGAGGCCACCCTCGTCACCTTCGGCCTCGGCTTCGCCTACTAGCGAGCCGCCGCGTATCCTCCCGCCCGCCCCCACCGCCATGGACACCGACACCCCGACCCCGCCCGCCGCTGGCGACACCATGGACATGAGCCAGGTGGCCGGCCCGCGCGACGTGCCCGTCACGGCCGACGGCGCGCCCAAGAAAGACGAGAAGGAAAAGAAGAAGCAGGTCGAGGAGATGACGGCCGTCGGCCCGTCCGGCGGCGCCGTCTCGGCGGCCGACCAGGCGCTCGCCGAACTCGGCACCAAGCGCGGCATCGAGACCCTGTTCCGGACGAGCTACCGGGTCAACATGGACCTGTCGTCGCTGGCCGACGCGAAGGCCAACATCATGATCTCGATCAACGGCCTGATCGTGTCCATCATGATCGCGTCGATCGCGCCGGGCATCGAGAAGAACCCCTGGCTGCTGATCCCGACCTCGCTGTTCCTGCTGGGCTGCCTGGTGTCGCTCGTGTTCGCCGTGCTGGCGGCCCGGCCGCGCGTCCAGAGCACCGTCCTGACGCCGGAGGAAGTGCTGGTCAAACGCAAGAACCTGCTCTTCTTCGGCAACTTCAGCCACATGAGCGAGACGCAGTTTGTGGACACGCTCAAAGAGGTCGTGATGGACTCGACGCGGACCTACGAGATGATGATGAAGGACATCTACGGCGTCGGGAGCGTGCTCCAGAAGAAGTACGAGATGCTCCAGAAGTCCTACAGCGCCTTCCTGGTGGCCCTGATCGTGGGGGTCATCGGGTTCATCATCGTGTTCACGTACGCCGCCCTCTTCGACCCCTCCGGGGCCTCGCTCCCCGTCGCCCCCGTCGACCCAAACGCCGCTAGCGGCATCCTCCCCTAGCCTCTCATGAAGACGATTCTCATCCTCCGTCACGGGAAGTCCGACTGGGACGCCGACTACGCCGGCGACCACGAGCGGCCCCTCGCGAAGCGCGGCCAGAAGGGGGCCCGCAAGATGGGCCGCTTCCTGACGACGGCCCGCGCCGTGCCCGACCGCGCGATCACCTCGACCGCCGTCCGCGCCCGCGAGACGCTGGCGACGGCCGCCGAGGCCGGTGGATGGACCGGTGCCGCCCGCGTGACGGACGCGCTCTACGAGGCGACGCCCCAGGCCGTGCTCGCCGAGATCCAGGCCGAGCCCGACGACGCCGACACGGTCGTGGTGGTCGGCCACGAGCCCACGTCGAGCGGGCTGATCTCGCTGCTGATCGGCGGCGGGCGCGTGGAGATGAAGACGGCCGCCGTCGCGCGCGTCGACGTGGAGGTGGAGACGTGGGCGGCCGTGACGGCCGGGCGCGGGTCGCTGGCGTTCCTGCTCCCGCCGGGCGCCCTGCGACCGAATGCCTACCGCAAGCTCAAGAAGACGATCGACAAGGCCATCGACGCCCGCAAGAAGGCCGAGAAGCAGGCGGCCAAGACGTCCGCCCCCAAGGCGCCGCCGCAGCCGACGACCTCGCTCCCGCGCGGCGGCGTCGAGACCCGCCAGCCGGACGCCGAGCCGGGCGACGCCACGGCATAACGGCCGCGGCCGCTCTTCCCGAAGGGGAGCGCCCCGGACCCCGGAGACGCGCGGGACCCGAGCGCGGGCGCGAGCGTCTCCGGGGTCCCCTCTCGCTCGCGATGCCGTCCGACTCCTTCTCCGACCGCGCGACCGGCGTCTCTCGAGACGAGGCGGAGTCCGCCGCCGAAGACGCCCAGCAGGCCGCGAGCGCCGCAGAGACGGCCCGCGCCGAGGCGGAGACGGCGAGGGACGACGCCGAGACCGCCGCCGACTCCGCCCAGCAGTCGGTCGAGAAGGAAGCCGACGGGCCGCCCCCACCGGCCGACGAGGCCGAGGACTTTTCGGAGGCGGCGGCCGACCCGGTCCTCGACAACGCCCCCGACGCCGACGCCGACTCGGCGGTCGAGGAGATCGCGCGGCGCCAGTTCGGGATCCGCACCTGGGAGCGCCCCGCGCTCTACCGCGAGACGGCCGAGGCGGCGACCGACACCGACGTCCCCTTTTTCGCCGTCCTCTTGCTCTCGGGTGCCATCGCCACGCTCGGCCTCGTCCTCGACTCGACGGCCGTCGTGATCGGGGCGATGCTGGTGGCCCCCCTCCTGGGCCCCCTCCTGGGCCTGTCGCTGGCGCTGGCGGTCGGCGACGGGCGGCTGTTCGTGCAGACCGCGGCCGCCGTGCTGCTCGGCGCCGCCGGGATCGTGGGGCTGGCGGCGCTGCTGACGCTGCTGCTGCCGTTCCAGACCGTCACTGCCGAGATCGCCAGCCGCACGCGGCCGACCACGCTCGACTTGGCGATCGCCGTGTTCTCCGGCCTGGCGGGCGCCGTCGTGACGGCCTCGCGCGAGGCGCGGCTCTCGGCCTCGATTCCAGGTGTGGCGGTGGCCGTCGCGCTCGTCCCGCCCCTCGGTGTGGCCGGGTTCGGGATCGCCATCGGCGAGTGGGCCTTCACGCGCGGCGCGCTGCTCCTCTTCGGCGCCAACCTCGCGGGCATCGTGCTCAGCGGCATGGGCGTGTTCTTCTTGATCGGCATGCACCGGACGGACGTGGTGGAGGCGGCGCGGGCCTGGCACGACGAGGGCCAGGCGACCGGCGTCGCCGCACGCGTCAGCGGGATGCGGTGGCTCGACCGGCTCCCCGGCATGGCGACGCCGCTCGGCCGGTTCGTGCTCGTCGTCGCGTTCATGGCCGCCGTGGCCGTCCCGCTCACCACGTCGCTCGGCCAGTTCGTCCGCGAGGCCCGCATCAACGCGGCCGTGGACGCGGCGGAATCGGAACTGGAAAAGTCCGGCCGGGCGTTCGTCATCGAGCGGGACCTGACGCTCGGCGATACCACCACGACGGTCCGCTTGCGCGTCGCCACCTCGGAGTGGATCCGCGACGACGCCGAGGCCGAGTTGACGGCGATGCTGGCAACGGCCGCCGAGGAGCCCGTGACGCTGACCGTCGAACAGGTGCTGGCGTCGACCGGCGACCTCGCCTCGTTCGCCGACGCGCTCCCATCGAGCCCCACGCGCGCGACGGCCGACCCGCGCCCGGTGCCGATCCCGGTGACGCTCTCCGAGGTGCGCGGCCGGCTGGCCCAGTCGCTCCGAGGGCTGGCGCTGCCCGACGGCGTCCGCTTGGTGGGCGGCGAGGTCCGGATCGAGACCGAGGGCGGCCCGCCGGCCCTGGAAGTCGCCTACGCGGCAACCCGGCGGCTCCCCCCCCAAGCCGAGGAGCTGCTGGCGCGCCAGGCCGCGCGGACGCTGGGGCTCGACGAGGCCTCCGCCCGCACGCGCGCCGTCGTGCTGGGCACGCGGGCGATCCCCGACTCTGCCGGCACGGCCGCGCTCGCGGCGATCGTCGCCGACTACCCGCGCGTCCGGCTCACGCTCGCCGGCGACACCGCCGCCGTCCGCGCCGCTCGCGCCCGCGTCGTCGGGATGGGCGCGCCCGCCGACCGCGTCCGCGCCCGGCCCGACACGCTCGCGCCCCGCGCGTCGCTGTCGCTGGCGCCCGACTCCCTCGCGACCGACTGATCCAGGTCCTTGGAACAGGCCAGCCCCCCATCGGGGTACACCGCTGGCCCCTCCCGCAGCTCGCCCCTCCGTGCCCACGCCCCCCGACCATTACGCCACGCTCGGCGTCGCCGACGACGCCTCGGCCAAGGAGATCAAGAAGGCCTACCGCAAGCTGGCGCAGGAATTCCACCCCGACCGCAACGCGGGCGACGCGGCCGCCGAGGAGCGGTTCAAGGAAGTCCAGGCCGCCTACGACGTGGTCGGCGACGAAACCAAGCGGAAGGCCTACGACCGCGCCCGCCGCGACCCTTACGGCGGACGCTACGAGAACACGCCCTTCGATGGCTTCGGTGGCGCCAGCGACGGCCGCTTCTACCGCGCGCCGGACGGCACCTACGTCCGCGTCGACACGACGGGTGCCGGGCCGGGGCAGGCCGACGACGCCTTCACCTTCGGCGGCGGCAGTGGCGGGCTCGGCGGCATCTTCGACCAATTTTTCGGCGGCGGCGGCCCCGAGCCCCAGTACCGCGGCGGGCGCGACATCGACGCGACCGTGCGCATCTCGTTCGAGGAAGCCCTCGAAGGCGGGCGCCGCGAGTTCCGCGTGCCAAGCGGCGAGACGCTGCGCATCAAGGTCCCCAAGGGCGTCCGCGACGGGTTCAAGATCAAGCTGGCGGGCAAAGGCGACCCGGCGCCGGGCGGGCGCGGCACGAACGGCGACCTCTTCGTCACCTTCCGCGTGACGCCCCACGGCCGCTTCGCGCGCGACGGCGACGACCTCGAGATCACCGAGTCCCTCTCGGCCATCGAGGCCATGCTCGGCACGACGCGCGAGGTGACGACGGCCGACGGCAAGACGGTCCGACTCAAGGTCAAGCCCGGCACCCAGCCCGGCACGCGCGTGCGCGTCAAGGGCCAGGGCGTCGAGACGGAGAAAGACAGGGGCGACCTCTACGTGGTCTTCGACGTGACGGTCCCGACCCTCTCGGACGAGCAGGCCCAGGGGCTCCGCGAGTGGGCCGACGAGGCGAAGCTGGCGTAGCAGGGCGGGCGTCCCCGGCGCGGTCGGACGGGCCCTGCGCTCCCGGCTCGCGCCCCGCGCACCCTTTCACGTAAGACCCCACTCTCCGCTCTTGTTGGCGCTCTCCCCGCAGGCCACGTCGGAGTGACCGGACGAGGCCAGCGAGCGGCCGTACCTTCGCGGTCCCACTTCCGGACACGCCTAGACGGCCCTTCGAGACGGTTCCCGCAGACTCCGCCCGCCACCCGGGCCTCCCGCCATGCGCCCCGTTCTCCTCGCCGCCGCACTCGTGTTCGGCTGTGCCGCCTCCGCCCAGCCGCGGACCCAGACGGCCTACGACCTCGTCCGCCTCGACGTGTCCGCCCGGTCGGCGGCGCTCGGCGGCCCCGCCGCGCTCGCGGGCGACCCCGCCGCCGCGTTCGCGAATCCGGCCCTGCTGACGCCTACCGCGTCGGGGGCCCTCGCGCTCGGCTACACGAACCTGGTCGCCGACGTCAACGCGGGGTCGGCGGCCTACGCCCGCGACGTCGGGCTGTTTGGGGGGCTCACCGTGCTCGGCGCCGTCCGCTACCTCTCCTTCGGCGACTTCGAGCGGCGCGACGAGATCGGCGGCGACGCGACGGGCACGTTCTCGGCGAACGAGGCGGCGGTGACACTGGCGTCCTCGCGCGAGGTGCTCCCCCGAATCCGTGTCGGGCTCGCAGCCCACGCCCTGTTCGCCAGCTTGGACGACGCCGGGGGCTCGGCGCTCGCGGCCGACGCCGGTCTCAGCTACACCGTCGAGGAGCAGGGCTTGCGCGTGGGCGCCAGCGTCCACCACGTCGGCGCCGTGCTCTCGTCGCTCGGCGCCACCGACGACCGGCTCCCGCTCGACGTGCGCCTGACCGTCGCCAAGCGGCTCCGCTACGTGCCCCTCACGGTCTCCGTCGCGGGCGTCGACCTGCACCACTTCGAGGGCGCCGCCTCGGACTCGTCGTTTGCCAACCGCGCGCTCGACCACCTCGCGCTCGGCGGCGAGCTCCAACTCGGCCAGACGTTCACCGTCCGCGCGGGCTACAACGGCCGCCGAGGCGCGGACTTCCGCTCCGGCGGACGGCTCGACCTGGCGGGCGTCTCGGTCGGCGCCGGCGTCTCGCTCCGCCGCGTCTCGGTCGACTACGCCTTCCAGAACTGGGGCGACTTCGGCGGGACCCACCAATTCGGCATCCGCACCCGCCTCTGATCATGCTCGACGCCTTCGTCCGCGCCCTTCCTGGCAGCATGGCGGCTGCCGCCATCGCGCTCGTTCTCGTCAACGTGCTGAACCTCGCGCTCGGCGAGACGTGGGCCGAGGTGCAGGCCGGGCTGCTCGGCGATGTCGGTTTCTTCACCCTGCTCGGCGTCGCATTCGCGGCCTTCGACACGTGGCGAGCGCAGCGCAAGGCGGGCGCGGAGTAGTCCGATCACCCTATCAATCCGGGTGGTAGCGCCCGACCTTGGGGTCTCTCCTTCCCCCACTGCCATGTTGCCGCTCCCCTTTCCGAGCCTTCGGATCCTGCCGCTCGCCATGCTGGCGTTTGTGGTCGCCGCCTGCGACAGTGGGTCCACCTACGAGACCGTCGGCGCGCAGGCGGGCCAGGTCGCCGTGCCGCTCGGCGAGAGCGCCAACCTCGACGGCCTCACCCTGGCGTTCCAGGCCATCGCCGAAGACAGCCGCTGCCCCGAGGGCGTCGACTGCGTCTGGGAGGGCCGCGCGACGGTCCGCCTGACGGTCCAGGGCGCCGACCACACGCTTGCCATCGTCGACCCCGAGCGCGAGCCGGACGCCGGCGTGCGCGTCGGCCAGCGCGTGCTCTTCGCCGTCGCCCTGACGCCGTACCCCAGCGAGACGGCGCCCAGCAGCGACCGGCCCGTCGTGACCGTCGCCTCGTTCGAGGCCCGCTAGATGCTGCGCACGATCGCCCTCCTGGCGCTGGCGACGGCCTTGGGCGCCGCCGGCTGCGCGAGCGCCGACGCTCCCGCCGAGACGCCCCGGCCCGACGCCCTGGCGGCCCCCGCCCCGCCGCCCGAGGCAGAGACGCCCGCCGCCCCCGCCCGCCCGACGTCGCCCGTCACCGTCGAGGTCGGCGGCTCCGCGAGCGTCGAGGGGGGCCGGACGCTGCGGTTCGTCGAGGTCGTCGAGGACAGCCGCTGCCCCGAAGGCGTGCAGTGCGTCCAGGCCGGGCGCGCCCGCATCCGCGTCGCCATCGGCGCCGACGACGCCGTGCTGTCGGTGCCGCACGAGCTCATGCGCGACGGCGAGACGGCCACGGCCGTGCTCGACGGGCTCACGGTGACGCTCCAGTCGCTCGACCCGTACCCGGGCTCGGCCGCCGCGCAAGCCGGCGAGCCCGTCCGCGCCGTGCTCGCGGTCCGCTAGCGCGACGGGGCCCGGAGACCCGAGGAATCCGACGGGCAGTGGGGCCGTTGCAGGCGTCCCCTCCCCCCGCCCCATGGCCCCGACCCTCACGCGCTTGGCGCGGTACCGCGACCTCGCCCTGCTCCTCGCCCGCCACGGCCGCCGCGACCTCGTCGCCCACATGGAGCTCGACGAGGCCATCCTCGCCGAGGACGCGCCGGACGCCGGCGGCGACCCCGTGCGGCTCGCGGCCGACCTCGAGGCGCTGGGCCCGACCTACATCAAGCTGGGCCAGATGCTGTCCACGCGGTCGGACCTGCTCCCGCCCCCGTACCTCGACGCGCTCGCCCGGCTCCAAGACGACATCGCGCCGTTCCCGTTCGCCGAGGTCGAGCAGATCGTCGAAGAGGAGCTGGGCGTCCGGCTGTCGAAGGCGTTCGCCACGTTCGAGTCCGAGCCCGTAGCCGCGGCGTCGCTGGGGCAGGTCCACCGCGCGACGCTCCGCGACGGCCGGCCGGTCGCGGTCAAGGTGCAGCGGCCGGGGATCCGGGGCGCGATCGCCGAGGACCTGGCCGCGCTCGGCGAGGTCGCCGAGCTGGCCGACGCCCACACCGAGACGGGCCGGCGGTTCGGGGTCGGCGCCATGCTCGCCCAGTTCCGCTCGACGCTCCTGCGCGAGCTCGACTACCGCCAGGAGGCGTCCCACCTCGACACCCTCGCCGACAACCTCGCGCGCTACGAGCGGCTCGTCGTGCCCCGGCCCGTCGCCGACTACACGACCAGCCGGGTGCTCACGCTCGACTGGGTCCCGGGCGTCAAGGTCTCCGCGCTCCCGCCCATCGTGCGGACCGAGCTCGACGGCCACGCGCTCGCCGTCGACCTGCTGAAGGCCTACCTCGACCAGATCCTGGTCGACGGCTTTTTCCACGCCGACCCCCACCCGGGCAACGTGTTCGTCACCGACGACCACCGGCTCGCGCTGATCGACCTCGGGATGGTGGCCCGGCTCGACCCCCAGATGCAGGAGCGCCTGCTCCAACTCCTCCTCCACATCAGCGAGGGGCGCGGGCGCGAGGCCGCCGAGCAGGCCATCCGCATGGGCACGCCGCTGCCCACCTTCGAGCGCGAGCCGCTTGCGCAGGGCATCGGCGCGCTCGTCGCCCAGTTCCAGAACGCCTCGCTCACCGACCTGCCCGTGGGCCGCGTCGTGATGGAGGTGGCCCGGCTCCAGGGCCTCCACGGGCTCCGGCCGCCGCCCGAGCTGACGATGCTGGGCAAGACGCTGCTCAACCTCGACGAGATCGGCCGCGTGCTCGACCCCGGCTTCGACCCGAATGCCGTCATCCGCGAGCACTCGGGCTCGGTGATGGAGCGGCGGATGCGCAAGGACCTGACGCCGGGCGCCGTGTTCGCGGCGGCGCTGGAGGCTGGCGAGTTCGCGCAGAAGCTGCCCGGCCGGCTCAACACCCTCCTCGACGAACTCGTCGAGCATCGGTTCGAGCTCCGCATCCGGGCGTTCGACGAGGCCGGGATGATGGCGGGGTTCGAGAAGGTGGCCAACCGGATCGCGACGGGCGTCGTGCTCGCGGCGCTCATCGTCGGCGCAGCCTTGCTGATGCAGGTGCCGACGGCGTTCACCATCTTCGGGTACCCGGGGCTGGCGATCGTGCTGTTCCTGCTCGCCGCCGCGTTCGGGTTCGGGCTCGTAGTCTCGATCTGGCGCGACGACCGCCGCCCGCCGACGCCCTAGGGTCTGTGAGACAAGTCGGAGCGCAGGCGAGAGCGAGGCCCTGGCGGGCCCACCAAGGAGGGCGAGGAGAGCGGGGCCTCGCCCCGGACGACGAGCCCGACGCTGGAGGGGCCGTTAGGGACCGTTCGCAGCCCGCGAGTGGCGTTGTCTCACAGGCCCTAGCCGCGTGGGCGCCGAGGCGGGGGCGCCTAGTCGGTCGCCGCGCGCATCAGCGCGAGGCCCAACGCCTCGGCCGTCGGCGGCTCGCGGTTGGCGACGACCACGACGCTCCACCCGCTCGGCGCGTCCCACTCCCAAACCGCGTTGATGCCGGGCGCCCCGCCCGCGATCCCTAGCTGCGGCTCGATGTCCTCGTCCGTCGGCTCGAAGCGGTTGAAGAGGAGGTTGCGCATCTCACGGGTCAGCAGCCGCCCGTCGGCCAGGGCGGTCTGGAAGCGCAGGAGGTCGCGAGCGGTCGCATACCCGCCGCCCGCCGCCGTGCCGTGCTTGGCGATGGGCGCGGGCCGGTCGTAGCCCGCCCCGAGGTACGGCGTCGCGTGGCCGGGCGCGCCGTGCGTCGCCGCCCGCGCGTCCGTCATCCCGGCGGGCGCGGTGATGTGCGCGGCGATGTAGTCGGCGTAGCGCTGGCCGGAGGCCGCCTCGACGATCGCCCCGAGCACCTCGTAGCCCGTGTTGCTGTACTGCTCGCGCGCGCCGGGCGCGAAGTCGAGCGGGAGGGTGCGGATAAAGGCGAGGTAGTCGCCGATCTCCGTCAGCGCGGCTTCTCGGGCGACGAAGACCGGGTGGTCCCAGTAGTGGCCCCAGCCCGAGCGGTGCTGCAACAGGTGCCGCACCGTCACGGCCTCGGCGATGGCGTCCGGGAAGCCGTCGAGGAGGGTGCCGATCGGCGCGTCGAGGTCGACCGCCCCGCTCGCGACGAGTTGCAAAATGGCGACGGCCGTGAGCTCCTTGTTGATCGACCCGATGTTGAACCGCGTCTCGGGCGTGACGCGCTCGCCGCGCGCGCGGTCGGCCCACCCGAAGGCGCGCTCGGCGACCGGCTCGCCGTCCCTGGCGATCAGCACGACGCCCGAGAACCGCCCGGCCTCCGCCTCGGCGGCGGCGTGCGCCAGCCCCTCGTCGACGCTCGCGAATGCCGGCCCGTCGGGCCCCGCCTCCACGTCGATCCCGGCGATCCGGTGCGGCGGCGCCTCGCCCAGCGTCAGCGACACGCGGAGCACGTCGTCGCGGCCCTCGATGGCCAACGTGCCCTCCGTCGCCGACGCCAGCCTCACGCCGACCACCTCTCCCCCACCGACCTCGCCCGCCAGCCGCCCCAGGCCGGCCACGAGCGCATCCGCGCCGCCCGCCGCGTCGACCAGCGACGGGTCAACGTGGGCGTCGATGAAGGCGCGCAGCGACTCGGGCGAGCCGTCGCACAGGGCCGCCAGCAGGGCCGTCGCGTGGTCGCCGAACGCGTCGTCGGGCAGGCGCGGCGCGGGGCACTCGGACTGGGCGCGGTCGGGGTCGACGACCTCGGTAAAGAGCCCGGCGATCCGGTACTCGGGCGGCCCGTCGAACCCCAGTTCGATGCGGTACACCCCGCCGTCGGCGAGGTCGGCGTACAGGATCAGCATCCCCTCGTCCGGATCAGCCTCGGCGCGCGACAGCGTGATCGGCGCGTTCCCGACCTCTTGGCGGACGGCGTCGAAAAAGCCCACCATTCCGTCCGGGTCCTGCCGGAAGCCCTCGTCGAGGTGGGCCTCCACGAAGGCCCGCGCCGCCGCCTCGGTCCCGTCGTTGACGGCCTCGACGAACGCGAGCGCGCGCCGCCCCTCGACGCGCGACGCCAGCGCCTCGACCGGCACGGCGACCAAGGCGCCCGCCTCGAACGGCTCGGGCTCGCCGCCGAACAGGATCTCCGACAGCGGCCCGCTCACGTCGTACGCCTCGACGGCCCGGTCGTTGGCGAGCACCGCCAGCGTCACGCCCGCGTCGACGAACCACAGGAGGTCGGCCGACGAGCCGGAGTCGCCGCCGTTGTGGGTGACGAGCCGGCCGTGCGGCGTCTCGAACAGGGCCCAGCCGTAGCCGTAGTGCGAGCCGGAGCCCTCGCCCTCATCGGTGTGGGGCGTCATGGCGAGCAGGAGGATCTCTTCGGACAGGAGCGCGCCGGCGTCGAGCGCCTCGGTGAACGCGAGCAGGTCGTCGGCCGTCGAGAGCAGGCCGCCGTTGCCGCGCAGGTTCCAGTACGGGCCGTCGGGCGCCCACCGCTGGGCGGTCGGCGGGCCGAGGTCGCGGTCGCCGTCGTGGCCGTGCGCGATGGGGACCGAGGGCGCGAGCCGGTAGCCCGTCCGCTCGATGCCCACGGTCCCGAGGAAGGCCTGGAGCGCGGCGTCGTAGCTCTGCCCGGTGACCGTCTCCACGACGGCCGCCAGCAGCGCGAAGCCGACGTTCGAGTACGCGTACCCCGCGCCCGGCGCGCGGTCGAGCGGCGTCGCGAAGGCCCGGGCGACATACGCCTCGCGGTCGATGGCCTCGAAGTCGTCGCCGATGGCGTCGGGCAGCCCGGCCGTGTGCGTCAGCAGGTGGTGGAGCGTGATCCCGGCCTTGTCGGCGGGGACGCCGTCGAGATAGCGCGCCAGCGGGGCGGCGACGTCGAGGCGGCCGTCGTCGACGAGCGAGAGCACGAGGGCGGCGGTGAACGGCTTGGCGACCGACCCGATCTGAATCGCAGTCCCGGGCGTGTTCGGGACACCCGGCGCGGCCTCGCCATATCCCTTCCGGAGGACCGCCGCCCCGTCGCGGGTGGCGACGACGGCGCCGGAAAAGCCGGCCTCGGTGAGGTAGGCGTCGAGCGCCGCGCCGGTCTCGCCGACGACGGACTGGGCGCTGGCGGCGGGCGCCAGCAGGGCGAGGGTCAGGAGGAGGGTGCGCATCGGGGCGGGGGCAGGTGAGATCCCAAGAGTCGGGACGCGGCGGGCCCGAGTTGTCAAGCGGAGGCCGGATCGATGTTCAGGATGTAAAACCTCGAGCCGTGGCGCGGTGCCGGCGCGCGCGCCGTCGATCTTGGGGCCATGCGGAGCCCGTTCCCTCGTCGGCAGGTGGTGCTCGTCGGCGGGCTCGCGGCCCTGCTGGCGCTGCTCGCCGTGCTCCAGTGGCGGTGGATCGGGCGGTGGGGCGCCGTCGAGGAGGCCCGGCTCCAGAGCCTGCTGGCGGTCGGCGGCGCCGAGGTCGACCGCGCGCTGACGGGCCGGATGCTGGGCATCCGCGACGCCTTCGACCGCGCCCCGCCCGGCGACGCCCCGGCCGACACCCTCGCCGCCCGGCTGGCAGCGTGGCGCGCGACCGCACTCGACCCCGGCCTCGTCGGCGCCGTGTACTGGGTCCGCCCCGGCCCCGACCCCGCGCTGTCGGTGCTGGCGGACGGCGGCTTGCGGCCCGTCGCGTGGCCCGAGGCGCTGGCCCCGTGGCGCGACGCGCTGGCGGCGTTCCCCGCCCGCCTGGTCCCCGCCCCGGGCACGGCCGTCGCCACGCTCCGCCTGGACGACGGTGCGCTCCCCGCCGCGCCGCCCGCCGTGCTCGTGCCCGTGCTGCCGCCCGGCGCCGCCGACCTCCGGTTCGTGCTCGTCGCCCTCGACCCCGAGGTGTTCGCCGAGCGCCTGGTCCCCGACCTGCTGGCGAACGCGCTCCCCGGCGCCGAGCTGTTCGACGTGCGCCTTGTCTCCGCCCGCGACCCGTCGCTCGCGCTGTTCGACAGTGCGCCCGAGGTGGGGTTGTTCGAGACCCCCGACCTCGACCTGGGCGTCGGCCCCGGCGAAGTGCAGGAGCTGGCGGTCGCGCTCCCGCCGGGCGGCGTCGAGGAAAGCGAGACGACGGAGACGACGCGCGAGGCGTCGGTGACGACGGAGAGCGACGGGCCGGCGCAGCGCTGGCGGCTCGTCGCGCGGCACCGGTCCGGGTCGGTGGCAGAGGCGGCGGCCGGGCTGCGGCGGCGTCAATTGGCCGTCGCGTTCGGCGTGCTCGCCGTGCTGGCGGCGGCGGTCGCGCTGATGGTGGGGTCGGCGCGGCGCCAGCGAGCCCTCGCGGCCCAGCAGCTCGCGTTCGTGGCGGGCGTCTCGCACGAGCTGCGGACGCCCATCGCCGTCCTCCAATCCGCCGGCGACAACCTGGCCGACGGCGTCGTCGGGGCGGACGGCGTCGCGGCGTACGGGGCGCTCGTGCGCGACGAGAGCCGGCGGCTGGCCGAGATGGTCGAGACCGTGCTGACGTACGCGGGCGCCGATGGCGGGGCGCCCCGGCGCGAACACGTTGCCGTCGCGGATGTGGTCGCCGACGCCCTCGCTCGGGCCCGGCCCGTGCTCGACGACGCGGGCGCGACGGTCGCGCTCGACCTCGACCCCGGCTTGGCGCTCTCCGCCGACCCCGACGCGCTCGCGACGGCGCTCCGCAACCTGCTGGCGAACGCGGCCCGCCACGGCGGCGCCTCGATCCGGCTCGCGGCACGTTCCGCTCGGCTCGACGGCGCGCCAGCGGTCGCCGTGTCCGTCGCCGACGACGGGCCCGGCTTTGCGGGGGGCGAGGCGGTCTTCGAGCCATTCGTCCGGGGGCGCCGAGCGGTCGAGGCGCAGACGCCGGGCTCGGGCCTGGGGCTCGCGCTCGTCCGCCGCGTGGCCGAGGCGCACGGCGGGACCGCCGAGGCGGTGAGCGCCAGCGGCGCCGTCGTCACCCTCACCCTTCCGGTCTCGTGACGCGGCTGCTCCTCGTCGAGAACGACCCCGGGCTCGTCCGCACCCTCGGCGACCGGCTCCGCGCCGAGGGCTACGCCGTCGACCACGCGGGCGACGGCGACGCCGGGTTCGAGGCCGCCGCGTCCCAGCCGTTCGACCTCGTCCTGCTCGACGTGGGGCTGCCCGGACGCGACGGCTTCGCGGTCGTCCGCGACCTGCGCCAGCGCGGCGTCCGCACGCCGGTCCTGATGCTGACCGCGCGCGGGCAGGTGACGGATCGCGTCGTCGGCTTGCGCCTGGGCGCCGACGACTACCTCGTCAAGCCGTTCGACACGGCCGAGCTTCTGGCGCGCATCGAGGCGCTGCTCCGCCGGGCCGGGCGCGCCGCGCCGGGCGCCCGCCGCCACCGCTTCGGCGACGTGACGGTCGACGAAGACCGCGCCGAGGTCCGCCGGGGCGACGCGCTCGTCGAGCTGTCGGCCAAGGAGTTCGGCCTGCTCTGCCACCTGCTGGCGCACCGCGGCCACGTCGTCACCCGCGACGACGCGCTCACCCACGTCTGGGGCTACGACGCGACGCCGACGACGCGGACCGTCGACGTCCACATCGCGGGGCTCCGCCAGAAGCTGGAGGCCGACGCCAGCCGCCCGCGCCACATCGTGACCGTCCACGGGCGCGGCTACAAGCTGGCGACGTGACGCGGGCGCGCTACGAGACGACGGCGATGGTCCCGCGCTGCATCTCCATGCCGCAGACGAACTCGACCTCGCCCGCCTCGGTCGGCGTGAACGAGATGGCGACCGCCTCGCCGAGCGGCAGCGGCGTCGCGGCCACGTCGTAGCTCGGGATCGTGATCTCGGACGAGCAGGCGTCGTCGACCGTCCGCGTGATGACGAAGCGGGCCGGGACCCCGGCTTCGAGCTGGATCTCGCGCGGCTGGAAGCCGAGCGACCCGGCTTCGATGGCGACCACCTGAACGCCGTCGACCATCTCGGGCGTCACGGGCCCGTCGGCCGCGGCCGTCTCGTGCGTCTCGGGGTGGGTGGGGGACTCAGGCGGCGCCGGCGCCTCGTCGGCGCAGGCGGAGAGGGTGGCGACGAGGACGAGGGGCAGGAAGAAACGGGTCATGGCAACGAGCGGCAGGGCCGCGTGTGGTGGATTAAAGGGAGTCGTGGGCGCTGGCGCGGGGCGCGAGCGGGTCGAAGGCGAGGGCGGCGGTGGCGCCGTCGCCGGGCGGGGCGTCGCGGAGCTGGCGCCGGAGGCGGCGGCCCTGGACGACGGCGTAGAGCGCCGGGATCATGACGAGGGTGTGGACGGTCGAGGTCACGAGCCCGCCGACCATCGGCGCGGCGATCCGCTGCATCACTTCGGAGCCCGTCCCGGTCCCGAACAGAACGGGGGTCAGGCCGAGGATGGTCGTGAAGACGGTCATGAGCTTGGGGCGGACGCGGTCGACGGCGCCCTCTTCGAGCGCGGCCTTGAGGCGGGGCACCGACGTCAGCCGGCCGGTCCGGCGGTACCGCGCCACGGCCTCGTCGAGGTAGACGTGCATCACGACGCCGGTCTCGGCGGCCAGCCCCGCCACGGCGATCAGCCCGACGCCCACGGCGATGGAAAAGTGGAACCCGAGCGCCAGCATCAGCCACACCGCGCCGACGACGGCGAACGGCAGGGGGATCATCAGCAAGAGAGCCTCCTCGGCGCTCCGGAAGTGCAGGAACAGCAGGAGGAAGACGATCGCGAGCGTGATCGGCACGAGCACGGCCAGCCGCTTGTTGGCGCGCTCGAGGTACTCGTACTGCCCGCTCCAGCGGATCGAGTAGCCCGGCGGCAGCGTCACGGCCGCGTCGACGGCCGCCCTCGCGTCGGCGACGTAGGTCCCGAGGTCGGCCCCGTCGTCGATGTCGACGTAGACCCAGGCGTTGGGGCGCGCGTTCTCGGACTTGATCATCGGCGGGCCCGTCGCGAACCGGAACGTGGCGAGTTGGCCGAGCGGGATCTGGGCACCGGAGGGCGTCGGGACCAGCACCTGCCGCAGCGCGGGCAGGTCGTCTCTCAGCCCCTGCGGGTAGCGGACGTTGACGGCGTACCGCTCCAGCCCCTCGACCGTCGTGGTCACGGTCATCCCGCCGACGGCCGCCTGGAGCACGTCCTGGACGGCGCCCGAGGTCAGCCCGTAGCGGGCCGCCTCGAAGCGGTCGACCTCGACGTCCAAAAAGCTCCCGCCCATCACGCGCTCGGCGAAGGCGCTCCGCGTGCCCGGCAGCCTGGCGACCGCCCGTTCGACCTGCTGCCCGAGCTGTTCCAGGACCGCGAGGTCGGGGCCCGCGATCTTGACGCCGACCGGCGTCTTGATGCCCGTCGCCAGCATGTCGATGCGCGTCTTGATCGGCATCGTCCAGGCGTTCGTGAGGCCGGGGAAGCGGATGGCGGCGTCGAAGGCGCGCGTCAGGCTGTCGCGGTCGATCCCGTCGCGCCACGCGTCCTCGGGTTTCAGGATGATGGTCGTCTCCAGCATCGAGAGCGGGGCCGGGTCGGTCGCCGTCTCCGCCCGGCCGATCTTGCCGAACACGCGCTCGACCTCGGGGAAGGAGGCCAGGATGCGGTCGGTCCGCTGCAGGATGTTTTTGGCCTCCTGCGGCGAAACGCCCGGGAGCGTCGTCGGCATGTACAGCAGGTCGCCCTCCCACAGCGGCGGCATGAACTCCGACCCGATCTGGGGGAACGGGACGACGGTCGTGCCCAGCAGCAGCCGCTGGACCGGCAGGACGGTCACGAACAGGACCGCGAAGCCGACGGCCAGCACCGCCTTCGGGTGCCGCAGCGTTCCCCGGATGACCGGGCGGTAGGCGCGGATAAAGAACCGGGCGACGGGGTTCTGGTCCTCCCGGCGGATCTTCCCGCGCACCAGCACCGCCATCAGCGCCGGGACCAGCGTCACGGCCAGGATCGAGGCCGCGGCCATCGCGAACGTTTTCGTCAGCGCGAGCGGCCGGAACAGGCGCCCCTCGACGCCCTCGAGCGTGAACACGGGCAGGAAGCTGACGGTCACGATCAAGAGCGAGAAGAACAGCGACGGCCCGACCTCCTTGGCCGCCTCGATCACCGCCCGGAGCCGCTCGGCCTCGGTGAGCATCGGCGGGTCGCCCTCGGCGCCGTTCTCCGATCCCCGGTCCCTCTTCGCCTCCCGCGCCCGCTCGATGTGCTTGTGCGCGTTCTCGACCATCACCAGGCTCGCGTCGACCATCACGCCGATGGCGATCGCGATGCCGCCCAGGCTCATGATGTTGGCGTTGATGCCCAGCAGCCGCATCACACCGAGTGCGATCAAGATGCCGACGGGGACCGTGACCACGGCCACGAACGCGCTCCGGACGTGGAGCAGGAAGATCAGCACCACGAGCGCGACGACCAGCAGCTCCTCCCAGATCTTGACCGTCAGCGACGCGACGGCCCGGCCGATGAGCCCGCTCCGGTCGTACTCCGTCACCACGTCGACGCCCTCCGGGAGCCCGGCCTCCAGCTCCGCGATCCGCGCCTTCACCAAGTCGATGGTCGCCTGCGCATTCCCGCCCGACCGCATCACGACGATCCCGCCGACGACCTCGCCCTCGCCGTTGACGTCGGCGATGCCGCGCCGGATCTCGGGGCCGAGCCGCACGTCGGCCACCTGGCCGACCGTCACGGATGTCCCGCCCTCGGCTTTGACCACGACCGACCGGATGTCGTCGAGGCCGCGGAGGTACCCCGTGCCGCGGACGATGTACTCGCGCTCGCCGAGTTCGAGGAGCCGCCCGCCCACGTCGCGGTTGCTCTGGCGGAGCGCCTCGGCGACGGTCCCGATGGGGACGCCGTACGCCGCGAGCCGCTGCGGATCGACGACGACCTGGTACTGCTTCTGGAACCCGCCGATCGACGCGACCTCGGCGACGCCCTCGACGGCCTGGAGCTCGGTCTTGAGATAAAAATCCTGGAGGCTGCGGAGCTGGGCGAGGTCGGTCCCGCCCGTCGTGTCGCGGAGCGAGTACTGGTAGACCCAACCGACGCCGGTCGCGTCTGGGCCGAGCGCGGGGGACGCGCCGTCGGGCAGGCGGTCCTGGATTTGCGACAGGTACTCGAGCACGCGGCTCCGCGCCCAGTAGAGGTCCGTGCCGTCCTCGAACAGGACGTAGACGAAGCTCGTCCCGAACATCGAGTACCCGCGGACGGTGCGCGCGCCGGGGACCGACAGGAAGGCCGAGGTGAGCGGGTAGGTCACCTGCTCCTCGACGATCTGGGGGCCCTGGCCGGGGTACTCGGTCCGGACGATGACCTGGACGTCGCTGAGGTCCGGGATGGCGTCGACGGGCGTGGTGACGGTCGCCCACGCGCCGAGCGCGACGACGAGCGCGGTCACCAGACCGACGAGCAGCCGGTTGTGGGCGCTCCACTCGATGAGGCGTTCCAGCGTGCCGTCGGATCGAGTCCGGGGCAGACTATCGCGGGCGTCGGGGGCTCTCATCGCGCGTCCCCGGTGTCCATGTCCATCCCGGGCATCGGGGCCATCGCGCCGAGCGACGCCGCCAGCCGGGCCTCGGAGTCGATCAGGAACTGGGCGCTCGTGACCACGCGGTCACCGACGGCGACGCCCTCCAGGATCTGCACGAACCCGCCCGACTCTTCGCCCAGGCGGACCGGCTGAGGCCGGAAGCGGCCCTCGCCGAGCGCCACGATCACCGCGGCCTCGTCGCCCGTCCGCACAACGGCCTCACTCGGGACGACGGGGCCCGACGCGCTCGCGGCGCCGAACAGCCGGGCCGTGGCGTACATCCCGGGCCGGAGCCGCCCGCCGGCGTTCGCGAGCGTGACGCGCGCCGTGCCCGTCCGCGTCATCGGGTCGAGCGTGTCGTAGACGAGGTCGACGCGGCCCCGCAGCTCCTCGCCCGGCTGCGACGGCAGCGTCACGACGGCTCGCGTGCCGCGCGCCACCCAGCCCAGGTCCTGCTCGGGCACGGCGACCTGCAGGTACAGCGCGCCCAGGTTGACGATGTCCATCAGCGGCATCCCCGGAGTGGCCTGCATGCCCTCGATGATCCGCTTGTTCTGGACCGTGCCGGACGCGGGCGCGAAGAGCGTGATCCGTTCTTGGATCGCCCCGCTCCGCTCGACGGCCGCGATCTGCTGAGCGCCGAGTCCGAACAGCCGCAGGCGTGTCCGGGCCGCCTCGACCAGCCGGTCGGCCCCGTCGCCGCCGCCGAGCAGCTCTCTGTTGCGGACCGCGAGCAACAGCTCTTGCTGCGTCGACACCAGCTCGGGGCTGTAGATCTCCAGGAGCGGCTGGCCCTGGCGGACGCGCTGGCCCTCGGTGTCGACGTAGAGCCGCTCGACGAACCCGCCGACCCGGAGCGTGACGGTCTCCCGGCCGGAGTCCCGGGCCTCGAACGTGCCGGTCGTGCGGAGCTCGCGTTCGAGTTCGCGGGACGTGACGGTCGCCGTCCGCACGCCGATGTTCTGCAACGTCACCGGGTCGATCTCGACGGTCCCGGCCGGCGCGCCCGACACTTGGACCGGTTCAAAATCCATCCCACAGATGGGGCAGACGCCGGGCTCGTCCTGGACGATGTGCGGGTGCATCGACTCTTGGTAGACGATGCCGTCGCCGTTGAGGTCGAACTGCGCCAAACCGCCGACGGCCGGGACGGCGTCATCCTCGGTGGGCGACGGCGTCTCGGTGATGGTGTGGTCGGCGTGGGCCGGCTCGTCGCGGGTGACGGCCCACGCGATGCCGACGAGGACCACGAGGGCGAGAAGCACCCCGGCCACGAGGAGCGGGCGGCGCGCGCCGGGCTCGCGGGGTGCCTCGGCGTAGACGTCGGCCGGGTCCGGGGCGTCCGGGGTGTGGAAGTCGCTCATCGGTGGTGGGGGGCCTCGTGGCCGGAAGGGATGGCCTCCGCGTCGGTGGCGTCGGCGGCGTCGGTGCCCAGGGCGCGCTGGAGCGCGGCGACGGCGACGAGCACGTGGTGGTGGGCGTCGGCGGCGGCGAGGGCGACCTCGAACCGCGTCCGCTCGGCCCCGAGGAACGAGAGATAGTCGGCCTCGCCCGTCGTGTAGGCGGCGAGCGTGGACTCGACCGTCGTGGCGGCTAAGGGCAGCAGGCGATCCTGGTAGAGCGCGTGCGCTCGGCGCGTCTGGCGGACGCGCTCGGCGAGCGCGGCGACCTGCGTGCGGAGCGCCGTGTCGAGAGCGTAGGCGCGGGCGGCCGTCTCGGCGACGCGCTCGCGGGCCTCGGCCTCCCGGGCGCGCAGGCGGCTTCGGTCGAGGGGGATCCGGCCCGAGACCATCACGCCGATCGCGTCGCGCCCGTCGGCGGTCATCGGCACGTCGCGGTCCGCGATGTCGGTGTAGACGACGCCGACCGCGAGCTCGGGGTAGACCGCCTTCTGGGCGAGCGCCACCTCGGCGGCGGCCCGCTGGCGGGCGAGGGCGAGGGCGCGGCGCTCGGGGCGGGCCTCGAAGGCGAGCGCGACGAGCGCGTCGAGGTCGTCGGGCAGCGCGGGCGCCTCGACGGCGACGGGCGTGCCGACCAAGTCGGGGCGGTCGGCGAGCCGGGCTAACGTCTGGAGCGCCTCGACGCGGTGGGCCTCCAGCATGAACCGGCGCTGCGCGATCCGCTCGCGTTCCAGTTGCACTTGCAAGATGGCCGCCTGCGGCCCGCGCCCCACCTCGTAGCGGACCGCTGCGGCCTCCGCGAACGCCCCGAGGCGGGCCTGGTACGCGACGAGCACGGCCTCGACGTGGTGGGCGTGGACGAGGTCGAAAAACGCTCGGCGCGTCTCGAAGGCGAGGTCGAGCGCGAGGGCGTCGGCCTCGGCGCCCGACACGGACGCCGCGAGGTCGGCGGCGCGGCGGCGGAGCGCGAGCGTCCCCGGCCACGGCAGCGCCTGCTCGACGCGCCACTGGCTCCGCTGGGCGCCCCGCGCAGTCAGGACCGGGAACGGCGCCACCATGACCGACGCGGTCGGGTCCGGGCGCGCGCCGACCTGGTCGCCGCGCTGGGCGAGCGCGTCGGCGTTGAGCCGGGCGGCCGCGAGCGTGGGGTTCGCGTCGGACACGGCGCCGAGAACGACGTGGAGGCGGAGCGTGTCGGGAGCTTGCGCAGCGGCCGGGGCGGCCAACAAGGCCAGCAGCGCGGCGCGCGCGGCGAACGGAACGGGCATGGTCTGAGGAGAGGCGACAGCGGGCGGGAGGGGACGCCGGGGCGTCCATCACGTCCGGTCGGCTCAGACCAGGAGGACCGAGAGGCTCAGGTGACGGCGGACGGCCGCCCGTGGGGGGCCGTGCCTCGCCGGGTCGGCGTGCGCCATCGCGACCGGCGCCGGGGGCACCGCGAAGCGGGCCACGACGGCGACGACCGGGTCCGGCCGGGGCGTCGCGGGCGGCACGACGGCGTCGGTCGGGGCCGGGGCCTCGAGGTCGCAGCACATCGCGATCGGGGCGTCGTCGTCGCCGCAGGGCATGTCGCAGGGGACGCCCGTCGCGTCCGTCATCCCGCAGCCCATGTCCATGTCCATCGGGCCCGGCGTCCACGCGGTGCCGCCCGCCAGCAGGGCGAGGGCCAGGACGAGCGCGGGGATCCGGGACAGCATCACACGGAAGGTAGGGGCGCCTCGGGCCCGACGGCCTCAGGCTGGACCCGGGTCGAACGTTAAAGTCCGGACCGATTCGCGGCCCGAGGCCCCGCCGCTCAGCGCCAGACGAGCGCGTCGATGGCGGCCTCGCGCGCGGCCCACACGGCGTCGGGGTCGTGGCCGTGCTTGGTCGCCCACGCATCGAGGTGGCGGCGGTGCCACGCCCGCTTGTAGTCGCCCGCCTGGTCCGGCCGGATCGTCTCCTGGGCCGAGAACGGCGGGACGGGGCGGCGCACGCCGGGCCACGTCAGGTCGACGAGCTCGTCGCCGGCCGCGAGCACGCAGTGCGCCTCGGGCACGGCGCGGAAGCCGTGCGCACGCAGCGCGGGCCCGGTGCGCGGCGTGTTCGTGCCGTCCATCATGTACATCCCGAGCCGCAGTTCGATGGGCAGCCCGACTTCGGCGGCGAGCGCCGCCAGCAGGGCGTGCTTCGAGCTGCACGTGCCGCGCCGGTCGCGCAAGACGGCCTCCGGCCCGGTGTGCGTCGGACGGCCGTAGGGCAGGTCCCAGACGAGGCGGGCGGCGTCGCGGAACGTCCACGCGCCCTGGGCTGCGAACCGCGCGCCGAGCGGGTGGGACGTGTCGAGCGGGGCGTCGGGGAGGCCGAGGGGGATCATCGGGAGGGCGGGGAAGCGGTGGGGGCAATGTGCCCCGAGAACACGGGCGGCGCCCGGAGATCGCGGGAATGCAGGCGCCCAAGCGGGTGGCTGGCAACGGGCGGCGCGATGCGCCCTCCACTCGCGAGGTCCAGGGACGAGCCTCATCCCCCCGGACGTGTCGCCCTGAGAAGCAGTTCGGCGAAGCTGAGGGGCCCGTTCCAAGTCTCCCCCTCCCAGCCGGAGGGGGCCGGGGGGGGAGGGCGAGCGGACCGAACGCAGCGCTCCGAACGGCTCGCTCCCTCCCCTCAATTGAGTCATCCCCGCGCAGGCGGGGATCCATACGGCGGGGTTCGGATGGCACCTCCGCGGCCCCTCGCCCCTCACCAGGCCTCTCCCCGTGAGAGAGGCGGCGCGCTTGGGGAGCTCCCTTCATTCCCCAAGCCGACTCTCGACACCTTGGGAGGGATTGGCAAGCGACAGAGCGGAGGGCGCCAGCAGGGCGCGACGTCCGCGAAGGGCGGGCCCTTACTCCCCCGCGCCCGGCTTGAGCAAGCCCTGCTTCTTGAACGAGATCATCGTCGTCTCCAGCGTCCCGTGGCGCATCCGCCGACGGACTTCCTCGACGGGCATCCCGGAGTTGAGCCAGATCAGCGCCGCCGTGTGCGTCAGGCTGTGCGGCGAGATCCCCCGCCGCTTGACGCCCGCCGCGCGGAGGTACCCGTTGACCCGGCCCCGCACGGATCGCGTGTTGAGGCGCGTGCCCACGCTCCGGTGGCCGTGGCTGACGAAGAGCGGCGCGTCCGGCCCGGCCTCCTCACGGCGCAAGAGGTAGATCTCGAGCGGGTCGAGCGCGTCGCCGTCGAGCGGGACGGCCTCGTCCTTCGACTGGCGGCCCTTGCCCTGGACGCGCAGGAACGTGCCCATCAGCGTCCGGTCCACGTCGCCTACGTCCGCGCGGACGAGCTCAATCTCGGACAGCCCGCCGTAGACCATCAGCGACACGAGGGCGCGGTCGCGGCGGCCGATCTCGGTCGCCTTCGGGACGGTCCCGAGCAGGGTCTCCACCTCCGCCTCGGTGAGCACGCCGCGCGTGTGAGCGCCCGGCCGGCGGTTGCCCTTGACGCCGCGCGCCGGGTTCTCGGGGAGCTCACCAAGGGCGACGAGGTAGTCGCACAGGCGGCGCAAGGCCGTCAGGTACGTGCTCACCGAGACCTGGCTCAGCTCGCGCTCCTCCATGAGGTAGGCCTTGTACGCCTCGACCTCGGCCTCGACGAACCGGAACCGGCTCGACGGCCGGGCGGCGCGCGCGGCGTGGTACCGCTCGAACTCGTTGAGCGCGCGGCGATAGGTCCCCTTCGTCTCCGCGCTCTTCTCCTTGAGGTAGTCCGTCACGAACCCGTCCAGGCGGCTCTGGAGCTGGGCGACGGTCAGGCGAAGCGGGGTGTCGGGCATTCAGATGGGCTGGTTTGGATAACGGCTATTCAAAGCTAGAGCCCTCCTCCCCCTCTGGCAACACGGGCGATGCCCCAGAAGTAGCGCGCGGCGGTGCCAGCCCCGCGTCACCGCCAGTCGGCGAGGTGGCGAACGAGCCAGGCCCCGCTGGCGGCCCCGAACGACGGCGCGCCCGGCGGAGGGGCGCCCGGGTACCACCCGTGCCCCATCGACGGGAGCACCTCGACGGACGACACCGCGAACGCCGACGCGGCCCGCTCCATCACCGCCGGTGGCGCGACGGGGTCGAGCGCGCCCGCCAGCAGATGGACGGGCCGGTCGGCGCTGACGGCCGGCGCAAAGCCCACGGGGTCGAGCCCGTCGACGGCCCGCCCGCCCGCCCCGAGCGCCGCCAGCAAGCGCGCAAACCGAACGGCGCCGACGGCCGCCTCGCCGCCCGCCCGCCGCGCCGCCGCCTCGGCGACGGGCCCCAGCCGCAGCGCCGTCGTCACCAGCGCCGACGGCAGGCCGGAGAACCGGGTGAACGTGTCGACGAGTCCGCGCGAGAGCGCGGGGAGGTCGGGGTGGCCGATGGCGCCAAAGAGCCGGTCGCCAACCCCGTCGCGCGCGAACGCGAGGCTGGACAACGCGGCCCCGAAGCTGACCCCGAACAGCGCCCGCCGCTCGGCGCCGACGCCGTGCTCGGCTTGAGCCCACGCCAGCACGGCCCCGAGATCCGCCGCGACGCCGTCGAACAAGCGCCGCGCCAGCGCCGCGTCGAGCGCGACGCCGCGCCGCGCGAGGTCGGCGAGGTCGGCTTGCGGGGGGCCGCTCGTCGGGCGGCGCTCGCCGCCGAGCGGGGTGTCGATCAGGACCGCCGCGATCCCGGCTCGCGCGAGCGCCGTCGCGGCGGGCAGGCTCCGGTCCAGCCCCCGCGTGATGCCGTTAAGTAAGGTGACCGCCGCCGCCCCGCTCCGCCCGTCGGCGGGCGGGAGGACGACGGCGCCGAACGTCGACAGGGCGGCGTCGAGGTCGGGGTCGCCGGAGTACGCGTGCTCGCGGCGGAGCCGATAGCGGACGGCCGCCAGCCCGCCGACGCGGATGGGGCGGGCGGCGAGGACGTGGAGGGGAGCAGGCACAGCGAGCGTCGGGGGGCCGCGTCCACGCCCGTCGGGCGGGGCGGTTCGGGGAGGACCGGCCAGATGCCGATGCGCTCGGATCCGGGCCGAGATTCCCCCTACCGAGAGACCCGAAGGACGTGCCGACATGAGCGACCTTAGGAGACCGCTTGCAGACTCTCCCCGATCACCCCATGACCACGGCCCTCTGCGTCCTCCTCGGCGTGCTCTTCCAATTGGCTCCGGCAGACTCGAGCGCCGTGCTCGAGAAGGGCGAGATGGGGTACGCGGACGGAAGCGCCCCCCTGCTCGAATACCGGCTCTGGGAGACCTCGGAAGGTGACAGCTACTTCGACCTCTGGACGCCTGACGGCACAACGCTCCAGATGCCGTCCGTCCTCGCCACCCAGTTCGACCGGATCTACGACAAGCACTATGGCGAAGGGCCGTCGACCGGGTTCGGCTATGACATCCACGAGGGGATGTTGCTGATGTACGTCGAGCACGCTGTCGGCATTCAGACGGCGTGGCTGTACCTCGGGGCGGCCACGCTTCTGGCGCTGGCGATCGGAACGGGGCTGTGGTGGCGGCGGCGGCGGCGGCGGCAGCGGGTCCAGCGCGACATCCACGCGCACCAGATCGAGAGCCGCGAGACCGAGCGGGGCCGCGTCTCGCGCGAGCTCCACGACGGGCCGCTCCAAGACCTCGCCATGCTGGCGCTGACGCTCGACGCCGTGGAGGGGAGCGAGGCGGAGGCCGCCCGCATGGGCGTCCGGGCGGTCGCCCGCGAGCTGCGCACGCTGGCCGAAGGGCTGCGCCCGCCCATCCTCGACCGGTTCGGGCTGGCCTCCGCCTTGCGCGACCTCACCGAGCGGGCCGAGACCGCGCCCCACCGGCTCGATGTCGACGTCCGCACCGACACGGTGTCGCTCGCCCCGGATGCCGAGTTGGCGCTCTACCGGGTGGCGCAGGAGGCGCTCACGAACGCCGCGCGCCACGGCCAGGCGACGCACGCCACGGTCGCCCTGGAAGCCGACGGGCAGAACGTGTCGCTGACGGTCCACGACGACGGCCGGGGCTTCGGGCGGCGCCCGTCGGTCGACGCGCTCGTCCGGAGCGGACACTTTGGGCTGGCGGGCATGCGCGAGCGCGTCCGGCTGGTCGACGGGACGCTCGAGTTCGCCGACGCTCCGGGCGGCGGGGCCACCGTGGTCGCCCGCATCCCGGTGGCCCGATGAGCCGCGAGATCACCCTCGTCGTCGCCGACGACCACCCGGCGCTGCGGGCCGGGCTGGCGCGGCTGCTGGACGCCCAACCGGGCATCACCGTCATCGGCCAGGCCGATGGCGGCGAGGAGGCCCTCCAGATGGTGCGCGAGCGGACCCCAGACGTGTTGCTCCTCGACATCGACATGCCCGATCTCTCGGGCGTCCACGTCGCCCGAGCCCTTCGCGACGAAGGCCACCCGGTCCGGGTCCTGGCGTTCACGGCCCACGCCGGGCGCCAGTTCGTCGAAGGGCTGCTCGACGCCGGCGCGGCAGGCTACCTCACCAAGGACCGCTCGATGCCGCAGATCGTCGAGGCCATCCAGGGCGTGGCCCGGGGCGAGGGGCGGTGGTTCGTGGCCCCCGGTCCGGTCTCCGAAGCGCTGGGCGCGCTGACGCCGCGCGAGCGCGAAGTGCTGATCGCGCTCGCGGAGGGCCGCTCGAACGCCGAGATCGCCGCCACACTCCACCTGTCCGAAAGCACCGTCCGCAACCACCTCACGCGCGTCTACGCGACGCTGGGCGTGGAGTCGGCACGGGAGGCCGTGGCCTGGGCGTGGCGGCACGGCGTCGCCGGGCCCAACGCCTGAGCACCCGTCGGGGTGCTCAGGTCACGAGGAGCCTCGTGCCCTGACCGCTTGCCGCATCGAGCCTGGGCATTCGAGGCTCTGGGCTTTCCGAACCGCTCCCTAAAGGACGTGGGGCGCCACAAGACGTCTCTCGGAGCACGCGCAGGCCGGTACGGATTCTCCTGACAAAGCCCGGGCAGGAGGTTCCTCCTGCTAGAACAGGACCGGTGTCCTAGGCCGCCCCGTCAGGCTGCACCGATGTTGAGTGTCGTTCCGCGTGGTGGCTCCAACACCCTCCTGAGCGGGACGACGAGCGGGGCGTCGGGACGTGTGGGTCCCGCCCGCTCGACGGCGCCGTCTGTCCCGGAGGTGGGGCGGACGGCGCCGCTGTGTTGGCGCGCTACGCGAGCGGCGTGTCGATGGTGTAGGCCTCGAGCTGGCGGCGGTAGGCCGCGAGGAAGCTGGCGGCCATGGCCCCGTCGATGATCCGGTGGTCGTAGCTCAGCGACACGTACATCATGTGCCGGATGGCGATGACGTCGCCCACCTCGGTCTCGACGACCACGGGCCGCTTGACGATGGCGCCCGGCGAGACGATCGCCGTCTGCGGCTGGTTGATGATCGGCGTGCCCATCAGGCTGCCCAGGCTGCCGACATTCGTGACGGTGAACGTGCCGCCCTGGAGCTCGTCCGGCTGGAGCTTCTTGGTGCGGGCGCGCTGCGCGAGGTCGGCGACGGTGTGCGCCAGCCCGGTCAGGTTCTGCTGGCCCGCGTTGCGGACGACCGGGACGAGCAGCCCCTTCGTGGCGAGGGCGACGGCGATCCCAATGTGGTAGTCCTTCTTGATCAGCACGCGGGTGCCGTCGACGGACGAGTTGAGCATCGGGTGCTCGCGCAAGGGGTCGATGGCCGCTTCGATGAAGTACGGCGTGTAGGTCAGCTTGACGCCCTCGCGCTTCTGAAACTCGGCCTTGTGCGCCTCCCGGTGGCGCACGAGCCCGGAGACGTCGACTTCGGCGAAGCTGGTGACGTGGGCGCTGGTGTCCTTCGACCGGCGCATGTGCTCGGCGATGAGCTGGCGCATCCGGTCCATCTCGACGACCTCGACGCGGCTGTCGCCGCCAGCGGCCGGCTCGGGGGTCGCCTTCGGAGCGGGCTTCGCGGGGGCCTTCGGCGCGGCAGCCGGGGCGGCGGCCGGCGGCGGAGCGCTGGCGGGCGCCGTGCCACGGGCGTCGAGGTAGGCCATCACATCGCCCTTCGAGACGCGGCCGTCGGAGCCCGACCCGTTGATCTGCTGGAGCTCGCCGAGCGAAAGGCCCTCGGCCTCAGCGATCGAGCGGACGAGCGGCGAGTAGAAGTTGCCCGCGTCATCGCGGCGCGGGATCGGGCCGGCGTCGCCAGCGGTCGCGGCGGCGGCGGCCTGGGCCCCCTTCGCCTCCTGCACGGCGGGCGCTGCGGCGGCCGTGTCGCCCTCTCCGGCGGAGTAGCTCTTCTCGTACGGCTCCGGCGCCGCGTCGGCCGTCCCGTCGCCGCTAGCGGCCGGGGCAGGCGTGTCGGCCACGGCGCCGGCCGCGCCGATCACCGCGATCGGAGTGCCCACGTCGACCGTCTCGCCTTCCTCGACCAGGATCTCCAGCAGCGTCCCCGCCTCGGGGCTGGGCACCTCGGAGTCGACCTTGTCGGTCGAGATCTCGAGCAGCGTCTCGTCCTGCTCGACGGCGTCGCCGACGGCCTTCTTCCATTCGAGGACCGTCCCCTCCATCACGCTTTCGCCCATCTTGGGCATCACGACGTTGGTGCGCTCGCCGCCGCCAGCGGGGGCGGCCGGGGCGTCGGCCGGGCGGACGGTCGGCGCGGCGGGCTTGGCCTCGGGCTCCGGCTCGGGGTCGTCGCCGACGGGCTGGACCTCGTTCAGCGGCGCGGCGGCTTGCTCGACGGGGCTCGCGGCCGGGGCCGCGTCCGCTCGCGGCGCGTCGTCGGCCGCGTCCGGGTCGGTCTCGATGACGGCGATCGCCACGCCCACGTCGACGGTGTCGTTCTCCTCGACGAGAATCTCGACCAGGACGCCCGCCTCGGGGCTGGGCACCTCGGAGTCGACCTTGTCGGTCGAGATCTCGAGCAGCGTCTCGTCCTGCTCGACGGCGTCGCCGATGGCCTTCTTCCATTCGAGGACCGTCCCCTCCATCACGCTTTCGCCCATCTTGGGCATCACGACTTCGACACGGGCCATCGGAACAGAGGGGTTGTGGAGGGGGAAGGCGAAGGTACGCGCCCCGCCGCGCCGGGCTCCGTGTCTCCGGG
Organism: Rubrivirga aquatilis; assembly: GCF_046845665.1. Taxonomy (GTDB): domain Bacteria; phylum Bacteroidota; class Rhodothermia; order Rhodothermales; family Rubricoccaceae; genus Rubrivirga. The sequence goes on along the minus strand of NZ_CP177355.1, from coordinate 1,267,755 downwards.
GCGTCCGCCGGTGAGATCAGGGAGAAAGTCGGTACGTCAGGGGTCTGGGGGCCAGGGCGACCGGGAAGCGGCCGACCACCGACCTCCTTCGAGACCCGGCCTCCTACGCCGCCAGCGACTGGACCTCCTCCGCCTCAGAGACGATCTCGGCCAAGTGTGGCGTGCGCCGGACGACGACCGCCGCCCCGACCGTCCCGATGGCGATTACGGCCTGGAACGGCACGGCCGCCCACGCCCCGGCGGCGGCCAGCACCGCCAGCGCAGCGACCGAATATGCCGCCAGCGCCAGCTCCGGGACCGCCCGCTCGCGGCCCGGAGGCGCCCCCTTCGGAGTCCGCGCGAACGGCGTCCGCCGCCCGGCGACGGCTTGGCCGACCGCGCGAGCGGCCGGCGCCACGAGCCCGACCGGCGCCACGAGCGCGGCGGGGATCCGCGCCAGCTTGCGGCGCCACGTCTCGGGGTACAGCGCCCGCATCGCCGCGACGTGCGCGCCGACGACGCCCGCGAGCGCGACGTAGCCGACCGCGAGCGCGCCGGGCAGCCCCGGCCCGACACTCGCCGCCGCCGCGCCAACGACGAGGGGGTGCAGCACGATGAGGGCCAGCAGCGACGGAAGGCTCAGCGACAGCGCGAGGTGGCCGGTGAACGCCAGCTTCGAGCCGAGCGGCAGCGGCGAGCGCCACAGCGTCCCCGCGCGGAGCCGGGCGACCTCGGCGAGCCCCTTCGCCCACCGCGCCTGCTGGCGCCGCCACGCCGCGACGGTCTCGGGGAGGTCGGCCGCCACGGACGCGTCTTCGTTGAGCCGCCCGCGCCAGCCGCGCGCCTGCGCCCGGAGCGCGAGGTCGGCGTCTTCGGCCAGCGTCTCGCCGCTCCACCCGCCTGCGTCGTCGATGGCCGCGCGGCGCCACGCGCCGCCGGACCCGTTGAAGGGCAACGCCCACCCGGCCCGGTCGCGCGCCGTCTGCTCGACGGCGAAGTGCAGGTCGAGCACGGCCGCCTGCGCCCGGGCCAGCACTGTCCGGTCGGCACGGGCGTGCACCCAGCGCGACTGCACGAACGCCAGCCCGGGATCGGCAAGCAGGGGCCCGACGATCGCGCGCAGCAGGCCCGGCGCGGGACGAAAGTCGACGTCGAAGATGGCCACGAACGGGGCGTCGGACAGGCCCAGGCCAAAGGCGAGCGCGCCGGCCTTGTAGCCCTCGCGCGTGCCGCGCACGACGTGCCGCGCGCCGGGCCGGACGGCGCACAACGCGGCGTTCGCGCGGCGCGCCTCCAGGGGCGAGTCGTCCAAGAGCTGCACCGCCAGCGGGCCCGGCCAGTCAAGCGCGAGCGCGGCGTCGAGCGCACGCGCCACGAGGGCGGGCGGCTCGTCGTAGACGGGGAGTTGGACGAGAACAGCTGGCGCCGGGCGGTCGGGCGCTTGCGACGGCAACGGACGCGGTGGCAGGACAGCCCGCACCGCCGCCAGCCCAAGCGCGTGGAGCCCAAGCACCGCCAGCACGGCGACGACGGCCGCGTACAGCGCTCCCAGAACGACGAGGGTGGCGGTCACCAGTCCGAGGTGGCGGCGGTGAAGGCGTCCCGGGCGACCTGCTCCAGCGCCGTCGCGCTGGCGTCGGCCTCCCCTTGGATCCCGGCCGACGGCACAAAGTCTTCCGTGGCTGTAAACGTCCGGTCGAGCAGCGGCTCGCCCCCGACGCGGTCCTCCACGACGACGCGCACGGCTAGGCTGACGCGGTTCAGCGAGGCCACGTTCTGATCGGTCACGGCGACAGGCGCGAGCGCGTACCGCTCGATGGTGGCCCGGACGACGGCGTCGGCTTCGGCCTCGTCGGGCTCCAGCGCGAGGCGAGACCGGTCGGCGAAGCGGTCGACGAGCGCGTCGGTGAGCAAGCGGTCCAGCCCAGGCGGCCCGCCCGTGGAGCGGTCCTCGGCGATGGGCACGGCGACCGTCTGCAGGCGGTCCGGGATGGTGGCCCCGGAAAACGAGTACACGCCGCAGGCGGCGAGGACGAGGGGCAGGAGGCACGCGGCAAGGAGCACCCAACGCACTCGGCGGCGAGCCGAGCCCCTTGCCCCGTGCCCCGTTCCTCTGGCCACTCTAGTCATCTCGGAGCTTGCGGTAGAGGGTCCGCTCGGAGATGCCGAGCGCGTCGGCGGACTCGCGGCGGTTGCCGTCGTAGCGACGCAGGGCCTCCGCGATGAGCGCGGCCTCGGCGTCCTCCATCGTCGGGAGCGGGAGCCCGGCCGCGAGCGCGGCCTCGAACGAGTCGGGGAGGCCGGCGCGCGCGCCGTCGCCGTCGAAGGGCGCGTCGAAGGTCGTCGCATAGCCCTCCTCCTCGACCTCGAACAGCGTGTCGGCCGCGTCGGTGGGGGCGGGGACGGGCGGCTCGTAGGCGACCTCCTGCTCAGGCTCGGAGTCCCAGGGGCGCGCGGGGGCGTCGAAGTCCGGGCGGGGGACGTGGACCAGAGCGCCCGGGCTCGGCGTCACCGAGCCGGCCGCCAGATCGGCGCGCAGGGCGCGGATCTCGGCGCGGATCTCCAGCAACGCCCGGTACAGCACGCCCCGGTCGGACTCGGCGCGGCCGGCCGGCGAGGCGATCGCCAGCCCGGCGCCCGCCGAGACGCCCCGCAGCAGCGGCCGCAGCGCCTCGGCCGTCAGCGGGTTCTGCCGGACCATCACCGTGGCCTGCTCCGACACGTTGCGGAGCTCGCGGACATTCCCGGGCCAGTTGTAGCGGCGGAGCAGGTCGGCGCCGTCGGGCGCCAGCTTGAGGTAAGGCGCTTCGTACTGCTGGGCGTAGCGGTGCAGGAAGGCGTCGAACATCGGCACGATGTCCTCGCGGCGCTCGCGCAGCGAGGGGATCCGCAGCACGACCGTGCTCAGCCGGTAGTAGAGGTCCTCGCGGAACTGGCCCTCCCCCACCTCCTTGCCCAAGTCCTTGTTGGTCGCCGCAATCACGCGGACGTCCGACTGGAGTTGGGCCGTGCCGCCGACGCGGGTGAACTGGCCCGTCTCCAGCACGCGCAGCAGCCGCACCTGGGCCGCCAGCGGCATCTCGCCGATCTCGTCGAGGAAGAGCGTTCCGCCGTCGGCCTCCTCGAAGAACCCCGTCCGACGGTCGGTCGCCCCGGTGTACGCCCCCTTCTCGGCGCCGAACAGCTCGCTCTCGATGAGCCCCTCCGGGATCGCCCCGCAGTTGACGACGACGAGCCGCTTGTGGCGCCGCTTCGACAACCCGTGGATGGCGGAGGCGATCAGCTCCTTCCCGACGCCGGATTCCCCTTCCAAGAGGACGGTGATGTCGGGCGGGGCCACCTGGCGCACCCGTTCCAAGATGCGCCGCAGCGCCGGGCTGTCGCCCAGAATGCCGAACCGTTCCTGAAGGGCCTGCCGATCCATGCGTGCGTGTGCGGGAGGGCGCCCAAACTACCAGCGACGCCCACCCCGGACGCCGGGGCGCCCCTGTCCCTTACCTCGGGAGGAGCACGCGACGTGACGCGTGGAACCGCCCGGCGAACCGCGCCAGCCCATCACCTCGCAAGCGGTCGGCATGATGCGTGAAATAGTCCGCGAGGGCGGCGCGGTCGGCGACGTGGTACTGCACGCACCACCCGACGCGCTTGGGGCTCGCCTCCTCGACGGCCCACCAGTCGGCGGACACGAACCCGGGCAGCGCCACGATCTCGTCGATGTGCGGCGCTAGCCACTCGGCATAGGCCTCCGCCACATCCGCGTCGACGGCGAGATTGACTTCGTAGATCACCATGCGCCCAACCTAGCTTGCGAGCCCCCTTCCCCGCTCGAATGCCCCGCGTGCTGTTGGAAATCGCCGCCTTCGACCCCGCCTCCGCGCTCGCGGCGGCCGACGCCGGGGCCGACCGGATCGAGCTGTGCCGCGACGCCGAGGTCGGCGGCCTGACGCCCCCGCTCGACTGGGTCCGCGAGGTGACGGCGGCGACGGAGGTGCCCGTCGTGGCGATGGTCCGCGCGCACGCCGACGGGTGGACGTTCACGCCCGACGAGCACGCGGCGATGCGCGACGACGCCCGCGCCGTCGTCGAGGCCGGGGCGGCCGGCGTCGTCTGGGGCGCGCTCCGCCCGGATGGGACGGTCGACGCCGAGGCGCTGGCGGCATTGGTGGACGCCGTGGCGCCGCACCCGGTGACCGTCCACCGCGCCTTCGACGCGGCTCCCGACGCGAGCGACGCGCTGGCGGCGGTCCGGGCGGCGGGCGCGGTCCGCATCCTGACCAGCGGCGGCGCGGCGACGGCGCGCGAGGGCCTCGACCGGCTGGCGACGCTCGCGCACGCGGCCGGCGACGCGGTGTCGGTGATGCCCGGCGGGGGCGTCCGCGCGAGCAACGTCGTGGAGATCGTCCGCCGGACCGGCGCTCGCGAGGTGCACAGCGCCGCGTCCGCGCCCGGCACCGCGTACGTCGACGCGGACGAGGTGCGCCGCGTGCGCGCCCGCTTGGACGCGCTCCCACGCTGAGCGCCGGAACCGTGCACTCGCCGGACGGCTTCTGCCCCGCCGCACCGTTCCGATGTCCGAGTCCACCAAAACCGACCGCGCCCTTGCCAAGCAGGTCGACGCGCTCGGCATCCCGGCGATCCAGCGTCACATCCTGATCTGCGCCGACGCCTCGAAGGCGAAGTGCTGCGACCGCGAGGCGAGCCTGGCGTCGTGGACGTTCCTCAAGGGGCGCCTCAAAGAGCTCGGGCTGAGCGAGGCCGGCGGCGTCTACCGGACGAAGGCGAACTGCTTGCGCGTCTGTCTGAGCGGGCCGATCGCGGTCGTCTACCCCGAGGGCGCGTGGTACCACTCGTGCACGCCCCAAGCGCTGGAGCGGATCATCCAGGAGCACCTCGTCGGCGGGCGCGTGGTGGAGGGCCTACTGATCGCCCAGCGCCCGCTTCCCGGTCCGGCCGCCGATTGAGCGCGGTCACTCGGCTGAGACGCGGTGCCAGACGTACGAGCGGCCCGGCGTCCACGAACCGTCGGGCTCGATGATGAACGACGCGGAGTGGTCGGTGTCGCCGTCGAGGCGCGAGCGGTGGCCCTCGCGAGCGACCGTGCCGTCGGGCCGGTAGAACGTCTGCTCGGTGGCGATCACGCCGTCGGCCGCTTGCGCGTGGTGGCCAACGCCCACACCGCCATAGCCGAACTGCTCGACGACGAACGTCTCGGTGCCGGGGTGCCAGTACTGGCGGAACTCCCAATACGTGCCGACCTCGTCGCCGTCGATGAGCCCGAACAGGCGGCCGCGCAGGCTCGTCTGGCCGACGCCCCACGACCACTCGATGACGTACGCCTCTTGCGGCTCGTCGTCGCTCTGGTACGCCGCGTTGTCGGCCTCCCACCGGCCGACGCGCTGGCGGAGTTCGTTGGCCACCCAGGCGGGCGGCGCCAGCGGGAGCGGCGGCTCCGCCTCAGCGGGCTGCGCGAGCGTGGGGGCGGAGAGGAGAACGACGGCGAGACCGAGCCACTTCATGGACGGGAGCGCAGGCGGAGACTCCGAACTACCGGATCGCTCGCGGCGCCGACACCCGAAACCGCGTCGCCCATACCCCGGACACACCCGCCGCTACGCCGCGACCAGCTGGCGCGACGCCTCCGCCAGCGTCGTCGCGCGGACGACCGAGCCCAGCAGCGTCGCGCTCGTGCAGTCGTCGACGCGGACGACGGCGTAGTCGCCCTTGGCGAGCCCGGCGGCGCGGTCGAAGACGACCATGTGGTTCGTGTCGGTCCGGCCCCGTAGCTGCGCCTCGCTCCTCTTCGAGGTGCCCTCGATGAGCACGACCTCCTCGCGGCCCACCTTTGCGCGGTGGCTCGCGAGCGAGTGCCCCTTCTGGAGCGTGATGATCTCAGCGAGGCGCGCCTTCTTGACCGCCTCCGGCACGTCGTCGGAGTACTTGCGCGCGGCGAAGGTGTCGGGCCGCTCCGAGTACGCGAACATGAACGCGTGGTCGTAGCGGACGGCGTCCATCAGCGACAGCGTGTCGGCGTGCTCGGCGTCCGTCTCGGCGCAGAAGCCCGAGATGAGGTCCGTCGAAAAGGCGATGCCGGGGACGATCGACCGGGCGCGCTCGACCAGGTCGAGGTAGTGCTCCCGCGTGTACGTCCGGCGCATCCGCTTGAGCACGTCCGAGTTGCCGTGCTGGACGGGCAGGTGGATAAAGTCGCAGACCGTCGGCACCTCGCGGTGGACGTGCAGAAGCGCGTCGGAGCAGTCCTTGGGGTGGCTCGTCGAGTAGCGGATCCGCAACTCGGGGCTCAACAGCGAGATCCGGTACAGCAGCTCGGCAAAGTCGACCGCGTGCCCGCCCGCCTCGACGCGGTACGAGTTGACGTTCTGGCCCAACACCGTCACCTCCTTGTACCCGGCGTCGACCAGCTGGCCGACCTCCGACAGGATGCTGGCGACGGGCCGGCTCCGCTCGCGTCCGCGCGTGAACGGCACGACGCAGAAGGCGCACATGTTGTCGCAGCCGCGCATGATGGAGACGAACGCCGTGACGCCGTTCGTGTCGTAGCGGACCGGCGCGAGGTCCGCGTACGTCTCCTCGCGGCTCAGCTGCACGTTGACGGCCGCCTGCCCGGTCTCCCGGCTTTCCGCCAGCAGGCGCGGCAGGTCGCGGTAGGCGTCGGGCCCGACCACCAAGTCGACGAGCCGCTCCTGCTCGAGCAGCTTCGAGCGCAAGCGCTCGGCCATGCAGCCGAGCACGCCGATCTGGACGTCGCGCCCGCCCGCCGCCCGCTCGCGCTCCTTGCGGCTGCGGACGTGCGTCAGCCGCCCCCGCACGCGGTCCTCGGCCTTCTCGCGGATCGCGCAGGTGTTGATGAGAACGACGTCCGCGTCGGCCTCGTCGGCGACCAGCGCGTAGCCCTCGCCGCCCAGGATCGAGGCCACCAGCTCGGAGTCGGCCACGTTCATCTGGCAGCCGTAGGTCTCGATAAAGACGCTCCGCCCATTCGTCCCGGCGCTGGCGGCGACGGTGTGGGGCGCGTCGGCGCCGCGCGCGTCGGGCGCGGACGAGACAGGGGCGAGAACGTCGAGGTCGGCGATAGGCTGCATCTCCAGGGCGGATTCCGGGCCGGAAGCTACCTCCAGCGTCCCCCGCCTCCGGGCTAGCGTTCAGTGGAGACAGGCGCCTGTTCGGGGAAGCGCATACCCCCCGAACAGTCCACCGCCCCGGCGGGCCTTACGGGGCCTACCGGGGCGGCGGGGATTCGAGCGATCGGAGAGTGCCGAAAAGATGGGGCGGCAGGCTCTAAAGAAGGGCGGGGCGAGCCGAAGGGGTCCGACGCTCGAGTCGGGGATCGAAAACTGAGAGACGGGCTGAGCTAGAAGAGCATCACTCCGGCGGCGGCAGCCATCAGGGCACCGAGGCGGAGGGCGATGGACGACAGATCGGGGAGACGGGTCGGAAAAAGAGAGGTCACGGAGCCGGGGGGCATGTGTACAAACCGTCCTTGCATGACCCGTGCCAACCCCCGATTCCTGACAGCACGGCCACTTTGACGTAGGACGCGGCTGACATACACATACCCCGGACACGGGGGACTCTACCCCCACCTGTCGCCTCGTCGTGCGCCTCTCAGGAAATTACTGATGACGATTCGTCGCACCTGCTCGGAGCACGTACTTGCCAATGAGGTCGAACTCGAGGTTGACGCGAGCACGTGGCCGCCAGCGTCCAGCCGTCGTCTTGTCCCACGTGTGCGGGATGATGGCGAGCGCGAACGTGCCCGGCTCGTCGTCCAGCCGCGCGACGGTCAGCGAGATGCCGTCGACGCAGATGCTGCCACGCGGGATGAGGTACGCCGCGTGCTCGACGGGGTACCGCACGCGGACGAGGTGCGAGTCGGCGAGCGCCTCCACCGACTCGACCACGCCGGTCGTGTCGACGTGGCCCTGCACCAAATGGCCGTCGAGGCGCGCCCCAAGCACCATCGCCCGCTCCAGGTTGACGCCGTCGCCCGCCTTGCGCTCGCCGAGCGCCGTCTTTGCCAACGTCTCCTCCACGGCGACGGCCTCGAACCCGTCTCCATCTTGGGCGACGACGGTCAGGCACACGCCGTCGACGGCGACGCTCTCGTCGACGCGGAGCGCGTCGGCGAAGGAGCACGCGACGCGGAGCCGCCGCCCGCCCGCCAGCGGGGTGACGGCGGCGATGCCTCCAACCTCTTCGATGATGCCGGTAAACATGGGCGAGTCGGGAATGAGGGGGCGGGGTGACGCGGGGACGACAGTCCATACGCCTAGCTTCGCACCGAGCCCCCACCCACCGCCATGCGCCCGCTTTTTCTCGCCGTCCTCGCCGCCCTCGCCCTCCCTGCCGCTGCCCAGGACGCCCCGCGCCCTGACCCGCTGGTGCCCCAGGGCGAGAACCTCGCGACGCCGCCCACGTGGTCCGTCCGCGTCGACGCCCCCCACACCGACCACGGCGACGACGCCCACCACACGCCGACCGTCGGGGCCGACTCGACGTTCGACATCCGGTTCGTCAACATGACGCCGGGGTGGCACATCACGACGGGCCCGGCGGGCATCTTCTGGCACCCCGCCAGCACCGCCGAGGGCCCGTACCGGGCCGAGACGAAAGTCTACCTGTTCGATCCGGGCGAGCGCCGCGAAGCGTTCGGGCTGATCGTCGGCGGCGCCGACCTCGACGGGGACGCGCCGCGCTACGACTACTTCGTGATCCGCCAGGGCGGCGAGTTCCTGGTCAAGCGCCGCGACGGCGATGAGACGACGACGCTCGTCCCGTGGACCGCGCACGACGCTATCGTGGCGTACGCACCCGGCGACGGCGCCGTCGCCAACACGCTGGCCGTCGATGTCGGCGAGGCCGAGGTCGCGTTCTCGGTCAACGGCGCCGAGGTGGCCCGGCTGCCCCGCGGCGATGTGCGCACGGACGGCATCGTCGGGCTCCGCGTCAACCACGCGCTCAACCTCCACGTCGAGACGTTCGCGGTCGTCCCGGCAGACCGCTGACCCCGTTCGCCGTCCGCTACTCGAGGTGATGGTAGTCCAGCTCGTGGTCCTCGGCGAGAGCCTGTTGCACGCTCGATGTCGGGTCGGTCGCAGGGACGGCGTCCAGCGTCATCGTGCCGTCGGCCGCTCGCCAGACCCGGAGGTTCTTGCGCCACCCACTCACCGTGTCCGGGAAGTCCGACCGGAAGTGGGCGCCGCGCGACTCGGTCCGCTCGAGGGCGCTGCGGAGGATGGACTCGCACGTGGTCAGCATGAACCCGAGGTTGAGGGCCTGCTCGAACCGTCGGCTCGTGAGCTCGGCCTGGACCCCGAGGTCGTCGGCATCCCGCCGCAGCGCCTGGAGCTTGGCGAGCCCCTCGACGAGGCTGTCTTCGTCCCGGATGATGCCCGCGTGGTCCCACATGATCTCCCGTAGCCGATCGATCAGCTCCTCCGGGGTGTGCGCCCCGTCTCGGTCGGCCAGCCGGCGGAGCCGCTCGAGAGCGGCCTCCACCCGACGCGTCGGGAGGTCAGACGCGTCGGGGAGTTGGTTCGCCAGGTGGGCCCCCACGACCTGCCCGAACACCACCGTCTCGGCCAGCGAGTTGCCGCCCAGGCGGTTGGCCCCGTGGACGCCCGCCACGCTCTCGCCCGCCGCGAAGAGCCCGGGCACCGACGTCTCGCACGTCTCGAAGTCGGGGATTTCGACCCCGCCCATGGCGTAGTGCGCCGTGGGGGCCACCTCCATCGGGGCCTCCGTGATGTCGACGCCCACGGCCTCGAACTCGGCGACCATCCGCGGGAGCCGCTCGCGCACGTAGTCCGGGTCCCGGTGGGAGATGTCGAGCCAGACGCCGCCGTTCGGCGTGCCACGTCCGGCCTGGATCTCGGCGTAGTTGGCCCGGGCCACGACGTCGCGGGCGTCGAGTTCCATCTGCTTCGGCGAGTACCGCTCCATGAACCGCTCGCCGTCGGCGTTGAGCAACCGCCCCCCCTCCCCGCGGACCGCCTCGGTCACGAGGTGCCCCCGCTCCGCCTCGGGCCACAGCTTGCCCGTCGGGTGGAACTGGACGAACTCCATGTCGCGGAGGGCCGCGCCGGCCTCGTACGCGAGCGCTTGCGCATCCCCCGTGTTCTCGTCCGGGCGCGACGACGACCGCGTGTAGACCGACGTGTGCCCGCCAGCCGCCAGGACGACGGCGCGGGCGTGGAAGACCAGGGGGGCGCCCGTGTCCATGTCGTACCCAACCGCGCCGACGGCCCGGCCCGCGTCGGTGGTCAGGATCTCGGTCACGAAGGTGTTCTGCCGGTACGGGATCGCGAGGCGCTTGGCCTGCGAGACGAGGGCGCCCAGGATCGCGCGGCCCGTGACGTCGCCCTTGAAGCAGGTCCGCCGGAACGACTGGGCCCCGAAGTAGCGCTGGTTGATCGCGCCGTCGTCGGTGCGGGAAAAGTCGGCGCCCCACCGGTCGAGTTCGCGGACCCGCTCCGGCGCGTGCCGCGCCAGCAGTTCGACGGCCCGGGCGTCGTTGACGTGGTGGCCCTCGTTGAGCGTGTCGGCCGCGTGGATGTCCCAGCGGTCGTCGGGGTCGAGGCTCCCGAGCGCGGCGTTGATGCCCCCGGCCGCCCAGACCGTGTGGGCGTCGCCGTGCTTGCGCTTGCCGATCACGAGGACGTCCCGGCCGGCCTCGGCGAGCTCGATGGCCGTGCGGAGGCCGGCTGCGCCGGCGCCGATGATGAGGACGTCAGAGAGGACGGGAGGGGGAGTCATGGCCCTGGAGTGGGTGGTTTCATTTTTTTCTGAAACGACCGGATATGCACCGGGATGCGCCCCTCCCCTACCTCCCTCACATCTTCAACGGCCTAGGGCGCCCGGAGGCGCCCGAGGAGGAGGGCGTCGGGCCCGACGCTCTCCCACCGAGCGTCGACGGCCGCCAACGCGTCCACCATCCGCACCGTATCGAGGTCGCCCACGGCGGGCGTCCCGGTGCCGGCGATCTTCGGGGCCACAAACCACGCCAGCCGGTCGACCAGCCTGCCCGCGAGCAGCGCCGTCGCCAGCCCGGGCCCGGCCTCGACGAGCACGGACTGCACACGGCGGACATCGGGCGGGAGCCCCTCCCCCGCCCCGAGCGCGTCGAGCACGGCGCCGAGGTCGAGGTGACCGTCGCGTTCGGGGACCGCGAGCACGGTCCCACCCTGCTGGCGGAGCGCCTCGGTGTACATGGGTGTCGTGCCCTCAGCGACGACCGCGAGCGTAGGCGCGGCGCCGTCGGCGAAGAGGGCGAGGTCGGACGGGAGCGTGCCGGTCCGGTCGAGCACGACGCGCAGCGGCTGGGAGGCGCCAGCGGGCAGCGGGACGTGGCGGACGGTCAGCGCTGGGTCGTCGGCGCGAGCCGTCCCGGCGCCGACGAGCACGGCGTCCTGCTCCGCCCGCCAGCGGTGGACGCGGGCACGCGCCTCGGGCGAGGTCACCCACCGGCTGTCGCCGGTCGCCGTCGCGATCTGGCCGTCGAGCGTCGCGGCCACCTTCAGCGTCACCAGCGGCCGGCCGGTGCGGACGTGGGTCAGGAACGGGGCGTTGAGCGCTCGCGCCTCCGTCTCGCGAACGCCCACGACCACCTCGGCGCCAGCGTCCCGGATCCGCGCGATGCCGCGCCCGGCGACCTCGGGGAACGGGTCCCCCTGCGCGACGACCACGCGCGGGATCCGGTGCGCGACGACGAGGTCGGCGCACGGGGGCGTCTTGCCGGTGTGGCTGCACGGCTCGAGTGTGACGACCATCGTGGCCTCCGCCAGCCGGTCGCCGCGCCCGTTCCGCTCGGCGTCGCGGACGGCCCAGACCTCGGCGTGCGGGCCGCCGTAGCGCCCGTGCCAGCCCTCACCCCAGACCTCGCCGTCGGGCCCGAGCAGCACGGCGCCCACCATCGGGTTCGGACTCACGGCACCGGCGCCACGCGCGGCGAGCGCAAGCGCCCGGTCCATGGCGTCGGTCTCGGTCATCGGGGACGGGGGACGGGGGACGGGGGACGGGGGACGGGGGACGGGGGACGGAAGATGGCACCCCACCCACATCGGCGCTGAGAAACCCGGAACTCAAGACGCCGCCACGCACCGAGGCGTCCACCGATCCCTCTGCCCATTCCTCGTTCCCCGTCCCTCTTTCCTAGCGAGCGTAGCGAGCCCCTCGCTACCGCAGCGTGATCCGCAAGCCGACGCGGAGCTTCTGGAGGCGCGGGCCGTGGCGCACCGGATCGCCCTGCACGTCGGCCCACGTGAACACGGGCAGGCTCACGAACGGCGCCAGCTGGTACGACGGGCGGCTAAACTCGATGCCCGCGCGTGCCCACCCGACGGCGCTCCGCACGCGGTCTGAGGACTCCTCGTCGGCCGGGTCCGGGTCGACCGTGTCGAGGTCGCGCGTCTGGAGAATCGTGTAATCGGCGGCCTCGGCGACGAGGCCGAACGAGAGCCGGCTGCCTGCCGGGTCGAAGAGGACGTTGTAGCCCCAGGCCCCACGAACGGACTGACCGACGAGTCGGGAACGGACGGGCTCCGAGCCCAAGTTGAACGTGCCGGCGACTGGTGACAGCTCGGCGTCGGGCTCGGCGAGCGGCTCGCCCGGGACCGGGTCGCTGTAGCCCGTGCGCAAGCGGCGCAGGCCCAGCGAGAGGTCGCTGGTCACCGTCGGCGAGAGGGCGGTCGTGGACAAGAACGCCACGTCGGTCTGACGAAACCCGAGCCCGCCCTCGCTCACCGGGTCGACCGCGAGGCGGACGGCGTAGTCGGTCCCCTCGTTGTGCCAGTACGGCTTGACGACGACCCAGCTCAGCCCGAGCCGCCCCGCCTGCGCGGCCCCGGTCAGGTCGGCAACGAGCGCGAGATCGACCTGGGGAAGCAGCGCGTAGTCGAGGCGGGCCGAGAGCGACAAGTCAGCCGGGGCGGGGGCGCCCGGCTCCACGCTGTCCAAGAGGTCTGCGTCGCGGTAGGCCGCCTCGCCCGAGAGTGCGAACCCGCCGTAGAACGCCCGCCGCGCCGTCTCGCCGCCGTACGACGGGTCGAGCGTCTGGAACGTGCCTTGGGCCGCGACCGGCACCGCCCCCAGCACGAGGGCGGCGATCGCTCCACGGATCGCGGTCGGGGTCATAGGTGGGGGGGCACGTCCGGCTTTAAGTACGCGCACGCAGACCCGTTCCGCAAGCGCCATAGGACACCGGGCGACGACCTAACCCCACGGCGGGGCCCCTTCGTGCCCGGAGCCGGAACGAGGGCTAAAACCCGGGGTCCACTGGCCGGCCGTCCCCGTCGCCCGACGACGGCCGGCGGGCGGGCGGACCGGGCCGGGCCGGCGGGCCCGGGCGGCCGCCCTGCGGGCGCTGGCGCCGCTCGTCGCCACGCTGCGGGCGGCCCTCGGGACGTGCCTGCGACGCCGAGCGCGACGGCTGCGACTGGGCCTCCGAACGCGACGGCTCGGGACGCGGCAGGAAGGCCCGGGGGATCTGAGGCGTCTCTGCGAACCGGCCCCGCTCGTCGAGCCGCACCCAGGTCCCCGGCAGCTCGTAGAGGTAGCGCCCGACGCCCCACTGCACCGCCGCCCGCTTGGTCGCCCCCGATAGCCCGCCCTTGACGGCCTCGACCGCCGAGTTGTCGGCACCGTCCCACTTCGTGACCCAGTCGGCCGTCCCGTCCTCGCGCTCGACGCGGACGGAGATCCCGCACAGCACGCCGCCGCCCGGCCCCTCGCGGAACTCGTTGCGCCAGTCGGCCGGGCCGCACACGTCGTCGAAGCGCTGCTGGACGGCGCGGCTGGTGAGGTAGGCCATCGCCAGCCCCTTGGATTTGTCGCGCGTCGTCGCGCCGGGCTTCCACTCGACGTCGGCGGGCGGGAAGGGGGCGGCGAGGCGGCGGAGTTCGGAGGCCTTCATCGGATCGCTGGGGAGTGTCTCGCAAGCTCGGCCCACGGGGCGACACCTTTCTGTCACAACCAATGGACGGCCAGCCCCAGTTGTTCAGGGTGGACGAATGCCGTCTCACATCCCGCCCGCCGACGTCGATCGAGGACAGGCCCGCCGATCCGGCGCGACAGATCGGCGGTTTGTGCGACAGGACGGCGCATAACGGGCGCCCAGAGTGACGACCCGGTGAAGGATCGTATCCTGCGGGCGCCCGGAATGGTCTGTGCACGCCTCTGAGCGAACAGCACGGACGACCCATGATGACTCCGACTTCCCCCTCCCGCCTCCGCCGTGTCGCGTCCCGCATCGCCGGGGCCCGCCGCCGGGCGGCCGTCGTGACGAGCGCGGCCCTGCTGGCGGCCGGCGCCGGCGTCACGATCGGCGCTCCCGCCCCTCAGGCCGAGGTCGCCATCGAGGCGCCCGCTCGCGTGGTCGTTCCCGACGTGCCCGCTGCCGAGGTGCCGGTCGCCCTCGTCAGCCACCTCGACGACGCGCCCGAGGTAGAGGCCGAGCTGGCTCCGGCCGCAGAGGCGGGTACGCCCATCGGCACCGGCCTCGCCAGCTACTATGGCCGCGAGCTCGCGGGCAACCCGACCGCCTCGGGCGAGCCATTCGACCCCTCCGATCTGACGGCCGCCCACCGGACACTCCCGCTCGGCACGAGAGTCCGTGTGACGCACGAGCGGACCGGCGAGAGCGTCGTCGTCCGCGTCAACGACCGGGGGCCCTTCCACGGCGACCGCGTGCTCGACCTGTCGCGTGCGGCGGCCGACGCCATCGGGCTGACCAAGCGCGGAACGGGGACGGTCTCCATCGAGCGTCTGGGCGGCGCGCGCGGGTAGGCGTCGGCCTGGGGTGGACGAAGCGCCTTGTCCCAGGGACAGGTCGTGACGGAGGTTCATACCTCGTTCCCACCGCCCCGATGCGCACCTTTCTCCTTGCGACCGCCCTCGTCCTCGCCGCTTGCGACACGACCGGCGACGACTTCATCTCGCCCTATACCGGCCCCGAGATCACGGAGGCCGACGCCATGGTGACCGACCCGTTCGGCTTCGAACGCGGGTGGACGGCCGATGTGTTTACCAGTCGGTCCGAAATGTCGATCTGGCTGGAGCAGGTCACGCTGTGCGGCGACGAGTGCAGCCGGACAGTCTCGCTGCGGTTTACGAGCCCGCTCAACGGTCTTCCGACGGCGGTCGCCAGCGTGATCGTCCAGCAGGAGTTCCTGCCCGAGCGGCGGACCGAGGAGACCCTGTCCATCGACCGCGTCGAGATCCAGAGTTGGGGGCCGATCTACAGTGGGGTCGCGTACCCGACGCCACATCCGGGCGCCAGCACGGTCCCGATCGTGTTCTGGTCCACGGCGACGAGGGTCGCATCGGAGTAGGTCGGCGTCAGCCGCGAGCCGCTGCGAGCCGCTGACGGAGTGCGGCCACGTCCACGTTGCCCGGCGTGCCGTCGCTGGCGTAGGCCGCCAGCGCGTCGGCGTCGGAGGGCACGGAGAGCGAGCCGAGGTCGGTGCCGACAGCGCGATACGCGTCGCGGAACGGGGTCCCGGTGGCCACCCGGCGCAGCGCCTCGGCGGTCGCGAACAGGTCGGGCGACAGCGCTGCGCGCATGGCGTCGCGCTGCCACGCGATGCCCGGCAGCACAGCGGCGACGGCGGAGAGCACGTCGCGCGTCGCGAGCACGGCCCGCATCGTCGCCTCCTTGGTGAGTTGGAGGTCGCGGTGGTAGCCGCCGGGCAGGTTGGCGGGCAGCGTCAGCAGCAGGTGCAGCTCGGCGGTCAAGCGGTGAACGGTCGCTCGCGCCAGCTCCAGCACGTCGGGGTTGCGCTTTTGCGGCATGATCGACGAACCCGTGGTGTGCTCGACGGGCAACGTGACGAACCCGTACTCGGAGGTCGCGAACAGCGCCAAGTCGCTCGCGAGCCGGTTGAGCGTCAGCCCGATTTGGACGAGCGCGTGGACCGCGTCGGCCTCCACCTTGCCGCGCGACAGCTGGACCGCCGCGATCGCTTGGACACGGTCGAACCCGAGCCGCTCGGCGACGCCGTCGCGGTCGAGGCCGAGCACCGGGATCCCGTACCCGGCGGCGCTGCCCCACGGCGAGGCGTTCGCCCGCTGGCGCGCGGCCCCGAGCGTCCCGAGGTCGTCCGCTAGCAGGTCGGCGAAGCCGGCAGCCCACACGGCGACGGTCGTCGGCATGGCGCGCTGGCCGTGCGTGTAGCCGGGCATCAGCAGCGACTGCCCGGCCTCGGCGTGGTCCGCTAGCGCGTCGCCGACAGTGCCCACCCCGTCCGCGATGTCGGCGAGCGCGTCGCGGAGCCACAGGCGGAGCGCCGTCAGCACCTGGTCGTTGCGCGAGCGGCCGGCGTGGATCTTCTTGCCCGCGTCGCCGAGCCGAGCCGTCAGTTCGCGCTCGATGACGGTGTGCATGTCCTCGTCCTCGACCCGGACCGTCACCTCACCCGCCTCCCACTGCTGGCGGATGCCGTCGAGCGCGCCGCCGACCTCGGCGACCTCGGCGTCGGTCAGCACACCCGCCCGGCCGAGCGCCCAGGCGTGGGCTCGCGTCCCCTCCAGGTCGTACGGCAGCAGGATCGTGTCCCACCGCCAGTCCTCGCCGACCGTAAAGCGCGTCACCCAGTCCTCGGCAGCGGTGCCTTTGGACCAGATCGGGGCTGGGGATTGGAGGCTGGGGGTTGGGGTCTCAGACATGGAAGAGCTCGATCGAAAGGAGAGAGGAACGTCGAATCGGGAAATCGGAGGGGGCGAGGGCGGTTGAAATCCCCAATCCCTACTCCCCAACACCCGCCGCGAAATACCGCCGGGCGATCTCGGCGTAGACATCGACGGCGGCCGTCAGTTGGGCAAGCTCAACGTGCTCGTCGGCGGTGTGGGAGAGCTCGCTGCGGCCCGGCCCGATCTTGACGGCGGGCACGTCGGAGACGACGCACCAGTCGGAGGCGGTCGGGCTGCCAAAGGGCGTGGCGTCGCGGCCGAGAGCGGTGAGGGCGGCGTCGGCGGCGCGAGCGATGCGGGCGTCGGCAGCGGTGGCGCACGGGACGAGGCGGTCGGAGTGGACCTCGACGGTGCTTTCGAGCGCGTCGGCGACGAGCGCCGTCAGCTCGGAGTGTGGGTACGCGGGCGTCGAGCGGACGTCGAGGGTGACGCGGCAGCGGTCGGGGACGACGTTGCTGGCGGTCCCGCCCTCGACCATCGTCGCGGTGATCGTCGTGGCCCCGAGCAAGTCGTCGACGCGGTCGAAGGCGAGGGCGTCAACGGCGATGAGGTCGCGAGCGGCGCGGGTGAGGGCGTTGTCCCCGAGATGCGCGCGAGCAGCGTGGGCGGTCCGGCCGTGGGCGGTCGCCTTGAGGACCAGCAGCCCCTTTTGCGCAAGGCACGGCAGCAGTTCCGTCGGCTCGCCGATGACGGCGGCCGAGATCTCGGGAAGCGCGTGTCCGAAGACGGTCCGGCGCAGCCGCGCGAGCCCGTTCCGCGCGAGCCCGCCGGTCTCTTCGCACTCGGTCAGCGCCACGACGAGCCGCCCGCTGGCGGGGCGCCAGCCCTCTCCCGCCAGCCGCGCGAGCGCCGCCAGCATCGCCGCGCCGCTCGCCTTCGCGTCGACGGCGCCGCGCCCGTAGACCTTGCCGTCGACGGTCGTCGGGGTGAACGGCGGGTACGGGTGGCCTTCGCTCGGCGGCACCACGTCGAGGTGCGACGCCAGCAGCAGCAGGTCGTCGCCGTCGCCGAGACCGGCCCACACGCTGTCGCCGTCGCGGCCGACCGCCAGCCCGTCGACGCCGCGCGCCCACGCCTCGACGTAGTCCGCCGCCGCCGCCTCGTCGAAGGTGACGGACGGGATGGCGACGAGGTCGGCGTGGAGGGTGACGACAGAGGGCATGGGAAGCGTGGGATCAGGCGGTGACGACGGTGCCGCCGTCGCGGCCGACATCGGCCGGGGCGCAGACGCGGACGGACGCGACGCCGCTCGCGAGCGCGCTCCGGGCGACTTCGAGCTTGGGCCTCATCCCGCCCGCGATCCACCCGGCGGCGACGCCCGCGTCGACCTCGGCCCCGCTCAGCTGGCGGATCCCCGACTCGGAGTCGGCGGCGTCGCGACGGACCCCGCCCGCCTCCGTTACCAGATCGAGCCGGGCGCCGAGCGCGGCCGCCAGCGCGGCCGCGACGGTGTCGGCGTTGACGTTGAACAGCGCCCCGCTGGCGTCGGCGCAGACGGAGGCGACGACGGGCACGAAGCCCGCGCCCGCCAGCGCCGCCAGCAGCGCCGTGTCGACCGCCTCCACATCCCCGACGTGCCCAAAGTCGACGGTCTCGCCGTCGATCTCGCGCGGCGGGCGTCGCGAGACGGTCACGAGCGCGCCGTCGGCACCGGACACGCCGACGGCCCGGACGCCAGCCCCGCGAGCGGCGCCGACGAGTCGGGCGTTGAGGGCGCCGCGCAAGACGTACAGCGCGATGTCGAGGTCGAGATCCGTCGTCACCCGTCGCCCGGCAACGACCGTCGGCTCGTGGCCGAGTTTTCTCGCGAGCGCCGTCGCTTGCGGGCCGCCGCCGTGGACGACCACGTCGCCCGGCGCCAGCCCCGCGAAGACGGCCGCCAGCGCGGCGGGGGCCGCCAGCACCGCGCCGCCGAGCTTGACGACGGTCGGTTCGGGAGTCAAGGGTTGGGTGTCGCTCGTCATGCCCGCACGCCGCCTGCCGGCGACCCTTCGAATCCGGACCCCTTCAACCCCCAGACCCACTCCAAAATCGCCTTCTGGGCGTGGAGCCGGTACTCGGCCTGCAGGAGGTGCGCGGCGCGGTCGCCGTCAAGGATGTCGCCGTCGAGCACGACGCCGCGGCGGACGGGCAGGCAGTGCATCACGTGGGCGCGATTCGTGCGCGTCAAGTTGTCGCCGGTCATCCGCCAGTCGGCGTGGCTGGCGCGCTGGGCGGCCTCGTGATCGGGCGACTCGTAGACGGCGGCGCCGGACCACGCCTTGACGTAGACCACCTTCGCCCCCGAGAGCGAGCCCTCGCGGTCGGCCGACTCGGTGACGGAGCCGCCCGACCGCGACGCCGCCGCTCGCGCCAGCGCCAGCACGCCCGGGTCCAGGCCGAAGCCGTCGGGGCGGGACACGATGACCTCCATGCCCAGACGCGCCGCCATCATCAGCGCCGAGTTGGGGACGGCGCGGGGCAGCGGCTTCGGGTGCGGCGCCCAGCGCAGAACGAGCTTCTGCCCGCGCGGATCGCCCAACAGATCCGAGACCGTCGCGGCGTCGCCCAGCTCCTGGCACGGGTGCCACCGCGCGGATTCGAGGTTGACGACGGGCACCGTTGAGGCGTCAACGACGGCCCGGAAGGCGGCGTCGCTGGCGTCGGCGTCCGCGTCGGTCAACGTCGCGAAGGTGCGGACGCCGAGCGCGTCGACGTAGCGGCTGAGCACGCCGAAGGCCTCTTTCACGTGCTCGGCGGCGTCGCCGTCCATCACCACGTCGTCGCGGGTTTCGAGCCCCCACGTCCCGGAGCCGGGAGTGAGCGTGATGGCGTGCGCGCCGAGGTGCGCGGCGGCCAGGTCCATCGAGGCGCGCGTGCGGAGCGACGGGTTGAAAAAGACCAAGCCGAGTGCCTTGCCGGCGGCGCTCTGCGTCCACCCACGGTTGGCGCGGTGCCAGCGGGCGCGGTCGAGGCAGGCGTCCCAGTCGCCGGGGGCGGCGTCGGTCCAAGAGGTGAGGTCGGGCATCAGAAAATTAGGGTATAGAGAATGGAGGGTGGAGCCGACGCCCTACGCGAGCGCGGTCGCGAGCGCGGCGAGGCAGGCGTCGATCTCGGCGTCAGTCGTCGTGAGCGGCGGCATGAGTCGGAGCGTGTCCGGCTTGCCGGAGGTGCCGACGAGCACGCCCGCCGCGCGCAGCGCGTCGCGGACCGGCGCCGCGGGGCGGTCGAGCGCGACGCCGATCAAGCAGCCCTTCCCCCGCACCTCCACCACGCCCGGCATCTCGGCCAGCCCCGCCGACAGCCACGCGTGGATCATCGTGGCCCGCCGCATCAAGTCGTCGTCAATGAGCTGCGCGAGCGCGGCGATGACGGCGGCCATCGCCAGCATCCCGCCGCCGAACGTCGTGCCCTGGTCGCCGGGCCGGACGCCCGACGCGATCGCCTCGCTCACCAACACGGCGCCGACGGGCACGCCCGCGCCCAGGCTCTTCGCGAGTGTGCTCATGTCCGGCACGACGCCGACGTGCTCGCCGTAGAGGAACGTCCCCGTCCGCCCGACGCCGGTCTGGACCTCGTCGAAGATCAGCATCGTGCCGGTCTCGTCGCAGATCTCGCGGAGGGCGCGGTAGTACTCGGGCGCGGCCTCGGTGATGCCCGCGACGCTCTGGATGGGCTCGATCAAGAGGGCGGCCACGTCGCCACCCTCCAGCGCCTCACGCGCCGCGTCGGCGTCGCCAAAGGGGAGCCACGTCGTCTCGGGCAGGATGTCGAGGTAGGGTGCGCGGTAGCCGTCGCCGTGCGTCATCGCGAGCGCACCGAGGGTGCGGCCGTGGAAGCCGCCGGTGCACGAGGCCACCTTTGTTCGGCCGGTCGCGGTCCGCGCCAGTTTGAGGGCGGCCTCGTTGGCCTCGGTCCCCGAGTTGCACCAGAACACGCGGCTCAGCGCCTCGGGCGCGAGCGCCACAAGCGCGGCCGACGCCTGGGCGCGGACCGGGCTGTACATCGCGTTCGAGTAGAACAGCAGCTCGCCCGCCTGCTGGCGGATGGCTTCGACCACGCGCGGCGGGCAGTGACCCAAGAGGGCGACGCAGTGGCCGCCGTAGAAGTCGAGGTACGCGCGGCCGTCGGCGTCCCAGACCGTCGTCCCCTCGCCGCGCACGAGCGCGATGGGCGGCTTGGCGTACGTCGGGAGCGTGACGGCGTCTTCGAGCGCGATCGCGTCGGCGCTGGAGATGGGTGTCAGGTCAGTCATGGATCGAAGGGCGGACTCCGGAATGCGGGGTTGGCGATGGGAGGCGAGCGTTCGCCCCACTTGTGTCATCCCGAACCTGCGAGGGATCTCAACGCCAAGGTCCCAGCTCATCTGTCGCGGATGTCAGGCCGAACAGGCTGGCGTTGAGATCCTTCGCTCCGCTCAGGATGACACAGGTGCGCGGGATTCGGTGACCGAGACAGGCGACGCCAGCGGGACGGCCACGCCGGGCAGGAGGCCCAGCGCCTCGGGCCAGCCGTGCGACAGGTTGAAGAGCTGGACCGCTTGCGCCGCCGCCCCCTTGAGCAGGTTGTCGAGCGCGAACCCGACCACGACGTGGCCGTCGCCGTGCACCCAGCCGACATCGCAGAACGGCGTCCCGACCACGGGGAGCAGCTCGGGGAGGGCGCCCGGCGACAGGCGGACCAACGGGCGGTCGTCGTAGGCGGCCTCAAAGGCCGCGTCGATGGCGTCGGCGCTGGCGTCGGTCGCGACGTGCGCGGTCCCCCAGATCCCGCGCGTCCACGGCCCGCTGGCGGGGACGAAGCGGACGTCGGCGCCGGGCCCGAGGACGTGGCGGACCTCGGCGAGGTGGCGGTGATCGAAGACGCGGTACGCGCGGACGTTGCCGTCGCGGCTCGGAAAGTGCGTCGTCGCCGACGGACGGGCGCCGGAGCCGGACGCGCCGGTGAGAGCGGTCACAGACGCCGTCATCGGGCCGAGATCTGCCAACGGGGCGAGCGCCAGGCTGATGCCGGTCGCAAAGCAGCCGGGCGCCGCCAGCAGCGTCGCGCCAGCCACCGAGGCGGGGTCGAGCCGCTCCGCCAGCCCGTAGACGGCGCCGTCGAGCGCGGCGGGGTCGGGGTGGTCGAGGCCGTAGACGGCGGTGTACGTCTCGGCGTCGAGCCGGTGGTCGGCGCTCAGGTCCACGACGACGCCCTCAAAGCCGGCGGCGCGCAGGGCGACGACCGAGTGCGCGCCCTGGCCGTGCTCGGCGCACACGAAGGCCACGTCGAAGGCCGTGCCGAGGTCGTCGGGCGCGACGTACGCGAGATCCGTCTGCCCCCGCAAGCGGGCGTGCGTGGCCCACACGGGCTTCCCCGCCTGGCTCCGGCTCGTCACACCGACGACCTCGGCGAGGGGGTGTGCGAGCAGCAGCTCCAGCAGGGCACCGCCCGCGTAGCCGGCGCCGTGCAAGACGGCGATGTGGAGAGGGGACGTGCTCATGACGACACCTGCGTTCCGTGGAGCCCGACCGGCGCGCGGCGCGGGCCGTTCGGGCCGGTCGCCGGGCCCAGCACGGGCCCGTTCCGCCACTCGTCCACGTCCTCGGCCACCAGGTCCGACAGCGCCTCCGGCGAGCTTCGGGCGTTGACGGCCCGGACGCCGAGCGACGTTTCGAGGTACCGCACGCCGACCGGCGTGTCGGTCGCCGGCCCGACGACGACGCCGACCTCGGCGCGATACCGCGTCCGGAACAGCTGGTCGCACGCCCACGCCCCGGCGAGGTCGGTCGCCGCGAGCACGTGGACCGCCGTGTGCCGCTGGAGCTCCATGTCGCCCAGGATCTGGTCGACGCCGTACGGCCCGATGACGCCGTCGCCGAGTTCGAGGACGAGCACGTCGGGGGCGGCTTGGTTGAGGTGGCCGATGATGCCCTTGGCGACCGGCACCATGTCGCGGCCCGTCGTGGCGACGGCGCCCGCGTCGACGAAGCTGGCGGACGCGACGGCCCCGGCCTCGACCATCGCGCGGACGTCGCGCTGGAGTGCCGCGCCGGTCAGCTTGGCGGCGGCGACCCGCAGGCCGCGAGCCGTCAGCCCGGCGACGAGCGCGGCGGCGGCATACGTCTTGCCCGTGTTCATCGCCGTCCCGGACACCATCACGAGCGGCGCCGACGTGCGCATCGCCTCGACGGGCTCAATCGCGTTGTCCTGAATCCGCGCGTGCCGCGCGGGCTCGCCGACCACGACGGCGCCCAGCACCTCGACGCGGAGCGCGGGCCCGAGGTCGGGGTGCGCGATGGCCACGGTCCCCAGGATCCCACCCATGTTCTGGATGTGGAGCACGTCGCCCGGCGCGATGTGGCGCGGGATCCGGCCCGAGTACCCCTTGAGCGCCTGCCGCTCGCCGAGCGCGCCGACCAGCGTCTCCCCCTGCCGGATCGTCCGGAAGATGCCGTCGGCGCCTTCGAGCTGGTTGTAGACCTCCTTGTCATCGAGCGCCTTGACGGCCAGGCAGTAGCCCTCGCCGGCGACGACGTAGGGGGAGAGCGTGACGGCGTGGCCGAGCCCGCACGGGGCCGTGCTGCTGGCGACGTGGTCGACGGTGAGCGTCGTGGTGTGTCGGGTGGGCATTTTCTAGAATGAGGCGTGGTACGAGATGCGTGCGGGGCGCGGGAGAGTCACGAGGCACGCATCAGGGCTCCTGTCCGGCGGTCGCCGCCAGGCGGGCCTGGAGCCCGTAGATCTGGGCGAAGCCCTGGGCGTCGCGGCCGGACCACAGGGCGTGGTCCTCGCCGTAGCGCGCCGCGCCCGCGTCGAAGAGCGAGTGCGGCGACGTCGCGC
Organism: Rubrivirga aquatilis; assembly: GCF_046845665.1. Taxonomy (GTDB): domain Bacteria; phylum Bacteroidota; class Rhodothermia; order Rhodothermales; family Rubricoccaceae; genus Rubrivirga. The sequence goes on along the minus strand of NZ_CP177355.1, from coordinate 1,244,274 downwards.
CGAGCACGCGGAGCGCGCCCTTAAACCACTCGACGGTGACCGTCCCGGTGGCCCGCGTCTGCGCCCGGTCGAGGAACGCCTCGATGTCGCGGCAGACGGGGTCGAAAAACTCGCCCTCGTGGACGAGCCGCCCGTAGAGATCGCCCAAGCGGGCGGACTCGACGAGCTGGTGCCGTGTGAGCACGAGCTTGTCGAGCTCGCGGTGCGCGGCGATCAGCGTGAGCGCGGCGGGCGCCTCGAAGCCGATTCGCCCCTTGATGCCCAGGATCGTGTCGCCGACGTGGATGCCGCGGCCGACGCCGTGCGCCGCGCCCTCGCGGTTCAACGTCTCGACGAGCGCGACCGGGTCGAGCCGCTCGCCGTCGATGGCCACCGGAACGCCGGCCTCGAAGTCGATGGTGAGCTGGCGGGGCGCGTCGGGCGCGTCGGCGGGCGAGACGGTGTCGGGCCACGCGGCATCGGGCAGGATGCCGTCCGTCTCGTGCGTCTCCTTCCCGCCGATCGTCGTCCCCCACAGCCCCCGGTTGATCGAGTAGTCCGTCGTCGCGGCGTCGACCTCGACGCCGCGCTCGTGCAGGAACGCCGTCGAGTCGGCGCGGGAAAGCGCCAACGTGCGGATCGGCGTCAGCACCTCGAGGTCGGCCGCCAGCAGGCGGAGGGCGCCGTCGAAGCGGATCTGGTCGTTGCCGGCGCCTGTCGATCCGTGCGCCACGGCCCTCGCCCCGACCTCGCGAGCGGCTTCCGCCAGCGCCTGGGCCTGCACCACGCGCTCGGGCCCCACGCACAGCGGGTAGACGCTCCCCCGCAGCACGTTGCCCTTGACGAGGTACTGGAGCACGCGGTCCCACAGCGCCGCGCGGGCGTCGACGAGCGTGTGCCCGGCGGCGCCGAGACTGGCGGACCGGGCGGCAATCGCGGTGCGCTCGGCGTCGTCGAACCCGCCGGTGTCGACGGTCACCGTCCACACGTCGCGGCCGGTCTCCTCGCGGAGGTACGGGACGCAAAAGGAGGTATCGAGGCCGCCCGAGAAGGCGAGGGCGATGGGGCTGGACATGGGGGTCTGGGCAAAAAAGAAGCGCCGGCTCTCACGGGGAGAGTCGGCGCTGAGGTCGGGTCCGATCCGCGGTTGCCCGCGGTCCACCTACATGCGTCGTCTCCCGGCGGAAGCCGGTCGGCGTCGAGCACGTCGGAGGATGGAGGGGGTCACGCGTGGGGCGGGTCGGGGCGCGAAGGATAGGGGCGGACGCGGGCTCGCGCAACGCGGCGGGGGACCGGTAGCGCTTCCAACCACAGAAAAGACACGTCCGGGCGGCAGCATCGGAGGGGCCGCGCGCGGGCCGGGCACGCCACCCATCACACGCCGAGCCCGCCCGTGGGGCCTATCGCGACCCGCCCCACCCCAGCGCTCAAGCAACTCGGTGGCCTCATTCAAAAAACGCCCCGCTGGCGCAGGCACCAGCAGGGCGTCGGGTCGAGGGGCCGCGAGCTACGCCGCCTTTTTGCGCTTGGCGACGCGGACCTCCGTGTCGCCCACGTCCGGATCGAGCGTCGCCGCGCTGTCGCCCGAGGTCGCGTAGCGCTCGCGCATCCGGTCGAGCAGGCCGGCGCGCTCCGCCTCGGTCAGCTCGTCGAGCGCCTGGACGCCGCAGTAGTGCCGCGCCGCCAGCAGCACCTGGGGACGGCCGACGCCGTAGCCTTCGGCCTCCGTCAACAGGTCACCGACGGTCGGACCGGAGGGCGCGGAGAGGGCGGGCATGGGGAGCACGTCGGGCAGGTCGTGGACCTCGACGGGCGCGGGCCCGGCACCGAGCAGCGCCAGCACGTCCGCGAAGACGGGATCGTCGATCTCGAGCCCGACCGGAAGGCCGGGCGCGTTCGACTTCACGACCGTCGCCACGCGGCGCGTGTCGAAGCCGTCCTGGCGCAGCGACAGCTCCAGCATCACGTCGACGAAGTACTCGAGCCCGGACGCCGTCATCGGCAGCACGCGGCCCATCTCGTTCTCCTCACGGTCCTGCTTGCCGCGCGCCGCCGTCTGGTCGGTGATGACGACGCACGCGCCGGAGTCGACGCACAGGCGCCGCAGGACCTCCTGAAAGACGATCTGGTCGGCCTGGAGCTCTTCGGCCGACGGCTGGGCCGTCGGGTCACCGGTGCGCTCGCGGACGGCCTGGACGGTCGCGCGGTGCTTGCGGCCGAAGTACATGGCCCACGAGTCGAGCGCGAAGCAGCCATAGCCCTGCTCGTCGCGCCCCTCACCGAGCGCCCAGTCGATAAACGGGAGCAGCTCGTCGGGGTGCTCCACCTCGACGGCGTCGAACGCCGAGCCGTCGGCGCCCGCCAGCAGGCGCGCCTTGCGCTCGGTGTCGAAAAAGCACAGGCGGCCGAGCCCGGCGTCGGCGAGGCTCGCGGCGAACCAGCTTTTGCCGGTGCCCGCGGCGCCGCGGACGGCGATGACCAGGCGGCGCTGCTGGGGCCGACGGCTGAGGGGATGGACGAACGACATGGCAGTGTGCGGGAGGTGTGTGATAAGCGTAGCGCGCGTGGGGTGCCAGCGACGCGTCACAGGCTTAAGCCGAGACTCAGCTCGCCTTGCGGAGCGCCGGCCGGTCGACCTCGACGCGGCGGAGCGGGCGCTCGGCGTACGGGCCCCACACCGACTCGAAGCGGCGGTCGAGTCGGCGGATCAGCACGTGGGGCGCCTGGCCGTTGGCGACGTGCCACAGGTGGCGCTCCGGCGAGTCGCCGTCGGGGGACAGGGCGTACGGGACGAGCACGCTGGGCTGCTCGGGGCGGACGGCCACCTGCCGCGCCTCGGGGCTCGCGAGCGTCGCCAAGTTCGTCCGGCCGCGGTCCGAGAACAGGTCCGGGTCCCACTGGCTGGCGAGGTACAGCACGTCGTCCATGTGGCCGAGCAGGTCGGAGCCGCGCAAGCGGTAGATGGTGTCGACGGCGCCGTGCGCGAGCAACGTCGCGTCGCGTCGCAGGCGCCGGTCGTGGTCGCGCAAGGCGCGAGCGCTCGGCCCACCGGCCGCCTCGAAGGCCACGCGGCGGATCGTGCCGCTCGCGTCGACGGGCACCTCGACGACCAAGTCGAGCGTGAAGAACGCCGGGCCGGTCCCGGCCTCCGGCCACCCCGCCGAGGCGGGCACCTCGACCTCGACCTCGGAGCGCAGGCGGGCGTCCTCGCGGACGGCCTTCACCAGGTGCCACGCGAGCTCGTCCTGGACGGCGCCGGGGTACGGCGGCTCGTAGTGCGGGCCGACGGCCAGGGCGCGAGCCCAGTCGGACGGCGGGAGAGAGCGGGTCGAGAGATCGGCCATCGGAATCGGGGGAAGGGTGGCGGCGCGGAGGCTCGCGCGCGTACGCGTATGATATAGGGTGCGGGTGCCACCGGTTTGTCACAGGCTGGCGACTGAACGTGACAGACCTCCGACGACACCCTGGGCGTTGGGCGCGCCTGCCCTCCCGACGCCGCTCGCGACCCCACCGGCCCGGCGCGCGGCCTAGCTTCCCCCGCCCCCCGGACCCCGCCCGATGCGTCGACTTCTGTTCCTCCTCGCCCTGCTGGCGGCCACCGCCGGCGCGGCGAGCGCTCAGGTCGGGTTCGGCCTCTTCAACGGGCGAAATCATGCCGAGCTCGACTGGCAGGTGGCCGCGACCGAGCACTTCGAGATCGTGTACCCCGCCCGGCTCGCGGGCATCGAGGCCGAGGCCGCCGCCGTCGCCGAGGCCACGTTCGACGCCCTCACAGTCACCTTCAGCCCCGACTCGACCGCGCTCGCGTTCTCGGACCCGATTCGGATCTACCTCTCTGATGAGGACGAGATCGCGAACGGCATCGCCTTCAACGTCGGGTCGAGCGGATTCACGAACATCTGGGTTCACGTCAACGACACCGCCGAGATCTGGACGGGCGACGTGAAGTGGCTGCGCAAGGTGATCGCCCACGAGGTGGCCCACCTGGTCCACTACCGCGCGATCCGAAGCAATCTGGGGCTGCTCGACGTCTTCTTCGCCGACCCGCTCCCGAGCTTTTGGGCCGAGGGGCTGGCGCAGTACGCGACCGAGCGCTGGGACGCCCAGCGCGGCGACCGCTGGCTCCGCACGGCGACCTTCGAGGACCGCCTGAGCTACACCGACGGGTCGAGCCCCCAGAACGGGCGCCTGCGCTACGCCGTCGGCAACAGCCAGGTCCGCTTTCTCGCCCAGTCGCGCGGGGACTCGACGATCGCCGACATCTTGGCCCACCGCAAGCCGGTGCTGTTCGGGCTCGGCCGCGTCCACGACTTCCAGACCGCCTTCCGCGCGGTCACCGGCGAGCCGTTCCGCGACTTCTCGGAGGAGTGGCGCAAGCACGTCAACGTGTACTACAACACGCAGGCAGGGCAGATGGAGCGGCTCGACTCGCTGGCCACGAAGCCGTTCGGGCTGCCGGGCCAGGTCGTCTACGAGGTCGCCTTCAGCCCCGACACCGCGCGCGTGGCGGCCGTCGTGCTGCCGAGCCTGGCGCGGCCCGTCCGGCGGCTCATCGCGATGACGAACCCGGGCGCCGACAGCACCGGCGCGAACCTCAAGATCCTGGCCGAGGGCGCCATCACCGGGCCCATCTCGTGGTCGCCCGACGGTGGACAGATCGCCTTTGCCCGGACGCGGCGCGGCGCCTACGGCTCGCTCGTCAACGACCTCTACCTCGTCCGCTCCGGCGGCGGCGGGCTCCGCCGACTGACGACCAACCGCCGGGCGGTCTCCCCGTCCTTCGCGCCCGACGGCCGGCGCTTGGCGTTCGTGGGGGTCGAGGGCGCCACGGCGAACCTGTTCGAGCTCGACCTCGACACCGGCGCCGAGCGGCCGCTGACGGCCTTCACCGGCGACGTCCAGATCCCGACCGCGCGGTGGTCGCCCGACGGCGCCCGCGTCGTGTTCTCGCTCTTCGACGCCGACGGCACGCGCGACCTCGCCGTCCTCGACCTCGCGAGCGGTACGGTCGACCGGCTGGCGACGGGCGACGGCGTGCCGCGAGCGGAGCGCGACGACCGACTCCCGGTCTGGAACGCCGCCGGCGACTCGCTGGCGTTCACCTCCCTCCGCGACCGGGCGCCCAATGTGTTTGTGAAAGGCGTCGACGGCGGCGCGCTCGTCCCGACGCTCGTCCCGGCCGAGTTACCGCCCCCCGGAGGCGAAGCTCGCGTGACGTTCTTCTTTGACGGCGCGACGGTCCACGACTGGCTCCCGCCGGACAGCCTGCATCCGGCCGGGCGTCTCGTGCTCGTCTCGTCCGAGACCAAGCGCCGCGACCGCGTCTTCGTCGTCGACGCGCGCCGCCGCCCGACTGTCGTCACCGACTCCGTGACCGTCCCGCCCGCGTATGCCGCGTGGACGACGCACCGGCCCGCGCTCACGATTCCTGACGCCGTCGCGCCCGACGCGTCACTCATCCGCGAGCGGCACCGGTACAAGTCGCTCGCGAACCTGACGCACGCCATCACGCTGGGCCTGCCCTACGGCGACCCCGGCGAGGACGGCGAGCTCTTTACCGACGACGATGACTGGGGCGTCTTCGCCAACTCGCTCTTCCTCGAGCCGCTCGGCAAGCACCAGTTGGCGATCCTCGCAGGCGTCTCCATCACGCGGCCGGTCGACAAGTCGTTCGGGCTGCTCTCGTACACGAACCGCCAGACGCCCGCCGCGCTCACGCTCGACCTCTACCGCTTTACGTCCCCGTCGACGGTCTACGGGTCGAGGCTGCTCGTCGAAGACCTGCTCGGCGGCGACCTGTCAGCGTCGCTCCCCGTCGACGTGATCGACCGGCCGTACACCGAGACCCTGCTCGGCGCGCGCGTCCGGTACGCGTACGCCGAGCCGCTCGCGCTCGACCGCTTCGTGGACGTCGCGGCGCAAGGCCTGGGCGTGCCCGAGGCCGGGACGCGATTCGACGTCGAGGTCGGGGCCGCCTACAAGTTTCAGCGGCCGTACCGGTGGAACGTGATCGCTCCGCTCGACGGGACCGGCTTGCGCGCGCGGCTGGCCGTCGGGATCCCCGCGCTCGGCGGCGACGCCTTCGTCCGGCCCGACGTGCTCGGCTACCGCGTGTGGCCCGTGTTCGGGCAGACGCGCCTGTTTACCAAGGCTCGCGCAACCGCCGTCTTCGGCGAGACACTCGCGCAGGACTACGTCGGGCTGGCGCGGTACGACGCGCTCGACGCCGCGCTCCCGTTCGTCGGCGCGCTCGAGTTTGCGGGCGCCGAGCGCGTGCGCGGGTACCGGAGCTACGCCGTCGGCACGCGCGTGCTCTTCGGCAGCGCCGAGCTGCGCGGGCCGGCTGTGGGGGATTTGCACACCAAGCTGCTCGGCCTCGTAGAGCTCGGCCCCGTCTCGCCCGCCGCCTTCGTCGACGCCGGCCTCGTGTGGACGGGCTCCGACCTCGACGGCGCCGTCCAGCGCGTCGGCGTGGGCGTCGAGCTGGCGAACGTGCTCCGCATCGCCGGGCTCGAGATCCGCCACGCCGTCGGGCTGGCGTCCCCGACAGATCGCCTGGGCGACCTCGTCGACGGGACGCTGCCGTTCGACGACCTCGACCTGTACTACCGCCTACAGGCCGCCGTGCCGTTTTAGAGCACCCGCCGGACGAGCACCCCGGCGTGTTAGCGGGCGCGGACGAACACGTAGCGCTGGCGCCCGCCCGAGGCGTAGAACGGGACCGGCGTACCGTCGCCGGCCTCGGCCCAGACCGCCGTCAGCCGCAGCGTGTCGCCCTCGACGGCGCGCGCAAACGTTTCGTGGCCGCCGGCGAACTCGGGCGACTTGGCCGCCTCGGCCTCCGCACGGACGGTGTCGGGCGCGACGGCCACCAGGCGCCCGGCGTGCGCGATCATCGTCGCGAAGCTGACCAGCCGTTCGGCCTCCGTCGCCGCCCACGGCTGGGCTGCTGGCGGGCGCGGCGTCCGGGTCCACACAAAGCTGTACCGCCCGCCGCCGACGACGAGCAAGCCCGTTTGCACCTCCGGGTCGTAGACGAGCGCCCCGCTGGCGTCGAAGGCCTGGGCGCTGACGAGCTGCCACGCGCCGTCGAGACCTGCGGGACGCGGCGGGGTACCGGCGCACGCGGCGAGGATCAAGGCGAGGGCGAGCGACAGACGGAGCATCGGGCGGGCGGCGGGTGAGCCCGCAAGCTGCCGGCCCGCCTCCGCCACGTCGTCCCACCTCCGGAGCCGGGCCGCTCTGGCGGGTCCCGTGCGCCGTCTACCCCTGTCCCATCGCCACCGTCAGCGCGTCCACGAATCGGTCCGAGTCGTCGACGGAGAGCGCGACGCGAGTGACGGCCCGCTGCAGCCCGTAGGGACCCTCGGCGACGATCGGCCGGCATACGTCGAGCGCGAACTGGGGCGTCCCCGCCGTGGCCCGCGCCGTCGGGCGGTCGGCCGGGAGCGGACGGCGGACGTGGTACACTGCCTCGATGGCCGTGACGGGCACGTCGACCGTCCAGCGCAGCCCGCACCGGACGTGGAGCGTGTCGCCGTCCAGCGTCGTCGTGCGCACGCCCAGCGCCCGCCAGTCGCCGGCGAGCCACACGAGGGCGTAGCCGCTGATCGCGAGGTGAATGAGCGCGGCGCCGTCGCCCCAGAGGTGTCGGACCAAGAAGTGGCCGCCGACCAACTCCATCGCTGCCGCAATCGCGATTCCTGCAAGCAGTGCCCCATACCCGCCGGCGCGTCGGCCCGCGAAGGCGTCTTCGAGGGGCGCGGGCAGCGGCCCGAGCGCGTACCGCCCGACCGCCAGCTCGTACGCGAGCGCCCGCCCCGCCGCGTTCGGCAGCACGCGAGCCGCCGCCGCCCGGAGCCGGTCGTACGGGTCGCCCGACGCGCCCGACCGCACCGCGTGCGCGAGCGCCACGACAACGGCCAGCGCCGCCCCCACCTCCAACACGGGGAGGGCCACCAGCGCGACGTCCAGCACGCCCCGATGCCCGGCCGGGAGCACGACCCACGCGCCCCCTGCGCTCAGCGCGACGACCGGCGCCATCGTCCACCACCGCCTCGACGCGCGCGCGATCAGAACGGCATACGCCAACGGCACCAGCACCACCAAGTCGACCGCCAGCGCCGCCGCCAGCACCTCTGGCTCGGCCACACGCACCAGCGCCGGCACGACACCCAGCACGCCAACGAGGTACGCCGCCGACGCCAGCCCGGCGAAGGCCAGGACGGGCGCGAGCGGACGGCGGAGTGGGGCGGTCATCGAGGGCACCGGACGGGACGGGAGCCTACGGCGACACGGCGGCCCGGATGCGCACTCGGTCGAGGGCCATCCGCACGCCGGGGCCCCTCCTCTGCCCGGGGGTGCCGAAAACGCCAGCGGACCGCCCCAAACGCGCGCCGCCCCGCATCCCGAAGGACGCGAGGCGGCGCGGCATCGATAGCAGGTTGCCTAGACGGCGTCCTGGTTCAGCGTGTCCTTGGCGAGCAGCGAGAGGCGCTCGTCGGCGTCCTCCTCCTCGCCGAGCGTGTCGCCGAGGAGTTGGGCGGCCTCATCGTACCCGAGGCGCTCGGCGAACGTCGCCAGGCTGCCGTAGCGCGTGATCTCGTAGTGGTCGATAGCCTGGGCGCAGAAGACGATGGCGGCGTCGCGCGTCTCGGCGTCCTCGACCTCGCCCATCAGGTGCTTCGACTCCTTGAGGATGCCGTCCATGGCCTCGCAGGTGACGCCCTCGGCCTTCTCGCCGATCAGCTCGAAGACCTTGTCGAGGCGCTGGATGTGTGTGTCGGAGTGCTCCGCGTGCGCCTCCAGCTGGCTCTTGAGGTCGGCGTTCGAGGCCTTCTCGGCCATCGAGGCGATCGTTTTCTTGGACTGCTTCTCGGCGTAGTAGAGGTCCTTGAGGCCGTGGAGGAAGAGGCCACGGAGGTCGGTAATGGTAGACATGGGAGTGGGGTGTGAGAGGGGTGTTGGCCTACCTGCTCCGCGCCGGGCCGTTCCGCCGAGCCCGACACTCGGGCGATCTCTGACCCCGCGAACCGCACCGCCCCCACGGCGTGCCTCCCCCCTTCCCTTTCCGAACCCATGACTCACTATTCCGTCCACGGCGTCGACGTCCCCGCCCTCGGGCTGGGCACGTGGCGGATCCGGGGCGACGCCGCCCGGCGCGCCGTCGAGCACGCCCTCGCCATCGGCTACCGCCACGTCGACACGGCCCAGATCTACCGCAACGAGGCCGAGGTCGGCGCCGGGCTGGCGGCTTCCGACGTCCCCCGCGAGCAGATCTTCTTGACCACCAAGGTCTGGCGCGACGCCGTGGCGCCGTCCCGGCTGGCGGCGTCCGTCGACGAGAGCCTGGACAAGCTGGGGACGGACTACGTCGACCTGCTGCTGCTCCACTGGCCCGTCGACGAGGTCGAGCTGGAGGCCCAGTTGGAGGCGCTCGCGGCGGTGCGAGAGACGGGGAAGGCGCGGCTGGTCGGCGTCTCGAACTACCCCGCCGGCCTGCTGCGCGACGCCCTGGACCTCGTCCCGGACCTCGCCACCGACCAGGTGGAGCACCACGTCCTGCTCGGGCAACAGCGCCTGCTCAACATCGTCCGCCCTGCCGGGATGGTGCTGACCTCGTACAGCCCGCTCGCGCAGGGCGAGGCGCTGACGAACGAGACGGTCCGCGCGGTCGCGGCTGCGCACGGGGCGGGCCCGGCCCAGGTGGCGCTGGCGTACCTGCTCGGCCAGGACCGCGTCCTCGCCATCCCCAAGGCCTCGTCGGACGCCCACCGCGCCTCGAACCTCGCCGCCGCGGACCTCGTGCTGACGGACGACGAGCGCGCGCGCTTGGACGCGCTCCCCAAGGACCACCGGACCATCGACCCGGCCTTCGGACCGGACTGGGAGGCGTAGCGGACGACCGCACACCGCTCTCTCCCTGCGTCATCCCTTACGTGCGTTTGGGACGACGCAGGGAGAGAGCAGACGCCACCCAACGAATAGCGGGCGCTCGGGGGCGGTGCCGTGCCGCCTCCCGAGCGCCCGCTCGACGTGCGTAGACGCAGGTGCGCTACATCCCCGCCTGGATCGTCACCGGGACGCCGACGGTGCCCCAGTGGAGGAGCATCGTGGCCGAGTCGGGCGTGACGTCGGCGAAGCGAATCTCGAACTGCTCCTGCATCGGGGCGTCGGTCATCGGCGTGGCCATCACGCGGACGACGTCCTCGCCCTCGTCGTAGCGGAAGGCGCCCCACTGCTGGGCCGTGCCGTTCAAGATCACCGTCCACTCGTCGCCGGGGATCGAGAAGAGCGCGTAGGTGCCGGCCGCGACCGGCTCGCCGCCGAAGATCACGTCGCCGGCGAAGGTGATCGTCGGGGCCTCGTTGGCGCCGGTGCGCCAGACCTGGCCGGCGGGCGCCAGTTCGGAGCCGTCGGCGAAGTAGGCCCGGCCGCGCAGGCTCGGGCGCCCGTAGTGGACGTGGACGTCGGTGGTGCCGACCGTCGCCATCACGCCGGCGTTGGGGCTCGGGCGGGCCTCGTCGTTGGCGCGCATGGGCGGCATGTCGGCGTGCTCCATGTGGCCGGCCGCCTCGGCCTCGCCATTCATGTGATCGTCCTGGGCGCAGGCCGAGGCGACGACGAAGAGGCCGAGCAAGAGAGGAAGGGTGCGGATCATCGAGTCGAGGGAATCGGGGAGGAGGGAGTAGCCGGGCCAACCGCCCTCGGACCCGTGGGGATCCCGCGCCCCTACCGGGCGACGGCCCGCGCGACCGCCAGCACGTCGGCGAGCACGCCGCCCGCCGTCACCTCGGCGCCCGCGCCCGGGCCCTGCACCACGAGCGGCGAGGCGGCGTAGCGGTCGGTGGTGATCTCGACCACGTTGTCGGTCCGCCCGAGACGCCCTAGCGGCGAGTCGGCCGGGACGGCCTCGACGCCGACGCGGAGGTGGCCGCGCCCGCCGCGCGCGTCGAGCCGGGCGACGTAGCGGAGCCGGTGGCCGGCGGCCTCGGCGCTCCGGGCGCGCCGTGCCCACGCGCCGTCCTCGGCGGCCAGCCGGGCCACCACCTCGTCGCGGGGCGCGGCCCGAACGGCCACCGACGCCAGCCCGTCCACCTCCACCTCGGCGCGCTCGGTCGCCAGCCCGGCCGCGCGGCCCAGGATGAGCCCCTTGCGCACCACGTCCTCGCCCGAGAGGTCGTCCCGCGGGTCCGGCTCCGCGTAGCCGCGGCGGACCGCCTCGGCCACAGCGACGCTGAACGGCACGCCGTGCTCCACCTCGCTGAAGAGGTAGGTCATCGTCCCCGAGAGCACCGCGCGGACCGACCGCACGCGGTCGCCGGTCGCCGCCAGGTCCTCGACCGTGCGGACCAGCGGGAGCCCGGCGCCGACGGTCGTCTCGAACCGGTAGTGCGCGCGGCGGCCGTCGCCCAGCGCCTGGAGCCGGTAGAAGAGGTCGAGGGGGCCCGCGTTCGCCAGCTTGCTCGACGTGACGACGTGGACGCCCGCGCCCAGCAGCGCCTCGTAGCGGGCGGCCACTTCGGAGCTCCCCGTCGCGTCGACGACGACGAGCGGGCGGGCGTGGTCCGCCAGCGCCGCCGCGAGCGCGGGCCAGTCGGGCGGGGCGCACACGGCCAGCGCGGCCGCCAGCGCGTCGGCGGGCACGCCGTCGGGCCGGAGCACAGCGCCGCGCGTCGTGCTGCCGCCGACCACGCGGAGGCGGGGCCGGCCGGGGAGCGCGGCGATCTGGCGGAGCAGGGCGCCGCCGACGTGGCCGACCCCTGCGACGAACACATCGACGAGGCCGGCGGCGGGCTGGGTGAGCGGGGGGCCCGCGGTCGGGGCAGCGGGGTGGAGTGCGAGGGAGGGCATAGGGTCAGGACGGGTCGAAGAACCCGGTGTCGGTGAGGAAGGGCCGGACGAGTGCGTCGAGCGCGTCGCCGTCGACCAGGAAGGCGTCGTGGCCGAAGGGCGAGTCCAGCTCGGCGGACCGGCCGTTCGGCAGCCAGGCCGCCAGCTGGCGCGACTCGGCGGGCGGGTACAGGAGGTCGGACGAGATGCCCACGCACAGGGCGTCGGCGCGGACGGTCGCGAGCGCCTCCGCCGCGCCCTCCCGCCCCCGCCCCGCGCCCACGTCGTGGGCGTCCATCGCCTCGGTCAGCCGGACGTAGGCCCCGGCGTCGAACCGGGACGCCAGCTTGGCGCCTTGGTAGCGGAGGTAGCTCTCGACGGCGAAGCGCGGGGCGTCGGGCTCGAACCGGGGCTCGTGGCGCTCGCGCCCAAACCGCCCGTCGAAGAGCGTCGCCGAGCGGTACGTCATCATGCCCACGGCGCGGGCCGCCGCCAAGCCGGCGACCGGCGGGTCGTCGGCGGGGAAGTCGCCCCCGCACCAGCGCGGGTCCGCGCGGACGGCCATCCGGTGCGCCTCGCCGATCCCGATCTGCCACGCGCCGTGCGCGGCGCCCATCCCGATGAGCACGAGCCGCCGGACCCGGTCCGGGCCCGCCTCGCGGTCGACGAGCGCCAGCTCCAGCGCCTGCATCCCGCCCATCGAGGCGCCGATGGCCAGGGCGACGCCGCGCACGCCGAGCGCGTTGAGGAGCCGGGCGTGGAGCCGCGCCTGATCGCGGACGGCGATCCGGGGGAACCGGCTCCCGAGCCGGCGGCCGTCGGCGCCCACCGTCGCCGGGCCCGTCGTGCCGTAGCACGACCCGAGCGCGTTCGCGCAGATCACGAAGTGGCGCGCGGGGTCGGCAACGCGGCCGGGGCCGACGACGCCGGGCCACCACGCCGCAGCGTCGGCGTCGCCCGTCAGCGCGTGGCACACCACGACGGCGTTGTCGGCGGCGGCGTTGAGCGCGCCCCACGTCCGGTAGGCGACCGTCACGACGGGCAGGCGGGCGCCAGCCTCGGTCGTGAAGCGGTCGAAGGTGTGGGTCTGGAGGTCGGACATCGTGCGTGTGTGTGAGGGAGCCCGGGGTGGGAATCGAACCCACTCATCGCGGTTTTGCAGACCGCTGCGTTCCCAGTTCGCCACCCGGGCCGGGGGCGCCAGCGCCGACCGATCGCGCGCCCGGGCCCTCGCGTGCGCGCCGCGAGGCCGGGCCCGTCGGCGCCGGCGTCAGGCCGCGACGAGCGTGCGGGCGAACGCCTGCTCGAAGTCGGCGACGATGTCGTCGAGGTGCTCCAGCCCGACCGACACGCGGACGAGCTCCGGGCGGACGCCCGCCGCCGTCTGCTCGGCGTCGGAGAGCTGCTGGTGCGTCGTGCTGGCGGGGTGGATCACGAGCGTCTTTGCGTCGCCGACGTTCGCGAGGTGGCTCGCCAGCTCGACGGCCTCGATGAACGCCCGGCCCGCCTCGGCGCCGCCGCGGATCCCGAACGAGAGCACGCTCCCGAACGTCCCGGGGCGGAAGTACTCGGCCGCCGCCTCGTGTGAGGGGTGGCTCGCCAGCGACGGGTGCCACACCCACTCGACGGCGTCGTGCGCGTCGAGCCACGCGGCGACGGCGTTCGCGTTCTCGGCGTGCCGCTGCGCCCGCAGCGAGAGCGTCTCGACGCCCTGCAGCAGTTGGAAGGCGTTGAACGGCGAGAGCGCCGGGCCCAGGTCGCGGAGCGCCTCGACGCGCGCCCGGACGATGAACGCGACGTTGCCGAGCGCGCTGCCGGGGTTGAACACGTCCGAGAACACGAGCCCGTGGTACGCCTCGTTCGGTTCGGTGAAGAGGGGGAACTTGCCGGTCCGCCAGTCGAACGTGCCCGCGTCGACGATCACGCCGCCGATGGACGTGCCGTGCCCGCCGATCCACTTTGTCGCCGAGTGCGTCACGATGTCGGCGCCGTGCTCGATGGGGCGGACCACGTAGCCGCCCTGCCCGAACGTGTTGTCGACCACGAGCGGGACGCCGGCGGCGTGCGCAGCGTCCGCCAGCTTGCGGAAGTCGGGGACCGTGAGGTCGGGGTTGCCCAGGCTCTCGGTGAAGAAGGCCTTGGTGTTGTCGTCGGCGAGGGCCGTGAACGCCGCGGGCGTCTCCTCGTCGACGAACCGGGCCTCGATGCCGAGCCGCCCGAGCGACACCTTCAGCAGGCTGACCGTCCCGCCGTAGAGCCGGCTGCTGGCGACGATGTTGTCGCCGGCCTGGGCCAGCGTGGTGAACGTGACGAGGTGCGCCGCCTGGCCCGACGCCACCGCCAGCGCCGCAGCGCCGCCTTCGAGCGCCGCGATCCGCTGCTCGAACACGTCCGTCGTCGGGTTCATGATCCGCGTGTAGATGTTGCCGAACTCCTCGAGCCCGAACAGCCGCGCGGCGTGGCTGGCGTCGTCGAAGGTGTACGAGGTGGTCTGGTAGATCGGGACGGCGCGGGCGTTCGTCGTCGGGTCCGGCGTCTGGCCGGCGTGGAGCTGGAGGGTGTCGAAGTGGAGGGTGCGGTCGCTCATGGCGGTTGGGGCTGGCGGCCGCGGGTCGGGGGGACATGAAAAAACCCCCACCGGCCCGAGGCCAGGGGGGTTGCAGACGCGAGTGCCGGTCGGTTACCGGCGCTCGGGGCGCGACCTCTCCTGGCCCGGACGGGCCATGCACATCATCATCCCCATGCTGCACATGGCGGCGCGAGAGAGGATGGGCGTGGAGAGGATCATGTTGGAAGGTGCGGCGGGATCGTCCGCCGGGCCCCAAGGTAGAGCCCCGACGGCATGGCCGCGCAAGGGGGGCCGCCGACAAATCGCCCGCCGGGGGCGGCGACCGGCCATTTCGGAGCCGCTCGCGCGGCCCCTTCGCGCCGCATTCACGAGCGAGCGGGCCCCCTCGTCGTGAGAAGGCCCGCTCGCAACGGGTCAGAGGCGGCCACGGCGCGCCGGACCCGGTCGGCTACCAGAGCACGATCCGCTCGTCCTCGGGGAGGTAGAGCGCGTCGCCGGGCTGCACGTCGAAGGCCTCGTAGAAGCCGGGGATGTGCGCGAGGGGGCCGTTCGCGCGGTACTCGCCCGGGCTGTGGGAGTCCGTCTGCAAGAGCTGGCGGAGGTAGGGCTCGCGGTGCGTGATGCGCCAGACCTGGGCCCAGCCCATGAAGAAGCGCTGGTCGCCCGTGAACCCGTCGATGACCGGCGCCTCCTCGGACGCCGAGACCGTGCCGTCGCCGTCGGTGTCGAGCGACAGGCGGTAGGCGCGGTAGGCCATCGTCAGGCCCGAGAGGTCGCCGATGTTCTCGCCGAGCGTCAGGCGGCCCTGCACGTTGGCGTCGGGGAACGGCGCGTAGCCGTCGTATTGGGCGACGAGCATGTCGCCGCGCGCGTCGAACTCGGCCCGGTCGGCCTCGGACCACCAGTCGCGCAGGTTCCCGTCGGCGTCGTACTGGCTGCCCGAGTCGTCGAACCCGTGCGAGTACTCGTGGCCGATGACGGCGCCGATGCCGCCGTAGTTGACCGCGTCATCCGCCTCGACGTTGAAGAACGGCGGCTGCAGGATGGCGGCCGGGAAGACGATCTCGTTGAAGGCCGGGTTGTAGTAGGCGTTGACGGTCTGGGGCGTCATGCCCCACTCCGTCCGGTCCGGCGCTTCGCCGAGCTTGGCGAGGTTGTCGGCGCGGCCCCAGGCCCGCGCCGAGCGGCCGTTGCCGACGAGGTCGGTCGCCGAGACCTCCAGCGCCGAGTAGTCTTCCCACTCGTCGGGGTGGCCGATCTTGTAGACGTAGTTCTCGAGCTTGTCGAGCGCCTCGGCCTTCGTCGCGTCGGTCATCCACGGGTTGCCGTGGATGGACTGGCGGAACGCCTCGCGAAGGTTCTCGATGAGCTCCGCCATTCGGTCGGCGGCAGCTTGGGGGTAGTGGCGGTCGACGTAGATGCGTCCGACGGCCTCGCCGAGCACGCCGGACGTAGCGCCGACGGCCTTCTTCCAGCGCGGGCGGTCTTGCTCCTGGCCGCTCAGCGTGCGGCCGTAGAAGTCGAACGAGGCCTGCCCGAAGGCGGCGGGAAGCTGGCCGGCGGCCTCGCTCAGCGTCCGGGCACGCGCGTACGTCTTCCACGTCTCGACCGGGACCTCGGCCATCAGGCTGTCCAGACCCGCCAGGAACGACGGCTGCCCGACGATCACGGAGTCCAGCGACGCGGGCAGGCCCATCGTCTCGGCCATCACGTCGAAGTGCAAGTTGGGGTACATCGCCAGGACGTCGGCGATCGCCATCGGGTTGTAGCGGGCCTCGGGGTCGCGGTTCTGGATCCGCGTCCACTGGTCCTCGGCGATCCGGGTCTCCAGCGCCAGGATGTCGCGCGCGGCCTCGGCGCCGCCGTCCCAGCCGGCCAGGTCGTAGAGCGTCTCGAGGTACGTCACGTACCCGGCGCGGGCGTCCGCGAAGCGATCTTCGAGGTAGTAGCTCTGGTCCGGGAGCCCGGTGCCGGACTGCCACAGCGTGAACACGTGGCGGTCGGAGTTCTTGGCGTCCACGCCCACGAACCCGGCGACGGGCGACGGGCCGTACGTCGCGCTGTTCTGGGCGAAGTACCGCGCCAGCGCCTCGGGCGAGTCGACCGCGTCGATGCGGTCGAAGTCGGGCTGGAGGGGCGTGATGCCGAGCGCCTCGACGCGCGCCGAGTCCATGTAGGCGGCGTAGTAGTCGCCCACCTTGCGGGCGTCGGGGTCCACGACGGCGCCCGTCGCGGCGTCCTCGATGATGGCGCGGACGTCTTCCTCGGACCGCTCGCGGAGCAGGTCGAAGGATCCGTAGCGCGAGCGATCGGCGGGGATCTCGACGGTGTCGAGCCAGGCGCCGTTGACGTAGCGGAAGAGGTCGTCCTGGGGGCGGACCGTGCGGTCCATGGCCTCGGTGTCGATGCCGAGCGAGCCCTGCGCGAAGGCCGGAGCGGCCAGGAGCGCGAGGGCGGTGAGGAGCAGTCGTCGCATGCGGAGCGGTGGGTGGTGTGTGGGGAAGGATAACGGGACCCGGCGCCCGACCGTGCCCCCGGCGCCCGCCCCGCGCCCGCCCCGCGCCCGCGTCAGCGCTCGCGTCGGGAGGGCCCTTGACTCTCGGGCCGCTTCACCGATACGAAGGGGACGCCCCGCCTCCTCCATGCGCCTCGCCCGTCTCGCCCTCGCCGCCGCCCTGCTCGCGACGGCCGGCTCCGTTGCCGCCCAGCAGTTTTCCGTCCGGACGTACGGTCTAGCCGACGGCTTGCCGCAGACGCGCGTCAACGACATCCTTCAGGGCCCGGCGGGCTACGTCTGGTTCGCCACCCAGGGCGGCGTCTCGCGGTTCGACGGCGTCGATTTCGTGACCTACACGGCCCAGAACGGGCTCCCTCGCAACTACGTCAGCGACCTCGAGATCGACCCTCGGGGTCGGCTGTGGGCGGCGACCGCGAACGGCGTCGCCGTCTTCGAACGGGGACGGTTCCGCACCGTCGCCGGGACCGCCCTCCAGAGCTATACGCATCGGCTCGCGGCCGACGGGCCCCGCATCTGGGCCGCGACCCAGCACCACGGCGCCCTCGTCATCGAGGGCGAGCGGGCCCGGGCCTTCGGACGGGCGCAAGGGCTCCCGAGCGACACCCTGCACGACCTCGCCGTCGCCGAAGGCGCCGTGTGGCTGGCGACGGCCGGGGGCCTGGCCCGCGTCCGCGACGGCCGCATCCGGACGGTCCCAACAGGCCTGTCCGAGCCGCCGACCACGCTCGCCGTCGCGGCGGACGGGGCGCTATGGGCCGCCAACTCGCGCGAGTTGGCGCGCGTCGTCGACGGCCGGGCCACGACCCGCGCCCTCCGGCCGTCCGACGGGCTCGCGGGCGAGATCCGGTCGCTGGCGGCCGACCCGGCCGGGCGTGTCTGGATCGGGACGTCGCTGGGCGACGTCGGGTGGCTCCCCGACACCGACCCGACCGCGCCGCTGGGCGCGCGCTACGGCGAGGCCAACGGCTTCCCCACGCGCGAGGTGCGCGCGTTGCACGTCGGGCGCGAGGGCGAGCTCTGGATGGGGCTCACCGGCCTGGGCGTCGGGCTGTTCATGGGCGAGGCGTTCGCCCACTTCGGCGCGGCCGACGGCCTCACCGAGCCTATCGTCTGGGCCTCGGCCCAGATCGACGGCGAAGTTTGGGTGGGCACGAATCGGGGCGCCTTCCGCAAGCGGGCGGGCAGCGCCTTCCGCCCGCTCTCCCTGTCCCCGGCCCCCGATGACACGCGCGTCAACGTCATCGAACGGACGTCGGGCGGCGACGTGTGGGTCGGGACGTACGCCGGCCTCCTGCGTCGGTACCCCGACGGCCGCCGCCGCCTCTACACCACGGCCGACGGGCTCGTCGCCGACTACGTCTACGACGTCGACGAGGGGCCGGACGGACGGATCTGGCTGGCGACGAACGCCGGCCTGTCGATCCTGTCGCCCGACGGCTCCATCGCGTCGTACACCCAAGCCGACGGCCTCCCCAACGCCTTCGTCAACGAGATCGCCTTCGACCGCGCCGGGCGTGCGCTGCTGGCGACCGACGGCGGGCTGGTCCGGATGCAGGGCGACCGGCTCACGATCGTCCCCACGGGCCGCCCCGACGACTCCGTGATCGCCGTCGCCCCGTTCCCCTCCGGGGCCGTCTGGGGCGGGCTCTACGACGCCGAACTGGTCTACTACGCGCCCGACGCCCCCGACACCCCCGTCCGCTTCCCGTTTACCGGCTCGCTCCTCGGGGCGACGGTCTACGCCGCCGCCGCTGGGCCCGACGGGGGCCTCTGGGTGGGCACGAACCGGGGCGTCGTCCGCTTCGACGTCTCGAACCCGACGCCGGGCCGGCCGTTGCCGTCGGTGACGTACACCGCCGAACAGGGGTTCACACCCATCGGCGCCAACTTCAAGGCGCTCCGCTGGGACGCCGCCGGCCGCCTGTGGATCGGGACCCCGGACGGCCTGACGCGCTTCGACCCGGCGCTCATGCCACCCACGAGCGCCCCGCCGGTCTACGTCACCGGCGTCCGCCTGGGCATCGGCGAGCGGCTCGCGGACCGGGCCGCCGGCGTCAACGCGCGCGGCCTGCCGGTCGGCCTCCGCCTCCCGTACGACCGGAGCCACCTCGCCATCGCCTTCACCGCGCTCACGCTTGCGGCTCCGGGCGGGCTCCGCTACCAGTACGCCATCGACCGGGCCGACGCCGACCGAGCCCCGTGGGGGCCCCTCCAATCGGGCCGCACGGCCGTCTTCCCGGAGTTGGCGCCCGGAGAGTACACGTTCCGCGTCCGCGCGCAGACCGACGACGGCGTGTGGTCGGCAGGCGAGGCGACGTTCCGGTTCGAAGTCGTCCCGCCTCTGTGGCGCCGGCCGTGGGCGCTCGCCCTGCTGGCGCTGGCGCTCGCGCTCGTGGTCGTCGGCGCGTACCGCTGGCGCACCCGGACGCTCCGCCTGCGGGGCCGCCAGCTGCGTCAGGCCGTCGACCACCGCACGGCCGAACTCCGGCGCGAGAAGGAGCGCGTAGAGGCCACCAACCTCGACCTGGCCGATGCGAGGGAGGAGGCGCTCGCGGCCGCCCGCGCCAAGTCCGAGTTCCTGGCCACCATGAGCCACGAGATCCGGACGCCCATGAACGGCGTCATCGGCATGACCGACCTGCTGCTCGACACGCCGCTCAACGACGACCAGCGCGACTTCGTCGAAACCATTCAGGTCTCGGGTGCCACGCTCCTGACGCTCATCAACGACATCCTCGACTTCTCGAAGGTCGAGGCGGGCAAGGTCGACCTCGAGCAGGTCCCGTTCCGGGTCCGCGACGTCATCGAGGACGCCATCGATCTGGTCGCCCCGATCGCCCGCGAGCACCGGGTCGACCTCGTCTACGCGCTGGCCGACGACGTGCCGACCTCGGTCCTGGGCGACGTCACGCGGGTGCGGCAAGTGTTGGTCAACCTGATGTCCAACGCCGTCAAATTCACCCCGCGCGGCGACGTGCGCGTCTCCGTGTCGGCCGAGCCCGACGGGCCCGGCTGGCGGCTCCGCGTGGCGGTCCGCGACACCGGAGTCGGCATCACCGAGGCCCAGCGCGGCCGCCTGTTCGAGGCGTTTACCCAGGCCGACGCGTCGACGACGCGGGAGTACGGGGGGACCGGGCTGGGCCTGGCGATCTGCCGCCGTCTGGTGGAGCTGATGGGTGGCGACATCGCGGTCGAGAGCACGCCCGCTCCCGCGCCCGGCCACGGTTCCACGTTCGCGTTCTCCATCCGCGTCGGCGCCGCCTACGCCCCGGCCCCCACCCCGACGCCCCTCCCTGGCGTGCACGTGCTCGTGGTGGACGACCACGCCGCGAGCGGCCAGATGGTTGCGCAGCACCTCGAGAGCGTCGGCGCCCGGGTCGTGCGCGCGGTGAGCGGCGAAGCGGCGATCCAGGCCGCGCGCCTGGCGGAGGCGGCCGGTCGGCCCTTCGCGGCCGTCGTTCTCGACACCCACCTGCCGGGCATCGACGGCGTCGGAACGGCGTGGGCCCTGCAACGCGTCCTCACGGTGCCCCCGGCGGTCGTCCTGCTCGGCGACTCCACGGAGGTCGAGGCCGGGGGCCCCGTCGCCGCCGCACTCCTCAAGCCCGCCCGCCGCGCCAAGCTCTGCCGAGTCGTGGCCCGGGCTGCCGAGGCGCCCGGCGCTCCCTCCGCCCCTCTCACGCCGGCTGCCCCCGTCCCGCAGCGCTCGACACGCATCCTGCTGGTGGAGGACAACCTCGTCAATCAGAAGGTGGCCCTGCGGACGCTCGAAGCCCTCGGCTACCGCGCCGACGTGGCCGCCGACGGCGTCCAGGCCGTCGACGCGGCCTGCGCGGCCGCCGCCCTTGGCGAGCCCTACGCCATCGTGTTGATGGACATCCAGATGCCCCACCTCGACGGCCACGCGGCGACCGGCCAGATCCGCGACCTCCTCGCCCACGCCGACCAGCCCTACGTCATCGCCCTGACGGCCAACTCGCTCGACGGCGACGCCGAGCGCGCTCTCGACGCGGGCCTGGACGCCTACCTCCCCAAGCCCCTCCGCCGCGCCGACCTTGCCGCCGCCCTCGAACGGGCCGAGCGCCACCCGACCGACGCGCCCACGATGCTCGTCCGCAACCCGCTCGCGCCGACCGCCCCTGTTACCTGAGCGCTTCGCGAGTCCGCCCATCTGTCGGCAAACGCCCAGCCGTAGCCTCGTGATACCCCACGCCGTGGGTGGAGCGCCCCCCACTGGCCCGAGCCTACCGACTGGTGCGAGCCCCCCTGCGGCGTCCCCTTTCTCTCTCGAACGCGGCCCTTGAGGGTCTCCGTCGGCGTGAGCGCTGGTGGCGCCAACAGACGTGCGCCAGCCTGACGACCCGCGCTAGGCGAGGACGTTCGGTGCGCCAGCGTACGCCGGCCTGCTGGCGCGAGCCCCATCTGCAGCATCCCCTCCACCTCGGGTGAGCAGGGCCACTACATGCTGCGCGGGCCCCTCCTCCCCGGGAGAGGCCCGGTGACGCGCACAGGGCTACGGAGGCGGCGTCGGAGCACGGCCGGGTGAACCCCCGCCTTCTCGGGGATGACTCAAACGCGGTGAATGGGCTTCCCAAGCAGTTTTGGAGCGAACGCGAGGGATCGAGGCGCCGAGTTCACAAGTCATAAGGACCGACTCTTCCCGCGTGGGCTCCGCGTTGTGACCCTTCACTGTGTTGGCTGCACCTTCCCTTCAGGCAGGATGAGACGTCTGGAGAGGGCGGAGCTAGAACGTTTCAGCTCTGCCTCGGGAGAGAGCCAAGGCGAGGGTGCCGTCCGGCTGCCTGCTGGCGTGCAACGCCCCCTACACACCCTTCCCCTCCAACACGGCTCCCCGCGCTGCAACCGAGCTCTCCGCCTCTGCAACGCGACGTACCACCCCTGCAACGCGACGTACCACCCCTGCAGTCACGCTCATCCTCGCTGGTACCCGGCCGTACATCAGCCAGGAGATAGGCCCACACATCTCGCAGGGATCCGCCGAGCCCTGCACGCCCACCGCTACGCCCGGACGGAGCGCAACGCGCGCCGCGCGCGCTCGACGGCCCCCCGGATGCCATCGAGCTGGACCGGCTTCGACAGGTAGTCGTCGGCCCCCGCCTCCAGGCACGCCTCGCGGTCCCCCTCCATCGCGTTCGCCGTCAGCGCGACGATGTGCGGCTGCGAGGCCAGCGACAGCGACCGGATCGCCCGCGTCGCCGTCATCCCGTCCATCTCCGGCATCTGGACGTCCATGAACACCACGTCGTAGCCCTGCCCGTGCGCCGCCTGGCGCGTGACGGCCTCGACGGCCTCGACGCCGTTCGCGACCACGTCGGCCCGGATCCCGACCCGCTCGAGCAGGCGCGTGGCCACCTTCTGGTTGACCAGGTTGTCCTCCGCCAGCAGCACCCGCAGCGTCGGGCCCGAGGGCGCCGTCTCGGCCTTCACCACGCCCCGAGCGACCCAGGCCGTCGGCTCGGTGGGCGCGGCGACGGCTGGCGCGGGACGGTCTTCGAAGGCGCCGATCAACACGTCGTAGAGTTGGGAGGGCTTGGTCGGCTTGTAGAGCACCGCGTGGACGCCCGCCGCGCGGGCCCGCTCGCGGAGGTCGCTCCCGCGATGGATCGATGTCAGCATCACCATCACCGGCGGCTGGCCCGGCTGGATGTCCAGGGTCTGGGCGACCTCGATGCCGTCCATGCCCGGCATCTGCATGTCGAGCAGGATCAGGTCGTACGGGCGGCCCTCCGCCTTGGCCTGGGAGACGGCCGCGATGGCCTCAGGGCCCGAGCGGACCTCGTCGGGTGCCATCCGCCAGCGCGACGACAGGCGCGTCAGGATCTCCCGGTTCACTTCGTTGTCGTCGACGACGAGCACGCGGCGGCCTTCCAGGGCCGGCTGCTCGCGCTGCAGGAACACGCGGCGCTTGGAGGCCGCGACGGTGGTGGGGATGGAGAACCCGAACGTGGACCCCTCCCCGACGACGCTGGACACGCTCATCTCCCCCCCCATCATCCCGACGAGCCGGCGGCAGATCGCCAGGCCCAGACCGGTCCCCCCGTACTCCCGCGTCGTCGAGGCGTCCGCCTGCGAGAAGCTCTCGAACACGGCCTCCAGCTTCCCCGGCGCGATCCCGATCCCCGTGTCCTCCACCGAGAACGTCACCTCGGCCGCGCCCCCCACCGCCGCGTCCGGCGGGGCCCCGTCGACCCGCACGCACACCGACCCCTCCCCGGTGAACTTCACCGCGTTCGAGAGCAGGTTCACCAGCACCTGCCGCACCCGCGTCACGTCGCCCACGACCGCCCGCGGGGCCCCGTCCCCCACCACGTACGCCAGCTCCACCCCCTTCTCGGCCGCCCCCTGGGCCACCAGGTCCAGCGCGTCCTCGACCGTCGAGGCCACCTCGAACGGGGCCTCCTCGAGCGAGAGCATCCCGGCCTCGATCTTCGAGAAGTCCAGGATGTCGTTGATGATCGTCAGGAGCGCGTCGCCCGACGTCCGGATGGTCTCCACGAAGTCCCGCTGCTCCGGGTCGAGCGGCGTCTCCAGGAGCAGGCTCGTCATCCCGACGACCCCGTTCATCGGCGTCCGGATCTCGTGGGACATGTTGGCCAGGAACTCCGACTTCGCACGGGTCGCCGCCTCCGCCGCCTCCTTGGCCGCCTCGGCGGCCTCCTTCGCCGCCTCGGCGGCGGCGTGGGCCTCGACGAGGGCGACCTCGGCCTCCTTGCGCTCGGTGATGTCGCGCATGACGGAGACGAGGCCGACGACCTCGCCCGTGTCGTCGTGGAGCGGCACCTTGGTGCACTCCTTCCAGCCCTCGCCGAACGTCCGCTCGGCCTCGACGGCGACGAGCGCCTCGTCGGTATCCATCACGCGCATGTCCTCGGCGTGGGCGGCCTCCGCGAGCTCGCGCGGCGCGCCCGTCTCCAGCAGCGTCAGTCCCACCGACTCCTCGACGGTTTGGTAGCCCATGATGTGGGCGTCGGCGAGGTTGCGCGTCAGGCAGCGGCCCTCGCGGTCCTTGACGGTGATGCAGTCGGGGATGGCGTCGATGACCGTCCGGAGCAGGCGCTGGCCGTGCTCGAGCTCGCGGCGGCGGGCCTCGGCGGCGGCGC
The DNA here is from genome assembly GCF_046845665.1 of Rubrivirga aquatilis. GTDB lineage: Bacteria > Bacteroidota > Rhodothermia > Rhodothermales > Rubricoccaceae > Rubrivirga. The sequence continues at coordinate 1,220,255 of NZ_CP177355.1, read as the reverse complement.
GGGCGGCCTCGGCGGCGTCGCGCGCGTCGCGGAGCGCGGCTTGGACGGCCTTCTGGGCCGTGATGTCGCGGGAGACGCCCACGAGGCCCGAGACCGTCCCGTCGGGATCGCGGAGGGGCACCTTGGTGGTGAGCAGCCAGCCGCCGCTGGCGTCGCGCTCTTCCTTGTCGCGGAGCGCTCGGCCCGTCCGGATGACGGTGAGGTCGTCGGCGGAGGCGGTCAGCCCGAACCCCTCGATGTCGGAGACGGTGGCCTCGTCGTTGGCCCGCTGGCGCCAGACCTCGGCGTCCGTCGTGCCGATGGCGTCGTCGGGGTTCGCGAACCCCAGCGAGGCCGCGCTGGCGACGTTGCGCAACGTGCCTCGGCCCTGGACGTCCTTGACGTAGATGTGGTCTGGGATGGTGTCGATGACGGTCTGGAGCAGGCGCCGCTGAGCCTCGACCTCGGCGCGGCTCCGCTTCTGCTCCGTTACGTCGCGCGTCACGCCGACCAGCCCGACAACGGCGCCGGAGTCGTCGCGGAGCGGGATCCGCGAGGTCACGATCCAGCCGGTCTCGCCGCCGAAGGCGTACGGTTCCTCGTAGTCGATCTCGGCCTCGCCGGTCCGCATCACGCGGTCCTCCTCGGCCCAGTAGTCGGCGGCGACCTCGGGGTCCTCGGAGGTGTCGAAAACGGTCAGCCCGACGGCCTCCGACGGGTCGTCCAAGCCGAGGTAGTCGGCGCTGTACTTGTTGCGGACCAGGCACCGGCCCTCGCGGTCCTTGACGTAGACGTGCTCGGGGATGGCGTCGATGACGGTCCGCAGGAGGCGGCCCCGCGCGTCGAGCTGGTCGCGCTGCTCGCGCAGCGCGAGCCGGGTCTGGACCTGGGCCATGGCGGCGGCCGACCCCAGGAAGGCCAGCAGCACGTAGCAGGCGCCCACCAGCATGCCACTCTCGAACGGCGCCCCCGACACGGCGAGCGACGCCAGCAGCGACACGGTCAGCGACACCGCGGCCACCCACACGCCGCGGATCGAACGCGCGTACGGGGTGATCGCCAAGACGGTCGCGCTGCCGGCCGTCAGCACGCCCACGATCCACGCGCTGTCGAGCCCGTTGCGCACGCCGAGCCATGCGAAGTAGATGACCAGCCCGCACGAGGCGACCAGGGCGAGCGTCCAGACCGACCGCCGGACGGCCCGGTTGACGAACGTCAGCGCCAGCAAACCCGCCATCAGCGAGGCATAGGCGAGCCGGAGCGCCAGCGGGTCGTAGTAGGTCGGGTCGATGGCCTGGTAGATGAACCAGAACAACGGGACGGCCATCGCTGCGACGCCCAGCATCCAGCGGAAGGCGAGGAGGGTGGCAGAGGGCGCAGGGGCGGACAGACGGGGCACAGGCCGAGCGGTGGGACCCGTCGGGTATCGGTTGCCCCGGACGCGTCTAAACCGACCTGCCCGTCACTCTTGCGTTCCGTTCCAGCGGACTAGCGTCTGCCGGGCCCGTCGCCGGCGCGGACGACGTCGCCGGAGCCCATGATCGACTGGGAGACCTCGGGCGAGCCGTAGTACCGCACGTCGCCGGAGCCCATTACGGACACGTCGAGGCTCTTGGCGGCCCGGACCGTCACGTCGCCCGACCCGGCCACGGCGACCTCGACATCGGCGGCGGCGAGCGCCCCGGCGTCCACGTCGCCCGAGCCCGCGATGTCGACCGACACGCGCTCGGCGGTGCCGCCGACGACCACGCCGCCCGACCCGGCCACCGACACCTCGAGAGAGGCGGCCTCCAGACCCATCATCGACACGTCGCCGCTCCCGCCGATCGACACGGCGACGGTCTCCGAGCGGACGCCGTCGGCCTCGATGCGCCCCGAGCCCGCGATGTCAAGGCTCTCCAGCCGGTCCGCGCCGACGGTCATACGGAGGTCGAGGTCGGTCTGGAACGACTCGCCGCGCGGGGCGCGGAGCGTCAGCACGCCGCCGTCGACGTCCACCACGAGCGCCTCGACGACGTTGTCGTCGCCCTCGATCCGGAGCGGGGCCGCGCCGGGCGTCACCACGAGCACGCCGGGGACCGCCAGCCGCACGCCGTCGATGCCCGACACGTCGACCGTGCGCGAACCGGACACGCCGGAGCCCTCGACCGTGGACCCGCTCCAGCCGACGTTGAAGCAGCCGGCGAGGGCGGCGATGGCGAGGGCAGCGAGGAACGTGAGGCGGAGCATGGGACGGCGGGCAGGTGTCGGCCTGCTACGGGGCGACCTCCGGCCGGTTGCGACACCGAGAGACCCTCGCCAGGGGGCAGGGCTCCTGTCCTATCCCACGACCGGCACCCCGACGGCGGACAAGGCGGCGCGCTCGACGGCCCCCCGGATGCCATCGAGCTGGACCGGCTTCGACAGGTAGTCGTCGGCCCCCGCCTCCAGGCACGCCTCGCGGTCCCCCTCCATCGCGTTCGCCGTCAGCGCGACGATGTGCGGCTGCGAGGCCAGCGACAGCGACCGGATCGCCCGCGTCGCCGTCATCCCGTCCATCTCCGGCATCTGGACGTCCATGAACACCACGTCGTAGCCCTGCCCGTGCGCCGCCTGGCGCGTGACGGCCTCGACGGCCTCGACGCCGTTCGCGACCACGTCGGCCCGGATCCCGACCCGCTCGAGCAGGCGCGTGGCCACCTTCTGGTTGACCAAGTTGTCCTCCGCCACGAGCACCCGCAAGGCGGGGCCGTCGGCCGGGGACACGGGGGAGGGTCGGGCCACCCAGGCCGTCTGGGGTGCGGGAGCCTCGCTCCCCGAAAGCGCTTGGACGAGAGCGTCGTGGAGCTGGCGGTGCCGGGGCGGTTTGCCGAGCAGCACCGCGACGCCAGCTGCCGTCGCTCGGGCGCGGACCGTCGTGGTCCGGGCCTCGCCCGTGAGCCCCACGACCGGCGGCGACGACGGCAGCGACCCCAGCACGGCGGAGACCTGGTGCCCCTCCATCCCCGGCGTCTGCATGTCCAACACGATCCCGTCGAAGGGCGTCTCGCAAGCGGCCGCCCGGGCCGCGACGGCGATGGCCTCGGCACCGGACGGGGTGCCGACCGGCTCCAGCCCCCACGATGCGACAAGGTCGAGCGTCGTCGCCCGCACGACGTCGTCGGGGATGGCCACGAGCACGCGGCGACCAGCGAGCACGGGGGCCGGCGCAAGCGCCGGCGACGGCTCTGGAGCGACAACGACGGGGATGGAGAACCCGAACGTGGACCCCTCCCCGACGACGCTGGACACGCTCATCTCCCCCCCCATCATCCCGACGAGCCGGCGGCAGATCGCCAGGCCCAGACCGGTCCCCCCGTACTCCCGCGTCGTCGAGGCGTCCGCCTGCGAGAAGCTCTCGAACACGGCCTCCAGCTTCCCCGGCGCGATCCCGATCCCCGTGTCCTCCACCGAGAACGTCACCTCGGCCGCGCCCCCCACCGCCGCGTCCGGCGGGGCCCCGTCGACCCGCACGCACACCGACCCCTCCCCGGTGAACTTCACCGCGTTCGAGAGCAGGTTCACCAGCACCTGCCGCACCCGCGTCACGTCGCCCACGACCGCCCGCGGGGCCCCGTCCCCCACCACGTACGCCAGCTCCACCCCCTTCTCGGCCGCCCCCTGGGCCACCAGGTCCAGCGCGTCCTCGACCGTCGAGGCCACCTCGAACGGGGCCTCCTCGAGCGAGAGCATCCCGGCCTCGATCTTCGAGAAGTCCAGGATGTCGTTGATGATCGTCAGGAGCGCGTCGCCCGACGTCCGGATGGTCTCCACGAAGTCCCGCTGCTCCGGGTCGAGCGGCGTCTCCAGGAGCAGGCTCGTCATCCCGACGACCCCGTTCATCGGCGTCCGGATCTCGTGGGACATGTTGGCCAGGAACTCCGACTTCGCACGGGTCGCCGCCTCCGCCGCCTCCTTGGCCTCGACGAGCGCGACGGCAGCGCGCTTCTGGTCCGACACGTCGCGCGAGACGCCGACGAGCCCGACGATGTCGCCGTCCTCGGTCCGGAGCGGCACCTTGGTGGTCAGTAGCCAGTCGCCGTTGGGCGTCTGCTCTTCGAGGTTCTCGATGGCGCGGCCGGTCCAGACGACGCGCAGGTCTGCGGCGGCGATGGCGCGGCTGTACGCGGCCGGGAGGTCGGCGTCCAAGATGGTGTCCCCGACGGACGCGGCGGGGTCGGCGTAGCCGAGAGAGATGGCGCTGGCGAGGTTTCGCAAGGTGGCCCGGCCCTCGCGATCCTTGACGTAGATGTGGTCCGGAATGGTGTCGATGACCGTCCGCAGCAGCCGCTCGTTGGCTGCGACGGCGTCGCGCTGTGCGGTGAGGGCGTCGCGGCTCTCCTGAACGGCGCCGAGCATTCGGAGCCGCGTCACGCCAGCCCCGTAGAGGGCGGCCGTGCCGAAGACCACGACGGCGGCGAAGTTGGCGAACGGGAGGAGGAGCCCGCCCACCGGTGGCGGGGTCAGAGCCACAGGGACGAGCAGCGCGGCGGCCAGGCCCGTCAGGGTCCCGAGCACCGCACGTGAGGTCGGCGCGTAAAGGGCCACAACGAGGCCGGAGACGAGCAGCAGCAGGCACAGACCGGCCGCCCACGGCGCCGGGAGTCCGTTCTTGACGGCCGTCCACGAGAAGTACGCCGCGATCAGGTAGATGACGCTGATCATCACCACCCGGACGTGGCGGCGCACCCGGTCGTCGACGTAGGTCAGCGCCAGCACGAGCACGGCGATGCCCGAGATCGCGAGGCGGTACTCGAGCGGGTCGTCGTAGACGAGCCCAGCCATCTGATCGAGCACCCAGAACGCCGGAACCGCGACGGCTCCGAGGAGGATCGTGGCGCGGTGCGCGCGGAGGTCGATCGGGGTCGGGTCGGGCACGGGCGAGCAGGTGAGCCGACCCGGTATCGGCGGGGACCGAGCCAGGCTCAACTACGGGGCGGAGCCGGGGCCGGTCGGGCACCCGGGGGTCGGGCGCCAGCCGCCTCCCTTTTGCAGGGCGCCGAGGGGGCTTTGTGGAAACACGCCCAATAACGGCTGACATCATGGCAGATCCCACCGCTGCGGCACGCCGTTCGCTCCACCGCGTTCGACACCGACCGATGGCGGGCCGTCCCGCCGACTCCATTCAGCAATCCACCCATGAACCTCCAGAAGTTTACCGTCAAGGCCCAGGAGGCCGTCCAGCGCGCCAGCGAGATCGCGCAGTCCAAGAACCACCAGGGCATCGAGCCGCCGCACCTGTTGCAGGCGTTTTTGCAGGACGAGGGCGGGCTCGTCCCCACCCTGCTCTCGCGTCTGGGCGCGAACGAAGACACGCTCGCGGCGCTCGCCGCGCGTGCCGTCGACAAGCTGCCGACCGTGACCGGGTCGTCGGTCTCTGGCCAGTACGTCGGGACCGAGCTCAACAAGGCGTTCGACCGCGCGCTCGCGGAAGCCGAGGCGCTGGGCGACGAGTACGTCGCCTCCGAGCACCTCTTGCTGGCGCTCGCCGAGGGCGGGGGCGCGACGGCGAACGCGCTCCAGAGCCAGGGCGTGACGAAGGACACGCTCCTCGGCGTGCTGCAGCAGGTGAGGGGCGGGCAGCGCGTGCAGGACCCGTACGCCGAGTCCAAGTACGACGCGCTCAACCGCTACGCGCGTGACCTCAACGAGGCCGCCCGTAAGGGCCAGATCGACCCGGTGATCGGGCGCGACGACGAGATCCGCCGCGTGCTCCAGATCCTGAGCCGGCGCACCAAGAACAACCCCGTGTTGGTCGGCGAGCCGGGCGTCGGCAAGACAGCGATCGCCGAGGGGCTGGCGATCCGGATCGTCGAGGGCGACGTGCCGGAGGGGCTGGCGTCGAAGACCGTGATGGCGCTCGACATGGGCGCGCTGATCGCTGGCGCCAAGTACCGGGGTGAGTTCGAGGACCGCCTCAAGGCCGTCGTCAAGGAGGTCGCCCAGGCGGACGGCGAGATCATCCTGTTCATCGACGAGATCCACACGCTCGTCGGCGCCGGCGGCGGGGAGGGCGCGATGGACGCGGCCAACATCCTGAAGCCGGCGCTCGCGCGCGGCGAGCTCCGCGCGATCGGCGCGACGACGCTCGACGAGTACCAGAAGTACTTCGAAAAGGACAAGGCGCTGGAGCGGCGCTTCCAGATGGTCCTCGTCGCCGAGCCGTCCGTGCCCGACACGATCGCCATCCTGCGCGGCATCAAGGACCGCTACGAGGTGCACCACGGCGTCCGCATCACCGACGGCGCGATCGTGGCCGCCGCCGAGCTGTCGGACCGCTACGTCTCCAACCGCTTTTTGCCCGACAAGGCCATCGACTTGGTCGACGAGGCCGCGTCGCGCTTGCGCATCGAGATCGACTCGACGCCCGAAGCCCTCGACTCGATCGAGCGCGAGATCCGCCAGCAGGAGATCGCGCGCGAGGCCGTCAAGCGCGAGAGCGACGAGGCCCAGGAGGCCGCCATCACCGAGCAGCTCGCGAACCTGGAAGAAGAGCGCGACCGGCTGCGCGCGCGCTGGGAGCAGGAGCGCGACCTGGTGACGACCATCAAGGAGTCTAAGGCCGAGATCGACCGGCTCAAGACGGAGGCGGCCGACCTGGAGCGCCACGGCGACTTTGCGCGCGTGGCCGAGATCCGCTACGGCGACATCCCCGGCCTACAGGAGGCCATCGACACGGCGACGGCGCGGCTGGCGGAGGTCCAGCAGAACGGGGCCATGCTCAAGGAGGAGGTCGACGCCGAGGACATCGCGGACGTGATCTCGCGAGCGACCGGCATCCCGGTCTCCAAGATGCTCGAGACCGAGCGCGCCAAGCTGCTCCACCTCGAGGACGAGATCGAGAAGCGCGTCGTGGGCCAGCCCGAGGCCGTCGAGGCCGTGGCGAACGCCGTCCGGCGCTCGCGCGCGGGCCTGCAGGAGGGCAACCGGCCGCTCGGCTCGTTCATCTTCCTGGGCACGACGGGCGTCGGCAAGACGGAGCTGGCGAAGGCGCTCGCCGAGCAGCTCTTCGACGACGACCACGCGCTCGTGCGGATCGACATGTCGGAGTACCAGGAGCGCCACACCGTCTCCCGTCTCGTCGGCGCGCCTCCCGGCTACGTCGGCTACGACGAGGGTGGCCAACTCACCGAGGCGGTCCGCCGCCGGCCGTACTCGGTCGTGCTGCTCGACGAGTTCGAAAAGGCGCACCCGGAGGTCTACAACGTGCTCCTCCAGGTGCTCGACGACGGGCGGCTGACGGACTCGAAGGGCCGCGTGGTCGACTTCTCGAACACGATCATCATCATGACCTCGAACCTCGGCTCGGAGCTGATCACCCAGAAGCTGGGCCCCGACCGCGACGTGTCCGAAGCCGAGATGGACGCCGTCCGCATGGAGCTGCTCGGACTGCTCCGCCAGCGCCTGCGGCCCGAGTTCTTGAACCGGATCGACGAGACCGTCGTGTTCCGGCCGCTCGGTCGGGCGCAGATCCGGCAGATCGTCGAGATCCTGTTCGAGAACACGCGCCGGCTGGCCGAGCGGCAGGGCATACGGCTGGTGCTGACGGACGCGGCCAAGGACGCGCTCGCGGCCGAGGGCTTCGACGCGGCGTTCGGCGCGCGGCCCCTCAAGCGCGTGCTGCAGCGGCTGATCGCGAACCCCCTCGCGGAGCAGATCCTGGGCGGGCTCGTCGGCGACGGCGACGCCGTACTGGTGGAGGCGGCGCCTGGCGGCGGGGTCACGCTGGAGACCGTCCCGGCAAGCGAGGCGGACGCCCGGCTCGGCGCCCCCGCCGACCGCGAGCCGGGGCTGATGGCGCCAGCAGGGGAGGCGTAGCGATCATGGGCATCCGTACGAGGGCGTGTCAGCCCTCGTACGGATGCCCGCGATCTCGTTTTTCTACGGCCTCGTCGTCTACCTCGACTACTTCGACGAGGGGCAGCACCACGCGCCGCACATCCACGTCAAGTACCAAGGCGAGGAGGTGGTCTTGCGGATCCCCGACGGCGAGGTGCTGGATGGGACGCTCCCCCGCCGCAAGCTGAAGCTGGCGCAGGCCTGATGGAGATCCACGCTGAGGAGTTGGAGGCCAACTGGGCCTTGGCCGTGTCCGGCGAACCCGTCTTCAAAATCGACCCTCTCCGCCGATGGCCCTCTACACGATCACATCGGCCCACCCGCTCCCCGGAGGCGTGCTTCATGTCCAGTTTGCGTCGGGAGAGGAGCGACGGTTCGACACCCGACCGTACCAGCGGGGCGCGTTCTTCGAGCGGCTTGCCGACCCGGCGTACTTCGCCCAGGTTCGGGTCGAGGCGGGGACGGTGACGTGGCCCGAGGGCCACGACTTCGATCCGGGGACGGTCTACGCGCGGGGCACCGCGCCGGAGACGGCGTAGGTCGTTGCCAAAACGGACGGGCTACCCGGTAGTCCACACCGCCAGTTCGTTGCCGCTCGGGTCCAAGAAGTGGAAGCGGCGGCCACCGGGGAAGTCGAACGGGGGCGTCGAGATGGTGCCCCCGGCGGCCTCTACGGCGGCGATGCTGGCGGGCAGGTCGCCGGAGTAGAGGATGACGAGCGGGCCGCCGGCGCTCACGGCCTCGGCCTGCGCCAGCCCGCCGACTTCGCCGTCCCCGTCGGGCCGCTGGATGCCCGCGTAGGTCGGGCCGAAGTCGGTGAAGGCCCAGCCGAAGGCAGCGGTGTAGAACCGCTTGGCCTCCGCTAGGTCGAGGACGGTGAACTCGATATAGTCGATGGCGTGGTGCGTGTGCATGGCGGGCAGCGGGGAAGGCGCGGCAACCTAGCGCGCTCGCCCCAGAGGTGGCTCCGCCAGCCGACGGGGCGCGAGGCGTTCAGGCTTGCGGACGCCGCCCGCGACGGGCGGGGCGCATGACCAGATCCGGGCTCGAATCAGGTACTTAAGAGCAGCCCCACTCCAGGCCGTTCTGATGCCCCGCCTCCCGCTCCTCGCCGCCATCCTCCTGTCCCTCGTCGCCGCCGATACGGCCGACGCCCAGATCTGGCGGCGGGCCCGCGACGCCGCCCAGCGTGGTGCCGAGCGCGCTGTCGAGCGGCAGGCCGAGGAGCGCGCCCGCCGCGCGGCCGACGCCGCCATCGACGGGCTGTTCGACGCGGGCGAGGAGGCCGCCCGGTGCGTGTTCACCGACGAGACCTGCATCCGCGAGGCGCAAGGCCGCGGCGAGAGCGTCGTGCTGACCGACGCCGACGGCGCGCCGGTCGACCGCTCCGGCGCGCCGGTCACGGCCGACAACGCCTCCGACGCCGTGGTCCGCTCGGCCCCCGGGACTGGTGGGGCCGCGAGCGGAGCCGCCAGCGCCTCGGCCCGTCCCGGCGACGGCGCGTGGGCGAACTACGACTTCGTCCCCGGGGACCGGCCCCTGCTGATCGAGGACTTCGAGTCCAGCCGCGTCGGCGACGTGCCGCGCCGGGTCGACTTTCATGAGGGGGTGATGGAGGTCGTCTCCGAGGGGGGCAACCAGATGCTCCGCTTCGCCGACGCCAGCGCCATCGCGTTCCCGCTCCCGGAGACGCTGCCCGAGCGGTTCACCATCGAGTTCGAGGTCTACAGCGCCGACGACTGGAACAGCGTGGTGCTCGGGACCGGCCCGCTCACCGAGGCCGACGGCGACTACTCGTGCTTCCACGGCGACTTGCGAGGCCACCAGGCCGCCGAGTTTCGCGTGGGAAGCTTTTTCGAGACCGGCGTCTCGTCGGCGACGGGCGGGAGCTCGCTCCAGAACCAGTCGGCCCACGAAGAAGGGATGGTCCCCGTCCGCATCGCCGTCGACGGGAGCTACGTCAAGATGTACGTCGGTGAGAATCGGGTCGCGAACGTGCCGAATGCCGACGTGCAGCGGACGAACCGGCTCCTCGTGACGGCCTGCGGCGAGCTCGCGGCGACCGACGACGAGCGGAGCGGGCCCGTCCTGATCGACAACCTGCGCGTCGCGGCGGGCGGGCGCGAGTCCATCTACGACCGGCTCCAGGCCGACGGGCGGCTAGCCCTCGGTGGGCTCCTGTTCGACACCGCCAGCGCCACCCTGCGGCCCGAGTCCACGCCCACACTGCAAGACCTGGTACGGACGCTCCAGCAGAACCCGGCGCTCCGGCTCCGCGTGGAGGGCCACACCGACGACCGGGGCGCGGCCGACGCCAACCGGCGGCTCAGCGAACAGCGCGCCCAGTCCGTCGTGGCCTGGCTGACGGGCGAGGGCGTGGCCGCGAACCGGCTCGAAGCGGTCGGGGTGGGGCCGGAGCGGCCGGTCGCCAGCAACGACACGGCGGAGGGCCGGGCGCAGAACCGGCGCGTCGAGGTGGTCCGGCTGTAGCGCGCGGCGGCGGGCGCTACGTTTCGGCCCCCCTCCTCCCGCTCCGTGCGCGCACTCACCCTCCTCGCCCTGCTCCTCGTCTCCGCTCGCGCCGACGCCCAGGCCGTCGTGGTCGCGGGCGACGCGGCCGACATCGTCGCCATCGCCGAACAGTCCAAGGCGCTATCGGCGGCCTACGTCGCGGGCGACATCGACGCGCTGGTAGCGGTCTACGCCGAGGACGGGATCGCGGCGCCGGGCGGGCGCGACTTTATCCGGGGCTACGAGGCGCTCCGAGCGTTCTGGACGCTGCCCGAGGGGCGCGTGGTCACGCGGCACCAGGCGGTCGCCGAGGAGCTGCGCATCGCGGGCGACCTGTGCTACGACTGGGGCTACTACGAGGGCGAGATGGAGATCGACGGCGAGGCCCGACCGGCTTTCCGGGGCAAGTACCTCATCGTGTGGCAGCGCGACGCCGACGGCGTCTGGCGGATCGCCCACGACATGTGGAATTCGCTCCCTGCGGACTGATCCGGCCGCCGAAACCCGTAGTCTGTGGGATGGACACGCCCCTCCCCGAGCCGCTCGTCATCGGCGGCACCGAGGTCCCGCGCGGGACGCGCACCACGGTCCGCCTGCCCATCGCCCCGCTCTACACGCTGGCGGCGATGGCGATGCCGGTGCACGTGGTGCGCGGGCGGCGCGACGGGCCCCGGCTGTTCGTCTCGGCGGCCATCCACGGCGACGAGATCCTAGGCGTCGAGATCATCCGGCGGCTGCTGGGTCTGGGCCTCCTCAAAAACCTCCGGGGGACGCTGATCGCCGTGCCCGTCGTCAACGTGTACGGGTACACGGCGCGCTCGCGGTACCTCCCCGACCGGCGCGACCTCAACCGCTCGTTCCCCGGCTCGCCAACCGGCTCCATGGCCAGCCGCCTCGCGAACACGTTCATGACGGAGATCGTGGCGAACGCGACGCACGGCATCGACCTGCACACGGGCGCCATCGACCGAACGAACCTTCCGCAGGTGCGCGTGTCGCTGGACCAGGAGGACGCCGTCGAGATGGCGCGGCGCTTTCGGGTGCCGCTCATCCTCCACGCCAACCTGCGCGACGGCTCCATGCGCCAGACGGTCCTGGAGCACGGCGTGCCCGTCCTGCTCTACGAGGCCGGCGAGGCGCTCCGGCTCGACGAGCGGGCCGTCCGGATCGGGCTCCGCGGCGTCGTCTCGGTGATGCGCGGGCTGGGGATGCTGCCCAACACGGCGCCGACGCGCGTCATCGAGCCGCTCCTTGCACGGAGCAGCGGCTGGACGCGCGCCGAGGAGAGCGGGACGCTCCAGATGACGCGCGACATCGGCGACTTGGTCGAGGAGGGCGAGCAGGTGGGCACGCTCACGGCGCCGCTGGGCGACGTCTCGGTCCCCGTCCTCTCGCGCGACTCGGGCCTCATCATCGGCAAGACGCAGCTGCCGCTGGTGTACGAGGGCGAGGCGCTGTTCCACGTCGCCCGGCTGGAGGCGCCGGACACGGCGGAGCAGCGGCTCTCGACCTACGAGGGCCGCCTCTCCAGTTGGCGCGAGCCGGTCGAGGCCGACCACTAGAGCACCCGCCAGGTGGTTCTTGAACGGGTCTAGAGGCCAGGGAAACGGGAGCGACCGGATCACGGCGCTAGCCTGCAAGCCACTTCCGGACGTTTCGCACGCGGACGTTGTCGGGGCCGAACGTGGCGATCAACCCGGGCAGCACGGCTCGGAGCACGGCCCGGCCTTCCCCCCCCTCGCCCGCCTCGACGAGCGCCTGCCCGAGGTAGTAGCGCACCTCCAAGGCGCTCGGGCCGTCCCCGGTCAGCACGGTGCCCGCCTCGCGTAGGACCGGGATGGCTTCGGCCTGGCGATCGCCCGCGACCATCGCCGAGCCCAGGCTGAGGAGAGGCTGTCCGTAGAACGCGTGCTCGGGCCCGTAGGCGCGCCGCGCCGACGCGACCACCCCTCGGTGGATCTCGATGGCTTCGTCGTAGCGCTCCAGGCTGCGCAACAGGACCCCGTAGCCGTTGCGGCTGACCTGGGACTCGATCGACTCCTCTGGCGCGTCTTCCAATTCGATGGAGCGGAGCATGGGCGCGACGGCGTCCTCCGGTCGGCCCGTTTCGAGGTAGTGTGCGGCCAGGCCGTAGTAGTACACCGACCGGGCGTAGTCGTAGTCCTCCTCCGACCCGACCTTGGCGCGGTACAGGTCGGCGCCCGGCCCCTCGACGATGTCGATCACCTGGCGGTAGTAGGCCTCGGCGCGGGCCAGCCGGACGGAGTCGTCGCGGCGGCGGGTGGCGGAGAGCGCGAGGTGGTGGAGGACGGAGACCACGTCCGGGTGGTACGGGCCGAGCGCTCGCTGGCGGGCCGCCAGCGATGCCGTGAGCAGCGAGTCGAGCGTGTCGAGCTCACGGGCGTTGAGGAGGGCCACGACGAGATCGTCCTCGGCCCGGATCGTCAAGCTGTCGACGGGGCCGAGGGAGGCCTGGCGGAGGGCGAGCGAGCGGCGGAAAAGAGGGAGCGAGGCGTCCGTCTGGCCGAGGTGCGCGTAGGACCGCCCGAAGGCGCTCGCGAGCGTGGCCCGGACGAGGGGCCGGTCGAGGAACGTGGTGTCGAGGCGCTCCACGGCCCCGTCGATCACGTCGCGGACGCGCAAGGTGTCGCCATCGGAGCCCGCCGGGCGGGCGTCGCCGATCATGTCGACCAGGAACGTCATGACCGCCTCGGCCTCGGCGGCGCGGTCGGCGGCCCGGTCGCGCTGGCGGTCCGCCTCGGCGCCCTGCCACAGCGCCGCGCCCGCCCCGCCGACGAGCGCCAGCAGCACGGCGACCGCCGCGGCCACGGCCACCCGGTGGCGCCGGATGAACTTCCCGATGCGGTACCCGACGGCCTCCGGGCGCGCCTCGACCGGGAGGCCTGCCAGGTGGCGCCCGAGGTCGGCGGCGAGCGCGGCGGCGCCGTCGTAGCGGCGCGTGGGCTCCTTGCACAGAGCCTTGAGGACGATCTGGTCGAGGTCGCCGCGCAGACGGCGGCGCAAGTGAGGCGGCTCGGTGGACCGCGCCGTGGCGGCGTCGGTGGCGCCGGAGACGGCTGTGGAGGGCTCCGTCGGGTCCGTCTCCAGGATGGCCTGCTCGACGGCGCGGCGGACGCGGCTCTCCAGTCGGTACGGGCGCGTGCCGGTGAGCAGCTCGTACAAGAGCACGCCCAAGCCGTACACGTCCGTCGCCGTGGTGGCGGGTTCGCCGCGGACCTGCTCGGGGGCGGCGTACTCGGGCGTCATCACGCGCCGGTCGGCCTCGGTGACCGGCGCGGCAACGGCGGCGCCCTCGGCGGGGTCGAGAAGTTTGGCGATCCCAAAGTCGAGCAGCTTCACCTGCCCAGCGTCGGTAACGAGCACATTCGACGGCTTGAGGTCGCGGTGGACGACGAGCTGGCGGTGCGCCGCCGCGACGGCGTCGCAGACCTGTCGAAAGAGGGCCAAGCGCGCGTCGACCCCCAAGCGGCGGCGATCGGCATAGGCGGTGATGGGCTCGCCGTCGACGTACTCGAGCGCGAGGTAGGGGCGGCCGTCGGGGGCCTGGCCGCCGTCGAGGAGGCGGGCGATGGCGGGGTGGTCGAGCCCGGCCAGGATCTGGCGCTCGGCGCGAAACCGCGCCAGCAGGTCCGGCGCCAGCCCGGGGCGGACCAGCTTGACCGCGGCGGTCTGGACGTAGGCGCCGTCGGCGCGGTCGGCGCGCCAGACCTCGCCCATGCCGCCCTCGCCGATGCGCTCGACGAGCTGCCACGGCCCGACGCGAGCCGGGGGCGGCGTCGCGCTCCCGGCGAAGTCCTCGAAGAAGGCCTCGGCGCCCTCGTCCTGCGCGAGCATGGCCTCGACCTCGGCGCGGAGGTCGGGGTCGGCGGCGTCGTCGGTGCGGCAGGCGTCGTCGAGGAAGGCCGCGCGGTCGGCCGGCGCGAGGTCGGCGGCCTCGGCGAACAAGGCCTTGATGCGGGTCCAGCGGTCGGGCGTCATAGCACGGGGGGTCGCTGGGAGTACGGGAAACCGACGGGCCGGTCGTCAGGAGAGGTCCGGGAGGAGGTCGTCGCGGAGTTCGGCGCGGAGCCAGGCGCGAGCGGCGCGCCAGGAGCGCGTGACGGTCGAGACGGAGATGTCGAGGGCCGCGGCGGTCTCCTCGATGGACAAGCCCCCGAAAAAGCGGCACTCGACAACCTGGGCGTCGCGGGCGTCGACGGCGGCGAGGCGCCCCAGCGCCTCGTCGAGGGCGAGCACGTCGTCGGCTTGGGTGTCCGAGAGCAAGGCGACGAGGTCGTCTTCGAGGGGGAGGTCCGGGGTCCTGCCGCCGCGCTTCCTGGCGCTCCGGCGCTCGGCGTAACTGACCAAGACCTGGCGCATGGCGCGGCTGGCGGTGGCGAGCAGGTGAGCACGGCTGGCGTAGTCGTCCTTGCCGGCGAGCTTCTCGTAGGCCTCGTGGACGAGCGCCGTGGTGTTCATCGTCCAGTTGCCGTGCCAGCGGGCGCGCTCGGAGTGGGCGAGGGCGTGGAGGTCGTGGTAGAGCCGTCCGTAGAGCTCGGCCGGGTCGGCATCGCCGCGCTGGACGGCGGCGAGCAGGGCGGTGACCTCGGCGCCGGCGGGACGTCGGAGGGGCATGGCGACGGTGGTGGGACCACAGCCAAGCTAAAGGCCTGTAGGGACAAGGGCATCACGCCTGGCATTTGTCCGCCGACGGGTCGCCTGCCAGCCGTGCACGGGGTCCACCTCGCGCCTGAGGCGGGGGAGCGGACGCGACGAGAGACGAGGGCGAGCGGCTCGCCGTCGCCAGCGGGCTACAGGGTGGTCAGCTTCCAGCGGCCCCGGCGGAAGAGGACCCAGCCGACGATCGCGGCGGCGACGTTGGCGACCGTGATGGCAACGTAGACGCCCAGCTCGCCCAGGCCGAGGGGGAACGCCAGTGCCCACGCGACGGGCGCCTGTAAGAGCCAAAAGCAGCCGAGGTTGATCCAGGTCGGGGTGAGGGTGTCGCCGGCGCCGTTAAACGCTTGCGGCAGGATCATAGCCCAGGCGAAGAGGACGTAGCCGTAGGCCAGCACGCGCAAGCACAGGGCGCCCGTGGCGATGACCTCGGGGTCGGCGGTGAACAGGCGGACCAAGGCCTCGTCGTAGACCACGTAGCCGATGGAGACGAGCCCGAGCAAGACCATCGTGACCACGCCCGCGATCCAGATCGAGCGCTCGGCGCGGCCGGGCTTGCCGGCCCCGAGGTTCTGGCCGACCAACGTTGCGGCGGCGTTCGACAGGCCCCACGCGGGCAAGAGGGTGAACAGGAAGATCCGGATGGCGATGGTGTAGCCCGCCAGCGACTCGGCGCCGAACTCAGCCACGAGGCGGACCAGGAAGACCCACGAGACGGTGGCGACGGCGAACTGGGCGATGCCGCCGGCCGACGTTCGCACGATGCGCCACATCACGTCGGCGTGCAGGCGGAGGTGGCGGGTCAGCACGCGGATGTGCTCGCCGCCGCGCAACAGCAGGGCCACCTGCACGAGCACGGCGATCCCGCGGCCCGTCGTAGTGGCGATGGCGGCGCCGGTGACGCCAAGCTCGGGGAACGGGCCCCAGCCGAAGATCAAGACGGGGTCGAGGACCAAGTTGATGCCGTTCGCCAGCCACAGCACGCGCATGGCGATGGCCGCGTCGCCGGCGCCGCGGAAGACGGCGTTGAACACGAACAGCAGCATGATGACGGCATTCCCGCCCAACATCCAGGCCATGTAGCCGGCGCCGACGGCGGCGGTCTCGGGGTCGGCGCCCATCAGCGCCAGCAGGCCGTCGCTGTAGAACACACCGACGACGGCGAACGGGACGGAGGCGACCACGGCCACGGCGATGGCCTGCACGGCGGCGCGCGCGGCGCCCTCGCGGTCCTTCTCGCCGATGCGCCGCGCCACGACGGCCGTCGCGGCCATCGACAGGCCCATCGCGACGGCGTACATCAGCGACAGCACGGACTCGGTGAGCCCGACGGCGGCGACGGCGGGGGCGCCCAGCGAGGCCACCCAGTACACGTCGACGACGGCGAAGACGGACTCCATAACCATCTCGAGCACCATCGGCACCGCCAGCAGGAGCAGCGCCGTGCCGATGGGGCCGGAGGTGTAGTCGCGGTCGGTGCCGCGCACGGCGGCGCGGAGGTCGCGGAGCAGGCCCCGCACGCCGGACGGCGACGGGGCGGACGAGGCGGAGGGGTCGGGCATGGGCGCGAGCGGGACTCGAAGGATCGCACGGGAGGGCGACAGGTGCGCGTCGCGTGTGGGGCTGATGTGCGCCCCCCGCTCGCTCTGCCTCGGGCCCGAGGTGGGGCGTCAGACCGCCACCGCCCGGCCCAGCAGGATCGCTCGCTCTTGCGCGTTTCGCGTCACGGCGGCGGCGGCCTCGAAGGCGGCGCGAGCCTCGGCAGCCCGCCCGAGCCGCTCCAGCAGGTCGCCGCGGACGGCGTCGAGCAGGTGGTAGCCGTCGAGCACGCCGGCGACGACGAGGGCGTCAGCGATCGCCAGCCCGGCCGCCGGCCCGTCGGCAAACGACACCGCCACGGCCCGGTTCAGTTCGACGACGGGCGACGGGTGGGCCGCGTGGAGGGCGCCGTAGAGCGCCGCGATTCGAGGCCAGTCGGTGTCTTGGGGCGACCGCGCGCGGGCGTGGCACGCGGCGATGGCAGCCTGCAAGAGGTACGGCCCCGGCGCCCCATCGGCCAGCGCTTGGCCGCGTGCCAGCGCCGCCAGCCCGCGGCGGACGAGGAGGGCGTCCCACCGCGTCCGGTCCTGGTCCATCAGCCGCACCGGCTCGCCCTCGGGCCCGACGCGCGCGGCGAGCCGCGACGCCTGGACTTCCATCAGCGCGGCCAAGCCGTGGACCTCCGGCTCGTCGGGCACGAGCCCGGCCAGCACGCGGCCCAGGCGCAAGGCGTCCTCGCACAACCCCGGCCGCGCCCAGCCGTCGCCTGAGGTCGCCGTGTAGCCCTCGTTGAAGACGAGGTAGACCACGCGGAGCACGTCGGCCAAGCGGGCGGGGAGGTCGGCGGCGCGCGGCATCTCGAACGCCCCCCCGACGTCGCGGAGCGTCTTCTTGGCACGGACGATCCGCTGGGCGACGGTCGGGACGGGCGTCAGGAAGGCGCGGGCGATCTCGTCGGTCGTGAGGCCACCGAGCAGACGGAGGGTGAGGGCCACGCGCGCCTCGGTGCTCAGCGCCGGGTGGCACGTCGCGAACACGAGCCGCAGGAGGTCGTCGCCGACAGGGTCGTCGAGGGCGTCGTGGAGCGCGGCCGCCGGGTCGGGCAGGGCATGGTCGCGGGCGATCTCGGCGTGGGCGCGGTCGAGCATCGGGGCGCGGCGCAAGGCGTCGAGGGCGCGACGGCGGGCCGTCGTGGTGAGCCACGCGCCCGGGGCGTGAGGGATGCCGGTCGCCGGCCACGTCTCGAGCGCCGCCACGAGCGCGTCGTGGGCGAGGTCCTCGGCCGCCCCCAAGTCGCCCGTCAGCCGGGCCAGCGTCGCGATGAGTTGGCCGGACTCCGCCCGCCAGACCGCCTCGACCGCCTGTCGGACCGCCTCGGGCGAGGCCGTCGGGCCGGGCAGGGCGGCGGAGGCGGGGACGGGCATGGAGGAAGGGAGATGGAGGCGAGCGGAGCCGGTCCGCCCGCCTCCGGGGCGTCAGGCGGCCGACTGGCTGCGGACCGCGCTCTCGGCGCGGAGGCGCTCCTCCTGGGCCTGGAGCTCCGGCGTGAACGCGTCGCCAAAGTCCTCGGCGCCGTAAACCGGCCGGATCTCACTCGTGCCGGTCCCGATGGCGCGCCCAAACCGCTCGGACCACGGGCGGAGGTCATCGAGCGAGTGCGCCTGGTAGATGGCGTAGCCACCGATGATCTCTTTGGCCTCCGAGAACGGCCCGTCGGTGACGGTCGGAACGCCGTCCGCGAACACGACGCGCGCGCCGACGGAGGATGGCAGGAGCCCGCCGGCCTCTAGGAGCACGCCCGCCTCCGCGGCTTCCGCCATGAGCTGTCCCATCTCGGCCTCCGCCGCATCCGTCGGCGCCGTGCCGTCGGCCTCCTCGCGGGCGTGGGTGAGGATCGCGACGAACTGGCGGCGGCCGTCGGCCGCGGGCGCCCCGAACGACGGGACCGGCTCGTAGACCTGCCGGACCTCGAGCGTGACGTCGCCGTCCTCGGCGGGCCAGCGGCGGGCCCACGCGACGGCCTCGTCGAGCGACCGCGCCTGGATCGTGGTGAAGCCGGCCACGAGCTCCTTCGTCTCGGCGAACGGCCCGTCGACGACTGTCGCCTCGCCGTCGGCGTAGTGATAGCGGACGCCCTCGGCGGACGGCTTGAGGCCCTCGCCCGCCAGCAGGACGCCGGCCCGGGCGAGCGACTCGTTGTAGGCCGTCATGGCCTCGAGGAGGTCGGTGGAGGGGAGCAGGCCGGCCTCGGTCTGGGCGTCGGCCTTGCGGAAGATCATGAACCGCATGGTCTGGGGGGGTGTTGGGGTGGGGACGCGAGGGAAGATCCCTCGCTCTACCCTCCCGACGGACGGACCCGGCCGGGATCGACACCGCCCGCCAGTTTTTTTCTCGCCCCCTCGCCCTCGCCTCGGGCCCGAGGCGGAGAGTGGTCTAATGCGCGACTCTCACCGGGCGTCGTCACGCATCACGCCTCACGCATCCTCGACCTGCGACGCTCCCATCGTACCGGGACGCACCCCTAGTTCGCGAACAGCGGCCGGCCGCCGCCGTCGATGACCGTCACGTCTTGGACGGCGAACCATCCCTCGCCCTCCCCGCCGGCCGAGTTCTCGTACGGGATGGGCTCGCCGTCGGGGCCCGGCGACGGCTCGATGTCGAGGACGTAGACGAGGTCCTTTTTGATGTCCCGGCCGGCGGCGTCCTGGCCGACGGTCACGCCCGGCGACACGTCGGCGACGCGGCCCTCGATGGCGCGGAGCAGCTGCCCCTCGCGGGTGTAGAGGTGCACGCGGACGCGCTTGCCGACCAGGCTGTAGTCGGGGGCGCTCATGACGAGTACCCCGGGCCGGCGAACCAGACGGCACCGTCGTCGCCCGCCCAGGCCGGGAGCGCGGCGAGGACCACGGGCACGCGCTCGGGCAGGGCGATGCGGCGGCTCTCCGTCCCGTCCATCGCGGCCGCCAGTTCGGCCTCGGGCATCCCGGCCACCCAGGCGCCGAGCGCGGCGGGCCGCTCGACGCGCACGCAGCCGTGGCTCAGCGCCCGGTTGTCGCGGGCGAAGTAGGCGGGCGCCGACGTGTCGTGGAGGTACACGTTGTGGACGTTGGGGAACATGATCTTGAGGCGCCCGAGCGGGTTGAGCGGCCCGGCAGCCTGACGGATCAGCAGGTGCCCGTCGGCCATCTTCTGGAGCGTCGAGTCGTTCAGGGCGATGACCTCGGCGTCGGGCGAGAAGCGGCGGACGAGTTCGAACCCCTCGGCCGCGAGCGCGGCGGCGCCCTTGGGCGCCAGCTCGTCCCGGGCGATGTTGGTCGGCACGTTCCAGACGGGCCGGAGTTCGAGGTACTCGATGGCGTCGGAGAAGAGCGGCGTGCGCCAGCCGTCGCGATCGGCGCCGACGACGGCCTTCATGCGCATGGTCTCGCGTCCGCCCTCGAAGGCCCGCACGCGGTACTCGGGGACGTTGACGAGCACCCAGCGGCCGTCGCTGGGGAGCGCGAGCGTGTCGAGAGCCGCCAGCGAGCGGCGGACCTGGGCGGCGCGCGTCGCGGCGGGCACGTCGAGCGCGGCGCGCGTGTTGGGCCCCAGGATGCCGTCGGAGGCCAGGCCCAGGCGGTCCTGGGCGCGGGCGAGCGCGGCGGCGAGGGCCGGGTCGAGTATGTCGCCGGTGCGAGCGGCGTCGCCGAGCGCTCCCTCGGCGGCCAAGCGGGCGCGCAGGGCGGGGATCTGGACGGCGTCGGTCTCGCCGGGGCGGACGAGCGGGCCGTCGGGGAGCGGGCGCCAGTCGGCGCGCTCGTAGCGGTCGAGCGCGGTGGCGAGGCGGGCGGAGGGGGGCGACGCGGCGGCGGCCGTCGCCACCAGGGCGAAGGCTAGCGCGGCGAGGCGCGCGCGTGTGAGCATCGGGAGTCAGAGGGGACGGGGGACACGATACGCCGCGCCGGGCAGGAGCGAGACGTCGGAGGGGAGGGGCGGCGGGAGTGAGCCCTCAGCGGCAGGAACTGCGTGATAGGACCGAGCCGCCTCATCCTCGGTCTGCCCCTCCATGCGCTCTCTCCTCGCCCTCGTCCTCCTGCTCGTCTTCCCCGCGCGGGCCACCGACACTCCGACGCCCGCCGTGAATGTTGGAGCCACCGAGTCGGTCCCCACCGCCCCGGCTCGCTGCGAGGTCACCATCGAGGGGCACCACGGCGGGCTCGCCGGCGAGATCCGCTACCGGGCCGACCAGAGCCAGGTGCGCACGCGCGTCGGGTGGTGGGCCTCGCTCTCCACGGGTGGCGACGAGGCATGGCTCACCCTCCGCCCGGGCCAGTCGTTCTCTGAGGCGTACGACCTGCGTCTCGGCTGCGACGCGCGCCGTCGCTACCGCTTTGTTTTCACGTACGGCGACACGGAATACACGCACGTCTTTCCCTCTGAGGACGGCTACACGCAGGATCGCGTGATCGACCTCGGGGCCGTGAGCCGCTTCTTCGGGATCGCGCCCGGCGAGGACCTAGAACCGCAGCCCGTCGCGCTCGAGGGGCTCGACCTCGACGGCGAGTGGACGCGTCGGGAGAGCAACAACGACCCCAACGACGGGATGCGGATTCGCATCGAGGGCGACCACGCCACCATCACCTCAGTGCCTGAGACCGCGGGCAGCGCGTGGCGGGAGGGAGGAACCCTCTGGCGCGACATCGAGCCCGGCGGAGCCCTCCGCGCGTTAGGCAGCAACAGCCGCTACTACCCCGCCGAGCTGACGCCCACCGGGGCGGACCGGCTCACCCTCTCGATCCGCCACGGCGGCGCGGGCAACGATCAGACGTGGGTGCGTAGCACAGGCTGCTGGGACGCCAACGCCGTCATTCAGAGCGGCCTGCACGCGCCCGACATCTGGGTCCGTTTCTCGACGGACCTCCCCTCCGGGTTCCAGAGCGCTCTCCGAGCCGCGCGCGACGCCGGAGCCGCCATCCAGACCGTCGCCCTCACGCCCTCCGACGAGTGGGTGGTGGTGGCCGCCAACACGCCCTGCTACAGCGCAGGCTTCCCGGAGGACGCGCGCGAGTGGATCGACCGCTACGTCGGCGCCGGGAACGAGATCGACGTGGTGGCCTTCGGGCCAGGCGGGCGCTGGCTTGTCGTCGCCGAGGACCTCCTGCGGCACACGACCAACGTCTCCGACGGCATCTCCGCCGCCATCCGCCGAGCGCAGGAGAACGGCTTGCGCGTGACGTCGGTCGCCTTCTCGCCCGTCCCCGACGAGCGGTGGGCGCTGAGCGCAGGGGGGCAGGCGACCACCGGCCCCGCCCGCCTCGCGCTCTCCAACGCGGTCCGAGCAGCCGGAGAGGGGGAGCGACCGGTCCACGAGATCGCCGTCGGCCCGAACGACGAGTGGGCGATGGTCGCCGAGGACTGGTTCGTCACGCGCGACGTGCCCGCCGGCCTGCGGGAGATGCTCGAACGCTACCGCACCGACGAGCGCCGCCGCATCGACCACGTCGTTCTCCACGAGGTGGACGGCCAGACGCGCTGGGCCATCCTCTCGAACGGGCCGGAGCCCCCCCCCGCCCCCACGGACCTCGTCAACCTGTTCGAGCAGCGAATCACCAGCGACAGCACGAAGATGGCGACGGGCGTGCCGGGCGACAGCACGATCTACCAGAAGATGAAGGAGCACCGCATCACCGGGCTGGCGGTCGCGGTCGTGCAGAACAACCGCGTGGCGTGGACCCGCAGCTACGGCCTCCGACGGGCGCAGTACCCCGAGGAGTACGTCTACCCGACCACCATCTTCGACGCCGCCTCGCTCAGCAAGCCCGTGTCGTACGCGGCGGCCCTGCAACTGGTGGACGCCGGGGCCATCGGGCTGACCGACCCGGGCGTGCTCTACGACCTCGCTGGCAACGATCTGCCATCGAGGAGAGACCTTGACGGCATCCGGGCCGGCGAGATCCACCTCGCGCACCTCCTGAACCACTGCGCGGGCATCCAGAACGAGAAGGGGGCGTCCGGCGCGCAGGCCATCGTTCCGGGCGGCCCGATGCCGACAATCCGGCAGATCTTCCGGGGCAAGGGCCCCGCCGCCAGCGGCAATGCGATCGTCCGCGTGGACACCCTCGAGGTCGGCGAGGCGTTCGACTACTCCGGGGCCAACTCCATCCTGGTGCAGGCCCTCATGGACCAGCACGCCAGCGGCGGCTACGACGGACAGGTGCAGCGCCTGCTGGACGGCCTGGGCATGAGCCGCTCGACCTTCCGGCGGGACTTCCACGAGAGGATCCCCGAGGGCAGCCTCGCCTTTGGTCACCTGATCGCCGGCGACGGGGAGGTGCTGACGATGCGGCACCAGGCGTACCCGAACCAGGCAGCGGCGGGCTTGCGCGCCACGGCCAGCGACCTCGCCCGCTACATCATCCTGCTGAACCAGGGCGGCGTATACGACGGCGAGCGGCTGCTGGAGGCGACGACGGTGGACCGCTTCCTCGGGCGCGACGGCGTCGGCGCCGCGACGGGCGTCGCGGAGGCGGCCTGCGGGGGCCGCCGGTCGATGCGCCTTGGCATCTACAGCGCCGGCCTCGACACGGAGAACGAGCGGTACTGGCACGGCGGCCTCCACGGCGGCTTCCGCACCTACCTGCGCGGCCTTCCGCGCCAGCAGGGCGGCGTCGTCATTCTCATCACGGGCACCCTCGACGACGCGAACGCGATGCGCGACGAAATCCGGGCGGCGCTGCGGGCCGCCTACGGCTGGCGATCGCTCTGACAGGCCCGCGTCCGCCGTGTCCATCGCGCGCCCTCGAGTGGGCTCCCTCTTCCCCTTCACCAACACCCTCCCACCCATGACTCCCCTCTTCCGCCTCCTGCTCCTCGCCCTGCTGGTCCCCCTCTTCGTCGGGTGCGCCAGCGTTACCGATGGCCTCCAGCGCGGCGCCGAGCGCGCGGCTGAGCGCGAGACCGCCCGCGCCGCCGACCGGGCCACCACGTCCGTCGTGCGCAGCGCCGAGGACGCCGTCGTCTGCCTCATGACCGACGAGGCGTGCATCGAGCGCGCCCGCCAGAACGGCCAGCCCGTCCAGGTGCGGAACGCGGACGGCGAGATCGTCCGCGAAATCCCAGCCCCCGACACGGATGTGGACGTGAACTACGACTTTACGCCCGGCCAGCGCGTGCTCTTCTACGAGGACTACTCGAACGACCCCGTGGGCCGCTTCCCGAGCCGCCTCGAATTCGTGCGCGGCAACTGGGAGATCGCCGCGTGGGAGGGGCGGCGGCTGCTCCGGCACACCGGCCCGCGCCACAGCGCCTTCCGCATCGTCCTGCCCGACGAGCTGCCCGAGAGGTTCACCATCGAGACCGAGGTGTACCTCACGGAACGGAACCAGCGGATCGCGTTCCTGACGCAGTCACCGGAGGGGACCACGGAGCGGGTGGACTACAACTACCTCCGGATCGGGCAGCACGGCACGGGGGTGTACGCCGCGAGCGGCACGGGGCTCTCCGAGAGCGCCAATGACGACGACCGCGTCCACGAGCGACTCATGCCGATCCGCATCGACGTGGACGGCGACTACGTCCGCGTGTTCGTCGGCCAGAACCGGACCGCGAACATCCCGAACGCGGTGCTGCCGCGCACGGAGGTGGTCTACGTCGAGAACGTCTACCAGGCCTCCGAAGCGAACCCGATGTATCTCGGCCCGATCCGGATCGCCACGGACTGAGGCCGCGCGCTGGCGTCGGCCGCCCGCCTCAGCCGCCGAGGCGGGCGAAGAGCGCCTCGCACTCGCGCGTCTTGGCGTGGTCCGGCCCGAACGCCTCGCGGAGCCCAGGGAGCGCCTCGGTCGCGAGCGCTCGGGCCGCGCCTGTCCGGCCTGCCTCATGGAGATGGGTCGCGTGCCGGAGCTCGGCCGAGAGCGTCGTCGGGTGGTCCGGCCCGAGGACGCTCCGGAAGGTCCGTACGGCGTGCTCCTCCAGCCGGAGCCCGTCCTCGACGCGCCCCTGGAGCGTTCGGACCTCCCCGAGCATGAGGAGGCTGTTGGCGACCGCGGTGTGCTCGTCGCCGAAGTGCTCGCGGCGGATGGCGAGCGCCTCGCGGTAGAGCGGCTCGGCCTCGTCGTAGCGGCCCTGCGTCTGGAGCGCCCACCCGAGGTGGCTGAGGCTTTGGGCCACGTGCGGGTGGGACGCACCGAGCACCTCGCGGCGCATGGCGAGCGCCTCGCGTTGGGCCTCGGCGGCCCCGGCATAGTCCTCTAGCGCCACCAGGACGGCGCCGTAGTCGCTGAGCGCCTGGGCCGTGTGGATGTGGGCACCGAGGGTCCGGCGGCGTTCGGGGATGACGCGGCGGAGGAGCGGGGCGGCCTCGTCGTAGCGGCCCGCGTTGTAGAAGAGCGACGCGAGAGCGCTCACGGACGAGCCGGTCGCGGGGTCGTTCGGCCCGAGCGTGGCCTCGCGGATGGCGAGCGCCTCGCTGACCAGCGCGATGGCCGCCTCGGTGTCCCCCTGAGCGCGGCGGACGAGCCCCAGCCCTTCGAGAGTCGCCGCCGTCCGGGGGGCCACGCGTCCGTCGATCTGCTCCTTCATGGCGAGCGCCATCGAATAGAGCGAGTCGGCCTCGGCGTAGTCGCCGCGGACGAAGCTCAGCCAGCCGAGGTGGTGGAGGTTGTCAGCCACCTCCCGGTGCGTGTCGCCGTAGAGCGAGCGGCGGAGCGCGAGCGACTGGTGGAGCAGGCGATCGGCGTCGTCGAACCGGGCATAGGTTTGGTAGATCTGGCCGATGTGCTCGTAGAGCCGGGCCTGGACGGCGGGCTGGCCCTGGAGCCCGGTCTCGACGCGACGCACCGCTCGGTCGAGGATGGACTCGGCATCGAGCGGACCGGCGCCGGCGCGGTTGGGATCGAACTCACCGATCAGCTCAATCATGAACGCCGACACACGCTCAGCGCGGTCCCGATCGGCCGTGGCGACGCGGCCCTGCCACACAGCCAGCCCCAGTCCGGACGCCAGCACCAGCACGCCCGCCACCGCCACCGCCACCCCGATGCGGTGCCGCCGGACGAACTTGCCGACCCGGTAGCCCAGAGAGGCCGGCCGGGCCTCGACCGGGAGACCATCGAGGTGGCGGGCAACGTCGGCCCTGAACGCGGCGGCCCCGTCGTAGCGGCGGGCGGGCTCCTTGCGGAGCGCCTTGAGCACGATCCGGTCGAGGTCCCCCTTCAGCTGGTGGAGAAAGCGACCCGGCTCGGTCGAGCGCGCGGCGGCGACGGCCTCCATCTCGCCTGCGAGGACGGCCGTAGAGGGCTCGGTTGGCTCCTCGTGGAGGATCGCCTGCTCGACGACCTCACGACGGCGGCTTTCCGGATGGAACGGGCGCGTGCCCGTGAGGAGCTCGTACAGGAGGACGCCGAGGGCGTACACGTCGGTCGCCGTCGTGATCTCCTCGCCTCGAATCTGCTCGGGGGCCGCGTAGGCCGGCGTGTGCGGAGCCGCCCGGCTCAGCGTCAGCTCGGCGTCGGCGTCGAGGAGCTTGGCGATGCCGAAGTCGAGGAGCTTGACCTGCGGCTGGCCGTCGTCGCGCGGGCAGACCAGCACGTTGGACGGCTTGATGTCGCGATGAACGACCAGCCGACCATGGGCGTACTGCACGGCTTCGCAGACCGACCGGAACAGGGCCAGCCGCCCATCGACCTTTAGCCCGTGCCGGTCGGCCCACTCCGTGATGGGCTCGCCCTCGACGAGTTCCATCGCGAAGAACGGGCGGCCGTCCGGGGTCACGCCGCCGTCGTAGAGCCGGGCGATGCCGGGATGGTCGAGACGGGCCAGCGTCCGGCGCTCGGCCAGGAAACGCCGGACGTCGCCGCCACCGATCCGGAACACCTTGATCGCGGCCGTCCGCTCGAAGGTGCCGTCGGCCCGGACAGCGCGATAGACCGTCCCCATCCCGCCCTCGCCAAGACGCTCCTTGATCTGGTACGGCCCGACGCGGGCACCCGGCGCGAAGGCATCGAGAGGGGCGATCCGGCGGGCCGCCCGCTCGAAGAAGTCGCCGGCCTCGCCGGCGGCGCGGAGCAGCGAGGCCACCTCGGCGCGAAGGGCCTCGTCGCCGTCGGCCTCGCGGTCGAGGAAGGCCTCGCGGTCGCCGGGGCCGAGGTCGAGTGCGTGCTCGAACAGGCGCTCGATGCGGTGCCAGCGGGCGGGATCGGGCGGCGTCGCCATACCACTCAGGCCGGGTCGGGCTCCGAAAGCGCACGGTAGAGCCACGCCTGAGCCATCCGCCAGTCTCGCTTGACGGTCGCCTCCGAAACGCCCAGCGCAGCGGCCGTCTCCTCGACGCTCATCTCCCCGAAAAAGCGACACTCGACCACGCGGGCCTTGCGGACGTCGAGCTCAGCGAGCCGATCGAGCGAGCGGTCGAGCGCGAGGACGTGGGCGTCGGGGGCCTCCCCGGAGCCGCCCACGAGGGACTCCGAGAGGTCCACCCGGGCGAGGTCGCCCCCGCGCTTCCGGGCGCCGCGCCGCCGGGCGTGGTCGACGAGCACGTGCCGCATGGCCTTGGCCGCGACGCTCAGGAAGTGGCTCCGGCCCTCAAACGAGGCCCCCGCGTTGCGGGCGAGCCGGAGGTACGCTTCGTGGACGAGCGCCGTCGTGTTCACGGTCTCGAGCGATGGCCCCCGACGGACGGCCCGGGCCAGCCCCCGGAGCTCGTCGTAGACGATGGGGAACAGGCGGTCCAGCGCGTCGTCGTCGCCAGCTTCGAGGGCGGCGAGCAACTGCGCGACCTCGGCCGCTTTGGACGGTGGGGAATCAGACGGCATGGGATGGCACGAGGACAGGCCCCGGCGACGCGGCCAGCGGATACGCCTGGAATGTAAAGATGGGGCTAAACCACGAGACAGGAGCGTTGCTGGCAGGCGTCCCGGTAGAGCGGCAACCCAGCGGAGGGGGCGGGCGTTAGCAACCGTCACCCACAGCTTCCCCATGCATCCGGACCAGACCACGCCCGACAGCCACCGCTACTCCGCCTCCGACAGCAAGGCCAGTGGCCCCTCAAGCACCGACCACGTCCCCGAGACGGATCAGGACAGCGACGCCATCGCGCCCGACGGCGACGCCGCCCCAGCCGCCGCCGAAGTCGAGGACGGCGCGCGCGTCGCCGAGGCTGGCAACGCCTACGTCGGCCGGACGATGGACGACGCCCTCAAGAGCTCGCCCCGCCTCGAAGACGGCGACGAGGCTGTGGACCGCGACCCGTCGACGCCGGGGGACGACTGAAGGCTTGGGTTGGATGTCTGGAGAGGGCGCCCTAGTCTTGGAGGCCACCCCCTTCCTGCCCCATGCCTTTCGCCCACGTCGAACGCTACCACGTCGAGGTCGGCCGGGCAAGGTCGCAACAGGCCACCCTCCGGCTCGACGCCCGCCACATCGGGTTCGGGCCGACCGCCAGTCGCCGACCGGTCCTCCTGATGGTCCGCTTCCGCGAGGACGGCGACCAACTCCGGCAGGAGATCGTGGGCCACGAGGGGACTCACGATAGCAGCCAGCCGCTCCGCGAGGACGGCCACGACCATTACCCGGGTGAGGGCCCTGTCCAGACGGTCCCCTACATCGGCGAGGTCGAGGGCGTGGTCTGGGTCCAGCTCCCGATGCGCGACTTTGACCGGATGCTGCATCTGCTCCAAACCGAGTCGCCGGTGTACTGCCGGTGGGAGGCCCCGCTCAGCTCGGCAGGCGGCATCGACTATGCCCGGTCCTCGCTCGCGCTCACCACGTTCGCCGAGCCGCCGGGCGAGGGCCCGGCCGACGACTCCCCGTGACGCGAACGGACCGCCCGGATGTGAAGACGGCGGCCCGGCGTCACAACCTGCAACCGTCTCCGTAGAGCCCCCCGAGGGAGCCGCCGACATCCAACGGCGGTCGGGGCGCGGAGGCCGTGGTGGGGCTCCGCGCCCCGCCCTCTGGGGCGGGCGGTCCGGCGGGCAACGCCCCGGGTATCTTCGGCGCCCCCCCTCTCGCGGCGCGTGTACCTCAGCCGACTCGACCTCCACGGCTTCAAAAGCTTCGCCCAGAAGACGTCCGTCGACTTCTCGCCGGGCGTCACGGCCATCGTGGGCCCGAATGGGTGCGGCAAGTCGAACGTGATCGACGCCGTGCGCTGGGTGCTCGGCGAGCAGCGCTCGCGCCTGCTCCGCAGCGACTCGATGGCCGGCGTCATCTTCAACGGCGCGGCGGGCAAGAAGGCGCTGGGGATGGCCGAGGTGTCGCTGACGGTCGAGAACACGCGCGGCGTGCTGCCGACCGAGTTCTCGGAGGTCACCATCACCCGGCGCCTGTACCGCAACGGCGACTCCGAGTACCTCCTCAACGGGACGTCGTGCCGCCTGCGCGACATCCTGGACCTGTTCATGGACACCGGCATGGGCGCCGGGGCGTACTCCGTCATCGAGCTCTCGATGGTGGAGGACATCTTGTCCGAGCAGGCCGACGACCGGCGGCGGTTGTTCGAGGAGGCCGCGGGCGTCACCAAGTACAAGCGGCGGCGCGCCCAGGCGCTGCGCCGCCTCGACGCCACGCGCGGCGACCTCCTCCGCCTGGACGACATCGTCGAGGAGGTCGACAAGCAGGTGCGGTCGCTGAGCCGGCAGGCGCAAAAGGCGGCGCGGCACGCCCGGTTCGCCGAGCGGCTGCGGCGGCTGGAGCTGGCGCTGGCGGCCTACGACGTGGCCCGGCTGCAGGGCGAGCGCGAGACGCTGGAGGCGACCGTCAAAACGCGCGGGACGGAGGCCGAGGGGCTGGGCGCGACGGTCGCGGCGGGCGAGGCGCAGCTGGAGCAGGCGCGGACGGCGCTCGTGGGGCTGGAGCAGGACATGGCGACGGGCGCACGAGCGCTCCAGGCACACGCCGAGACCGTCCAGAAGCTGGAGGCGGACGTGCGGCTGGGCGCGGAGCGCCAATCGGCCGGACGCCGGGCGCTGGAGCGGATCGAGCGCGAGCGGACGGCCGACGACGCGCGCGGCGCCGACGCCGAGCGCGAGCGCGACGCTGCGAGCGCGCGCATCGAGGCGACGGCCGCGACGGTCGCCGAGCGCCAGACCGCGCTGGACGCCGCCGAGGCCGCCCGGACCGAAGCCCGTGACGCCGCCGAGGCCGCCCGACAGAAGGCGCAGTCCGCCGCCGCGACAGCTGGCGAGGCCGCTGCCGCCCTGCGCGACGCCGTGTCCGCCGCCGACCGCGCTCGGGACCGCCGCCAGTACCTGACCGCCGAGGCCGACCGCATCGCCGCGGAGCGCGCGGTGCTGGCGACCGCCGTCACGCCGGAGGCCGTCGACGCCGACGACGGGGAGACCGCCCTCGCCGACGCCGACGCTGCGCTGGCGCACGCCGTCGACGCTCGCGACGCCGCGCGCGACGCCTTCGAGGCTGCCGATGCCATCCGCCAGCGTGCACACGCCGCGCTCGGCGCCGCGCGTGCCCAGGCCGACCTGCTGGCAGCGCTCGTCGAGGCCGGCGCCGAGGGCGACTCGGCGGCCGCGTTCCTGGCCGCCCACCCCGATGTGGAGGCGCCCGCCCTCGCCGAGTTGATCGATGCCGACGAGCCGGACCGGCTGGCGCTCGACGCCGCGCTCGGCGCCTTCGCGACCGCGCTCGTCGTGGAGACCGAGGACGATGCGGACGCCGCCATCGGGCGGCTGAAGGCGGCCGACCGGGGGCGCGCCACGTTCTTGGTCCGGTCGCGCGTCACGGCCTCGGGCGAGCGCTCGCCGACCCCGCCCGGCACGACGCCGGCGCTGGCGCTGGCCCGCGCCGACGCCCGCGTCCAGCCCCTGCTCGCGGCGCTCCTGGGCAACACGTTCGTCGCCGACTCGCTGACGGCGGCCCGGTCGCTGCGCGATGCCTACCCCGTCGCCCGGTTCGTCACCCGCGAGGGGGCGTGGACCGACGCCGGCGGGGCCGTCCACGGCGGCAGCGCCGCGCCGTCGGACGCCGCCGCGCGGATGGGCGTCCGCGAGCGCCAGGCGAGTGCCGCCGAGGCCGTGGACGCGGCCGAGGCCGTCCACACCGCTGCCAGCGCCGACGCCGACGCCGCCCGCACGGCCCGCGACGCCGCCGAGGCGGACCGCCGCGCGGCCGAGGCGGCCCGTGATGCCGCCCGTCAGGCGCGCGACGCCGCGCGCGCGGCGTCGGCGCGCGCCCGGGCCGAGGCCGAGGCTCGCGTCGCGCAAGCCGACCGGCTGGCGGCGCGGGCCGACGAGGCCGCCGCCTCCATCGACGCCCTCCCCGACCCCGACGCGCTCGCCGACGCGGCGGCTGAAAAACAGCTCGAGGCAAGCGACGCCGGCGCTCGCGCCGCCCGTGCCGAGGCCGCGCGCGACACCGCCGACGCCGACCGCCGCACCGCCGACGCCGCGCACGCCGACGCCCGGCTCGCGCTTGCGCAGGCCGAGTCCGCAGCGAGCGCCGCGACCGACGCCCGCGACCGTGCCGACCGGACGCTCGCCGAGGTGGCCCGTCGCCAGGCCGACCGCGACGTCGAGGCCGAGCGCGTCCGCGCCGAGATCGCCGACTCCGAGGGCGCCGAGGGCGAAACGCGGGCCCGCCTCGACGCCGAGCGCCAGCGCACCGACGCGCTCCAGACGGCCGCCAGCACGTCGGAGACGGCCGTGCTCGAAGGCCGCGCCCGCATCGCCGACGCCGAGCGGTCGCTGCGCGAGATCCGCTCCCGGCGGGAGGCCGCCGCGACGGCCCGCGCCGACGCCGAGCGGCGGCTCGCGGAGGTCACGACTCGTCAGGAGACGACCCTCGAACGGCTGGCCGAGGAGCACGGCGCCGACCTTGACGAGGCCGCTGCCGAACTCGATCGGCTTCAGGCCGAAGAGCTCTTCCAACCCGACACCGCGCGTGTCGAGGTCCCCGACCTCCGCCAAAAGCTGCGTGCCATCGGCCCCGTCAACGCTCTGGCGCTGGAGGGCTACGAGGAG
The DNA here is from genome assembly GCF_046845665.1 of Rubrivirga aquatilis. Classification (GTDB taxonomy): domain Bacteria; phylum Bacteroidota; class Rhodothermia; order Rhodothermales; family Rubricoccaceae; genus Rubrivirga. Next base: position 1,188,741 of record NZ_CP177355.1, on the reverse strand, counting down.
GAAAAGACGCGGCTGGCGTTCTTGCAAGAACAGCGGGCCGACCTGGCGGCGGCCGAGGCGTCGCTGCTGGAGACGATCCGCGAGATCAACGAGACCGCCCGGCGCCGCTTCGACGAGACGTTCACCCAGGTCCGCGAGGCGTTCCAGAAGCTGTTCGCGGACCTGTTCGGCGGCGACGCGGCGGCGGACCTCTCGCTCGACGGCGACGACCCGCTGGAGGCGCCGATCTCGATCACGGCGCGGCCCAAAGGCAAGCGGCCCGTCTCGCTAGCGCAGCTCTCGGGCGGCGAGAAGACGCTGACGGCGACGGCGCTGCTGTTCGCGATCTACCTCGTCAAGCCGTCCCCGTTCTGCATCCTGGACGAGGTCGACGCGCCGCTCGACGACGCGAACGTGGGCCGCTTCATGCGCCTCATCCGCTCGTTTGCGGACTCGACCCAGTTCATCCTGGTCACCCACAACAAGCTGACGATGGAGGCCGCCGACCGGATGTACGGCGTGACGATGCCGACGCCGGGCGTCAGCCGTCTGGTCGGCGTCCGGTTCGATGAGGAGCCGGCGGAGGACGCCGCGTAGCGCCGGGCCGTCCGTGCGCTGGTGGGGCGGCCGGTCCCAAGAACTCCGAGCGGCCCACGGGCACCGCGTGTTCGCGCCGAGCGTTCTATCCTCCTATTCTCCTACGGTCCGTCCCCCCCGACCCGATGCCTGACGCCGCGTTCGACGCCACGGCCGACGCCCTCACGCGCCGGGCCCTCGACGCCCTCCCGCCCGACCGCCCCCGAACGCGGGCCGACGTGGCCCGGCTCGCGGCGCCCGTGGCCCACATCCTCGACGCCCGGCTCGACGACGCCTCGCGCGTGCCGGCCTCGCCGTTCGTGGACCCCGACGACCCCGCCCTGCGAGCCGCGAGCGAGGCGTGGCGCACCGCCGCCCGCGCGGCCGCGCGGTTCCCCGCCGACACCTGGGAGCCGGCGGTGGCGCGCGCGACGGTGCTCGCGCTGGCGCACCTGGTCCGTCCGGCCGAGACGTTGGCCTCGACGGCGTTCGAGGACGCCCACGCCGCGCTGCCGGCCGCCGAGGTGCTCCACCGGCTCCACGCATTCGGGCCGTACCCCTACCTCCCCGAGATCGCCGAGCGGTACGTCGAGCGCAAGGCCCTCGACACGATCGACCGGGCCGGGCTGGAGCAGCTCCTCCGGCGGATCGACCGGCGGATGGTCTCGGCGTTCGGGCCTGCTGAGTGGGCCACGTTGCTCGGGCCGCTGTTCGAGCTTTCGGGGCCCGTCGGGACGCCCACGGGGACGGTGCCGGCGGCGCTCTTGCGCGACCTGTTCGAAGCCAAGGGCTCGCCCGCGCTCGCGGCCGTCTTCGCCGACCTCGACGCCGTCGACCCGCCGACGCTGCGCGAGCGGCTCAGCGCGACGCTGGCGCCCCGCCCGGCGCCCCGCATCGCGACGGCTCCGCCCGACCTGACCCCGCCGCCGCTGCCGCCGGTGGCCCCGGGCGTGGCCCCGCCCGTCGTCGGCTCGAAGTACGCCGCGCCAGAGTTCGACCCCGTCGACTCGGAGGTCTTGGGCCCGCCCCGGCCGGCGGGCTCCTCGGCGACACCCGAGACCACCGACACGCCTCTGACGGATCCGCCCGCCGAGGCGCCGGGCGCAGTGGCTCCGGACGCAGTAGAAATGGGCGCAGTGGAGATGGAGCCTTCCGAAACCGACACGGCGGGGATGGACGCTGTCCGCGAGGCCTTGGCCGAGCCGGCCCCAGAGCTCCCCGACGAGGCGCCCCCCCCCGCCCTGGAGCGCCCGGCGGTCGACGGTCCGGCGCTGGTCTTCCCCACGCCCGGGGACGACGACGACACGGCCGACGACCCGGTGGTGCCCCTCGCGCACGAGTCCGCCCCGCCCGCCGAGGAGCCGCCCCAGTTCACCCCCGACCCGCTCTTCGAAGACGACGACACGGACCCGTTCCGTCCTTCGGACCCGTACCTCGCCCCCGAGCTGCTGGACGCCCCCCCTCAGAGCTCGGCGGCCGAGCCCCCTCCCGCGCCGGACACCCCGGCCGCCGAGCCCACCGACGACGAGCCCCTGTGGAAGCGGCTCGCGCGCGAGCGCGGCGTCGAGCCCGAGCCGCGGCCGACGGTCGACGAGGACGAGCCGATCTGGCGCCGGTTCGCCCGGTCGGACCTGGCGGCCAAGCTGCCCGACCCGCCCGCGGCGCCCTCCCCCACCGCTGGGGCCGATCTCGGGCCGACCTCCGAACTCGACGCCTTGGAAACGCGCGTGCTCGGCGCGGACGCCCGCGACCGCCGCGACCGCTACGTCGCAGACCTCTTCGACGGATCGCCGGCCGCCTACCACCGGACCCTCGACCAGATCGACCGGGCGACAGGCTACACCGAGGCCACATCCATCTTCTCGGCCGAGGTCCTCCGCCGCCACCGCGTGAACCCGTACACCGAGTCGGCGGTCGCCTTTATCGACGCGGTGCAGGAGCGGTTCGACCGCCGGAAGTAGGCCGGAGTCGGCTACCCGGCCACTCGGTCGGCGTGCGTCTCGACGGCGTCCGCCAGCCCGTCCGCCGTCGTCACCGCCCCGGCGTCGAGCGTGCCGTCTGCGACGAGCCGAGCGATGCCCTCGCGCGTGAGGTCGTCGGGCACGACGACGAGCCCGATCCCGGCCGCCAGCGCCGCGCGCGTCCCGGCAGGTGAGTCCTCGACGGCGACCGAGCGGCCGGGCGCCGAGCCGGTCGTCGCCAGCGCGTGCAGGTAGCCCTCGGGGTCCGGCTTGGTGGCCGAGACGTCGTCGGCGGTGACCGTGAGGTCGAAGGTGTCGCTCAACCCCAAGCCCGCGAGCACGAGCGTCGCGTTCTCGCGTCCGCTGGTGGTGACGAGGGCGACGGACCGCGCCAGCGTGTGGGCGCGACGGACGAGGGCGATCGCTTGTGCGTGCGCGTTCGCCCGGACCACCTCGCCGTCGGCGAGGCGCCCCTGGTAGCGCGCCAGCCGGATCCCCACGAAGCTGCGCCACGGCTCGACGGACCCGTCGTGCGCGCGGGCCGCGTCGGCGAGGTCGAATCGGTTGAGGAGCGCCGTGGCGATCTGCTGGCGCGACTGGCCGACGCACTCGTTGTAGGCGGCCTCGACCTCCGCCGCGTCGAGGCCGGGCCGCAAGCGGGTGGCGGCCCAGGCGTAAGACTCCGCCTTGAGCGGCTCGGTGTCGGCGAGGGTACCGTCGAGGTCGAAGGCAAGGAGGTCGAGCACGCGGGGGGAGGCCGGGAGGTGGAGAACGCAGAGAGCGGAAGGTCCGGCCCGCCGGCGGGCGGCGCCACTCGGAGCCGCCAGGCAGAAGCAGGAGCTAGCCGCCGAGCGCGTCGGCGCCCTCCACGTCGGGCGTGCGGTCCATCCACAGCCAGCCTGCGCGGCCGTCGGCCGCCGTGACGTGGGCCCACCACTGGCTGGCGGGCTCGACGGCGAGCCGGAAGGCCGGGCCCTCCCCGGGTGGGCCGATGTCGGCGCCGGCCTCGGAGAACCCGATCTGGCCGTCGAACCAGACGCGGTGGCTCCCCTCGCCCTCGTAGTCGAGCACCACCAACGTGTCGCCTGCGGCGACGGCCCGGCTCTCACCCCCCGCCAGGTAGAGGTCGGAGGCGCGCAGGGCGACGGCTTGGCCGACGCGGGTGAGGAGGACGAACCCCTCGGACGCCTCCAACGCCGCTCCCGCCGGGACCGTGAACGCGACGCGTGCGGTATTCCCGGCGGCCGCGTAGACCGTCGTCTCGGCAGAGGTGGTCCACGTGCCGTAGACGCAGCCCTCGAACGGGCACGCGCCGTCGACGCGGACGGGGGCGGCCGGGCGCGATGCGAGCCTGGCGGTGCCGGTCGCCAGCCGCACCGTGTCGGGATCGGCGGGCGAGGGGCCGGGAGCAGGGGCCTCGACGATCTCGGGGGTCGGGGCCGGCGCTGGCTCGGGCGCACAAGCGACGAGCAACACGAGCGAAGCGAGCAGGGCACGCATGGCAGCGACGGAGGGAGCGCGCGGAGAATAGCCGTCGGACACCCGCCCTCTCCCTGCCAAAGCCCGCCCCCCGATTCCCAGCGCCGGTAGCTTGCGGGACCCGCTCCGATCTCCATGCCCGACGCTTCGATCTCCGACGACCTCTACGCCGACCTCGACCGGCGCCGCACCGAGAGCCGCGCCGGCGGCGGTGAGGCCCGCGTCGCCCGCCAGCACGAGCGCGGCAAGCTCACCGCGCGCGAGCGCATCGAGATCCTGCTCGACCCCGGCTCGTTCATCGAGACCGGCGCGTTCGTCCGCCACCAAGCGACCGGGTTCGGCCTCGAAGACAACCGCCCCTACGGCGACGGCGTCGTGACCGGGTGGGGGACGGTCGAGGGCCGCGCGGTCGCCGTGTACTCCCAGGACTTCACCATCTTCGGCGGCTCGCTGGGGCTGGCGCACGCCCAGAAGATCGTCCGGCTGATGGGGCTGGCACTCGAGAACGGGATGCCCGTCGTCGGGCTCAACGACTCCGGCGGCGCGCGCATCCAGGAGGGCGTCGCGGCGCTGGGCGGCTACGCCGACATCTTCCTGCAGAACACGCTCGCGTCCGGCGTCGTGCCCCAGATCTCGGCGATCCTGGGCCCGTGCGCGGGCGGCGCCGTCTACAGCCCGGCCATCACCGACTTCGTGTTCATGGCGCGCGGCACGAGCTACATGTTCGTGACCGGCCCGGACGTGGTGAAGACGGTCACGAACGAGGAGGTCACGCAGGAAGAGCTGGGCGGCGCCGACACGCACGCCTCGAAGTCGGGCGTGTGCCACCGCGCGTTCGCGAATGAGGGCGCCCTCCTCTTGGGGATCCGCGAGCTCCTCGGCTTCCTGCCCTCCAACTGCGAAGACCCGGTCCCGACCGTCCCGACGACCGACCCCGTCGACCGCGCCGACGACGCCCTCGACGCGCTCGTCCCGGCGAACCCGAACAAGCCGTACGACATCCACGACGTGATTTCTCGGGTCGTCGACGACGGCCACTTTTTCGAGATCCACCCCGACTTCGGATCGAACCTGGTCGTCGGCTTTGCCCGCCTCGGGGGGACGTCCGTCGGCATCGTGGCGAACCAGCCGGCCGTGCTGGCCGGCGTGCTCGACATCGACGCGAGCGTCAAGGGCGCCCGCTTCGTCCGCTTCTGCGACGCCTTCGGGATCCCGCTCGTGGTCTTCGAGGACGTGCCCGGCTTCCTGCCCGGGACCGACCAGGAGTGGAACGGGATCATCCGCCACGGCGCCAAGCTGCTCTACGCGTTCTGCGAGGCGACCGTCCCCAAGATGACCGTCATCACGCGCAAGGCGTATGGCGGCGCCTACGACGTCATGAACTCGAAGCACATCCGCGCCGACCTCAACCTGGCGTGGCCGACGGCCGAGATCGCGGTGATGGGGCCCAAGGGCGCCGTCGAGATCATCCGCAAGCGCGAGATCGCCGCGGCCGACGACCCCGCCGCCGCTGAGGTCCAGTTCACCGACGAGTACCGCGAGCACTTTGCCAACCCCTACATCGCCGCCGAGCGCGGCTACGTCGACGACGTGATCCGCCCGAGCGAGACGCGCGGCCGGCTGATCAAGACGCTGCGGATGCTGGAGCACAAGGTCCAGACGCTGCCCCGCAAAAAGCACGGGAACTTGCCCTTGTAGGCAAGTCGGCGAAGCCAATCTGCCGCTGTAGTGCCCTCGCCCCTGCCGCCTCGGACCTGAGGCAGCGGGGGGCCGACGGCTACTCGGCCATCGGGATCGTCTCGCTGGCGACCGGCTCGCCCGCCAGGAACGCCCGGATGCGCTCGCCGATGACGGGCGAGCCCAGGAAGAGCGGGTCCGAGTGCCCGGCGCCGTCGACGACGAGGTGGGCGTGGCGCGAGAAGCCCGGCCGGACCTCGTCGGCGTTGCGGACCGGCGTGCGGCCGTCGAGCGTGCCGCTGATGAACAGGGCCGGCACGTCCGAGACGACGGGCGCGCGGAAGTCGGGGCCGAGGCGGGGCGTGCGCCACGCGGGGAAGGTCGCGTGCTCCGTCGCCGCGATGGCATCTCCCAAGAGTGTCTCACGGGCTTCGCGAGCAATGACTGCGCGGCGCTCCAGCGAGGCTCCCGAGGCCGCGTCCATCGCCATCGACATCGCACCGCCTAGCCCCCGGTCCGCCTTGAACCACGCGAGCGTCGGGGCGACCGTCGAGAAGTCGCCGTCGCGCATGGCCGCGAACATCGCCGGGAGCTGCATCGACCACTCCGGCGAGGCGAGCATCCCGGCCGCCAGCCGCTGCACGTCGAAGGCGCTGATGCCGACCGTGACCGCCTCGACGCCGCTCCCGACCTCGGCCGTGACGGGGCGCTCGCGCAAGCGGTCGAGCACCGTCTCGATGTCGTCGAGGAACGTCGCCCCCGGGTCGTCGGCGCGGACGATCCGGTCGATCTCTTCCAGCAGCGCCTGCTGGTCCGACGGCCGCTTGATGGTGTGGTCCGGCCCCTCGACGCCCGCCAGGACGGCGCGGGCGATGGACGCGGGGTGGCGGCGGATGGTGGCGAGCGCGAGGTGCGTGCCGTAGCTGATGGCCCACAGCGAGATCTGGTCGACGCCGAGCGCGCGGCGGAGGGCCTCGAGGTCGTCGGCGCTCTCGGCCGTGGTGTAGGCCGCGAGGTCAACCCCGGCGCGGCGCCAGTGCGCTTCGCACACCCGGGTCAGGTCGGCATACGCGGCGTCGAAGGCGGCGCGCGTCGTCGGCACCGCGACCGGCAGGTCGGCGGTGTGCGGACAGCCGGGCAAGCGGTTCGACAGGCCCGTCCCGCGCTGGTCGAACGCGATCACGTCCGCGACGGCGCGGAGGTCCTGGAACAGGTCGAAGCGCGAGCCTCGCGCCGTGCCCGAGCCGGAGCCGCCGGGCCCGCCGGCGAGGTAGACGATGGGCGGGCCCGGGTTCGGGTTCGTGCTGGCGAAGCGGACGAACGCCAGCTCGATCGTGCGGCCGTCGGGCCGGGCCCGGTTCTCGGGAACGGAAAACCGGCCGACCTCGGCGGCGACGGTGCGGCCGTCGGCGGTCTCGAACGGGGTCGGTTCCACGGTGAGGGCGGGCTGGGCCGAGACGGCACAGGCGCAGAGGGCGAGGAGGATGAGGAATCGCATGGGATCGGAGGGGGAGGGACAGGCTCCCCACGGGCGACCCGGCGCCGAGATTCGGCCCGCCTCACCAACCGCTCGCACGCCGCACGAACGGCTCACCGCGCGCCCGCGCCGGGCGTAGGATGCCCCCGATGACGCGCCTCCTTCTCCTGCTCGCCCTCTCCGTCGGTGCCGGAGACCTCGCCGCCCAGACGGGCGTCGACCCCGGCAGCGCGCGGTACCGCGTCGGCGACGACGCCGGGTGGGCGAGTCCGGACGCCGACGACTGGCCGCGCGGCTGGCTCCACGCCCCGCCCGACACGCACGCCGTCCTGTGGCTCCGCCTCGACGCCGAGGTGGGACCCGACGCACGGCGCCCGCTCGGGCTCGCCGTCAGCGCCGTCGCCGCGCGCGAGGTGTATTGGGACGGCGTGCTCGTCGGCGCCAGCGGGCGCGTGGGCACGGACCGCGCCAGCGAAGTGCCCGGCCCCATCGACACGCGCCACGCCATCCCCGACTCGCTCGCGACGCCCGGCCCGCACGTCGTCGCGCTGCGGATGTCGACGTTCCGGCGCGCCCCGAGCATCGGCGGCTACGTCCACGGCGTCAACCTGGCGGGGCTGGAGGCGCTGGTCGCGTGGCCGCTCGCCTCGACCCTGCTGCCGCTCCTCTTTCTGGGCGGCTTCGTGCTGGTGGGGCTGTACTACGGCGTGCTGTTCGCCGCCGACCGCTCACGCACGCCGTACCTCCTGACGGCCGCGCTCTGCCTCGCCGTCGCGGCGCTGCTGGGCGCCGAGAGCTGGCGCTGGGTCGTCGGCTACACCTACGACCACCACATCACGCGGCTCGTGACGGTGACGGCGCTGACGTGGCTTGTGGGCGTGCTCCTGGTCGCCACGTTCGCCGTGCAGTTTGAGCTCCCGCGCCGGGGCCGGGTGGTCGCGGGCGTCGCCGGCGCCAGCGGGCTGGCGCTCGCCGTGCCGGGCGGCTACGACCCCGTCGCGCTCGCGATGATCGTCGTCGCGCTCGTCGCCGCGCTCGCCGTCACCGCGTGGGCGACCGCGCGGGGGCGGAGCGGGGCGCGGTTCGCGCTGGGGGGCGTGGCGATCTGCCTGGGGACCGTCACCGCGACGGGACTCGGCTTTCTCGACCAGGCGTTCTTCCCCGCCTTCGCCGTGCTGGTGGCCTCGCTGCTGGCCTCGCTCGGGTTGCAAACACGCGACCAGCGGCGGCGCCACCAAGCCGCCCTCGCCCAGGCGGCCCGCCTCGAGGTCGAGGTCGTCAAGTCGGCCTTGCAGCCGCACTTCCTGATGAACACGCTGACCTCGGTGATCGAGTGGGTCGAGACCGACCCGGCGACCGGCGTGCGCGTGCTGGAGGCGCTCGCCGAGGAGCTGCGCCTGCTGGCGGAGGTGGCCGGCGAGACGACCGTTCCGCTCGCGCGCGAGCTGGCGCTGTGCCGCACGCACCTCGACGTGATGGGCTACCGCCGCGACGTCCGCTTCCACCTCGACGCCGACGGCGTCGACCTCGAGGCGCCGATCCCGCCGGCGACGCTGCACACGCTGGTCGAGAACGCGATCACACACAACGCCTACCCGCCGGGCGACGTCCGCTTCGCGCTCTCCGAATCGCGGGCCGACGGTCACCGTCGGTACACGCTCACGACACCGCTCGCCGACGCCCCCGAGGTCCGCCCGGAGCGCGGGGGACTGCGCTACGTGCGGGCGCGGCTGGAGGAGAGCTTCCCCGGCCGCTGGGCCCTCCGCTCGGACGCCAGCGCCGACGCCTGGGTCACCACCCTCGAGCTGCCATGCGCGTCCTGATCGTCGAAGACGAGCCGCCCGTCGCACGTCGGCTCGCGCGTCTGCTCCACGCCCAAGCGGGTGGCGAGATCACCGACCTCGCGACCGCCTCGACGCTCGCCCAAGCAGCCGAGCGCATCGCGCGCGGCGACCTCGACGTCGTCTTCCTCGACCTCAACCTCCACGGCCGCGACGGCTTCGACCTGCTCACGGCCTCGGCCGCAGGCGCCTTCCACACCGTCGTCGTCTCGGCCCACACCGACCGGGCGCTGCGGGCCTTCGAGGTCGGCGTGCTCGACTTCGTGCCCAAGCCGTTCGGCGCCGAGCGCATCCGGGCTACGCTCGACCGCATCCGCGGCGCCCGGGCCGCCATGCCCGCGACGAGCTTGGCCATCCGCTCGGCCGGCCGCATCGACCTGGTCCCCGTCGCCGACGTGCTCTTCGTACAGGCGGCGGGCGCGTACTCCGAGTTGGTGCTGCGCGACGGCACGCGGCAGCTGCACGACAAGTCGCTCGACCGCCTGCTGGCCGTGCTCCCGCTCACGTTCGAGCGCGTCCACCGCTCGTATGCGGTCCGCCTCGACGAGGTGGTGCGGCTCCGCGTGCGCGAAGGGAGTCGGTACGCCGCCGTGCTCGCGTCCGGGGAAGAAGTCCCCGTCGGGCGGACCCGCTACAAGACAGTGCGGGACCGACTCGCCGGAGGCTGAGGCGCCCCCCTGCTCTCTATCGCACTACGAAATCACCAGATGCCGGGTCGGTTTGGAACGGATGCCGGATCACGAGAAGGCCCAGGGACGACCCGCCCCTCCACGCCGCATTCATCTAGGCCGCGACTGCAGCCCCTTTTTTCGCCGGTCTGCTCCGATAAGCTTTGGAGGGGGGCTAGTTTCCTGGCCGGCCGTTTGCAGAGAGGGGACAGGTCCCCTGCCGACGGCGCCATGCGTTTCCCCCACACTCCCCTGCTTATGCCCCGCCTTCTTCTCGCGGCGGCGCTGCTCGTCGTCTCGCCGGCCGTCGCCGGCGCCCAGACGGCACAGACGGACACCGCGCCCGTGCGCCCGACCGAGGTCCTCGCGGCCTCCGCCGACGCGCGCCTCCCGGCGTCCTTCTCTGCCGACCAGGTCTCCGACACCGAGTTCGCCCGCCGCATCGCCGCCTTCTACCAGCGCCAGGCCGCCCTCCTCGAAGCCGAAGCCAGCGGCGACGACGACCGCGTCGCGGTCCTGCTCGATGACCTGGTGGCCGACGTGCAGGCCGCCGCGCTCCGTCCCGGCGCGCTCAGCGACGCCCGCTTCCGCGAGCTGTTCTCGACCGTCGTCACGGAGTACGAGCGCTACTACGACCGGCCCCTCGTCGACCGCGGCGGCGTCTACGCCATCCGCGCCGCCGGCATCCGCGCCATCGAGCGCGGGATCGACGAGGGCACGCCGCTCCTGGAGCACGTCACGCTGCCCGACGTGGCCACGTTCGTGGCGACGATCCCGATGGACGTCAACCCCAAGGTCGAGCGGTACCTCCAGTTCCTGCTCAACCGGCCGAGCCACGTCCAGCGCCTGCGCTCGCGCGCCGACACGTACTTCCCGATGGTCGAGCGCGTGCTCGCCGAAGAGGGCGTGCCGGACGAGATGAAGTACCTCGCGATGGTCGAGAGCGCCCTCAACCCCGTCGCCCGGAGCCACATGGCGGCGGCCGGCATGTGGCAGTTCATCTCGGCAACAGGCCGGGCCTACGGGTTGCGCGCCGAGCGCGACATCGACGACCGCCTCGACCCCGAGGCCTCGACGCGCGCCGCCGCCCGCCACCTCCGCGACCTCTACGACCGGTTCGGCAGCTGGCACCTCGCGCTGGCGGGCTACAACTGCAACCCGGCCGTGATCGCCCGCGGCGTCCGCCGCTTCGAGGAGCAGACGGGCCGGACGGCGACGTTCTGGGACATCGACCACGTGATCCCGAGCGAGACGCGCGCCTACGTCCCGATGTTCATCGCCACGGCGCTGATCCTGTCGAACCCCGACGCCTACGGTTTCGAGGCGCATGAGCCCGGCCCGGCCTACGTCTTCGACCGCGTCCCCGTCGAGGGCGGCACGCGCCTGACCGACGTGGCCCGCATCCTCGGCACCGACGTCGAGGTGCTCTCGGCGCTGAACCCGTCGATCCGCCGCGGCCGCGTCCCCGACATCCGTGGCCCGCACATGCTGCGCGTCCCGGCCGGGACGTACGCCGAGCACGCCGAGCCGCTCGACCGGCTCGCGCCGCCGGAGGCCAACGGCCAGCAGTTCGCGGCCGGCACCGTCTCGTTCGGCCCCCGCGCCGTCCGCCCCCTCGCGCCCCAGGAGCACAGCGATGCCGTCGCCAACTTGGTCGCCCGGCGTGACCTCCGCCGCCAACTCCAGCCGCGACGGGCCGACCGCTCGGCCCCGGTGCAGACGTATGCCGCCGCCACCCCGCGCGACGTGGCGAGCACGGAAGCCCGCTACGCCATCGCGCGGCAGGCCGAGGGGGCCCGCGAGGCCTCCCAGCCGGAGGTACTGCTGACCGCGGCTGCGGCCCGTCGCGCCCCGGTCGCCGTGGCATCCGAGCCGCTGGCGGAGGTCGCCAACGAGCTCGCCGACCCCGCCCCGGCGGCCTCGGCGGTCGCCCGTGGGTCCGTCGCGGAGACGGCGCCGGAGGAGATCGTCCAGGTCGAGATCGCAGCGGTGACTCCGGTCCCGGTTCAGCGTTCGGCGGTCGCGCTCCCGGCCCCGTCCGCCCCGTCGGCCGCCCCGCCGGTCCGGACGGTCAGCGCCCCGGCCACGCACGCGGTCCAGCGCGGGGAGTACCTGCTCGCGGTCGCCCGGCAGTACGGGATGTCGCTCGCGGACCTCCGCGCCCTCAACCCCGGCGTGGGCGACAACCTCGCGGTCGGCCAGCGGCTCCGCGTCAGCGGCACGCCGGCGCCCCCGGTGGCCGCCTCGCGCCGCGCCGCCCCGGCTCGCCCGACGACGCACCGCGTCCGCAGCGGCGAGCACCTGACGGGCCTGGCCCAGCGCTACGGCGTGACGGTCCGCGAGCTCCGCGACTGGAACGACCTCTCCTCGGACGTGCTTCAAGTCGGCCAGCGGCTCCGCGTCACCGAGCGCGGCTCGCGCGGCTGATCCCAACTCCGCTCTCGATCTTGCGCGCCGCTCTCCACCCGGGGGGCGGCGCGCTTTTTGTCGCGGGACCAGTAGGGAGCACGCCTCGCCAGCCAGGAGGGGCGTCACCCGCCGCCGTCGGCGCTAGGCCGCGCCCCAGGCGCCGATCAGCCCCAGCAGCTTGCGCTTGGCGACGGGCACCAGCGTCGCCTCGACCGGGAGGTCCACGTCGGCCGCCAGTCGGAAGGCGGCGGGGGCTGCGAGTTCGGGCGCCGCGTCGGCGAGGACGGCTTTCCAGACGGTCGGCGGGGCGTGCGGGTCCAGCAGCAGGTCGAGCGCCGTCGTGCGGAGCGCGCGGTAGCCGCCGTCGGGGCCCGTCAACGGGGAGATCCGGTAGCGGAGCGCGCGGACGGCCGCGTCGTCCGCGACGAGCAGGAAGCCCTCGTCACGGTACGGCGGCACGAGCCCGACCGGCGCTAGCGCGGCGTGGTCGACGGCGAACTCGTAGAGCGCGCGGCCCTCCCCGACGGCCGCCTCGATGTGGGGCATCGCCCACCGCGCGAGGTCGACCGCCAGCAGGGCGTCGGTGGGTTCGCGGACCAGCCGGCCGGCCTCCCAGTCCACGTCCACGACCGCGCCCCGGCCCTCGACGCGCGAGGCGCCGTCGAGCAAGGCCCGGAGCTGGCGGTGGAGGCCGACGAGCGCGCCCAGGTGCGGCGACACGCGGAAGGCGCGGAAGGCGGCCCGCGTCTCGGCGAGACCGGCGCGGATTCGGTACCGGGCGGCCTCGGCGTCCGAGGCGGCGTCGAACAGGTGCAGGGAGAGCATGGGCGTGGGGGGACGGCCGTTCATACAATCTTTGCAAGAACCGGGCCGCCCGTCCGGGCCCTTCCCTGTGCCCCGTGCGGATCCTCCGCGTCCGCCAGCGGACGGCGCGGGCGCTCTCGAACCCTCCGGCAGGGGTTGAGCGTTGGTCCCTTTTGCCCTTCCCCTCTCTTCCCCTCCTCGCATGGACAAGCTCGTCATTCAGGGTGGTGCCCCCCTCCAAGGCACGCTGCACGTCGGCGGCTCGAAGAACACCGCGCTCCCACTCATGGCGGCGGCCGTGCTCGCCGACGGCGTCACCACGATCCACAACATCCCGGTCCTGAAGGATGTCACCACGTTTTCGAACGTGATCCGCGTGACCGGCTGCACGGTCGACTGGGCGCCGGACGACGACCCGAACACGCCCGAGACCATCACCATCGATGCGTCCAACATCCACCACTTCGAGGCGCCCTACGACCTCGTCAAGCAGATGCGGGCGTCGTTCTACATGCTGGGCGCCCTCCTCGGGCGCGGCGGCAAGGCGCGCGTGTCGCTGCCCGGCGGCTGCGCGTGGGGCCCGCGCCCCGTCGACCTGCACATCAAGGGGATGGAGGCGCTCGGCGCCGTCGTGACCGAGGAGGGCGGGTACGTGATCGCGGAGGCGCCCGGCGGGCGGCTCCCCGGCGGGCGGATGCGGTTCGAGCCGGTCTCCGTCGGCGCGACGATCAACGTGATGCTGGCGGCCGTCACGGCCCAGGGCGAGTCCGTCCTGGAAAACTGCGCCGCCGAGCCCGACGTGGTCGTCTTCGGCGAGATGCTGCAGGCGATGGGCGCCCAGATCGAGGGCCTGGGCACGGACACGATCACCATCCAGGGCGTCGAGACCATGAACCCGGTCACGTTCACCAACTGCCCCGACCGGATCGAGCTCGGCACCTACATGATGGCCGCGGCCATGGCGACCCCGGCGGGCGAGACGTTCCGCATCACGGGCGCCAACCCCGAGCACCTCGGCCCCGCCTTCACTGACTACTTCCGCGAGACCGGTGTCCCGTTCGCGTTCAAGGGCGACGTCGTCGAGGTCACCGGCGTCGACACGATCCGGGCGGTCTCCATCGAGACGGCCCCGTTCCCCGGCTTCGCGACCGACCTCCAGGCCCAGTGGACGGTCATGATGACGCAGGCCGACGGCCCGTCGACGGTCCGCGACACGGTCTACACCGACCGCTTCAAGCACGTCCCCGAGCTGCGCCGTCTTGGTGCCGACCTTCGGGTGGACGGCGACACGGTCCACGTGGCTGGCAACACGCGCCCGCTCTCCGGGGCGACGGTGATGAGCACCGACTTGCGCGCCAGCGTCTCGCTCGTGATGGCCGGGATGGTCGCCGAGGGCGAGACGGACGTGCTGCGCATCTACCACCTCGACCGTGGCTATGAGCGCCTGGAGGGCAAGCTCCAGGGCGCGGGCATCGACGTGGTCCGCGAGGCGTACGACGAGGCCCACGCCGAGGGCGTCGCGGCCTAGCGGAGGGCGGAAAGAGCCGGAGAGAAGAGGAGCGTCGCCTGAGGCCATCCGGCTACAGCGTGGCCTCCTCTTCTCGTTTCTGCCTCGCTCCCTCCTCCTCTTCCTACCGGGGGTCCGGCACGACGGTGTCCAGCACGCGCGCCGACGACAGCACGCCCGGCATCCCCGCGCCCGGGTGCGTCCCGGCGCCGGCCAGGAACAGCCCGTTCACGTCCTCGCTGGCGTTGTGGGGCCGGAAGAGGGCGCTCTGCAAGAGCTGCGGCTCGAGCGAGAACGCGGCGCCCTTGACCGAGAGGTAGTCGTCCAGGAAACCCTGCGGCGTCAGCGTCAGGCTGGCCGTGAGGTGCTCGCCCAGGCCCGGCAAGACGGTCTCCGCCAGGTAGTCCTCGATCTTCTGACGGTAGCGCTCGGTCTCCGTGCTCCAGTCCGTGCCCGAGTCGAGGTGCGGCACCGGCGACAGGACGTAGAACGTGTCGTGGCCGTCGGGCGCCATGCTCGGGTCCGTCGCCGTGGGGCGGTGGAGGTAGAGCGAGAAGTCGTCCGCGAGCACCTTCTTGTGGAAGATGTCGTCGAGCAAGGCCTTGTAGCGGGGCCCGAGCAGAATCGTGTGGTGAGCGACGTCGTCGTAGGTCTTGTCCGTCCCGAAGTACCAGACGAAGAGGCTCATCGAGTGCTTGGACTTCGCCAGCCGGGCGTCCGTCCAGGTCGTCCGGTGCTCCGGCGCGACCAGCTTCTGGTACGTCCACGCGGCGTCGGCATTGGAGACGACGACCTCGGCCTCGAGCGTCTCGCCGGTGTCGAGCCGGATGCCCGTCGCGCGGGGCGTGGCGCCCGTCGCGTCGACGGTGATCTCGTCCACCGTCTCGCCCAGGCGGAGGGTGCCGCCGTGGCGTTCGAACAGGTCGGCCATCCCGCCGACGACGGCGCCCGTCCCTCCCATCGCGTACCACACGCCCCAGTGCCGTTCGAGGTAGGCGATCAGCGCGTAGATCGAGGTCGTCGAGAACGGGTTGCCGCCCACGAGCAGGGGGTGGAAGCTGAAGACCTGCCGGAGCCGTCGGTCCTTGATGTACTTCGAGACGAGCCCGTAGACCGTCCGGTGGCTCTCCAAGGCGACCATCGACGGGACGATCTTGGCCATGTGGCCGAGCCGGTCGAACGGGACGTGGCCGAGTTCGAGGAAGCCGGTCTCGAAGATGGCCTTGCTCTTTTTGAGAAAGCGCCGGTAGCCCGCGACGTCGGCCGGGTTGAACCGGGCGATCTCGCGCTCCATCGCCGCCCCGTCGCCGGTGTAGTTAAACACGGAGCCGTCGTCGAAGCGGATGCGGTAGAACGGGGTCGTCGGGACGAACTCGATGTGCTCGGCGCGGTCCTCGCCCGCCAGCGCCCACAGCTCGTCGAACAGGAACGGGGCGGTGATCAGCGTCGGCCCCATGTCGAAGATGTACTCGCCGCCGTCGGGCCCCGGCACGCGCTCGACGCGGGCCCGGCCGCCGGGCTGCTCGAGGCGGTCGACGATCGTGACGCGGTAGCCGCGCGTGAGCAGGCGGATGCCGGCGGCGAGCCCGCCGAAGCCGGCGCCGATGACCACGGCGTGGGGTGCGTCCGGGGCGGCCTCGACGGGCGGCCCCTCAGTGCGCAAGCGGGCGTCGGGGCGGGTGGCGAGGCGGCGGATCCAGGACACGGGGTGCGGCGAAGGCGGGGGCGCGGTCTACCGAAGCCTGCGGTCGGCGTTCCACCCCTTGGCGCCAGCCGATTTCGGGGGTACCCTATGACGCACATAGTGCCGGAACCACCCGGCCGCATGGGGGATTGCACCCCTTCTCGTCGTGCCGCACCCTGCCTCCCAGTGACGGTCGTCCCGATCTCTGCCATTCCCTCCCCCGCGCTGGTGATCGGCCCCGAGGGGCGGATCGACGCGGCGAACGCGGGGGCTCGTGCGGCGCTGGGCAACGTGGTCGGCCAGCCGGTGCTTGCGCTCGTCGTAGATGCGGCCGAGGGTGATGCGCTCGACGTGGTGCGCCGGCCGCCTACGCTCCAGGGGCTCGACGCCACGTATGCCACGCAAGCCGAGGCGTTCGAGGGGGGCGCCCTCGTCCTGCTGACCCCGTCCCAGACGACCGACGCGCTCCCCCCGGGCCTGCTCGCGCAGGCGATCGACGCGGCCAACAACGCCGTCGTGGTCACCGACGTGCGCGCGCCCGACGCGCCGCTGTGCTACGTCAACGGGGGGTTCCGGATGCTCACCGGGTACACCGCCGACGAGGCCATCGGCCGGAACTGCCGGTTCCTCCAGGTCCGCGACGGTCTCTGCGACGACACCGGCGACGGGCAGGCCGAGGCGCTGGACCAGATCCGCCACGCCGTCCGGCACGGCGAGCCGCTCGACGGCGTCGTGCTGCGCAACTACACCAAGGCCGGGGAGCTGTTCTACAACGAGCTGTTCCTGACGCCCATCCACGACGCGCACGGGGCGCTGACGCACATGGTCGGCGTCCAGAACGACGTGACGCGGTGGCGGCTTGCGGCGGCGGCGGAGGCCACCGAGCGCGCCCATTTCGACCGCGTGTTCGACGCGTCGGCGGCCCCGATGGGCCTGCTCGAACGGGGCGCGGACGGGATCGTCGTGACGACCGCCAACCCCGCCGCGCGCCAGTCTTTCGGCGGCGCCATCGCCGAGGCCGCCATGGGCCAGACCTGGCAGAGCGCCGTCGCATGCATCGACCGCGACGGCCGCCCGGCCCGCTTCGACGTGGCGCTCGACGACGGCCGGACGCTCGAGGTCGTGCTCTCGCCCGTGCCCGGCGACCGCGAGCAGTTCCTCTACATGGCCACCGACGTAACCGACGGTCGCGAGGCGACCGAGGACCTACTCCACGTCTCGAACCGCCAGCTCCAACAGATCGCCCAGGACATCCACGACGGCGTCGGCCAGTCGCTCGTCGGCGCGTCGATGCTGGCGTCGGCGCTGGCGCGCGACCTCGACGCGTCGCCGCAGGCCGCCGACGCCCGGCAGCTTCAGCAGTTGCTGGGCCGGTCGCTGGGCAGCCTGCGCAGCTTCGCGCTCGGCCTCGACCCCGTCGACATCGACCGCCTGGGCGTCGGTGAGGCGCTGATGCGGCTGGTGGCCGAGGCCCAGGCCACGTTCAACATCGACATCCGAGTGACCGACCGCGTCGGCGGGCGGGGCGTCCGGCCCGACGCCCGGCTCGACGTGTACCGCGTGGCCCAGGAGGCGCTGACAAACGCGGTCCGCCACGGCGGCGCGCGGTCGGTCCGGCTGGCGCTCTACCCCGGGCCCGACGGCGACGTGGTGCTCGACGTGGTCGACGACGGCAGCGGGATCGAGGCCGGCGCGTCGGCCTCGGGCGGGATGGGGATGCGGACGATGCGGGCCCGCGCCCAGCGCCACGGCGGCCGGGTGGCCGTGGAGGCGCTCGGCGGCGGCGGCACTCGCGTCCGCCTCTGGATCCCCGCCGAGCGACTGTTCACCGGCTGAGGCTCTTCTTCGTCCCCACATACGATCTCGGAGAAGGCCCCGTTATCGGCGGGCTACCCCCTGCGGTCGTGTGTGTGACGCAGGCTTCGACCGGGGCGCCCTTTGCAGGGCGCCCCGGTTTTTTTAACGGCTCCCTCGTCGGCGGGGCGCGGTGGCCGGGCACCACGGCGCGCGAGACGGCGTTGAGACGGGGCCGCTGACGATGCGCGTCGCGGCTGCCCCGTTCCCCCCGATTCATGACTTCCCCAAAGCGCACCGCGTCCGTCGTCCTGCTCGTCGTCGCTGCTGTAGTCGGCGGCGTCGTCTTCGTGACGTCCGCCGCCAACTTCGCCGGCCTTGCAAACCTGTTTGGCCAAGCCGACGCTCAAGGCCAGCTTGCCGAGTCCGAGGCCGTCGCCACGGCGGAGGACCTGGGGCAGGCGTTCTCGTCCGTCGCCGAGCGCGTGAACCCGGCCGTCGTCCAGATCCAGTCCACGCGGCTGGCGCCGGCGCGGGCGCAGAACGACCCGTTTGGCATGTCGCCCTTCGGTGGCGACGGGACGCAGAGCGGGCTCGGCAGTGGCGCCTTCGTGTCGGCCGACGGCTTCGTCGTCACCAACAACCACGTGATCGAGGGCGCCGACGAGCTGCGCGTGGTGCTCTACGACGGGCGCGAGTTCGAGGCCGAGGTCGTTGGCGCGGACGCCTTCTCAGACCTCGCCGTGCTCCGCGTCGAGGGCGACGACTTCCCGGCCCTCGCCTTCGGCGACTCCGACGCGCTGCGCGTCGGGCAGTGGGTACTGGCGTTCGGGAGCCCGCTCTCGGCCGACCTGTCGAACACGGTCACCTCAGGCATCGTGTCCAGCCTAGGCCGGTTCTCCGGCGCCCCGGACCCGCGGGGCCGCCCGACCATCTCGACCTACATCCAGACCGACGCGGCGGTGAACCCGGGCAACTCGGGCGGCCCGCTCGTCAACCTGCGCGGCGAGATCGTGGGCATCAACTCGGCCATCGCCACGCGAACCGGCACGTTCAACGGCATCTCGTTCGCGCTCCCCGCCAACGTTGTCCGTTCGACGGTCGAGCAGATCATCGACTCGGGCGTCGTCGAGCGCGGGTACCTCGGCATCCAATTCGGCCCCGCCAGCCCCGCGCTCCGCCGTGCCTACGGCGTGGGCCCCGGCGCCGCGCTCATCAGCGAGATCGCCCCGGACGCGACGGGCAAGACGCCCGCCGCCGATGCCGGCTTGCGGCCGGACGACCTCATCACGTCGATCGACGGCGTGGAACTGACCGACAACCGCCAGATCGTCTCCATGATCTCCAGCAAGCGCCCCGGCGACGTCGTCGAGATCGGCTACAACCGCGAAGGCGACGACCGGACGGCGCGCGTCACGCTCGGCCGCCGGCCGCCCCCCGAGGGCATCAGCCAGAACGGCGGCGCGGACCCCGCCGACAACGCCCGCCGCCCGACACGAGCCCCGGCACGCCTGGAGACGTTGGGCATGACGCTGGAGACCATCACGGCCCGGCTGGCGCGCGAGCTCGGCGACGACATCGAGGGCGTCGTGATCACCGACATCGACCGATCCTCGGAGGCCTTCCGAGACGCGAACCTCCAGACCCGCATGATCATCACTGAGATCAACCGCGAGCCGGTCGCCTCCGTCGCCGAGTTCGAGGCGGCGCTGGCCAAGGTCGATGCGGGCGACACGTTTCTCGTCCGCGTTCGCGCCGGGACGGCCTCGTTCCTGACGGCGCTGACCAAGGAGTAGGGCAACCGGACGGTAGGTTCGGGCATGGATCTCGCCCCTGCCCCCACCTGCGCGACGTGTGGCGCCGCGCTCCACGGCCCCTTTTGTGCCCGGTGCGGCCAGCAAGTCCGGCCCGGTCGGCTGACGATGGCGAGCGTCGTCCGCGAGGCGGTCCAACACGTGTCGTCGCTCGACTCCGGGCTCGCGCGGACGGCCGTCGACTTGGTGCGCCGACCCGCCGGCTTGATCCGCGACGTGTTCGCGGGCCGAACGGTGCGGTATGCGGGGCCGGTCCGCTACTTCCTGCTGGCGGTGACGGCGGCCCAGCTGCTGGCGTTTTTCGTCGGGGACGTCTCGGAGATGGCCGAGGCGTACGCCGAGGGCTACGAGGGCAACCGCCCCACGCAGGGCGGGCTCGACCAAGCCGTCGTCGCCCGACGGATCGAACAGTTCTGGGTGTTCGCGTTCGCCGGGGTGGTCCCGTTCGTGACGCTGTGGAGCCGGCTCCTGCTCCGGCGGTCGGGGCTGACGCTGGCCGAGCACGCGGTGGCGCATCTGTACCTGCTCGGCCAGGTCGCGCTGATCGCGTTCGGACTGTCGATCTCGCTCGGCGAGGTGGTGTCGGGCCAAATCGGCTACGGGCTCGCGGCGCTCGTGCTCGCGGCCCCGTTCGGGCTTTACCTGTGGGCCAGCGTCGGCGTGTTCGAGCGCGGCCGGGTGTGGTCGCCGGTGGCGACGGCGCTCAGCCTTCTGCTGGGGTTCGCGACCTACGGGACGGCGGGCGGCGTGGCGTACGTGTCCTTTATCCGGTAGCCCGTCACCCCGCGTCGCGCAAGACGGTTTCGAGGTCTACGCCGGTACGGAAGGTGGCGGGGGCGGGCAGCGCGCGGCGATCGAGGAGGCGCTGGGCGGCGGCGGCCTGCCGGTCGCGACCGACGGTCACCACGGCACGGACGGTGCCGCCGGAGACGTAGGCGGCCATAAAGTCGCGGTCGTCGAGCGAGCCGTCCACGATCACTTCGTCCCAGTGCTCGGCGTGGCCGACATAGCGCAGGCTGACCCCGAACTGGCCGGTCCAGAAAAAGGGCACGTCGTCGTACGGGTCCACCTGCCGGGTCGGATCGGTGTCGGCGAGCATGGCGCGAGCGGCGGCACGGCCGTGCTGCTGGGCGACCCGCCAGTGCTCGATGCGGACGGCGTGGCCGGTCCGGGCATCGGGCACGACGGCCACGTCGCCGGCGGCGTAGAGGCCGGGCGCCGCGCGGAGCCGCTCGTCGACGACGAGCCCGCCGTCGTCCCGGCGGAAGGCAGCGCCCTTGAGGAAGCCGGTGGCCGGGGCCACACCGACGCCGAGCAGCACCACGTCGGCGGTGACATGCCCGGCGGAGGTCTCGACGCGGAGGCGACGGGGGCGGTCGGCCCCGGGGTCGGAGGCGACGGTCTGGATCCGCTGCACGTCGGCGCCCAAGCGGAACGCGACGCCTTTGTCGCGGGCGGCCTTCTCGAAGACGCCGCCCACGTCGGGCCCGAGCACGCCCTCGAACGGCGTCTCCTCGCGGCCGATGACCGTCACCTCCAGCCCCCGCCCGCGCAAGCTCGACGCGGCCTCCATGCCGATAAACGAGGCGCCGATGATGGCGACGGACGTCGCCTTCCCAACGCGGCCGGCCAGGGTCCGGGCGTCGTCCCACGACCGAAGCAGCAGGACGCCGTCGAGCGTCGCGCCGTCGATGGGGAGACGGCGGGGCGTGCCGCCGGAGGCGACGAGCGCCACGTCGTACGTCACGGTCTCGCCGTCCTCGAAGGTGGCCGTGCGGGCGTCGGGGTCGAGGGCGGTGACCGCGCGGCCCGTCCAGGTCTCGACGCCGTGGCTCTCGTAGAACGCGCCGTCGCGGAGCCGGAGCGCGGCGTCGTCGGGGTCGGCGAGGTAGCCCTTCGAGAGCTTGGTGCGGTCGTAGGGGGCCCGCGTTTCGGGCGTCGCCATCACGAGCCGTCCCCGGTAGCCCTCCGCGCGGAGCGCCTCGGCACACGCCGAGGCAGCGGCCCCCGCCCCGACCAGCAGGAACAGCCGGTCGTCCGCGGCCGCGTCGACGTCGGCCATGGCGGGCGTCTCGCCGTCGCTCTCGCGGTAGGCAATGCCCTTGCCGTGGGCGTCGGCGTCGGCGGGCGCGGCGACGAGCACGTCGTCGCCGACGACGCGGACGGGGAAGCTCCGGAGGGCGTCGAGCGCGGGCGGCTGGCAGAGCGCGCCCGAGGCCACGTCGAAGGCGGCGTGGTGCCAGGGGCAAACGACGGTCGTGCCGTCGAGGACGCCGTCGACGAGGGGGGCGCCGTAGTGCGTGCAGAAGGCGGTGCAGGCGTGGAACGCGCCGTTGACGCGAGACAGCAGCACGGCGGTGCCGTCGGCGTCGACCTGCCGCATCTCGCCGTCGGCGAGGTCGTGGGTGGACGCGACGCGGACGAAGTCGGACATGGGTTCGGACGGGCGGATGGGGGCGCTCCACCCGCGCGCCCGGCCCGGGGTTCCGCCCCGCCGCGGCGCTCGCCCGCCGCGCGGGGCGGACCGCCAGCCGGGGACGCGCCCGGAGCCCGGCGGTACCTTCGGGCTCCGCTCCGTCGCCCGCGACACCCATGCCCTCCGACGTCCGCGCCCTCATCGACCGCATCGCCTCGGCCCTCGGCCCGGAGGCGACGCCCGAGCGCGTCGAACGCGTGGCCCGCGCCGTGCTCGACGCCCGCACGCCGGGCCCGGACCGCGCGCCCGCCGCCCCGATGCTCGCCTCCGAGGGCCCCGCCGCCGACGCCACGCGCGTCGTCGTGACGGCCTACGGCCATGACCGGCCGGGCGTGCTGGCGGCGGTCACCGCCGAGCTCTCGGCCGCCGGCGCCAACATCCTGGACGTGTCGCAGAAGGTGCTCCAGGGCTACTTCACGGTCGTTCTGGTGGCCGACCTCGCGGGCGGGACCGACCTCGGCGCAGTCCGTGACGCGCTCACCGCCCGGGGCGAGGCGCTCGGCGCGCGCGTGCTCCTGCAGCACGAGGAGCTGTTCCAGGCGATGCACCGGCCATGACGGCAGGGCCATCGGCGACCGGCCATCGGCCATCGGGGGAAGAGCGCCCGCGCCAGATCCGGAGCTTTGAGGACCTCGAAGCGTGGCAGCTCGCGGTCGCGCTGGCCGAGGCGCTGTACCGCGCGACCGATGCGTTCCCCGCGGAGGAGACGTTCGGCCTGCGGTCCCAGATGCGCCGCGCCGCCGTCTCCGTCCCCTCGAACATCGCCGAGGGGTGGGGCCGCCAGTCCCGCAAGGACTACGTCCGGTTCCTTCGCACCGCTCGCGGCTCGCTCTACGAACTGCGGACGCAGATCGAGATCGCCCGTCGCGTCGGCTTGATGCCCTCCGACGCCGCCCGCGCCCTCCGCGACGACGCCGACCGTGTTGGTCGGGTGCTCCATGGGCTGGCCCGTTCCCTCACGTAACTCCCCGATCGCCGGTCGCCGGTGGCCGATCCCCCCACCCCATGCCCCTCGCCCTCTCCGAGATCCTCGACACCGTCCGCATGACGGAGGCCGACGCCTTCGACATCCGGACGGTCACGCTCGGGATCAGCCTGCGCGGGTGCGCCAGCCGCGACGCCGAGTCGACGCGGCGCAACATCTACGACCGCGTCACCCGGACCGCCGAGCAGCACGTGGCCGCCGCGCAGGACGTCGAGCGGCAGTACGGCGTGCGGATCGCCAACAAGCGCATCTCCATCACGCCCGCCGCGCTCGCGGCCGAGGGGCTCGACGCCGAGGGCTTCGTGCGGCTGGCCGAGACGCTCGACCAGGCCGCCACCGAGGTCGGCGTCGACTACATCGCCGGGTTCACCGCGCTCGTCGAGAAGGGCGCCACGCCCGGCGACGCGGCGCTCATCGAGGCGCTCCCCGAGGCGCTCGCGACGACCGCGCGCGTGTGCGGATCGGTCGCCGTCGGGAGCACGCAGGCGGGCATCAACGCCGACGCCGTGCTGCAAGTCGCGCACGCCATCAAGGGCATGGCCGCGCGGACGGCCGACCGCGACTCCATCGGGTGCGCCAAGTTCGTGGCCTTCTGCAACGCCGTCGGCGACAACCCCTTCGTGGCGGGCGCCTTCCACGGGCCGTCCGAGCCCGGCGCCGCGCTCAACGTCGGGATCTCCGGGCCGGGCGTCGTGCTCCGCGCCGTCGAGGCCGTCGGCGACCGGGGCGACTTCGGGGCCGTCACCGACGCCATCAAGACGGCCGCCTTCAAGATCACGCGCGCGGGCGAGCTCATCGGCCGGCGCGTGGCCGAGCGGCTGCGCGAGCGGTCCGGGCAGGCCATCCCGTTCGGCGTCGTCGACATCTCGCTGGCGCCGACGCCCGCCGAGCGCGACTCGGTCGGCGACGTGCTCAAAGCGTTCGGGCTCGAACACGTCGGCGCGCCCGGCACGACGGCGGCCCTCGCGATGCTCAACGAGGCCGTCAAGCGCGGCGGGCTGATGGCCGCCCGCCACGTCGGCGGGCTGTCGGGCGCGTTCATGCCGGTCAGCGAGGACCAGGCGATGATCGAGGCGGCAGCGGCGGGTCACCTGTCGCTCGAAAAGCTGGAGGCCATGAGCGCGATTTGCTCGGTCGGCCTCGACATGGTGGCCATCCCCGGCGACACCTCCGCCGAGACCATCGCAGGCATCCTGTTCGACGAGTTCGCGATTGGCATGATCAACGACAAGACGACGGCCGTGCGGCTCTTGCCCGTCGCGGGCAAGGGCGTCGGCGAGTGGGCCGACTACGGCGGGCTGCTCGGCCGCGCGCCGATCCAGCCGGTGTCCCAGGTCTCGAACGTCGTCTTCGCGCACCGCGGCGGCCGGATCCCGGCGCCGATCCGGAGCCTGACGAACTAGACAGCGCGCAGCAGCCTCCGCCCGGACCCGGAGGCCACCACGCGGCGCCTCGGCCGCCAGCCGACGGCCGATCGGTTCTAGAACCGGAACCGCTCGGATCCGGCCGGCGGGCGCCAGCGCGAACGCGGTTCGAAGGCGGCCCACGCCGCGCGGCTGACCGCGCGGATCAACGCGTAGCCCGCGTTGTCGGGCGCCCAGCGCGTGTCGGCCTGCTCGCGCGTGAGCACCGCCAGCACGTACGGCCCCGACGGCGCGTGGACGACGGCGACCTCGCTCCGCGAGCGGCTCACGGCGCCCTGCTTGCTGGCGACCTGCACGCTCGGCGGGACGGCCGAGAGCGCCTCGTCGTCCCAGTGCGTCCGCGTGAGCAGCCGGTGCATCTCGTGGTCGGCCGCCGGCGAGACGGCCTGGCCGTCGACGATGCGGCGGAGCAGCTCGGCCATCTCGCGCGGCGTCGTCTGGCCCCACCCGAACCGCTCCCAGTCGCCCCGGCGGCCGTCGACGCGGCTGTTCACGCGCGTCGTCTCGAAGCCGTGCCCCGCCAGCCACTCGTTGACGGCGGCCCCGGTGACGATCCCCTGGAGCCACAGGCTGGCGGTGTTGTCGGACGCGGAGAGCATCTGCTCGACGGCCGAGTGCAGCATCACCGTCGACGAGTCCTGGAGCTGGGCGAACAACTCGCCTTCGTCCTCGATGTAGCGGAGCGAGTCCCGGAACGTGAGCCGGGTGCCGAGTGCGAGGTCGCCGGCCTCGATCCGCTCGAAGACGCCGATCAGGATGGGGACCTTGACGAGGCTGGCGGTCGGGAACGCCTCGTCAGCGCGGAGCGCGGCCTCGCGGCCGGTCGGGAGGTGGCGGACGTAGACGCCCGAGACGCCGTCGAACCCGTCCGCCAGCGCCTCGACGGCGGCCTGGAGGGCAGGGTCGGGGCGGGGCGCGGGCCACGGGGGGCCGTCGGCGACGCCCGGCGGCGGGGCGGACGCGCAGCCCGCCAGCGCGAGGCCGAGGGCGGCGAGGCGGAGCGCGGGAGCGGGCATCGGCACGGCGGCGTAGGCGGGGCTCCCCAACCTAGCCGCCGTGACTGAGATCGAGGTCCCCTTCGCCTGCCCGTACTGCTTCGCCCCCATCTCGATGCTGGTCGACCCGTCGGTCCCCGCCCAGCGCTACGTCGAGGACTGCGAGGTGTGCTGCCACCCCATCCAGGTCAGCTACCGCGTCGAGGACGAGGCGCTGGTGGCCTTCGAGGCGGAGGTAATGGAGGGGTAACGGACGTGGGGCTGGCGCCGACGGATCTGCTTCGCCAGCAGGCGAGCAGAGCCTCCGGCCCCTCCTCCAGCCTGTCCCCGCGCAGGCGGGGAGGAGGGGCCGGAGGAGGGGGACCGGCTCGCGCACGCCCGCCTCGCGATCGCGACGCACCCCGTAGCGCCGTTGCCTGCAACGGCGTCGTGCACCGCTGGCGCCGGCTGCCAGAAACCCTCACCCTGGCTTCGCCGACGCTACGCGTTGTCCCTCTCCCGAAGGGAGAGGGGACGCCTTAGGAGACCGACCGACCGCCGAGAACTCCGCCAGCCTCGCCGTGCCCTCACGCCGGCAGCGTGAGCACGAACGTGGCGCCATCGCCCTCGCGGCTGTAGGCGGCGAGCGTGCCGCCGTGTCCCTCCGTCACGATGTCGTAGGCGAGGGACAGGCCCAGGCCCGTGCCCGAGCCCGCCGGCTTGGTGGTGAAGAACGGCTCGAAGACGCGCGTGCAGTGCGCGAGGGGGATCCCGATGCCGTTGTCGACCACGCGGACCTCGATGCCCGCCTCGATGGGCGCCGTCTCGATCCGGACGGTCGGCACGAAGCCGTTCTCCGCCGCCTCGGCGCGGTGCTCGACGGCCCACCGCGCGTTCTCGAACAGGTTGACGAAGACGCGCTGGACCGAGGCCGGCGCCAGCTCGACGGGCGCGATCTCGCCATAGGCGCGCTCGACGCGCACGACCGATGGCCCGAGCACGGTCGAGACCGCCTGCTCGATGAGCTCGTGGAGGTCGGCCGGGCGGCGCTCGCCGCCGACGTCGCGGACGTGGCCCATCAGCCCGCGAACAATCGCGTCGGCGCGGCGGGCGTGGTCGCGGACGCGGGCCGAGTTCGAGACGATCGCCTCGAGGTCGTCGCGCGCCTCTTCGGGGTCGAAGTCGCCGCCGTCGAGCGCGGCCTCCAGCGTCGCCAGCAGGTCGGTCGCCAGCTCGTTGTTGAGCTCGGCAAAGTTGGCGACGAAATTGAGCGGGTTCTGGATCTCGTGGGCGAGCCCGGCCGACAGGCGCCCCAGCGACGCCAGCTTCTCGGACTGGACGAGCCGGGTCTGCGCCGTACGGAGCTCACGCAAGGTCTCGGAGAGCTCCTCATTCGCCGCGCCGAGCTCCTCGGTCCGGATGCGCGCCATCTCGGCCTCCTGCTGGGCGCGCTCGGCCTCGGCGCGGACCTCGACGGTCTGGATGCGGCTGCGCGCCTGGGCCGATAGCATCGCCTCGCGCAAGTCGTGGAAGGCGCGGAGGTGGCGGAGCGCGGCGGGAGCGTCGCCCGCTGCCTCGTGCGCATCGGCGAGCGCCGCGTGGGCCTCGGCGACGCGCGGCTCGGCGCCCACGTCCTGGGCAATCCCGAGCGCCTCGTGGAGCGCCGGGCGGGCGTCGTCGGGGCGCCCCATGTCGGCGAGCGTCTGGCCGATGGCGATCAAGCTGGTGGCCTGCGCCTGCCGGTTGCCGACCCTGGTGCGGATCCGGAGCGCCTCGCGGTGGAGCGCGAGCGCCTCCTCGTCCTCGCCGCACAGATGCGCGAGCACGCCGAGGTCGTGGAGCGCGCGCGCCTCGGTCAGCGTCGAGGCGTGCTCACGGGAGAGCCGGAGCGCGGCCTCGAAGTGGGCGCGGGCCTCGTCGTAGCGTGCGAGCGATCGCAAGGCGCCGCCGAGCGCCGTGTGGGCACGCGCCTGTCCGACGGCGTGGTCGAGGTCGGCGAAGAGCCGCAGCGCCGCCTCGCCGTGTTCGAGGGCGCGGTCGGGCTGGTCGAGCTCGATGTAGGCGTTGCCCATCATCGCGCGGATCCAGGCCTCCTGCCCGGTGTCACCGAGCGCGCGCGCGACGCTGAGGTTGCCGAGCGCGATGTCGAGCGCCTCGTCGTAGTGCCCCAGGCTGACGTGGACCGAGGCGAGCACGCCGAGCATCAGCGAACGGCCCGCAAGGTCGCCGAGGGGTTCCATCGCCGCGAGCGCGCGCGTCAGCAGGCCGAGCGCGGCCTCGTGCTCGGACAGGAGGTAGCGTGCGAAGCCTTCGTAGCCCAGCGCGAAGGCCGCCGCGAGCGGGTCGTCGCCGGCCAGCGCCTGGGCCTCCAGCGCCAGCGCGAGCACCCGGTCCGGGCGGTCGGGGACGTGGCTGGCCGCCTCGATCAGCCGGTCCGCGACGGGGCCGGGGGGCAGGGTGCCCAGGGTGAACCCGTCTTGCAGATCGGCAGGGGTCGGGAGCGGCTCGGCCATGGCGGAGTCTACGGGCGGGGCCCGACGTGGGTGTCGGCCGTTCCCGATGACGCCGCCCTGCGAGCCCTTCCTGTCGAGGACCCATCGACCGGCTCGCGGCTACTTGCGGAAGCGCCGGACGAGCGACTCGATCTGCGGGTCGGGCAGCGGCAGGGCCGACGAGGCGGGCGCCGAGGCCGAAGCGGACGTCTTCGCCGGGGCGGGCGGCGTCACGGCCGCGTTGGCGGCGCCGACTGGAGGGTTGCCCGCGCGCGCGACGAGACGCGCCTCGATCTCCTCCATCCACGACCCGTCGCCCGACGGCTGGCGGGCGGGCGACGCGGGGACGGGCGACGCGAGGGCGGTCGGCCGGGGACGCGCCGGTCGCTGCGCCCCCGGCGCCAGCGGCTGGCCGGCGTCGTCGTTGAGCGGCGCCGTCTCGAACGCCACGCGCTTGAGGTTGACCAAGTGCATCGGCGTCACGTTGTCGGACGTGATCGAGCCGCCGACCGTGCCTGGACCTAGCGTCATCGCCGGGAACAGCGCCGTCGTCAGGCCGACCGAGCCGAGCGCGGCGACCGTGTTGACGACGATCCGCATCGACGGCTTCTTGAGGCCGAACTGCTCGATGACGCGGCCGGACGTGGCGTGGAGCGCGAGGGTGTGCCCGATGCCGCCGAACTCCAGGATCTCGATGCACCGCGTGCACCCGGCCTCCCAGCCGTCGGCGGCGTAGAAGCTCAGGATGGGCGACAATGTCTCCATCGAGATCGGCTCGTCCGGGCCGACCGTGTCGACCTCGGCGATCAGAGCGCGTGTGCTCTCCGGCACAGAGAACCCGGCCATCTCGGCGATCCGGCGCGGGCTCTGGCCCACGATCTCGGTGTTGAACCGGCCGCCCGGCTTGATGACGGCGCGGAGCTTGGCGGCTTCGCCGTCGGAACAGATGTGGCCGCCGCGCTCGCGGAGTGCGTCGAGCAGGCGCTGCCGGATGGGCGCATCGGCGATGACCGAGCGCTCCGTCGAGCAGAGCGTGCCCCAGTCGAACGAGGTGCCCGTCAGGATGTCGGCGGCGGCCTTCTCGACGTTGGCGCTGCGGTCGACGTAGGCGGGCACGTTGCCCGAGCCGACGCCGTATGCCGGCTTGCCCTTGGAGTACGCCGCGCGGACCATGGCCCCGCCGCCGGTCGCCAGGATGACGTCGGTGAGCGGGTGTTCGAGGAGGGCGTCGGTCCCGGCAATCGTGATCGGGCCGCCGTCGGCGCCGAGGCAGGCGAACAGGCCTTCGGGGGCGCCCGCTTCGTACGCCGCTTGCGCGACCACGTTGAGCGCGTCGGCCGTGCAGCGCGCGGCGCGCGGGTGGGGGCTCATCACGATCCCGCACCGCGCCTTGGCCGAGATGATGGCCTTGTAAAAGGCGGTCGACGTGGGGTTCGTCGACGGCACGAGCGCGGCGACGACGCCCATCGGGGAAGCGACGGTCCAGACGGCCCCGTCGTCGCTCTTGGCGATGATGCCAGCCGTCTTCATGCCCTCCATCCGCGCCGCCAGCGTGCGCGTGGCGAACAGGTTTTTCTGCTCTTTCGACTCGGGCTTGCCGAAGCCCGTCTCGTCGTGCGCGAGCTGCCCCAGCCGCTTGGCCTCGCGGGCGCCCGCCTCCACCATCGCGGCGACAACGCGGTCGACGGTGGCCTGGTCGGCGGTCTTGAACTGCTTCTGAGCGGCGGCGACGCGGGCAACGGCGTCGCGGGCGTCTTGGATCGAGCGGAGGTCGGCGTCCATCGGGGGCGGGCGGGCGGGGCCCGAAAGGTAGGGCCGCCGCCGAGCGGCACCGCCACGCTGCGCGGGCGGATCCGTCGGCAACCGGAGGGGTACGGGAGGAGACGCGCCGGGTACGTCCCGCCTCCCTGGCGCACCGGGCCTCCCGAACGGGACGCGCTACGGGCCGCTCCCGGCCATGGCACACCGTTTGCAACCGCCCGGGCGCGCCTCTCTCTCGACCATGACCGCCCTCATGCCCTCCCCCTCCGGCCTCGACGCCGTGGACCGCCAGTGGGGCGGCCTCGCGCCCGGCCGCGCCTACCTGCTCGTCGGCCGCGCCGGCGCCGGGCGCTCGGCCCTCGCCCTCCGTACCGCCAAGGCCACCGTGGACGCCGGCGACTCGTGCCTGGTGTTCTCGCCGCGCGCGCCCCAGGAACTCGTCGGCGTGGGCCAGCAGGTCGGCCTCGACGTTCCGGCGGCGCACCGCGCCGGCACACTCCGCGTGCTGCGCATCCCCTCTGCCGCCGACCTCGCCGCCAAGGGCATGGCCGGGCTCGTCAAGTCGTACCGTGATCTGGTGGCCCTCGTCGCCAAGGACCGCCCGGCGCGCGTGGTGATCGAGGACTTCACGCCGCTGGTCCAGTTCGAGACCTTCGAGGCGTTCCACGAAGCGTTCTCCGACCTCGTCGGCGCCTTCCGCCAGCACGAGGTGACGCTGGTGCTTGGCCTGGGCGACCCGGCCAACGAGGCCTCGCGGCGGCTGCTCGATGTCGTCGAGGGCCTCGTCGACGGCACGGTCCGTCTGAGCACCGACGGCTCGATCTCGCTCTCGCTCCCCGCCCAATTCCCCTCCAGCGACGGCGCCTCTGTAGAGGCGACCGCGCCCTCTGAGCCGCCGGCCGAGCCGACCGCCCCGCTGGCGCCGGAGCCCGAGCCGGCTCCCGAAGCCCCCGCGCCGACCGACGGGTTCACGACCACCTTCTCGAACGCCGGTCCGCCCGAGGCGCCCCAGCATTCGGCGCCTGCCACCGAGGCGGAGCCCACGCCCGCTCCCGAGGCGTCGCCCATTCCCGACCCGGCGCCCTCGCCGACACCGGCGGCGACCGGCGCGAGCACCCTCGACCCCCCAACCACCGAGGTCGTACCGCCCGACGCGCCGCACCCGTCGCTGCTCGCTCCGCCCGCCGACCCCTTCGGTCTCGACCCGGCCGATGAGCTTCTCCAGCAGGGCTACCTCGCCGACTCTCGCGGGGGCGGCGATGTCGCCCCCGGCCCGGCGCCCGGTGCCCCGCCGCCGATGCCCTCCTTCGCGCCCATCGGCGCCAGCGCTCCTGCGGCCGACCCCGGCGCCGACTTCCGCATCGCCCTCGACGCCGCCTTCGCCAGCCGCAGCGCCGGCATCCCATTTGTGGTGGTTGCCCTCCGGGTCGACCCGGCCGCGCCTGAGGCGGCCTACTTCCACGCCGTCGAGGCCGGGCTCCGCTCGGCGCTCCGCCCGACCGACCGGTTGCTGGTCGACGCCCCGCGCAAGCGGGCCGCCATCGTCCTGCCCTCGTCCGGCGCGGAGGCGGCGCAGGCGCTCTTCGGCGGGCTTCAGGCCTCCCTCCGCCAGCACCTCGGCACGGACGCCGAGCGCGTCCTCCAGTCGGTCGCCGCGGTGACGGTCCCCGACGGCCAGCCCTTCGAGACCTCGGCCGAGCTGCTGTCGTACGCCTTCGAGAGCTGAGAGACGGGTTGTCAGTCGTCAGTGATCGGTTCTCGAATCCCTGATCTCTGACGACCGATCACCGAAACGGGCGCTCGCGGTCGAGTACGGCGACCAAATCGTTCACCCCGACGGGTCCATGGCGGTACACGAACGGCTCGCCGAAGTCGGCGCCGATGCGGTAGCCGTAGGTCCGCGCCCGGGCCTCGACCCACTTCAGGAAGCGCGGGTTTGAGATGTACGTCTCCGGGCCATCGCCGCCGTCGGTGCCGTCACCGCCGCGGCCGGGCTGGTAGAACTGGCTCTCGAACGCCAGCAGCGCCTGCATCCGCCGCTCCCATACCGACGACACGTCGACGACGAACGTCGGCTCGACGTCGAGCGCCTGGAGGTAGTGGAGCACGTGGTGCGGGCGCCACGCCTCTTGCGGCGTCCCGTCGTCCTCGGCCGTCTCGATCTTCGCCAGCCCGCTGTAAAAGAGGGCGTCGACCGCCAGCGTTGTCGCGTCCCCGTGGTCGGGGTGGCGGACGTGTTCGGCGGTGATGAGCACGATGCGCGGGCGGTGCCGCCGGATCGACCGGATCAGCGCGCGCTGCGTCTCCTTCGTGTTCTGGATGTCGCCGTCGGGAAGCCCGAGGTTTTCGCGCGCCGCCAGCCCCAGAATCTCACCGGCGCGGGCGGCTTCTTTCATCCGGCCTTCTGGCGTGCCGCGCGTGCCGAGTTCGCCGCGCGTAAAGTCCACGATGCCGGTCCGGTAGCCCTGGTCCGCGAGCAGGCACATCGTGCCGCCGGCGCAGAGCTCGACGTCGTCGGGGTGGGCGGCGAGGGCGAGAACATCCAGCGGATGTCGCGGAGCAACGTCGAGGGGCATGGGGGACGGGGGACGGGGGACGGGGGACGGGAAGATGCGAACGCAAGCGCGCAGGAGCGCAGAATCAGCCCAGTTGACCTCAGCGCCGAGGCGGGCGGCAGGACCCCACCCCCCGGATGTCAGTCCGTGGTCCCCGGTCCTCGGTCCCCCGTCCCCTACTGCCGCTCGAACACCAGCCGCCCGACGACGGTGCCCGCGAGCGGGGCGTAGGCGACGGCCGCGATCGGCGCCCGGTCCGTGCGCGGCGCGTCCGGGGCCGTGTAGCCCGCGCCGTCGTCCGTGCCCGCGTCGTAGACGACGGCGTCGACGACCACGCGGTCCGCCCAGCCATCGCCGTCGCGGAGGTCGAGGCCGTCGACGCCGACGAACCAGTCGGGGCTGGGCGCCAGCATGCTCACGACCGTCGCGACCGGGCGGGCGTCGGTGACGGTGACGGTGGCGCCCGCGGTGCCGGGCGAGGGGCGCAGCGGGTCGCCCTCGACGTACGCCGCCGCGTCGCCGAGCGCCTCGACCTCGGCGCGGAGCCCGGCCATGCTCCCGGTCTCGGCCATCGCGCGGACGCCGTCGCTGGCGACCGCCCCGAGGCGCCAGAGCGACACCTCGGCCGTATGCGCGGCGCCGGTCAATCGCGAAAAGTGGGGGTCCGGCGGAAACGCCTCCGGGTGCGTCTCCGCGCTCCACGTTGCCTCGAAGGTGACGGCGTACGTGGCTGGCGCCAGCGGCTCCCGGCTGGGCGGATCGACCTCCGAAAAGAGGTCGCACCCGGCGACGAGGCAGACGGCGGCGACGAGGGCGAGGCGCATGGCGACAGAGGCGGATGCTCGCGAGACGCACCGACCCGGCCCGTTCGTACGCCGAGGCGTCGGGCATCGGCGGCGTCCTACCCGAAAAAGCCCAGCAGCCACGCCAGCACGGGAAGCGCGAACAGCACCATCAGCCCGACGAACAGCCACGCGCTCGCGGTCATGCTCGCCTTGCGGACCGGGAACTCGTAGCCGCAGTACGGGCACGTGTCGAGGTCGTCGGCGACGGTGAACCCGCAGCTCGGGCACTCGCGCTCGCCGGGTCCGGGCTCGTCGATCACAGCGTCGGGAGGGAGATAAAGTCGGAGGACGCGGCGGCGTCGGGGACGGCGGGCGCGTGGGCGATCCAGCCGCCGGCGACCACGTCGTCGCCGTCGTAGAGCACGGCGGCCTGGCCCGGGGCGACGGCCGCGCGGGGCGTCTCGAAGACGGCCTCGAAGGCGTCTGGGCCGGTCTGCCGGGCGACGGCGCCCGCGCCGGGGTCGCGGTGGCGGATCTGGCCGTGCAGCGCCGCCTCGCCGTCGATGCCCGCCCACTTCCCCCACACCACGCCCTCGGCCGCCAGCGCCCGGGCCCCAAGCGCCGCACGCGGGCCCACGACTACGGTGTTGGTCTCGGGCTCGATGCGGACCACGTAGACCGGCTCGCCGAGCGCGATCCCCAACCGCCGCTGGCCGACCGTGTAGAATGGGTACCCGTCGTGCGTCCCCACCGTCTCGCCAGTCTCGACATGGACGAACGGCCCGCCCGCGAGCGCCGCCAGCGACGGCTCGCGGCGGCGCAGGAAGCCCCGGTAGTCGTCGTCCGGCACGAAGCAGATCTCGTACGAGTCCTTCTTTCCGGCGACGTGGCCCATGCCCATCTCGGCCGCCAGCCGCCGGATCTCGGTCTTCGCCAGCCCGCCGAGGGGGAAGAGCGTCCGCGCGAGGTGCTCTTGCGCGACGCCCCACAGCACGTACGACTGGTCCTTGCTGGCGTCGAGGCCCCGGCTCACGGTCCACCGGCCGTCGTGCTCGCGGACGCGGGCGTAGTGGCCCGTGGCGATGTGCTCGCAGCCGAGCGCGTCGGCGCGCTTCATGAGGGCGGCCCACTTGATGTGCGTGTTGCACAACACGCACGGGTTGGGCGTGCGCCCGGCGAGGTAGTCGCTCGCGAACCGGTCGATGACCCAGCCGCCGAACTCCTCGCGGATGTCGACGACGGTGTGGCTGGCGCCCAAGCGGACGGCGACCGCTCGCGCGTCGTTCATGTCGTCGAGCGAGCAGCACCCGGACTGCGTGCGCGAGACGCCCGAGCCGCCCAGCGAGGTCTCGTAGTCCCACGTCTTCATGGTCACGCCCACGACCTCGTAGCCCGCCTCGTGCAGGAGGCCGGCCGTGACCGAGGAGTCGACGCCGCCGCTCATGGCGACGAGCACGCGGCCGTTGCGGCTCATGGCGTGCGGGGGGAAATGGGGCCCGCCAAGCTAGGCCGCCTCGGTGAGGCCGCCGCGAGGGTCGGGTGGAGATTCGGGGTCTGGCTGACCACACGGCCGTCAGGATACACGGCGACAACGCTCTATGTAAGCGATGTGTAAAAACCTGTGCCACGGCGAGTTTCCCCCTTCTTCGCCCTCGTCCCCGGGCGCAGCCCGGATCTTGGCTCTCCCGGTCCCCCCACCCCTATGGTCCCGCAGACGCCCTCCCGCCGCGAGCGGATCAAGACGCCCGATGCCCCCGCCGCCATCGGCCCCTACTGCCAGGGTCTGCTCGTCGGAGGCACGCTCTACGTGTCGGGCCAGATCGCGCAGGACCCGAAGACGGGTGAGATGATCGAAGGCGACGTCCAGGACGAGACGGCCCAGGTGCTCGACAACATCGGCGCCGTCCTCCGCGCGGCCGACATGGACTTCGCGCACGTCGTTCAGGTGACGCTCTTCCTGCGCGACATGTCCGACTATGCGTACGTCAACGAGGTCTACGCCCGGTATTTCAGCGGGGCCACGCCCGCGCGCGAGGCGCTGGAGGTCGGCGAGTTGCCGCACGGGGCCTGCGTCGAGATCAGCTGCATCGCCGTCGGCTGACCGGCGTCTGGAGGGACAGGACGGGGACGTCCCCGCACGCCGAGTCGCCCTCGCCCCACGGGCCGGAGGGCACACCGAGCGGGCGCCTGGCGTAGAGTCGGTCTCACGTTGCGCCACCGTGCCTCCTCCGTCCGACTCCTCGGCCCTTTCCCTCACGGCGCCCTCCCGAGGGTCCGCCGAGCCCGCCCGTGCGCCGGACGACACGGCGGCGTGGAAGCGGGAGGCCGTCTTCGTCGGGCTGGCGCTGGTGGGGCTGATCGCCGGGGTCGTGGCCGAGTGGCAGGCGTGGCCGCTCGTCAGCGGGGTCGGGTATGCGGTCTCGTACGCCTTTGGTGGGTGGTTCGGCGTGCGCGCCGGGCTGGCGGCGCTGCGGCGGCGGACGGCCGACATCGACCTGCTGATGGTCCTCGCGGCGCTGGGCGCGCTGGCGATCGGGGCGCCCTTCGAGGGGGCGATGCTGCTGTTCCTGTTCTCGCTCTCGAACGTCTTGCAGAACGTCGCCATCGGGCGGAGCCGGAGCGCCATCGGCGCGCTGATGGCGCTCCGGCCCGACGAGGCCCGCGTCGAGCGCGACGGCGTCTGGGTCGAGGTCCCCGTCGAGGAGGTCGCCGTGGGCGACGCCGTGCGCGTGCTGCCGGGCGGCCGGATCCCGCTCGACGGCGTGGTCCTCAGCGGCCGCAGCGCCGTCGACCAGGCCTCGCTGACCGGCGAGAGCGTGCCGGTGACGAAGGCCGAGGGCGACGACGTGTTCGGCGGGACGACCGTCGGCGGCGGCGCGCTCGACGTGCGGGTCACGAAGACGGCCGAGGACAGCGCCATCGCCCGCGTGATCGCGATGGTGGAGGACGCGCAAGCCCAGAAGGCCGAGACGCAACGGCTCATCGACCGCTTCGAGCAGCCCTACGCGCTCGGCGTGATCGCGCTGACGGTGCTGGCGGTCGCCGTCCCGATCCTGGGCTGGGCCGAGCCCTTCCGCCCAGCGTTCTACCGCGCGATGACGCTGATGGTGGCTGCCAGCCCGTGCGCGCTCGTCATCTCGACGCCCGCCGCCGTGCTCAGCGCCATCGCCGCCGCCGCGCGGAGCGGCGTGCTCTTCAAGGGCGGCGTGACGGTCGAGGAGGCCGCGCGCGTCCGCGCGGTCGCCTTCGACAAGACGGGCACGCTGACGGCGGGCCAGACGCGCCTCACCGACGCCGTGTCGCTCGACGGCGACCCGGATCGCCTCGTGGCAATCGCCGCCGCCGTGCAGGCGTGGAGCGAGCACCACCTAGCGAGAGCGACCGTCCGCGAGGCGGCGACGCGCGAGCTCGAGGTCGCGGAGGCCGACGACTTCCGGGCGGTCGCCGGGCGCGGCGTGACCGGCACGGTCGGCGGCCAGACCGTCCGCGTCGGCAACCCGGGCTTTTTCCAGGACGGCGCCGTCGTCCGCTTGGACGCGGCGCTCGCAGAGGTGGAGCGGCTCCGCGCCCAGGCCCGGACGGCCGTGATCGTGACCGAGACCGGCGCCAGCGGCGAGCGGGCCGTCGGCGTGCTGGCGTTCGCCGACGTGCTCCGCCCGAGCGCGCGCGAGGTCGTCGCCCAGCTCCACGCGCTCGGCATCGAGCACGTCGCGATGCTGACCGGCGACACGGCCTCCGTCGGCCAGGCGATGGCGGAAGAGGCCGGCGTCGACGCGGTCTACGCGGACCTGCTGCCCGAAGACAAGGTGGCGCTCATCCGCAAGCTAGAGACGACGTGGGGCGCGGTCGCGATGGTCGGCGATGGCGTCAACGACGCGCCCGCGCTGGCGGCGGCGACGTTGGGGATCGCGATGGGCGGGGCCGGGACGGACGTGGCGCTGGAAACGGCCGACGTGGTGCTGATGGCCGACGACGTGGGCAAGATCCCCTACCTGCTACGTCTCAGCCGCCGTACGCGCCGAACGCTAGCGGTCAACCTCGCCATCTCGTTCGGGATGATTGCCGTGATGGTGCTGTCGATCCTGACGGTCGGTTTGCCCCTCCCGCTGGCAGTCGTCGGCCACGAGGGGAGCACGGTGCTGGTCAGCCTCAATGGCTTGCGCCTGCTCGGCGCGCGGGCGTAGTGGGAACGGGGAAAATGTTGGTGTCCAATTGTGGACGCCGCGCCACGTGCTCTGCCCTCTCCCCGTTCCCATTCGCAACGAGGTCCCTACACCACGATCGTAGCCTCGACGGGCACGTTGGGCAACCGCTTGCGGCCGTCCAGAAACGCGATCTCGACGGCGAACGAGAGCCCGGCGATGGTCGCCCCGGCGGCCTCGACGAGTCGGCACGCGGCGGCGGCCGTCCCGCCCGTCGCGATCACATCGTCGTGGACGAGCACGCGAGCGCCCGCCGGGAGGTCGGCGGCGTGCAGTTCGATGGCGTCTTGTCCATACTCGAGCGCGTAGCTCTCGCGCAGCGTG
This sequence comes from Rubrivirga aquatilis, assembly GCF_046845665.1. Lineage (GTDB taxonomy): Bacteria > Bacteroidota > Rhodothermia > Rhodothermales > Rubricoccaceae > Rubrivirga. Next base: position 1,151,093 of record NZ_CP177355.1, on the reverse strand, counting down.
GCGCCGGGCAGCTTGCCGGGCTTGCGAGCGGGCAGGAAGCCCGCCCCGAGCCGGGCCGCCAGCGCCGCCCCGAACCAGTACCCGCGCGCTTCGATCCCGACGACGTGCGTGATGCCGGCCCGCTCCCAGGGCGCCGCCAGCGCCGTCAGCAGCTCCTCGAACAGGCCGGGGTCGGCCAGGATCGGCGTCAGGTCCTTGAACTGAATCCCGGGCGACGGGAAGTCGGGGACGGTGCGGAGGGCAGCGGCGAGATCGGACACGGGCGAGCGGGAGGAGTCGGGACGCGCAAGGTCGCTACGTCCCGTCCCCGCGCCGACGCTACTGGCTCGCCGCGCGCAGGCCGCGCTCGTAGGACTCCTTGTAGGCGCGGACGGCATTGAAGATGGCTCGGGCGGTCTGCTCCACGCCCTCGCGCGACGACAGCAAGCGCGCCTCGTCGGGGTTGGTGACGAACCCGACCTCCACCAAGACGGCCGGCATCGAGGCGGCCCAGAGCACCATGAAGTTGTCCTGCTTGACGCCACGGCTCCGGCGCCCGGCGCGGACGAACTCGCCCTCGATCAGCGTCGCGAGGTGCTGGCTCTCTTCCTGGTACGCGCTCATCGCGAGCGACCGCAGGATGTCGCCGCCGTCGGCGAAGTCGGCGTAGTAACTGGGGTCGCTCTCGAGTTCGATGACGGCGTTCTCACGTTGCATCACCTCGCTGGCGCGGGCCGAGCCGCGCGGGGCGAGGAAGAACGTCTCCGTCCCGTAGGCCGACGCCACGCCGGCATTCCCGTGGATCGAGATAAAGAGCTTTCCGCCCTCCTGGTTGGCGATCCGTCCCCGGTCCCGGACCTCGACGAATGTGTTGGTTTCGCGCGTGTAGACGACGTTGACGCCGAGTTCGCGCTGGATCATCGGGCCCAGCGCGCGGACGACGGCGAAGGCCACGTCGCGGTCCGTCGTCCCGATCCCGACGCCGCCTGCGTCGTGGCCGCCGTGGCCGGCGTCGAGGACGATGGTGTCGAGGCGCCAGTGCTCAGCGCCCGACGCCGAGATCGGACCCGGAGCGGCTGGCGGCGTGGGCGTCGGGGCCGGCCGGTCCACCGCCGGGACGGTGCGCCTCGGCGTCGGCGCCGGGCGTTCGGCCACGGGCTCGCCGGGCACGCCGCCGCCCCACTGCGCCCGTCGCGGCTGGGGGGCCGAGGAGAAGGACACCAGCAGGTCGTCGCTGTCGCGGTCGGGGTACGCGCGGACGCTCACGCCTTGGTCGACCTCGAACCGGACCGTCACGCGGTCCGCGTCGGCGCCCAGACGGTAGCCGCGGACGGGCCACACGGAGCTCGCCTGCGCGACGGCGGGCGCCAACTGGGCCCGGTACAGCACGAGCACGAGCGCGCCGTCCGACTGGTCGATGCTGTAGGCCCGGACGCGGCCCGACGTCTGGACGCGAGCCACCAACCCGTTGTCGCGCTGGTCGAACGAGACCCGTTCGACATCGACGCGGGCGCCGAGATCGAGAGGTACGTCGGCGGACGCGGGAGAGGCGACCGCCAGCAGGAGAACGGCGAGGGCGAAGCGGAGCATGGGCACGTGGGGGCAGGGGATGCGGACGCGCGCTCACTGGGCAGCGCCCACCATCCTTCTATGTCGTCCCAGCCGGGCCCCGGTGAAACAGCGGCGCTCAGCGGAACGCCTCCGTTCCCGTACAGGCTGCTGGAGCCGGGGGGAGCAGGCCAAACGTACGGAGCTGACCGGGTCCACCTCAAGTGATTTCCGAACTCACCTCACAAATCGTTCGGCGCCACCGACCAGTGTGGATAACTCCGTCCCAACACGACGCCGATTCCCGCAGACGGAGGCCTCCTCGGCGGGCAAGGTGGTCCGCCGCGCGCGGCCCGTCTACTCCTCGCCGACCAGCTCGCGCAAGCGGAGGTCCACGATGTCGTCGTGGTAGGCGCGGCGGGCGTCGAGAGCACGGCGGGCGTTGGCCAGGCGCTCCTCGGCCTCGGCGATCTCCTGGTCGCGGGTCTCGTGCTTGAAGGCGAGCAACTCGGAGAGGGCACCCCGGAGTTGAGCGCGGAGACGGGCGCGGTCGGCCCCCAGCGGCAGCGCCCGAACGCGGGCGGCGAGGTCGTTCACCTCGGCCTCGGCGGCCTGCTCGCGCTGCATCTGCTCGAAGAGCGGCCCATTCCGCGTCGCCACCTCGCGCATGTAGGCCGCCTCGACGATGGGCGTGACCGTCTCCGGCGCCATCTCGGAGAGCGCCTCCGGGTCGGCTGCCACCGCGTCGCCCAAGATGTAGACGCCCCGGTCAGGCCGCCGCGACTCGTCCATCGGCACCAGCCGCTCATCCTCCAGCACGTACGCCGTGCCGTCGATCTCGAGCACGGGCAGGATGGGGCCGCTGAATTCGAGCGGGGCCGTCATGAGACCACCGAGGTCCAACCCTTCAGGGACGGCGTCGGCGAGGTGACGGCCGTCGAGGTAGACATGGCCGTTCCGGACCTCGAAGACGTGGACCGTCTCCTCTGAAGCAACGGTCTGGGCGCCAGCGGCGATGGAAACGAGCGCCAGCGCAACGGCGGCGAGCAGTCGGGTCATCGGAGCGAGTCGGGGCGGATGCGGGCGCGGGCCGGGGCAAGGGCGGGAGCGCCGGCCCGGACGGACTGGAGGCCGAGCGCGCCGCCGCCGGTGGGGCCGGTCGGGACGCCGAAGGCCTCCGCAGGCGCATCGTCCCAAGCGAGGGCGTCGGCGGCGTCGATCTCCTGGAGCCGGAGCGACAAGGCGCGGACGTCGTCGGAGGCCTCCCACGACGGCACCGACCGGGCGTCGGCGGCACGCGGCGTGGCCGTGCGGGCGGACGGGGCGGGCACAGATGCGAAGGTGGCCGGCGTCGTCGTCGGCGGCGGTGCGGGAGCCGGGCGCGGCACGACGCGCTCGGCCACGGCGACCAAGCCGGAGGCGGCGCTGGCGGTGCCGGCCGAGGAACCCGACGGAGCCGGATCGGCGGCGACGGGCTCGGCGGCGTCGGCGACGGGCGGAGCCGGAGGGGCGTCCTCAAGTGCGGGGGCGGCTTCCGCGACGGCGGCCGTCAGCGACGGCTCCGCGTCGGGGCCGCCCTCCGGCAGAATCACCACGGCGACGAGCGCCGTGAGCACGAGCGCGGCGGCGCCGGCCCAAGCGCCGAAGCGGCCCTGAAGGAAGGCGGCAGGCACTCCGGGTTCGGCCGCCGCGGGCGCGAGCGGAGCGGACGCCGTACCAGAAACGGACTCGGCGCTAGCAGTCGCCGCCGCCAGCCGGACGGCGTCGAGCGACGCGGCGCCCGGACGCGATCGCGGGAGCCGGTCCAGCGCCGCCAGCGACTGGTCCAGCACGGCGGCCTCGACGGGCGACTCGGCTGTGAGGGCTTCGCCAGCAGGCTCGGCGGCACGGGCCAGCACGAGGGCCACGGCGTCGGCCGACGGGCGCGGCTGGGGGCGAGCGGCAAACGCGCTATCGAGAAGCTCGCGCGACTGGCCGATCAGGTCGGCCTCGACCGAGACGACGGCGGCTTCGCCGAGATAGACGCCGCGGACGGCCGCGAGCTCGTCGCTCTCAGGTTGCGCGGCGAACGCGAGCACGGCAGCGAGCGTGTCAGCCGCGGGCCGAGCGCGGGGCAGGTGGTCGAGCGCCGCCAGCGACTGGTCCAGCACGGCGGCCTCGACGGGCGACTCGGCTGTGAGGGCTTCGCCAGCAGGCTCGGCGGCGCGTGCCAGCACGGCCGCGACGGCGGCCGCGCTCGGCGACTGGCGGGCGGTGAGGGCGGGCGCGAGCACCGCGAACACCTCGACGGCGGCCACGCCCTCGGGCTCAGGGCGCGAGCGCGGGAGTCGGTCCAGCGCCGCCAGCGACTGGTCGATGACGGCGGCCTCGGTCGCCGTGCGCGCCTCCAGCGGCGGGCTCGTCAGCAGGGTCGCCTCGGCCGCTCGCGCTCGCACCGCCGACAGGGCGTCCTCGCTTGGAGCGTGTGCCGGGCCCGTCGCCAGCAGGTCTCGCATCCCGTTGAGGAGGGTCGCCTCCACGCCCGGCGGCGCCCCCTCGGGGGCGGGCTCCACGCCATAGGCGTGGCGGATCGGGAGGAGGGCGTCGGGCATGGGTGGCGGGGCGGGCCTAGCGAACGGGGCGATGGGCGAACTCGTGTGTGGAGGGTCGGCGGAGCTAGGCGGAGGCCGGGTCTTTCGGTTTCGGCGCGCCCGGCACGTCGGCCGTCACGCCCTCGAACCACTCGGGGTCGAGAATCTTGCGCAAGTTGATGAGCGCGTAGCGCATCCGCCCGAGCGCCGTGTTGATCGAGACGCCGGTCAGCTCGGCGATCTCGCGGAACGTCAGCTCCGACTGGTGCCGCATCAGGACAACCTCACGCTGCTCCGGGGGGAGTTGGTCGATGGCCGCCTCGACCTCTTGCCAGAGGTCCGCCCGGTTCAGCAACGATCCGGCGTCGGGTGCCTCATCCGGCAGGCGGTCCCAGAACGAGGTCCCCTCGTCCTCATTGCTGAACTTGTCGACGTCGGTGAACTTCTTCTTCGCGCGGAGCCAGTCGAGCGCCGCGTTCCTCGCGATCCGCATGGTCCACGCGAGCCAGCGGCCCTGGCTCTCGTACGAGCCCCGGCGCCGGTGCATGGCCTGGATGGCGCGGAAGAGCGTCTCCTGGAAGAGGTCGTTGGCCACGTCGCGGTCGCGGACCATCCCGACGAGGTAGCCGAAGATCCGCTCCTGGTGGCGCGAGAGGAGTTGGGAGAACGCGCGTTGGTCCCCCTCGTCGAGGTAGGCCGTGACGAGTTCGGCGTCGGTGGGAGGAGGCATGGTCAGCCGGCGGCGGCGGGGGGCGGGGCGGGGGCGGTCTCACGCGCGGCGGCCGTCGGGGCTCCCCCCGATACCCACAGCCCGTACTTGCCAGCGTAGAACGACGAGCCGGATCCCTGAATGGATTCCCACGCCTGCCGAACCGGCCGGCCGGGCTCGACGTCGTCCAAGATCACCACAGCGCCGGGCGCGAGGTGGGGGCGGATCGTGTCGAGGTAGGCGAGGGCCGCCTCCGCCTCGTGGTGGCCGTCGACGAAGACGAGGTCCCAGCGCTCGCTGGCGGCCACCCCGGGCAGCGTCTCTGCGAACGGGCCCACGACCACGCGAACGCGGCCCCCGTCGTCGACGCTGTGCCCCAGGCGGGCCAGCGCGCCCGCCGCGCGGGCGGCGAGCGCGGGCGCGCCCTCCAGCGTCACCAGCCGCCCTTCCGGTCCGCCGTCGGTTTCGTTGAGCGCCAGCGCCGCCGCGAGGTGCGCAGCCCCGACGCCCAGGTTGGTGCCCAGCTCCAGCACACGCGCCGGGCGGAGCCCCCGCGCCAACCCGAACAGGAAGCGCCCCCATGCGGGGCCCGTCGCCGCACGGCGGTAGATGTCGGAGACCGCCCGCTCGGGTGGCTTCCCGCCCTTCGTCCCGGCGCCGTAGTCGACCACCTCCACGGTCTCGGCCGACCGCCGGAGCCGCAGGCGGAGCGCGTCGATGGCCGCCTCGGCCGGGCGCTCCTCCTTGGAGAGGTGCAGTCGGGCCGCTCGCGCCAGCCCCTCCCCCGCCCGTGCGGGCAGTGGGGACTGGAACGCGCGGGCCACCGCGAGGGCGGCGCGCAACGACAGGACGGAGACGGCGTGGGGCACGGGCAGAGGGAGGACGCCCCGCAAGGTACCGGAGCGCCACGTCCCCGGGGATCGTGGAGGGACTGTGTAGGGAATGCCCCTGACCTGATTTGGTCACGGAACGGCCGGACAGACGGGCGGTAGTCTCGGCCCGCCCTTCCCGTGGCCCCCCTCTCTCGCGTCATCGGTGGCCCAGGCGCTCGCGCCTCCCCTCTCGCCACCGCCGCCCGACTCGGCCCCCGAGACCCGGACCGCCTCACGCGGCCGGGTCTTTTTTTGGTTTTAGTGCCGCCGCTAACCGCTCACTCAGAGTCATCCCGAACGCATGTGAGGGATCTCAGCACAACCCTCGAGTCCATCCTTCCGTTGTCGCGAACGAGAGGGTCTCGCTGAGATCCCTCGCGCCGCTCGGGATGACGTGTTCGGGGGGGCGGCGTGATATCGAACAGCTTGGCGCCGTGGCGCGCCCGCTGGCGCTAGGCCACCAGCGCCAGCGCCTCCGCCAGCTTGCGGACGGGCAAGATCTCGAGCCCGTCGGGCACCTTCAGACCCTTCGTGTTCGCCTTCGGGATGAGCGCCCGCTCAAAGCCGAGTTGGCGGATCTCCGCCAGCCGCGCCTCAATCCGGCTCACCGCCCGGACCTCGCCGCCCAGGCCGAGCTCTCCGACCGCGACGGTCCCCGAGTCGAGCGGCACATCGCGGAGCGACGACGCCGCCGCGAGCGCCACGCCCAGGTCGACCGCCGGCTCCTCCAGCCGGACACCGCCGGCCACGTTCAGAAAGACGTCCGCTTGCGAGAACCGCAGGCCCTCGCGCTTTTCCAAGACCGCCAGCAGCAGTTGCAGCCGCTTGGCGTCGAAGCCCGTCGTCGTCCGCTGCGGCGTCCCGTAGCTCGACGACGTGACGAGGGCCTGGACCTCGACCAAGAGCGGGCGCGTCCCCTCCATCGCGCAGACGACCGACGAGCCCGAAGTGCCGAACTGGCGCTCGCTCAGGAAAAGGGCGCTCGGGTTGCCGATCTCCTTGAGCCCGCCCTCGCGCATCTCGAACACGCCCAGCTCGTTCGCCGCGCCGAACCGGTTCTTGACCGCGCGCAGGATGCGGTACGCGTGGTGCCGGTCGCCCTCGAAGTGGAGGACGGTGTCGACCATGTGCTCCAAGACGCGCGGGCCTGCGATCGAGCCCTGCTTGGTGACGTGGCCGATCAGGAACGTCGTCGTCGGCAGCGTCTTCGTCACGTCGAGGAGCGCCGCCGTGGACTCCCTCACCTGGGCGACCGAACCGGGCGCACTCGTCAGATCTGGGCGGTAGACCGTCTGGATCGAGTCGACGACCATAAAGTCCGGCTGCAGGTCGTAGGCCGCGGCCAGGATCGCCTCGACGTTCGTCTCGGGGAAGAGGAACAGGCCATCCGGGTCGATGCCCATGCGGCGGGCGCGGAGCTTGACCTGCTGGGCGCTCTCCTCGCCGGTGACGTAGAGCAGCGTGCTGCCGTCGAGCCCGCGCCCTAGCTCCGTCATCAGCGTGGACTTGCCGATGCCGGGGTCGCCCGCCACCAGGATCAGGCTCCCGACCATCGCCCCGCCGCCCAAGACGCGGTCGAACTCGCCCAGCCCCGTCGGCAGGCGGTGCCGCTCGGAGACGGTCACGTCGCGCAGGCGCTGGGGCCGAGCGCTGCCATACGCGCCCGCCATCCGGGGCGCGCTCCCCGAAGCGGCCTTGGCCCCGAGCCCGCTCCGCATCACGGGCGCCTTGACCGTGCTCGGCACGGCCTCTTCGACGAGCGTGTTCCACTCGCGGCACCCACTGCACTGACCCGCCCAACGGGGGGTGGTGTGGCCGCAGTCCTGGCAGACGTACTGGGTTTTCGCTTTGGCCATGGGGAAGATGAGGTGCGGGGTACCCGGGTCGGAGTACGGATGAGGAGAGGGCGGTCGCCGGCGGGACCGTTCGCGATGCGGTACCCCGTACCATGTACCGAGGTGGGCCGTGGAGAAACGGCGACGGGGGACCGGGCGCGAGCCGCCGTCGTTGGGCGCCCGTAGGTTCGCCGCGTAAGGTCGCGTCGCCGACTGCCACCCGTCCGTCACCCATGGAAGTCCAACACCCTGTCCGCGCCACGCTCGCGACCCTGCTGGAGGTGCCGAGGGGCCTGCTCGCGGGCTTCGGGGCGTACTGGGTGCTGCTGGCGCGGGCCTTCAACCTGCCACGCGACCTGCGCCCGTCGCTCTACGCCCGCAACCTGGCGACCCAGATGGTCCAGGTCGGCATCGACTCGATCCCGATCGTGGCGCTGGCGACGGCGTTCTCGGGCGGCGTGGTCGTGGTGCAGGCGATCTACCAGCTCGAGAACCCGCTGCTGCCCGTCTCGATTGTGGGCACGTTCGCCGAGCAGTCGATCCTGCTGGAGCTGGGCACGCTCGTGACGGCGTTCGTGCTGTGCGGGCGCGTCGGCGCGCGGATCGCGGCCGAGATCGGGACGATGCGCGTCAAGGAGCAGATCGACGCGCTGGAGGCGATGGGGCTCAACAGCCGGAGCTACCTCGTGGTGCCGCGCGTGCTGGCGGGGATCCTGATGTTCCCCGTCCTCTACGTCGTCGCGGCCACGGTCGGGATGAGCGTCGGGTCCGTCGTCGCCGAGGCGTCGGGCGTGCTGACGACGCAGACGTTCTGGGAGGGCGCGCGCCTGTTCTTCCGGCCCTACGACGTGTTCTTCGGGCTCGTGAAGTCGCTCGTCTTCGGGTTCGTCATCACCTCCATCGCCTGCTACACCGGCTACCAGGCCGGCGGCGGCGCCGAGGGCGTCGGCCGGGCGACCACGCGCGCCGCCGTGCTCGGCTGCGTCTGGGTCCTGTTCGCCGACTACATCTGCGCCGCGATCCTCCTGTGACGTTGAACGTGCGGGGTTGAACGCGGAAGGTTCGCCCCGTTCCGACCCCGCGTTTCACGCCCTCACGTTCCACCTTCAACCGATTTGATCCAGATCCGCGATCTCTCCAAGGCCTTCGACGGCGTCCCTGTGCTGCGGGACGTCGACCTCGACGTGCCCGACGGAGAGGTCACGTGCATCATCGGGCGGAGCGGCTCGGGCAAGAGCGTCCTGATGCGCCATGTGATCGGGCTGCTCAAACCCGACACCGGCCGCGTCGTCGTCGACGGCGCCCCGCTCGACGAGCTGACGTACTCGGAGCTCCGCCAGGTCCGCCGCAAGTTCGGCGTGCTCTTCCAGGGCGGCGCCCTGTTCGACTCGATGTCGGCGCGCGAGAACGTCGAGTTCCCCCTGCGCACGTTCACCGAGCTGACGCCCGCCGAGGTGACCGCCCGCGCGAGCGAATGTCTGGAGCTCGTCGAGCTGCCCGACGCCGGCCCCAAGAAGCCCGCCGAGCTCTCGGGCGGCCAGCAAAAGCGCGTCGCCCTCGCCCGCGCGATCGCCATCGAGCCCAAGTACATCCTGTACGACGAGCCGACCTCGGGCCTCGACCCGGAGACCTCGAACACGATCGACGAGCTCATCCAGCGGCTCGGCTCGACGATGGGCACGACGAGCATCGTCGTGACGCACGACATGCACTCGGTCCTGTCGATCGCCGACCGCGTCGCCTTCGTCCACGAGGGCACGATCCGCTGGACCGGGACCGTCTCGGACCTCCACCACGCCACCGACCCGGCGCTCGTCGCCTTCGTCCGCGCCAACGAGTACAAGATCGGCGTTCCGTCGCAGACCGCGTAGCGCGTCGCCCGCGCGACGCCCCCCCACGCTCCCCCCATGACCAACGAACTCAAGGTCGGCCTGGCCGTGCTGCTCTCGGCCGCCTTCATCTTTTTCGGCGTCCGGTTCCTGTCCGGGCAGCCGCTCTTCGGGGCGGGCTACACCGTCGTCGTCGTGTTCGAGGACGCGCAGGGGCTGGCGCCGGGCGCGCTCGTGCGGCTCAACGGCGTCCGCGTCGGCGACGTCCGCGACGTGCGCCTAGGCACCGACGCGCGGCGCGTGTTCGTCGACCTCTCCATCGACGGCGACGTCGAGATCCCGCGCGGGTCGACGGTGCAGACCTCGGGGATCAGCGCGCTCGGCGAGGTCAACATCGAGATCACGCCGCCCCAGGGCGCCAGCGCGGGCAACCCACTTGCGCCCGGCGACACCCTCATCGCGTCGACCACGCCCGACATCTTCGACCTGATCGCGGGCGAGTCCAACTCGCTGACGGCCCGGGCCGACACGGCGCTCATCGGCGCCGTCAACACGTTCACGACGCTCGACCGCATCCTGCAGAACTCGGGCGGCGACATCGAGAGCCTGCTGGCGCAGCTCCGCTTCCTGTCGCAGGCCAGCGTCAAGCTGGTGACCGAGGAGCAGGGCCGGATCGACCGGACGCTGGCGTCGCTGGAAGGCGCCGCCGCGAATGCCGGCGGCGTCGCGGACCGCGTCGGCCGCAACGTGGAAGACCTCTCCGTCATCGTCGGCAACGACGTCGTCGCCACCTCGGGGACGGTCCGCCTGCTGGCGGAGACGAACGCGGACTCGGTCACGGCGGCCGTTAACAACCTGTCGTCGGCGCTGCGCCGGGCCGACCAGCAGCTCGTCCAGCTGACGGCGCTCACCGAGACGCTGACCTCGCTGACGGCCGGGCTCGACTCGACGCTCAACTCGCCGAACGGGACGGTCGGTCTGCTCCTCCGCGACCCGTCGCTGTACTACAACCTGAACGCGACGGCGACCTCGATCCAGCAGATCTTGCAAGACCTACAAGCGGACCCGGGCCGCTACCTCGGCGAGCTCGACGGCGTCGTCAAGGTGTTTTAGCGGAGCGACGGCCCACGTACCTTCGCGCCCCTTTCTGCTCGCAGTCCACCCCGCCGCTTCGTGCCGATGACGTTTCATGGATCCGGCTGGGCCCTCGTGCTCTTCGTGGCCCTCGCAGCGAGCACACCCCCGACCGCCGCTGCCCAGACCGTCCGGGTTGAGGGGCGGGTGGTGGACGCGGAGACGGACGCGCCCCTCCCGGGCGTCAACGTCTTCGTCTCTGGCACGACGCGCGGCGACGCCACAGACCGCGATGGCGCCTACGCGTTCGAGATCGAGGGGGCGGGCCCGTTCGCGGTCTCGGCCTCGATCTTGGGATACGAGACGGCGCATGCCACGGTCGCAGGGGGAGCGGAGGACGCCGAGACCGTTGCGTTCCGACTGGCCCCCGCCGCGCTAGGGCTCGGAGCGGTCGAGGTCGTCACCGAGGCCGACGAGGACTGGCTCCGCGCCGTGGACGTGTTCGAGCGCGTCTTCTTGGGTGCGACGCCCAACGCCCAGCGAACCACGATCGTCGACCCGGAGCGGATCGACGCGGCGCTGACGGTCACCCACGGGCTCCGGGCCACAGCGGCGAGCTCGTTCACGGTCCGCAACGACGCACTCGGGTTCGACCTCGCCGTCTTCGACTTTGCGCTCGTGGCCGACGGGTCGGGGACGGCCTGGGACGGCACGCTGTTCTTCCAAGACCTCTGCGCCCCGGCGTGCGCGCCCAAGGTGGAGGCCGCCCGGGAGGCCGCGTACCGGGGCTCCCGGCGGCACTTTGCACGCGCCCTGCTCGCGGGGACGTTGGAGGCCGAGGGGTTCGTCGCCCGCCGCGTGCGCGAGCCCGGCGCAGGCGAGAGCGTGATGGGATTCGTCCGCCGCAAGCTGTTCCGCCGCCCGGACGACGCTCGGGTCGGGCCGGACGACGTGGTCTCGGACGGCGACGGCGGGCGGGTCGAGATCGGCGGGGCGATCCGGGTCGAGTACCACGGCGAACGCGACGGCCGGCCGGACGGCGGCGACACACAGGTCTCGTGGCTCGCGGCCGACGACGGCGTGCTCCGGCTCCGGCCCGACGGCCGCTTCGCGGACCCGGCCGCCGTTCAGCACTTTGGATACTGGGACTGGGAGCGGGTCGCCGACCTCCTGCCCCTCGACTACGTGCCACGACGGGATTGACGCGCCCGTCTCGGCGCCGAGGTGGGAGGAGTTGGCGTGCAGGGGACGGGGAGGCCGCGTAATCTTGCGAGACCCCACCTCCGCTCGCGTGATGCGCCTCGTTCTCGCCCTCCTCGTCGTCGCCACCGCCGCCCACGCCCAGAGCCCGCCGCCGCTCGGGCTGATGGACGTGTTCGAACTCGAGTACGCCTCCGACCCGCAGATCTCGCCCGACGGCGCGACGGTCGTCTACCGCCGCAACCGGCTCGACGTCCAGACCGACCGTGTGCGCGGCGACCTGTGGAGGGTGAACACGGACGGGACCGGCCACCAGCCGCTCGTGACGGGCGTCGACGCCAGCAGCCCGCAGTGGTCGCCGGACGGGACGCGGCTGGCGTATGTGGCGAAGGACGAGGACGAAGACCGGCGGCACCTGATGGTCCGCTACCTCGCGACGGGTGTGACGGTGCCGGTCGCCCGGCTGGCGTCGGCGCCCGGCGGCGTCGCGTGGTCGCCGGACGGCCGGCACCTCGCGTTCACGCGGTTCGTCGAGGGAGAGGACACGCCCCTAGCGACGCTCCCCGGCCCGCCGGAGGGCGCCACCTGGGCCGATGCGCCCGTCGAGGTCGAGCGCGTGGGCTGGCGGAACGACGGGTCGGGCTACGTGAAACCCGGCAACCGCCAGCTGTTCGTGGTCCCCGCCGAGGGCGGCACCCCGCGCGCGGTCACCGAGGGCCCGTACGACATCGACGGGGCGCCGGGGTGGACGCCCGACGGCACGGCGCTCGTCGTCTCGTCGGACCGCCGCGACGGCGCGGAGCTCGACCCGGGCGACTCGGAGCTGTGGCGCGTGGACCTCGCCAGCGGCCGGATGACGGCGCTGACAAACCGCCGTGGCGCCGACCGCAGCCCGACCGTCGGGCCCGACGGCTCGATCGCGTACCTCGGCTCCGACGACCGCCGCCTCGGCTACCAGCTCACCAACCTCTACGTCCGCGACGGGGAGGCCACCGACCGGCTCCTGCCTGGGCTCGACCGCGACCTCCAGGACCCGACGTGGACGGCCGACAGCGACCTCGTCGTCGCCTACGACGACGGCGGCACGACGCGGCTGGCAGTGGCGACCGACGGGGGGGACCTGCGCGTGATCGCCTCGGATGTGGGCGGGCAGTCGATCGGGCGGCCGTACGGCGGCGGCTCGTTCTCCGTCGGCGGCGGGCGCGCGGCGTTCACGCTCACCTCGGGTGCGCACCCGGCGGACGTGGCCGTGGTCTCGCTCGACGGCGGCGCGGTCCGGCGGCTGACGACCCTCAACGCGGATCTGTTCGCACAGCGGACGTTGGGCGCTGTCGAGGAGATCACCTTCGCGTCGTCGGCCGACGGCCGCGAGATCGAGGGCTGGGTCGTGACGCCGCCCGGCTTCGACCCGTCTCGCCAGTACCCGCTGATCCTGGAGATCCACGGCGGCCCGTTCGCCAACTACGGCCCGCGCTTCGCGATGGAAGTCCAGCTGATGGCCGCCGCGGGCTACGTGGTCTTGTACACGAACCCCCGCGGCTCGACGAGCTACGGCGAGGACTTCGGCAACCTGATCCACCACGCGTACCCGAGCCAGGACTACGACGACCTGATGAGCGGCGTCGACGCCGTCGTCGCGCGCGGCTACGTGGACCCGGACCGGCTCTACGTCACCGGCGGCTCGGGCGGCGGCGTGCTGACGGCCTGGATCGTCGGCCACACCGACCGGTTCGCGGCGGCCGTCGTCGCCAAGCCGGTCATCAACTGGACGAGCTGGGTCGGGACGGCGGACTCGTACGTGTTCGGCGCCAAGTACTGGTTCGACAAGCTCCCCTGGGAGGACCCCGAGGGCTACTGGGCCCGGTCGCCGCTGGCGTACGTCGGGAACGTGACGACGCCGACGATGCTGCTGACCGGCGAGGACGATACGCGGACGCCGATGTCGGAGTCGGAGCAGTTCTACCAAGCGCTCCAGTTGGAGGGCGTCCCGACGGCGCTGGTCCGCGTCCCGGGTGCCAGCCACGGTATCGCCTCGCGGCCGTCGGGCCTGATGCGCAAGGTGGGCTACATCCTGGCCTGGTTCGAGCGCTACGGCGGGCCGGGGCTCGCGGCGCGAGCGGGGGATGGGGGATGAGGAACGGGGCACGGGCAGAGCGGGCCGTGCTCAGCCTCTCCCCTTCCTTCCCGACGCCGCCCGCATTTCTGCCCATTCCCCTTTCCCCGTTCCCCATGCCCTCGTATTCCGACGCCCTCGCCCTTTTCCACGAGTGGACGACGGGCGACAGCCTGCGACGCCACGGCGTTGCCGTGGAAGCGGCGATGGCCGAGGTGGCCCGGCAGCGTGGCGCGGACGTGGAGCGCTGGCGCATCGCGGGGCTCTTGCACGACCTCGACTACGAGCGCTACCCGGAGGCCGACCGCCACCCCCACATCGGGGTCGAGGAGTTGGAGCGGCTGGGGTACGACCAAGAGATCCGGACGGCCATCCTAGGGCACGTCCCCCGCGTGGGGGTCGCCCGCGAGACGGACATGGCGAAGGCGCTGTTCGCGGTCGACGAACTGGCGGGCTTCGTGACGGCCGTCGCCCACGTGCGGCCCGGGGGGATGGAGGGGATGACGCCTCGCTCGGTCAAGAAGAAGCTCAAGGACAAGCGGTTCGCCGCGGCCGTCAGCCGCGACGACATCCGCCAGGGCGCGGAGGAGTTGGGCGTGGAGCTGGACGATCTCATCCAGATCGTGATCGACGGGATGGCCCGTGAAGCCTCGCGCCTTGGTCTGGCGTAGGAGCCCCCGCCCCCTCCCGCACCGATGCCCGACGACCGCCCCTCCGGCCCCCGCCGCTACGTCCCCGTCCCGGGCCTCCCCGACCTCGACACGCTCGCCGACGACGACGCGCCCGACCCGTTTGCCCTCCCCGACCCGCCCCCGCTGCCGGAGCCGGAGACCACGGACGACGGACTGAAGATCACCGGCCGGGCGACGGCGCCTCCTCTCCCCCGGGGAGAGGGCCAGGGTGAGGGGTCGCCGACTGCTGGCGGACGGCCCGAACCGGACAGCGACTCCGGGCCGTCCGCCAGCACTACCGACCTATCGGACGGCACTACCGACCCGTCCGTCGACACCACGGGCCTGGCCGACTCGGCGACGCCCCCTCCCGACGACGCGCCCGCCACCGACCCTGAGGCCCCGCGCGCGCCGGTACCGGCCCCGCCCGCCGAGCCCGGCGAGGCCCCGTCCCGACGCCCCGACCCGCCCGCCCGCCCCTCGCCGTCGCCACCGACGACGCCGCAAGAGCCTGGCGACGCGCTCCCGGAGCGGGTCGTCGACCCGGTGGCCAGGCCCGTCGTGCCGTCGCCGATCGTGGAGACGGCCAAGAGCGTGACGAAGGACAGGGGCCGCGAGCTGGTGCAGCTCGTCGTGCGCTACGGGAAGGACCACCTGCCCGAGGAGGCGCCGCGCGAGGCCGTCCCCGACACCGGGCCGCCTCGGATGGTGGGCCGCGTGGGGCAGCTGATCCCGTTCCTGCGCGTGATCCCGTACGGGCTGGCCGTGCTGTTCGTCGCCAGCTTCTGGTGGGACTTCCCGGGGATGAGCGTCCGCGTGCTCGGGCAGGAGCTGGCGGTGGACGGACTGATGCGCGTGCTGACCGTCAGCGGGCTGATCGGGTTCGGGACGAACTGGCTGGCGATCACGATGCTGTTCCAGCCGCGCCAGAAGCGGGCCATCATCCCGCAGGGCCTGATCCCGGCCCAGCGCGAGCGCGTGATCTACCGGCTGTCGGAGGCGATCTCGCGCGAGCTCATCAACGCCGACATCATCAAGCAGCGGATCCAGGAGTCGGGCGTGATCGGGCGGTACCGCGACTTGGCGCTCGGCGTGGTGCGCGGCGTCGTCGAGGACCCGTCGTTCCGAACCGACCTCAAGCGGCTGGCGCAGGACTACGCACAGGAGGTGCTCGGGTCCGAGCCCGTCCGCCGCGAAGTCGCGCGGCTGGCGGTCGAGAAGGTGGAGCAGCAGGCGGGCGGCGGGATCGGCGGGGTCGCGCTGCGGCTCTACCGGACGTTCGCCGAGGACGACTTCCAACGCCGCGTCGACCGCGCGCTGGACGAACTGCCAGACGCCGTGGCGCCCTTGCTCGACCGGATCGACCACGCGCTCGACGCGGTCCCGGCGAAGGTGGAGGCGCGCGCCGATGAGATCGAGGAGGCGGCGACCACGGCCGTCTTGTCGTTCGTGGAAGGGTTCGACGTGCGGACGATGATCTCGGAGCGCGCGCGGCAGTTCGACGAGGGCCAGCTCGAAGGGCTCCTCAAGTCGACCTCGAACGAGCAGCTCAACTACATCAAGTACCTCGGCGCGATTCTCGGCGTCGTCGGCGGGTTCGTGATCTGGCAACCGATCGGCGCGCTGGCGGTGCTCGCGAGCCTGTCGCTGCTGCTGTGGGGCGTCGACGAGGCCTTGGTGCGGGCGCGAAAAACTGAGTGATCGCGGGGTGGCCGGGGAGGGCGCGCGCTCTACACTGTGGGCCTCTCTTCCTCTCGTCCCGATGCGCATTCTCGCCTCTACCCTGCTGCTGGCCCTCGGGCTGACCACCGCCGCCAGCGCCCAGCACATCCATCGGCACGCCGACGACACCGTCGCCTCGCGCTGGATGCGCGTCACGCCGACGCACCCGGCCGACCAACTCCGCACGGTCGCGGCCATCGACCGCCGGCTCGCAACGCTCGACTACGAGATCGCCGAGTTGGACCGCGACATCGCGGGCGTCCGCGAAACGTTCCGCTATCTCAACCTCCCCGACACCGACCGGGCCGCATACCGCGCCCGCGCCCGGGCGTTCGACGCCGACCGGCGGCGGTTCCAGATCGAGTCCGGCCGCGTGCAGGCGATGTACGACGACTTGATCCGCTACCGCAGCGGCCCGCGCGCGCGCCGCGCCTACGCCGACGCGGTCGCCGGACTGCGCCGCCAGGCCGACCGGCTAGAGGCCGACGCGGCGTCGCTCTGGGACTGGAACGACGCGCTGGCGGAACGGAGCGGCGAGCACCAGGCGGTCGCGAGCGCGACGGCGCGCCACGGGCAAATGCTGAGCCAGCGCCGCTCGGACCTGCGCCACGAGCGGGCCGTGCTCGGCTTGCGACGCGCCCGGCTGATCGCGCGAGCACAAGACGCGCGGCGGCGGTCATAGCGTATTGCGCCAGTGCCGAGATGCAGGGACACACCGGCGGTGTGTCCCTGCCGACTGCCGAGGCCACCCGCAAGCAGGAGCCCGCGACTCACCCGGCTACCCGTCGGGGCGTATCGCACTACGCCCCGACCGATCGACTAGACTGGCTATTCCGCCCGCGCGGGGTGGGGCACGAACGCGCCGTCGCGCTTAACGACGCGGCCGTCCTTCATCACGAACGCCACGTCGAGCATCGCGCTCGCGTCGGACAGCGGGTCGCCCATCACGGCCACCAGGTCGGCAGTGTGGCCGGGCCGGAGCGCGCCGAGCTGGTCGCTCCGGCCCAGCAGGTCGGCGGCGTTGACCGTCGCGAAGCGGAGCGCCTCCATGAACGGGACGCCGACCTCCTCCATGTAAACGAACTCGCGCGCGTTGCGGCCGTGGCGGAAGACGCCCGCGTCCGTCCCGAAGGCGATGGGCACGCCGGCGGCATAGGCGCGGCGGAAGGTGTCCTGAATAAGCGGCCCGATCGTCAGCGACTTCTGGGTCACGACGGGTGTGTAGTAGCCCTCGATCCGGGCCGAGTCGGCGACCGACTTGCCGGCGGTGATCGTCGGGACGAGGTACGTGCCACGCTCGCGCATCAGCGCCATCGTGGCGTCGGACATGTAGGTGCCGTGCTCGATGGACGAGACACCCGCGCGGACGGCCATCGCCATGCCGGCGTCGCCGTGGGCGTGCGACGCGACGGTCAGCCCGCGCGCATTCGCGGTCTCGATGATGGCCCGCATCTCGGCCTCGGTAAAGTGGGCGCCCGTGCCGTCGCCCTGGAGCGACAGCACGCCGCCGGTCGCGGTGAACTTGATCAGGTCCGAGCCGCGCTTGATCGCCAGCCGGACGGCCAGCTGCGCCGACTCGACGCCGTTGACGACGCCTGTGGTCTCATCCGGGACGCCGACGAGGTCCTCGCGGTACGAGTTGGTGGCGTCGGCGTGGCCGCCCATGATGGACAGGCTCTTGCCGGCGACGAACATCCGGGGGCCCTCGATGTCGCCCCGATTGATGGCGTCCCGGAGCGCGTAGTCGGCGCCCTCGCCGCCGCCCACGTCGCGGACGGTCGTGAAGCCGGCCATCAGCGTGGACCGGGCGAACTGGACGGCCTGGAGCACGCGGTCGGCGGCGTCGAGCCGGAACCCGTCGATGTAGCCGTCCTTGCGGCTCTCGCTCGTCAGGTGCGTGTGGCTGTCGATGAGGCCGGGCATGCAGGTCGCCGCGCGCAGGTCGACGACGGTCTGGCCGGCGGTCGGGGCGCGGAAGCCCTCGGCGACTTCGGCGACGCGGCCGTCGGCGACGACGACGGTGCGCTGTTGCATCGGCTCGGCGGACGTCGCCGGGTCGAGGAGCGTGCCGCAGTGGACGAGCGTCTGGGCGGCGACGGGGGCCGCAAGCAGGGCGGCGAGGAGGAGAACGAGGCGCATCACGACAGGGGCGGGTGGGGCCCGGAGTCTAGCCGCGCTCGCCGGCCCGCGCTACTCCGTCGCCGCCGTCGCGAGCGCGTCGAGCGCACCGCGGATGGTGGCCACCTCGGCAGGCGTCCCCAGCCCGTGGCGGCTCGCGAGGTAGCCCGGGTCGTTGTACGCCACGACGGAGCCCCCGCTGGCGGACGGGTAGACGAGCATCTTTTGCGGGAGGTCGATCCCGACCGTCTGCCCCGTCCGCATCAGCGGCGTCCCGAGTGCCGGGTTGCCGAAGACGACGAGCCGGATCGGCGGGAGCGTCATCCCGACCGACGCCGCATTCGCCTGGTGGTCCAGCTCAGCGACGATGGTCAGGTTCGGGTTGCCGTCGATGGCGGCTCGCAAGCGGGCGTAGACCGTCGCCACGTCGTCGTCGCTGGCGACGGAGACGACGCCTTGATCGCGGACGACACCGACGGCCGAGGTCGGGGCGATCACCGCGTCGTCGCCTGCGGCGGTGAGGGCGAACCTCGCCAGCGCCCCGTCGATCTGGGACAGCGTGGCGACGGACTCAAGGCCGTGGCGGCGGGCGAGGTAGTCGGTGGTGTTGTAGCCGACCACGGTCCGGCCCTCGGCGTCTTCGTAGACCAGCAGGTTCTGGGGCAGGTCGAGGCCTGCTTGCGGGTTGGCCTGCATCAGCGGCGTGCCCAGCGCCGGGTTGCCGAACAGGACGACGCGCGTCGGGCGCAAGCTGAGCTCGGCCATCGCGGCATTCGCGGCGTGGTCCACCTGGGCGACGATGCCGACCGGCTCCGCAGCGTCGAGGGCGGCGATCAGACGAGCGAAGGACGTGGCCACGTCGGCGTCGCTCTCGGCGACCGCCAGGCCGGGGACGGTGGGGAGGGCGACTTCCTCAGTAGTGGAGCAGCCGGTGGCCACCAGGGCGAGGGCGAGGAGGAGGCGGATGGGCATCGGAGAGGGGGCAATCGGAAGGGGTCTCTCGAACCAGCCCGCCGCCCCGGTGGTCCGTGGCGCCCGCGAGCGGGGGATCTCCCGACCGGCGAGCGGCTCTCCCCATCACGCGTGAGGGGGAGAGCCGCTCGCCCCTGAGCGAAACGACGGGCGAGAAACGGGGGGAGCCGATTCGAGTGCTGCGCCGCCCCTGTCCACTTCCCCCAAGGCAGGCTACGCCGCGCGCTCGGGCAGCCGGGCCGGGCGGGGCAGGCGCGCCGCGATCGCGGCCGGCTTGGCGATGGCTCGCGCCACCGGCACCGACGTCTCCTCGTCCTCCGGCCGCCAGTTGTGGAGCAGCTCCAGCACGCCGGCCGTGTCGCTGTGCTCCATGAGCCGCATCCGGAGCTGGCTGGCGCCGCGGTGGCCCTTGAAGTAGCCGCCGTACATCCGGCGCATCTCGAGCACGCCCTTGCGCTCGCCGAGCCACGCCGCCTTCAGCGTCAGGTGCTCGGCCACGACGGCCACGCGCTCCTCCCACGACGGCGGGTCGGGCGTCTCGCCGACCTCGAGGAAGGCCTTGGTGTCGCGGAAGATCCACGGGTTACCGATGGCCGCGCGCCCGATCATCACGGCGTCGACGCCGGTCTGGTCGAACATGTCACGGACGCGCTCGGGCGACGACGCGTCGCCGTTGCCGATGAGCGGGATGTCGCGCAGGGCGGCCTTGATCTTGGGGAACCACTCCCAGCGCGCCTCGGCGCGGTACATCTGGGCGCGCGTCCGAGCGTGGACCGCGAGCGCCGCGATGCCGGTCTCCTCCAGCATCCGGGCGACCTCCTCGATGCGGATCGAGCTGTCGTCCCAGCCGAGTCGCGTCTTGACGGTCACGGGCCGGGTCGACGCCTCGATGACGGCGGCCGTGATGGCCTCCATCTTGTCGAGGTTGCGCAGGATGCCCGCCCCGCCGTCCTTGCAGACGACCTTTTTGACCGGGCACCCGAAGTTGATGTCGATGAGGTCCGGGTTCTGGGCGTCCGCGATCGCCGCCGCCTCGCGCACCTGGTCGATCTCGCCGCCGAAGATCTGGATGCCGACCGGCCGCTCCTCCTCGTAGAACTCGAGCTTCTGCACCGAGCCCTTCGCGCCGTGGACGAGCCCGCCCGACGAGATAAACTCGGTGTACAGCAGGTCCGCCCCGTACCGCTTGCAGAGCAGGCGGAACGGCGGATCCGACACGTCCTCCATCGGGGCGAGGAGGAGCGGACGCGGGCCGAGGTCGAGGTGGGCGATGTGCATGGGACGGAAACCTACCGTGTCGCCGCCAGCGGGTTCTCGGAGGGTATGCGAGTTTTCGGGGCAGCCCCGGCCCGATAGTTGTTTCCCCCGATGGCCCGTGCAACTCGCGATCTTGCCCCGCCGTAGGGCGCCCGATCCCCCCCTGACACCATGAGCCTCATCCTCGCTGCCACCCTGGCCGCCACGCTTGCGGGCCTCGCCAAGACGCTCCTCCTCACGCTCCTCGCCGTTCTGAACGGCGTGCTGGCGCTGCTGGCGGCGCTGGCAACTTGGAAGACGTACCTCGCGCTCGGCACCAAGCTGCTGCTGATCCTCCTGTTCTGCGTGCCGGTCGTCGGCCTGCTGGTGTTCCTCTTCTGGGGCCAGCGCGTCGTCCGCGACAACCAGAAGTAGCGCTGCCCGCGCCCTCTCTCCCCGCTGGCGACGCCGCCAGCCGCCCTCCCCCCGAGCCATGACCCGCTTCCGACTCCTCCCCGCCCTCGCCCTCGGCGCCCTCGTCGTCGCCATCTCCGGCTGCGGGGGCGACAACGCCCTCTCGCTCGTCTCGGGCGGCTGGCCCGGGGTCTGCGGCCTGATCCACGTCGTCTTCGTCGTGCTGGCCTTCGTGAAGCTGGCGAACAGCTCGGCCGACACCGGCTCCAAGATTCTGTGGGGCGCGGTGATCTTCTTCTTCCCCGTGATCGGCCTGATCGCGTGGTGGCTCTGGGGTCCGAAGAGCTAGCCCCTCCGCCTCGGCCCCAAACGAAGACGCCCCCTGCTCGGATGGAGCAGGGGGCGTCTTCGTTTGGGGCGCTCGCTCCGTCACCGCCCGCCTACTCCCACTCGATGGTAGCCGGCGGCTTCGACGACACGTCATAGGCCACGCGGTTGATGCCGCGCACCTCGTTGATGATGCGGTTCGACGCCCGACCGAGCACCTCGTACGGCAGGTGCGCCCAGTCCGCCGTCATCCCGTCGGTCGAGGTGACCGCGCGCAAGCAGACGGCCTGCTCGTAGGTCCGGAAGTCGCCCATCACGCCGACGCTGCGGACCGGAAGGAGCACGGCGAAGGCCTGCCACACGTCGTCATACGTGCCCGACGACTCCAGCTCTTCGAGCCAGATCGTGTCCGCTTTGCGGAGCAGGTCGCACGCCTCGCGCGTGACCGGCCCGAGCACGCGGACCGCCAGGCCGGGGCCGGGGAACGGGTGCCGCCGGATGATGGCGTCGGGCACGCCGAGCTCCTTCCCCACCTCGCGGACCTCGTCCTTGAACAGCTCGCGGAACGGCTCGACAAGCTCGAAGCCCAACTCCTCCGGCAGCCCGCCCACGTTATGGTGCGACTTGATGGTCGCCGACGGGCCCTTGAACGAGACGCTCTCGATCACGTCCGGGTACAACGTGCCCTGGCCCAGGAAGCGCGGCTTGCGGCCCAAGCGCTCCGTGACGGCCTTCGTCTCCTGCTCGAAGACCTCGATAAAGGTCCGCCCGATGATCTTGCGCTTTTCCTCGGGGTCGGCCACGCCCGCCAGCCGGTCTAGAAAGAGGTCGCTGGCGTCGACGGCGACCAAGTCGAGGTCGAAGCCGTCGGCGAACGTCTGCTGGACCTGCTCGAACTCGCCCGCCCGGAGCAGGCCATTGTCCACGAACACGCACGTCAGCTGACGGCCGATGGCCTTGTGCAAGAGGGCTGCCGCGACGGACGAGTCGACGCCGCCGGAGAGTCCCAGGATCACGTGGTCGTCGCCGACCTGCTCGCGGAGCTGGGCCACCTTGTCGTCGATAAACGAGTCCGTCGTCCAGTCGCCGCGCAGGCCGCACACATCGCGGACGAAGTTGCCCAGCATCGTCGCGCCGTCGGCCGTGTGGACCACCTCGGGGTGGAACTGGACGCCGTAGATGGGGCCGTGCCCCGAGTCCGACTCGGCGGCGACGGCCGCAATCGGCGCGTTGTCGGTCGCCGCGATCGCGCGGAAGCCGGCGGGCAGCTTGGTCAGGTGGTCGCCGTGGCTCATCCAGACGACGGAGCCCTCGGGGACGCCCTTAAAGAGCGGGTTCTCCTCGTGGGAGACCAGCGGCGACCGCCCGAACTCGCGGTGATCCGACGCCTCGACGCCGCCGCCGAGGGCGTGCGCCAGCGCCTGCAGGCCGTAGCAGATCCCGAGCACGGGCACCTTCTCGTCGGTGCCGGGCTTCGTCAGCGCCAGCAGCGCCGGGTCCAGCGCGGGGCCGTCGGCGTCGTAGACCGACATCGGGCCGCCGGACAGGATGAGCCCGCTGGGGTTCATCGCGGCGATCTCAGCGGCGGGCAGCGTGCACGCGTGGATCTCGCAGTAGACGCCCGCCTCGCGGACGCGCCGGGCGATCAGCTGGGTCGTCTGGCTCCCGAAATCGAGAATGACGACGGTTTCGTGAGTCATGGGGGGGAAGTAGGAAGGGGGAAGGGGAAAGGGGGCAGACGGTGAGAAGCCCCTTGCCTCATCCCTCCTGCCCCTTGCCCTCTCAGGCGCCGATCATCTCTTTGTACGCCTCGACCGAGAGCAGCCCGTCGATCGCCGAGGCGTCGGCGGGGCGGATCTTGGCCATCCAGCCGTCGCCGTACGGGTCGCTGTTGACCGTCTCCGGCGCGTCCTCCAGACCCTCGTTGATGGCCTCGATCGTACCGGCGATGGGCGCGAACAGCTCGGAGACCGTCTTGACGGCCTCGACGGTCCCGAAGGAGCCCTCCGCCTCGACCTCGGTGCCGACGCCCTCGATCTCGACGAACACGATGTCGCCCAGCTCGCCCTGCGCGTAGTCGGTGATGCCGATGACGGCCAAGCCGTCGTCGTCGAGGCGGACCCACTCGTGGTCCTTCGTGTAGCGGAGGTCAGACGGGAAATCCATGGGATCGGGGACTGAGGGACGGTGGGGACTAGAGGGACTGGGAGCACAGGGATGGGAGGCACGGCTTTCGCCCCAGTCCCCACCGTCCCTCGTCCCCGATCCCTACGCCGGAGGCGTGAGCTCGAAGCGCTCGAGGAACTTCGTGTCGAAGTCGCCCGCGACAAAGCGGGGGTCCTGGAGCAGCTGCTGGTGGAAGGGGACGGTCGTCTTGAGCCCCTCGATGATGAACTCGTCGAGGGCGCGGAGCATCTTGGCGATGGCCCGCTCGCGCGTCGTGTCGTGGACGATGAGCTTGGCGATCATCGAGTCGTACGTCGGTGGGACCGTGTAGCCGGCGTAGACGTGGGTGTCGCACCGGACACCGCGGCCCTTGGGGCTGTGGAACGCCGTGATGGTGCCGGGGCTCGGCGCAAAGTTGCGGAACGGGTCCTCGGCGTTGATCCGGCACTCGATGGCGTGGCCGACGAGGGGCTTGTCGCCCGTGTCGATTTTCTCGCCCGCCGCCACCCGGAGCTGCCACTCGATGAGGTCGGTGTTGGTGACCTCCTCCGTCACCGGGTGCTCGACCTGGATCCGGGTGTTCATCTCCATAAAGTAGAAGTCCCGGTTTTTGTCGACCAGGAACTCGACCGTGCCCGCGCCGCGGTAGTTGACCGCCGCCGCGCCCGCGATGGCCGCCTCGCCCATGCGGCGCCGCAGGTCGGCGTCCATGATCGGCGAGGGCGCCTCTTCGAGCAGCTTCTGGTGGCGGCGCTGGATGGAGCACTCGCGCTCGCCGAAGTGGACGACCGTGCCCTGCCCGTCACCGACGAGCTGGATCTCGATGTGGCGCGGCTCCTCGACAAACTTCTCGATGTAGAGCCGGTCGTCGCCGAAGCCGTTCATGGCTTCGGTGCCCGCCGCGACGAAGAGCTTCTCGAACTCAGCCTCGTTCGACGCCATCCGCATGCCCTTGCCGCCGCCACCCGCGGAGGCCTTGATCATCACCGGGAAGCCGGCCTCGCGCGCCGCCGCCAGCCCCTCGGCGACGCTCGCGACGGCACCGGCGGAGCCGGGCACGACCGGCACGCCCGCCGCCCGCATCGTGTCCTTGGCAACCGACTTGTCGCCCATCGACGAGATCGTCTCGGGCCGGGGCCCGATGAACGTCAGGTCGTGGTCCTGGCAGATCCGCGCGAACTCGGCGTTCTCAGCCAGGAACCCGTAGCCGGGGTGGATCGCGTCGGCGCCGGTCACCTCGGCTGCCGCGATGATCGACGGGATATGGAGGTAGCTCTTGGCGGACGGCGCCGGGCCGATGCAGACGGCCTCGTCGGCGAACTTGACCGCCAAGGTGTCGCGGTCGGCCGTGGAGTAGACGGCGACCGTGGCGATCCCCATCTCGCGGCAGGTCCGGATGATGCGGAGCGCGATCTCGCCGCGGTTGGCGATGAGGACTTTTTTGATCATAGCAGGCGTAGAGCGTGGGACGTAGAGCGTGGGGGCGGTCCGAAGGACTCCGCGCCACGGCCTACGATCTACTTCTCGATGACGAACAGCGGCTGGTCGTACTCGACGGGCTGGGCGTTGGCGACGAGCGCCTGCGTGATGGTCCCGGCCTCCTCGGCCTGGATCTCGTTCATCAGCTTCATCGCCTCGATGATGCACAGCGTCTGGCCCACCTCGACGCGGTCGCCGACCTTGATAAACGGGTCGGAGTCCGGCGAGGCCGCCGCGTAGAACGTGCCCACGATGGGCGCCAGCACGAGCGACTCGTTGGCGCCGGCGCCGGGCTCGGCGGGGGCCGCAGGGGCGGCCGGAGTGGGGGCGGCGGGCGCAGCGGGTGCGGCGGCAGGCGCGGCGGCGGGCGCCGCCATCATCATCTGGGGCGCGGCGGGAGCCGCCCCGACGCGCGCCTTGGCGCGGACGGTCAGCTTAAAATCGCCTTCCTCCACCTTCACTTCGTCCAGGCCGCTCTCAGCGACGAGTTCGAGGAGGCGTTGGATCTTGTCGAGGTCCATGTCCATGGGGACGGGGTCGGGCACGCGAGAGGGCCCCGAAGCTACGGACACCCCGAGCGCGAACGCGCGCTCCTTCGACGCTGTCGGCCGCGAGCCGGGCCGGACGCACAGCGCCGCCCGGCCGCCGCCGCTACGCCGCCGTGACGCGCGTGATGTAGCTCGACGCCTCCGTGTCCACGCGGATGATGTCGCCCTCGTTGATGAACAGCGGAACGTAGATCGTCGCGCCGGACTCCATCACGGCGGGCTTGGTGGCACCAGTCGCCGTGTCGCCCTTGAGCCCGGGGTCGGTCTGCGTCACCGCGAGGTCCACCTGGCGCGGCAGCTCGACCGTCAGCGGCTCCTCCGTCCCGGCGTCGACCAGGATGATCACCTTCGAGCCCTCCTTGATCAGGTCCTTCTTCTGCACCATGTCGGACCGGAGCGAGCGTTGCTCGTAGGTCTCGGTGTTCATAAAGTGGAGCCCGAGGTCGTCCTCGTAGAGGTACTGCATGTCGCGGCGCTCCACGCGCGCCGTCTCGACCTTCTCGCCGGCCCGGAACGTGTTGTCGACCACCTTGCCGTTGCGGACGTTCTTGAGCTTCGAGCGCACAAACGCGCCGCCCTTGCCGGGCTTGACGTGCTGGAACTCGATGATCTGCCAGAGGTCGTGCTTCCAGTTCAGGACGAGGCCGTTGCGGAAATCTTGCGTCGAAGCCATTCGGGGACGTGGATCGTGGAACGTGCGGAAGCTAGCCGGAGACCGGGGCCTCCCGGGCGAAACGTCGGTGAGGGATGGGCAAGGGGCAAGCGGCAAGGGAATTTCCAAGGCGCCTTGCGCGCAGACGCTCCGGTTGCCAGCCTCCTCTCCACCGCCGGTGCTCCCCACAGGCATTCTGCCCCTTTCCTCATCCCCCGTGCCCCTTTCCCTGCGAGCGTAGCGAGCTTCCCCCATGCCTCGTCTCGTCTCTGAACGAACCGTCCTCGACGCCCTCGCCGCGGGCCACGCCACGCTGGCGGTGCCCCAGGGCACGCTCATCACGGCGCTCGCGCGCGACACCGCCCGCGATCACGGGCTCGCGTTCGTCACCGACGCCGGCACGCCAGCGGCGACGCCGGCCGACCCGCCCCGCCAGCCGAGCGCGCCCGCCAAGACGCTGGCGGTCGCCTGCGACCACGCCGGGTTCGACCACAAGGACGCGCTCGTCGCCCACGCCCAGAGCCTGGGCTGGACCGTCACCGACCTCGGCACCAACTCCACCGACAGCGTCGACTACCCCGACTTCGCCTACGCCGTCGCCCGGCTCGTCCACCTCGGGCACGTCGCGCAGGGTCTGATGATCGACGGCGTCGGCGTCGGGTCGGCGATCGTGGCCAACAAGGTGCCGGGCGTCCGTGCGGCGCTGTGCCCGAGCACGTTCGCCGCCTTCAATGCCCGCGCGCACAACGACGCGAACGTGCTCACGCTGGGCAGCCGGACGATGGGCGTCGAGGTCTCGAAGCGGGTGCTTGCGGAGTTCCTCGCGACCGACTTCGAGGGCGGGCGCCACGCCCGCCGCGTCCAGAAGATCTTGGACGTGGAGGCCCGCTTCCTGCCCGGCGCTCGGGGCGCGGCGTGAGGCCCGACGCCCTCCCGGTCCGCGCGATCGGCTCGCGTGCCGTCGTGCCCGCCAAGGCGCTGGCGACCCTCTTCGGCGACCGCGCCACGCTCGGGCCGTCGGCGACGGTCGAGGTCGTCCGCCTCGGCCACGTCGTCGCCCGCATCCCGGTCGCGACGGGTGCCGCGCTCGCGCTCGTCTTGGACGCGACGGACGCGGATGCGCTCGGCGGGTCGGTCGTGCTGCGCGGGCCGGTCGGCGCCAGCGCCTCGGTGGAGCCCACGGCCGTCGGCTCGCGGCTCGTCTTGCCCGGCGGCCTGCGGCGCGCCTGGAACGTCCCGAACCGCGCCGCCGTCGCCTTGGGCCCGCTCGCGGCGATGGTGGCCGTCGCCGACGGGCCAGACCCTGCCGTCGAGATCGACCGCGCGCTGTGGCTGGCGGCGGGCCGCCCCGAGACCGCGCGGTGGCTCCCCGGCTTGGTCCTCGACACACTCGACGACGCCGCTGAGCCGGACCGGACCGGACCGCTCACCATCGACCGCCGCGTCATCACCGAGACCGACGTGCGGCAGGCCCGCTTGGGCCATCGCCAGATCCGCGTCGCTGAGGGCCAGATCGTCACGCCCGCCGCCGCGTCGCTGGCGCGGGAGACTGGCGTCTTCGCCCAATAGCGCGCTGCTGGCGCGAGCCCCGATCGCTCGCGGAATCCAGGCCTACCACGTCCCCCCCCCCTCTGGAGAGGCCCGGTGAGGGGCAAGGCGGGCTCAAGCCCCGTCATTCGTCATCCTGAGCGACGTCGAAGGGTCTCTGGTGCGACGTGGCCTCGGCTCTACGGTGCGAGCGATGGCCGACGCGCCGTACTCGCCGGAGATCCTCGGCTCCGCCCCCGCCTTGGCTGTGCCGTCGCTCTGCGGTCGCGGGGGCAGGCGCGCTTCTTGGCTCCGCGTTCGGGTCCGGGCTGCGCCCCCCCGCTCAGGGCGGCAGGGCCGAGAGGGTGGGGCGAGGTCTACGGGCAACGCCAGCCCACCTGCTGGCATCAGCGCCCTCAGGATTCAATGAGGCCTCACGCCGCTCCCACTCCCCGTTACCTTCACGCATCCCCGCCCCGACCTGATGACCGTTCGCGCCTGTCTCGCCGCCGTCGCGGCCCTCGCCCTCGCCGCCCCCGCCCTCGCACAGGGCATCAGCGCCGACACCCCGCTGCGGCCCGTGACGCGCGCCGCCGCCATCACAAACGCCCGCGTGGTCGTCGCGCCGGGCCGCGTGCTCGACCGCGCGACCGTCGTCGTCCGCGACGGCCGGATCGTCGCCGTCGGCCGCGACGCCGCCGTGCCGTTCGACGCCGAGGTCGTCGAGGGCGACTCGCTGACCGTCTACGCCGGGTTCGTCGACGCCTTCGGGTACGCGGGCGTCCCCAAGCCCGAGGACCCCGAGGACTACACCGGCGACCGCGGCGACCCGCCGCGCGACCGCGCCGGCATCACGCCCGACCGCGACGTCCGCGCCACCTTCGACGCGGGCGACTCCCGCATCAAGGCGCTGCGCGAGGCCGGGTTCACCGCCGCCCACGTCGCCCCGCGCGACGGCCTGTTCGCCGGGCAGGGCGCCGTCGTGCTGATGCGCGAGGCCCAGCGCCGCGAGCCCGCCGAGGCCCTCGTGCTCACCGACGCGATGAGCTTCGTCGCCCAGATCGACCCCGCCTCGGGCGTTTACCCGGGCACCCCGATGGGCGTGCTCTCCGTGATGCGCGAGACCGTCGAGAACGCGCGCCGCCGCCGCGCCGGGCGGACCGCCTACGACCAGGCCGCCGAGGGCGCCGCCCGCCCCCGCTTCGACCCCGTGCTCGACGCCGTCGGCACCCTCCTCGACGGCGACCGCCAGTTCGTGTTCGTGATCGACGGCTGGCTCGAGGGCTTCCGCGCGCTCCGCGCGAGCGACGAGATGGGGCTGGCGCCGATCCTGGCCGGGCTCGGCGACGCCGCCCCGCTGATCGAGCGGCTCTCCGCCGACGACGTCGCCGTCTTCGCCCCGCTCGCGCTCGCCGACTCCGTCGAGGTCGACAGCACGGCCGCCGCCCGCGAGCTGCCCTCGACCACGCCCGGCGCCGTCTCCTTCCTGAGCAACCGCCGGATCGTCTCGTACCAGGACGCCGAGGCCGAGAACGCGGCGCTCTCCGACCAGCGCCGCGTCGCGATCGCGCGGACCGAGCGGAGCCCCGCGCTGATGGCCGAGGCGGGCATCCCGTTCGCCTTCGGCACCTTCGAGGTCAAGCCCGCCGACGTGCACACGTCCCTCGTCCGGTTCGTCCGCGCCGGGCTCGCGCCCGACGACGCGCTCGCGGCCCTTACCACGACGCCCGCCGAACTCCTCGGCCTGGGGCGCGAACTAGGCACGGTCGAGGTCGGCAAGCTGGCGAACCTCGTCCTGACCGACGGCCCGCTCTTTACCGACTCCGTCGCCGTGCGCCACGTCTTCGTGGAGGGCATCGGCTACGAGATCGACGCGAGCGGGCCGGAGGGCGCCGACCCCGACGCCGTCGTCGACGTGGTCGGGACGTGGGACTTCGAGGTCTCGACGCCCGGCGGCACGCAGTCCGGCACGTTCACCATCACCGGCTCCGGCGACGACTTGTCGGGCTCGATCACGAGCGACGGCGACACGAATCCGTTCGCGTCGGTCGAGGTCGAGGGCAACGCCCTGACGATGGTCTCCAACGACCCCGACATGGGCACCATCACCATCTCCGGCATCGTCACCGACGACGAGTTCGAGGGGACCGCCGAGGTCGCCGGCTTCGGCTCGCTCCCCTTCACGGCCACCAAGCGCCCGGGCGGGTGAGGCGTGATGGGTAACGAGTGATGAGTGAGGCGGGGGCGCCCTGCCCTCCGACTGAGATCCGACAACCGACCACCGACGACTGATGACCCGATTCCTCCTCCTGGCCCTCGCGCTCGTCGCGGGCGCGGCGTCTGCCCAGACCCCGGCCGACCTCCCGCCCGCCTCCGAGCGCGGCTCCGTGCTCCTCCGCGGCGGCACCGTCCACCCGGTCTCCGGCCCGGCGATGCCGAACACCGACGTGCTCGTCGTCGACGGGCGCATCGCCCGCATCGGCACCGGCCTCGACGCCCCACGCGGCACGGCCGTGATCGACGTGACCGGCCGCCACGTCACGCCCGGCATCATCGACGCGCACAGCCACATCGCGCTGTCGTCGGTGAACGAGGCGAGCAACCCGATCGTCGCCGAGGTCCAGATGCGCGACGCTGTCGACCCGTCGGACATCGGGATCTACCGGGCGCTGGCGGGCGGCGTGACGAGCATCCACGTGATGCACGGCTCGGCGAACCCGGTCGGCGGCGAAAACGAGACGTTGAAGCTCCGCTGGGGCACCGCCGACCCCGACGGGCTCCTCTTCGAGGGCGCCCCGCGCACCATCAAGTTCGCGCTCGGCGAGAACCCGACGCGCGTCCACGGCCGGGGCCGGGGCATCCGCCCGAGCACGCGGATGGGCATCGAGCAGGTCTACCGCGAGGCGTTCACCGAAGCGCGCGCCTACCGCGCCCGCCAGCAGGCCGCCGCCGCCGCGCGCCACCCCCTCCCGCCCATCGACCGGCGGATGGAGACGCTGGCGGACATCTTGGACGGCGACGTCCTCGTCCACTGCCACAGCTACCGCGCCGACGAGATCCTGATGCTGATGGACGTCTTCCGCGACTTCGGCATCGAGCGGCTGACGTTCCAGCACGCGAACGAGGCCTTCAAGGTGGCGCCCGAGCTGGCGGCGTTTGGCGCCGGCGCGAGCGTGTTCTCGGACTGGGCCAACTACAAGATGGAGGTGGCCTACTCGTCGGCGTACAACGCCACGATCCTGACCCAGAACGGCGTCCGCACGTCGGTCAACTCCGACGACGCCGGGCTCCTGCGCTACCTCTACCACGAGGCCGCCAAGACCCAGCGCTACGGCGGGCTCAGCGACCAGGAGGCGCTTGCGCTCGTCACGCTCAACCCCGCGTGGCAGCTCGGCATCGACGACCGCGTCGGCTCAATCGAGGTCGGGAAGGACGGCGACCTCGCCGTGTTCACGGCCTCCCCGATGTCGGTCTACGCCCGCGTCGACTACACCTTCGTCGACGGCGTCGCCCGGTTCGACCGGATGCGCGACGGCGACGACCAGCGCTTGTACGTCGACCCCGAGGAGGAGATCACCGCGCTCCCCACGCAGTCCGACGCCCACTCGGCCTCCTGCATGCTCGGCACCGACCTCACTGCCCTCGTCTACGGCGAGTAGCCCCACCCCGGCCGCTCCCCTTCTGCCCGACGCTTCCGCACGACCCATGCGCCTCGCTCTCTTCGCCCTCGCCGCCCTGCTGGCGATCCCCGCCAGCGCCCAGGGCGCGCAGTACCGCGCCACCGGCGGCACGTTCGCGCTCACCGACTGCCGCATCGAGACCATCACACGCGGCACGATCGAGCGCGGGACCGTCGTGATCGAAGACGGCCGGATCGCCGCCGTCGGCGACGCCGCCGTGCCGGCTGGCGCCCGGACCGTCTCGTGCGACGGCGGGACCGTCTACCCCGGCTTTATCGACGCCGGCACCCGGATCGGCCTGTCCGAGATCGGGTCGGTCTCCGAGACCCAGGACTTCAACGAGCTCGGCAACGTGGTGCCCCAGATGAAGGCGCTCACGGCCATCAACCCGTCGAGCGTCCACCTCCCGCTGACGCGCGTCGCGGGCGTCACGACGGCGCTCGCGGTCCCCCGGGGCGGCCTGTTCCCCGGCACGGCCGCGCTCGTCGACTTGCACGGCTACACGCCGGACCAGCTGGCGACCGGGTTCGAGGGCGTCGTCCTCAACTTCCCGATGTCGGGCCGCCGGGGCCGTTTCGACCGCCGCGACCAGGAGGCCATCGACAAGGCCGCCAAGGAGGCGCTGGAGGCGCTGGACGAGACCTGGGAGCAGGCCATGCTCTACGCCCGCATCGACTCGGCGCGGACGGCGGGGAGGGGCGGCGAGATGCCGTACCAGCCCGAGATGGCCGCGCTCTTGCCCGTCGTCCGCGGCCAGCAGATGCTGCTCGTCGAGGCCAACACGGCCGCCGACATCGTGGCCGCTCTCAACTGGCTCGACGGCAAGAACCTCAACGCCGTGCTGACGGGCGCCGCCGAGGGCTGGCGCGTGGCCGACAAGATCGCCGAGGCCGGCCTGTCGGTCGTCACCGGGCCGGTCACCGGGATGCCGACGCGCGCCAGCGACCGCTACGACCGGACGTACCAGAACGCCGCGCTGATGGCGCAGGCGGGCATCGCCGTCGCGCTCCGTACCGACGACGGGATGCAGAACTACCGCAACCTGCCCTTCCACGCCGGCTTCGCGGTCGCCTACGGCCAGGAGCTCGGCTTCGACCGGGCGGCCGCGCTGGAGGCGATCACGATCGTCCCCGCGCGGATCTTCGGCGTCGACGGCCACCTCGGCTCCATCGAGGTCGGCAAGGCGGGCACGCTCTTCGTCGCCGACGGCGACCCCTTCGAGCCGGCGACCCAGGTCACGGCCGTGTTCATCGACGGTCTGATGATCCCGCTCGTCTCGCGCCAGACCGAGCTCTACGACGAGTACCTCCGCCGGAGCCCCGGCCTGGTCGACGTGCGGCCGCCGGGCGGCGAGTAGCGCAGGAGCGCAAGCGCATCCTGCGGCATCTGCACTGCTTGCGCTCGTGAGAGACTGTTTGGGAGAGCCAACCCCTCAAATGTGAGTCATCCCCGCGCAGGCGGGGATCCATGGGGCGGCGCTTGAATGGCACCCCTCTGGCCCCTCACCCTGGCTACGCCGACCTATCGGTTGTCCCTCTCCCGGTGGAAGAGCGGACGCTTTAGGGGGCT
Source organism: Rubrivirga aquatilis (assembly GCF_046845665.1). Classification (GTDB taxonomy): domain Bacteria; phylum Bacteroidota; class Rhodothermia; order Rhodothermales; family Rubricoccaceae; genus Rubrivirga. The sequence goes on along the minus strand of NZ_CP177355.1, from coordinate 1,118,283 downwards.
CGTGCCATTCCCCGAACCGTCCCTCAGTGCTTGCGCTCAGCGGCTCTCGGACCCACCCGTGCCGCCGCGCCGTTGAGGGGGCGTGCCCGACCCCGTCCTCCTGATCCACGGCCTCGGCCGGACCGGCCTGTCGATGCTCCCGATGGCCCGGGCGCTCCGCCGCGCCGGGTTCTCGCCCGAGGTCGTCGACTACCCCTCGCGCCAGCACTCGGTCGACGAGCTGGTCGCCCGTGTGGTCACGCCCCAGGTGGAGGGGCGCCGCGCGGGCGAGCGCGTCCACTTCGTGACGCACTCGCTCGGTGGCGTGCTCGTCCGTGCGTATGCCGCCGCGCGAGCCGATGAGGGGCGCCCGCTCGACGGCTCGCGCGCGGTGATGCTGGCGCCGCCGCACGCCGGATCTGAGGTGGCCGACAAGCTGGGCCACCGGCGCCCGTTCCGGCTCGCGCTCGGACCGACGCTGAACGAGCTGGGCACCGGGGACGCCGGGCCGTCGCGCTTGGGGCCCGTCCGTGGCATCGAGGCGGGCGTCATCGCCGGGACCCGATCGCTCGTCCCCTTCGGGCGCTGGTTCGGCGGCCCCCACGACGGGCTTGTGTCGGTCGCCAGCGCGCACGCGCCGGACGGGATCGCCGACCGCGCCGTGGTCTCCAAGACGCACGCGCTGATGATGATGTCGCCAGCGGTGATCGCGCTCACGATCCGGTTTCTCCAGACCGGCTCCTTTGCCAGCCCGGGCGCCTCCTGAAACCGCTCCGGCTGGCGGGCCGTTTGCGGGGACTGACTCCCACGCCAGCCAACATGAAGTACGCGTCCCTCGTCGGATGGGGCCATTATGCCCCCGAGAACGTCGTCACCAACGACGACCTCGCCAAGTTCGTCGACACCTCCGACGAGTGGATCCGCTCCCGGTCCGGCATCGAGCGCCGTCACTTTGTGAGCCCCGACCAAGCCACCTCGGACCTCAGCATTGAGGCCGGCCGCCGCGCCCTCGACCGCGCAGGCGTCGACCCCGAGGCCGTGGACTTGGTCATCGTGGCCACCTCCAGCCCGGACTACCTCACGCCGCCCGTGTCGAGCCAGATCCAGCACGCGCTCGGCTGCACGAACGCCGGCGCCTTCACGATGATGGTCGGCTGCACCGGGTTCGTCTACGGGCTCGTCACCGCCGACCAGTTTATCCGGACGGGCGCCTACGAGACCATCCTGGTCATCGGCGCCGAGGTGATCTCGAAGAACCTCGACTTCGAGGACCGGACGACGTGCGTGCTCTTCGGCGACGGCGCGGGCGCCGTCGTGCTCCAGGCGTCGGACGAGCCGTGCGGGGTCCAGGCCTTCGAGCTCGGCAGCGACGGCTCCCAGGCGGAGGCGCTCATCGCGCCGTGCCCCGGCACGCGCAACCCGGTCTCCCAGGAGGCCATCGACAACCGCACGCACTACCTCCGGATGGACGGCCGGGCGGTCTTCAAGTTCGCCACGCGGACGATGGCCGAGTCGATCCAGCGCGTGATGGCCAAGGCCGACGCCGAGGTCGCCGACGTGGACCTGTTCATCCCGCACCAGGCGAATGCCCGCATCATCGAGTACGCCGCCAAGACGCTCGGCCTGCCGCCGGAGAAGGTGGTGATGAACGTGGCCGACTACGGCAACACGTCCGCGGCGACCATCCCGATCGCGCTCTCGGAGACGCTCGACGCCGGCCGCGCCAAGCCCGGCGACACGCTCGCGCTGGTCGGGTTCGGCGCCGGCCTCACCTGGGCCGCGTGCCTGTTCGACCTGGGCCCGCTCGCGCTCGCGCCGGCCGACGCCGAGGCCGACCGCGAGCACTCCGGCGACGGCACGCCCGACTCGGTCATCGACGACCGCGGCGTGGTCTCGGGCCTGATCGCGTAGCGGACCCGGATGTGACCTGACGGCCGTGCGATGCGGCACCAGGCTGTCCCCACCACGCCCGCCCTCCTCATGCGCGTCGTACTCGCCCTCGTCGCCGTTGTCGCCGTCTCCGGCTGCTCACTCACCGAGAGCAACGCCCCACTCCCGTTCCGCTCGCTGGCGTCGGCATCGACCGGCCAACCTATCGGCCCCGTCTCCGTCGTCCACACGGAGGCCGCGGCCGACGCGCTCCGGGAGCGGATCGGACTGGCCGACCCCATCGAGGCCGACTTTGGCCGGGAGACGGTCCTCGCGATCAGCACCTTCGGCGCCTGCCCTGCCACGAACTACCGGCTCACCGTTCTGGACGTCGAGGGCGACGGCGGCCGAGCCCTCGTGTCGGCCAGGGTCGAGCGCGTCGGGGACGCCGGCGGCGGTGCGCTGACCTACCCCGTCAGCGTCATCGCCGTGGAGGGCCTGGAGGTCGTCTCGATCGGCGGCGCGGCGGAGGCCGACATCGCCCTCCGCCTGTCCGGCGACCAGCAGGACTGCGCCCTCCGCTAGCGCTCGAACCGTGCACGGCCCGTCGCCCGGCCGTGTCCACCGGGCCGGACGCCCGGCCCCGCGAAGGCGCCCTCGCGCGCCCGCAGAGCCGATGGCCCGGTCTCTGCGTGTTCCCCCACGTCCCACCACGACTCCTATGCGCCTTCTCGCCCTCGCCACCCTCTCGCTCGGCCTGCTCGCGGGCTGCTCCTCGACGACCTACGACCGCTCCGGCCGGTCGTACCCCGCCTCCGCCCGCGTCGGCGGCAGCGGGAGCCAGGCCCGCTACGTCGTCTGCCACAAGGGCAAGGACACCAAGACGCTGCCCCAGAGCGCCGTCCGCGGCCACCTGGACCACGGCGACCGCTTCGGCGCCTGCCGCAGCGACCGGCGGGACGACCGTCGGGACGACCGGCGCGGCAACGGGAACGGCAGGGGCAATGGGCGCGGCAACGGGCGCAACTAGCGCGCGACGCCCCGGTCGGGACGGGTGATCTTGCGGACCGTCCCCGCCCCGTCCCTCATGCTCCGCGACCACTCCCTCGCCGTCCTCGGCACCGGCAACATCGGCCGCGCCCTCGTGGGCGGCCTGCTGCGCGGCGGCGACCTCGCCGCCGACCGCATCACCGTCACCCGGCGGAGCGCCGAGGGGCTGGCGGCGCTCCGCGAGCAGTTCCCCGGCGTCACCGCGACGGACGACAACCCGGCGGCCGTGCGGGGCGCGAGCCTGGTCATCGTGTCCGTCAAGCCGCAGAACGCGGCGGCGTTGTTTGCCGAGGTCCGCGCGCACATCGCGCCGGGCACGCTCGTGCTGTCGACGCTGGCGGGCGTCACGACCGACGCGCTGGCGACGGCGCTCGGCGACGCGCTCCCGATCGTCCGGGCGATGCCCAACACACCCGCGCTCGTCGACGAGGGCGCGACGGCGATCGCGCCCGGCGCGCACGCGAGCCCGGCGCACGTGGCGCTCGCGCGCGAGGTGTTCCTGGCCGTCGGCCACGTGGTCGAGGAGGTTCCGGAGCACCTGATGGACGCCGTGACAGGCCTGTCGGGCAGCGGCCCGGCGTACGTGTTCATGGTGATCGAGGCGCTGACCGACGCGGGCGTCAAGCAGGGCCTGCCGCGCGCCGTCTCGCGGCGGCTCTCGATGCAGACAGTCTTGGGCGCGGCGCGGCTCGCCATCGAGACCGGCGAGCATCCGGCGATTCTGCGCGACCAGGTGACGACGCCGGGCGGGACGACCATCACGGCCGTCGCCGAGCTCGAAAAGCAGGGGCTCCGGTCGATGTTCATCGACACCGTCGCCATGGCGACCGAGCGGAGCCGCCAGCTCGGCGAGGGCTAGCTGGCGGGGCCCACGCCCCCGTTTTCATGCCCCGGCGCGGACCAGATCCCGCCCTCGGGCGTGTATGTTGACTTGCTAAACGCACGGGCCCGCCGATACCCCCGGTCTCTGCCCCGAACCCACCCTCGACATGAAGTTTACCGCCTCCAGCGCCGACCTCCTCCGGGCGCTCTCGACCGTCAACGGCGCCGTCCCCTCCAAGAGCACGCTCCCCATCCTGGAGTGCGTCCTGTTCGAGCGCGTCGACGACCGCCTCAAGATCGCCGCGACCGACCTCGAGATCTCGATCGTCCAGAAGCTGGCCGTCCAGTTCGAGCAGAACGGGACCGACGCCAAGCAGCGCATCGCCGTCCCGGCGCGCCGCCTGCTCGACACCCTCCGCGCGCTCCCCGACCTCTCGGTCACGGTCACGACCGACGCCGAGTTCAACGTCGAGCTGACGACGGACCAGGGGCGGTACAAGATGGTCGGCTACGACGGCGGCGACTACCCCGCGCTCCCCTCGCTCGACGGCGCCCAGACGATCTCGGCCGACAGCGCCCTCGTCAAGCACGCCATCGACAAGACGGGCTTCGCCGCGTCGAAGGACGCTCTCCGCCCGGCCATGATGGGCGTGCTGTTCCAGGTCCGCCCCGACAACGCGACGATCGTCGCGACCGACGGCCACCGCCTCGTCAAGCTGGTCGCCGAGGGCATCACGGCCAAGGAGCCCGTCGACGTGATCGTGCCCGCGCGCGCGCTGGCGCTCGCGGCCAAGGCGGCCGGTGAGGGCGCCTGCTCGATTCGCATCGCGAGCGGCTACGTCGGGTTCGACTTTGGCGACACCCAGGTCGTCGGGCGGCTCATCGAGGAGCAGTACCCGAACTACGAGGCCGTCATCCCGGTCGAGAACGAGAAGCGCCTGACCGTCGGCCGCGACGCCATGCTGGCGGCCGTCCGCCGCGTGGCCCTGTACTCGTCGTCGATGACGCACCAGATCCGGCTCGCGCTGGAGTCCGACGCGCTGACCGTCTCGGCCGAGGACATCGAGCGGGCGTCCGAAGCCAAGGAGCGCGTGCTCTGCGACTACGACGCCGAGCCGATGGAGATCGGGTTCAACTCGCAGTACCTCCAGGAGGTGCTCTCCAACATCGACGGCGAGGACGTGGCCTTCGAGTTCTCGTCGCCCAACCGCGCCGGCGTCGTCTCGCCCGCCGAGGGCGCCGACGGCGAGGAGCTCCTGATGCTCATCATGCCGGTGATGCTCAACACGTACGCGTGAGCGGGTGAGGAGTGATAGGTGATGAGCCCGTCGTCCAGCGCCGCAAGCTGAGACGCCCCGGTCGATTTGTCGGCCGGGGCGTTTTTTGTCACCCGGCTTGCGCGAGGTCTTCGGCTCGCAAGCGGCTGTTTCCCCCGTCGGAGCGCCCTTGGAGCGCAGCGACCTGCCGAAACGGGGGGGGGAGTGTCACCGTCGCGCAAGCGGCCACGGCGGCTAGCTTGCGCGGGCCCACTCCGCCACGCCCGTGATCGCCACCGCCACCTTCGACGTCACCGCCTGGGAGCCCGCCGGCGCCGACACGCCCGAGGCCGGGCCCGCGCTGTCGCGCGTCCGCATCGAGAAGGCCTTCGAGGGCGACGTGACGGGCACGAGCACCGGCGAGGGCTTGTTCTGCGGGGCGGGCGATCCGGCGGCCGGGGCCGGCTACGTCGTCAGTGAACGGATCACCGGCGCCATCGGCGAGCGCGAGGGCAGCTTCGTCATCCAGCATGGCGGGCTGATGGGGCCGGGGCTGGCGCCCCACACCTTCGGCCACGTCGTGCCCGGCTCCGGCACGGGCGACCTGGCGGGGCTCGCGGGCACCGTCGAGATCGGGCAGACCGACGACGGCACGCACACGATGACGTTGGCCCTCGACGACGCCTGACAGGCCCCGCACAGCGACAGCGTCCCCGGGACGGCCGCCCCACGGTCGGCGTCGGGTTCCGGACCGAAATCGAGGACGGGCCCCATCGACGTAGGTACTATACGAATCGTACTAACACGACACAGATGCTCCGTCTCGCCCCGCTCCTCGCCCTCCTCGCGGTGTCCGCCTCCGCCCAGACCGCCATGGAGCTCGGCCAAGCCGGCCGGTACGCCGAAGCGGCCGCGCTCGCGGAGCAGACGCTCGCCGACGCCGACGCCGGCAGCGACCGCGCGTGCGAGGCCCTCGTGCACGCCTCGCTTTCCCGGACCTTCGACGGCGAGGCCGACCGCGCCCGGCCACACCTGGCCCGGTTCGACGCCGAGTGCGCCGATGCGGGGCCCGAGTGGGGCGCTCGTGCCATCGACCGCGTCCGCGAGGCCATCGAGCGGGACCCGTTCGTCGCGCCCCCGATGTCGACGCGCCCGCCCGCCTCAGCCGCCGGCGACGAGTGGCCGGTCGCGGACGACCCCGTCGCGCTCGGGCTCGACGCCGACGCCCTGGCCGACCACGCCGACGTGTGCGCTCGGAGTGGGGCCGCCGCGTGCGTGGTCGTCTGGCGCGGGCAGATCGTGCAGGAGCTCTACGCGCCGTCGTACGCCGAGCCCATCGAAGCGATGTCGAGCACCAAGTCCGTGGCCGGGCTGCTGGCGGGGATGCTCATCGGCGAGGGCGCGCTGACGGCCGACGACCCCGTCGCGGCGTACGTCCCCGAGTGGACCGCTGGGGCCGAGGCCGGCGTCACCGTCCGCCACCTGCTGACGATGACCTCGGGGCTCCAGAGCTCCCACACCGACCGCCCCCGGACGAGCGTCGTGGGCGGCGTCTCCGACAAGGACTCACTCGTAGCCACTCTCCCGCTCGTGGACCCGCCCGGGACCGCGTGGGCGTACTCGAACGAGGGGACGTATTTGCTCTCGCCCGTCCTCCAGCGCGCGGCGGGCGAGCCGCTCGAGGCCTACGCCGCCCGCGAGCTGTTCGAGCCGCTCGGGATGGAGAACACGCGCCTGCACGTCTACCCCGACGGCCAGGCCTGGACGCACTCGACCATGTGGACGACGCCGCGCGACCTCGCCCGGATCGGACAGTTGATGCTCGACGGCGGTCGGTGGAACGGCGAGGCCGTGGTGCCCGCCGACTGGGTGGCCGAATCGGTTCGCCCGTCCCAGACCATCAACCCGGCGTACGGCCTGCTGTGGTGGCTCGACGCGCCCGAGGGGTTCGCGGCGCGCGGCTACCTCGACACCAACCTGTACGTGCTCCCCGAGCGCGACCTCGTCGTGGTCCGGATGCAGGCCCAGCCCACGCCGGGTGCGCGCCGCTACGAGCAGGCCGCGTTCGAGGTCTTCCGCCGACTCGCGGACTAGCTCGCGCGGTCGCCGTAGAGCGTGTGCGTCCGGATCTTCTCGCACAGCTCCAAGGCCCGCCGCTCGCGCGTGGCGGGCCGCTTGGCCTGGTCGACGTGGACGCCGAGGGATCGCCGGCGGCCGGGCGTGAACGTGGCAAAGCGGGCCGCCGCCTCCGCGTCCATCGACAGCGCCGCCGCCAGCTCGGCCGGGAGGTGGACGGCGTCGGGGTCGGCCGCGGCGGACAGCTCCACGATCGCCGTGTCGCCGTAGCCCAGCCTCGCTTGCGCGAGCATCGTCTTTCCGAAGTGCAGCCGGGGCGTCCCATCGCCGCGGCCGTGGACGGCGCGGCGGAACGGCACGTCGCACAGCGTCCCGACGACGATGCGGGCCTCGCCGAGCGCGGCGTCGACCTCGGCGGGGAGCGGGACGTAGTGCATCCGGAAGCCCCGCTCGGTGCGGAGCACGGGCGCGGCGAAGGCGTGGTCGGCCATGGCTAGGTCGCGTCCAAGAGGGCCTTGTGGAGCCGCTTGGCATCCGCTTCGCTGGCGCACTCCACCAGCCAGTTGTGCGCGCGCTGGCGGCGGATCCAGACGGTGTCCTCGTGCCGGACCACGCTCGTAATCGTCGAGAGCGAGGCGGTCTGGCGGCGCCGGGGGTCGTCCAGGATCAGCCGCGTCGCGTCGACGAGGACGGCGCCGGCGCCCGTCCACGTCACGGGCGCCTCCGCCAGCCGCTCGGCGAGTTGATTCTGCGAGGCGGTCCCGTACCAGCGGACGCCCCGGCGGCGCTCCTCGACGTCGAGCACGCGCCGCCAGCGGGCACCTTTCGCCACGAACCGGCCACTCGGCGCGGGCTTGGGGGCGCCAAAGAGCAGGCGGTGGAGGACGGCGTAGAACGCCTCGTTGCGGTCGCCGGGGTCGAGGTAGACGTAGCGGTCGACCTTTGTGCGAACGACGGTGCCGTTGCGGAAGCGCAGGATCTGAGCGAGTGTCGACAGCCGGATCTCGCGGGGCGCCTGGGCGCCCGCGCGCAGCAGGATCCGTCGGTCGGTCAGGATTACGTCGCCGACGGCCTGGCGCCCTTTGAACACGCGGTCGGGGACTGTCTTTCCCGACGTCCGGCCCGACTGCAGCGCTTTCGGCCCGATCGCCGTCCGTAGCGCGGGCCCGTCGACGCCGCTCCATCGGACCGGCGCGGCGATGCGAGCCGTCTCGCCAGCGGGCAGTGCCACCGGCGCCTCGACCTCGGGGAGCTGGCCGCGCCGCGTGTGATACCGGACGCGGGCCTGCTCTAGCATGGCCTCGAACCCCGCCGGCGGCTGCAAGCTGAGCGCTTGGCGGACGCGCTCGATCTCGGCGTCTTCGTCGGGCGACAGTTCGCCGTCGCACAGCGCCGCCGCGACGACCTTCAGCAGGCGCTCCCTAGCCAGGATGTCGTACGCCCCCTCGGCCACACGCGCGTCGAGGCCGAGCAGGTGCTGAAGCTTGAACAGCAGCAGCCGCTCGTCGACCGAGAGGCAGTCGTCGGCGATGGCTTGCGAGACGGCGACGCCGAAGGCTCGTTCGTGGGCCGGGCGGAGGTCGGCAGCCGACAGCGCGAGCGTCCGCGCGAGGTGGCCCAGCAACTGGCGGTCCGTCCCCGCGAGGTCCCCGTCGCGGAGGCGATGGTCGAGGACGGCTTGGTAGAGGCCTCGCCGCTCGTCGGCGAAGGCCTGCGACAGGTCGACGCCGTGGCGCTCCGAGATGCGAACCCGGTCGCTCGGCCCGAACTCGACGAGCGACTCGGCCGCCGCGACGACGTTGTGGAGCTCGACGTAGGCGTTCCACTCGGGCGCCTTGCCGAAGCGGGCCGGAGGGTCGGGGGTCAAGAGGTCGAGCGGGTCCACGCGGGCGAGGGGGAGCGATGGGCGACGGGCCGAAAGGTGCCACCGACGGAGGGGACGGCGCCAGCGGGAAGGCGGGCGAGAGGTTGACGCCAGCGGACGGGCTGGCGCCAGCGGACCAGCGTGGGCCTCCACCCGAACCTCCCCTCCCGGACGGGAGGGGTCGGGGGAGGGCGACCGGCCAGCGCCAACGGACCAGCTTGCGCCAGCAGGAGGAACTCCTCACCCTGTCCCTCTCCCGAGGGGAGAGGGGCCGACCGCGAGCCGAGAACCGCTGGCGACCGGGAACCCCGCGAGCCTCGACTCTCCCCTTTCCCCTTTCCCCTTTCCCCTTTCCCCTTTCCCCTTTCCCCTTTCCCCTTTCCCCTTTCCCCTCACAGCCGCCGGGCGACGTGGAAGCTCATGACCGGCGTCACGAACGTGTGGCGCGAGGGGTCGTCCACGTCCGGGCGGATCTCCAGGAGGTCGAGCTCCACCGGGAAGTAGGTGCCCTGGAGGCCGAAGCGGACGCCGGTCCGGGTGCGCTCGCCGCGGCCGAAGAAGGTGCCCAGCGCCAGCGTCCCGCCGATCCCGACGCGCGCCTCGCCGTCGCCCAGCCCGCCGACGCCGCTCAGCACTTCCTCATCCGCCCCGCGCCGGCCGTCGCCGTCGGCGTCGTCGAAGTAGGGCCACTGGTAGCCGAAGGTCGGCCCGGCCGAGAGGTGCACGAAGGGGCGGACGTTGTCCTCGACCTGCTGGCGCAGCAGCCGCACCTCGACGCCGACATGGAGAGGGACCAGGGCGACGTAGTTGCGCTTGAACGGTGTCCGACGCTCGCCCAAGAAGCCCGCGAAGCTTTGCTCGCGCTCGTCGCGCCCGGCGCCCGCCGAGATCTCCAGTACCAGCGACACGTCGTCGCTGACCCGGCCTCGCAGCGCCCCGCCGACGCCGAGCCCGTATTCGCTGAGGAGCAAGACGAGAGCACCCGTCGAGCCGTAGCGCCCTGCCGTGGTGTCGGGTAGCGCGGGCGCGACCTGGCAGACGCCGGGGGCCGCGAGAACGAGGGCAAAGAGGAGCGCACGCATGGCCCGATGGTAGCGCCCCCCGGCACGCCTCGCCGTACGTTCCGGCATGCCCGACGACGTGCGCTCCCCCCGAACGACCGTGCTGTTGGCGGCCGGCGCGGCCGCTGTGTTCGCCTTGCTGTGGGCGCTGCGCGCGTCGCTGGGGCCGTTCTGGATCGTCGCCGCGGCGGCGGCGCTGCTGTGGCCCGTCCGCCACGAGACCGCCGCCCGGGCTGTGATGTGGGCGGGCGGGCTCGTGTTTGGAGCGTACCTGTTGGACCGGCTCGCGGGCGTGCTGGCCCCGTTCATCGCCGTCTTCGTGGCCGCGTACCTGTTGAACCCTGTCGTCGGGTGGGCCGAGCGGCGCCGTGTGCCGCGCGCCGCGGCGGCGCTGGCGCTGGCGCTGGTCGTGACCGGGGCGGTCGTGGGGGCGCTGGTGCTGCTGGTGCCAGCCGCGCTCGGGCAGCTCGAGACGCTGGCGGAGCAGGCCGTCGACCTCGCGATGCGCGCGCCCGAGTGGGTGGCCGAGTCGGCCGCGCTGGCACGCGCCGAAGAGGCGGGGCTGCTCGACCGCGACGCCGTCGCGGCCCAGATCACGACCCTCGTGCCGGGCCAGATCGAGGGCGCGCTCGCCCGCATTCCCGCCCTCGTCGGCGGCGCCCTCCGCCAGGTCGGCGCGCTCCTCGGGCTCGTCACGACCGCCGCGCTCGTCCCTGTCCTGCTGTTCTTCACCCTCAAGGACTTCCCCACGCTGAGCGCCAGCCTGGTCCGCCTTCTGCCCCGCTACGACGGCCGCCGCACCTACCTCGACCGCGCCGCGACGGTCTTCGGGAGCTACGTCCGCGGCGTCCTCGTCATCTCGGCCGCCAGCGCCGTGCTCGTGGCCGTCCCCCTGACGCTGTTCGGCGTGCCGTACGCGCTCCTGCTCGGGCTCGCGGCCGGGCTCCTCAACCTGATCCCCAGCCTGGGCTCCGTGCTCACGTACGTGCTCGGCGTGGCGCTGATGCTGGCGTTCGGGACGTGGACGGACCTGCTGATCGTGCTCGCCGTGCTGGCCGTCCAGGCCGTCATCGAGCAGGCCGTGCTCACGCCCAACATCATGAGCGCCCAGGTCGGATTGCACCCGGTCGTGATCCTGCTGGCGCTGTTCGTGGCCGGGGCGCTGTTCGGGCTGCTCGGGCTGGTGCTGGCCGTCCCGGGCGCGGCGCTCGTCGCTGGCGTCGTCCGCGCCCACCGGGAAGCGCTCGTGATCGACCTGGGCGACGACGACGAGACGCCGGAGGTAGCTGCCGCCTAGAGCCTCCCGACGGCGAAGCCGGCCTTCCTGGACCGAGTCCAATCGCTGGGCGTCCAAGCCGAGTGGGGCACGCCACAGATCTCGGGGCTCCCCAACTGAGCACGACAAGATGGCCGACAAACCGAAAACGCTCTCGATGACCGTCCCGTTTGGCGCGGGCCCAGGCGTGCCGGACGTACGCGTCGAGATCTCCATGCCCGACCCTCCTGACGACGAGTGCACCGTCGTCCGGGCTCGGGCGACGTGGACCGCAGAGGACGGGTCGGCGCAGGAGGCGGTCTCGACATTCTTCGCCTACAGGTTCGTCGAGCGGATTCAGACCGCCGTCGCTCCGCCCGTCTACGCACAGGCGGCTCCCCCCGCGTTGCAGGACGCTCTTGAGGCCTCGTCCTTCCCCGTGCTCCGGTGTGCCGTCGACTCCCGTCGCTACCTCCGCCTCGTGGTCGGCGACAACGCTTACGACTGGCGGGATGTGTGGGTGGTCCGGCTCAAGCACCAGCCCGTGGAGGTCCGGGTCGCGGTGATGCCCCGCGACCGCCTTCCGGAGGAGCTCGCCTACCTCGACGGCGACCTCCTCGTTCACGTCCGGGGCTTGTCCGGCAAGAAAAACCACGACAGCGTCGAGTGGCCCGTCCCTCCCCTCCTCTATGGGCTGCCGGCTTCGGAGGTGCTGGCTTGGAACGAGGCCGCCTTCACCGCAGCCGACGGAGTATGGGACGAGCGGCCTCCCCTCCTCGCGCGCGCCCCGTTCCAACCTGTACAAAGGCACGGGGGCCTACCGTCGTGAGTTGTGACTACTCGGTCTCGATCCTCTACAACGTCGCGTTCTCGCGCGCTGCGGCGCGGCGCGCCCTCGACGAGCTCAAGACGGCCGTCGAGGCCACGTGGCCGGACGGGGACGAGTGGAGCGAGCCGACTCCTCCCGAGCCCCCGGATCCTCAAAGCTGGCTGTCGGATCTGGACGCGAAGGAGATGACGGAACTGGATGTGCCCACGGAGCCTCCCCAGGTGGCCCCCGACGCCGAGCACGTCCCGCTGTGGATTGGCCCGCCGTTCGTGTTCTCGTTCTCTCCGCTCTCAGATTGCGCCGCGCTCGGTAGCCTCGAGCGCACGGCTGGTGGGGCGCTGGGGTTGGCGTTCCAGGTGAATGAGCGCCTCCTGTCCGAGCGACGCGGGGACCGCGAGATCGAACGGATGATGCGCCGGGTGCCCGTGGAGGAGCGAGAGGATGCGTGGTACCGCCGCTTCGATGAACTCGACGACCTGGACGAGACAGGGCCGCAGAGTGCGGCGCATCTGGTCGGCATCGCCGCGCGCGTCGCGTGTGCGCACGCGCTCTGGGGGCTGCGCATCCATCCCTCTCTCCTCCCCCCTCACGTCCGCCCCCCTTTCGTCTGACCCACACGGGCGCACCGTTCGGCCTGGAGCCCTCTCATCATCGTGCCCCGTCTTGACTCAGGAGGCGTCGCATGACAGGTCCGGCGGGCCGCCCCGCTTAGGATAACGGCCACGGAGAGGGCGGGTCGAACACGTGACCGCCCTGCTCCGGGCGACGGGAAAGGCCCCGCTACGGCGAGGGGGCCGACGGCACGCCCGAGGCCGGGGCCTCCACGGCCGTCACGGCTGCCTCGGACGCGTCGTCGACGGGCGGCATCGTCGAGCCGCACTGGCCGAGGAGGACCCACAGGAGGATGAAGACGAGGACGGTCGAGAAGCAGCCGCCGCCGAGCTTCTTGGCGCCGTACCCGGCGAGGAGACCGCGAAACAGGTTGTTCATGACGTGCAGGGAAAAGGGGGCGTGGATACGTCGGAGGCGGCCGGCGGGTCCGGCCTACCTTGCTCGGCGATGCACGTCTTCGTCACGACCCTCGGCACGCGCGGCGACGTCGAGCCCTACCTCGCGCTCGGGCTCGGCCTGCGCGCCGCCGGCCACCGGGTGACGCTGTCGACCGCCGCCCGCTTCGCCCCCGAGGCGGAGGCCCTCGGGCTCGCGTTCGCCCCGACGACCGACGGCGTGCTCGACCTGCTCGCGGACGCGCCGATTCGGGAGGCCATCGAGTCGATGACGAACGCCGTCGAGGTGATACGGCGGGCGCGGGGGTTGATGAAGCGGTTCGACCCGATCCAGCGCACGCTCGTCGCCGAGACGTGGCACGCCCTGCAGGCCGCCGCGCCCGACCTCGTCGTCTACCACCCCAAGGCGTTCTGGGGCGCCGACCAGGCCTTCCGGCTCGGCATCCCGGCGGTGATGGCCCCGCTCCAGCCGGTCGTGGTGCCGACCGGCGAGCGGCCCGCGATGGGCTTCCCCGCCCTCCCCCTCGGCCCGGCGTACCGGCGCGGCACGCACCAGCTCCTGCTGGCGCTCTCGAAGTGGGGGACGGGCCGCCTGCTCAACGACTGGCGCGAGGCGCACGACGCCCCGGCGCGGCCGAGCATGCTCCAGATGCCCGACGGCGCGGCCATCCCCGTCGTCCACGCCTTCAGCGGCCACGTCGTCCCCACTCCGTCTGACTGGCCGCCCCACGTTATCGCCTCGGGCTATTGGCAACGCGCCGCACCCGACTGGTCGCCGCCGCCCGCGCTCGCGGCCTTCCTCGACGCCGGGCCGCCGCCGGTCTATGTCGGCTTCGGGAGCATGGCCAGCCACACGCCCGAGCGGACGACCCGGATCGTCGTCGACGCGCTCGCGCGAGCGGGTGTGCGCGGCCTCGTCGCCACGGGCTGGGGCGGGCTCGACGCCCAGGCCCTGCCCGAGACCGTCTTCGCCATCGACGCGGCGCCGCACGCGGCGCTCTTCCCGCGCTGCGCCGCCGTCGTCCACCACGGCGGCGCCGGCACCACGGCGGCCGGGCTCACGGCGGGCCGGCCCACGGTCGTCTGCCCCTTCTTCGCCGACCAGCCGTACTGGGGCGCCCGGGTCGAAGCGCTCGGCGTGGGCCCGGCACCCATCACCCAGAAACGGCTCACCGTCGACGGGCTGGCGGCGGCCATCCGGGAGGCGACGACCTCGGCACCGATGCGCCAGCGGGCGGCGGCGCTGGGCCACGCGCTCCGCGCCGAGGACGGGGTCGGCGCGGCCGTCGCGTTTATCGAGGCGGCGGCCTAAGGCGGAGGGCGTGTCCCCGGCGCGGCCGTTTCGCCGACGCTTGCCGGGCTGGCGGCGCGCGCCGTGGTAGCCTGCCGCGAACGCCCGCCGACCCATGCCCCTGACCTTCGAGCTCCAGGCCGAGTGCCCCGACACCGGCGCACGCGCTGGCCTGCTCCACACCGACCACGGGACCGTCGAGACGCCCACGTTCCAGCCCGTCGGCACGGTCGGCAGCGTCAAGGGGGTCTCGCCGCGGACGCTGCGCGAGATCGGCGTCCAGCAGATCCTGGCCAACACGTACCACCTGGCGCTGCGGCCCGGCCGCGAGGTGTTGCGCGAGATGGGCGGGCTCCACGCCTTCATGCAGTGGGACGGTCCGATCCTGACTGACAGCGGCGGCTTCCAAGTCTTCTCGCTCGCCGAGATCCGCCGCGTCAACGAAGAGGGCGTTCGCTTCCAGAGCCACCTCGACGGGTCGCCGCTCCACTTCACGCCCGAGAGCGTCGTCGACACCCAGCGCGACATCGGCTCGGACATCATGATGGTGCTCGACGAGCTGACGCCCGCGACGGTCGACGAGGCCGAGGCGCGGCGGGCCAATGGCCGGACGCTGCGGTGGGCCGAGCGGGCCTTCACACACTACCGCGCGACCGAGCCGCGCTACGGCCACCACCAGGCCCTCTTCCCCATCGTCCAGGGCGCCACGTTCCCGTCCATCCGGCGCGAGTCGGCCGAGACGCTCATGCAGCTCGACGCCGAGGGCTACGCCATCGGCGGGCTGTCGGTCGGCGAGGCGGCGCCGGTGATGTACGACATGGTCGAGGTCGTCAACGCTGTCCTGCCGCGCGACCGGCCGCGCTACCTGATGGGCGTCGGGACGCCGCAGAACTTGGTCGAGAACGTGGCTCGCGGGGTCGACCTGTTCGACTGCGTGATGCCGACGCGGAATGCCCGCACGGGCTCGCTGTTCACGACCGAGGGGCTTGTCAACATCAAGAACGCGAAGTGGAAGACCTCGCACGAGTCGGTCGACCCGGGCCTCAATGGGTACCACTCGCAGACGTTCTCGAAGGCCTACCTCCGCCACCTCACCAAGGCCAACGAGCCGCTGTTCATGGAGATCGCCAGCGTCCAGAACCTGGCGCTCTACCTGTGGACGATGCGCCAGATGCGGGCGGCGATCCTGGAGGGCCGCTTTCCCGCGTGGCGCCGCGACTGGTCGGACCGGCTGGCGCAGAAGGCGTAACGGCGGACGGAAACTGGTCGCTGTCCTCCCCCACGCCGCGCGGGAGGACAGGCAGCGCTGGAGCCGCCCCCGGTCCCGCGAAAAAAGCGGCCCCGGTCGCCGTGACCGGAGCCGCCAGGGCCGCACGCAAGCAGGTCGCTAGCGGACGACGGTGACCGTCCGCGAGGCGATGCCGCCAGCCGTTTCGAGCCGGACCACGTAGACGCCCGGCGCGAGCACGCGGCCGTCGAGGCGAGCCGAGCGGAGGCCGGCCGGGGCGTTGCCCGAGCTCAGCACCGCGACCTCACGGCCGAGCGCGTCGAAAACCACCAGCCGGACCGGGCCCGCCGTCTCGGCGCCGAACGTGACGAGCGCCGCGCCGCGGATCGGGTTGGCAAGCACCAGCGTCAGCGAGCCGTCCGGGCCGCCCTCCGAGGCGACGCCGCCGCCGCCGGTGCCGCCGCCGCCGAAGGTCTGGCCCGCGTTCGCGGCCCCGCGCGTCTGCGCGACGGGCCCGGTCCACGTAAAGTCGTCGGCGACGGTGCCGGCGCCGGTAAGCTGGAGCGACTGGCCCGCGTCCGGGGCCGGGTCCTCCGAGACGCCGATGTCGGTCGAGGTCAAGCCGCTGGCGGGGCCGTCGGCGGCCGTGAACGTGCCCTCATAGGAGAGGAACTGGAGGACGGTACCGTCGGCCAGGCTCAGCGCCAGCCCGTCGGGCGCGCCGTTCTGGATGCCGGGCGTGCCGATGGAGTAGAGCGTGAAGCCGCCCGTCGTGGCGCCAGCAGCGAACGTGTCGCCGGTGAAGGTCCCGTAAGCGGTGCCTCCGTTGCCGTTGTAGAGCGTCAGCACCAGGTCATCGATGTCGGTGCCAGTCGGCACGGCGATCTCGACGAACTCGCCCTCGTCGGTGCTCGCGTTGTCGTAGTGGAGCTCGTTGACGAACGCCGTCACCGGGCCGCCGAGCTGGCCGCGGATCTCGCCGCCGCCGTTGTCGGCCGAATGGACGTTGACGTACAGGCCGTCCGAGGCGAGCGCGTCGAGCTGGGTCTGAGAGAAGGTGAGCGTCTGGTCAAACGTCCCGCCGCGCTCGTCGGCGTCGACGGTCGGGGACAGCGGGAAGATCACGCCGCCGTTCGCACCGGCCACGCCGGTGTGGATGTGGGAGGCGGCGTAGGCGCTCTCCAGGCCCGAGAACGAGCCGGAGATCGTGACGTCCATGCCGTCGACGGTCGCGAAGACGATGCCCGTGGCGTCGGTCGTGACGGGCGGGACCTCGTTGGCGCCCGCGAGCGTGGCGACGTAGGTCTGGGCCAGCGCCGACGGCGCGAACGAGAGGAGGAGGGCCAGGAGCCCGAGAGAGAAGCGGTGGCGCATGAGAGGAGGGAATTGACGAGCAGCATGAACGGGCGTATGCCCTCGTGGGGTCCGGCGCCAATTCTGTGCGGAGCGCCGCGCGCCCCGCAACGCCGCACCGGGGCGCGCGTTGGGACTGGCGAGTGCGCCCGTAGACTCGCCCACCCGCCCCCCGCAGAGATGGCCCGCCAGTTCGACGTCCCCGACTTCTACCGGAGCCCCGTCGTGACGCGCGTGAAGGCCGCCCGCCGCGCGACCGACCCCCGCAAGCGCGACCTCGCCCCGAGCGTCCTCGACTTCGGCCCGCTGCGCGTCAAGCTGGCGCGGCACTTCGGGTTCTGCTTCGGCGTCGAGAACGCCATCGAGATCGCCTACCGCGCGCTCGACGAGCACCCCGAGAAGGCCGCCTCCGGGCACGTCTTCCTGCTCTCGGAGATGATCCACAACCCGCACGTCAACGACGACCTGCTGGCGCGCGGCGTCCAGTTCCTGCGGACGACCTCGGGCGAGACGCTCATTCCCTTCGACACGCTCGGGCCCGAGGACTTGGTCATCGTCCCCGCCTTCGGCGCCTCGACCGAGGTACTCGACGCGCTGGCCGCGCGCGGCGTCGACGTGCAGGCCTACGACACGACGTGCCCGTTCGTGGTCCGGGTCTGGAAGAAGGGCGCCAAGATCGGTGGCGAGGGGTTCACCGTCGTCGTCCACGGCAAGCGGACGCACGAGGAGACGCGCGCGACGGTCAGCCGCGCGGCCAAGTCGGCGCCGGTCGTGGTCGTCCGCGACGAGGCGGAGACGGAGACGCTGGCGGCCGTCATCGAGGGCCGCGCCGACGCCGACGCCTTTTGGGCCACGTTCGAGGGCAAGACGACCGACGGCTTCGACCCCGCCCGCGACCTCGGCCGCATCGGCGTCGTCAACCAGACGACCATGCTGGCGACCGAGACGGCGGCCATCGCCGAGCGCCTGCGCCAGGCCGTCATCACCCGCGACGGCGACGACTCGAACGTGGCCGACACGTCGGACACGCTGTGCTACGCGACCAAGGAGAACCAGGACGCCACGCTCGCGCTCATCGCCGACGGGGCCGACCTCGCGATCGTCGTCGGCGGCTACAACTCGTCGAACACGTCGCACCTGGTGGAGCTCTGCGAGGACGCCGGCCTGCCGACCTTTTTCGTCAAGGACGCCGACGAGATCGACGGGCCGGAGCGGATCCGCCACTGGAACTGGCGCACCAAAACGCCCGCGGAGACGGCCGGCTGGTTCCCTGACGACCGCCCCGTGGACGTGCTCTTGACCGCCGGCGCGTCGTGTCCCGACGCCCTGCTCGACCACGTCATCCAGCGGCTGCTCACATTCGTCGACGGCGCGCGGCCGGTCGAGGACGCGCTGGCGCCGTTCGAGGTGGAAGCGGCGTAGCCCAGCGTCGGCGGCAGAGCCCGGTGCCCTACGTTGAGGGCCCCCGGCCGTCCCTGCCATGCGTCACCTTCCGACCGCCCTCGCCCTGTTCTTGGGGATCGGCCTGTTCATGGCCGTCGTCTGGGCGGGCTGCTCGACGTTCCTCAAGGCCAACGATGCCTACGAACGTGGCCTGGCGACCGCCCTCGTCGACCCGGTCGTCGAGAAGACGCTCGGCGCGCCGGTGCGAGAGAGCTGGTTCATCAACGGGTCCGTCGAGAACGACGGGATGCGGACGGAGGGGGCCTGGGTGGTCCGCCTCCGGGGCACCGAGCACAGCGGCACGCTCCACATCCGGGGCTACAAAACCGACGGTGCGTGGCGGGTCGTGGCGATGTCGCTGGTGGTGGGCGACGAGCAGTTCGGGTACGTGCCCGGCCGGGGCTTCAGCGACCCCTCGCCGGGTGGATACAGCGACGGCCCGCCCGACATCTTGGGCGACTGACCCCGCCTCGGCGACGGCGGCCGCTGGCGCGGCGCTCCTCCACTGGCGTGCCCCCGACAGGTCCCCCCGCGACCGTCGGTCGTGCGCACCCCGGGTAGGGGCGCTCGGGCGGCTCGCCACCGCCGTTGCGTCGGAAAGGGCCGGAGCCCGGACGAGGCTGGGGCGTACGCTTGCGCTCTCCCCTACCTGCCCCGCCCGCATGGACGCCGCCCTCCAGTACGCCAAGGACCACGCCGACCGCTTCGTCGAGGAGCTCAAGGCGTGGCTCCGCATCCCTTCCATCTCGACCGACCCCGACTACGCGCCCCAGACCCGGAGCGCCGCGGTGTGGCTCCGCGACAACCTGAACGACGCGGGCGTCGAGACCGTCGAGGTGATGGAGACCGACGGCCACCCCATCGTCTTCGGCGAGCACCACGTGAGCGACGACGCGCCGACGGTCCTGATCTACGGCCACTACGACGTGCAGCCGCCGGACCCCCTCGAGCTGTGGGACCACGACCCCTTCGAGCCCGTCGAGGTCGACGGCCACCTCGTCGCCCGCGGCGCGGCCGACGACAAGGGCCAGGCGTTCATGCACGTCAAGGCGACCGAGGCGTGGCTGGCCTCGGGCGGGCCGCCGGTGAACCTCAAGTTCCTGATCGAGGGCGAGGAGGAGAACGGGAGCGTCCACCTGCCGGGCTTCCTGCGCGAGCACAAAGACCGGCTGGCGGCCGACGTGGTGCTCGTCTCCGACACGGCGCTGTTCGCGCCCGGCGTCCCGTCGATCGCGTACGGCCTGCGCGGGCTGGCCTACGTCGAGGTGACGCTGACGGGGCCCAAGAAGGACCTGCACTCGGGCGTCTACGGCGGCGCCGTCGAGAACCCCATCAACGCGCTGGCGGCGATGATCGCGGACCTGCACGACGACGACCACCGCGTGACGGTCGACGGGTTCTATGACGACGTCCGCGACCTCGACGCCGACGAGCGGGAGGCGTACGCGGCGCTGCCGTTCGACGAGCAGGCGTGGAAGGACGAGGCGGGCGTCTCGGCGACCAAGACCGAGGCGGGCTTCTCGATCCTGGAGGGCACCTCGGGTCGCCCGACGCTCGACTGCAACGGGATCTGGGGCGGGTACACCGGCCAGGGCGCCAAGACCGTGCTGCCCTCGAAGGCGTCGGCCAAGATCTCGTGCCGCCTGGTCGCCGACCAGACGCCGGAGGACATCACGGGCAAGCTGCGCCGCCACTTCGAGGCGCACGTCCCGGAGACCATGACGTTGACGTTCACCGACCTCCACGGTGGCCACGGCGTGATCGTCGACCGGGAGGCGCCGGCCATGAAGGCGGCGGCGCAGGCGCTCGAAGGCGTGTTCGGGCAGACGCCCTACTTCACGCGCGAGGGCGGCTCGATCCCGGTCGTGGCCGACTTCAAGAAGATCCTGGGCCTCGACACCGTGCTGATGGGGTTCGGGCTCGACTCGGACTCGATCCACTCGCCGAACGAGAAGTTCGGGCTCGACCGGTTCCACCAGGGCATCGAGGCGTCGGTGCGCTTTCTCGACGCCTACGCCCGCCAAGACGAGCGGTAGGCGGCGCCGTCTGCCTCGCGTGAAATGACGTGCACGAGGCGGCGCGCGTGAACGGGCAGGTGGGGAGCCGCGTTGGAGCGTCTCCCCACCACGTCCGCACATGCGCCTGTTCGCCACTGCCCTCGCCGTCTTCGCCCTGGGCGCCTGCCAGCTCGACGGCGCCGACCCCACCCCCGCCGCGCCCGCGCCCGACGCCCCGACGGTCCCCGTCGGGCCCGTCTCGACGCTGGGCACCGAGTCCGGCCCGAGCGACGCCGACGCCGACGCCGGGCGCTACACCGGGCGGGGGCGCCAATTGAGCGGGGCCGACACGACCGGGCAGGCCGCCGCGGCCCGGAACAACCCGGAGACGCTGGCGACCATCGATTCGACGCGCGACTGGGGCACGCGCCTCCACCTCCCGCTCGGCGGCGACGTGGCCGGGCCGAGCGTGGCCAAGCTCCAGGTGCTCCTCGACCGCGCCGGCTTCTCGCCGGGCCAGATCGACGGGCGCTGGGGCGACAACACGGAGCTCGCGCTGACGTGGCTCCAGAAGGCCGAGTCGCTCCCGGCGACGGGCATCGCCGACCGGGCGACGGTCCGGGCCCTGGCGCGCCGCGCCGACGCCCCGGACTCGCTGGTCACGACCGTCGCGCTGACGGCCGACGATGTGGCCGGTCCGTTCGAGACGTTGCCCGCCGACGTGTACGAAAAGGCCAAGCTGGACCGCCTGGGCTACGAGTCGCTGGCGGAAAAGCTGGGCGAGACCTTCCACGCGGCGCCGGCCCTGCTGGCGCAGCTCAACCCGGGCGTGACGCTCGACAGCCTGGCCGCAGGCGACCAGCTTCGCGTCCCCAACGTGCGCCGCACGGCCCGCCCGATGGGCGACGTGTCGCGACTCGTGATCTCCGGCGAGGCCGGCTACCTCCACGCGCTCGCGGCCGACGGGACGGTCCTCTTCCATGCGCCCGTGACCGTCGGCGCCAGCTACGACCCGTCGCCCGAGGGCGAGTTCTCGGTCCGCGCCGTGGCGCTCGACCCGTCGTGGCACTACCAGCCGTCGATCCTGGCGGGCGTGTCCGATGATGCGGAGGAGGCCACGCTGCCGCCGGGCCCGAACAACGCCGTCGGCGTGGTCTGGATCGCGCTCTCGAAAGAGCACTACGGGATCCACGGCACGTCCGCGCCGGGGACGATCGGCTACGCCTCGTCGGCGGGGTGCGTGCGGCTGACCAACTGGGACGCGCGTGCGCTCGCGCAGGCCGTCGGGGCCGGGACGCCGGTCCGTTTCCGCGACGTGGCGGGGCGCGGCGGCGCGGCGCGGGACTCGACGCGGCGCGCCAGCTAGCGCGGAGCGAGCCGGCCGTACGGATTGACCGGCTCGCCGTCCCAGAACGCGTCGGCGGAGGGCGCGCGCCAGATGGCGAAGTGCAGGTGCGTGTTGCCCGGCGCCGCGTTCCCACTGTCGCCGACCGTCCCGATGCGCTGGCCCCGGGCCACGCGGTCGCCGTCGGCCAAGCCGGGCGCGTAGGCGTCGAGGTGGGCGTAGTAGTGGACCGTCGCGGGCGGACCGTCGCGGACGACGACGTAGACGGTGAGCCCCCCTTTCTCGCTCTCGAAGAGTCGGGCGACGGTGCCTGCGCGAGCGGCGACGACGGGCGTCCCGCGAGGGGCCAGGATGTCGATGGCGTGGTGCGTCCGGCCCTCGCTACGGGCGGCCGTGTACGTGTCGACCAAGTCGGCCGGGTCGATGCCGGCGACGGGGACCGCGAGCCCGGCGGGCGACACGGCAACGGCCCCGCCGATGTCGTCGGGGTCGGGCGTGGCGGCAGTGCGGGGCGTCACGCGAGCCGTGTCGCCGGCGGCGACGGGTGGCGCGTCGGCCACGTCGCGCCCGTCGGCGCAGTCGCAGGCGGGACCGGCGGCCACGGGGTCAGCGGGCGAGGCCGGGCCGGCAGGCGTGGACTCAGCGCCGTCGAGGCGGCAGCCACCGAGAAGGACGAGTAGGAGGACGGCGAGGCGCATCGTCTGAGTCTACGCCGGGCCCGAGCGGAGTTGGCGCGCGCACGCCCATTGACGTGGTCCGCGCCCAGCGGGAGAGGGGACGTGGTAGGTGGGGCCTGCGTCAGCGGGCTGGCTTGCGCTGACGAACCCGACCTCCCCTCCCGCTCGGGAGGGGCCGGGAAGGGCAAGCGGCACAGCGCCAACGGACCCGCTAGCGCCAGCAGCGGACACACCCTCACCCTGGCTGCACCGACGCTGCGCATTGCCCCCCTCCCGAGGGGAGAGGAGACGTCGTAGGCAGGGCTCGCCGGCCCGGCTATCGCTCGCGGCGTTCGACGGGGCGGACCAGCCCCTCCTGGGCGACGCTGGCGACGAGTTGTCCGCTGGCGTCGGTGACGGCGCCCCGGGCGAAGGCGCGGGCGCCAGCCGTCACGGGCGCGTCCATGGCG
Source organism: Rubrivirga aquatilis (assembly GCF_046845665.1). Classification (GTDB taxonomy): domain Bacteria; phylum Bacteroidota; class Rhodothermia; order Rhodothermales; family Rubricoccaceae; genus Rubrivirga. The sequence goes on along the minus strand of NZ_CP177355.1, from coordinate 1,095,432 downwards.
TAGAGCAGCCAGTCGTCGACGCGGATGGGGCGATGGAACCACAGGGCGTGGTCGAGCGAGGCGGCCTGGATGGTGCCGTCGAAGACCGAGCGGCCGTGGGGGAGCAAGGCCGTCGCCAGCAGGCCCCAGTCGCTGGCGTAGGCCAAGATGGCCTGGTGGACGAGCGGGTCCTCGGGGAGGGTACCGGCAGCGCGGAGCCAGGTCGCCGAGCGGGCGTCGCGGGGGTCCGGGCGGAGCGGGTCGGCAGGGTCGACGGGCCGGAAATCGATGGGGCGGTCGCGGGTCAAGACGGTGCGGAGCGGCTCGGGCAAGCGCTCGGCGATGGCCGTGGCGAGGTCGCGCTCGGAGGTGAGCGTGTCCGGGGCGGGCGCGTCGAGGGCGGGCTCGGCCTGGTGCTCCAGTCCGGGCTCGTCGCGGTGGAACGACAGCGACGCGTTGAAGATGGGCCGCCCGTATTGGATGGCTGTCACGCGCCGTGTGGCGAAAGAGCCGCCGTCGCGCAACGTCTCGACCTCGTAGACGATGGGCGCCTCGACGTCGCCGGGCAGGATAAAGTAGGCGTGCAGCGAGTGGCAGCGCCGGCCGGCGTCCACGGTGCGTCCGGCGGCGACGAGGGCCTGGGCGAGCACCTGGCCGCCGAACACGCGGGGCCCGGCCAGCGGGCGGTTCTGTCCCCGGAAGATGTGGACCTCGATGGGCTCGAGGTCGAGAGTGGCGAGAAGGTCGTCGAGGGCGGTCATTCGTCGGTCGGTCCGGGAGTCGGGGCGTCGGGGCTCGGGGGCGTACACCCCCGTCGGGCGGGGCAGGTCTCCGGGCCGCTTCGTTTTCACCCCGCCCTCGACTTGCCGCAGCGGCGCGGCGCGGCTTTCTTGCCGTCACTCACGTCTCCCCCGCCCCAATGCGCTCGCTCTTGCTTTGCTCCGCCCTCGCCCTGTTCGCTGCCGGCTGCGCCAACGAGCCCGCCGAGGTGGAGACCCCGCTCGGCGAGGCCGAGGTGGTGACGGAGCCTGCGGAGGACCTGACCGACGACGACTTGCTGCTCGACGACGCCGAGGTACCGGCGGACGACCTCGTGGTCGACGACTCGACGCTCGTCGAGGGCGACATGGGCGAGGACTTGTAAGGGCTGGCGGAGCCCCCCTCACCCTGTCCCTCTCCTCGTGGGAGAGGGGATGTCGTAGCTGGGCTCCGCTGCTAGCGCGCGCCCGTGGGGCCGGGCTGCGACGACGGGTCGGCGCCGGGGCGCGGGTAGTCGGGCTCGGAGCGGGCTTGCGCGGGGGCTTGAGGGCGGACGTCGGTGCGCCGCTGGCGGCCCTTCTCGTCGAGCGCCCGGTCGATGTTGTAGGCGGCCGAGATCAGGCCGAGGTGGCTGAACGCCTGGGGGAAGTTGCCCAGGTGCTCGCCCGAGAGCCCGGTCATCTCGGAGAACAGGCCGAGGTGGTTCGAGTAGCCCAGCATCTTCTCGAACATGACGCGGGCCTTGTCGAGGTAGGCCGGCTCGATCCGCCCGGCGCGCGCGAGCGCCTCGACGAGCCAGAACGAGCACAGGTTGAAGGCGCCCTCCTCGCCGCCGACGCCGTCGTCGACCTCGCGCGTGTTGTAGCGCCAGACCAGGCAGTCGGAGGTGAGGCCGCCCTCCTCGGGCGCCTTGAGCGTCTCCTCGAGCGTCGAGATCATGCGCGGGTCGTTGGGCCCGGTAAAGAAGACCAGCGGCATCAGCAGGTTGCTGGCGTCGAGCGCGTCGCCGCCGAAGGTCTGGACGAACGCGCCGCGCTCTTCATTCCAGCCCCGGTCCATGATGGTGGTGTAGATCTCGTCGCGCGTCTTGATCCAGCGGTCGCGGGGGGCGGGGAGCGAGCGCTTGTCGGCCAGCCGCAAGCCGCGGTCGAGGGCGACCCAGCACATCAGCTTCGAGTACACGAAGTGCTCGCGCTCGCCGCGGACCTCCCAGATGCCCTCGTCCGGCCGGTCCCAGTTGGCGCAGACCCAGTCGACGTACTTGACGATGTCCTGCCAGAACTCGTACGCCAGCGGGGTGCCGTACTTGTCGTAGAGGTAGACGGCGTCGAGCAGCTCGCCGTAGATGTCGAGCTGGAGCTGGCCGGCGGCGCCGTTCCCGACGCGGACGGGCCTCGACCCCCGGTACCCTTCGAGGTGGTCGAGCTCGAACTCGTCGAGCGTGCGGCGCCCGTCGACGCCGTAGACGATCTGGAGCGGGCCGTTGGGGTCGTCCACCATCCCGGTCTCGCACCGGTCGCGGAGCCAGCCGATAAACGAGCGGACCTCGGTCGTGAAGCCGATCCGCAGGAGCCCGTAGAGCGTGAACGCGGCGTCGCGGATCCACGAGTAGCGGTAGTCCCAGTTGCGGTGCCCGCCGATGTTCTCGGGCAGGCTCGTCGTCGGCGCGGCGACGATGGCGCCGGTCGGCTCGAAGGTGAGCAGCTTGAGCAGGAGCGCGCTCCGGCGGACGGTCTCGCGCCAGCGCCCGGTGTACGTGCAGCCCTCGAGCCAGTCGCGCCAGTAGTCGGTCGTCCGTCGGAACAGGGCGTACTCGGCCTCGCGCGAGAGCGGCTCCTCAAGGGCGCCTTCGTCGTCGAGGTAGCGGAGCTCAAACGTGGCGCGGTCGCCGCGCGCCAGCTCGAAGTCGCGGACGAGCGCCGGTCGGTCGGGGTCGGCGTCGTCGATGTGCAGGGTGCGGACCGTCGAGAGGCCGAGGCGGATGGGGCCGCCGTCGGGGCCGCCGGTCTCGGCCCGAAACACGGCGCCCTCGTCGGTCATCTCCAGCGTGTGGGTCGCCCGGCCGTAGTCGAACGCCGGGGCCACGCGGACGCGCACGTCGATCTGGCCCCGGAGCACGCGGACGTGCCGGATGAGCCGGTGGTAGCCGGCGGCCGGCCCCAGCTTGCCGACGGGCATGTAGTCGACGATCTCGGCGGCCCCGCGCTCGCCCGCGAACCGGGTCACGAGCACGTTCGAGTCCGGGAGGTAGGTCTGCTTGGTGGCGTACCCGGCGTCGACCTCGATCTCGAACCGACCGCCCTTGCCGCTGTCCAGGATGCCCGCGAAGACGGACGGCGAGTCGAAGTGGGGCAGGCAGAGCCAGTCGACCGACCCGTTCTTGCCGACGAGCGCGGCCGTCCGCATGTTGCCGACCAGGCCGTAGTCGCCGATAGGGAGGTAGGGGTCGTCGGACACGGGCGCGGGGGGAGAGGGCGGGAAAGCTACGGGGATGGGGAACGCGGCGAGGGCGCGGGGGCAGCCCAGCACCGGGGGGCGTCCGCAGCGCACAGGACCGGCAGGGCGCACGCAGAGTCCGCCGGGGCACGGCGTGCCGATCCCGAAGCCAAGCACCCGCTATCCATAGGGTTACCAACAATGTGGACGACCCGGTTCAGACGAAGCGGCGGAGGTACCCCACGACCGCGTCCACGTCCGGGAGGCGGTGGCTGGCGGCCGTGTCGCCGTCGCCGACCTTGACGGTCACCGACGGCTGGCGGAGCGCCTGGAGCACGGCGAAGGCGTCCTCGTCGGTCACGTCGTCGCCGAGGTAGACGGGCGTGCGGTCGGGGTGCTCGGCGGCGATGCGGGCCACGGCGACGCCCTTCGAGACGCCCTCCGCGCGCAACTCGACGACGGCCTTGCCCCAGATCGGCACGAGCCCGTCGGGGACCGCTTGCGCCCAGTCCTCGAGCGCCTCCAGCGCCGCGGCCTCATCGGGCGCGCCCCGGTAGTGGACCGCGAACGCCACGCCCTTGTCCTCGACCCGGATGCCGGGGAGGTCGGGCACGGCCAGCCGGAGGTGCCGGAGCGCCTGGGGGTGCGTCTCGAGGGCACGGTGCTCAACGGTCCCGTCGCTCCACCCCTCCTCGGCGCCGTGCAGCCCGACCGCGCGGTGCCGCCCCCCGAGGAGACCCGCCAGCGCGCCCAAGTCGCGCCCGGTCACGATCACGATCGGGTGGGCCTCCGCCAGCGCCGCCAGCAGGTCGGGCACGGCCGGGTGCGGGGCCGCCGCCGCCGGGTTGTCGACGATCGGTGCGAGCGTGCCGTCGTAGTCCAGGAAGAGGAGCGGGCGATCGGGGACGGGGGGCATGGGGACGTGGAATGTGAAACGTGGAGATGTGGAACGTTCAAACCGGAGGCTGCCCAAGAGGCGTGGGCGTCGAGGATGCTCACCCCCCACCCTCAACGTTGCACCTTCCACCGTTCAACGTTCAACTCCTCCGGCGTCCAGCGACTCCAGAAATGCGCGCGCCCAGGTGTGGACGTCGAGGTCGCCGACGGCGGCGCGCATGGCGGTCAGGCGGTCGCGGCGCTCGCGGTCGGGCAGGTCGAGCGCGTGCGCGACGGCGTGCGCCAGCCCGTCGGTGTCGTAGGGGTTGACGAGCATGGCGCCCTCGAGGTAGTCCGCCGCGCCGGTTAATTCGCTGAGGACGAGCACGCCCGGCGTCCCGCCGTCGGCGGCGGCGACCGCGCTGACGGCGGCGAACTCGTGGGCCACGAGGTTCATCCCGTCCCGCAAAGGCGTCACGAGCGCCACATCTGCGACGCGGTAGAGCGCCGCCAGTTCAGCGTGGTCGAACGACTGGTAGCGGTAGCGGACCGGCGCCCAGGCGCCCTTGGCAAAGCGCCCGTTGATGCGGCCCGCCGCCTCGTCGAGGTCGCGCTTGAGGCGGTCGTACGCCGGGACGCCCGTGCGCGAGGGCGTCGCAATCTGAACGAGCGAGACGGTCCCGTGGCGCTCGGGGTAGAGCTCCAGAAACCGCTCGAACCCCTCCATCCGCAGCAGCAGCCCCTTCGTGTAGTCGAGCCGGTCGACGCCGAGCACGATCTGGACGCCGCCCAGGTCGGCGGAGAACTCGGCGGCCATCGCCCCGGCCTCGGGCGTCGTCGCGAGCGCCTCGAAGCGGCCCACGTCGATGCCGATGGGGTGGGCCTCGACGCGGCACCGCCGCCCGTCCCACAGCACGTCCGTCCCGTCGATCTCGGCGCCCAGCAGGTCGCGCGCCGACTCGCGGAAGTTCTCGGCGTAGCCCTCGGTGTGGAAGCCGATAAGGTCGGACCCGAGCACGCCGCGCAGGAGCGGCCGGGCCGAGGGCAGGATCTGGAAGACCTCGGAGGCGGGCCACGGGACGTGCCAGAAAAAGCCGATGCGGGCGTCCGGCCGGGCCTCGCGGATCCGTTTCGGGACGCGCATCATGTGGTAGTCCTGGATCCAGAACGTCGGCCTCCCCTCTTGCGCGTCGGCCGCGTCGATCGCCGCGTCGGCAAAGCGGTCGTTGACGGCGAGGTAGGCCTGGAGGAAGGCCCGCTCAGGCTCGACGTGCTGCACCAAATAGTGAGACAGCGGCCACAGCACGCGGTTCGACATGCCCTGATAGAACCCCTCGAACTCGGCCTCGTCCAGCGGCACCCGGTGGACGGTGAACGTGGGGGCGTCGGCGGGCCACGCTTGCGCGAGCGGCGCCGTCTCGCCGGGGTCGCGAGCGGCCACCCAGGCGCCGCCTCGCCGCTCCAGCACGGGCAGCAGTGCCGAGGCGAGCCCGCCCAGACTGGGCGCCCACCCGTCGGCGACCGGGCGGATCGGGGCGCGGTTGGCGACGAGAACGAGCGACACGAGGGGGCGGGTGTGGGGTGTGGAGAGGCTACGCTCGCGCTCGCGCGCTGTTCGCCCGAGTCCGTCGGCTCCTGACGGAGGGTTCACACGGACGGCGCGTGCGGGCTCGTGGGGCGCGGTGCTAGCTTTGCGGGCCTGCCCGGATGGCGGAATCGGTAGACGCAGCGGTCTCAAAAACCGCCGACCTTCGGGTCTTGTGGGTTCGAGTCCCACTCCGGGCACCGGCGCCAGAAGCGCCCAGGCGGAGGACAGGACCGGGGCCGCCTCTCCCCTCCCTCGCCACGATGAGGCCCGACACGCTCCCCCCCGCGACCCCGCTCCCGTTCGCCCACCGCGACGTCGTGGTGATCGGCGGCGGGCAGGCGGCGCTCGCGCTCGGCTATCACTTGATTCGGGAGCTCCGCACGACCGACGCCACGCTCGCGCTCGTGGACGACCGCCCCAGCCCCGGCGGCGCGTGGCAGGGCACCTGGGACTCGCTCCGTCTGTTCTCCCCCGCCGAGTGGTCGTCGCTCCCGGGCTACCTCCTGCCCCGCCACCTCGACGCCCAGGGCGCCGCTCGCGACGAGTACCCCCACCGCGATGACGTGCTGGGCTACCTCGCCGCGTATGAGGCCCGCTACGAGTTGCCCCTCTGGCGCCCTGTCCACGCACGCGCCGTCCACCGCACCGACGGCGGCCTGCGGGTCGAGACCGACCGGGGGGATGTGACGGCGCGAGCCGTCGTGTGCGCGACCGGGACGGCGTCCCAACCGGTCGTGCCCGACGTGCCTGGCCGCGACGCGTTCGAGGGCCGCCAGCTCCATTCCTCCGAGTACCGCTCGCCTGCGGCGTTCGCGGGGCAGCGCGTGCTCGTGGTCGGCGGCGGCAACTCGGGCGCCCAGATCGCCGCCGAGCTGGCGGGCGTCGCCGACGTCGTGTGGGCCGTCGAGCGCGCGCCCCGCTTTCTCCCGCCCGAGGTCGACGGCCGCGTCCTGTTCGACGCCGCGACGGCGCGCTACCACGCCCTGCAGAACGGCCAAGACCCCGGCCGCCCCTACACCCTAGGTGACGTCGTCCAGGTCCCGCCGGTCCGCGCCGCGAGGGAGGCCGGACAGCTCGACGACGTCCGCCCGCCCGTCGCCCGCCTCACCGCGACCGGCGCCGTCTGGCCCGACGGCACCGAGGAGCCCGTTGACGCCGTCGTGTGGTGCACCGGCTTCCGCCCGGCGCTGGGCCTGCTCGCGCCGCTCGGCGTGGTCGGCCCCGGCGGCCGCGTCGCGGTCGAGGGCACGCGGTCGGTCGCCGAGCCCCGGTTGTGGCTGGTCGGCTACGGCCAGTGGACCGGGTTCGCCTCGGCAACGCTCGTCGGCGTCGGCCGCTCGGCGCGCGCGACGGCGCGGGAGGTGGCGGGCCTGCTCGCGGGCTGACCAGCCCGCCTCTGAGGTAGGCGCTAGCGGGGCGCGGAGACCGGAGCAGACAATTGGGAGCGGTGCCGTTGCCGGACACACCTGCACATCCGATTGACTTTGCGGACGTTGCCACCACTGGACGCAGATGGAGCGCCAAAAAAGGGTTGCCGCACCGACGCGAGCGTCGATATCTACGGCGGCTCCCCCCGCCCTCCTCCGCCCGCTTTGCGCCTCCGCCTCTCGTCCGCCGCCCTCCTGCTCACCCTCTTCGCCGTCGGCTGCGACGCCGGCGCCGAAGGGCCCGCTGGGCCCGCCGGCCCCGAAGGCCCCGCCGGCCCGCAGGGCTCCGCGGCCGTGATCGCGACGACCTTCTCCTACAGCGCCAACACCTGCCAGCGGAGCGGCGAGGTCCTGTTCTGCGCCGCGCCCTGGGCCGCCCTCACCCAGGACTTCGTCGACGACGGCGCCGTGTTCGCCTACCGCCGCGATACGAATGGCGGGTGGATCGCGCTCCCGTCGACGGAGCGCCTCGACATCGACCTCGACGGCACCACGGAGGTCGTCGAGTTCGGCTACCGCTACGTCCCCGAGCAGGTCTCCCTGCGCATCGCCGTGCTCGAGTCGACCACCCCGTTCGTGGGGCTCAACACGCCGGGCGAGGTCCGGGCCGTGGCCATCGCAGAGTCCGGGAGCGCGCGGCGGTCGGCGCCGCCCGCCTACGCCGAGCTGGCCCGCACCTACGGCCTCCCGCTCGACTAGGCGCCGGCGCCTTTGGGCCCGCCGCCGAGGCGGGCGGGTAGCTTGGTCCTCATGCGCCGCGCCGCCCTCGCCAGCACGCTCGCCGCCGGCCTGCTGGCGTGGCTCGCCGTCGGCGATCCGTTCGTCGTGGGCGGCGCGCTTCAGGGGCCACTCATGATTGAGGCCGGGCCCCAGGCCTGGGCGCGCGCGTGCTGGGGCGCAACGTACGAGCGCCACGCCATCGACGCCAGCTGGACGCGCTGCCTGGGCGTCCCCCACGGGCCGCGCCGGTGTGTCGGGTACCCGCCGCTCTCCCCAGGCGCAGCGCTGGACACGGACGCCTTGCCGCTCGGCCCGCTCCGCGAGATCGCGTGCCCCGACGACATCCAGAGCCGCTGAATGGAGCGCTGACGCCGGATCGGGACAGGTCTGTAACAGATGGCGACGGGCGAGCGTCGATACTCTAGGAGCCCCCGCCGCCGCTGCCCATGGAGATTCTCGACTCGCTCGCCGCCCCTCCGCCGCCCCCGGCCGCCAGCGGGCCGCCCTTCGAGGTGCTGCCCGGCGTCTTCGCCGACCCCGCCCTCGGCGTCCGGTGGACCGCCCCCGCGCCCCGGCCACCAGCGGCCCCCAAGACCGACGCGCCGGCCCCGCTGAAGGCGAACGGCGGCCTAGCCCCCTACGTCCCCAGCGGCAGCGCGCCGTGGACCCGGGCCCGCGCGCTCCACCTCCTGCGACGCACCGGCTACGGCGCCACGCCCGCCGCCGTCGACGCCGTGCTCGCGCTGGGCCCCGACGCCGCCGTCCAGGCCCTCGTCGACGGCGCCGCCCGCATCGGCGCGCTCGCGCCGCCCGCGTGGCACGACGACGCGCCCCCCGCGCCGCCGCCCGCCACCGCCCCGCAGTCCGAGCAGGACGAGTACCGGCGGGTCCTGCAGATCTACCTCGACGCCAACACGCAGTGGATCTACGAGATGGAGTGGCGGACCATCACCGAAGGGCTCGGCGGGGCGGAGACCGACGCGCTGGCGCGCGCCGCGCGCGCCTTCCACGAGCGCCTCGCCGTCGGCTGGCATGACCACTTCGTGGCCTCGATCGAGAACTACACGCTGGCGGGCTGGCTCAGCCGCTACTGGCGGACGCTGCAGGGCCACGCGCTCGGCGACTTCCGGGCCTTCGTGGCCGAGATCGGCACGTCGCCGGCCATGCTCGTCTACCTCAACGGCATCCAGAACCGCGTCGGCGCGCCGAACGAGAACTACGCGCGCGAGCTAATGGAGCTGTTCACGATGGGCGCCGAGGCCGACGGCTCACCCAACTACACCCAGCAGGACGTGGCCGAGGCCGCGCGGTGCCTCACCGGCTACACCGTCGACGTGTACGGCACACTCGAAGCCGTCTTCGTCCCGCAGTGGCACGACGCCGGCGTCAAGACCGTGCTCGGCCGGACGGGCAACTGGGGCCACGACGACCTGGTCCAAATCCTGTTCGACGAGCGGGCCAACGAGATCGCCGCCTTTGTCGCCCGCAAGCTCTACCGCGACGTGGTCTACGACACGCCCAACGAGACCGTCGTGGCGCAGCTGGCGGGCGTGCTGCTGGCGAACGACTTCGCGCTCGCGCCCGCCATCACGGCGCTGCTCAAGAGCGCCCACTTTTTCGACGGCGACAGCATCGGGGCCCGCATCAAGAGCCCGATCGAGCACGTGCTCGGCGTCCACGCGGAGTCGGGCACGGGCGCGATCCCGGCGCTGCAGGACACCATCCGCGCGATCACCTTCGTGACGGACCAGCGGCTGTTCTACCCGCCGAACGTCGCCGGGTGGCCCGGCCACCGCGACTGGCTCACGTCGAGCACACTCCCGACACGCTGGCTCTACACCAACGCCATCCTGACCGGCATCGAGGCGATGCCCGAGGCGTTGCGGGCCGTCGCGCTCGCCTTGCCCGGCCCCTACATCGCCCGCGACCTCGTCGTCGACTTTGCGACGCTGTGGCTCGGCACGGCCGTCGACCCCGCCGACACGCCGTCCGTGGACCGCCTGATCGGCGTGCTGCTCGGCGACATCCCCGAGTACGAGTGGGACCCGACCGCGCCCGGCGCCGGCACGCGGCTCATGGGCCTGGCCCTCCACCTCGCCGTCCAGCCGGAGTACCAGCTGGCCTGAGGACGACGGACCACGGACGACACCCCCGACAACCGCTATGTGTGACCACTCCCACGACCGCGCGATCTCGCTCGACCACGGCGCCGCCCACGACCACGACCACGAGGCCTGGTCGCGGCGCCAGTTCATGTCTCGGCTGGGCCTCAGTGCCGTCGGCGCATCGCTGGTCGGCGGCGTGGGGGCCGTCCCGGCGCGCGCGCTCGGCCGCACCTCGCTGCTCGACGCCGTCGGCCGCGCGGAGACCGACCGCGTCCTCGTGCTCGTCCAACTCTCGGGCGGGAATGACGGCCTCAACACGGTCGTCCCGCTCACGAACGACCTCTACTACAACGCCCGCCCCGGCATCGCGCTGCGGAGCCAGGACACGTTCGCGCTCGACGGCGACACGGGCCTGCACAACGCGCTCTCGGGCCTGCAGAGCCGGTGGGGCGACGGCGAGCTGGCGGTCGTCCGCGCGGCGGGCTACCCCGACGCCAGCCTGTCCCACTTCCGCTCGACGGACCACTGGCTCACCGCCAGCGACGGCACCGGCGACCTCCCGACGAGCGGCTGGGCGGGCCGCACGCTCGCCATCGAAGCGGCGGGCGAGACCGAGCCGCCCGCGTCGCCGCCGGGCCTGCAGATCGGCACGGCCGCGCCGCTCCTCTTTCAGGGCGACGGCGCGGGATACGGGACTGCCTTGTTCGACGTCGACCTCTTCCTGCAGATCGCAGCCGGCGGCGAGCCCTTCCCCATCGAGAACTTGCCCGACACGCCAGCGGGCGCGGAGTTGGGGTTCGTCCGCACGACGGCCAACGAGTCGTTCCGCTACCGCGACGCGATCGCCGAGGCCGCGCAGTCGGGCCAGAACGACGTCGCGTACCCCGGCGGCCGGTTCGGCGCCGAGCTCGCGGCGGTCGCCCAGATGATCAAGGGACGGCTCGGCACGCGCGTCTACCTCGTCTCCCTCGGCTCCTTCGACACGCACGCGAATCAGCTCGGCTCTCACGCGAATCTGCTCCGCCAGCTCGGCGACGGGCTCGCGTCGTTCTTCGACGACCTCGGGGTGACTGGCGACGCCGACCGCGTGCTGGCGATGACGTTCTCGGAGTTCGGCCGGCGCGTCGAGCAGAACGGCTCCAACGGGACCGACCACGGCACGTCCGCGCCGCTCTTCCTGGCGGGCCCCGCCGTCGCGGGCGGGCTCCACGGCGACGCCCCCGACCTCGGCGCGCTCGACCCGGCGGGCAACTTGCGCTACACGACCGACTTCCGGCGCGTCTACGCCAGCCTGCTCACCGGCTGGTTCGGCCTCTCCGCCGACGACGCCGTCTCCGTGCTCGGCGCCGACTACGAGCCGCTGGGCCTGCTGGCGTCGCCCGTGTCGACGGGCGCGAGCCCGGCCCTCGCGCTGGCGCTCGATCCGGTCCGCCCGAACCCGACGCGGGGGCTGGCGCGCGTCCGCTACCACCTGCCCGGCACGGGCCGCGCGCGCGTGTCGGTGTACGACGTGCTCGGCCGCCGAGTCGGTCAGCTCGCCGACGGCATCCACCGGGGCGGCGCGCACGAAGCCGTCTGGGACGCGGGCGCGTTGCCCGCCGGCGCGTATGTGCTCCGCCTGGAGACGCCCGCCGGCCAGCGCTCCCAGACGGCGACCGTCGTGCGGTAGATTCGGGCCCTTTGCTCCCCGCCGCGCGCTCCCCGCCGCCGCGTCCGAGCCCCCGCCCCCGCACTGCCGAGACATGTCCGAGCCCTCCGAGATCGTTGGCCTCGAGCCCGACCCGCTCCACGCCGTCGCGTACCTCTCGACCCCGACGGTCCCGTTTTCGGACCGTGACCTGTCGGACCTGCTGCTGGCGTCCCGCCACTGGAACGCGGCGAACGGCCTGACCGGCAAGCTGGTCGTTCTCGAGGACGACTCGGGGATCGTCCGGTTTGCGCAGTGGATCGAGGGCCCGCGCGCCGCGCTCGACGCGTGTATGGACCGCATCGCCAAGGACCCCCGCCACCGCGACATCGAGATCCGCCGCGAAGGCCCGGCCGCCAGCCGCCGCTTCCCGGGCTGGGACATGGCCATCGAGCCGGTCCCGGAGCCCGCGTTCGAGTCCGCCGCGAGCGACCTCGCGGGATCCCCCCGGTAGCCTGGGCAGTCCCTGGGGCGTATCGTGAAGGGCACCCCCTTCCTGTCGTCGTGATTAGCGCTGTCGGTTACGAAGAGCCCGTCCTCCGCACCTTCGGGTACATCTCCGACCCGGCCGTCGCGTTTTCGGACCGCGACCTCTCGGACCTCTTGCTCTCGGCCCGCCGCTTCAACGCGCGCCACGACGTGACGGGCAAGCTGGTGGTGCTGGAAGACGAGACCGGCATCACCCGGTTCGCACAGGTCATCGAGGGGCCTGCGGAGAGCATCGCCGTCGTCACGGCGCGGATCAAGTCGGACCCCCGCCACGGCCGTCTTCAGGTGGTCGTCCAGGGGGACATCGACGGCCGCCGCTTTGCGGGCTGGGACATGGCCATCGCCCGCGTAGAGCGCAAGGTGTTCGAGCCCGAAGCAGCGGTACTGTTCGGCTAGCACCTGGGGCGGGCGCGAGCCCCCTACGACGTCCCCTCTTCCCTCGGGACAGGGTGAGGGTTTCTGCGTGCGCCAGCTGGCCCACTCGCGCACGCCGGCCGCCTCAGTCCGCGATCTCCCGCAGTTCCGTCGCCAGCCGGTCGGCGATGGCGCGCCAGTCGAACCGTGCCTCGGCCTCGCGACGGAGTTCGGGCGCAAACCGGCGGGGCTCGTCAAATGCGGAGATCAGCCGGTCGGCGAGGTCGGGGATTCGGTGCTCGGCCTCGGGGCGCGTCGTGAGCAGATCGCGAGCGGCCTCCGGCAGGCCGGCCGCGAGTGTCCGCAGGCTGTCGCCCATCCCGCCCACGTCCGGCCCGACCGGCAGCACGCCCGCCGCCGCGCTCTCGGGCACGACCAGCGGGCTCGCCTCGCGGACGACCGACGGGAACGCGCCCGCGTCCGCCAGCCCGTAAAACGGCCCCAGCGCGTCGTGGTCGAGGAAGCCGGTGAACACGACCGAGCCCGGCGTCAGCACGCGCTGGGCGGTCGCGATGTAGTCGTCGAAGGTGCCCGCCTCGTCGAGTCCGTCCACGAAAGCCTGGCCGGCGAAGAGCGGGTCGGCGTCGAGCCCGCCCTGTCCCTCCAACGCGCCACCGAGCCGGACCAGTTGGCGGACGAGGTCGCCCCGGCCCGACGCGAGCGCCAGCGTGAGTGCTTCCAGCCCTTCGCGCAAGCCGCCCGTCCCGGCGATGAGCGCGACCGCCTCAGGGTGCCGCTCGGCCACCAACGGGAGCGCGAGAATCAAGTCGGCGGGTCCCTTCGCTCCGATCAGCCGCCCCACGTAGGCGACCGTCTTCGCGGGCCAGTCGACGGCGCGCAGCCGGGCCTCGACGTCGGCGTCGGGCGCCGAGCGCGGGTAGTCGGCGCGGAGGGCCGCCAGCAAGTCGGCGTCGGACGAGCCCTCGGGGAGCGCCGCGAGCCGGTCGCCGAGCGCGTCCGTCGCCCCGGCTGGGCGCCCCCGCTCGACGCCCTCGACCACGCCCGCGATAGTCTCGACGGTCGCCGCGCGGTCGCCCCGGTCGACCAACTCGAAAATGGACGTGTCCGTCCCGACTGGCATCCGCCCCAGCTTGGCCTCGACGCCGGGCACGGCCCCGAACACGTCGCGCACGCGGCCCTCCATCTCGCCGTTGAGCGCGAACACGCGCGCCGCGCCCGCCAGCGCCCCCTCCGCCAGCCGCTGCGACCGCGCCTCTTTCTTGACGACGTACTCGATGGCGCTCCCGTGCGGCAGCACGGCGTACGGCGCGCCCCCCTGCTCGCGCGCCCGGTGCGCGGCGACCGCCATCAGCACCGTGTGGTTGACCACCCACGCCGCGACGCCCTCGGCCTCAGCGACGGCCCGGAGCACGCGAGCGTTGCGCACGAGGTAGCCCTCGACCGCGTCGTCGTCGAGGTCCGGGATGTAGCGAACATAGTCGGACGGGGTGCTGGGCCGGACGTACGTCGGCAGCACGTCGAGCGACGGGCGGTGCAGCACGACCCGGCCCGGCACGTCGGTCTCACGGTCGAACAGCACCTCGGGCGTCCCCTCCGCGTCGTACGCGATGGCTCGGGCGATAAAGGCGTAGCGCTCCGGCCGGCTCTCCTGGCAGACCGCGTGGACGGTGTGCCCGCCCTGCGCCAGCGCCCGCAGGACGGCCCGCGTCCACAGGTTGGAGCCGGCGCCCGCGAGCCCGTAGCCGTGGACGACGCCGAGAGGGGGGGGACTGGGGACTAGGGACATCGGGACTGGGGGGTGCACGGGAGGAGAGAGGCCACGGGCTGAACCAGTCCACCCCACGCCGGTTCTCTCCGCACTCACCCTCCGTTCCTCCAGTCCCCACAGTCCCTCTATGGATGCCATGATCCTCGCGGCCGGCTTCGGCACGCGCCTCCGCCCGATTACGAACCACACGCCCAAGCCGCTCGTCGAGGTCGACGGGGTCCCGATGCTGGAGCGCGTGGCGCGGCGCTTGATCGCCGCCGGGGCCGACCGGATCCTGGTCAACGTCTCGCATCTGTCGGACCAGGTCGAGGCCTACGTCGCGGACGTGGACTGGCGGACGCCCGACGGCGAGCCCGTCGAGGTCGTGGTGAGCGACGAGCCGGACGGGCCGCTGGAGACGGGCGGGGGCATCAAGAAGGCGGCCGACTTTTTCCGCCGCGACGCGCCGTTCCTGGTCCACAACGCCGACATCCTGACGGACGTGGACCTCGAAGCCCTTTTCGCCGCCCAACGCGACGCGACGGACGGCCGGGTCGCCACGCTGGCAGTCGCCGAGGCGAAGACGGACCGCGCGCTGCTGTTCGACGACGCCGGGCTGGCGGGCTACACGCTCGACGGCGGCGAGCCCAAGCCCATGCGCGACGCAGACGGTGAGGGCCGGATGGTCGACTTCTGCGGCGTCCAGGCGTGTGGCCCGGCCTTGCTCGACGCCGTGCTCGCGCGCGACGAGGTCAAGTTCTCCGTCATGGACGTCTACCTCGGGCAGGCTCGCGACGGCGCCCGCGTGGCCGCCTTCGACGGCACGGACGCGACCCCGAATCGCTTTCTCGACATGGGCACGCTGGAGCGCCTGGAGATCGCCAACGAGGTCGTCGCTGGCGGCGACTTCGACGGGTAGCCGAGCCCATAGGGATGCGGGACGAGGCGCAAGCCTTCTTCCCATCCCTCCGTGCCGACAGCGCTGCCACGTGCTTAGCGCAGAACCTTCGACTTATCCTCCTGAACGGACGTGCAGGATCTCGACGCCAGCCTTTCGAGCCGTTGGGACCGGTTCCGAACGGCGTGGGGCGTCGGCGTTGAGACCCTTCGCACTCTCAGGATGACAGGTCAGGGACCGTGGAGCAAGCACGTAGCGATCCTGCTCCGTGCCCGATGCCCCATCCCTCCCGTCGAGGCGTCAGCCGCGCTCGCTACTTGATCGACACCTTCGAGAGCGGCGTCGCGCCCTCCGTGCGGATCTTGCGGATCTGCTCGGCCGTCGCCAGCACGATCAGCGTGTCGCCCTCGGCGAGCGCGAGTTGGGCGTCGGGGTTGAACTGCCACTCGCCCGTCGCCGAGCGGAGCACGCCGACGACGATCGCCTGGAAGTGGCGCCGGAAGTCGACCTCGGACAGGGAGCGGCCGTCGAGCAGGCTCCCGGCCTCGACCGTCACCTCTTCCAGGTCGAAGTCGAGCGCGTCGACGCCGAGCACCTTCTCCATAAAGCGGTCGACGCGGGGGCGCAGAATGGTCTGGGCAATGCGGTCGGCGCCGATCTCGAGCGGCGAGATCACCTTGTCGACCCCGGCGCGGAGCAGCTTGCGCTGCGAGGTCTGCTCGTTCGTCCGGGCCACGATGAAGAGGTCGCGGCCGTCCATCAGCTCCCGGGCCGTCAGCGCCACGAACACGTTCGCCGCGTCCTGGGGGAGCACCAACACGAGCCCGGCGGCGCGCTCCAGCCCGGCCGCCTGCAGCGTCGACTCCTCCTCGGCGTCGTCCTTGACGTAGGGGAAGCCCTCGGCGTCGAGCTGCTCGGCCCGGTCGTCGCGGCGGTCGACGACCACGAAGTCGCGCCCGGCGGCGACCAGGTCGAGCGCGATGCGCTGCCCGAGGCGGCCGTACCCGGCGATGACGTAGTGGCCCGAGAGGTTGTCGATCCGTCGTTGCATGGCTCGCTGGCGGAGGGCGTCGGTGGTGACCAGGATCTGGACGACGCGGGAGGCGATGAAGGCGAACGTACCGATCCCCACGAACGCGAGCGCGAGCGTGAACACCTGGCCGAGCGGCGACAGCGGGCGGACCTCGCCGAACCCGATCGTGGTCAGCGTGATGCCCGACATGTAGACGGCGTCCATCAGCGACCACCTCTCGATCAACATGTAGCCGCCCGCCCCGAGCCCCAGCAGCGCGGCGACGGCGAGCGTCCCCAGGACGACCTCGCGCAGGGCGCCGGTCTGCGAGCCCACTAGAGGGCGAAGGCTTGGGCCGCCCACGTCTCGCCCGCGGGCCGCTCGACGCCGTGCGCGCGGAGGTCGCCGACCGTCGCGGCCGTCACGTCGAGCACGACGGTCTCGGCCCCGGCCTCGCCCGCCTTCACCATCCGCCGGAAGGCGGGACGCGGGACGTGCTGCCACGCGCCGTCGGCGTCGCGGTACGCCACGCCGAGCGCGGGCGCCAGCCCAAGTCCACCCGCCGCGAGCGCGTCCGCGACGGCCCGCTCCATCGCGTCGATCCCGCAGCCGGAGACGCCGGCATTGAGGTCGGCCTCGGAGATCACCGCCGCGACGGCCAGCACGCGGTCGGCCAGCACCGCCGCTTGGGCACGCACCGGGCGCCCGTGGCTCTGCCACGAGGGCAGCCAGCCGGCGAGCGGCGCCACGACGACGTCGGGGTCGGAGGGGTCGCGGTCGAGGGGAAAAAGCCAGACGCGCGCGGCGTCGGGGAGGGCGTCGAACATGCCCGGAGGATACGCCCGGGCCGGTGCAGGCTCGCCCTGCGGGCTAGGAGAGGACGAAACGAGGAGAAGAGGACCTCGCCATGTCCCCACTCCGCCGCTTCCCCTCCTCGCGTCTTCTCTACGGCGCTCGCCCCTAGGCGTCCGGCCGCCCTTCGTCGCGCAGCGCCTCCAAGCCCGCCAGGTCGACAGCACGCAAGGCGGCTTCGAGATCGTCGTCGTCGACGCCCGTGCCGGTCACCTCGACGTGGAAGCGGTCGGCGACGATCAGGCTGAACTCGCCGCTGCGGGCGTCGGAGTCGTACGTCCGGTAGCCGCGCCGGCCGCCCATCGAGACGGTCCGCTCGTAGCTCGAGCCGGACTCGCGGTCGAGGTCGGCCATCGTCCAGCCCAGCCCCATCATGGCCATCGACGGGATGGCGCCGTAGTCCATGATCCCGAGGTCGATGCGAGCGTCGTCGGCGCCGTAGACGGCCTCGACACGCGAGATGGAGAAGCCCATGGCGCCGTCCGTCGAGCCTTCGACCTCGCCCTTCGCCAGCCCGGCGGCCTCCTCGGGCAGCAGGTCGCGCAGAGTCCGGAAGTTGACGGGCTCGGCCGGCGGGCGCTCGGCGGCCTCCTGCATCTGCTCCACGGCGCTCTGCATCTCGCCCAAGCGTCCCAGCATGCCCGGCTCGCCGGTTTCCTCGATCGCGTCGTCGGCGGGGTCATCGCTGCCGCAGGCGGCGAGCGGGAGGGCGAGGGCGGCGAGAAGCAGGAGCGAGCGCATGGATCGGCGGGGAGGCGGGTCTCATCTAGGCTACGGCAGACGGCGAAACCACAGGTCACGCCGGGCGATTTACCACTGGGCGTGGACGGGGCGCGGGGGCTCGCCACGCGTCCCCCATGACCTCGCCATTCCCGCGTAGGCGCCCCCGCCGGGAGGGCACCGCCAGTCCAGAGTCTGGGCACCTACATGTCGGCCGGGCCCCACCCCTCTCTGCCTCCGCGCGGGCAGGGGCCCCACTGACGAGCCCGCCCCAGCGCAGGGCCAAGGCGGGCTCGCGAACCGTCGGAGACGGAGCCTACAGGTTGGGCGCGTTGGGGTCCCACTTGAGGACCGTCAGCGTGCCTTCGAGGTCGCTCGCGTAGAGGTAGCCGCTCGGCGACGGCAGCGAGACGCCCCAGTTGCCGTAGAACGCCGCGTCGTCGTTGTCGGCGTGCGTGTCGAAGCGGGCCACCTCGACCGGGTTGGCGATGTCGGAGATGTCCAGGATGTAGACGCCGGCCGAGTAGTGCGACACGAACGCGTAGTCCCCGTCGATCTGGACGTTGTGCGCCAGCCGGCTCGCGCCCAGCCAGTCGCCGACGAGCGTCGGGTTCTCGGAGTCGGACACGTCCCAGACCTTGACGGTCTTGTCGACGGTCTCCTCGGTCGTCAGCGCGTGGCGGCCGTCGGCGCTCGGCCAGATGTTGTGGACGTAGCCCGGCGACGGCACGTCGACGCGGCCGATGAGCGTGGGGTGGGTCTTGTCCGACATGTCCCACATCGAGAACGTCGGGTTGCGGCCCTCGGCCACGTACAGCGTGTCGTTGCGGGCCACGATGTCGTGCGCGTCCGGCACGGGCACCTCCCCGATGTCGACCGGGCGGATCGGGTCGGCGAGGTTGATCACGACGATCCCGTTGCCGTCCGAGTTCAGCATGTAGGCGTACCCCGTGGCCGTGTCGATCGAGATGTTGTGCGACGAGACCATCCGGTCGTTCTCACCGCGGACGACGGCGATCTCCTCGGCGTGGTGCGGGAGCCCGCGCAGGTCGATCACCTGGAGCCCCTCGCTCGGGCCGTAGGCCTCGGTCGAGATGTAGGCGAACGACCCGTAGGTCTTGATGTCGCGCCAGTAGAACGGCGCGTCGGCCGTCGGCCCCGCGATCTGGGCGACGACCTCCAGGCTCGGCACGGCGACGATGGCGATGCCCTCGACGTTGCCCATGATGGCGTACTCGGCGCCGTCGTTCGCCGTGTAGGCCCACACATCGGAGCCGCCGACGACGTCGGGGATGCCGATCTGGCCCTCGGCGCGGGGCTGGTCGGCGCCAGGGCGTGGGATGGTCGGGAGTTCGACGGTCCCGATGAGATCGAGTTGTTGGGCGCTGGCGGGCGCGACGAGGAGGGCGGCGAGAGCCACGAAGGCGAAGAGACGCATGGGGTTGGGGGAGGCGGTGTGGTCAATGTAGTGTGGGGCCGCCCGGGGTCCTGCCTGACGCTCGGCACGCCCTCCGTATGCTGCCACGCCCGCCCCCATGCGCCTCCCCCTCCTCGCCCTCGCTCTCCTGGCCGGCTGCGCCGAAGCCCCAGAGCCCCCCGCCGCGCCAGAAGCCCCCGCGTCCCCCGTCGCTCCGGACGCGCCCGCTGCCCCGGCAGCCCCTGCCGCGCCGACCGCCGACGACGGGCTGGCGGGGACGTGGGCCCACGTCGCCACGGCCGCTACCGCCGACGGCCCGCGCGACCCGATGGACGCCGCCACCATCGCATGGACCTTCCGTCCGGACGGGACGGGCACCTACACCCAACAGGTCGACGCGCTCGGCCCCGAGCCGCGCACGCGTGCCTTCGCGTGGACCCTGCGCGGCGACGTGATCGACCTCGGGGGCGCCACCTACACCGTCGTCTCGCGCGACAGCGACGAGATGACGTGGCACAACGACCGGCTCGGCGACTTCTACATCGTCGCCCGACGGTAGCACCGGGGCACCGGAACCGCCGCCAGCCGTAGACCCCCCATCTCCCCTCCCACACGATGTCCCTCTACGCCGTCATCATGGCCGGCGGGGTCGGCAGCCGGTTCTGGCCGCGCAGCCGCCGCTCGCACCCCAAGCAGTTCCTCGACGTCTTCGGCAACGCCTCGCTGATCCAGAACACGTTCGCCCGGCTCCAGCCGCTCGTCGAGCCCGAGAACGTGCTCGTGGTCACGAACGCCGACTACGTCGACAAGACGCGCGAGCACCTGCCGGCCGTCCCGGAGGGCAACATTCTGGGCGAGCCCGTCGCCCGCAACACCGCGCCGTGCATCGCGCTGGCAGCGGCCAAGCTGATCGCCCACGACCCTGACGCGACGATGATCGTGCTCCCGGCCGACCATCTGATCGCGAATGTCAGCCGGTTCCACGAGGTGTTGCGCGCGGCCGTCGAGGCGGCCCAGCGGCGCCACGACGACGCGCCCGCCCCGCTCGTCACCATCGGCATCCGACCCACGCATCCCGAGACGGGCTACGGCTACATCCAGTTCGACGCCGACGGCGACACCGACGGCGTCCGCGACGGCGGCCCGGCCGACAAGCCACGCGCGCACAACGTCCTGACATTCGCCGAGAAGCCCGACCTCCAGACCGCCGAGCGCTTTATCGACGCGGGGGACTTCCTGTGGAACTCGGGCATGTTCATCTGGCGTGCCGACGCCATCCTGGCCGCCTTCGAGCGCTACCTCCCCGTCGTGCACCGGCTGTTCGCCCCGCTGGCGGAGTCGTTCGGGACCGACGCCGAGACGGCAGCCGTCGCCGA
The DNA here is from genome assembly GCF_046845665.1 of Rubrivirga aquatilis. Taxonomy (GTDB): domain Bacteria; phylum Bacteroidota; class Rhodothermia; order Rhodothermales; family Rubricoccaceae; genus Rubrivirga. The sequence continues at coordinate 1,074,969 of NZ_CP177355.1, read as the reverse complement.
CGCCTACGAGCGGAGCCCCAAGATCTCGATCGACTATGGCATTCTGGAGCAGGCGGACGATGTGCTCGTCGTGCCCGGCGCGTTCGGGTGGAGCGACGTCGGCGACTGGCGCGCCGTCCACGAGCTGTCCCAGCAGGACGACGCCGGCAACCGGGCCGAGGGAAACGTGATCCTGCAAGACACCGCGCGAAGCTTCGCACGGAGCGCCGACGGCCGCCTGCTCGTGCTCGTCGGGATGGAGGACACGGTCGTCGTGGACACCGGCGACGCCGTGCTGGTGTGCCACCGCGAGCAGGCCCAGAAGGTCAAGGACGTGGTCGACTTCCTGGGCGTCCACGGGATGGAAGAGTACATGTAGGCAGCGAGCCGCTGACGGCCGGCCGCACGACGGGTGGGGAATCCACCACGGCGCGACGGCGCTCGGCCCGGCAACTCGGGCCCGCGCGCGTCGACAGATTCGGACCCGATCCCTACCGTCTCCTGACATGCGCTCCCTCTCCGTCCTCGTTCTCTTCCTCCTGGCACCGACTGTCGCCGCCCAAGGCCCCGGCATGGGCCGGGGCGGGCCTGGCGGCGACATGGGCACCATCCACAGTCTGCTGACCGACCACGACGCCATCGAGCGGCGCGTGGTCGACCTCCCCGACGGCGTCGAGACGTGGACCGAGTCCGACGACCCGGCGGTCGCCGAGAACATCCGCGAGCACGTCCACGCGATGGACGCTCGGCTGGAGGACGGCCGCCCGATCCGCCGCTGGGACCCGCTGTTCGCCGAGATCTTCGAGCACGCCGACGCCATCGACATGGTGATCGAAGACACGCCGCGCGGGGTCCGCGTGGTCGAGACCTCGGACGACGCCTACGTGGTGACGCTCATCCAGCAGCACGCCCACCGCGCCGTGAGCGAGTTCATCGCCGACGGCATGGAGCGCGCGCACGACCCGACACCGATGCCCTCCGCTCCCGGCCCCGCGATCTCCTCGCTGCCCGCCTACGACGACGACGCGTTCGCATCGGCGCCACTCTACGACGGCACCGCTCGCGTCATCGGCTTCGCGTTCCGCGCGGGCCAGGCGCTGTCGTCCCACACCGTCGCCGAGGACGCCTACCTGCTCGTCGTCGAGGGCGCGGCGCGCGTGACCGTCGGCGACACCGTGCACACGCTCGGTGCCGGTGAGGGCGTCGTGCTGCCCGGCGGCGTGCCCCACGCCCTCGACGCCGACGAGGACACCCGGATCGCTGTCGTGCGGTAGCGGTGCCGGACGCCCACGGCCGCGGCTGCTCCCACGCAAGCGGGCAGGTCGCCGGCCCGTAGACAGGCGCAAGCAGCCCTCCGGGCGCGAGCGCTGCCGGCGGGGTCTTCCGTCGTCAGTTCCGGTGCGTCGGGGCGCCCCCACCGCGTGCCCGATCTCGCCCACCACAAGCTCCCCCTGCTGGCGACTTCCCCCCCCCCGCCCGCCTCGTCGCTGAGGTGGGCGGCGTGCGTTTGGAGCTCTCATCGATCGCACCCATGACCCACCCCCGTCACCGCCGGGCCGTTCGTTGTCTCTTAACCGAGCCAAACGAAACCAGGGGCTTGGGCTCCCGTACTGACGCCCGAGTTCGCAATGTGACCGACGAGTCACCTCCTGACGCTCCGTCCACATTTTGGAAGCTGACGCCCCCGCCCTGCTCACACGTCGCGACCGCGAGCGGCTCGCCCGCCGCGAGGCCATGCTCGACGCCGCCCTGGCCGTGTTCGCCGAGAAGGGCTATGTCGGCGCTTCGGTCGACGAGATCGCCGAGCGCGCCGAGTTCGGCAAGGGGACCATCTACAACTACTTCCCGGGCGGCAAGGACGAGTTGTACTTCGCCCTCTTTGCCGAGCGCGTCGTCGGCGGGCTCCGCGCCGCCATCGACGCCTCGTTCCCGGACGACGTGGACCTGTCGACGCCGGACGCCGCGCGTGCCGCCTTTCAGAGCTTTATCCGCCGGCTCATCGGCCAGTTCGAGGAGGCGCGCGGGCCGCTGCTGATGTTCATGAAGGAGGGCCACCGGACCCACCTCGAGCTCGACAACGCGGCCGACTTCGGGCTCCACTTCCTGGGCGTCATGGACGCCGTGGCCCAGCCGATCCAGCGCGCCATCGACGCGGGCGCGCTCCGCCCGCTCCCCGCCCACCCCGTCGCGCACGTGCTGATGGGCAACGTCCGGGCCTACCTCATGGCCGAGGTCGACGCCGACTGCGACCCCTCCGGCTCCTTCGAGCCCGCCCCGTTCGGCTCTGCCGACGAGGCCGCCGAGTTTCTCACGACCGTCCTCTTCGACGGGCTCCTCGCCCAGCCTCGATGACCCTTTTCCGACGCTTCGTCTTGGCCCTCGTGGCCGCCACCGTGCTCTCAGGGGTGGCCGTCGTGGTGGCCCCCGCCGCGTACGCCCAGTCGCCCGAGCCGCCCGCCGGCCCCGTGGTCCTTACGCTCGACGCCGCCATCGAGATCGCCCTCGAACGCGCGTATGCCATCCGGCTGGCGCGGCTCGACACCGAGACGGCGCGCTCGCAGGTCCGCGAGGCGTACGGCGGGCTGCTCCCGCGCGTCGACGCGACGAGCCAGTTTTCGCGCAACGTGGTCCAGGCGAATCCCTTCGCGGGCTCCTCGGCGGGCAACCTCTTCAGCGGGCTCGGCGCCATCGGCTGGCTGGCGTTCAACGAGGACGCGCGGACGGACGACGACCCGGCGACGGTGCCGATCTCCCTCGCGGAGTACAACCGGCGCGTGAGCGAGGGGCAGTCGGCGGCGGGCTTCGTGCCGGGCGACGGCAGCAGCAACCCGTTCGGCACGGACAACCAGTTCACGAACACGCTGTCGCTGACGCAGCCGATCTACTCGGGGACGGCGTTCGCGGCGGTCCGCGGGGCGCGGTCGCTGGTCGACATCAACGAGGCGGCGGTCGCGCAGCGCGAGGACGAAACGATCGACCAGACGCGGCAGGCCTTTTACGGCGCTCTCTTGGCGGAGCAGCAGGCGGCCGTGCAGCGGGCCTCGCTGGAGCGCTCGCGCGAGACGTTCGGCGAGGCCTCGCAACTCGTCGCCCAGGGCGTGCGCCCGGTGCTGGAGCGGCTCAACGCCGAGGTCGACTTGGCGAACGCCGGGACGGCCGTGGTCACCGCCGAGGCATCCGCCGAGACGGCCCGCGACCAACTCTTGCTGACGCTCGGCTTGCCGGTCGACTCCGACGTCGTGCTCGTCGGCGAGCTCGCGCCGCCGGCGGCCGGGCTGTTCCAGACGGTCGGGCTGGCGGCGGCCTCGGCGCGCGCGCTCGACCAGCGCCCGGACGTGCAGCAGGCCACGCTCGCCGTCCGCCTCAACGAGGTCCAGCGCGACATCACGAAGGCCGGCCTCTTCCCCAGCCTCAGCGCCTTCGTCAACGCGGGCTACAACGGCAACGTCCCGGACGACCGGAGCTTCCTGACGAACCCGGACCCCGCCGACCCCTTCACTTTCGAGTCCGGCTCGACGGGCTTTTTCTCGGACTCGTACTGGAATCCGAGCCTGACGGTCGGGCTGCGGTTGAACTGGATGATCTTCGACGGCTTCCAGACGAACCGCCGCATCCAGCAAAACCAGATCGCGGTCGACCAGGCGGCGATCCAGCTGGAGCAGGCGCGCAACGCGGCGCAGCTCGAAGTGGCCTCGGCGGTCCGCCAGCTTGAGAGTGCGCGTCGGCGCCTGGAGGCCCAGTCGCGGACCGTCTCGACGGCCGAGACGGCGTTCGCCTTCGCCTCGGCGCGTTTGTCCGAGGGCGTCGCCAGCCAGCTCGACGTGCGTGTGTCGAGCCAGAACCTCGACCTCGCGCGCCTCAACTACCTCCAGGCGGTCTACGACGCGCTCGTGGCGCGGAGCGCCTACGAGCGCGCGACGGGCACGATCGCCCCGACCGCGCTCGACACCGTTCCGCCCGCCGAGACGCCGACCGTGATCTCGCCCGTGACCACCATCGGCTCCGACTGACGGCCTCCGCACCGGGCTCGGCACGCCGGGCCCCCGACACGATTTCCCCCGAGACGCTGTCTCTGACCTCGCGACCTCCCATGCGACACATCGCCCCCCTCTCCCTGCTCGCGCTCGCGCTCACGCTCGCGGCCTGCCAGCCCGACGCCGAGCCCGAGGCCGAGACGCCCACCGACCGCTCCATCCCGGTCGACGTGGTCATCGCCGACCCCGGCTACTTCGAGGACACCATCGAGCTGACCGGGACGGTCGACGCGGACAACGACGCGACGCTGTCGCCGGACGTGCCCGGGATGCTGACGTACGTGGCGCCGGTCGGCACGTTCGTCCGCGCCGGCCAGACGGTCGCCCAGGTCCGCGCGACGACGCAGCAGGCGGGCGTGAGCCAGGCGCAAGCCGGCGTCGCGCAGGGCCGAGCCGGTGTCGCGCAAGCGGAGGCGTCCGTCGCGGGCGCCGAGGCCGGCTTGCGCGCCGCGCGCGCGCAGCGTGAGGCCGCCCAGGCCCAGCTCGACCTGGCGCAGGACCAGTACCGCCGCCAGCTCCCGCTCTACCGCGACTCGATCCTGAGCGCGCTGGAGTTCCGCAACGTCGAGACGCAGCTGGCGCAAGCCCGCGCGCAGGTCGCCCAGGCCGACGCCGGGATCGCGCAGGCGCAGGGCCAGGTCCGCGCCTCGCGCGAGGGCGTCAACGCCGCCCAAGCGCAGTCGTCGGCCGCCGCGGCGGGCGTCGCGAGCGCGCGGAGCCAGCTCGCGAGCACACGCATCGTGGCCCCCTTCTCGGGCGTCGTCGAGGCACGGCTGCAGCAGGCGGGCGAGCTGGCGTCGCCGGGGCAGCCGGTCGTCCGGCTCGTGGGTGCGGGGTCGGTCAAGGTGACGGCTGGCGTGCCCGAGCGGTACGCAGGCGAGATCGAGCAGGGCACGCAGGTGCAAGTCTCCCCCAACGCCTACACGGTCGGCGCGCGCGGCGGGCGCGTGTCGTTCGTCGGGCTCGCCATCGACACCGGCTCGCGGACGTTCCCCATCGAGGTCTCGGTCGAGAACGCCGACCGCTCGCTCAAGCCCTCGATGGTCGTCCGGATGGACGTCACGCGGAGCATCCTCCAGGACGCCATCGTGGTGCCCGCCGAGGCCATCGTGCGCGACGAACGCGGCACGAGCGTGTTCATCGTCGCCGACGGCGTCGCCACGCGGCGCGTCGTCACGCTGGGGCCCGACGCGGGCGACCGCGTCGTGCTGGCGTCCGGCGTCCAGTCCGGCGACCAGATCATCGTCTCCGGCGCCGGCGAGCTGACCGAGGGCGAGGCGGTCCGCGTGGTCGAGACGCGAGACATGGCGGACACCCCGTCCCGTTCGTCCGGCGAGCCCGTCGCCCGTCCCACCTCCGCCGCCGCCGAGACTCGTAGCGAGTAGTCCGTGGGCTCGGCCCACGCTCTACGTCCCACGCACCAGGACCCATGAAAATCACCGACCTCTCGATCACCAACCGGACCGCCGTCGTCGTGCTGACGCTGGCGCTGTCGGTCGGCGGCCTCGTCTCGTACGTCTCGCTCCCCAAGGAGAGCCAGCCCCAGATCGAGTTCGCCCAGATCATCGTCACGACGATCTACCCCGGCGCCAGCCCGGCCGACGTCGAGGCCATCATCACCCAGGAGGTCGAGCGCGAGGTCGCGACGCTGTCCGGGCTCGACAACCTGCGGAGCACGTCCACGGAGGGCGTATCGACGGTGATCGCCGAGTTCCTACCCGACAAGGACATCGACGAAGCGGGCCGCGAAGTGCGCGAGGCCGTCGACCGCGCCAAGGTCGAGTTCCCGGCCGACGTGGAGGACCCCATCGTCTCCGACATCGACTTTGCCGACTTCCCGGTCTTGACCGTCAACCTGCTCACCGACGGCTCGCTGACGGCGCTGCGCGCCACGGCTGAGGACCTGCAGGAGGACATCGAGGGCGTGCCCGGCGTCAACGGCGTCGACCTCATCGGCGGGCTCCAGCGCGAGGTCCAGGTCGACATCGACCTCGCCGCGCTCCAGGGCTACAACATCTCGACGAACGACGTCGTCGACGCGATCCGGACCGAGAACACGAACATCCCTGGCGGCTCGGTCGACGTCGGCCCGGAGAACTACCTCGTCCGCGTCGACGGCGAGCTCGACGACCCCCGAGAGATCCTGGACCTGGTCGTCAAGAGCCCGGGCGGGACGCCCATCTACGTCCGTGACGTGGCGGACGTGCGGTTCGGCTACAAGGACCGCTCCAGCTACGCCCGCCTCGACATCCTGCAGCGCGAGAACGAGGACGGCGAGTTCGTGCCGGTCGAGAACGCCGAGAACCTGCAGGTCATCCGGCTCAACGTCAAGAAGGCGACCGGCGAGAACATCATCGAGGTCGTCAAGGGCGTCGAGGAGCAGATCGAGGCCTTCGACTTCCCCAACGGCACCACGTACGTGCTGACGGGCGACCAGTCGGAGCAGGTCGAGACGCTCGTGGCCGACCTCGAGAACAACATCATCGCGGGGATTCTCTTCGTGATCGCGGTCCTGCTGTTCTTCCTCGGCGTCCGCAACGCGGCGCTTGTGGGGCTGGCGATCCCGCTGTCGATGTTCCTGAGCTTCCTGGTGTTCTCGGTCATGGGGCAGACCTTGAACTTCATCATCCTGTTCTCGCTCATCATCGCGCTCGGGATGCTGGTCGACAACGCGGTCGTGATCATCGAGAACATCTACCGCTTCCGCGAGGAGGGCTACGGCCCGTGGGAGGCCGCCCGCAAGGGGACGGCCGAGGTCGGGCTCGCCGTCGCCGCGTCCACCGCCACGACGGTCGCCGCGTTCGCCCCGATGCTCCTGTGGCCGGGCATCATCGGCAAGTTCATGAGCTACATGCCGCTGACGCTGATCGTGACGTTGACGTCGTCGCTGTTCGTGGCGCTCGTCATCAACCCGGTCGTGGCGGGCTACTTCATCAAGACCGACGCCGAGCTCAAGGCCGAGGAGGCCGCCAAGGCGACGCGCGTGCGGAGCCGCCGCAGCCGGATGATCGGGTTCGGGCTCGTGGCCTTCACGGCGCTCGTGGTGGGCATCGCCAACTGGAAGTCGCTGGTCTTCTTCGCCATCGCCGTCCCGGCGCTCATCCTGCTCTACCGCAAGGCGCTCTCCCCGGCGCACGACCGCTTCGCCAATGTGACCGTGCCGCGCATGACGGAGGCGTACCGCAACTTCCTGGGGTGGATGCTCCAGCGCGACCTGTCGATGAAGCACGGGCTGCTGCGCAACACGTTGGCGCTGGGCGCCTTCACGGGCGGCTTTGTGCTGCTCGTCGCGGGCGCCGCGCTCAACGCCGCCGCCGCGCCCGCCGGCTTCCTGCTGATGGCGCCGGGCGGGCTCCTGCTGCTCGCCGGCGTGCTCGGGATCGTGCTCCACAGCCTGGAGACGGCATTCCTCGGCGGTCGCGCGAGCATCAAGGCCGGGCTGCTCTTCGGCGCCGTCGTCGGCGTGCTGATCGTGCTGCTGACGCTGGCGGGGCGGATCGACTTCTCGACGATTGAGGGGGTCGAGGTCGTGATCGGGATGCTGCTGTTGCCAGGCGTCATCGCTGGGGCCGGCGCGCTCGGGGTCGCCTTGTCCAAGCGCGAGCGGAACGAGACCACGTTCGGATCGCCCTACATCTTCCTGACCGACAACCGCGCCCGCCTGCTGACGGCGACGCTCGGCGTGCTCGTCGGCGTGATCGCCCTCTTCTTCGTGGCCCCGACGGGCGTCGAGTTCTTCCCGACGACCGACCCCAACTTTATCCAGATCACGGCCGAGGCGCCGATCGGGACGACGATCGATCGCTCCGACGAGGTCGCCGACGAGGTCTTCGAGCGCGTCCAGGGCGTGCTGGACCAGTCCGAGGCGACGGCGGCCAACACCAAGAACGTCGGCACCTCCGTCGGCGTCGGCGGCGACGCGCAGTTCGGCGGCGGCTCCGCCTCAGCCGAGCGCTCGAACGTGACGCTCAACATGGTCGACTACGACCAGCGCGCCGAGCCCTCGTCGGAGACCATCAAGCGCATCCGCGAGAGCCTGGTCGGCCTGCCGGGCGTCGACCTCCAGGTGACCCAGGACGAGGGCGGTCCGCCGACGGGCGCGGCCGTCAACATCGAGGTCAAGGGCGACGAGTTCGCGGTCATCCAGTCCGTCGCCGACGACCTCAAGGGGAGACTGGAGACGGCCGTCGAGGACGGGCGGATCGAGGGGTTGGTCGACATCCGCGACAACCTCAACTCGGGCCGCCCCGAGTACCGCGTCGAGATCGATAGAGAGCGCGCCGCAGCGTTCGGGCTCAGCACGCAGATGGTGGCGCTCGCCGTGCGCGGCGCCGTCAACGGCGTCGAGGCCAGCAAGTACCGCGACGGCAAGGACGAGTACGACGTGACGGTCCGCTTGCGCCCGGAAGACCGCGAGTCGCTCCGCAACATCGAGAGCCTGACCATCTTCAACGAGGGCGTCCAGATCCCGCTCGTCTCGGTCGCCCGGATCGTCCCGGCGTCCGGGCTGGGGAGCGTGACGCGGCTGGACCAGGAGCGCGTCGTGACCGTCTTGGGCGACGCCGCGCCGGGCGCGAACGCGAACGCCGTGCTCGCCCAGGTCCAGGCCGTGCTGGCGCCCGCGCTCGAGGACGTCCCGACGGGCTACACCGTCTCGTACACCGGCGCCAACGAGGAGCAGAACGAGAGCTTCAGCTTCCTCACCACGGCGCTGCTGATGGGCCTCGCGCTCATCACCATCATCCTGATCGCCCAGTTCAACTCGATCAAGAACCCGCTCATCATCATGGTCGCCGTCGGGCTGTCGCTGATCGGCGTCATGCTGGGCCTCATCCTCACGCGGACGCCGTTCGGCCTGATGACCTTTATCGGCGTGATCTCCCTCGCCGGCATCGTCGTCAACAACGCCATCGTCCTCGTCGACTACATCGAGCAGCTCCGGTCGCGTGGCGAGGACAAGCAGGAGGCCATCGTCGACGGCGGCGCCACCCGCTTGCGCCCCGTGCTGCTGACGGCGTTCACGACCGTCATCGGCCTGATCCCGCTCACGTTCGGCATCAACATCGACTTCGTGGGCATGATCGTCAACCTCGACCCGTCGTTCTCGATCGGGTCGGAGAACACGCAGTTCTGGGGCCCGATGGGCACCGCCATTATCTCGGGCCTGACGTTCGCCACGTTCCTGACCCTCGTCATCGTGCCGGTCATGTACTCGGCCTTCGACAGCATCGCGATGCGCGTGGCCGAGGCGCGGGGCACAGCGCCGGCCGACTCTGATCTGCGGACCACGCCCCTCACACTCGACGGCGACGGCTCGGCCGATGGCGAGTTGATCCCCGCTGCTGTCCCCGCCCGCTAGCCCCATGGTCGCCGTCCTCGACGCCCCGCCCCACGTCGTCGCCGTCCGCGTCGAAGGCCCGGCCGCCCAGGCCGACGCCAACGAGGCGGCCGTCGACGCGGCGCTCGACGCGGCCGGCCCGGTCTCCGGCGTCTACGTCGAGGTCGGCTGGGTGTGGGGCGACGCCGAGGGCGAGTTCGGGGACCGCATCCGCCAAGGGTTCGGGCGGCTGGCCGAGCGCCCCCACGTCCGCCGCGTCGCGTTCGTGGCCGGGTCGTACCCGCGCCGGTCCGCGCTGCGCCACGAGGCCGCCCGGGTCGACGACATCGAGATCGAGGTCTTCCCCACGGCCGCCACCGCCGAGGCCCTGGCCTGGGTGTCCGAGGCCGGGCCGGCGAACGCAGGGTAGCGGGGGCAGGGCGGAGGCCCTACGTTTCCGCACGGCCGGCGCCCACCGCCCCCGAGGGGACGAGCGGATCGGGACGGCCCCTCCCAGCCCCGCCTCCCCATGCCCGACCCCGTCGTCGTCGCCATCCCCGCCACCCTGTGGGAGTCCGACGGGACCGAGGAGGTGGTCCTGTCGGCCTGGCTCGTCGCCGACGGCGCGACCGTCGAGGCTGGCGCCCCGCTGGCGGAGCTGATGGTCGACAAGGTGACCGTCGAGATCGAGGCACCGGCCGGGGGGCGCCTCCAGATCCTGACGCCCGCCGACGCGCCGGTCGGGCTGGGTACCGCCATCGCCCGGATCCACCCCGCCTGAGATGCTCCCCTTCACGACGGTCCCCCACACGCGGCTCCAGGCGCTCAACGCCCGGGTGATGCACCAGGCGATCCAGGAGACCGCCCAGGCGACCCTGCACGTCGATGCCGACGCCGGCCCCCTGGTGGCCTTCCTCGACCACGCCTCGCAGCTCGGCCGAGAGGTGACGGTCGAGGCTGTCGTCGCGCGGGCGCTCGTCGAGGCGCTCCGGGCCCACCCCCACATCAACGCCCGCGTCGGGGTCGAGGGGCTGACGGTGTACCACGCGATCAACCTGGGCCGGATGGTGGCGCTCGACAGGGGCGTCATCGTGCCGGTGGTCTCAAGCGCCCAAGCAATGTCGCTGGACGAACTCGGCGCCGCGCTCCGGACGGCCGTTGAGAAGACCGAGGCCGGGGAGCTGTCGCCCAACGACGCGCGCCGCGCCACGGTCACCATCGCGTCGTTCACCGAGTACGCCGTCGACCACTTTACGCCGATTCTGGTGTCGGGGATGGTGGCCACGCTGGGGGTCGGGCGGCTCCGAACGGTGTGCGAGCCGGTCGACGGGCGGTGCGTGCCGGGCCACCGGCTGGCGCTGAGCCTGACGTTCGACCACCGCGCCGTCCACGGCGTCGACGCGGCCCGGTTCGTGACGACGCTGGCCGAGCGGCTGGCGGACCCGCACGGGCTGGCGTAGCGGCGGGACCCGCCGCGCGCGGTCGGGGGTTCTGCGGGTCCCCTCCCCGCCGCCCCATGTTCCGCCTCCTCCCCGGCCTCCCGCCCCACGTCGTCGGCTTCGTGCTTGACGGCACCGTCACCCGCCCGGACGTGGACGCGCTGTTCCGCGAGGTCGAGGGCGTCATGGCGCGCGGGCACGTCCACCTCGTCGGCGAGATCACCGGCGTCGGCGGGCTGACGCTCGACGCCGTCGGCGCCCAGTTCAGCCGCGCGTTCGGGCTCGTCACCAAGATCGGCAAGGTCGACCGCTACGCCGTGGTCACCGACACGGGCTGGATCGAGGCGATGGCGAAGGCGCAGGGCACGTTCCTGCCCGGCCTCGACGTGCAGGTGTGGCCCCGCGCCGAGCGCGACGACGCCGTCGCCTGGGCGTCCGAGCCGCTGGCCTCGTGACCGTGGGGCGCGTCCGCCGCGCGCTTCGCCTCGCCCCGTTCCTCATCGTCTGCTGGTCGGTCGCTGCGTTTCTGGCGGCGAACGTGTCTGGCGTCGCGTGGTCGGGCTTCGACACGCCCGGCGTTCAGATCGCGTCTCCGGCCCAGACGCTCCTCCGGTCGCTGGCGATCGGCGCGATCGTCGGCCTGATCTCGGCATGGTTGGAAACCGCCGTCCTGCCCCGCCCGATGCGGGCGCTGCCGCTCTGGGGCGCCCTCGTGGTGCGAACGGTCACGTATGCGATCGCTGTCCAGATCTCGATGGTGGCCGTGATCGCTACGTTGGGCTACGTCGTGGGTGGGCTTTCGCCGAGCGAGCTGAGGAACGACCCCGCGTTTCTGGCCTTCGCGGAGAGCGGCGTCCTGTTCCGGTTCATGGTGTTTCTCCTTGCGTCGAGCTTTGTGGTGAACCTGATGCTCCAGCTCCGGCGCGTGCTGGGACCGGAGACGCTCCGCGCGCTCTTCCTCGGCACGTACCGCCGTCCACGCCACGAGGAGCGGGCCTTCGCCTTCCTCGACCTCACCGACTCGACGGTCTGGGCCGAGCGCCTGGGCCCGCTCGCGTTCACCGACTTCAAGAACGACTTCTTCGCCGACGTCGCCGAGCCCGTGCTGGCGACCGGCGGGCGCATCGTGCAGTACGTCGGCGACGAGGTGATGGTGTCGTGGCCGATGAAGCGGGCCGAGCACGACGCCGCGCCGCTCCGGTTCTACTTCCTGGTCGAGGCCCGCGTCGCCGCGCGTGCCGACCGCTACCGCGACCGCTACGGCGCCGTCCCCGCCTTCAAGTGCGGGGTCCACGGCGGTGAGGTGGTGACGGCCGAGGTCGGCGACCTCAAGCGCGACATCGTCCACTCGGGCGACGTGGTCAACACGGCGGCTCGCATCGAGGGCGAGTGCCGCCCGCGCGGACATCGGCTCCTCATCTCGGATGAGATGCTGGCCCGGATGCCGTCGCTGGCGGAGGCGACCCACACCGCCCTCGGCCCTGCCGCCCTGCGCGGCAAGAGCCAGTCGGTCGGGCTCGTCGCCGTTACACGCGCGGGCTGAGCGAGCCGGCTCGGGGCGGACACCGGCCCCGTGGACCGATCTCCGCCCCGTTCTGCTGGACGAACCAGCAGCGTGCCGTCCCGCCCGGCTGCCTAGCAAAGCGCCAGCCGCCGGCGACACACACACGGTTCCACATACAAATCGCCACCTCGGTGTCGACGCGCGTGGACGTTACCTGACGTGCACAGGCAGGTCACCGCTGAAAAAAGACCGTGCCGTGACGCCGCCGTCGGCGAAATAGGCGCGCAGGTCTGCGAGCGTGTCGGGGGTCGAGGGCGTGTCGCTCACCAAGCGCCCATCCGCCAGCACCAGCACGCGCGTGCAGACACCGACGACGTGGTCGAGGTCGTGGCTCGATACCAAGACCGTCGCGCCGTCGGTGTCGTCGCGGAGCAGCCGTTCGAGGGCGATCCGCGCGCCGGGGTCGAGGTTGGCGAACGGCTCGTCGAGGACGACCAGCCCGGCGCCGGGGAGCAGCGCGCTCACGATGCCCACCTTGCCAGCGTTGCCCAGCGACAAGTCGCGGATGAGCCGGCCGCCGTCGAGCGCCGCGCCCAAGAACGGGCGGTAGCGGTCGATGCGGGCGTCCACCTCGGCACCGCTCAGCCCGTACGCGCCGCCGATGAGGCGGAGGTACTCGTGCGGGCGCAAAAAGTCGACCAGGAAGCCCGCGTCCAAGAACGCGGCGACGCGCGCCTTCCACCCCAGGTCCCGGCCGCCGACGCGGACGCCGTCCAGCGTGACGGCGCCCGTGGTCGGCGCGATCAAGTCGAGCGCGAGCCGGAGCAGCGTCGTCTTCCCCGCCCCGTTGTTGCCAACGAGCCCGACGCGCTCGCCGGGGCCCATCGCCAGCGCGTCCAGGCGCAGCGCGTCGGTGTCGCCGTAGCGCTTGGAGAGGTCGGAGACCGTGAGGGAGACGCCGGGCATGAGGGACGGGGTGCGGAGGACGTGGGCTGGCGTGGAGCACGGGGGCGCTCCCGCGCGTGCTACAGCGCGGAGCGGAAGCGGGCGGCGTGGGCGTGGCGCTGGCGGTGCAGGCGGGCGGCGACGGCGCGGAGCCAGACGGGCGCGAGTGCGATCCCGAGAACCCCGAGCCCGGCGGCGACGGCCCCTCCGTGGGCCGGGCCCGCGACCGTGAGCGCGGCGCCCGCCACGACGGCCGTGGCCGCCACCAGCGCTTGCGCACCGAACGACTGGGTGTAGGTAAACAGCAGCCGGTCGGCCACGTCGATGGGCTTGGGCCCGAGCGTCGAGCCCCACAGGGCGCCGGGCGCGAGCACGCCTAGGCTGAACAGCACCGACACGCCGACCAGCCACGCGGAGCCGGGCGCCAGCGCGAGCACCAGCGCGAGTTGGACCGCGCCGAGCGCCAGCGTCCCGGCCGCCAGCCCCGCCGCCTTGGCGCGCACGAAGGCGTCCAGCCCGCCGGGCAGCGTCAGCAGGCGGTCGTAGAAGCCGCTCGCGAAGGGGACGGCGTACTGGCCGAACGACCCGGCGACCGGACCGGTCGAGAACAACAGCACGAGATCGACGGCCGGGCCGTCGGCGAAGACGAGCGCTCCGGCGGTCAGGACCACGCTCACCACGGCGGCATTCGCGGCGACGCCCCGCGGGAAGGTCATCCGCATGATGAGCGCGCGGTCGAGGTCGACGAACGCTCGCGCCCCGCCTCGGGCGAACCCGAGCGTGCTCCCTACCCGGCTCCGACGCGCGCCGTCGGCGTCGAGGTAGAGCGCGGCCACGAGCGCGCGGTACGCGATCGCGAGCGTGGCGAGCGCCATCACGCCCAGCGCCGCCAGTTCGACAGTCCCGCCTTGGGAGACGTGCGCCAGCAGCCCGCCCGTCGCCCAGTCGGACGCCGCGAGCGCGACGACCACGACGAGCACGAGCCCGACCGTCCGCACCGGCTCGGCGCCCAGCCGCGTCTTCCACACGACGAGCAGCGCGTGCGACACGACCACGACGGCGAGCACCGCCAGCCCGAACGCCCACGCCCCGCCGACGCCCTCGGCCGCCCGCACCGCACGAGCAGCGAACGGGACTGCAAACACGAGGGGGACGACATTGAACGGCGACGAGAGCGACCGCACGAGCACCCCGCTGGCGATCCGCCGACGCGAGACGGGAAGGGTCAGGAAGGCCGTCGCGCCCCGCGTCGGGACGCCCTGGAAGGCCTGGCGGCCGACGGCGAGCGCCGCGAGTGCAGGCAGCACCGAGCGCTCGACCAGCGCCACGGCGTCGAGGCCGGCGGCGACGACGCCCAGCAGATCGGGGAGGACCACGCCCAGGATGGCCGCGCTCGCGACCGCGTACGCCACGCCGATCCCCTTGACGGCCGCCAGCGCGACGCGACCGCCGAGGTACGGGGCACGGCGGAAGGCGAGCGCCTGGAGACGGAAGAGCGAAAGGACCACAGATGTCCGGTATCGGCGCTGAGGCCCGCTGCTTTACGTCCACCTCGGGGCCGTCTCGCCTCGGCGCAGGACACAAAAAGGCCGGGCCCCCCGGCCGTCCCACCACAGGCAGACGCGGGGCCCGGCCGGCTCTCCTAGCGGAGAGCGTGTGCCGTCCTACTCTCCAATACGTCAAACGGGCGCGTAGAGTGCCACGGCTGGTGCAGATCGCCGCCTCACGTCCCCAATTGCAGGCCGCTCAGGCGCCGGGCCTCGACGAACGCCGCTCCCCACCCGTGGACGAGGCACGTCCAAGGGACGACCCAGCCACTCGGCAGGGTCCGCTCAACCCGTGTCGTACGACTGGCCGTCGTAGAGCACAGCCGCCTCGCGCCTCAGCGCGTCGTAGACGGCCACCCTAACCGCCCGCCCTCGCGCGCGAGACGGCGCCCCCGCCCCTCACGCGTCGAGTCAGTGGCGAGGCATTCCACCCCAGGGTGTCCTGAGCGAGGGCCGTCAGCGCAGGGAGGACGTCGCGGTGCGTCCCCAGTGGCAAGGTGCGTGGAGCCTGCCGAGATCACGGCGCTCGTCACACGCACATCTCTGCCGCAGCCCTTCTCATGCCCCGCCCTGGCGCCCCGACATCCAGGGGTAGCGCAGGCTCTCTATCTTGATGCCGTTCCACGGGTTGGCTCATGGCCCACGACGTCACCGTCCTCCTCGACCGTGTCCGCGCTGGCGATGCCGCTGCGCTCGACCAGGTCGTCGAGCAGCTCTACGACGAACTCCGGTCGGTGGCCCACCGCCAGCGCGTCCGCAACGGGGCCGCCCCGACGGTCAACACGACGGCCGTGGTGCACGAGGCGTACGCCAAGCTGGCGGGGCGGTCGGCCGTGCTCGACCTCTCGGACCGAGAGCACTTCGTCCGGGTCGCGGCCCGGGCCATGCGCGACGTGATCGTGGACTACGCCCGCGCCCAAGCCACGGACAAACGAGGCGGCGACGGCCGCGCGGCGTCGCTCGACGCGCTCCGCGAGGTCGGCGTGACCGCCGTCTCGCCCCACGTCGACCTCGACGAAGCGCTCACGGTCGACGCCGCGCTCGATCAACTCGCCACGCTCGATGCCGAGGCCGCCCGGGTCGCCGAGCTCCGCTACTTCACCGGGCTCACCAACGACGAGGTGGCCGAGGTCATGGGCCTCTCGCCTGCGACCACCAAGCGGCGCTGGACCGTCGCCCGGGCGTGGCTCGCCCGTCAGCTCGCCGACGACGACCCGTCGTGAGCCGGTCGGCTGCGGAATCTCGGTACACCGGTACGCCCCCGCGCCCATGAACGACACTGCCTGGCACCGCGTCGCCGACATCCTCGCCGACGCGCTCGGCGTGCCGCTCGCCGAACGCGCGGCCCTCCTCGACACGTCCTGCCGTTCGGCCGATGGCACGGTTGACCGTGCGCTACGCCGCGAGGTCGAGGCCTTTCTCGCCGCCTCCGACGCCGCCGATGCCGACGGGTCTCTCGCGTCGCCCGTGGCCGGCCTGGTCGACGACGCCGCGCTCGTCGACGACGTCCCCCTCGGGACGGCCATCGGGCCGTGGCGCCTGACCGGCGTGCTCGGCGAGGGCGGCATGGGCATCGTGTACCGCGCCGAGCGGGCCGACGGCGCGTTCGAGCGCGAGGTGGCACTCAAGCGGCTCCGCTCGGGGCCCGGTCGGCGGCGGCTAGCGGCGCGGCTCCGCGCCGAGCGCCAGACGCTGGCGCGGCTCGAACACCCCGGCGTCGCCCGGCTCTACGACGGCGGCGTCTCAGACGACGGGACGCCCTACCTCGTCATGGAGTGGGTCGACGGCGAGCCGGTGACGGCGTGGGCCCAGCGGACCGGTGCCAGCGTGGAGGCCCGCGTCCGCCTGTTCGTCCAGGTCTGTGAGGCGGTCGCCTATGCCCACGCCCGGCTGGTCGTCCACCGCGACCTCAAGCCGTCGAACGTGTTCGTGGTCGACGGCGACCCGCCGCGCGTCAAGCTCCTCGACTTCGGCATCGCCAAGCTCCTCGACGCCACGGACGCGACCCAGACGGCCAGCGCGGCGATGACGCCTGCGTACGCGGCGCCGGAGCAGCTGACCGGCGGCGACATCACGACGGCGACGGACGTGTACTCCTTGGGCGTCGTGCTCTACGAGCTGCTCACAGGCCAGCGGCCCTACGACGTGTCCGGCGTGACGGCCGGCGAGGCCGAACGGATCGTGCGAGAGAGCCTACCGTCCAGGCCCTCGTCCGTGGCCGGCGACCGACGCCTGGCCGGCGACCTCGACACCGTCGTGATGAAGGCGCTCGCGAAGGAGCCCGCGCGTCGCTACGCCTCGGCTGAGGCGCTGGGCGACGACCTCCGGCGCCATCTCGACGGGCTGCCCGTCGACGCCCGGCCCGCGACCATCCGGTACCGGGTGGGCCGGTTCGTGCGGCGGCACAAAGGGGCGGCGGCGGCGGCGGCGTTCGCCGTGCTCGCGCTCGTGGGCGGGCTCGGGGCGGCGCTCTGGCAAGCCCGTGAAGCGGCGCGCGAACGCGACCGCGCAGAGGTGGCCCTCACGCAGGCCGAGGGAACCCTCGATTACCTCGAACGGACCATCCTCCTCGGCGACCTCCAGCAGAACGAGGAGGACCCTCCGATCTCGGCCGTCCTCGACAGCGCCGCCGCCCGCGTCGACGACGAGGCGGACCCGGCCGTCGCCCGGGCCATCCACCAGTCGCTGGCGAACGTGTACCTCAGCCGTGGCGACCCCGGACGGGCCGCTCATCATGCGGAACGGGCCGCCAACCGCCTCGGCGACGACCGCGGCCTCGACTATGTGGCCGCGCAGAGCGCCTGGGCCCAGGCGCTCGCCGACAACGGCGAATACGAGGCGGCGCTGCCCCATCACGAGGCCGCGCTCTCGGCACTCGACGCATTCCCCGACGCCGACGTCGAGCGCGGGATCGCGTCCAACGTATACGCCGTGACGCTCGACGCCCTCGGCCGCTCCGGCGAGGCTGAGGCGCTGTACCGGCAGGCCGTGGACGCCGCGCGTCGTGCCGAGGAGCCCTTCAATGAGGCGACGGCACTCAACAACCTCGCGACCCTCCTCATCACGTCGGAGCGGACCGAAGAGGCCATCCAGGTCTACCGAGATCTGATCGCCGCGCACGCGCAAAGCGACGACGCGAGCGCGTCCTACGGCCTCGGGTTCTCCCAGGTCAACCTCGCGAACGCGCTCAGCAACTTTGGAGCGGCCGAGGAGGCACTCACGACCTACCGAGAGGCGGTCGCGACGTTTGGAAGCCGCCTCGGCCCGGAACACCCCGAAACGCTCGGCGCCCGCGTGTCGCTCGCGTTCCACCTCCACCGGATGGGCCGGTTTGGGGAGGCCGCGAGGGGGGCGACCGCGACGCTCCGCGATGCCGAGCGCGTGCTGTCGGAGGACCACCCGTACATCGCCTACGCGCAGAACGTGGCCGGCTTCTCCCTCTGCGACGGCGGGGACCCCGCCCGGGGGGCCGCCCTGCAACGCACCAGCCTCGCCACGCGCCGCCAGTCGTTTCCACCGGACCATTGGATCCTGGCCAACGGCGAGAGCTTGCTCGGGGACTGTCTCGCCCGCCTCGGCCAGCGCGACCAAGCCGGCCGCCTGCTCACGCGCTCCGTCGCCACGCTCGC
The DNA here is from genome assembly GCF_046845665.1 of Rubrivirga aquatilis. GTDB lineage: Bacteria > Bacteroidota > Rhodothermia > Rhodothermales > Rubricoccaceae > Rubrivirga. Next base: position 1,056,575 of record NZ_CP177355.1, on the reverse strand, counting down.
CGACGCCCTCGGCGATGACCACCAACGCACACGCGACGCCCGTGCCCGGCTGGCAGCGTTCGAGCGCGGACGCTGACCGGATCGGCGGCACGACACCGGGCCCCCCGTCCGTCCCACCACAGGCAGACGCGGGGCCCGGTCGGCTCTCCTAGCGGGGAGCGTGTGCCGTCCTACGTACCAATACGTCAAACGGGAACGTAGCGTGTCACGCGCTTGACAAATCGTCCCGCCGGACCCGTTCGGGGCGGTGCGGAGTATGGCCTGCGCCCCTCCCCTCTCCGATGCTCTTCCCCCTCCTCGTCCCCGGCGGCACCGCCGCCGCTGCCGGCTCCGGCTCGCTCACGCTGCTCATCGTCTTCGTCGTGCTCGCCATCGGGGTGAGCTTCCTGTGCTCCATCATGGAGGCCGTGCTGCTGAGCGTGAGCCCCGCGTACGTCGGCGCGATGGAGGAGACGAACCCGACCGTCGCCGCCCGCCTCAAGGCCCTCAAGGCCGACGTCGACCGCCCACTGGCGGCCATCCTGACCCTCAACACGATCGCCCACACCGTCGGCGCGACCGGCGCGGGCGCGCAGGCCGCCGCCATCTGGGGCAGCCAGAGCGTCTGGATCTTCAGCGCCGTCGCCATTTTCTCGACGGTCTTGACGCTCGGCATCCTGATCCTGTCCGAGATCATCCCGAAGACCCTGGGCGCGGTGTACTGGCGCGGGCTGGCGCCGCTCGTCGCCCGCGTCCTAGCCTGGACCGTGTGGGTGCTCAAGTGGACCGGCCTGATCTGGATGTCGCAGATGATCACCAAGCTGATCGCGCGCGGCGAGAAAGAGGGCGCCGTGAGCCGCGAGGAGTTGGCGGCGCTGGCGCAGATCGGCGCCGATGAGGGCATCTTCGACGACGCCGAGCACCGCATCCTGCAGAACCTCTTCCGCTTCCGCCAGCTCAAGGCGAGCGACGTGATGACGCCGCGGACCGTCGTGGTGGCGTACCCCGAGACGACGCCGCTCCACGAGATCGCGAATGACGGCACGCCGTTCTCGCGCCTGCCCCTCTACGGCGCCAGCCGCGACGACATCTCGGCGTACGTGCTCCGCGACGACGTGCTGGCTGCCGTCGCCGACGGCCGCGCCGACGCCCCGGCCTCGTCGGTCGCCCGCGACCTGATGGCCGTCCCGGACTCGCTCTCGCTCCCCGTCCTGTTCGAGCGGCTGCTCGACCGCCGCGAGCACCTCGCGCTCGTCGTCGGCGAGTACGGCGGCACGGCCGGCGTCGTCTCGGTCGAGGACGTGGTCGAGACGCTGCTCGGGCTCGAGATCGTCGACGAGTCCGACGACGACCACGACATGCAGGCGGCCGCGCGCGCGCGGTGGACCGAGCGGGCCGAGCGGCTCGGCATCGTGCCCATCGGCGGCCCGGCCATTGCCCCGCCCGGCGCCGACCCGACGATCGCCGGCATCACCGGCGGCCAGCCGCCGACGGTCGACTAGCCTGACCGAACCGGGCGCGCGGCGGCGGGTTCAGGCGCCATGCGACGACTCGAAGACTTCGCCGACGCCGACCTCCGGGTCTTTGCGCGGCCCCCGCTCCCGGCGCCCGACGCCATCCGCTCGGTCTACCTGATCGGCATCTGCGGCAAGGGCATGGGCGCCCTCGCCGAGCTGCTGGCGCAGGCGGGCTACGCCGTCCGCGGCTCCGACGAGGCCGCCTTCCCGCCGATGTCGACGCGGCTTGCGGCCGCCGGCATCCCGGTGATCGAGGGCTACGACGCGGCGAATCTCGACGGGCCGGACGGCCAGCCGCCCGACCTCGTCGTCGTCGGGAACGCCTGCACGCCGACGCACCCCGAGGCCGCCGCCGCGCGCGAGCGCGGGCTCGTGCATGCGTCCCTGCCCGAGGCGCTCGCGCACCTCTTCCTGGGCGAGCGCGAGCCGGCCGTCATCGCCGGGACGCACGGCAAAACGACCACGACGGGCCTGCTCGTCCACGTGCTCACCGAGGCCGGGCGGGCGCCGGGCTTCCTGGTCGGCGGCGTGCCCGTCGGCGAGCCGCGGACGGCCGCGCGCGGGTCGGGGCCCGTGTTCGCCATCGAGGGCGACGAGTACGACGCGGCCTACTTCGACAAGCGGCCCAAGATGCTGCTCTACCGCCCGCACCGGGCCGTCATCACGAGCCTGGAGTTCGACCACGCCGACATCTACGCCGACTGGGACGAGTACCAGCGCGCCTTCCACGCCTTCGCCGCGCTCCCCCCGCCGCACGGGCTCCTCGTGCTCAACGGCGAGGACGCGGCCGTCCGCCAGCTCGCGGAGCGGACCTGGGCGCGCGTCCGGCTCTACGGCGAGGAGGGCGAAGAGCCGCCCGGCACCACGTTCGACATCGCCGCGCGCGACCTGCGCGCCGTCGAGGGCGGGCAGACGTTTACGCTCGTGGTCGCGGGCGAGCCCGTCGCGGACGTCCGCCTGCCGATGGGCGGGCGGTACAACGCGCTCAACGCGCTCTCGGTCGCCGCCGTCGCGCTCGACGCGGGCGTCTCGGCGGCGGATGTCGCGGGTGCGCTCGGCACGTTCCGGGGCATGAAGCGCCGCCAGGAAGTCGTGGTCGACGGCCGCGTGCTCGTCGTCGACGACTTCGCGCACCACCCGACGGCCGTCGAGGCGACCGTCCGGGGCGTCCGCGAGCGGTGGCCGGGGCGCCGGGTCGTGGCCGTGTTCGAGCCGCGCTCGAACTCGTCGCGCCGGGCCGCCTTCCAAGCCCCGTACGCTGACGCCCTCGCGACGGCCGACGCCGTTTTCCTGTCGACGCCCCCGCTCCGCCACAACGACGACCCCGCCCACTTCGTCGACGCGGAGGCCGTCGCCGAGTCCGTCCGTGGCTCCGGCACGCCCGCGGCCGCGTACGGCTCGGCCGACGCGCTCCTGCCCGACCTGCTGGCGGACCTGCGCGACGGCGACCCCGGATCGAGTCCGGGGCAGGTTCTGGCGCTCGTGATGTCGAATGGCTCGTTCGACGGGCTCGTCCGCAAGCTGGCCGACGCGCTCGCAGACGCGTAGAGGCGACGGGCCTCCGCTCGTCGATCACGCCGTCGGCGCGGGGTCCGGCACGAACGGTCGGAGCGCCGGGAGGTACTTCTCAAGCGAGCCCGTGTTGAAGGCGACCACCCGGTCGCCCGGCCGGATGAGGCCGCGGTCGACGAGGTCCGGCAGCGCCGCGAGCGCCGCCGCGCCTTCGGAGCCGAGCCACCAGCCCGTCTCCGCGATCGTCGTCCGGAGCGTGTCGCCGATGGCCGCCTCCGAGACGGCGACCGCCGCGCCGCCGCTGGCGCGCAGGATCTCCAGCACGCGCGCGTGGCCCACCCCGCCGACCACGTTGAGACCGGTCGCCAGCGTCGTCCCCGCCGCGCCGGGTGTCGTGTCGGCCGCGCCCGACTCGAAGGCGTCCACGAGCGGCGTCGTGGCCTCGCTCTGGACGCTGACCATCCGCGGCCGGTCGGGCCCGATCACGCCGAGCGCCTCCAGCTCCCCGAACGCCTTCCACATCCCGAGCACGCCCGTCCCGCCGCCCGTCGGGTAGACGATCACGTCGGGGAGGCGCCACGGGTCGCCGGGGCGCCTCGGCTCGGCCAACTCCAGCCCCATCGTCTTCTTCCCCTCGATCCGCCAGCCGGGCTCTTTGAAGGTGGCGACGCTGAAGAACCCGTCGCCCAGGTACTTGTCGGCGATGAGCGCGCCCGCCTCGCGGATCGTGCCCGACACCACGTCGAGGTGGACGCGGCCGGGGTGCCGGTGCGCGAGCGCGGCCACCTTGCCCAGGATCGGCAGCGGCGTGTCGTCGGGCATCGCGACGGCCACCTCCCGCCCGCCCGCCAGCCCGTAGGTCGCCAGCGCGTCGCCCGCGTTGCCCTGCGTCGGGACCGCCAGCTTCTCCAGCCCCAGCCGACGCGCCATCGCCACCACGACGGCCATCCCCCGGTCCTTGAACGAGCCCGTCGGGTTGCCGCCCCACCCGGCCCCGGACCGGCCCTCCTCCTTGACCCACAGGTCGAACCCGTGCGCCCGCGCCAGGGCGTGGCTGGCGTAGCGCAGCTCCGGCGTGTGCCCGCCGCCGATGTCGACGATGTGGGCGCGGTCGGCCGGGTCGGCCACGTCGAGCGGCATCAGCGCGCCGAACCGCCACAGGTCGCGGCGCTCGGGGTGGTACCAGCCGAAGTCGGGGAGCTCGGCCGCGAGTCGGTCCAGGTCGAGGACCATCTCGACGGGCCGCCCGTCGACCGGGTCGAGGTTCATCGGGCGGTCGGCGGGGTACTCGGCGCCGGAGGCGATGCCCCGAAGGCAGCGGACGTAGGACATGGAACGCGGGGCGTGGGAGCCGAAGGGTACGGGCGATCTTCCGTCATGCCATTCGTCGACGCCCTCCCCGCCCCGCCCCGGCGCATCGTCTCGCTCGTCCCGTCGCAGACCGAGCTGCTGGCGGCGCTCGGGCTCGACGCCGAGGTCGTCGGCCTCACCCGGTTCTGCGTCCACCCCGCCGGGTGGAAGGCCCGCAAGACGATCGTCGGCGGGACGAAGGAGACCGAGCCGGCGCGCGTGCTCGCGCTCGACCCCGACCTCGTGATCGCGAATCGCGAGGAGAACGACCGCGAGCCGATCGAGGCGCTGGCGGCGGCCGTGCCGGTCCACGTGACGGACGTGGCGACGGTCGGCGGGGCGCTGGCGATGATCCGCGAGGTCGGCGCGCTCGTCGGGCGCGGGCCCGAGGCGGAGGCGCTGGCGGCCGAGATCGGCCGTCGGTTCGACGCGCTCCCGACATTTGCGCCGCTCCGCGCGCTCTACCTCATCTGGCGCGACCCGTGGATGACCGTCGGCGACGACACGTTCATCTCGGACGTGATGGCGCGGGCGGGGCTGATCAACGTCGTCGGCGACCGCGCGCGCTACCCGACGCTGGCGGCCGGCGAGATCGCGGCGCTGGCGCCGGACGTGGTGCTGCTGTCGTCGGAGCCGTTCCCGTTCGCCGAGACGCACATGGCCGAGGTGGAGGCGCTGGCGCCCGATGCCCAAGTCGCGCTGGTCGATGGCGAGGCGTTCTCGTGGTACGGCTCGCGCCTGCTCGACACGCCGGCCGCGCTCCTCACCCTCCGCCAGCGGCTCGCGTAGAGGCTCCGGTGGAGCCGCGTCGCCAGTCTCCCGGCCGGGGAGGGCACCCCCAATTCGCGGAACGGCGACGGGCCCGGGCGATCCAACCCCTCCCTTCCACTCCGCCCGTCCATGCCCTACGCCGCCACCTCCGACACCCCCGCCCGCGCCTCCGGCACCTTCGACTTGGGCGGCGGCCTGACCGTCCACCGCCTCGGGTTCGGCGCCATGCGGATCACCGGTGACGGCATCTGGGGGCCACCCGCCGGCCACGACGCCTCCCTCGCCGTCCTGAAGCGCGCCGTCGAGCTCGGCGTCGACTTTATCGACACCGCCGACAGCTACGGCCCGTTCGTCTCTGAAGACCTCATCCGCGAGGCGCTCGCGCCCTACGGCGACACCGTGATCGCCACGAAGGGCGGCCTGCTGCGGACCGGCCCCGACAAGTGGCACCCGCTCGCGACCCCGGCCTACCTCCGGCAGTCGGTCCAGATGTCGATGCGCCGGCTCGGCGTCGACGCCATCGACCTGTACCAGCTCCACCGGATCGACACCGAGCACGACCGCGACGCCCAGTTCTCGACGCTAAAGCGGATGCAAGACGACGGCTGGGTCCGCCTCGTGGGTCTCAGCGAAGTCTCCGTCGACGAGATCAAGGCGGCGCAGGACGCTGGGCTGACCGTCGCGACGGTCCAGAACGAGTACAACCTCGGGACCCGCAAGAGCGAAGACGTGCTCGACTTCTGCGAGGCCGAGGGCATCGGGTTCATCCCATGGTTCCCGCTCAGCGCCGGCAAGCTGTCGGACAGCGACATCTTGGAAGAGGCCGCCCAGCAGCTCGGCGCCTCGCACAGCCAGGTCGCGCTGGCGTGGCTCCTCAAGCGCTCGCCGGTGATGCTCCCGATCCCGGGCACGTCGAGCGTGGCGCACTTGGAGGAGAACGTCGCCGCAGCCGAACTGGAGCTCTCCGACGAGCTGTTCGCGTCGCTCGACCAAGCCGCGCAGGAGGCGTAGCGGCGCACACGGTCGGGGCGGGTCGCCCCGGCAGGCACGTCGCGGCGGCACCCGCGTACGGCGCCTTGCGACACGCTCCACACCCGCCCATGCCCCTCTCCAACCTCGTCGTCGTCGAACTTGCGAGCGTGCTCGCGGGCCCGAGCGTCGGGATGTTCTTCGCCGAGCACGGCGCGCGCGTGGTCAAGGTCGAGGCCCCGGCGGGCGACGTGACGCGGAGCTGGCACCTCGCCGCTGAGGACCCGACCGACACCCGGCCTGCCTACTTCTGCGCCGTCAACTGGGGCAAGGAGTCCGTCGTCCTCGACCTCGCCAGCGCCGACGGCCGTGACGCCCTCCACCGGCTGGCGCGAGGTGCCGACCTCGTCGTCTCCTCGTTCCGGCCCGGTAGCGCGGCCCGCTTGGGCGCGGATGCCGACACGCTCCGCGCGCTCAACCCCCGGCTGATCGTGGTCGAGGTCGACGGCTACGGGCCCGGCGACGACCGGCCGGGCTACGACGCCGTCGTGCAGGCCGAGGCCGGGTTCACAGCCCTCAACGGACAGGCTGACGGGCCGCCCACCAAGATGCCCGTCGCGCTCGTCGATGTGCTGGCGGCGCACCAGCTCAAGGAGGCCGCGCTCGTGGCGCTGCTCGCGCGCGAGCGGACGGGACAGGGCGCGGCGGTCCGCGTGTCGCTGCTGGCGTCGGCCGTGGCGTCACTCGCGAACCAGGCCGCGAACTGGCTGACGGCCGACGTCGAGCCTCGGCGGATCGGGTCGGCGCACCCCAACATCGCGCCCTACGGCGCGCCCTACCCGACCGCGACGGGCGACGTGGTGCTCGCCGTCGGGACGGACCGCCAGTTCGCCGCGCTGGCGGAGGCGCTGGCGCTGGCGCCCGACGCCCGCTTTGCCACGAACGCCGACCGCGTCCGCTCGCGCGACGCCCTCGATGCCGTGCTGCGCGACGCGCTGGCGACGCGAGACCGCAGGCCGCTGCTGGCCGACCTCGCCGCGCGCGGGGTCCCGGCCGGTGCCGTCCGGTCCGTCCCCGACGTGTTCGCGCACCCCGAGGCCGCCCGCCTCATCGTCGACGACGGCGCGGGCCACCGGGCGGTGCGGACCGTCCCCAGCGAATCGCGAGCGCTCTCGCCCCCGCCCGCTCTCGGCGCGCACACGCGGTCGGCGCTGGCGGCCCTCACCGACCTCGACGCGGCGGCCCTCAACCGGCTCGAAGGGGACACCGCGGCCCCTTGACACCAGCGGCGGGTCGTCCGCAGACTGGGGCCGTGCGCCTCGCCCTCCTCTTACTCGCTCTCGCCGCGCTGGCGCCGACCGTCGGGGCACAGACCGGCGTTCTCGTCGGGACCGTCCGCGACGCCGACGGGACCCCGCTGCCCGGCGCGAGCGTCGTGCTCACCGGCACGGCGCGCGGCGCGGCGGTCAGTGCCGAAGGCCGGTTCCGGATCGAGCGGCTCGCGCCCGGCGCGTACCGCGTCGTCGCCTCGATGGTGGGCTACACGTCCGCCGTCGAGCCCGTCCGTGTCGCCGCGAGCGACACGGCGCACGTCGCGCTGACGCTCGCGGCGACCGTCGCTGCGTTGGGGGGCGCTGTCGTCGAGGCGGAGCGTGATGAGCGCTGGGCCCGACGGCTCCGACAGTTTCTGCGCGCACTCGTCGGCGAGTCCGGCAACGCCGACTCGACGCGGCTCCTCAACCCCGAAGTGCTCGACTTCACGTCGAGTTGGGGCACCCTTTCCGCCACCGCCGCGGCGCCGCTCGTGTTCGAGAACCGCGCACTCGGCTACCGCCTGACGTATCTGCTGACGGACTTCGAAGGGGGCGCGTCGAGCGTGCGCTACGACGGCGAGGAGTCGTTCGAGGAGCTGGCGCCGACCTCTCCGGAGGAGGCCGCTCGGTGGGCCGCCGCTCGCGAGCGGGCGTATCGCGGATCGCTGTCGCATCTGCTCCGCTCGCTGCTGGCGGGCACCGCCGAGGCCGAGGGGTTCGCGCTGGCGCTCGTCCGCCAAGACGCCTGGGGTGCGCGCCCGTCTTTCCGCGCCTCCGCGGGCTGGGTGATGGCCGTCGACGCCGACGGCTGGGGCACGCTGCGCATCCGCGACCAGCTAGAGGTCGTCTACGACGGCGAGCCCGAGGAGCCGGCGTACCTCCGCTCGGCGTGGTTCCGCGAGCCCCGCTCCCGCCCCGATCCCGTCCAGCGCTCGTCGCTCTTCGTCGACCGGGGCCGCGCCCGGATCGACCCGCGCGGCGTCCCCGAGGACCCGTTCGCGGTCTCGGTGTCCGGGCACCTCGCCTTCGAGCGCTTGGCCGACCGCGTCCCCCACGGCTACATGCCGACGGACTGATGCGGGCGGTTGGGGATGTTGGCGCCGCGAGCCGGACCGCGCGAGCCAGAACGGGCTCTCCAGGGCGCCAGCGGGACCGGTGGCCGCGAGCCGGCGTTCGGCGGCCATGCCCGACCTCTTGCGCACGCTCCTCGCCCCCGTCCTACTCGTCCAAGGCAAGCGGATGTTCGCCCGGATGCCGCGCCTCGCCCCGCCCGCCCCGCTCGCGGACGGCCCCTGCGGCGACGGCCCCGGCCTCTCGCTCCTGCTCGTCGGCGACTCCTCGGCCGCCGGCTACGGCGCCGACCGTCAGGAGAACGCGCTGCTCGGGCAACTCGTCGAGCGGCTGGCGGCGCGCCACCGCGTGGCGTGGCAGCACCACGCGCGCTTCGGGTCCACGATCCCCAAGACGACCGCGTGGCTGGCGAAGCAGCCCGCGCATCCCGTCGACCTCGCCGTCGTCGCCGTCGGCCTCAACGACGTCATCGCCGGGGCAGGCCTGGCCGAGTGGACGGCGGGCTACGACCGGCTGGTCGGCCTGCTGCAAACGCGGTTCGAGGCCGGGCACGTCGTCGTCTCCGGGCTCCCGCCCGTCGGCGAGTTCCCCGCCCTGCCCCAGCCCATGCGGTTCGTCATCGGCCGCCAGCGCGACCGCCACGACGCCGCCCTGCGCGCGCTCGCGGACCGCACCCCGGGCGTGACGTACGTGGCGACCGACGCGAGTGCGGCGGGCCCGCTCAGCCAGGGCGTCGCCGTCTCCGAAGTGATGGCGGCCGACGGCTTCCACCCCGGCCCGCGCGTCTACGCCGAGTGGGCGCGGCGCGTCGTCGAGGCGTGGGCCGCCGACTGACTACCGCCGCCCGCCCGCCAGCCACCGCCCGCCGAGGACGGTCGCCGGGACGAGCGCGATCAGGAACGCGAGGTGGTACCACGCCGGCAGCAGGGCCCACGAGGCCATCTGCACCGGGATGCCGGTCGCGAGCAGCAGCGCCGCCAGGGTCCAGACGTGCCGCATCGGCAGGCGGGGCGCCAGCCGGGCCGCCACCGCGCCGGCGCCCACCGAGGCGAGCACGCTCAGCGCGAGGTACGCCAGCAGCACGCCGACGCGGTCGGTCCCGCCGTCGGCGTCCAAGCCGAGCGCGGCGCGCAGGCCCGCGCTGCCGCCCAGGAAGACGAGGGTCCAGGTGACGTAGCCGGCGACGACGGACAGGATGGAGGCGACCATGACGAGCGGGGGTGAGCGTGCCCACAAGGTCGTGCAAACACGCGACATCGGCGTGTCACCCCGCCTCGGCGCCCCCGCGGAGCGGTCGAGGCGGGCGGTGTCTGCCTAGTCGCCTGGCGTCCAGGCCTCGATCTTGTCCTCGAGGTAGCGGCGCACGTTCTCGGCCGGGATCGTGTCCTGCGCCATCGAGTCGCGGTCGCGGACCGTCACGGTCCCGTGCTCGGTCGTGTCGCCGTCGATCGTGATGCAGTACGGCGTCCCGATCTCGTCCTGGCGGCGGTAGCGGCGGCCGACGGCGCCCTTCTCGTCGTACGTCACGTTGAACTGCCGACGGAGGTCGGCCTCGACGGCGTGCGCCGCCTCGGGCATCCCGTCCTTCTTGACGAGCGGGAAGACGGCGGCCGTGAACGGCGCGAGCGCCGGGTGGAACTTGAGGACGGTCCGCGTCTCCGTCTTGTCGCCGGTCTGCACCTCCTCGTCGCGGTACGCGTCGCACAGGATCATCAGGATCGTGCGGTCGAGCCCGACCGACGTCTCGACGACGTAGGGGATGTAGCGCGAGTTGGAGGGCTGGTCGAAGTACTCGAGCTTCTTGCCGCTGAACTCCTGGTGGCGGCTCAGATCGAAGTCGGTCCGGGAGTGGATCCCCTCGATCTCGTTCCACCCGAAGGGGTACTCGTACTGGACGTCCTTGGCGGCGTCGGCGTAGTGCGCCAGCTTCTCGTGGTCGTGCCAGCGCAGCTTCTCGGGGCGGATGCCGTTGCTGGCGTGCCACGCCATCCGCTTGTCGGCCCATTCCTCGTACGCCGCCATCTGGGTCCCGGGCTCGACGAAGTACTGCATCTCCATCTGCTCGAACTCGCGCATCCGGAAGACGAACTGCCGCGCGACGATCTCGTTGCGGAAGGCCTTGCCGATCTGCGCGATCCCGAACGGGACCTGCTGGCGGGCCGTCTCGGCGACGTCCTTGAAGTGGACGAAGATGCCCTGCGCCGTCTCCGGCCGGAGGTAGAGCTTGCTCGCCTCCTCGGCGAGCGCGCCCGTCGCCGTCTCGAACATGAGGTTGAACTGGCGGACCTCGGTCCAGTCGAAGGCGCCGGAGTCGGGGGCCTTGATCTCCTCGTCCTGGATGATCTGCCCGAGCGCCTTCGCGGCGTCGTCGGCGTTGAGGGCCTCGACGAAGCGGGCCTGAAGGGCCTCCGCGTTGTCGGTCCGGCCCTTTTTCTCCAGCTTGGCGATGGCCCCCTCGATCAGCTGGTCGGCGCGGTAGCGGCGGCCGCTGGCGCGGTCGTCGATGAGCGGGTCCGAGAAGGCGTCGACGTGGCCGGACGCCTTCCAGACGGTCGGGTGCATCAGGATCGCCGCGTCGATGCCGACGACGTTCTCGTGGTCGCGGACCATCGCGTTCCACCACCGCTCGCGGACGTTCCGCTTGAGCTCGACGCCGAGCGGGCCGTAGTCGTAGACGGCGCCCAGGCCCCCGTAGATCTCGGACGACGGGAAGACGAAGCCGCGGCGCTTCGAGAGGGAGACGATCGTGTCGAGGTCGGCCATGCGGGAGCCCGGCGTTCGGGCAGACGTGAGCGCCAAAGATCGCCGCCAGCCGCGCGCGGGGCGCGAACGCCGCTCGAAAAGCACGGCCGGGCCCGCGGTGGGCCGAGCCGGCCCGAGGTCTCGCCCACGTCCCCAATTGTGGCGCGGCCTGATCCCGTCGCCGGACCCGGACCGGCTGCAGGGCCGTTCGCGGGGCCCATTCGCGTTCCCGGCGCCCACTCGCGCGCCGCCCCACCCGCCCCCTCCGACCATGCCTGCCGACGCCGCCCAGACCCTCTTCGACTTCGCCGACCCCGAGCACGACTGGTTCGTCGACAACGACGGGGTCATGGGCGGGCACTCCCAGGGCTTCATCGGCCTCGACGGCGGGACGCTGACGTTCACCGGCGAGTTGGTCACCCGGGACGGCGGCTTCACGTCCGCCCGCGTGGAGCGGAGCGTCGACCTGTCGAACTACGACGGCGTCGAGCTGCGCGTGCGTGGCGGCGGGCGGACGTTCGAGATGGAGGTCAACGACGCGACTCGAAACCGGGAGCGCGAGGTCTCACGACGGGCGCCGTTCGACACCACCGAGGACTGGAAGACGGTCCGCATTCCGTTCGCCGACCTGGAGTCGACCGCGTTCGGCGAGCCCGTCGATGTCGGCTCGCTGGACCGCCCCGGCGTCGAGTCGTTCGGCCTCTTTATCGCCGACGGCATCGACGGCCCGTTCCGCTTGGAGGTCGACTGGATCCGCGCTTACTGACGGGCCGATCCGTCAGCCCAACGCGGCGACGGCATCGGCGAACCGCTCGGCGGCGCCGGGCGCGAAGGGGAAGTACAGCGACGGCTCGATCAGCTCCAGCTCGATGATCGCGAACCCGCCGTCGGGCATCCGCACGGCGTCGACGCGGGCGTAGAGGAGGGGCTCGGGCGAGGGGACGGCCGCGAGCGCGGCGTCGGTGATCGCCCGCAACGCGGGCTCGGGCTCGACCGGGACGAGGCGGCTCCCGAACTCCTCCTGCACCCGGAAGTCGCCGCCCTTGGGCGTCTTGAGGATCGTGTGGCTGAGGGCGCCGCCGAAGGCGAAGACGGAGAACTCGCCCTCGTCCACGACCGACGGCACGAACGGCTGGGCCATCGCGGCGCGGCCGTCGGCGAACGCCGCCAGCGCCGGGCCGAGACGGTCGCCCGGCCGGAGCCAGAACGTGTCGCGCGCGCCGCCCCCCACCGTCGGCTTGACGACGCCGCCCCGCGCGCCCCACCCCGCGAGCAGCCCCGCCAGCCGGGCCTCGCTCAGCCCGTCCTCCCACGCCGTCGGGACGACGGGGACGCCCGCGGCCGCGAGGTCGCGGAGGTACCGCTTGTCGGCGTTCCAGCGGCACACGCCGAGGGGGTTCTCCAGCCGCGTCGCCGCGTCGATCTCGGCCAGCACCGCGAGGAACGCGTCGGGCGCGTGCATGTAGTCCCACGGCGACCGGATCACGACCACGTCGAAGGCCGACCAGTCGACGGCGGCGCGCCAGGGGACGAACTCGACGGCCCAGCCACGCGCGGCGAGGGGCGCCACGGCGAGGTCGTCGTAGACGTAGTCGAGGTCGAGGCCCTCGGTGGTGAGGAAGGCGCAGCGGGGCACGGGCAGGGCAGGGATGGCCTGAGAAGCTAGCGGGCGGGGACCCGCACGAGGGGCGCGACGGTCCCCAGCCCATGCACCTCTCCCTCCTCCTCCTCTCCGTCGCCCTCGCCGCCTGCTCCGGCACGCCGCCCGAGGCGCCCGCACAGGCCGCCGCCGACGCCCCCCCGACCCTCTTCGAGTTCGAGTCCGACACCGAGGCCCGTTGGCGGGTCGTCAACGACGGCGTGATGGGCGGGCGGTCGAAGGGCTTCCTCGAGGTCACCGACGGCACCCTCGCGTTCACGGGCGACCTCGTCACCGCGGGCGGCGGGTTCACCTCCGCCCGCGTCGAGCACGGCGCCGACCTGTCGGCGTTCGACGGCGTCGAGCTGCGCGTCCGTGGCGGCGGGCGCACGTTCGAGTTCGAAGTCAACGACGCGACCCGACGGGGGCGCCGCGAGGTCTCGCGCCGCGCACCGTTCGACACCGCCGACGACTGGAAGACGGTCCGCATCCCGTTCGCCGACCTCGACGCGACGGTGTTCGGGGAGCCCGTCGAGGTCGCCCCGCTCGACCGCGCCGCCGTCGAGTCGTTCGGCCTCTTCATCGCCGACGGCATCGACGGCCCATTCCGGATCGAGGTCGACTGGATCCGCGCCTACCGCGACGACGCGTGAGGTAGGGTGGTCGGAAACGTCAACGTGTCATCCTTCGCTGGCGCTCAGGATGACAGGTCAGGGGAGTTTCCGCACAAGACCTAGAAGATGGAGCGGCCGGTCCTCGTCGTCAGCAGCTCCAGCGCCATCGTGCCCGCGACCGAGTTGCCGCGCGCGCCGAGCCCCGGCGACCACGCCGCCGCCACGAACTCGCCCGGCATCACCGCCACGATGCCCCCGCCGACGCCGCTCTTGGCCGGCAGCCCGACGCGGTACGCGAAGTCGCCCGCCTCGTCGTAGACGCCGCACGTCAGCATCACCGCGTTGAGCCGCTTGGCCTGCCGCGGCGACACCACGGCCTGCCCCGACGGCGCGCGTCCGCCCGTCGCCAGGAACGTGAACGCGCGACACAGCTCGACGCAGCTCATCGACAGCGCACACAGCCGGCAGTAGGCATCGACGACGGCGTCGGGGTCGCCGCGCAGCGTGCCGAAGGCCTTGAGGTAGTGCGCGAGCGCGCGCGTCCGGTGCGCGGTCGCGATCTCCGCCTCGGCGACGGCGTGGTCGACCGCCAGCGTCGGCTCTCCGGCGGCGCTGCGAACGAGGTCGAGGATGGGCGTGGCGCCGGGCGCGCTGTGCGCCAGGACAGCGTCCATCACGACGAGCGCGCCCGCGTTGATCATCGGGTTGCGCGGGACGCCGCCGTCGGCCTCGAGCTGGACGAGCGAGTTGAACGCCGTGCCCGACGGCTCGCGCCCGACGCGAGCCCACAGCGCGTCGCCCTCGGCGTCCATCGCCACGGCCAGCGCCAGCACCTTGGCGATGCTCTGGATCGAGAACCGCTCGGCCGCGTCGCCGACGCCGTGCTCGGCCCCGTCGACGGTGCGGACGGCGAGCCCGAAGCGCGCCGGGTCCACGGCGGCGAGGGGCAGGATGTAGCTGGCGACGGCGCCGGTCCCGACGAGCGGGCGGACCTCGTCGGCGATGGCGGGCAGGAGAACGGCGAGATCCACGGGGCGCGAGCGGGCGGGCTGGAACGTAGCGCGAGCGGGGTCGCAGTCGCTGCGAACCTGTTGTAGGGCTCGGAAATCGCGCTCGCGGCCGTCGCGGGACCGTTGCGACGGTTAGGAATCGCGTCCGCGACGGCCGCCGAGCCTCGTCGCGAGGGGCGTCGGGAGGGCTCCCCCCGCGATCTCGCCATCACTGCGCTCAAGGCGAGACCGCTGTCCCCCTCACGGGTGAGGGGGACAGGCCGAGCGCCCGCTGAGCGGAGCGAGGGGCGCGCGGCCGGGGGGAGCGAGGGGCGCGCGGCCGGGGGGAGCGAGGGGCGCTGCATACCCAGGCCACCTCTAGATTCCGCCAGCCCTCCGCCGCCGCCCATGCCCCGCTTTCTCGCCGTCGCCCTCGCCTGTCTCGTCGCCGGGTGCGCGGCGACCGCCCCCACCCCGACACCGGCGACGCCCGCCACCGACGCGAACGCGCTCCCTCCCATCGCCGCGAAGACGGTTGGGCTCGACGCCCGCGACGGGTTCGTGCCCGTGTGGTGGGACGCCGACGAGGGCAAGGTCTGGCTCGACGTCCCGCTCGACACCGACCTCTTGTACACCGTCGCGCTCGCGGCCGGGCTCGGGTCGAACGACGTCGGGCTCGACCGGGGGCAGCTCGGCGGCGAGCGGATCGTCCGGTTCGAGCGCGTCGGGCGGCGCGTGCTGATGGTCCAGCCCAACCTCCGCTTCCGCGCCGAGACGGACAACCCCGCCGAGCGGACGGCCGTCGCCGACGCGTTCGCCCCGTCCGTCGTCTGGGGCTTCGACGCCGCAGCGGCCACCGGCGACCGCGTCCTCGTCGACGCGACGGACTTCGTGGTCCGCGACGCGCACGGGGTTGCCGAGACGCTCCGCCGGACCGGGCAGGGCTCGTTCTCGCTCGACAAATCGCGGAGCGCGCCCGTCCCCGACGGCCTCAAGGCCTTCCCGCTCAACACCGAACTGGAGGCGCGGCTGACGTTCGCGAGCTCCCAGCCCGGCCGGTTCGTCCGCGACGTGGCCGCCGACCCGAGCGCGCCGACCGTCCGCGTCCGCCAGTCGTTCGTGGCCCTCCCCGACGCCGGCTACGCCCCGCGCGCCTTCCACCCCGCGTCCGGCTACTTCGTCTACGACTACGCCGACTACGCCGTGCCCATCGGGCAGGACGTGACGCAGCGCGTGATCACGCGGCACCGGCTGGCGTGCGCCGCCCCCCCCGCCGCGGATGGCCTGTGCGACCCGGTCGAGCCCATCGTGTACCACCTCGACCCCGGCACGCCCGAGCCCGTCCGCAGCGCCCTGCTCGACGGCGCGCGGTGGTGGGCCGACGCGTTCACGGCGGCCGGCTTCCGCGACGCCTACCGCGTTGAGATGATGCCCGACGGCGCCGACCCGCTCGACGTGCGCTACAACGTGATCCAGTGGGTCCACCGCGCCACGCGCGGGTGGAGCTACGGGTCGTCGGTGATCGACCCGCGGACGGGCGAGATCCTGAAGGGCCACGTGTCGCTGGGCTCGCTCCGCGTCCGGCAGGATTATCTGATCGCCGAGGGGCTCCTGGCGCCGTACACCGGCGCGAACGCCGCCGGCTTCGCCCCCGAGGCCGACCCGATGCTCGCGCTCGCGCTCGCGCGCCTGCGCCAGCTGTCCGCCCACGAGGTCGGCCACACGATCGGGCTGGCGCACAACTTTGCCGGGAGCACGCAGGGCCGGACGTCGGTGATGGACTACCCCGCGCCGCTGGCGACGCTCGTCGGCGACCGGATCGACGTGTCGGACGCGTACGCGGTCGGCGTGGGCGTGTGGGACGTGCAGGCCGTCCGCTACGGCTACGCGCCCGACGAGGCCGAGGCGGCTCGGGTGCTGGCCGAGAACCGCGAGCGCGGCCTCCGCTACATCACCGACGCCGACGCCCGCCCGACCGGCGCGGCCTCGCCGACGGGCGCGCTCTGGGACAACGGCGCCGACGCCGTGCAGGCGCTGACCGACGAGATGGCCGTCCGCCGCGCCGCGCTCGACCGGTTTTCCGATGCTGTGATCCGCCAGGGGCAGCCCGTGGCGATGCTGGAGGAGGTGCTCGTGCCGCTCTACCTCCGCCACCGCTACCAGGTCGACGCCACGGCCCACCTCGTGGCGGGAGTCGAGTACGGCTACGCCACGCGCGATGACGGCACCGCGCCGACCCGACCGGTCGACGGCGCCACGCAGCGCGCCGCCCTCGACGCCCTGCTGGCGACGGTCACGCCGCAGGCGCTTGCGCTCCCCGCGGCCGCCCGCGCGATCCCGCCGCGCCCGCCGGGCTACGGCGCCAGCCGCGAGACCTTCGACGGCCGCACCGGCCTGACGTTCGACCCCGTCGCCCCGGCCGAGACCGCCGCCACGCTCACGTTCGGCTACCTCCTCGACGCCACGCGCGCCTCCCGGCTCGTCGTCCAGCACGCGCTCGACCCCGCCCTCCCCGGCCTCGACGACCTGCTGGCGCGGTCGGCTGACGCCGTGCTCGGCGCCGACGCCCCGACGCCGTACCACGCCGAGGTCGCGAACGCGGCCCGAACGGCGTACGTCGCCGCCGTGATCGGGCTGGCGGCCGACGCGAGCGCCGCGCCCGCGGCCCGCGCGCACGCCGAGGCGCACCTCCTGTCCCTCCCCTCCCGCCTCGACGGCGCGCACGGGATGTGGCTGTCCGGCGAGATCGCCCGGTTCTTGAATCGCGAGTACGACCCCGAGATGCGCCCCGAGCCCCCGCGCACCCCGCCCGGCTCGCCCATCGGCGACTGACATGGGCACCTTCGAGATCCGCCTCTTGGGTCCCGACGACGCGCACGTCCTCGACGACCTCGACCCCGACGTGTTCGACGGCCCACTCCGGCCGGACTCGACGGCGGCGGTGCTGGCCAACCCCGATCACCTGCTGGCCGTCGCGCTCGCCGGCACACGCGTCGTCGGCATGGCCTCGTCCATCATCCTCACCGAGCCCGACAAGCGCCCAGCCCTCTACGTCGACGAGATCGGCACGGCCGAGGCGTACCGGCGGCGCGGCATCGCGACGGCGCTGATGGCCGCGACCCTCGACGCCGCCCGCGCCCGTGGCTGCACCGGGGCCTGGCTGATGACCGAGGACGACAACGCGACCGCCCGCGCCTTCTACCGCGCCATCGGCGGGACGGAGGCACAGCGGCCGGTCTACATCACGTTCGACCTCTCGGCAGACGGCTAGGCCGTCCGCGCGGCGTAGGCGTTGGCGTCGTCGGGGCAGCCGGTCCACTCGCTCCGGGCGACGTTGCCGAGGTAGCCCAAGTCCTCGATGCCCTGCGGGCTCGAGAAGTAGCCCGTGGCGACGTAGTTGCGGAACAGGCTGAAGAACGACACGCCCGCCTCGTCCTCCGGCGCCGCCGACTCGGGGTAGGCGATCCGGTCCAAGAGCTGGCGCTGCTGGACGTCCGTCGCCGCCACGAACGAGTCGGCGCCGAGGTCGCGGGCCTCGCCGTCGAGCCACGCGAGCCCGCCGCGGATGAGGGTCTGGCGCGAGGTCGGGTCGCCGAGCAGTTCGTCGGTCATCACCCAGTCGATAAGCTCGGGCGTGCCGGTCTCCGCCGCGCTCGGGCCCCGGTCGTCGGCGGGCAGCACGATCCCGGCCAGCGTCCGGACGGTCTCGAACTCGTGGGGCGTAAAGAACGTCGGCGTGGCGCCGATGGCGGGCTGCATCTCGCTCGCGCCGGCCGCGTGGCGCATCGCGGAGCCGGCCACGTCCTCGCCCTGGCAGGCCGCCAGCAGGGCGGGCGCGGCGGCGGCGACGGCGAGCCGACGGAGGGCGTCGCGGCGGGTGATCGGGGCCATGGCGGGAGAGGGCTGGAGGGATGCGGGACCAGAGGGATGGGCAGTGGGTCGCCCTCAGATCGCCCGCTGCTTGCGCTGGTCGAGGATGTAATCGGCCGCGCGCCACGAGAGCGCGAGAATCGTCCACGTCGTGTTCTTGTGGGGTTGGGAGACGAACGGCGCCGCGTCGACCACGAACACGTTGTCGGCGTCATGCGCCTGGCAGAAGCCGTTGAGCGCCGACGTCGCCGGGTCGGCGCCCATCCGCACGACGCCCGCCTCGTGGATGATCTCGCCGGGCTTGGAGATGCCGTAGCCCGAGTCCTCCGTCGGCATCTCGTCGATCTCGCCGCCGATGGATTCGAGCAGCTCGCGCGCGGCTTGCTGCATGTGGCGGGCCTGGCGGATCTCCTCGTCGCCCCACGTCACATCGAAGGTGAGCGTCGGGATGCCGAAGCGGTCGACGGACCCGGGGTCAATCTCGCAGCGGTTGTCGGCCCGGGCGATCATCTCGCCCCGTCCCGCGAAGCCGACGCGCGCGGCGTAGACGCGGCGGTAGTCGTCCTTGAGCTGGGCGCCGTAGCCGCCGCCGCCTCGCGGGCGCTCGCCCCAGTCGCCGTTCGAGCCCTCAATGCCCCAGCCGTAGCCGAAGCCCGGCATCCCGCGCCCGCCCCACGTTTCGAGGTGGTAGCCGCGTGGGAAGTCGAGATTCGCGTGCTGATCGTGGAGCCACCACGGGATGTAGATGTGCATCCCGCCGACGCCGTCGCAGTTGTGGGCCGGCTGGTTCGCGAGTGCCGGGACGAACGCCGAGGCGCCCGCGCCGACCGTGTCCATCACGTAGCGCCCCACCACGTCGGACGAGTTCGCCAGCCCGTTCGGGTGCCGCGCGCTCTTGGAGTTCAGCAGCAGCCGCGCCGACTCGCACGCCGACGCCGCCAGCACCACGATGTCGGCCTGCACCTCGTAGGCCTCCAGGTTGCCGACGTCGATGTACGACACGCCGGTCGCCCGGCCCTCGTCGTCGGTCAGCACCTCGCGCGCCATCGCGCCGGTCACGACGGTCAGGTTGCCCGTTTCGAGGGCGGGATCGAGCAGCACGCGGCCCGCCGAAAAGTTGGCGCCGACCGAGCAGCCCCGGTTGCACTGCCCGCAGTAGTGGCACGCCGCGCGCCCCTGCTCCGGCTTGGCCTCGGTCAGGATCGACAGCCGCGACGACAGCACGGGGATGCCGATCGACTCGGCGCCGCGCATGACGCGCTTCTCGTAGCAGCGCGGCTCGGGCGGCGGCAGGAAGACGCCGTCGGGCTCATTCGGGAAGCCGTCGCGCGAGCCGAAGATGCCGACGAGCCGGTCGACCCGGTCGTAGTACGGCGCGACGTCGTCGTAGCCGATCGGCCAGTCGTCGCCGTGGCCGTCGAGCGTCTTGCCCCGGAAGTCGTCGGGCCCGAAGCGGAGCGAGATGCGGCCCCAGTGGTTCGTGCGCCCGCCCAGCATCCGCGCGCGCCACCAGCGCCAGTCGGTGCCCTCGGCGGCAGCGTACGGCTCGCCCGCGATCTCCCAGCCGCCGTCGCAGGCGTCGAACTCGCCGAACGGCCGCTTGGTCGTGCTGGCGCCGCGCCGGGGCGAGGCGTAGTTCCACGTCAGCATCTCGGCGTCGTCCTCGACGGTCCACCGCTGCCCGGCCTCCAGCAGGACCACCTTCGCGCCGCCCTCCGCCAGCACCTTGGCGGCCATGCTGCCGCCGGCGCCGGAGCCCACGATGCAGACGTCGTAGCGCTCGGCGGGGTCGAGGGTCTGCATCGGGCGGGGGGTGGGTGTGGCGTGAAGGTAGAGTGAGCGCCCACGCCCTGCGACCGGGCTACACCTTCCAGACGATGCCGCGCTCGTGGAGCGCCCGCAGCACGAGGTACCACCCGCCGACCCACACGAGCGCGTAGAGCAGCGACGACACCTCGGCGGGGCCGACCGGCGCGAACACGGTCTGGTAGATCCACGACTGCAGCGACTGCGGCCCGCCGGACCCGGCGACGCGGATCCGGACGAGCGTCTGCGCGAGCAGGCTGCTGCCGACGAACACGAGCAGCGCGTTGACGCCGTACGCCACGAACGGCCGCGTCCACCCCCGCCAGCCGCGCACGTCGGCGGCCCAGTAGCAGGCGCCGAGCGCGCTGAAGGCGAAGCCGCCCGTGAGCAGCACGTAGGAACTCGTCCAGAGCGCCTTGTTGACCGGGAAGACCCAGCCCCACATCGCGCCCACGGCGCCCAGCGCGAGGCCGGTCGCCATCAGCCGCGCCGCCGTCTCGGCCGACGCCCCACGGTCCCGCAGCACCCAGCGCCCGGCCACGACGCCGAGCAGCGTTGTCACGACGGCGGGGAACGTGCTCAGGAGGCCCTCCGGGTCCCACAGC
The DNA here is from genome assembly GCF_046845665.1 of Rubrivirga aquatilis. GTDB lineage: Bacteria > Bacteroidota > Rhodothermia > Rhodothermales > Rubricoccaceae > Rubrivirga. Next base: position 1,035,828 of record NZ_CP177355.1, on the reverse strand, counting down.
TTGTCGGCCCCCGCCCACAGGTGCTGGCCGAGCAGCAGGCGGTCGACGAACGCGGAGAGCGTCTCCGCCGGCACGTCGAGGTGCCCGGCCCCGACGCCGGGCACGGGCACGAGCGTCATCGCCGCCCAGTAGCCGACCAGGATGCCGGCCCCGACGACGAGCTGCGTCCGCGCCGACGTGGTCAGAAAGAGCAGCGACGCGGCGAGGTAGCACAGCGCGATCCGCTGGAGGACGCCCAGGATCCGGAAGTCGCTCAGGTCGATCCCCTCGCCCGCGAGGAAGCGCCAGCCACGCGAGTAGAACGCGAGCCCCAGCCCGATCGCGAACAGCACCGCCGCCCGCTTCACCGTTTTGCGGACGAGGTCGCCCCGGTCGGCCCCTCGCGCGAGGCGCTTCGTGAACGCGAGCGGGATCGCCACGCCGACGATGAACAGGAAGAACGGGAAGACGAGGTCGGTCGGCGTCCACCCGTGCCAGGCGGCGTGCCGGAGCGGCGGGTAGATCGCGCTCCACGTGCCCGGGTTGTTGACCAGGATCATCCCCAGGATGGCCACCCCGCGGAACACGTCGAGCGAGACGAGGCGGGCGGGGGGTGCGGGCGCGCCCACCTCGGCAGCGGGGCGGACGGGCTCGGCGAGGATGGCCATGGCGCGGGCGGTGCGGGCCCGCAACGTAGCGCCCGCTACATCAACCCCCGCTCCGCGAGCGACGTGAACCCGCGCCCGGCGATGATGACGTGGTCGTGGACCGGGATGCCGAGCACCTTCCCGGCGTCGCAGAGCTGCTTGGTGATGGCGACGTCCTCGCGGCTGGGCTCCGGGTTGCCCGAGGGGTGGTTGTGGAGGCACACGATGGACGCGGCGTGCTCAAGGATGGCGCGCTCGAACACCTGGCGCGGCTCGACGATCGACGCCGCCAGCCCACCCGTCGTCAGCGTGTACTCGGCCGTCACCACGTTCGAGGTGTTGAGGTGGAGGACGACGAACACCTCGCGGGGCAGGTCGCGCAGGCGCGGGCCGTACGCCGCTGCCACGTCCGCAGGCGAGCGCACCTGGACGCGGTCCTCGGGCGGGGCGGCCTCCACGCGCCGCCCGATCTCGAAGACGGCCGCCAGCTGCGCCGCCTTCGCGGGCCCGACCCCCTTCGTCGCTTGCGCCACCTGGTTCGCGTCGCGCCGCGCCAGCTTCGACAGCGAGCCGTAGGCCCGAAGCAGCGCCTGCCCCAGCTCGACGGCCGACACGCTCCGCCCGCCCACGCGTGTCCCGCTCCCGAACACGAGCCCGACGAGTTCGGCGTCGGAGAGCGCGCCGGGCCCGCGCGCCAGCAGCTTCTCGCGCGGCCGGTCCGCCTCGGGCCGCTCGCGGATGGGGACGTAGTCGGTGTGGACCTCGGGGACGTCGGGCTCGTGAAGCTCGATGCCGGGACGAAAGTCGGACATGGCGCAGAGCAGCTGTCTCCCCCTAGACCCGCGAGCGGGCGACTACATAACCTCTGCCCTCCGATTTCCCAGGCCGTCAAACGCTGGATTCGGCTCCCTCGACCGCGCGCACGGTCGGCCGGATGCCCGTCTCGCTGGACGACCGCCATCGCTCACCGCTCAGAAAAAAGGGGGCGCCGCGTGATGCGACGCCCCCCTGGGTCGGTGGCCGGGCGGCCTACTCCGGGATGAGGTCGAGCAGCATCTGCTCGTTCGACGAGCTCATCTGGAGCTGCTTGAGCAAGGCCTGCATGGCCTCGTCCGGGTAGCGGCTGTTGAGCGCGCGGAGCAGCAGGTTCCGCGCGTTCGCGATCTCGTCGGGGACGAGCCGCTCCTCGTTGCGGGTGCCCGAGCGCTTGATGTTGATCGCCGGGTAGATCCGCTTTTCGGACAGGTCGCGGTCGAGGACGATCTCGGAGTTGCCGGTCCCCTTGAACTCCTCGAAGATGACGTCGTCCATCCGCGAGCCGGTCTCGACGAGCGCCGTGGCGACGATCGTCAGCGACCCGCCATTCTCGATGTTGCGGGCCGAGCCGAAGATCTTTCGCGGCATCAGGAGCGCGCGGGCGTCGAGGCCGCCGGACATCGTGCGGCCGGAGTTGCCGCCGTAGAGGTTGAACGTCCGGCCGAGCCGCGTCAGCGAGTCGAGCAGGATGACCACGTCGTGGCCCTGCTCGACGAGACGGCGGGCGTACTCGAACGCCAACGTGGCCACACGGACGTGGTTGTCCTCGCCGGCGTCGTTCGAGCTCGCGAAGACGTTACAGGCCGTGTTGCGACGGAAGTCGGTGACCTCCTCGGGCCGCTCGTCGATGAGGAGGGCGACGAGCTTGACCTCGGGGTGATTCTCGGCCAAGCCGGCCGCGAGCCCCTTCAGGATGACCGTCTTGCCGGCGCGCGGGGGCGCCACGATGAGTGCCCGCTGGCCCTTGCCGAGCGGCGCCACCAGGTCGATGACGCGCATCGACATGTCGGACGCGTCGGTGACGATGGTGAGCTTGTCCTCGGGGTAGATGACGAGCCCCTCGTCGAAGTCGGTCGTCTCGGCCCAGGCCTCGGGCTCCTGGCCCATCACCTCGGTCACGTCCGTCACCTGCCAGGCGCCCTTGCGGCCGGGCTTGATGACGCCCTTGACGTGGACGCCGTCGCGCAGGTTGTACTTCTGGATGAGAGGCGGCGGCATAAACGGGTCGTTGTCGCCCTTGGCGAGCGACGTCGACATCTCGCGGATGAAGCCGAACTTTTTGTCGCCGATCAGCTCCAGCATGCCCTCGAAGGGCTCGCCGGGGTGGCCGCCACCGCCACTGCTGCCACCGCTGGTGTTGCCGTCGGTGTTCTTGTTGCGGCCCCGCTTTTTGCGGCGGCGCCGGCCGCCGGACTCGTCGTCCGAGTCGGCGTCGTCGTTCGAGGCGTCGGCCTGGCCCTTGGCGGGCGTGTCGGCGGAGGCGTCGGCCTCGTCGAGCTTGTCGCTGGAGGCGACGGGCTCGGGCTCGCGCGTGCGGCGGCGGCGCTGCTTGGGAGGCGCCGCCTCCGCGTCTCCGACCTTGGCGGTATCGGCCGGGGCGTCGGAGGTGGGCTCGGCCTTGGGCTTGGCTTTGGAGCGCGTGGAGCGCTTCTTGGGAGCCTCAGCGGCCGGTTCGGGCGTGCTCCCGTTGGAGCCGTTCGATCCGGTGTCGGTGAGGTCGATGACGTGGGCTCGGGAGCGGCGCTTTTTGGGCGTCGTCTCGGCCTCGGGGGCGTCGGCGTTGGCCGTCGCGCTCGTCTTGCGTGCCATGAGGTGGCGGGCTGGCGAAAGGGGGGGGGGGCGCCGATGCGGCGCGGTCGGGGCGCGCGGCGGGTGCCGTGCGGGTCCGGGGAACAGGAGTCGGCGCGGGCGGAGCCCGGGCCGGGGTCGTTCGGGAGGCGTCGGCGGCGCGAGCCGCGGAATGCCGGAGCCGTCGCCGGGAATCGCCCGGATCGGCGGCAGGAACGTGGGAGCCGGGGGTCGAGCGGTCAGTTGCGCCTCGCTCCGCTGCGACGGCTGGGACCCCGGGCCATTCGATCTCGCGCCGCGTCGGTAGGGTTCGCGCGTGAGATCGATCTCTAGACGGTGGCCAAGATAGAAGGTTTCGCAGCGCCGGGCAACCTCGGCCCATTCACGGGCGCTCCGGCGGTACGCTGGCGCTCCGTCTGCCCCGTCCCCCATGCCCGACCTCGCCCTCGAACACGCCCACTGGGTGGACGGCCGCGCCGTCGTGGCGGGCCTGGACGAGGCCGGGCGCGGGTGCCTGGCCGGGCCGGTCGTCGCCGCCGCCGTCGTCCTCCCTCGCGATGCCGACCTCCCCAGGCTCGACGACTCCAAAAAGCTGACGCCCGCCGCCCGTGAGGCGCTCGTCCCGATCATCCACCGCGAGGCGCTGGCCGTCGGCGTCGGGTCGTGCTCGCCGGCCGAGATCGACGAGCTCAACATTCTGTGGGCCTCGATGGAGGCGATGCGCCGCGCGGCGCTGTCGCTGGCGCTCGTGCCCGACGTGCTGCTCGTCGACGGCAACTGCGCCATCCCGAACGCGCCGTGCACACAGGAGACGATCATCAAGGGCGACGCGAAGAGCCTGTCGATCGCGGCGGCGTCGGTGATCGCGAAGGTGACGCGCGACGCGCAGATGGTGGCGCTCCACCGCGACTACCCGGCCTACGGGTGGGACGGCCACAAGGGCTACCCGACGGCCGCGCACTACGCCGCGCTCGCGGCGCACGGGCCGAGCCCCCACCACCGCCGCTCCTTCCGCCTCAGCCGGTGAGTCGGTCGGTTGGCGGGTCGGGGACCGGCACGTCGGGCCTGCGACCTCTCACGGACTCACTGGCCCACGGCGCCGCGCCAGCCGGCCACCGCCTCGGCGACGTCGCGGGCGACCACATCGGCCGGGCCGTCGGCGTCGATGACGAGGTCGGCCTGGGCGTAGAACGGCTCGCGCGCCGCGAGCAGGGCGCGGACGCGCGCCTCTCGGCCGGCGGGCGCCAGCAGGCGAGCCCCGTCGAGCAGCAGCGGGCGCCCCGCCCCGTCGCCGACGCGCGCCAGCACGGTCGGGACCGACGCGCGGAGCCAGACGACGGGGCCCGCCGCCCGAGCCGCCATCAGGTTGCCGGGCTGGACGAGCGTGCCGCCGCCGGTCGCCACCACCAGCCCCTCCCCGCTGGTCGTCTCGCGGAGCGCCTCGGCCTCGACGGCGCGGAAGACGCCCTCGCCCTCGGCGAACAGGTCGGCGACGGACCGGCCCGCGCGCGCCGCGACAAGCCAGTCGAGGTCGACGAACCGGTAGCCCAGCCGGTCCGCCAGCAGCGGGCCGACGGTGCTCTTGCCGGAGGCCATGAAGCCGGTGAGGTAGACGCGAGGGGGCACGGGTGGGAGAGGGCGAACGCAAAGGTGCCCCCGAAACGCCGGCGGCGCCAGACGAGCGCAAGAACACAAGCCGGCGCCGCCCGTCGCGTTTGGGGGCGGGCCGGACGGAACTTTTAGAGCGCCCAGACTCTCCCCCGTCCCCCGTCCCCCGTCCCCCGTCCCCCGTTGCCCACCACCCGCTTCCTGATCGAATACGACGGCACCGACTTTTCCGGCTGGCAGGTCCAGCCCGGTACCGTGACGGTACAGGGGGCCGTCGAGGCGGCGCTGGCGACGGCGCTGCGCGAGCCGATCGGCGTCGTCGGGTCGGGGCGGACCGACACCGGCGTCCACGCGCGAGGGCAGGTGGCCCACATCGAGACCGCCGAGCGTCCCGACGCGCACCGGCTGCGGGCCTCGCTGAACGGGCTGCTGCCGCCGTCGATCGCGGTGCTGGCGGCCGAACCGGCGCCCGACGGGTTCCACGCCCGGTTCGACGCCCGACGGCGGCGGTACGTCTACCACGCCACGACCGAGCCGCGCGCGCTCGACCGCCGCATGCGTGTGCTCTTCCGGCCCGTCCCCGACCTCGACGCGATGAACGAGGCCGCAGCGACGCTGCTCGGGCGCCACGACTTCTCGTCGTTCTGCCGGACCAAGTCCGAGACTCTCAACCGGACCTGCCACCTGACGCGGATGCGGTGGCGCGCGGGGGAGCGGCCAGGCGACCTCCAGTTCGAGGTCGAGGCGGACCGCTTTCTGCATGGCATGGTGCGAGCCCTCGTCGGTACCCTCATCGAGGTCGGCCGCGGCCGCCGTACGCCCGGCGCCCTCGCCGACGTGCTCGCCGCCCGCGACCGCCGCGCCGCCGGGCCCGCCGCGCCCGCCCACGGCCTCGTCCTCGACCGCGTCGACTACGACGCCCCCACCTTCCAGTAGCCTGTGCGCCACCTCGCCCTCGCCTGCCTCGTGGCCGTCTCGCTCGCCGCCTGCGACCGCGTCCCGATCGACTCCGGGCAGTCGGAGCTGGTGCTGGCGTCGCCCGACCTCAGCGTCGTCTTTCTCCAGCCCGAGCTGAGCGTGCGGTTCGAGCCGACGGGGCCGAGCGGTGCCGTCTCGCTCCGCATCCGCAACAAGGACATCGACTTCGACTCGACGGCCGGCGCGTTCGTCTACGTGCGGACGCTCGTGCCCGGGCTCAACGCCTTCGACTACACGATCACCAACAGCGAGGGGGCCGTCGCTCGCGACACGTTCTACGCGGTCCACCTCCCCCTCGAACCCTCGGCTCTCGCGAGCCCGACCGACGGGGTGGCCCGGGCGGGCGCCGCCGTTTCGGCGCTCTCCGGCGGCCGCGTGCTCGTCTCCGGCGGGGCGGGCGTGTCCGGCTCGGCGCTGGCGTCGGCGTCGGTGCAGTTCGAGGACGGGCCGTTCATCAATACCCGCGAGATCACGCTGCTACGGCGTCGCGCCGACCACACCGCCACGGCGGTCGCCGACGGCTCTCTGCTGCTCGGCGGCGCCTCGACGGCCACGTCCGAGGTCTCCAGTGAGCTGGTACGCGAGCCGGAGTTCGTCGACGCGAAAGGCGTGGCCCGGCCGGTCTCCGTCGCCAGCGACGCGTTTCCGGAGCGGTCGGGGCACGTGGCGAAGGCCGTCGTGGTCGGCGGCGAGACGTACGTGACGCTGTTCGGCGGGGTGACCCCCATCACCGGCGGGCTGGACGCCTCGGGCACGGTCGACGTGTACCGCGTGGTCCCGGACGGCGCCAGCGTCCGGTTGGAGCGGCTGACGCCCGCCGGTGGGGCGGGCGGCTTCCCGACGCTCTCCGGCGCCGCGCTGGCGGAAACGGGTCCGACCTCGGCCGTCGTCACTGGGCTGGCGGCCGACGGTGGCCTGACCCTGGCGCTGGAGTGGCGGTCCGCCCCGTCTGGCGCGCTCCCGTTCTCGATCGACGTCGCCGAAACGGGGGCCCTGCGGACGCCCCGCGCCGACGCGGCAGTGCTCGACCTCGGCAACGGGCTCACGCTCGTCACGGGCGGCCGCGACGCCAACGGCTTCACCTTGGGCACCTTCGAAGTGTACGCGCCGGCGGCGCGGCGGGCGTTCCGCTTCCCGCCAGAGATCGCCCTTGCGGTCCCCCGCTCGGGCCACGTCGCAACTATTTTCGGCGGCAACCGAATCGTGGTGAGTGGAGGCCGTCCGTCGAGCGGCGGCCCCGTCGTCGCCCGCGAAGCGTTCACGTTCTAGCCGATCCCCATGCTGATCCAGCGCCTGCTCCAGATCCTGTTGGTGGCCATCGTGCTGGTGGCCGCGTTCGGCGCGTTGGCGTTCGTGCTCAAGATGGCCGGATGGCTGCTCGGGCTCGTGGTCCAGGTCGTGCTCGTGCTCGTCGTGGTGGCGGCCGTGCTTCGGTTTGTGGAGTTGATCCGCCAGAAGGCGAAGCGGTAACGCACGGGGCGGGCACGTCCGGGGGCCCTCGTAGCTTGCGCCCTTGCCCTCGCCCGCTCCCTGCCCGATGTCCACAGAAACCGCCCTCGCCCCGTTCCACATCGCCTCCGAGACGGCGCCTCTGCGGCAGGTCGTGGTCCACACCCCAGGCGAGGAGATGGGGCTCGTCTCTCCGGACAACGCTGAGGACCTGCTCTTCGACGACATCCTGTTCGTCGAGGAAGCGCGGGAGGAGCACGCGACGCTCATCCGTCTTTTCCAGGCCATCGTCGGGAAAGACGACGCCGTCCTCCAGGTGACGGACCTGCTCCGCGAGGCGTTCGTCGAGGCCGCCGCCCGGACGGCGTTCGTGGACCGGCTCATCGACCGGATGCCGTACCGCAACTTCGAGGCGTACGAGTCCGAGCTGAAAGGCCTCGACCCCGAGACGCTGCTGCGCTTTGCCACGACTGGGCAGGCCCCGTTCTCGGTGACCGCGCAGCCCATCCCGAACCTGCTGTTCACGCGCGACCTCTCGGCGGTCGTCGGCGACCACGTCTTGCTTAGCCACGCGGCCACGGCGGCGCGCGCGCCCGAGAGCGTCATCATGCAGACGATCTACGCCCACCACGCCCGCTTCGCGGACGCCCGCGACCGGGTGATCGAGCTGCCCGCCGAGGTCTCGTTCGAGGGCGGCGACCTGCTCGTCGTCGACGAGAGGGTGGTGATGATCGGGCAGAGCGAGCGGACGAGCTTGGGCGGCGTACTCGCCGTCGCGAGGGAGTTGCTGGCGCGGACCACCGTGGAGCACATCGTCATGGTGAACCTGCCCAAGGCGCGCTACTGCATGCACCTCGACACCGTGTTCACCTTCGCCGACGACGACACCTGCGTCGTCTTCCCGCCGATCATCGAGGACGGCCAGGACCACACGTTTATCATCGAGGCCGTCGACGGTGACACGGACGACCTCCGCCTGCGGCCGTGCCGCAACGTTCACCAGGCGCTCCTCGAGGTGACGGGGCGGGACTACACCTTCGTCCGCTGCGGCGGCGACGACCCGGTCCGCCAGCGCCGCGAGCAGTGGACCGACGGGGCCAACCTGTTCGCGCTCCGGCCCGGGCTCGTCGTCGGCTACGACCGCAACCGGGCCACCTACGACGCCCTCCGCGCCCACGGCTTCCACGTCGTCGACGCCGAGCACTTCCTCGACTTCTACGGCGACTCGGCGGGGAGTTCGAGCGAGCGGATCGCGGTCCGGCTCTCGGGCAACGAGCTCTCGCGCGGGCGCGGCGGGCCGCGCTGCATGACGATGCCGCTGGCGCGGGAGGCGGGATAAGGCATGGAGGGATGGGCAGAGACCCCGACCCCCTCCATCCCGTATGCCCCTCACACTCCTCTTCCCACCATGTCCCTCGCGTCCCTTCTCGACACCGACCGCCGCTGGATGCGGCAGGCGCTTGCCGAGGCCGAGCGCGCGTACGAGGCCGGCGAGGTGCCGGTCGGCGCCGTCGTCGTCCAGGGCCACCGCGTCGTCGGGCGCGGGCACAACCAGGTGGAGCGGCTCGCGGACCCGACGGCGCACGCCGAGATGCTGGCGGTCTCCGCCGCGTGCCAGACGCTCGGCACCAAGTTCCTGACCGGCTGCACGCTCTACGTGACGCTGGAGCCGTGTCCGATGTGCGCCGGTGCGCTCGTCTGGGCTCGGCTCGACCGGCTCGTCTTCGGGGCGCTCGACGAAAAGGCCGGCGCGGCGTCGACGCTGTACGACATCCCGGGCGACCGGCGCCTCAACCACCAGATCCCGACCGTCTCGGGCGTCGAGGCCGACCGGGCAGCGGACCTCTTGCGCGACTTCTTTCGCCAGCGCCGCACGGCCACGCCGCCCCCGCCGGGCGCGGTCGCTGGCGACGGCGCCGACGGCGAGCCCCCGCCCCACCGGCCGGCCGGCCCCTAGCGCGTTCCCCGGACTCTTGACGCCAACCGGGCAACCCCGCCAGCGAGGCACGGTTGGTAGGGCATGGACACCCCGACCGACCCCGTAGACCTTCTCGTTGTCGGCGCCGGCCCGATCGGGCTCGCGTGCGCGCTGGAAGCCGAGCGCGCCGGGCTCACGGCCCGCGTCGTCGAAAAGGGCGCGCTGGTGAACTCGCTCGTCGGCTACCCGACGCAGATGGAGTTCTTCTCGACGCCCGAGTTGCTCGAGATCGGCGGGCACCCGCTGGCGACGACGTACTACAAGCCGCGCCGCGAGGAGACGATCGACTACTACCGCGCCGTCGCCCAACGCGAGGGGCTCGACGTGCGCCTGGGCGAGCGCGTGCTGGGCGTCGACGGCGAGCGCGGGGACTTTGTCGTCCGCACCTCGAAGGGCGCGCACCGGGCGCGAGCGGTCGCCGTGGCGACGGGCTTTTTCGACCAGCCCAACCGGCTTGGCATCCCGGGCGACGATCTGGGGCACGTCTCGCACTACTACAAGGAGCCATACCCCTTCAGCGGCCGGCGCGTGGTCGTGGTCGGCGCCAAGAACTCGGCGGCGAAGGCGGCGCTCGAGATCTTCCGCCACGGCGGCCATGTGACCCTCGTCGTCCGCGGCGCCGAGATCACGACGAGCGTGAAGTACTGGATCCGGCCGGATCTGCTCAACCGAATCAAGGAGGGCTCCATCGACGCCCGCTTCGGGACGACTGTCGAGGCCATCACGCCCGAGACGGTCCGGCTGGCGGGGCCCGACGGGACCGACGAGATCCCGGCCGACGCTGTGCTGCTGATGACCGGCTACCACCCTGACTTCGGGTTTCTGGAGGCGCTGGGCGTCGAGCTGGCGGGGCCGGAGCGGGCGCCCGTCGTGGACGACGACACGATGGAGTCGACGCGGCCGGGCGTGTACCTCGCCGGGACGGTGTGCGGCGGGTACGCGACGAGCCGGTGGTTCATCGAGAACGGCCGGATCCACGCGGCACGGATCGCCGCGGATCTGGCGGGGCTGCCGGTGCCGGAGTTAGAGGCTCACGGCCAGCCGTAGCCGCGCGAACGCTCCACTCTATCATCCTGAGAGGCTGTTCGGGGAAGCCGTCCCCCCCCAAACGAGTCATCCCCGCGCAGTCGGGGATCCATGCGGCGGTGCTCGGATGGCACCTCTGCGGCCCCTCACCCTATCCCTCTTCCCATGGGAGAGGGGACGCATGTGGAGAGCTCGCGCCGTTCCCCGAACAGTTTCTCGGGATGACGCTGATGAGTCTCACGAGTCCCTCCTCGTCTTGCTCGCCGCCGCCAGCCCTCCGAATCCCCAGACTCAGCCGGCGGCTTGGCGGAGGATCTCCAAGACCTGGAGCGCGGTGCCCTGGCCACTGTCGAGGCCGAGCGCGAGCTGGGCGTGGCGCAGGGCGTCCTCAGCGCGGCCCTCGTTGAGGTAGTAGAGCGCGAGGTTGGCTTGGGCGTTCGCGTTCTGCGGGTCCGCGTCGACGGCGCGACGGAACAGGCTGGCGGCGCGTCCGACGTCGCCCTGCTGCGCGAGCAGGACGGCGAGGTTCGTGAGGGCGTCGGCCTGGCCGGGCTCCAGCTCGATGGCGGCGCGGAGCGCTGCCACGGCGCCACCGAGGTCGCCGCCCTTGGCGAGCGCGCCGCCGAGCAGCACATGCGCTTGCGCCAGCCACGGCTCTTCCTGGATGGCCTTCCGGTACTCGCCGACGGCCTCGGGCAGCCGCCCCTGGGCCTCCAGTAGGCGCCCATAGTTGACGCGGATGTCGGAGGCAGCGGGCTGCAGCGCGAGCGCGCGCTGGTACAGGGTCAGCGCCTCAGAGGGGGGCCGCCCCGCCTGCTCGTAGGCTTGGGCGAGTGCGTTGAGGCGTTCGGGGTTCTCGCCGACCGCCAGCGCCTTGCGGAGGGGCTCGATCGCCGCCGCCGCCCGGCCGGTCTGAAGGCGGGCGTAGCCCAGCAGGTACTGCGCCTCGCCCGCCTCGGGCCGCTCCGCCAGCCGCGCTTCGAGGAGGGACACGCCGCGCCGGAACGACGACGCGCCCCCGCCCTGCCGCGCGTAGATCACGTAGGCCATGCCCTCCTCGACGCCGCCGTCGCGGTCGGCCTCGAAGTACGGCGCCAGCGTCCCCTCCGTCTGCGTCCCGACGATCTGGTCGTCGCCGACGACGCGGATCTTGTGGTCGGTGAACGAGGCGTGGGGCACGTCGTCGGCCGAGACCTCGGGCATGTGGCACGCGAAGCAGTTGGCCGTCGTGAGGTGCTGCGTCTGCAAGTCCGGCGTCGGCATCGAGGCCGCGAGCTCGTCGGGTGCGTGGCACGTCTGGCAGGTCGCGTTGAAGACCTCCGGGCCCTTGTCGCGGAAGCCCTCGTGCGGGTTGTGACACGTCGTGCAGTCCATCGCGGGCGACGCGATAAAGCATGCGCTCTCGCGGAGCCGGTCGGCGTGCGAGATGACGCTGACCCGGTTTGGGTCGTCGCCGACGAGCGCGAAGACGGCGCGGTGGGCCGAGAGCGGGCGCCCCGGCCGGTAGCTGAACGCCGACTCGCCCTCGCGCAGGACGGACACCTCACCGTTGAGGTGGCACTGCTGGCACACGTCGAGCCGAAGGTCCGTCGCCAGCCACTTCGGGTTGACGATGGTGATGTCGACGGAGTCCGGCGCCTGCTCGGAGGCGGTCCGCGCCTCGACGTGCAGTTCGCCCGGGCCGTGGCACTGCTCGCAGCCGATGCCGCCGGCCAGACTGGCGAACTTGCCGTCAGCGAACTCGACGGGCTCCGACGTCCCGTTGTGGCAGGCCATGCACCGGTCCGGGATGGTCCGGTCGAAGCGGACGTTCTGGTCCTCGTAGCCGGGGCTGAGGCCCCAGCGCCCGGCGCCGCCGTCGGCCTGCGTGTACCACGTCAGCGGCAGCTCGTAGAGCCGCCCGTTCTCCTCGCTGAGGTAGGTCCGCGCGGCCGACCCGCTGCCGACGACGTAGGTCATCTCGCGAACGAGCCGGTGGTCGGTGCCTTCTCCCGTCTCGCGGTATTCCTCCTGGACGAACCGGTCGCCGTCGCGGCGGGCGACGTACACGAAGCCTGAGGCGGGGTGGCGGACGGCGACGCCGGAGAAGTCCTCGACGGCGGTCTCCGGGGTGAGCCGGTAGAGCGAGTTGGCCATCCCGTGCGTCTGGTAGCTCGCGTAGAGCTCCTCGTGGCACGTCGCGCAGGTCGCGTCGCCGACGTAGGCCACGCCGTCGGCGAGGTTCAGAAACCGCTCGTCGGCCTCGCCGCTCGCGCGCGGGCCGAGGCACGCCGCCAGCGCGACGACACCGATGGCGAGCGCCAGCCCGAGGGCAGTTTGTGCAGTGTCCGAACGCATGGCACAAGCGCTCCTTCAGGCGCGAGCCGGCGGCCCTCGCCAGCAGGCCGAAGATACCGTCGCCCTCTAGGCAGGTCGGGGCGCCACCGTGCCCACCAAACACAGCGCGGCCCCCGAGCCGACTCCTTGCGGAGGGCTCGGGGGCCGCAGCGGTCGCGTCGTGCGCAGCCGGTTTAGAACCGGAGCGCGGCGGTCACGAGGTTGACGTTGCCGAGGTCGCCCATGGAGCGGAAGGCGTAGTCGATGCCGATCCCGGAGCTGGCGAGCGGCACGTTAACGCCGCCCCCGAGGCTCCAGAACTCGGCCGCGTTCACGTCCTGGTCGGGCGTCAGGTTGACACCGCCGCGGGCGTAGACGAGGTCGCCGTAGCCGAGCTCCAGGCCGCCAGCAAATTCCGGCTGGTCGTAGGCGTTCGACCGGAAGTTGCCGAGCGCCGTCACCGACACGTCGCCAGCGAACTGGCGGGTGTAGGTGGCGCCGAAGTTGAGCAGCGACGGCAGCTCGTAGCTGTCCGTGCCGATCTCGATCGGGAAGCTGCCCGATCCGCCGGAACCGGGGATCGTGCCGGTCTGGCCGATGCCATTGCCGGAGTAGCTCATCTTGGTGCCGAAGTTGCGGAGGCTAACCCCGAACTGCAGACCAGACTCGCCGACCACGTAGGTCATGCCAGCGTCGAAGGCGACGGCAGAGCCGTTGACGTCGTCGATGGTTTCTCCGATGGCCTTGGCCGTGACACCGGCCGAGATCCGGTCGGTGAACTGGCGAGCGTACGTCGCGCCGACCACGTAGGTCGCCGCGTCGTACGTGACCGAGGTCGGGTCCGGGGACGCGGCCGAGGTCATCGGGATCTCGCCGAGATCCCAGGAGGTCACGAACAGGGCAATGTTCGACGTCCCGAAGCTCTGGGCCACACCGAACGTGTTGACGCCGACGTCGGCGACAAAGTTGATGTAGCTGAACATGGCTTCGGTCCCGTCGTTGGCCATCAAGGCGGCCGGGTTCGACTGGAGGGACTCGAGGCCCGAGAGCGAGCTGAGACCGGCCGTGAGGCCGTTGGCGAGCGAGGTCGTCCGGGCCGTGGTCGGCACGAGCAGGAACTGCGCGCTAGCCGTCCCCGCCCGTTCGTCACCCGGGACGTCGCGCCCCTGGGCCATCGCAGGCGCCGAAGCGACAAGCGCGGCCAGAAGGATGAGGGTGCGGTACATGATTTCTAGGGTGTAGGTGGGGGTTGGCTTAGAGGACGTCGAGCTGAGAGCGACGCTGGATGACGCCGAACTTCAGGACCCGCTCGCCGATGGTCGACCCGTCGGAGCGGCGGCCCTCAATGTGAATGAGGTACATGCCACTCGCGACCGGGAGGCCGGCCTCCGTGCGGAGGTTCCAATCGATCGTCGCTCGGCCCGCGTTGTTCTTCTCGATCGTCCGGATCAGCGTCCCACTCAGGGTGAAGATGCGGATCGTGGCCTGGGCCGGGATGTTGACGAATCGAGCGACCGACACGTTGCCGGAGGTCTCGTAGCCGGAGTACCCGCGGTACGGGTTCGGCGTGATGGCCATCAGGTCGAGGGCCGCCTCCTGATCCTCTGCGCTGGCGGCCTCGGTATCGATCGCGCCGATCTCCGAGGTATCCAGGGTGAACACGTCGCCAGGCTGGTTCGGCTTGGTCGTCGTGATCCGGAAGACCGACCCGGCCTCGGGGTATTGCGCCGCGTAAGGCGGGGCGGTCCCGAGGTTCCAGCCGGCGAACACCGTACGCGCCAACGACTCGTGGCCGTGGTCGTCCGGAGCCGTCGCGGCGTTGGCCTCCCACGCGAGATAGCCGGACTCGCCCGGCGTCTTGTCGTTGGGCTCGTACCAGTAGATCCAGTCCGTGATCGGGTCGTCCGCACCACTCGAAACGGGCGAATCGGCCGCCGAGAGGTTGTACGTGCCGTCCCCATCGATGTCGAGGATGGCGGGAATCATGCGGAAGTCGTCCGACGTGTCGTCGGGCGTCCCGATGCCCGTGTTCCAGATCTCGAACGGGATCGTCACCAGCGAACCGTCGCCGAAGCGCTGGTAGGCCGTGCTGGTGCCCGTGAACCGAGCCTCGAAGTCGAAGGGGAAGACGAACGGGATGGTCCCGTTCCGGCCAAAGACGACGCGCTGGAGGAATTCCTCGTAGGGCCCCGTATAGGCGCTCGCGTTACCGGTCGTGATCAACCAACGGATGCCACTCGTCTGCTGCACGCCCGAGGTCGGGTTGGCACCACCGGGTGTCGGGAACCCCTGGAAGGCCGCCGCAGCGGACTCCGCCGGCGAGATCGGACCCGCCGCGTTGGCAGTTGCCTCGAAGGACGTGAACCCGTTTTCCGGGCCCTGGACGTCGAAGATCAGGCCGTCCGCACGGAACGCGTCCGTGCTCTGCGGGGGCAGGGTCCCGAAGTCGGCGTAGTAGGCCGCTCCGTCGAAGAGAACCGTGCCGGTCGTCTGGTTGACGATCCGGTAGCTGGTCCCAACGATTTCTCCGTCCGCATCAAGCTGCTGGAAGAACTCGACGGCGTAGGCGTCGCCAGTGACGGCACCCGGGTTCGAGACGCGAGCGCCCACGATGCCCTGACCGACGTTGGTCGCAGCGACGGTGGACGCAAGCGCGGCACCCGTGGTGGCGACCGGAGCAACCGGGCCAACCTTGGAGGGCCGCACTTCGACGGTCGCCATCGGCGCGTTGAACACGCGGGTCCCGATGGAGGCCTCGTTGTACGCGTAGGCCTGAACGCCGAAGAAGTAGCTCGTGCCGTTCCGCAGCTTCTGCTGCGTGAACGCGCTGTTGTTGATGCTGAACGTCGTCGGCGTCAGGGTGCTGCCACCGTTGTCGGAGCCGTTGGCCACGACCGTGGTCAGCTGAGCCCCCGTCAACGGGTCGACGATCGCATCCGTGATCGTGGTGATCCCGTTGTCGAGATCGTAGGCCCCGATCAGGACGCCTTCAGTGTCGGATGCATCCCGGAACTGGTAGATCCGGAAGCCCTCGAACGTGTACGTCCGGTCCGCCTCGTTGACGGGGACGAACGGGTTCTCGACGTCGTAGTTGAAGATGTCGCCGAGGTCACCGGTCGAGCTACCCCACTCCAGGATGATCTCCTGGTCGAGGCCGGTCGCCGACAGGGCCACTGCCGGGGGCGGCTGCGGCAAGGCGAACTGGGCGTCGAACGCGTTCTGAAGCGTGGCGTCGGCCACCTTCAGCTTGTTGACGGACGCGAGCTGCGGGCTGGTCGTCGCGCCGGTAGCCTGGGCCCACACGATGCCGAACACGACCTCCTGCATCTCGCCCGGGTTGAACGTGAACGGACCCGAGGAGACGCCGAAGCGGCGGTCGGCCGGGGTGTTCACGGCGCCGTTGCCGTCGGAGTTGTACTCACTCCAGAACTCCGGCGGGTTGCCCGGGAAGGCGAAGTCGACGGGCGGGCCATTCGTGTTGTAGCCGTCGCCCCCTTCCTTGAGGGGCGTCCCGTCCTTCCAGAAGCCCTGCATGAAGCTGTAGGCCTCGTTGGCGTTGCCGGGGTCACCGACGACGCCCGAGATGTTCTGGAAGTAGAAGAACTTCTCGATGGCGAGGCGCTCGTCGTCCTCATCCGTCTCGCCGTCTTCGTCATTGTCGATGCCGTCGGCGTTAACGAGCGGGCCCTGGAAGAAGTCGTAGCCGAGGGCCGGCGGGAGACCGTAGCCCCCCCCCCCATCGTCGTCGTTGTCGCCGTTGTAGACGAAGCCGAGGCCGAGGCTCTCGTCGGAGCCCACGAAGTCGTCGTTGAAGTTGCCGAGGTCGGGGTCGGAGAAGATGCCGATGTAGGTGTCGGTCATCGGCTGCGAGCCGCGGTAGAAGAACTGGTAGCGGTAGAACGTGGCGTCGTTCAGCGCGTCGGCCGTGCTGAAGGCGAAGGCCTGGGCACGGACTTCGACGCCGATCGGAGCGGTGCCGCCCCAGTCGTGCGAGTTGCCCGCGTCGTTCATGACCCACCAGATGCCCTGGTCGCCGATGATGTCGGGCCGCTCGCCGGCGGCGAGGTCGAGCTGACGGGAGCCGTAGCCGGCGTCGTTGATGTCGAGCTCCTGGCGGGGCTCGAGCTCATTCCCGTTCTCATCGACCGAGTTCGGGTCGCGACGGCCGTTGCCGTTCTCGTCGACGAAGAACGGCGCGCCGTAGGCGACCGGCCACGTCTGGAGGTTCGAGGTGGCGACGCCGGTGTTGTTGTACGCCGTGATGTCGTCAGCGTTGACTTTCCAGAACCGGTCGAACTGCTGGCAGGTCGCCGAGGTGACCTGGCCGTTCGCATCGAGCGGGCCGGGCCAGTACTCCCAGGCTCCGTAGGTGGAGCCGGCAAAGCGAAGCTGGCCGTCGACCTGGCCGCCGAGCCAGATGCCGGAGGCGAAGATGGAGACGAGGCCACTGCCCGCAGGCACCTCGTACTGAGCGCCGGCGCCTCGCCAAAAGAGGCCGCCGATGTTGTAAAGAGTAGCGCGGACGTTGTTGACGTTGAGGTCGACCTCTGCGCTCCCGGTGTCACAGTCCGCCTGGGCCTGGGCCGGGGCCGTCGCGCCGAACAGCGCGAAGAGTCCGACCAGCAGCACCGTAAGACGGCTGTTGGTGGGGTAGAGTGCGTTCATGAAGGGGGGGTGTTACAGGGCAGGAGGTCCCTGCGCGCCGGACGAAGCCGGCGCGCAGGGCGATTTCCTAGAGCCCGTTTAGAAGTCGAGGGTGACGCCGAGACGGATCCGGCGCGGGAGGCCGTAGAGCTGGCCACCGCTGACACCGAAGTTGTCGAGCACGACCGGGGAGCCCACGTACTGGGAGTACAGGAACCGGAACGCGTCGCGCTCGAGCTCGGTCGGGAGCGCCCGGACGGCGTCCGGGTTCGTGGCGAGGAAGCCGTCGTCGTCCGCGAGGCCCGTGTCACGGTAGACCGAGTACACCTGGTCCTGGTTGAGCAGGTTCTGAACCCAGACGTAGCCGCGGAACGAGGCCGGGCCGAGGTTGAAGTTCCGGTCGACCTTGAGGTCGAGACGGCTCGTGAACGGCAGGTACACCGAGTTGACCTGGCCAACCGCGCCACCGTTGGTGGACTGGCCGATCGGGCTCTCGAGCGCCTTGCCGTCGAGCTCCGTGTAGGGGCTCCCACTCTGGAGCACACCGAGCATGTTGAAGCCGAAGCCCGCGAGCGGGTAGACGCCACCGACCATCGGGCCCTCCCCACTACCGAGACGGTAGTCGAGCGAGACGTTGAGGTTGTGGCGGCGGTCGAAGGCGAGCGGCGCGAGCGTCTCCGGGAAAACACCGCTCTGGCTACGCCACGCGATGATGCGCGCCGTGCGCGAGTCGGACCCGGTCCCCTCGGCGAACGAGAGGGTGTAGTTCGCGTTGACGGCGAGGTTGCGCGTCCGGCGGAGGTCGAAGGCCATCTCCAGGCCCTTCGTCGTCGAGAAGTCGAGGTTGGTGTACCCCGTGTACCCGTTCGGGAAGGCCTCGTTGAGGTTCCGGAGCGTGATCTTGTTCCGCTGCGTCCGGTAGAAGCCGGACAGCGTCAGCGCAGCCTGCTGGCCAACGCGCTGGCGGAAGCCGAGCTCGTACTGGGTCGTCGTCTCGGGCCGGAGGTTCGGGTTCGAGATCGTCCCCGTGGCCTGGTCGTAATCCTGGATCGTCGCGAAGGCGTTCTCGCTCGGCCGCTGGCTTGTCACGTTGAAGGACGCGAAGAAGAGCGCACGGTCGGTGATCGGGAACGTCACGCCGATGCGGGGCATGATCGTCAGGGCCGGGTCGTAGTCCCGGAACGCGCCCGACGTCAGGCCACTCGACTTGGCGAGCGGCGCGCCCGCGCGGAGGATGTCGGTCGGGTTGACGACCTCCTCACCGTTGACGTTGTAGAACTGGCCCTCCGAGTCGCGGTAGCCGATGACGGCCCCGTCGCGCTGGTAGAAGGCGAAGTCGCCGGCGATGTTGCCCGGGATGCTCGACGGCGCCTCCACGAGCACGTTGCCCTGGTCGTCGGTGATGTTGCCGCTGAGGTCCTCGACGCGGAACAGATCAACGAGCGCGTAGGGGTCCTTCAGGACGAGCGTGTTGTTGTCGAACACGTCGACGCGGACGCCGAGGTCGAGCACGATGTCCCGGTACTCCACGCGATCGCGGACGAAGCCACCGTAGTAGATCGGCCGGTAGGGCGCGATGTTGCGGTTGGTGCCGGCCGCGAAGGCGTCGACATCCTGCTCGTCGACCTCGTTGAGGCCTCGGAAGTCGTAGCCGTAGTAGCTCACGCCCGTCTCGAACCCGAAGGAGTACGGGAGTTGGTCGTACGACGTGACGCCCGAGTCGTTGGTGCCGTCACCGTCCGAGTCGACGCAGTTGGTCTCGATGCTGCCGTCGTCGAAGCAGCGGGCGAAGGTCCGGGACCCGTTCCCGATCGACCAGTTGCGGACGGTCCGCGTCTCGTACTCACCACCAAAGGAGAGCTCGTGGACGCCGACCTGCGTCTGGGCGTTGCCGAAGACGCGGAACTGCTCCTGGTTGAACTGCTGGAACGCCGTGCGGGCCGTGCCCGGGCCGTCGAACGTGAGGCCGAGCGCCTCGGGGACACCGAGGTTGCCGTCGCCGTACTGCTGGGTGTAGTTGCCACGGTCAGCCGTCGAGGTGCTCAGCCCGACGTAGCGGCGAGCGACCTCGTTGGCCGGGTCGTCGATGTCGCCGTAGCGCAGGACGTCGCGGATGTCGGAGCCGAACGCGTCGGGGTAGTTCACGAAGTCACGCCGCGAGAACTCCGCCTGGAGCTGGTAGAACGCCGTGTTCGAGAGCACCTGCCGAAGCGAGGCGTACCCACGGTAGACCTCGTCCTCCGTGGTCGTGAACGTCTCGCGGTTGAAGAACGAGCGGCCGTAGCTGAAGCCACGGCTCTCGTTGTTCGAGTAGCCACCGCCGAGGCGGAGGTTGACGCCGGTCACCGGGCGGAGCTCGATGTTGCCGGTGGCCGAGATGTTCGTCGACGGGTCGTCCTTGCCGCTCCGCGTCGTGAACTGGTCGGGGCTGTTGAACAGGCTCGCTGCCGCGCGGACGCCGCCGAGGAAGTCGCCGGGGTGGGCGCCGTTGAGGCCCAGGAGGCCGCCGAGGCTATCCGGGCTGATCGAGCCGTTCGCAAAGCTGAGGTCGCTCGGGAAGGGGACGTAGACGAAGTCGTCGTCCTCGAAGAGCGGGCTGACAGCCAGCCCCCCGAGGTCGACCGGCTCGCCGTTCTGGTCGACGGCGTTCCGGTCGATCCGGATGACCTGCGGCGACTGCTGGATCGCGTTGTACAGGTCGTCGCGAAGCTGGAGCGTCTCGCGAGCCCACGGGCTGGCGTCCTCCTGGTAGGTGCCCTGCAGGGAGGCGAAGAAGCTCACGCGGTCGCGCACGAGCGGGCCACCGATCGAGAGCGACCCGAGGTTGTAGCCGAACGAGTCGAGCCCGTAAGACGTGATCGCCTCGGCGGCGCCGAAGAACTTGTTGCCGCCGGACCGCGTCGAGATCGAGATGACGCCGGCCGTCGCATCGCCGTACTGCGGCGGGATGGTGCCGATGAGCATCTCCTGCTCGGCGATGGCCTGCTGCGGGATGCCGATGTTGCCGGAGCCACCGAGCACCTTGACGCCGTCGACGTAGTAGTCGACCTCCTCACCGCGACCGCCACGGATGTTGAGCGTCCCGGAGCCGTCGTTGGAGACGACGCCCGCCTGAATGGCCGCGACGCTGGACACGCCACGAACCGGCAGGTTCTGGATGTCCTGGCCGGTGACCACCTTCGGGACGCCGATGGCGTCTCGCTGGATGAGCGGCCGCTCGTACTCGACGACGACCTCACCGATCGACGCACCCGAGAGGGTGATGTCGACGTTGCGGGTACGCCCCTGCGAGATCTCGACGCCGGTCAGCGTCTCCGTCTGGTACCCCGTGTAGGAATACTGGATGTCGTACTGACCGACGGGGATGCCGAGGATCGTGTAATTGCCGTCGATGTCAGTCGCGGCGCCGCGCTGGATGTCGGCGAGAAAGACGTTGGCACCGATGAGCGGGTCACCGGTTTCTGCGTCTGTCACGCTGCCGGACAGCTTGCCTGTGTTCTGTGCTGATGCGACGCCCGGAAGGGCGAAGAGCAGCAAGAGCACGGCGGTGCTCAGTGAACGAAACATTGCTACCTCCTGAAGGGTGGTGTGTGAGCCCGAGCGCCAGAGGCCCGGGGTGGAAGGTGCGTCAAGAGCGACGCAGGTCGAGGGATGCCGTGGCCCGAGGGGGCCGGGCGGTGTGTGGTGTCCGGAGCGGGCTCCGGAGCCCTGATCTCGGGCCTCTGGCCGCAATGCGGCCCTGGCGACCTCTCGGTCGCGCGTCGCCCCCACGCGCCCACGCGCGCTCGGCTGGTCCTGAATAAGCGAGGACAGTGACAACCTGAGCGGGCGGGCCTTGGGTAAAGGGCGTGTTAAGCGACGGCTCGAATATAGCCGGGTCGTAAAAACAGAGTCAAGGCACCCGGGCGTCCCCCCACCCGCCGCACCTCCTTCCGCCTGGTGTCGGTCCCAAGATCGGGCGTAGGGCCGCCCACGCCGGGGCAAGCCCTGCCGTTGGGAGACCATATGAAGAGCCCGCGCGGCACAATAGCCCGGACCGCCCCGCATCCGCGCGCGTACCTCTCGCCTCTCCCCTTCCGCCACTCCGGCCTCCCATGCCCGATTTCGCCCACCCCGAGGTCCTCGTCTCCACCGACTGGGTCGCCAAGCACCTCGCGGACACCGACCGCGTCCGCGTCATCGAATCGAACGAGGACGTGCTGCTCTACGCCACGGGCCACCTCCACAACGCCGTCCACGTCGACTGGCAGACGGACCTCCAGGACCCCGACGTCCGCGACTACATCAGCCAGCGCCAGTTCGAGGCCCTGTGCTCGCGGCTCGGCATCCGGCCCGACACGACGCTCGTCTTCTACGGCGACAAGTCGAACTGGTGGGCCACCTACGCCTTCTGGACCTTCACCATGTATGGCCACGCCGACTGCCGGGTGATGGACGGCGGCCGCGCCAAGTGGGAGGCCGAGGGGCGGACGATGACGACGACCGTCCCGACCTACGAAAGCACCGACTACGAAGGCGCCGACCCGGACCCCTCCGTCCGCGCCTTCCGCGACGACGTCCTGGCGCACCTCAAGAAGGGCGGCCCGATGGTCGACGTGCGGTCGCCGCAGGAGTTCATCGGCGAGATCTCGCACGCGCCCCACGACCCCGGCGCCGAGGCGGCCCTGCGCGCGGGCCACATCCCGGGCGCCGCGAACGTGCCCTGGAGCCGCGCCGCGAATGACGACGGCACCTTCAAGAGCCGCGACGAGTTGGCGGCCATCTACCTCGAGGAGCAGGGCCTCGACCCGCGCGACGAGACGATCGCGTACTGCCGGATCGGCGAGCGGTCCAGCCACACGTGGTTCGTGCTCCGCTACCTGCTGGGCTTCAAGGATGTCCGCAACTACGACGGCTCGTGGACCGAGTGGGGCAACCTGGTCGGCGTGCCGATCGAGAAGGGCATGCCCGACGAGGACTAGTACCGGTCGAGATCCGGGACCCTCCCCGGCCCACTGCGGACGCCAGCCCTCTGCCTTCTCCCCCAGATCCCCGATGAACGCCCGCCTCCAACAGATTGCCGATGAGCTGTCGGCCGTCCCGCGAGACATGCAAGTGGAGCTGCTCCTTGAGCACGCCCACCAGTTTCCTCCGCTCCCCCAACGTTATCAAGCCGCTCGCGACGCCGGGCTCGGGCGCGTCCACGAGTGCCAGGCCGAGGTCTACTTCTTCCCCGAGGTCGAGGACGGCCGTGTCCACATCTGGGCCGACATCCCCGGCCACGCGCCCACCCAGCGCGCGCTCGTGGCCATCTTGATGGACGCCTACAACGGGGCCCGCCCCGACGAGGTGGCCGCCATCCCGGCCGACCTGCTCACCCGTTTGGGCATCGCCCCGCTCCTGGGGCCTCAGCGCCAGCGCGGGTTCGCTGGCGTCCTTGCCCGCCTCAAGTACGGCGTCGCCGCCGCGTCCGAATGACCCGTCTCGTCTTCTTGCTCACGGTCGCCTTGGCGGCCTGCGGCGGCCCACGCCCGCTCACTCTTGACGAGCGCCCGGCCGACCGCGTCGCCGTCCCCGTCTCGTCGGTCCACTACCGCGACTACGACTCGGCGACCGACCTCGCGGCGGGCCTGCGGTGGCGCCCGGGCGCGCCGGTCTGGGTGAGCGCCCACCGAGGCGCGCCCGTCCACGGCCTGCCTGAGAATTCGGTCGAGACGTTCGAGTACGCGCTCAACCACGCGCCCGCGCTCATCGAAACCGACGTTCGGCGCACGGCCGACGGCGTCTTGGTGCTGATGCACGACGAGACGCTCGACCGGACGACGACCGGCACCGGCCGCGTCGACGCGACGACGTTCGCCCAGGTCCGCACACTCCGCTTGGTCGCCGACTCGGTCGTCACCTCGTTCCGCGTCCCCACGCTCGCCGAGGCGCTCGCGTGGGCCGACGGCCGGGCCGTGCTCCTGCTCGACGTGAAGCCCGACGTGCCCTACGACGAGCTGGTGGCCGCCATCCGCCGGCACGACGCCGCCGACCGGGTCGCCGTCATCACGTACTCGCTGGCCGACCATCAGCGCCTGTTCGCGCTCGCCCCCGACCTCGTCGTCTCCGCGACGGCCGAGACGACCTCCGACGTGGACGCCCTGCTGGCGGCGCCCATCGACCCCACTCGCGTCATCGCGTGGACGGGCGTCGGTATCCCCGACCCCGTCGTGATCCAGCGGCTCCACGCGACGGGCATCCGGGCGCAAGTCGGCGCGTTCGGCGCCATCGACGCCGCCGCGCGCGCGACGGCCTCTCCGGCCCCCTACGCCCCGATTCTGGCAACTGGGGCCGACGTGCTCTCGACCGACGTGGTCCCGATGGCGGCGATCGCGGCGCGCGAGGTCACCCGACGATTCCGGTGACGAGCCGGTCGAGCGCGTCCGTCGTGCCCGGCCGCAGCGGGACGGCCCCGACGCCGAGCGTGTCGAGGCTCGTCCACAGGCGCGAGCGGAAGAACGCATCGTCCGGCGTGCCTGGGAAAAGCGCAGCCGCGAGCGTGATGTCACCGAGAATGGCGTCGCGGTAGCGGTGGAGCGTGCCGAGCGCGTCTTCGGGCGGCCCCGACGCGCCGTGACGGCGGCGGTATCCGGGGGAGTCGTCGCGGCGGTACTTCGCGTCGAGCACGACCCGGCGGACCTCGCCATCCCGGCGGACGGTGAGCAGCAGGTCGGGCCGCTGCGCCAGCAGCGCGGGCGGTGCCGGGAAGCGCGGCGTGTTGACGATCTCCACGGCGACCCCGTCGCCCTCCAGCCACACCGCGTGCGCCCGGCCACGACGCAACCGTACATCCGCCCCGCGAACGTCGATCCCGAACGGGCGGGCAGGTGGGTCCACGCCGAGCACACTCGCGACCGACCGCACGACGGCCAGCGCAGACCACGTCTCGTAGAGCACGGCGAGATCCTGCATCGCGACATCGAGGGCGCCCTCTCGAAGCGCCAGCCCGAGGTCGAGATGCCGGAGCGCGTCGAAGGCGGCGGCGTAGGCCGGACGACGACGGAGCATCAGCGGAGGCACCCTTGGCACCCGTGCTCCCGACGATGCCAGAACCGGAACTCTCGCCAGGACCCCGACCTGCTGCGCGAGGCCACCAACCTCTGCCCGGAGCACATCCCGGCGGGCGCTTGGCCGACGGAGTGCCTCGGCTTGATCGAGAGCACGCAGGCCTCTCGCCACACCTGCGATCCGCGCCGCCAGCCAACGGTGGGAGGGCGTGTCGGTGGTGAGCTGGGGGACGCCAGCGGGCAGCGTCTCCGACTCAATCCCAAGCTGGCGCACCGCCGCTCGCGTCTCGGCCAACGGCCGCACGATCTGCCCGGTCCGAACGGATTCGACGATTTCGGTCAGATCCAACGCTGGTCGTCGATCGATGGCACGCACCGCACGGGAGAGGTCGCCCACAGACTGCCGGAGGGCAGCCAGCCACACCGGCACCGATGGAGAAGCCGGCCCCGCATCGACGCGGCGCGTCGCCGGGCGGACCGCCGCGACCGACAAACCGGCCGCGACGGCCTCGACCTCGGCCCGCATTTGAGCCACCTCACCCTCTCCCAATTTCGACGGGAGCACAGACACCGAGAACGCAACCTCCACATTGCTCCCGACACGTACTTCGAACCGTGCACGACCCGCTTGCGAGCCGAATCGAACACGGCCATGGAGCACGCGCCCGCCGTCCAAAGAGACCAGCCCCCCGGTAACGACTGGGTCTCGGTGCGCCAGCGAAACGGGCACGCCCCGCGCGCTCTGCACAAGCACCGGGTACGTCGTCTCTTCGGTCAGCCACACCGCCGCCGCGGGTGCCGCCACCAGCCGGTCCGCCCCGGCCTCGACGCGGAGCGGCTCCGCTCCTGCGCATGCCCCCGCTGGCCCGCTCCACGTGAGGCGGACGTCGGGCGTCTCGACGGTGAACAGCGTCTGCACACCGTATGCTACCGCCCCCACCGACGCCTCTCGTGCCCGACCCGCCCGTTCTTCGGATGACGCTGCACGACGGCCGCCCCGTGGCGCTTCGCCCGGTGGTCGCGGCCGACCGCCACCGGCTCGCGGACGGCTTCGACCAGCTGTCCCCGGACTCGCGGCGTCTCCGGTTTCTCGGGTCGGTGTCGTCGCTCAGCGAGTCGCAGTTGGCCTACCTCACCGAGGTCGACGGGCACGACCACGTGGCCTGGGGTGCGCTCGACCTGACGCACCCGGAGTTGCCCGGCTTTGGCGTGGGCCGGTTTGTCCGCCTCGCCCCCGACGCCGACGTGGCCGAGTTCTCGCTGACCGTGCTCGACACGGCACAGGGCCTCGGTGTGGGACAGCTTCTGCTGGCCGTGCTCGCGGTCGCCGCGCCGGCCGTCGGCATCCGCACCCTTCGCGGCGTCGTCGGCCGGGAGAACGACCGGATGACGGCGTGGCTGCTGCGACTCGGCGCCACTGCGCAGGGTGACGGGCAGGACTTGGTGATGGACCTCTCGCTCCCTGTCGACCCCGCCGCTGGCGACTCAGCGGCCGAGTTCGTGAAGACGATGGGTCAGGTTCGGGAGACGATGCGAGAGACATTCGGCGACCTCAGCCGGGACTACGCACCACGCGACGGAGCCTAAGTCCGCCCGACAGACCCTGCTCGGCGTAGCCCTGATGGCGGTCTAGCTCCAGAACGACGCCACGCCGTCGTCGAGCGCGCCCTCCGCGATGCGGGCGAGACGCGCGGCCGTTCGGGGAAAGCGGCCGTCGACGAGCGCTGGAGGGCGGCCATCCGAGATCCAGTCATCCACGAGGGCCTGGGGGTCGCCAGCGCTGCCGGACGGGCCGGCGGCCCACGCCAGCAGCTCGAACACGGCGGACCGATCCGCCGCACGGGCGCCGTCGAGACGGGGAACCAGCTTGGTGAGCAGTGCGAGATCGAGCGGGTCGACTGGCCCGGCCGCGTCGCGGAAAGCGCCCGGAGCCTCGGCAGCGTGGAGCGAGAACAGGGCGACCTCATCGCGCGCTCGGTACCCGACGCCCGCCGACGGCGCCAAGAGCACAGCCGCCTCAGCGACGGCCCCGACGGCTCGCTCGACAATCTGCCGATCGCCCCGCGATAGGTCGGACAACTCTCCGAGCCGGACCGCTCGCGGAGACCACGCCGACGAGGGCCACGGGTCCACGAATGGATCGCCCGTCGCTGCCTGCCAGTCCGCCAAGTCGCGAGCCGCCAGCTCGAGGACGAACGCCCGGTCGAGCACCTTGCGGCTGAACGCGTGTGCGCTCTCGTCCACATTGACCGTCCCGACCAGCCCCAGCGAGGGCGGCAGCCGGACGGCCTGCCAGGCGGCGTCGGAGGGGCCGAGCGTCTCGCTAAGGATCGGAAGACTCTCGAAGCCGCCCGGGGCCGGAGCACGCGCCTCGATCCGGCTCAGTACGTCGGCGAGGTAGTGCTCCGGCCGCCCCAGGTTCATCTCGTCGAGCACGAGGATGTGGAACCGATCCGGAGCCTCGGCGGCGGCGCGCGCGGCGCGGAGCACGTGGCCCGGCCGAAAGCCTCCTCGGAGGTCGGTGTAGCCCATCGTCTCCGCCGGGCTCGTCCAGTCGGGCCGGACCGGCAGGACGGTGGCCGCGCCCTGCGTGGCCTCCGCGACGAGCACGGGCAGGCGGCTCTTGCCGACGCCCGTAACGCCTGCCAGCAGCACGAACGGTTTGGTCCGGAGCGCCGTCACATAGGCCGCGACCTCGAACGGGGCGAACCGGAAGCCGCGCGCGCCGATGGCCTCGATCAGCCGCTCCATCGCCTCCGCACGGTCGAAATCTGATGCTGGCACGTAGCCGACCTGGTCCTCGGCGACGACAGGGGCCGGGTGCACGGCTGCCAACTGGGGACGGGACCGGGAGGCGTCGCGGGCGTCGCGGACGGCCTCCACCGCCGCCAGCAACGCCTCGGGGTCGGCGCCCAAGCGGGCCTGCACCATGAACTCCAGCACCTTCCCGTCGATGGGTGGCAGTGGGTGGAGCACCTGCTGAACAACACGCCGGAACCGTGCTCCCGGGGTCGGCTCATCGTACGCGTCGAGCGCTACCAAGTGCTCGACCACCGCGGCCTTCTGAACGAACCCCTCAGCCGGGAGCACCGCCAGCGGACGGACGCGCAACCGATGGGGCAGGTGGCGGCCCGGCGCCAGCGCCGTCGCGTCCTCGAAGGGAGCGCCGACAGCCTCGAAGACCCCGGCGAACGCCTGGAGGCCCGAGAGGTACGCCACGATCCGGTCGCCGGGACGGACCTCCGCCAGCCGGGCCCGGCCCTGCCGACGGAGCGCGAACGTCCCCGCTCGGATCGCCGAGGGAAACACGTCGGGTGAGATGGACCAGAGCCAGTACGTCACGAGAGGGCGGCCGCGATGCGGGGCGATTCCCCCTTAACACCGTTCAGTGAATGACTAGGTTCGGCCGCTCCCTTTCTCTCTCGCCGATGACCGCCCGACTGTTGACCGCCGCCGCCCTGGTCGCCACCCTGTTCGCCCTCCCCGCCTGCGACTCTGGCGAGTCCGAGATTGACGGCCCGCTCGCGGAGGCCCAGGCCAACCTCGGCCAGTGGACGTTCATCGACGTCGAAGGCAGCGTCTGCCGCGACGGCTCCGCGACCGGCATCGGGGTCCGGCTCCAAGAGGGCGCCGACGACCTGGTGATCTACCTCGAAGGCGGCGGGGCGTGCTTCAACGGCGCGACCTGCACCACCAATCCCTCGACGTTCGGAGAGGCCCAGTTCACCAGCTTGATCGGGCTGGTCGGCAACGGCGGCCTGTTCAACACCACCTCCGACAATCCCGTCGGCGCCTACAACATGGTTTACGTGCCGTACTGCACGGGCGACCTCCACGGCGGCAGCTTTCCTAACAACACGCTCGTCGACGCCCAGTTCGGTACCACCCTCGGGCCGCAGCAGTTCGTGGGCCACCAGAACGTGGAGCGCGCCGTCAACCTGCTGGCGGACGGCCTGCCGACGCCCGGCAAGGTGGTCCTGACCGGTGCCAGCGCCGGCGGCTTCGGGGCGCTGATCAACTTCGACGAGGTCGCCTCCACGTTCACCCAGTCGGACCTCTTCCTGGTCGACGACTCGGGCCCGCTCTTCTTCGCGGACAACGTCTTCAGTCCGCAACTCGCGGCGCAGGTGACCGGCCTCTACAACCTGTCGGCGGCGATCCCCGGTGGCGCCTCGCTCTTCGCGCCGGACGCGCTCCCAGGCGTCTACAACTACTACGCGACGACGTACCCGGACGCCACGTTCGGGCTCGCGAGCTCCCTCGGCGACAACACCATCCAGGCCTTCTTCGGGTTCGGCCAGGCACCGGGCGACCCGATCACGGACGACGAATACGCCGCCGGCCTGCGCGACGTCCGTAGCCAGCTCGACGCCCGCTGGGGGACCTACTTCGTCGAGGGCGATGCCCACACGATTCTGCTCGTCCCGAGTCGGTACACGGGCTCCTCGGCGGGCGTGGCATTCGACGACTGGTTCGCAGGCATCCTGGCCGGTGCCCCCACGAACGTGGACCCGGGCGTCACGACGCGCGGCCCGCTCGCGGCCCGCTAGGTTCGGCCCCGGCAGCTCCGGGGGCGGCGCGATGTTGGTCTCGGTGACCGCCTGCGCCACCCCCTCTCCGTTGGCCTCGAGCCCACCGCTCCAGGTCGCCGCGTTTACCGGGCTCGCCACGCTGACGGCGGCCGGGCCGCTTCCCTGAGGCCGGCGCCCCAGGGCCGCCGCGAACCGCTGCGCACCCCGTCGGGTTGGACCGTACGACACACCGTCGTCACCCGCCGTGCCGACGTTCCCCGGCTGCCCTCCCCCGAGACATGGCCCAGATCCAACGCATCGACTCGCCCTTCAAGCTCTCGACAGCCTTCACGCCGATGGGCGACCAACCGCGCGCGATCGCGGAGCTGACCGAGGGCCTGTTCCGAGGCGACCCCTACCAGACGCTGTTGGGCGCGACGGGCACCGGCAAGACGTACACGATGGCGAACGTGATGCGCAACGTCGGCAAGCCGACGCTCGTCATCTCGCACAACAAGACGCTGGCGGCCCAGCTCTACGCCGAGTTCCGGCAGTTCTTCCCTGAGAACGCCGTCGAGTTCTTTATCTCGTACTACGACTACTACCAGCCCGAGGCCTACATCGTCTCGTCGGACACGTACATCGAGAAGGACATGGCGATCAACGAGGAGATCGACCGGCTCCGCCTGCGCGCCACATCCGCCCTCGTGTCCGGCCGCAAGGACGTGGTGATCGTCGCGTCGGTCTCGTGCATCTACGGGCTCGGCAACCCCGACGAGTACAAAAAGCGGCTCGTCCAGATCACGCCCGGCCAGGAGCGCGACCGCGACGAGTTGCTTCTGGAGCTGGTCCACGTCTTCTACAACCGCAACGACGTCGACTTCACGCCCGGCACCTTCCGCGTCCGCGGCGACGTCGTCGAGATCTTCCCGGCGTACCTCGAGGACCAGGCCTACCGCGTCGTCTTCTGGGGCAACGAGGTCGAGCGCATCGCCCGCATCAACCCCGTCACCGGCGACGAGATGGCGCTGGAGTCGGAGACGCTGACGATCTACCCGGCCAAGCACTTCGTGACGCCCAAGGACCAGGTCGACCGGGCGATTGCGGGGATCCAGGAGGAGCTCCGCTGGCGGCTGGCGATCCTGCGCAACGAGGGCAACGACATCGCCGCCCAGCGGATCGAGCAGCGGACGCTGTTCGACTTGGAGATGATCAAGGAGATCGGCTACTGCTCGGGCATCGAGAACTACTCCCGCCACATGGACGGCCGCGAGCCCGGCACGCGGCCGTACTGCCTGCTCGACTACTTCCAGAAAAACCACGGCGACGACTGGCAGATCGTCATCGACGAGAGCCACGTGAGCGTGCCCCAGATCCGGGGCATGTACAACGGCGACCGCGCCCGCAAGCTGAACTTGGTCGAGCACGGCTTCCGGCTCCCGTCGGCGATGGACAACCGGCCGCTGACCTTCGAGGAGTTCGAGCAATTCCACCACGCCGTCACCTTCGTCTCGGCCACGCCCGCCGACTACGAGCTCGAGGCCTCCGACGGCGTCGTGGTCGAGCAGATCATCCGCCCGACCGGCATCATCGACCCCGACGTCGAGGTGCGTCCGGTCGAGGGCCAGATCGACGACCTGCTCGGCGAGATCCGCGACCGCGTCACGGCCGGTGGCCGAGTGCTCGTCACGACGCTGACCAAGCGGATGGCCGAGGACCTGACCGACTACCTCGACAGCTTCGGCGTCCGCGTGAGGTACCTCCACTCCGACATCGACGCGCTCGAGCGCGTCGACATCTTGCGCGACCTACGGCTCGGCGAGTTCGACGTGCTGGTCGGGATCAACTTGTTGCGCGAGGGGCTCGACCTGCCCGAGGTCAACCTGGTGGCCATTCTCGACGCCGACAAGGAGGGCTTTTTGCGCTCGGAGCGGTCCCTCATCCAGACCGCCGGCCGCGCGGCCCGAAACGCGGACGCGCTCGTGGTGCTCTACGCCGACAAGGTGACCGACTCGATGGCGCGCATGATGGACGAGACCGAGCGCCGCCGCGTCATCCAGCGGGCCTACAACGAGGAGCACGGCATCACGCCGACGACGGTCACCAAGTCGATCGACGAGGTCCGCCAGGGCACGGCGATTGCCGACCACAAGGCCGATCAGGACGAGCGCCGCGCCAAGCAGGCCGTGACGTACTACGCGGGCCCGGAGCAGCTGCCGAAGGTAGCCGACCCGGTCGTCAAGTACCTCACCGACGACCAGAAGACCGACCTCATCGCCCAGCTCACGCGCGAGATGGACGCGGCGGCTGAGAACCTCGAGTTCGAGAAGGCCGCCGAGCTCCGCGACTCGATCGCCCAGATCGAGGCGCAGATGGCGGCGTAGCCCGCCTCGGGCACTCTGCCAACGCGGGGCCGCCCTACCCTCCGGGGCGCACCTCCGCGTCGGCGTGCCGCCAGGCCGCCGTGATGCGCGGCCCGAGCGCGTCGGCGTCGGCGGTGCGGCCCTGAGCCCGGAGCGCTCGCTGGAGGCCCTCTAGACCGCGGCCGTTCTCCGGGTAGATGGCGAGGTCGGCGCGATAGACGGCCTCGGCCTCGGCCGGGCGCCCGGCGTCGAGCAGCACGCGGCCGAGGGCCCACCGCGAGGGCAGCGCCCACGGCGGCGGCTCGTCATAGGTCAGCGCGTCCTCTCGCCGGATCGCCTCTTCAAGGTGCCGGACGGCCCCGGCACCGTCTCCGCGGGCGGCGGCGACCTCCCCGCTCAGGTACGGGTCCGCGATCGCGAGGATGGCCCCTAGCGTGTTGAGGCCGCCGAACTGCGCCCCCAGCGAGGTGTCGGCCGCGAGTGGGCGGAGCGCGTCGAGCTCCCGCTGGGCCTCCGCCACGCGTCCCGTGCGGGCGTAGGCGAGGCCGCGCGAAAAGTGCCATACGCCTCGCGGATAGACCAGCGAGTCCGGCGGGGCGGGGGCCTCAAGCACGCCGTCCCAGTCCTGGAAGAAGGCCCGGGCGTAGAGCGGGCTCATGGCGAAGTGCTGCAGGAACTCGAGGCCCGGCTCCCCCATCATCGCGGCGTGGCGGCCCATGTGGTCGGCCGACGCCAGCGCCGCCGCGCGCTCGCCGCTCAGCGCGGCCGCCACCCACAGGAAGTGGTGGTTGTGCGGGACGTAGCCCAGCGGGTAGAGGCCCTGCGCGTGGCACTGCGCCAAGTACGCGTCGTCGGCCTCGACGGCGCGCTGGTTGGCCACCACCGCGTCGTGGTAGCGGCCGACGCGGATCCAGATGTGGCCCGGCATGTGGACGAGATGCCCCGCGTTCGGGACCAGTGGCCCGAGGCGCTCCGCAGCCCCAACGCCTAGTTCCGGGCGCTGCTTCTCGACGGCGTGGATCCACAGATGCAGCGCGAGCGGGTGGTCGGGGTTGGCGGCCAGCGCGCGGGTGAGCGCCGCGAGCACCTCCTCGGTCTCCGGCTTCGGCGACCCATCGGGGTGCCAGTAATCCCAAGGCATCGTGTCCATCAGCGCCTCGGCGAAGAGAGCCTGCACGTCGGCGTCGTCGGGGAAGCGGGCCGCGACCGCCCGCATGGCGTCGGCGTAGGCGCGGTCGAGCGGCGCCCGGTCGGCGGGCGGGACGGCTGCGTAACGGGCCGAGAGGGCCTCGACGAGTGCCCGGTCGACGGGGCCGAGCGCGGGGGCCCCGCCGCGGGCGCGCTGGAGGGCGGCCCAGGCCGGGGCCACGCTCTCGGCGTCCATCGGCGCGTTCACGTGCGGGCCCAGCGCCAGCGCCTCGCCCCACGCACACATGGCGCAGGCGGGGTCGAGCCGCTGGGCCTCGCGGAAGGCCCGGATGGCCTCGGCGTGGTTGAACGCGAAGGCGAGGACGAGCCCTTGGTCGGCGTATCGCTGCACGATCGGGTCGTCGGTGTCGGCCGGGCGCGAGTGGCTGCCGAGGCCGTCGAGGAGGGGCGCCAGGGGGGCGCCGTCCTGCGCGCTGGCACCCACCGCCAGCAGCAAGGCAACGGAGAGAAAAGGGCGCATGGGTTCAGGGGTCTGTCTCGCGAAACGCGGACAGGCGCCACCAGCGAGGGCCTCCGTCGCTCTTCATCGGCGCGCGGGGCGGCGCCGTCCGATCCGTGCCTTGAAGGTAGGGAGGCGGTCTCAAACACCTGCCCCCGCCGCGAG
Organism: Rubrivirga aquatilis; assembly: GCF_046845665.1. GTDB lineage: Bacteria > Bacteroidota > Rhodothermia > Rhodothermales > Rubricoccaceae > Rubrivirga. The sequence continues at coordinate 1,002,884 of NZ_CP177355.1, read as the reverse complement.
GGGACAGAGCGATTTCATGCCCCACGGCCCGATCGCCCGGATCGAGGCCCCGATGGCGGCGTCGCCCGGATCGCCATCGGGGCTCGTCGGTTCGACGCCCCCCTTCCCCTCGAACCCATGCAGACCCCGACCCCCTACGACCTCACCCCGCTCCGCGGCGAGGCCCGCGAGCGCGCCGCCGAGGCCGCTGGCCTCACTGCCGAGGAGCGCCGCATCTTGCTCGACCACGGGACGGAGCGGCCCGGCTGCGGGCTCCTCCTCCACACCAAGGAGGTCGGCACGTACGCCTGCAACCTGTGCGGGCTGCCGCTCTTCGAGAGCGGGGCCAAGTTCGAGTCCGGGACGGGCTGGCCCAGCTTTTTCCAGCCCGTCGCCCCCGCCCACATCACCGACATCGAGGACCGGTCGCTCGGGATGGTCCGGGTCGAGACGCGGTGCGCGCGGTGCGACGGGCACCTCGGCCACGTCTTCCCCGACGGCCCGCCCCCGACGGGCCGCCGCTACTGCATGAACTCGGCCGCGCTCGCGTTCTTCCCCGACGGAACGGCGCCCGTCCAGCGGACGGCCGCGGACCCGACCGGCGCCCCCTCCCCCGGCGACGCGTCGAGGGGCTGACCCCGTCTCCCCCGTCCACAGGCAGGGCTACCAGTGGACGGCGAGGTCGACGGTCGGCAGCACGCCCGCGTCGTAGATGTCGAGCGGGACGACGCCCAGGCGGTCGGCGACCGGCCGCTTCACCACCTGCGTCGGCTCGCGCGAGATCACGTTGTCGGCGTCGGTCGCGTTGCGGACGGCGAGCGCGAATGTCAGCACGGCGGGCCCGACGGCGCGCTGGGCGACGAGCCGGAGGTCGAGACGCGAGAGCGGGGCGAGCCGGTCGGCCTCACCCACGGCCCCCGCCAGCGGGTTCGGGACGCCCGACGCGACGGTCCACGAGGCGGCGAGCCGGACGCCGCCGCCGAGCGGGCCGTCGGCCAGGAGCGTGGCCCGAGCGCGGCGGTCCCACGTCGCCGCGAAGGCGGCGCCGTCGGCGAGCGCGGGGTGCTGGAGGTCGGCGCGAGCAAGTGCCGCGCTGGCGCCCAGGCTCCACGGCCCGAGCGGCGCGGCGACGAGCGCCTCCAGGCCCCGGGCGTCGCCGTCGACACCGGTGAGCCAGGGGCGCGTGAGGACCGTCGCGTCGGTGATTCGGCGAGCGTCGGCGCCCTCGACGTGGAGCCAGAGCCCGCGCGTGGCCTTGGCGTACGCCGTGAGCGAAGCTGTCACGCCCCCGGCCCGGGCCTCGACCGTCAGCTCCGCCAGGTCCCCCTCGGTGATGGTCTCGCCGGACGTCGACAGGACCCAGGCCGCCGCGCCCGCCACGTCACCGAGCGTCAGCCGGTGGGCAACTTGCACGCTCCTCCCCGCTCCGGCCACGACCGCCACGCCCGGCGCGGCCGTCCAGCGCGCGCGCAAGCGGGGGCTCAGCCTCGCACCGCCGACCGAGGTGAGGTGCGCCCGAAGGCCTGCGTCGATGTCGAGCGCGGGCAGGAGGTGCCCGCCCCAGCCCGCGTGGAGGTCCAGCCGCCGGGCCGTCCGATCGGCGACGAACGCGGGCCGCTGGGCGGCGGTCTCTTCGTAGCGCTGGCCGTAGAGGTGGAGCCGGTACCCACCCGAGGCCACGCCGCCCGCTAGCACGGCGTCCACGCGTTGGGCGACGACGCCCTCGCGGAAGTCGTTCACGTATCCCAACGTGTCGACGCGGCCGAGCGGGGCGGCGGCGAAGAACGAGAAGTCGTCTTGGCCGAACTGTGCGTGATAAAGGCTCCCGCCCATCGTCGAGGCGAGCACGGCCCGGTCCCCCAGCGGGCGGCGGTCGGCGAGGCTGGCGGCCCCGCTGCCCCAGCGGTTGCCCGTCGCGACGGGCTGCTGACGGAGGCCGTCGCCAGCCGTTCGGGCGACGGTGCGCAACGCGTCGAGGCGGGTGTCGTCGCCGCCGGCGTACGCCGTGAGCGTGGTGCTCCCGCCGCCCGGACGCTCGTCGTCGAGTGCGCCGTGGAGGTCCCAGAACCGGGCCTCCGTCGCCGTCACGTCGATCACGCGATCGCTGATCGACGCCGTCCCGTCGGGGAGTGGGCCCGTGTTCGGAGCGGCGCCGAGCCCCTGCTCGACGAGCGCTCCCGAGCCCGGCGTCAGGCCCAAGAGCGAGTGGCGGGCGCCGATGAGGAGCGTCGTCCGGCCCGGCCGGATCGGCGCCGATACGGCCCCCCGCGCGGCCACGCTCGACACGCCGCCCCGCCCCTCGGCCACCCGGGGCGAGCCCGTCGCCGTCACGTAGTCGACGGCCCCGCCCGGGGCGACCTCGACGCGCGCGGGCGCCACGCCGACGTGCAACGCCGCGACGCGCAAGGCGTCGCCGTTGAACGCATCGACCAAGCCAAACAGGTGACGCGGGTTGTAGATCGGGACGCCGTCGAGCCGGACCTCGAAGGCGTCGCTCGGGCTCCCCCGCACGACCGGGCCCTCGCTAAACAGCGCCGACGGCGCGACGGCCGGCAGCACGTCGAGCGCGCGGACGCCGCTGCCCTCCGCGAGCGCGTCGTAGCGGCCGGGCTGGACGCGCTCAGCCCACGCGGGGTCGAGCGTGCGGAGCGCGAGCGCGTCGACCACGACGGGCGCGGCACGCGCGGCCTCGCCCCGCAACCGGAACGCGACCGACGGCCCGCGCGGGGCCGCCGACTGGGGCCGATAGCCGACGTACGACGCCGTGAGCGGCGTGGCGTCCATCGCCTCCCTGTCGCGCAGGGTGAGCACGAACGCCCCACCCTCATCCGCGACGACCCCGCGCCGACCGCCGGCCCAGCTGACGGTCGAGAACGGGAGCGGCCGCCCGGTCTCGGCGTCGACCACGCGGCCCCGAACGACGCGTTCTGGGCGCTGGCGGGCAGACGGAGGTGCGGGCGGGCGGACCGCCCGCGGCGCGGGCACGAGCAGGATCCGTCGGCGCCCGGCGTCGGCCTCGACCCCGACGCCCTGCCCGTCGAGCGCCCGGGCGAGCGCGTCGGGGAAGGCCTCGGCCGTCGTCCGGACCGAGACGTGGGGGCCGGCGACGAGCGCATCCGCGTACAAGAACCGCCAGTCCGTGCGCCGCTCGACGTCCGCGATGACCTCGCGCAGCGGGGCGCCGTCGTAGGCGAGCGTCTGGGCCTGCCCGCCCGCCGCGAGCAGCACGACGACGGCCGCCGCGAGCGCGCGTCTCATCGGGCCACGAACCGGACGCCGTCGCCGTCCGGCACGAACCGACCGCCCAGGATCCGGCCGAGGGCGTCGAGGGCGTCGGGCGGGCTCCCGAGGTCGAGGGCCCCCGAGATCGTCTGACCCGCCACCGCGGTCGGGAGCGCGACGGCGATCCCGAAGTGCTGGCCGAGCTCGTCGGCCACGCGCCGCGCCGTCTCGCGCTCGAACACGGCCTCCCCGCGGCGCCAGTCGAGCGCGGCGTCGGCACGGACGTCCGGGCGGACGGCCACGCCCGCGCGGGTCGCCGTCGCCCCCGTGCCCGCCGCGAGGTCGACCGCCTCCCCCGCCCCGCTCACGCGGACGCGCCCCTCCTCGACGAACACGTCGGTCCGCCCGCCCCACGTGCTCACGTCGAACCGGGTGCCGAGCACGCGCACGCTGGCGCCGCCCGCGGCGACGGTGAACGGCCGGCTCGGATCGTGCGCGACAGCGAAGAACGCCTCGCCCTCGACCCGGTACGCGCGCGCGCCGAGGCGGGCGAGCTCGGTGTGCGGCCGGAGCACGATGCTCGACCCGTCGGGCGCCGTCCACGTGACGACCTCCGCCCCGGCGACGGCGACCACCTCAGGCCCCTGCGCCGTCCACCACAGGCCGACGGCGACGAGCACCATCGCGGCGGCGGCCCACACGCTCCACGTCGGGCGCGAGCGGACGAGCCGGAGCGCCGGGCGATCGGTACGGTCTCCGATCTCGCCGTCGACGCGGGTCCACAGCCGCGCCGACCGCGCAGGGTCGACGGCGGCGTCGTCGGGCCGGGCCGCGTCGAGGGCGGCGTGGAGCGGGTCCGTGCCGTCGGGCGGTTCGCCCGCGTCCAGCCGCCGGGCGAGGCGGCCGTCGGGGTCATCGTCGGGGAGCCGGTCGGTCACGGGGGCACGATACGGACGGGACGCCCCGGGCCCGCAGGCGGCCCGGGGGTCCGGAGGGATCGTCCGAGCGGGGCAGCCGCTCAGACAGAGCCGGGGCGGTCGCTCGCGCGGTCGGTGAGGCCGTCGCCGAGCGAGACCCGGTACACGCCGCGGATGCCGATCAGGCGAAGCAGCGCGCGGCCGTTCTCCTCGAGCTCGACGGTGCCCTCGACGACGCGCGTCTCGGCCTCGCCGTTGCGCGTGACCTCGAGGGTCAGCGTGTACACGAGCTGGCCGACGGCCGCGTGGCCGAGCCCGTCCGGGCCCTCGCGGACCTCGATGCCCGAGCCGCTCAGGACCACGTGGTACGACCGCGAGGCCGTGCCGTCGGGGCCGGTCCGGGTGCGCGTGCCGGTCCGCTCCTGGCGGCCTTCGAGCATGGCCGGGGCCGCGTCGTCGGCAAGCGCCGTCAGCGCCCACGTGCCGTCCTGCTCGAACGTCGAGGTCTGGCTGTGGTCGCCGCGAACCCGCTCGACGACGCCGGAGCGCGTGCCGCCGAAGGTGACGGCGTCGACGGTCGGCCAGTTGGCGGCGGGCTCGGGGATGAAGCCGCCGGTCGCGTCGCGGAACTGGTAGAGCAGCTCCGAGGCGTAGCGGACAAAGCCGAAGTCGGTCTCGGCGCTGCAGGCGTAGGCCACGGTGTGCGTGCCACTGCCCGGGTCGTACGTCAGCTCGACCTCGGCGCGGCAGGGCGGGCGGTCGTGGCGGCGGTGGCCGCGAACGCCGCGCGGGCCGTCGCGCAGGCTGTCGGGCGAGAGCGACGAGGTCATGTCGCGGACAGACGCGGTCAGGCCGCCGCCGTCTTCGGCGAGGGCCTCGGCCAGGATCTCGGTGGCCTCGGCCACCTCGGCGTCGGTGAGGTCGGGGCCGGCCGTGTCGCCGACCGCGTCGCAGGCGGTGAGGGCGAGGAGCGCGCCGAGCACGAGGGCGGGCGAGCGGAAGCGGAAGCGGGTCATGGGACTTGGGGGGGAGTGGAACGGGGGTCGGCGGCGGGCGCCGGTACCGTCCCTACACCCCGGACGAGTCCTCCCCCCTATCCGCCGGTCCGGTTTCTTTCGGCGTCCAGTCCACCCCCCTTGCCCTCCTGAGCGGAGGGCGGAGCCCGCAGCCGAAGGATCTCTGCCGAGCAGGGCGCGGGGGCAGCGCTCTCGCCTCTGACCCGAGAGGCCGCTGCCCCCGAGACCCTTCGACTCTGCCGCGTCGCGACTCCGCTCAGGATGGCGGGGCCGATGGTCACGCTCACGGCCCGAGGAACCGCCCGAGGCGCTCGCGGACGGCCTTCAGCGCGTGGCCCATCTGGTGCTCGACGGTCTTGGGGCTCACGCCCATCACGTCCGCCGCCTCGCGGTGCGTGAGGCCGTCGAAAAAGCACAGCGTGAACGTCTGGCGGCGGCGCTCGGGCAGCTCGGCGACGGCCTGGGCGAGGGCGAGGCGGAGGTCGGCGAGAGCGGCGGGGTCGCCCGGCTCGGCGGCTCGCAACTCCGCATCGAGAAGCGGGCCCGTGCGGGCGGCGTCACGGACGGCGTTGAGCCCGCGCGTCAGTCCGATGCGGAAGAGCAAGCCCCGGAGCGAGCGTGCTGGGTCGATCCGGTCGCGGTGCTCCCAAATCCAGACGTAGGCCTGCTGCGCGAGGTCGTCGGCCGTCGCCGGGTCGAGGCCGCGCCGGGCGAGGGCGCGCAGGAGGTCGCCATGCGTGGCGTCGAAAAAGCGCCGGAAGGCGCGGCGGTCGCCGCGACGGATGCGGTCGGCCTCGTCGGGCGCCCCCGCCGCCAGCAGGGCGGCGAGCCACACGGCGAGCACGGGGGCGAGGGCGGTCACAGCGGCAACCTACCGGCGCGGCCGGGGAGGTCACCGGATCGACTCAGTCGCCCCGCACGAAGGGGCGGACAAACAGCTCGATGGCGCCCGCGCTCGGCGTCCCGTAGCTCGGCTGTGGCTGGGGCCCGCGCTCGCGGTGGATGGAGACCATCGGGCAGTCCCCGGCGGGGACCTCGAACTTCGTCGCGCCCAACAGCTCGCCCGACTGCGCCACCCGCACCGCGTAGTCGTAGACCGTGTCGTGCAGCTGCACCGACCACTCGGCGCCCGCGTCGTTGTCGTACCCGTCGCACACCTGGGCGGGCGTCGCGACGATCCGGTGCGCGCACACCACCAACTCGGCCTGGGCGAGATTCGGCCACGACACGCGCCAGCCGTCGGGGAACGTGCCGGCGGAGGTCGATTGGTACTCGATGCCGTCGGCGGAGGTCAGGGTGAGGAACGGGTGGACGCCGGGCTCGGCGTGGTACGCGGCGGCGGCGGGCTGGCCGGAGGTCCCGCGACACACCGAAGCGAACGCTCGGGCGAACAGCGCCGAGTCCGGGGCGGCGGGGTCCGAGGCGGCCGTGTCGGAGGCCACGGTGTCCTCGATCGGGGCGGGGTCGACCTCCACCCCGTCGGGCGGATCGCTGGCACAGCCGGCCGCCAGCGCGGCGAGCAGGAGCAGAGTCGGGCGGGCAATCGCCATCGGCGGCAAGGGGCGCAGGTGCTCGGAAAGTAGCGGAGACCGCCGCTCCGCCGACGCACGTGCGAGACGCGCCGGCGGCTGCCTGGGGCGGCCCGACCCGTCGCCGTCAGGGCGGCCCCCAACCGGCCGGCGGCGCGGATCCCCGCCGCCGCCGTACCGTGGGGACGCTTCCACCGCCCTCGCTTCCATGTCCGACGACTCGACCGGCGCCCAGCGGAGCCTCTCCCAGACGCTCAAGGGGTATGGCCGCGGCCTGGTCGGCGGGCTGCTCTTCGCGCTCGCGCCGCTGTACACCAGCGAGGTCTGGTGGCAGAGCTTTATCGCCGAGCCGCGCGTGCTGATCGTGGCGACCCTCGTCACGTTCGGCCTCTTGGTCGCCTACGCCCACTATGCGGGGATCCACGACACGGACTCGCTAGGGGAGGAGGTGCTGGAGGCCCTGGAGATCTTTTTCCTGGGGTTCGTGGTGGGCGCCGTCGTCCTCAAGCTGCTCGGCCAGCTCCCGCCGTCGCTCTCGCTCGAGGTCACGGTCAACCGGATCGTGCTCGAAGGGTTGATCTCGTCGATCGGCGTGGCGGTCGGGTCGACGCAGCTCGGCCAGAACCCCGACGACGGCGGTGGCAGCAGCGGCGGCACGGACAAGCGGGGGCTCGTCCACGAGTTCGCGTACTCCGGGCTCGGCGCCATCCTGATCGTCTCCGGGTTCGCCACGACGATGGAGATCGTCGTGATCGCGCTGGAGGCGCCGCCGTGGGCGGTCGTCGTGACGGCGATGCTCTCGTTCGCGCTCGCGCTCGGCGTCATGAGCTACTTCGACTTCAAGGGCTCGGAGCGGATGGAGGGCGGGTGCATCTACGCCGGGGGCCCGCTCGGCGACGCGGCCGTGACGTACGCCATCGGGATCGTCGTCTCGATCGGCCTGCTGTGGGGCGTCGGCCGGTTCGACGGCACGGGGCTCGCCCCGTCCTTGTTTATGATCGTCTACCTCGCCCTCCCCGCCACGATCGGCGCCGCCGTCGGCCGCCTCATCCTCTGATCCCCATGAGCGACTCCCCCTCCACCGACGACTCGGGCGCCGACACCTCAGGCCGTTCAGACTCCGACCCCTCGGACTCGGGCAACGGCTCCGGCGGCTCGGGCGATGGCTCCGGGTCGAGCGACAGCAGCGGTTCGGGCTCCGACAAGGACAAAAACTGGCTGGAGTGGACGATCACCGCGCTCGGCGGCGCGCTCGTCGTGTTCGTCCTCGGGTTCCTGATCTACGAGTGGGCCACCGATACGGGCCAGGCCGCCGACCTGCGCGTCTCGCTCGGCGAGCTCCAGGCCGACAGCTCGTTCGTCGAGATCCCGGTGACGGTCGAGAACCAGGGCGGGAAGGTGGCCGTGGCCGCCGTCATCGAGGTGTGCGCCGGGCCCGACGCCTGCTCCGAGGTCACGTTCGCCTACATCCCCTTCAAGTCGACCGTGACGGGGAGCGTCGGCTTCCGGGCCCCCCTCGCGGCGCCGCCGACCACGCGCGTCGTCTCGTACGGGAATCCGTAGCGGCTACGACTCCTCCGTCAGAAACAGCACGCCGCGGACGAGGTCGCGGCTGTCGGAGCGCCCGCCGAGCGAGCCCGCCAGCACGCCCATCGCGGCCAGGAACAGGCTGAGCTTGACGTGGTCGAGCGTGTCGGTCGCCGCGCCGACCGTCGCCCACGTCTCCATGAGCTGCTCGGGGAAGACGGTGATCACGCCGATGTACATCAGGCCGGCAAAGGCGACGAACAGCACGCCCAGCGTGGCGACCAGCGACAGCACGGTCGCCGCCGCCGTCACGACGGTCGACTCCGCCAGCCGGCGGTCGCGGCCCAGCAGCGACTCGATGGCGAACGCGCGGTACAACACGAACGCGGCGGCGCCGAACGAGACGGCCGAGAACAGCAAGACCTGGGGCATCGTCACGGCCGCCGCCACGTCCCACGTCTCGGCCCCGAACAGCAGCACGATGATGACCGACAGCCCGGCCGCGATCATCGTCGGCATCCGCGTCGCCAGCCGCAGCGGGTTCGCCCGGGCGACGGCGCGCGCGATGCTCCCGGCGTCGACCGCCAGCGTCTTGAGCGTGAACGCGGCGCGGGCGCGCCACGAGGTCCCCGCCGCTCGCGAGTCGTGCGCCTCGCGCGGGAGCATGACGCGGATCTGCTCGCGCTGGGCGTCGCCGAGCTCGTTCATCCCGTCGAGGTCCTCGACCTGCTCGACGGGGTACATCACGTTCGACCGGTCGGGGTCGTGGGCGAGGTTGAGGAGGTGGCCGAACGTGTGGAGCAGCAGCGACGTCAGCCGGCTCGCGGCGCGGTCGGGTGCGGGGTCGTCGCCCCAGAAGCCGGGGTCGAGCCGCTTCGTCGAGACGACGCCGACGTTCGTGAGTTGGCTCGGAAGCGCCAGCGCGTACGCCAGCGACGACGACGTGAGGTCGACCTCGGTCACGATGAGCAGGAACGGCAGGCGGCGCTCCAGCTTCTCGGCGATCCCGATCTGCAAAAAGTCGAGGGGCGCGTACGCGCCGGCGCCGGGAACGAGGTGCGGGCCCTCGAAGGCGAACAGGTCCGTCCGCAGCGCGAGGTCGCCCGTCAGCGTCGCCTCGACCTGGCGGACGGCGCGGTCGACGAGCCGGCGGAACCCGTCCGAGTCCTTGCCCTCGACGTCGAGCGTCATGATGCCGATGGCGTAGTCGGACGACGGATCAGACATGCACACGCAAAGGGGAGGTGGCGGGCCAACCCCCCCCCTGCGCCGCCGTTCCGCTTCCTGTCGCCCTCGTGCCCCCTGACTCGGCGGAGGGGCCGGCCGGAATTTCTTGGCCGGGTCGGCCTGGGCGGGTCAAATCGCCGGTGGAGGGCGGATCGCAGACGCTGCTCGGTCGTCCATCTCGCCACCCGCCGCGCCTATGCCCGACTCTTCCCCACGCGACGTCCGCAGCGTGTCCGACACGCTCAAGGAGTACGGGCGCGGCTTGGTCGGCGGCCTGATCTTCGCGTTCGCGCCGCTGTACACGATGGAGATCTGGTACCAGGGCTTTATCGCGTCGCCCGGCATCTTGCTGTTCGCCGTCGCGGCCACGTATGCGGTGCTGGTGGCGTACGCGTACTACGCCGGGCTCCACACCGACCGCTCGCTGTGGCCCAACATGGCCGAGGCGTTCGAGGCGATCGCGCTCGGGTTCCTGGTCGCCGCCGTCGTGCTGGTGCTCATCGGGCAGCTGTCGTTCGACTTGTCGCCCGGCGTGTTCCTGGCGCGGCTGACGCTGGAGGGCATGACGTCGGCGATCGGCGTGGCCATCGGCTCGGCGCAACTCGGCTCCGACCCCGACGACACCGGGGAGGGGCAGCCCGGGACGGAGGGCGGGCTCCGCGGGTTCGTCCACCAGATCGCCTACACCGTGCTCGGCGCGACAGTCATCATCGCGGGCGTCGCGCCGACGGCTGAGGTGGTGGTGACGGGCATCGAGGCGCCGATCTGGGCGGTCCTCGCCACGACGGTCCTCTCCTTCGCGCTGGCGCTCGCGATCGTCCACGCCCTCGACTTCCGGGGCTCCGGCCACCGGGGCGACGTGTACGCGGGCGGGGCGCTGGGCGACGCCGTCGTGACGTACGCCATCGCCCTCGTCCTGTCCGCCATCCTGCTGTGGTCGACGGGCCGCTTCGACCACGTCGGCTTGGGCGCCGGGCTCAGCATGACCGTCTACCTCGCCTGGCCCGCCACTATTGGCGGCGCCATCGGCCGCCTCCTCCTCTAAGGGCGCGTGGACAGCCACCCAGATCGGCTCCCACGGGCCAGACTCCACCCTCCTCGCGAGGCCGAAATCATGACCTCGTGCGAGCCTGACCCCGCAACTCTCCACACGCCCTAGCCATGCCCACACACACCCGTGACGACGACGAGACGACCGAGCCCGGCGATCCGACGACCGACGATGCCCAGGCGAAGGGCTCGCGCGATGGCGACGCGAGCCCCGCGAAGAACGCCCTCGAGTGGTCCGTCACTGCCGTCGGGGCGCTCATCGTGCTGTTCGTGGTCGGCTTCTTCGTCTACGAACTGGTGGCTGGCGCCAGCGGCCCCGCCGACTTGTCGGTGCGGCTCGGCGAGCCCTCCGTGGACAGCTTGACCGTCGGGGTACCGGTCGAGGTCGAGAACACGGGACAGAAGGTGGCGGAGAACGTCGTCGTAGAGGTCTGCGCCGGGCCGGAGGTGTGCGCCGAGGTGATGTTCGACTACGTGCCGTACCAGTCCAAGGCGACGGGCACGGTGGGACTGGCGGCCCCGCTGGCGGCTCCGCTGACGACGCGCGTGGTGTCGTATCGGGACCCGTGACCGCCCCGCGAGCGCCGGGCGGCGTGTGAATCCGACGGCGGGAGGTTATGCGGACGGGGCCTCGCGGGTCTATGCGGGGGCCACCCGCCTCCGCCCTCTCCACCCGCCTCCGCCCTCTGATGAAGCTGTCCGTCGAGACCGCGACCGCCCTCGCCACCAAGAGCGGGCCAGCACCCTACGTCGAGGCCGAGCCCGTGATCGACCGGGCCGCGCCCGCGCCGGCCGCGCCCGAGGCGCCGTCCGGCCGTGGGGCCCCGGCTCCGACCTTCGAAGCCGCCCCGCCGCCGGCGCCCGACGCCGAGCCGCCCCCTCCCCCCGAGCCGCCGGCTCGCAAGCCGCTGGCGGTCTTCGTGACGCACGGGATGGGCCAGCAACTCCCGTTCGCCACCCTCGACCTCACCGCACGCGGCATCGAGCGGGCGCTCGGCCGGTGGACGTTCGGCGGGCGCGCCGTCCAAGACATCTCCGTCGGTGCGCGGACGGTGCAGCTCGGCGAGATCCGCACGCAGCGGCTGGAGCTCGGCGTGCAGGTCGACGGCGCCGAGACGCCGCTCGACGTCCACCTCTACGAAGCGTACTGGGCGCCGCTCACCGAAGGCCGCGTGTCGCTGCGCGACGTGATGCTGTTCCTGGTCCGGGGCGCGTGGAACGGCTTGCGCAAGGGGGCCGGGCAGCCACTGGAGCGGTTCATGTTCGGCCACAACGCGATCCACGGCGTCCAGGTGGGCACGTTCTTGGGGCTGCTCACGACGGCCCTCGTGCTCGGCTCGCTGGTGCTGTTGAACGGCGTCATCGGCGCGGTCGTCCTCGAAGCCGGCTACGACGTGCTGGCGAACGGTCGGGCCCAGACGGGCGGCCCCCTGGCATCGGCGTTGACGACGATCGTGACGCTCTACCTCGGGGTGACGACCGTGGTCGGCCTGGGGCTTGGGATCGCGGCGAAGACGGCCAACTACGACGCGGCGCGGCCGAGCCGGGCGCGGCGCGCGTTGCTCGCGGTGATAGAGGCCGGGCTCGTCGGCTGGGTCGGCGCGACCCTGCTCACCGGCATGTTGACCCTGTCGGTGCTGCTCTGGAAGGCCGTCGGGCGCCAGGCGGCGATGACGCTGCCGGCGACGCCGATCGCCATCGGGGCCGGGCTGCTGGCGATCGGCGCGGTCGGGGCCGGGGTGCTCTCGCGCCGGCACGGGCGCCGGCTCCAGGCCGGCTACCGCGCCGCGCGCGAGCGCGGCGAGCCGTACGACGGCCGGCCGCTCACCGGCTGGCGCGAGCAGGCCCTGTCGGTGACCCTGACCGCCGCCGTGGTGGCCGTCGTCGGAGCGATCGTGGTCGGGTTGACGGTCGAGCGCCTGCCCGAGGCGCTGGCGGCCGGGAGCATCGGCGCCATCGACGCGCAGTGGTTCCGGCTCGGCGTGTGGTTCGCCCTGTTCGGCGTGTCGGCCCTCATCCGCAACGTGATCGTGCAGTACTTCGGTGACGTGGCCGCGTACGTGTCGTCCCACACGCTCGACCGCTTTGCCGAGCTGCGCCGCGCCATCCGCGAGGTGACGACGACGCTGCTCCACGGCGTCTACCACAGCCGCGACGCCGACGGCGAGCCGGCCTACGCGGGCGTCGCCATCGTGGGGCACTCGCTCGGGTCGGTGGTCGCCTACGACGCGCTCAACCGCGCGCTCACGCTCGACGAGGCGGCCGAGGAACCGGTCGACGTGCTCGGCCGGACGCGCCTGCTGCTCACCTTTGGGTCGCCGCTCGACAAGACGGCCTACATCTTCCGGGCCCAGAACCAGTCGCTGTCGCCGGTCCGCGAGGCGCTGGCGAACGCGGTCCAGCCGCTGATCCAGGACGTCCGGTACCGCGCCTTCCCGTGGGTCAACGTCCACTCGTCGCGCGACGTGATCGGGAGCGCGCTCGACTTGTACGACGCGCCGGTCGCCAAGAGCCGCCAGCGGGCGGCGCACGACGCCGACCACCACGCGGGCGGCCACGACATCGACCCGGACCGGCTGCGCGCGGAGATCGCGCGGCTCCACGCCAGCGTCCAGCCCGCCGGCTGCCCGTACTGCGTCTACGACGTCGAGGACCCGGCGGCGCGCGTGCCCCTCGCGGCCCACAACGAGCACTGGGAGACGCGGGCCGTGTGGGACGTGCTGGTGGCCGCGGCGCTTGCGCCCGCGCTCGACGCCGTCGCCGAGCCCGTGGTGGTGACGTAACGGATCGCCCGCTCGCGGCGTCCCTCACCAGCCCCCCGACCCGATGCCCGACTACACGCCCATCGCCTGCTCCGTCCACGACCGGCTCGAAAGCTGGGCCGTCCGCCGCACGACGGTCGCGGTCGTCTGGCGCGACGGGGACGCGGAGCACACGGCCGAGACGACCATCGCCGACGTGTTCGCGCGTGGCGGGGCCGACTGGGTCCGCCTCGGGACCGGCGCCGAGGTCCGGGCCGATCGGCTGGTGACGGTGGGCGGGGTGGCCGTCGGGCCGGGCTGCTAGCGCGCCACCATGCTGTTTAAACACCAGATCTTAGACTCCGTCTAATGTTGGCCCCGGCGGACCCGCAGCGCGGCTGCCTCGTTGACACCGGACACCGATGCCCACCGCCATGATCGCCCCGCAACCCCAGTGCACCGCCTGCACCCACCTCGACCGGCAGGCTGACGACCAGCACCTTTGCGACGCCTTCCCGTCGGGGATCCCCGACCCGATCTGGACGAATGAGGTCGCCCACACCGACAGCTACCCCGGCGACCACGGCATCCGCCTCGAGCTGATCCCGCTCAACGTCCTGGGTCAGCAGACGACCGGCCAGGCCTGAGCGCCCGCCGGCCCGCTCGGCCCTGGGCGGCCAAGGGGCCCGACGGCGCGGCGACCGTCCCGGCGGGGAGCGCCAAGCGACGGGCGGCCTGAGGGGGAGGGCTCTACGCGGGAGGGCGCCCCCCGTGCCGAGCGGTCGCGCCGGCCGTCTACCTTGGCGCGTTGCCCGCCGCCCCGATGCGCCAGCACCCGACCGCCGACCTCAGCGCCGTCCCTCCCGAGACCACGGGCCTCCTCCCGGGCCCGCGAAAGTTCGGGACGTTCGCGGGCGTCTTCACGCCGACGCTCCTGACCATCCTGGGCGTGATCATGTACCTCCGGATGGGGTGGGTGGTCGGCAACGCGGGCGTGCTGGGGGGGCTGGGCGTGATCGGCCTCTCGTTCGGGATCACCATCGCGACGGGCCTCTCGATGTCGTCGATCACGACCAACATCCGGATCGGGGCCGGGGGCGCGTACTCGATCATCTCGCAGTCGCTGGGGCTCGAGGTCGGCGGGAGCGTGGGGATCCCGCTGTTCCTGTCGCAGGCGCTGGCCGTCGCGCTCTACGTGTTCGGCTTCCGCGAGGGGTGGGGCTGGATCTTCCCCGGGCACCCCGCCATCCTGGTCGACCTCGGCGTGTTCGCCGCCGTGGTGGGGGTGGCCTGGGTGAGCGCGTCGTTCGCCTTCCGGGTCCAGTACCTCATCATGGCCGTCATCGCCGGCTCGCTGGTGTCGGTGGCCGTCGCCGCCGCCAACGGGTCGATGGTGTACGACCTCGCCGACATCGGGCTGGTGGGGCCGTACCCCGGCTCCCCGGAGAACGGGTTCTCGGGGACCTCCTTCTGGGCGGTCTTCGCCGTCTTCTTCCCCGCCGCGACCGGCATCATGGCCGGGGCCAACATGAGCGGCGACCTCCGCGACCCCAAGCGGAGCATCCCCATCGGGACGCTCTCGGCCATCGCCGTGAGCTTCGTGATCTACCTGCTGCTGGCGTACTGGCTGGCCCGCTCCGCGACGCCGGCCGAGCTCGTCTCCGACTACACCATCCTCATCAACCGGGCGGCGTGGGGGCCGGCGGTGCTGGCGGGGCTGCTGGGCGCGACGTTCTCGTCGGCGCTGGCGTCGGTCGTCGGGGCGCCGCGCATCCTGCAGGCCCTCGGCGACCACGGCGTGCTCCCCAAGAGCGCCTGGCTCGCGGAGCGGACCCCGGGCGGCGAGCCGCGCCACGCGCTCCTGGTCACCGCCGCCATCGGCGCCGGGGCGCTGCTGCTGCGCGACCTCAACGCCATCGCCCCCGTCATCACCATGTTCTTCCTGATCACCTACGGGATGATCAACTTCGTGGTGTTCGTTGAGGGGCAGCTCGGGCTCGTCAGCTTCCGGCCGACGCTGCGGATCCCGCAGTCCGTGCCGCTGGCGGGGCTGGCGGGATGCCTCCTGGCGATGTTCGTGGTGAGCCCGGCGTTCGGGCTGGCCGCCGTCGTCGTCGTCGTGGCCTTCTACGGGTACCTCTCGAGCCGACGGCTCCAGGCCCCCTACGGCGATGTCCGGAGCGGGCTCTTCGTGGCGCTCGCCGAGTGGGCGGCCAAGCGCGTCGGCGAGATGCCGACCCGCCAGGAGCGCGCCTGGAAGCCGAACCTGCTCGTACCCGTCGAAGACGTGGCTGTGCTCCGGGGGACGTTCGAGGTCGTCGTCGACGTGGCCGCCCCGCGCGGCTCAGTCAAGCTCGTCGGGCTGAACGGGACGCTGCCCGCTACCGACGCCGAGCGACCCGGCGGCCGCCTCGACCGGCTCCCGACGCTGGCCGAGGCCTTCCGCCGCAAGGGCGTCTTCTCGTCGTACGCCGTGGTCGACGCCGACCGGTTCGAGACCGGCGTCACGACGGCCGTGCAGGCCCTCCGCGGGTCGTTCTTCCGCCCCAACGTGCTGTTCCTGCCGCTCCCCCCGCGTGGCGCCGCCGACAGCCAGCGCGAGGCGGCCTTCGGCCGCGCTATCGACGAGGCCCGCCGCCAGCAGCTCGGCACGCTCGTCTGGGCCCCGCACCCGACCGCCGGGCTCGGCCAGCGCCACGCCATCCACGTCTGGGTCCGCGACCGGACCCCCGACTGGGGCATCTCGATGGACATCGGCAACCTCGACCTGTCGCTGCTGACGGCCTACAAGCTGGAGCAGAACTGGGGCGGACGGATCCGCCTCTTCACCGTCGTCGAGGACCCCACAGAGCTCCCCGACGCCGAGCACTTCCTGACGCGCCTGATCGACCTCGCGCGGCTCCCCAACGCCACGCCCATCGTCGTGGCCGGCCACTTCCGCGACGCCATCGCCGGAGCCCCCCAGGCCGACGTCAACCTGTTCGGGCTGATGCCGGACCCGGCCTTCGAGTCGCTCCACGACCTCGTCGACGCCACGCGCGCGAGCGCGCTGTTCGTCCGCGACTCGGGCCTCGAGAATGTGCTCGCCTGAGGCGCCACGCGGCTAGCTCGCAGTCCCCGCGTACGACGCCGCGATCATCTCGCGGAGCACGCCCTCGTCGACCGCGTCGAGGCGGGTGACGTAGACGCAGCCGACGCCGGAGCGGTGGGGCCCGAGCCGCGCCAGGAAAGCGTCGCGCTCGGCCTGGTTGCAGCCCATGAGGTAGAGCGACGTGTGACGCTTCTGGGGCGCGAAGCCGACCCGCATCCAGTCGCCCTCGCGGCCCGACGCGTAGGTGTAGTGGTAGCGGCCGTAGCCGACGATCTGCTCGCCCCACATCTCAGGCGCCTCGCCGGTCACCTCCGCCATGATTTCGGCGATCCGGCGGGCGTCGTCGCGGCGGCGCTCCGGCTCGACGGCGTCGAGGAAGGCGTCGACGGAAGCGTCGGTGGGCTGGGTCTTGTTCTCGGCCATCGGCTCAGGGGTGAGTGACAGGGGCACGCTACGACGAACCGTGCGACACCCGCATGGCACCCCGTCGGTCCCGGCGCGTTCATCGCCCATGCCCTTCTTGCTCTACGGCGCCACCGGCTACACGGGCCGCTTGATCGCCGACCTCGCCGTCTCGCGCGGCCTCCGTCCCACGCTCGCAGGCCGCAATCCCGAGACGCTCGCGGCCGTCGCCCAAGACACCGGCCTCGACTCCGTGACCGTGTCGCTCGACGACCCCGCCGCGCTCGACCGCGCGCTGGCGAATCACCCGCTGGTGCTCCACGCCGCCGGCCCGTTCTCCCGGACGGCCGCCCCGATGGTCGAGGCCTGCGTGCGGACAGGCACGCACTACCTCGACGTGACCGGCGAGATCGCCGTCTTCGAGGCGCTCGCGGCACGCGACGCCCAGGCGCGAGCGGCCGGCATCACCGTGCTCCCCGGGACCGGCTTCGACGTGGTCCCGACCGACTGCCTGGCGGCGCACCTCAAGGAACGTCTGCCGTCGGCGACCAGGCTCAAGCTGGCGATCCGCGCGACCTCGTCGGCGTCGCACGGGACGGCGCAGACGGCGGTCGAGAACCTGGGCGAGGGCGGCGCCATGCGGCGCGACGGCCGGATCGTCCGCGTCCCTGCCGCACACGATGTCGTCGAGGCGACCTTCGCGGACGGCAAGACGCGGCGCTGCGTCGCGATCCCGTGGGGCGACGTGAGCACGGCCTTCCACTCGACCGGCATCCCCACCATCACCACGTACGCCGCCTTCCCTCCGTCGACGGCGCGGGTGATGAAGGCGAGCAATTACATCGGGCCCGTCCTCCAGTCGGCGCCGGTGCAGGCGTTGCTCAAAGGCTTTGTCGCGCGCCGCGTCACGGGCCCATCCGAGGCCGAGCGTCAGCAGGGCGCGTCGTACGTCTGGGGCGAGGCCACCGACGACGCGGGCGGGCGAGCCGTGGCGACGTGGGCGGGCCCCGAGGGCTACGCCTTCACCGCGGACGCCGCCCTGCGCTCGGCGCTCGCGGTCTTGGAGGGCCGCACCGAGCCCGGGTTCCAGACCCCCGCGACCGCCTTCGGCCCCGACTTCGCGCTCGAGATGGACGGCACCACCCGACACGACGTGGCGTGACGCACGGCGCCAGCGTCGAGACGGTCCGGCCCCGGTCACCGAGCGACGATCCAGGCGGCAGTGTGTCTCAGAGGAGCACCCGCCCCCGCTCGCCATGCTCGCCCGCCGCGCCGCGCCCGCCATCCCGACCGCCTCGATGGCGGACATCGCCTTCCTGCTGCTCCTCTTCTTCCTCGTCGCCACCGCCATCGTCGGCGACCGCGGCATCCCCATCGACCTCCCGCCCAAGCTGACGCAACACGGGCCGTACCTCCCGTCCGCGCACACCGTCTTGGTCGCCGCCGACGGCGCGGTCCAGCTCGATGGCGAGCGCATCGCCCCCGACGCCCTGCGCGCCCGGATCGCCGAGGCCGCGAAGGCTGGCGCCCCACTCGTCACGATCCAGGCCCACACCCGGACCCCGTACGCCGCCTACGTCGACGCCCTCGACGGCGTGTTCATGGGCCACCGCGACGCCGACGCCACGCCACGCCTCCGCTTGCGCGAGCCCGCCCGCTAGCACCGCGCGACGACCGTCAGCCGGTACCCCTCGGCGCGGGCGTCCGACAGGAGCGCCCAGTCCGGCGCGGTGAACGCGGCGTGGACGGCGTCGGCGTCGAGGGGGTAGTCCGTCTCGCCGGTCCAATGGACGAGCACGACGTGGCCGCCCGGCACGACGGCGCTGGCAAGCTGGCGCTCGAACCTCGAGAGGTCCTGCGCCGACAAGTAGTACCCGACCTCGGAGACGACCGCCACGTCGAGCGGCCCGTCCGGCGTCTCGTCAGGGACAGCCCGCTTGGCGACCGTGACGTGGGCCAGCGCGGCCGTCCGCTCGCGCGCCTGCGCCAGCGCCGCGTCCGCCACGTCGATGGCGACCAGCGCGTCGCACCGGTCCGCGAGCGCCCGCGTCAGCACCCCGATCGCGCAGCCGACTTCGAGCGCCCGGGCGTAGCGATCGCGCGGCAGCGCCGCGAGTGTCGCCGCGTACTTGGCCGCCTCGTAGTCGCTCGTCGCGAACGCCCACGGGTCCGGGTCGGCGTCGTACAACGCCTGGAAGTAGCCGGCGGCGATCGTGCCCGACGGCGTGCGGTGGGCGGCGGTGGGCGGGACGTCAGGCATCGGCGGGGTCGAGGTACAGCTCCCAGTCGCGGTCGAAGTGCGCGAGCACCCGGCCTTCGAGCACGAACCCGTCCGGGTCGTCGTCGATGAGCCGCGTCGTCTGGGACACGTGGGCGGCGACGGCGGCCCGCTTGCGGCCGAGCACGTCGGCGATGTCGAGCCGCCACGGGCGCACTTCGTCGGGCCGGGGCGCGCGGTCCGTCGCGGCGTGCTCCCAGGCCCAGACGGCGTACTCGAGCCAGCGCGGCGGCGCGTCGAGGCAGGCGACCGCCGCCCGCGCCAGCGCCCAGGCGTCCTCGTGATCGCAGTGCGGATCCCGGCGCCACGGCACGACGACCGTCTCCGCCTCGCGCAACGCGTCCGCGAGCCCGGCGACGGCCGCCTCGTCGTTGAGGCCGGGCACGCCGCAGTCGGGGTGACGCAAGAAGGACACGGCATCTGCACCCAGCCCGAGCGCCGAGACGGCGGCAAGTGCCTCGCCCTCGCGCAGCGCCGCCAGCCGGTCCGGCGGGTACGCCGCCGAGGCGTGCGACCGCGAGCCATCCGTCACGACGACCACGCGGGGATCGAGCCCGGCGTCGCCCAGGATCGCCAGCAGCCCGCCGCACCCCAGCGACTCGTCATCAGGGTGCGGCGCGACCACGACCGTCCGGCCGAGGTCCAGCGCCGCCTCCGGCTCGCGCAACGGCCACCGCTCCGGCTCTTCGAGGACCGTCACAGGTCCGACCCCTGCGCCCGGCCGGGCGTCTCGAACGCCGCCTGCCCGACGGCCGCGAGCGCCGCGTCGGGCGCTGGCTGGCGGAGGTAGAGCCGCAGGTCGCGGCCGATGCGTTCGACCGGCGACGGCGGCAGCAGCCCCCGCGCGCCGACCGCCCGGTCCACGAGTCGCATCACATTGAGGCAGACGGTCTCGATCGCGCTCCGCACCGCCTGCGCGTAGGTCACGACGTCCGCGACGGAACCGGTCTGCGCCAGCCGCGCGGCGCCGAGCAGCCACAGCGCGCCCGTTTCGAGCGCGACGGACGCCTCGCCGATGCGCAGCCGCTGCGTCTCGTTGTCCGTCCGCCCGAGCGTCTGAAGATGGGCGACTGCAGCGTCGACGAGAGCCACGGCGCCGCCGAGTTGGACGGCGGCGAACCGCACCGAGCCCCCCGTAAAGTGGGGCTCGCGCAAGTAGTCGCCCGGCTCGCCGACGAGCGCGTGCGCATCGAGCTCGACGCCCGTGAAGTCGCACCGGCCGCTCCGGCTCGCGCGCATCCCCTCGGCCGTCCACCACCCGGCGTCCTCCGTCACGTCCGCGCGGTCGAGCGGGACGAGCGCCATCTGCCACCCGCCGTCGGGGAAGGCGCCGTTCGCGAACACGCGCGTCACGAAGCCCAGCCCGGACGCGAACGTTTTCGCCCCTTCCATCCGCGCGCGCCCGCCGGGGAGCGGGGTCAGCCGGACGCCGTCGCGCGGGATCTCGGTGTTCCACACGCCGAAGAGGTGGCCGTGCCGAGCGTCGGCGGCGTACCGCGCGCGCTGGTCGGCCGTCCCGTACGCGTCCACGAGCGCCAGCGCGTTGACGTGCCCCTCGTAGACGCGCCCGACCGGCAAGCTCCCCCGCCCGATCTCGCGGAGCACGAGGTACAGCGCGTGGTCGCAGTCGGGGTCGGTGCCGAGCCCGGCTCCGCCCTCGGCCACGGGGACCGGCGCCGCCAGCAGGCCCGACGCGCGGAGATCATCGAAGGTGGCTTGGGGAAACGCGCCCGGGCGGTCGTCCTCGGCCGCGCGCTCGGCGGCGCGGTCGGCGACGGCGCGGGCGGTCGCCACCCAGTCGGCCGGGGTCTGAACGTCGACCAGATCGCGCGGCGCGGGGAGAGTGTCGATCATGGCTAGGCGGCGAGAGGGACGGCGGGGGCGAGGCGGCGGGCGTGGTCGAGGCGCTCGGCGAGCGAGAGGCCGGTCAGGCGCTCGGCCCGGGCGCGCAGGTCGGCGATGGCGGCTGTGATCGGCTGGCCGCCGTCGGGGGTCGTCGTCAAGGCGTCGGGGGCAGGGTCGTCGCGCTCGGCACGCCACAGACCGAGCGCCGCGAGCCGGGCCTCGGC
Organism: Rubrivirga aquatilis; assembly: GCF_046845665.1. GTDB lineage: Bacteria > Bacteroidota > Rhodothermia > Rhodothermales > Rubricoccaceae > Rubrivirga. Next base: position 981,836 of record NZ_CP177355.1, on the reverse strand, counting down.
ATCAGCGGCCGGCTCGACCGTCGGCTCGCGCCCCGCCGCCGCCTCTCGTGCCCAGAACGCGAACGCGTCGGCGAGCCCGCCCTCAGCCCGGCCCACGCTCCGCGCCGAGGTCCGGACCCGGACGCGGTCGCTGTGGCGGACCGGCACGTCGGCCGCGACGAGCGCCCGGTACAGCGCCACGTCCTCGGACGTGCGGACCGGCGGGAGCCCGCCGGCCCGGGCATACGCGTCGGCGCGGACGGCGAAGCTGGCGCCGTAGTGCTGGTGGTGGCGGGGGTACGGGTCGTGCGCGTCGGGCGCGTACAGGTGCCGGAGCCGCTCGACGGCCCGGCGGTAGCCAAGGTCCAGGAGGTAGCTCCGGCGGACGCCCGGGGCCAAGGCGGCGCGCTCGCCCGCGTCGAGCCCGATCCGTCCGCACACGGCACCCGCCCCACGCGCCACCTCGGCCGTCGTCTCGCGCAGCCACGACGGCTCGGGCCGGGAATCCGCGTCGGTCGACAGGATCAGCCCGTCCGGCCGGCCGAGCGCCAGCAGCCGAGCGCCCGCCGCGTCGGCGACGAGTTGGCGGGCCCGCCCGACGTGCGCCTCAGCCGGCGCCAGCTCGACGACGCCCACGCGGAGCCACGGCCGGTCCGCCGCGAGCGTGTGCGCGACCTCGACCGACCCGTCGCGGCAGTTGTTGAGCAGCACGAGCGCCTCGACCGACCCCTCGCCCCAGCCGTCGGGCCGGCCGAGCGCACCGAGCGCTGCGACGAGTCCGGGGAGCCGATCCGCTTCGTCCCGAGCGGGCACGACGACCGACGCCCGCAGGGCCGGGTGGGGCGGCACGAACAGGGACAACGGGGACATCCGAGACGGCGGGCGAGTGGGCACCGATGCTACCCCGATGGCACTAAAAAGAGCCCGTCCACCCCCTCCGGAATTCCCGCACACACACCTCAGGGAGCCGCTCGACGACCGGCGCTATCCCCGGAACGCCGACACGACGACGCCCGCCAGCTTCCCCACGCTCGGGGCCGCCGCGAACTCGGTCGCCCGACGCGCCGTCGTGTCGGCCGTCTCGTTCGTCACGAAGTACAGCGGCGCCGGGGCCGTGTGCATTTCGCCCAGCAGGAGCGACCGCGGGAACGGCGCGAAGTACCCCCACACGACCGTCTTCTGCGGCCGGTCGAACAGCCAGCTGTTGTGGACCACGCCCGTCCCGCTCTGGATGTCGTTGCGGACGTGCCCGGGGAACGCGCCCCACGCCGCCTGCGCGGTCAGGAAGCCCGCGCCCGCCCACTGGTTGACGCCGACCGTCCCGTAGCGGAGCTCGGCGAGAGCGTCCTCGAGGGCGTCTCCGAGCGCCCGCTTCGTGCGGGGGTGGATGAGGACCGTCGCGCCCAGTGTGCCGGCCAGCGTCGTGTTCGCCCACGCGACCGCGCGCTCCAGCCACTCACCCGCGTCCTCGCCGCCAGGCAGCGTGGCCACCGCCAGCGCCGAGCCGAAGACCTCGGTCTCGAACGCGTAGCCGCCGGGCTCCGCCGGCACCTCCGCCAGCAGCCGCCCACCGATTTTTTCGGCTTGCGGGTACGCCTCTTGAAAGTCGTCCAGCCGCTCGTCGGCGCCGGGGTAGTAGTCGGGCCGCTCCGCGATCTCCGCCAGCACGGCGCGGATCTCATCGAGGAACGCCGCGCGCTGTGGCCACGCTGCTGGGAGCACGAGCACCTGGGTCCCGATGCAGTTGAAGCCCGCGTTGTGCGTCCGCTGCGAGACCACGTGCTCGGCCTGGAACCGGAGGTCCGGCCCGGACCAGTCGCCCGGGACGACGATGCACGGGCTGACGCCGCCCAGCTCGCTCGACACCGGCGTGTCGATCACCGGCTCGTCGCGGCGCTTGCGCTCGGCGCCCTCGGGCCCGGTCCCGTAGACGATCGCGTCGTGCGTCGCCGCGCTGCCCGTCATATGAATCTCGTCGACCGCCTCGTGCTGGGTGAGGTACTGCCCCACGTCCGCGCCGCCGTACGCGAACCGGAGGTAGCCGGCGGCGACGAACTCGGCGAACACGTTCTCGAGAATCGGCCCGAGGTAGTCGTTGACCGGGTTCAGCTTGAGGACGACGACCTGGCCCTCGGCGTACAGCTTGTAGAGCACGTCGAGCGGCGGGATCGACGCGATGTTGCCGGCCCCCAGTACGAGCGCGACGCCGCCCTCGGGGAAATCGTCCTCGTAGAACACCCCGACCGTGTCGGCGACGGTCGCCGGCTCGACGCCGGGCTCCATCCAGACGTCGACCTCCAGGCCGGCCAGCACCACGCGGTCGGCTAGGTCGCCCGGCACCACGCGGACGACCGTCTGCCCGTCGTCGCGCTGGCGGACGCGCCCGGCCAGCGCCTCGCCGACCGTCCCCGCCTCGATCCGGCGCAGCGTCGTCGCCAGCGGGGCGACGTAGCTGGCGAGCGCCCACGGGCCCGACGACCACTCCTCGCCGCGCAGCGGCGACCCGACCGCGAGCCCCTTGGCGCGCGAGGCCGCCGTCACCCAGCGCGTCGCGGCGTCCAGGATGCGCGGCCTCAGGCCCTCCAGCAGCGCCACCTTCCGCGCGATCGGCAGGCGCGCCCACTCGGTGGCGTGCGCCGACAGGTCCGCGAGCGCGGCGTCGATCTCGGGGCGGGAGGTGTCGGCGGGTGAGACTGCGGGCGTCATGGCGGGAGCGGTGGGGCGGGGTGTACGCCGCCTCGCAGCGCAGGTATCCCACCGGGGCGTCCCCAGCGATCCCTCAGGCGAGGATCAGGGAAATGCCCTTCCCTCGCCGGGGCGGGTGCCGCATCTTCCCTAAGTCCCGTCCGACCAACGACATGGCCCTCCCCTCCCGCGCCACGCTCCGCTCGATGCTCGTCTCGGTGATCCTCGTCGTCTCCCTCGTCGCGGCGCTCTGAGAAACCGGTGCTGCTGGCCGCACGAGTCTGGCACGCAACGTCTCGACCCTGCCCTCTTGAGAGGGGCGTTGGGGAATGGCTGAACCGCCCCGATCACGTCATCCCGAGCCCGCGAGGGATCTCAGCATGACCCTACAGCTTGCGACGAGCGGAAGGACGGGCGTCAGGGTCGTGCTGAGATCTCTCGCATCCGCTCGGGATGACGCTGTAGGGGGTGCCCTCCAAATCCCAAGCAGGGCTCAGGACGACACGCTGGAGGGCGCCCGCCGCCAGCCCGCTCGCTACTCGGCGCCCTCCCAGGTCAGGATGTCCTCTTCGGTCGCGTCGTTCGAGTCGCCGCAGCCCGGCAGCTCCTCCTTCTTCTCGGTGATGTTGTAGCCGAGCGCCTGCCACTGGGTCGCGAGGTAGGTGTTCCACTCGGCGTAGTGCGCCTGGTCCTCGGGCAGTTCGTCGTCGGCGTAGATGGCCTCGACGGGGCACGCCGGCACACACGCGTTGCAGTCGATGCACTCGTCGGGGTGGATCACGAGGAAGTTCGGGCCCTCGTAGAAGCAGTCGACGGGGCAGACCTCGACGCAGTCTGTGTGCTTGCAGTTGATGCAGGGCTGGGAGACGACGTACGGCATGACGTGGGGTTACCGGAACCGGGGGAGCGGCGGCTAAGCTAGCGCGCTCACCCCTCGCAGACCCCGTGCCCCGCCACCTCCTCGTCTCCGCCTTCCTGCTCGCCGTCGCCGGGCTCGCCTCGGGGTGCGGCGCCTCGCACCGCCTGGGCGAGGTCTCGCTCGACGGCCGCCGCGTGGCCGTCACGGCCGCCATCCCGCCCGCGCCGCGCGTCCAGGCTGGGAGCCCGCTCGAATCGGGGATCGACCCCTACGACCCCGTCGGCACCGCCGTCCGCATCGGGACCTCGTCGGCCAAGCGCCGCGCCGCGCGCCGCGCGCAGGCCCGCCTCGACAGCGTCGTCGCCACGGTCGACGTGGCCGACCGCGTGGCCCGGCAGGCGCTGGCGGGATCCGCCCGAGCCCTCGGTTTCGGGACGGCCGCGCGCCCCGAGACCGCCGACTTCGTGCTCGATCTCCGGATCGCCGACTACGCGCTCGTCGCCGACTCTTTCGAGGGCGCCGTCTTCTTCGTGCTCGCGGGCGAAGCGCACCTGCTCGACGCCCGCACCGGCGCCTCGCTGTGGACGGCCGAACTCGCCGAGCGCGAGGTCGTCGACCGGGCCCTGTTCGGGCTGCCCGTCGCCGTCGGCAACGTCATCACCGGGCGCGCGCTCTCCGACCTCTCCGCCGACGAGATGGCGACGGGCCTGGGTCGGCTCGCAGACCTCGCCGCCGAGCGCATCGTCGGCCGCCTGGTCCGCGACTACACGGGCTCGCGCGACGACTACCGAAAGCGATAGCTGGGACTGGGGGGCTGTAACGCCACACCCTAACTGTCTGTGGGATGCCGTCAATGAATTCGACCGGCGGCGGGACCCCACGTGTGTGGAGTGTGTCGGAGGGCTTCCCTTCACCATCCCCCCTCTCTCATGGACGACCTCACCAACGACGCCCAGCGCAAGCTCCACAAGGAAGAAGCGCGGGGCCGCAAGGAGCAGGCCGCCGGCGCCTTCGACGAAGTCAAGGGCAAGATCAAGAAGAACGTCGGCGACGCCATCGACGACCACTCGATGGAGGCGCGTGGCGCCGCCGAAGAGATGGCCGGCAAGGCCCGCAAGACGGCCGGCGACGCCTACGCCGACACGGCCGACAAGGCCGAGGACGCCATCGACAAGCGCCACTAGTCGCTCGTCGCTCCGACCTCTGCGCCCCGCTGGCTCCGGCCGGCGGGGCGCTTTTCGTTGAGAGAAGGGGCCAAAAGCGAAGTGGACAGCACGAGGCGCCGCACAGGAAGCCACAGGCACAGCAGGACGCCTCCGATCCTCCTCTCGTCCATTCCCCTTTTCTCTCGCCCGCCTCCCGCCCCAGCCGCCGCGTGCAGACCGGGGAGCAGGCGGCTAGCTTGGGCGTCCCCTTCCTCCCAGACCGATGGATTTCAACAGCCTCAAGGACAACGCGGGCGAGCTCGCCAAGGACGCCGCCGGCAAGGCCGGCGACGCTGCGGGCGACCTCGCCGCCAAGGCGGCCGACCTCGCGCCCGACGCGCTCAAGGAGCAGGCCTCGAAGGCGGCCGGGAAGGCGGCCGAGATGGCTGGCGACCTTGCCGAGAAGGCGGCCGAGAAAGCCACCGACCTGATCGGCAAGGCGGCCGACAAGCTCGGCGGCTAGCGCCCGCCCGCTCCTGCTTCTGCGCCCCGACCGATGCTCTCGGCCGGGGCGTCCCGTTTCGTGGCCCCCCTCCGCTCGGCGCTCGCCCGCTACCCCCGCCCATTCTGGGCCCTCGTTGTCGGCACGTTCGTGAACCGGACGGGCCTGGTCGTCCTGCCGTTCCTGGCGCTCTTCCTGACGAGCCAGCGCGGGTTCGGGATCGCCGCCGCGACGGCCGCCGTGTCGCTCTACGGCGCGGGCGCGTTCACGGGCGGCTTCGTCGGCGGCTGGCTCTCCGACCGGGTCGGCCGGCGGCCCGTGCTCCTGCTGAGTCTCGGCGGCGCAGCGTTCCCCGTCGCCGCCATCCCCTTCGCGACGACGTTCTCGGCCGTCGCCGCGCTGGCGTTCGCGTTCGGCCTCGTCGCCGAGATGTACCGGCCCGCCGTCTCGGCCGCCGTCGCCGACCTGCTGCCCGAGGCGGAGCGCGCACGGGGGTACGCGCTCGTGTACTGGGCCATCAACCTCGGCTCGGCCGTCGGCCCCGCCCTCGGGGGGCTGCTGGCGTCGATGTCGTACCTGTGGCTGTTCTGGCTGGAGGGCGCGACGCTCCTGGGCTACGCCGTCATCGTGGCCGTCGCCGTGCCCGAGACGCGGCCGGAGGCGGCGAGGCCGGTCGCCGGTCGCCGCATCGACCTCGGCCCCCTCCGCCGTGACGGCACCCTCGCGGCGCTCGCCTTCGCGATGCTGTGCGTCGGCATCGGGTTCATGCAGCTCTTCGCCACCCTCCCGCTCACGATGGCCGCCGACGGGCTGACGGAGCTCGACTACGGGCTCGTCATCACCGTCAACGGGGGGCTGATCGTGCTCATCGGACTGCCCGTCGCCGCGTTTGTGGGCGCCCGCAGGACCACGGCGTGGCTGCCCGCCTCGGTCGCCCTCATCGCGCTCGGGCTCGCGCTCACGGTCCCCGCCGACACGTTCGCCCTCTACGCCGCCGCCAGCGTCGTGTGGACGCTGGGTGAGATGGCGTTCCTGCCCGTCGTGCCGACGCTGGTGGCCGGGCTGGCGCCGGTCGCGCTGCGCGGCTCGTACCAGGGCGTCTACCACGCCGCGTGGGGGCTGTCGAAGGCGGTCGGCCCCCTGCTCGGCGGGCTCGTGCTGGCGTCGGCCGGCGCACCCGTGCTGTGGGCGGCGGCGGCGGCGCTGGCGGCGCTCGCGGCGATCGTGCTGGCGGCGCTCTTGCCCACGCTCCGGCGGCGGCTGGCGACGGCCGGCTGACGGGCCCTGCTCGGCAGATCCCCCCGTCCGCGCGGCGCAATTCCAACCGTGCAAGAGTGGCGATCGGTGCGCGCGTCCGAGCGGGGGGATCTGCCGGGCACCGCGCTCACCCCGAGCGATCCGCCGCGTCGCCCCTACTCCACCTCCACCACGGCCCCGCCCGCCGACTCGCCTCCGCCGCCCACCGCGCGCACCTCGTACGTGCCCCCGCTCGCGCCCGCGTCAAGCCAGCCCGACGCCGTCCCGGGGAGCGCGGCCACCCGCTCGCCGTCGCGATAGATGTGGACCGCGTCCGGCAGATTCGCCCACGGCGCCGCGTACGTCCGCGGGTCCCACGTCAGCGCCACGCCGCCGGGCACGCGCCGGGCCACCAGAGTCCCCGGCGACACCGGGCGCAGCGTGAGCGACGCCGTGCGCGCGTCGTCGCTGGCAGGCGCCTTCACGTCGCAGTGGGGCGCCGCGGGGCACAGGAAAAAGGCGAGGGCCCCGTCGATGGACGCCGCCAGCTCGGCCGGCTGGCCCTCGCGGAAGGCGGCGACGACCTCGAGCACGCCGGCCTCGTCGAACACGTGGGCGCGAGCGGTGCGGACGGCCTCGAACACGGCGACGCCGCCCGAGATGTCGTCGTTGTCGCCGGCCAGACTCCCCGCGCTCGGGCCCTCGGGCTCGAACGGCGACGGCTCGGCGCGATCGTACAAGCTCCACAGCAGCGCCCCGATGGCGGGGTAGTCCGGGTGCGAGACGCCGTACGAGATCCGGTCGTAGCGCACGTCCGCGTCGATGTGGTCGGTGAACGGCGCGCGCTCCGGGTTCGACGGCGCGAGGTCCGGGTCGCCGTACTGGGCGGCGGCATACGCTCGCGCGGCGAACGAGAAGAAGATGGCCCAGCCCTCGCGAAGCTGGCGGTTGCGCAGCGAGTACCGGACCGCGTCCGAGCCCCACATCCGATAGCTGACGTAGTGCCCGTACTCGTGCGCCATCAGCGCCGGGGTAATGCCGCTTGCGCGGACCTCGATCTCGTGGCCCCACGGCGCGTCCGGGTCGATGGCCTGGAACACGTACCCACCGCCGCCGCTCAGTTCCACGTCCACGCGTGGCAGGGCGAACGGCGGGGCGCCGTCGTAGAGACGGTGCACAAACTCGCGCGCGATCGTCGCCGTGCGGATCGCGACGCCCACCGGACGGGAAACGGCGCCCGCCAGCCCCGCCAGCGACACATCCCCCGTCGGCGGCAGCGGCCGACGAACCGCCGACCTCCACAGCACCGATACCTCGCCCGCCCGGCGCGCATCCGCGCGGAGCAGCCGGATCGCTTGCGACTCCGTCGCTGGCGCTACGGCGACGCTGTCGAAAAGGGACAGGTCGACGGCCGTCGCCAGCGCGATCCGGAACGCGCCGTCGGGCCCGACCGTCGCCCGCTGGCGGTCCGCCCCGTCGAGCGGGCGCTCCCACCCGCCGCCGCGCCGGTGAAACAGCAGCTGAACGCGGAGTCCGTACGCGCCCCGCGCGTGGCCCTCGATCTCGAACCGTCCCTCGGCCACCACCTGCCGCGCGGCGACGGGCGCCCGCGCCGCGTCGCTGGCGACGCACCCGACAAGGGCGAGCGCGAGCGTGGCGAGCGAGAAGAGGCGGAGGATCACCGGGCGGCGGGGCGGGGCCGGTGAACTTCGCCGCCGCGTCGGTCGTGTGCCGCGCCGATGTCGAGTCCCCCCACGAACCTGCGCGGCACGGTCGGCTTCGGCGCCCTGCTGCGCCGCAACCGCGACGTGCGCCTGCTGTGGGGCGGGACGGTCGTCTCGCTCTTCGGCGACTGGTTCAACACCCTCGCGCTGTACCGGCTGGCGCTCGACCTCACCGGCTCCGAGGCGGCCTTGGGCGGCGTCTTCCTGACGAAGCTGATCCCGCTCGCGCTCGCGTCGCCGATCGCCGGCGTCCTCGCCGACCGGCTCGACCGCCGCAAGCTGATGATCGGGGCCGATCTCGTGCGCGCGGCCCTCGTGCTCGGCTTCCTGTTTATCCGCGAGGTCGACGACCTGTGGCTGCTCTACGTGCTCGGCGCCGCTCAGATCGCCGTCAGCGCCGCGTTCACGCCGGCCAAGAACGCCGTGCTCCCGCGCATCACCGGGCCCGGCGAGCTGCTCACCGCGAACGCGCTGCTCTCGGCCACGTGGTCCACGATGCTGGCCGTCGGCGCCGCCGCCGGGGGCCCCGCCGTCGACGCCTTCGGCACGGACGTCGTGTTCGTGCTCGACGCGGCGACGTACCTCGTCAGCGCCGTGCTCATCGCCCAGCTCCGCGTCCCGAAGACGGAGGCGCAGACGACGGCCGAGGACGGCGTCGTGCGCAACGTCGTCGGCACGGCCGTCGCCCAGGTCGCCGACGGCTGGCGCTACGTCCGCCAGCGCCCGGCGGTCGCCCGGTTCGTGTTTGCCAAGGCCGCCTGGGGGATCGGCGGCGGCGGGCTCATGTTCTCGCTGGCGCTCTTGGGCGACAGCCTCTTCCCGACCGCCGGCACGACCGGCATCGGCATCCTGTTCGCCGCACGCGGGCTCGGCACTGGGCTGGGGCCCGTCATCGCCCGGTCCCTCTTCCAGGACGAGCGCCGGTGGCCGACGGTCCTCGCGGCGTGCACCGTCGCCTGCGGCCTGGGCTACCTCGCCATCGCCGCCGTCGGCGACGCGCGCTGGGCCGTCGGCGCGCTCGTCGTGTTCGCGCACGGCGCGAGTGGCGCCAACTGGGTGCTCTCGACGACGCTCTTGCAGGACCGCGCCCGCGACGCCTTCCGGGGCCGCGTCATCTCCACCGACTGGCTCTTGGTCACACTCGTTGAGAGCGTGTCCATCGTCGCCGCCGGGCTGCTGCTGGAGGGCGGGATGGCGCTGGGCGTGCTGATCGCCGGGCTCGCGGGTGTCCAGATCGTCGCGGGCGTCGCCTGGGGCCTGTGGGTGGTCCCCGCCGAGCGCCGCGCCGCCTCGCCAGCGTAGAGTGCCAGCCGTCCGCCAGCACCCGACGCTGGCATCCCCCCTCGGTCGAGGGGGACGCCCTGATGGATAGCGGCCGAAATGCCCCCCGCTCACCTCGGGGACGAGGTGGGGCGGGGTCGGCTAGAGACCGCCGCCCTCCCCGCCGATACTCCGCGCCATGGCCCCCCTTTCTGCCCCCGCTCCGCTCGCCGACCGTCTCGAAGCCGCAGAGGCCGCGCTCCGCAACGTCGCGCTCTCCCGGCCGAACGCCCTCGCGTTGCTGGAGGCCGGCGTGACCCGGATGGGCGAGGCGCTCGGCGCCGAGGTCGCCGTGGCATTGGTGGGCGAGAGCCAGACCGGCGCCTTCGTCCGGTGCGCCTCGTGGCCACCCGTCGCGTCGCCCGCGCTCGTCGAGGTCGAGGCTGCGGACGCGCCGCCCCTCGTGGGCCGCGCGCCCGTCTCCATCGATGGCGGCCCCCTCGCCGAGGCCCTCGGCGCCGCATCGGTGCTGGTGATCCCCGTCGAAAGCTCCGTCCCCGGCGCGTTCATGCTCGGCCGCCCCGCTCCGTGGACGCCCGCCTGCGAAGCCGCCGCGGGCCGCCTGGGCGCCCTGTTCGGCACGCTGTGGGCCTGGGTCGAGGCCGAGACCCGCTTCCGCCGCACCGTTGCCGATCTCGACGACGCCTTGTTCACCTTCGGCCACGACGACGACGGCCACCGCGCCTACGCCTTCGTGACCGCCCAGGCCGAGGCCATCACCGGCCTCGACCCCGACGTCGTGCTCGCGGGCGACGCCGACTGGGCCGACCTCGTCGTCCCCGAGGACCGCGCCGCCTTCGACGCCCACGACGCCCGGCTCCGCGCCGGCGAGCCGTCCCAGGTCGAGGTCCGCCTGCGCCTCGACGGCGGCGACGTCGTCTGGATCTCCGAGCGCGCCCGCCCCTCCGTCGACGCCGTCGGCCGCCCCGTGGCCGGGGGCTTGCTGGCGGACGTGACGGCCCAGAAAGAGGCCGAGGCCCAGCTCGACCGCGCCCGCCGCATCGCCGAGCGCGCCGCCCAGACCCGGATGGCGTTCTTGCGCATGATGAGCCACGAGCTGCGCACCCCGCTCGGCGCCATCCGGGGCTTCTCGGACCTGCTCGTCGAGGAGGCCGCCGACATCCCGGGCGCCCCGCCCGAGGTGGCCGAATTCGCGGGCACCATCCGCGACGCCGCCAGCCGCGCGCTCCGCCTGGTCACCGACCTGCTCGACCTGTCGCGCTTGGAGACCGGCGCCCTCGACCTCGCCCACCAGCCGGTCGACCTCACCACACTCGCCCGGGCCGTCACCGCCCGCTACACCGACGACCTCGCCGCGCGCGGCGTCACCTTGACCGTCGCCGCCCCCGCCGACGCGCTCATGGTCGAGGCCGACCCGTCGAGGCTGGAGCAGGTCGTCGATCAGCTGTTGTCGAACGCGGCTCGCTTCACGCCCGCCGGCTCCGTCGTCGTCTCGCTGGCGGCCAGCGCCGACCGCGTCCGCCTGGAGGTCCGCGACACCGGCGTCGGCATCGCCGACGACGTGTTGGAGGCCGTCTTTGAGCCCTTTGTGCAGGAGGACGCCCGCGTCAACCGCGACTATGGGGGCACCGGCTTGGGCCTCGCCATCGCCAGCCGCTTGGTTCAGCAGATGGGCGGCGACCTCTCGGCCGCCAGCGTCAAGGGCGAGGGCTCCACGTTCACGCTCGCGCTGCCGGCGGCGTAGCCTCCTCCGCCCCGGCGCCGAGGCGGACGCGTCCCTCGTTGCAGACCTCCCCTCCCGAACGGGAGGGGCCGGGGGAGGACGACGGGCACGACGTTGCTCGACGGGCACACCCTCACCCTGTCCCTCTCCCGAGGGGAGAGGGGACGTCGGTTGCGGCGAGGTGCCAACGCGGCGCCGCAGCCTGCTTCGGCGCTACGGATCGGTGCTCGCGTTGGCCGCCGCAGTTTCCATGTTGCGCACGAACCCATCGTGCTTGACCCGCTTGACCGGGCTGCGCCGGAACCGCTCGCGGAAGGCCTCGAGGTCGATCTCCGCCCATTCCTTGGCGGGCGTATCGGTGACGCCCGGTCGAGGCAGGAAGCGCGCGTCCCGCGTCGGCTGGGAAAACTTGGTCCACGGGCACACGTCCTGGCAGATGTCGCAGCCAAAGGCCCAGGCGCCGAACTCGGCCGCCAGCTCCGGCAGGTCGGGCCCCCGGTGCTCGATGGTCCAGTACGAGATGCAGCGCGTGGCGTCGATCTGGTACGGCGCGTCGAGGGCGCCCGTCGGGCAGGCATCGAGGCAGCGCGTGCAGCTGCCACAGTGATCGGCGCGGAACGGTGGGTCCGGCGCGAGCGGCACGTCGACGATCAGCTCGCCCAGGAAAACGAACGAGCCGTGCGTGGTCGTCAGCAGGTTCGTGTTCTTGCCCTGCCACCCCAGCCCCGCGCGCTGCGCCCACGCCTTGTCCATCACCGGCGCCGAGTCGACGAACGCGCGGCCGCCTGCCCCGCCGGTGCGTGTGTCGAGCCAGTCGAACAACTCCGCCAGCTTTTCCTTGAGCACGTCGTGGTAGTCATCGCCCCAGGCGTAGCGGCTGATCTTGGCGCCGCCGCCCTCGCCCGGCTGGCGGCCGAGCTGGAAGTAGCTCACGAAGACCGACACAACGCTCTCGGCACCGGGCACGAGCACGCGCGGGTCGATCCGCTTCTCGAAGTTCCTCTCCAGCCACGTCATCGCCCCGTCGGAGCCGCCGTGGCGGCCATCGGCCAGCCACGCCTCCAGCCGCGCCGCCTCGGCGTCCAGCCGCGTCGCCGTCGCGATGCCGACGCCGTCGAACCCGATGCGCCGGGCCTGGGCCTTGAGGTCGCGCGCGAGGGCAGCGGGGTCGTAGCCGGGCACGGAGCGGAGGAGAAGTGGACAGGAGACGAGGTGGAAGATGGGCCTATCCCGTCCCCGCGACCTCCACCCCCCGACGCCTCTTCTCGTCTGCTCCTCTACACCTCGTCTCTCGCAAGCCCGGCGAGCGTCCGCCGCACCTGCGCGTCGTGGTGGCGATGGTGCGCCAGCAGGAACGCGAGCGCGTCGTCCGGCAGGAAGGGGCCGGCAATGGGGTGCGAAAAGGCGACCGTGCCCGCTTGCGGATCTCGCTCGCGCCACCCCGCGCGGAGCGCCGCCCACCGCTGGCGCACGTCGGGCCACCGGGGCGCCGCGCTCGGCATCACCGACTGCGCCGACGGCGGGGCCGGGATCCGGACCGGCAGCGACAGAACGAGCCGGATCCCCCCGCTCCGCAGGCCCGACGTCGCTCGCGCCAACCCACCCGCTAGCGGTCCGTCGGGGCGGAGACCGCCGTCGATCAACAGCAAGTGCTCCGCGAGCTGCGCCAGCGACCACGCCCCCGACGCCGGGCGGGCGTGGACGATCTCGTCTGGCAACCCGTCCAAGCGCTCGGCGAACGCGGCGCGGTGGGCGCCGAGCCCAGCGAGCAGGCGGGCGCGGCGGGTCATCGTAGGGCGGGGATCGGGGCCCGCCCCGCCTCGGGCGCCACCCCGTCAGGGACGCCGTCAGGCAGCGACCACACGACGGCCGCGCACACCGCCAGCGCGCTGTTTTTAAGCACACCCGTGAGCGGCGCCAGCAGTGCCGAGGGGTCGGCCCCCACCACGCCGACCGTGATCGCCGCCATCGCCAGCGTCGTGACGACGACCGCCAGCCGCTCGCGGTAGCCGACCAGCAACACGACGCCCGCCACGGCCTCCAGCACACCGATGCCGACGAGCGTCGCCTCTGGTGAGACGATCCACAAGCCCGACGCCTCGACGAGCGCCAGCTCGCCCGCGTCGCGGAGCCACAGCTTCAGCCCCACTCCTTCGCCCAGCCACACGACCGCGAGCGACAACCGGGCGGCGAGACGCAAGCGGAGCGGGGACATGGCCACCATTTTCAGTGATGAGTGAAAGTTACGCGTCCATCTCCCCCGGGGTTGCGGCACGGAACCGTTCCGGCGCCCCGTCCGCTCAAGCCCTCCCCTCTCCTGACTCTCATGCACGTCTTGCTCACTGGCGCCACCGGCTTTGTCGGCGGCCACGTCCTCGCCGCCCTGCGCGACCGAGGCCACACCGTCCGCGCCCTCGTCCGCGGCGACGGCGCCGGCCTGCCCGACGACGTCGAGACCGAACAGGGCGACGTGACCGACGCCGCCTCGCTGGCGGGCGCCTTCGACGGGGTCGACGCGGTCGTCCACCTCGTGGGCATCATCGACGAGAAGCCGTCGAAGGGCGTCACCTTCCAGCGGATCCACGTCGGCGGGACGCGCCGCGTGGTGGAGGCCGCGCAGGCCGCGGGCGTGACGCGGTTCGTCCACATGAGCGCGAATGGGGCACGGCCGGACGGCAACAGCGCGTACCAGCGCACGAAGTGGGCGGCCGAGGAGATCGTCCGCCGCGCCGACTTCGCACACACGGTCATCTTCCGCCCGTCGACGCTGTTCGGCGACCCCGGCCCCGACGATCCCGAGTTCGCCAAGCGGCTGTGGGAAACGCTTGTCCGCCCGTTCCCGGTGCTGCCGGTCTTTGGGAAGGGCGACTACGAGCTCCAGCCGGTCCACGTCGCGGCGTGCGCGGACGCGATGGCGCAGGCCGTCGACCGCGACGCCTCGGCAGGCGTGTCGTACTGCGTGGCCGGGCCGGAGCGGATCCCGTACCGCGAGGTGCTGGCGCGGATCGCCCGGGGCGGGGGGATCGCGCCCAAACCGACCGCGCCCGTCCCGATCGGCTTGGCGCGGATCGGCGTCTACACGCTGGGCCGGGCAGGGCTGCTGCCCATCTCGCCGGCCCAGTTCGAGATGCTGATTGAGGGCAACACCTGCGACCCCTCCGCCTTCTTCGCCGACTTTGGCGTCGAGACGCCCCGCTTCGACGCCGACTCGCTGGCGTACCTCCGCCAGTACTGAGCGGACTCAGCGGACTCAACGTGACGGTACAAACGACGTCCCCTCTCCTCTCGGGGGAGGGGCGGGGTGAGGGTGCCACTCAACCGCACGCCCCCCCGCTGGCGCCAGCCGGTCGCCCTCCCCCAGGCCCTCCCGCCCGGGAGGGGAGGTCGGATCCGAGACGCCGGGCGGTTCCGCGAGCCGAGCGAACAAGGGGGCTGCCGAGCGAGCCGCCCGCCAGCCACGGCCCCGCCGCAAGCGGGGCAGAACCGGACGAACCCCGCCGACCGGCTGCGCTACTTTCCGCACATGGAGACCCTCCCCACCGACTCGCTCACGACCCGCCTGCGCGCCTCGCGGCGGTCGCGACAGAACGAGAAGATCCTCCAGGAGAAAGAGGTCGAGCGCAAGGTCGAGGAGCGCAAGGAGGTCGCGAGAGAGACGAGCGTCCCCGGCGAGGCCTTCTTCAATGAGGCCGGCGGCCTGTTCGCCTTCATGGGCCGCTTTTTCAGCCGCTTCTGGCGACGCCCCTTCGAGTTCAAGGAGCTGCTGACCCAGATGGACGAGGTCGGGACCAAGAGCCTGACGCTGACCGGCGTCGTGGGCTTCTCGATCGGCGTGGTGCTCGCGATGCAGAGCCGGGGCACACTCGCGCGGTTCGGCGCCGAGAGCTTCCTGCCGTCGATGCTGGCGCTGAGCGTCATCAAAGAGATCGGGCCCGTGCTGACGAGCCTGGTGCTGGCGGGCCGCCTGGGCGCCGGGATGGGTGCCGAGCTGGGCTCGATGAAGGTGACCGAGCAGATCGACGCGCTCGAAGTCGCCGCGCTCAAGCCCTTCAGCTACCTCGTCGTCACGCGCGTGCTGGCGTGCATCATCATGTTCCCTGTGATGACGATGATCACCGACATCCTGGCGCTGACGGGCGGTTACCTCGAAGCCGTGCTCTCGGACGGGATGGACCTCCGCATCTTCATCTCGACGGCCTTCGACACGCTGCGCTTCGCCGACGTGATCGTCGACACGCTGAAGACCTCCATCTTCGGGTTTATCGTCGGCATCGTGAGCTGCTACCTCGGCTACAACGTCCGCGGCGGGACGCGCGAGGTGGGCCGGGCGGCTATGCAGGCCGTGGTCATCTCCAGCTTGCTCATCCTGATCGCCGACGTGGTCATCGTCCGCGCCTCGATCATCCTCTTCGGCGACATCTCCGGCTCCGCCTGACAGCGCCGCCGTGCGACGTTGAACGTTCAACGTTGAACGTTCCGACCTTCCACGCATCCGCTCATGTCCCGCTTTTCCGACCGCGCCGACGCCCGCCGCAAGCCGGGAGACGCCGACGGCCCGCACCCGCTCTCGGACGACGGGCTGGCGGACCCGACCGACGACCCGACCGGCGCGCCCCCGGCCGGCGTCCCCGGCACGCCGGACCACGCGAGTCTCCTCGCCGACCCTGAGGGCGGCCCCATCCTCGGCACCTCGCCGCCGCCGCCGGACCACATCGTCGTCGACCTGCGCGAGGTGCACAAAGGGTTCGGCCCCAAGAAAATCCTGACGGGCATCAACCTGGCGCTGGAGCGCGGGACGAGCGCCGTCGTGCTCGGCGGGTCGGGCACCGGCAAGAGCGTGCTCACCAAGCACGTCGTCGGGCTGCTGGCGCCGGACAAGGGCGAGGTCTGGGTGCTCGGCGAGCGCCTCGACTTGATGAACCAAGAGCAGCTCGACCGCAAGCGGACGCGCCTCGGGTACCTCTTCCAGGGCGGCGCCTTGTTCGACTCGATGACCGTCTACGGCAACATGCGGTTCTTCTTGGACCGCCTGACCACGCTCGACGACGACGAAAAGGAGGACCTGATCATGGAGTCTCTGGAGGACGTCAACCTGCCCGAGACGCGCGACCAGTACCCGGCCGAGCTCTCGGGCGGCCAGAAAAAGCGGATCGGGCTGGCGCGGACGCTCATCCTGCGCCCCGACATCATCCTGTACGACGAGCCCACGACCGGCCTCGACCCCGTCTCCGTGCGCGTCGTCTCCGAGCTCATCGTCAAGCTCCGCGACACGCGCGGGATCTCGTCGATCGCCATCACGCACGACCTGCTGGCGGCCGAGATCATCACCGACACGGCCCACTTCCTGCTCGACGGCCGGATCGTCGAGGCCGGCCCGCTCGCCGAGGTCCGCCGCTCGGATCACCCCGCGCTCCAGGAGTTTTTTACCGGGACCGAGGCGTACGGCACGGCGTGATTCCGGTCGCCCCTTGGGGTCACCCCTTGCTGCCCTTCGGGCCGCCCATCCCTTCCACATGAGTCGCGTAACCTGTCGGCCCTGCTGACCCCTCGAATATGTCTCGCCAAGCCCGTCTCGGCCTCGTCATCCTGCTCGCGATCTTCTCGGCCATCGGCGTGATGTTCGTGATCGGGAGCCAAAACAGCCTGTTCGCCAGCACCTTCGCCGTCCGCGCCAGCTTCGACCGCGTGGCCGGGCTCCAGCCCGGCGCGTCCGTGTTCTACAACGGGATCTCGGTCGGCCGCGTCAACCGGGTGCAGCTGCCGGCCGAGCCCGGCGCCCCGATCATGGTCTTCATGGCGATCGACGAGGAGGCCCGCCCGCTCATCCGCGAGGACAGCCGCGCGCTCATCCAGACCGACGGGCTCGTCGGCAGCGTCATCGTATCCCTCACCGACGGGAGCGCGAACCGGCCCCAGGTGGCCGACAACGGCCAGATCGAAGGGGTCAACCCCTTCGCCCTCGCCGAGGTCTCCGAGCGGCTCTTCGAGTCCGTCGCCCGGTTCGACTCCGTGACCGTCGGGCTGTCCCAGACGCTGGCCGACGTCCGGACCGGCCAGGGCACGTTGGGCCGTTTCCTGTACGACGAGACCCTCTACGAGAGCTCCGTCGCCACGGCCGACGCTTTCGCCGGCACCGTCACCGAGGCCCAGCAGACGCTGCGCAGCTTTACCGCCCGCGCCGACCAGCTCGTCGCCGTCGCCGAGAACGCCTCGCGCGGCGTCGACGAGATCCTGACCCGCGTCTACACCGGCGAGGGCACGGTCGCCAAGTTCCTCAACGAGCCCGCCGTCTACGAGACGTTCCTCGCCACGGCGGCCCAGCTCCAGGAGGGCGCCGGCCAGCTCCAGACGGTCTCCTCCGACATCCGCGCCATCACTGACCGCCTCAACCAGGCCGCCGGCTGGGGCGCCCTCGCCACGTTCCGGGCCGCCGAGCTGATGGAGGCCGGCAAGCACAACTTCCTCTTCCGAGGCTACTTCGAGGACCGCGGCTACTACGAGATGGCGCCCTTCGAAGTCCGCGAGGCGGCCATCTCGGAGACGCTGGCGGATCTCCAGGAGTGGGAGCGCCGGCTCGTCGACCAGGAGCGCCAGCTCGAGGAGGCCCGCGCCGAGATGGCCCGCATCCGCGCCGAGGTCGAGGCCGCCGGCGGCTCGCGGCCGCCCGACTCCGCGCCGAACCGCTAGCGTAAGAGGGGGTCTCGCTCGCCCCCCTCACCCTGTCCCCCTGGGAGAGGGACAGGGTGAGGGTCAGTCGCCCGCCGACCCGTCGGCCGGAGGACATCCGTAAAGCGCCGCTTCTGTGCCCGGCCGAGCGCGGGCCCGACCGACTCACCGACCAACCGACTCCCCGCCCTGGACTACCGCCTCCTCATCGCCCGCCGGTACCTCGCCAGCCGCCGCCGGCTGACGCTGATCTCCGTCATCTCCGGCGTCTCCGTGGCCGGCGTCGCCATCGGCGTGGCCGCGCTCGTGGTCGTGCTGAGCGTGCTCAACGGGTTCTACGACGTCGTCCGGGACTTGCTGGTGAGCTACGACCCGCACGTCCGCATCGAGGCGGTCGGGACGCGGGGGATTGCCGACGCGGACGCGCTGCTGACGATCGCGCGCGACGAGCCCGGCATCGCCAGCGCCAGCGCCTACGTCGAGGGCAAGGCCCTGCTAGCGGTGGGCGGCGGGCCCGGCCAGGTGGTGACCGTCCGTGGCGTCGACCCCGGCTCCCTCGACGCCCGCGTCGGCCAGTCCATCCGCGACGGCGTCTTTGACCTGGGCCGCACCGACGGGACGAACGGGATCGTGATGGGCGCCGGGCTGGCGGGGCGCACCGGCGCGCGCGCGGCGGATCCCGGCGTGCAACTCGACGCCCAGAGCCCACGGGCGGGCCGCGTCCCGGGCAGCCGCGTGTCGCTGCTGTCGGCCGGCGCGCTGGAGCGCGCCATCACCCTGTACCCCTTCGGCATCCCCGACCAGCGCGCCTTCGAGGTGCGCGGCACGTTCTCGCTGGAGCCCACGTATGACGACAGCCACGTCTTCGTCGCCCTCGACCAGGCCCAGCGCCTCTTCGCCACGGGCGGCACCGTCACCGGCGTCGACTTGCGCCTGAGCGACCTCGACGACGCGGGCCCCGTCGCCGAGCGCCTGCAAGCTCGGCTCGACGCCGACGCGCCCGGCCAGTTCGCCGTCCAGACGTGGTACGACCTCCAGGGCTCGCTCTACAGCGTCATGAAGTTGGAGAAGTGGGCCGCCAGCGCCATCTTGGCCCTGATCATCGTCGTGGCCGCCTTCAACATCGTCGGGGCGCTGACGATGATCGTGATCGAAAAACAGCGCGACCTGGGCGCGCTCCAGGCGATGGGCGCCAGCCGGGCCGACATCCGGCGGATCTTCCTGCTCGAAGGGCTGCTCGTGGGCGGCGTCGGCGCCGGGATTGGGCTGGCGGTTGGGCTCGGCATCTCGCTCGTCCAGAAGACGTTCGGCGTGGTGAAGCTGGCCGAGGCCGGCTCGTTCGTGATCGACGCCTATCCAGTCGCCATCCGCCCGCTCGACATCGGCGCGGTCGTCGTCGTCGCGGTCGGGCTGTGCGCGCTGGCGGCCGTCTACCCGGCCGCTCGCGCCGCGCGCATCGACCCGGCGCGAGCGGTCCAGTCAGGGGCGTAGCTCGCGGCCCTTCGCTCGTCGGCGACAGCGGCTCCCCCATCCGTCTCCCTTCCCTCTGCTCCCCGTCCGAAGCGTGGGGGGAGCGCGGCCCGACGCGTGGGATGGCCTTGCGTCGATGCGCAACGGCCTCCCAGGACTCGGTGTCTGCGGATTCGCGGAGCCCCAGCGCCTCTATCCGTTCGAAACCACCCGTTCCGGTTCCATAGGCCAGCGCCGAACGCGCGACGGCGCCCCGTCCCCGATACCGGACGCCCACACGTACACCCTCGTTATGCGCACGCTCGCCCTCCCGCTCCTCGCGATCCTCCTGCTCCCCCTCTCCGCGTGCGACGAGGTCGGCCCCCTTTCCATCGACGGTGGCGTCGACATGGCCGTCGACGATGCCGTGATCGCCCGTGACCAGGGCAACTACGACGCCGCCGTGACGCTGCTGGAGCGCGCGCTCGTCGAGGAGCCCGCCAACTCGAAGGTCCGCGTCGAGCTGGCCACGACCCTCTTGCAGCGCGACGGCATCGACCTGCTCGACCTCGACCGCATCGGCCAGTTCCTCACCGAGACCGCCACGGGCTCGGGCGCCGGCCGGACCGCCGCGCGCGGCGGCTGCGCCTTCGCCAGCGACCCCACCGCCACCGTCTTCGACCCGACCGAGGTCGAGGGCTTCGACGAGCTGCTCGCCGGCACCGAGACGCTCGACCGCGCCGAGGGCCTGCTCGACGGCGTCGTGCCCCAGGCCGTCACCAGCTTCCAGCTCTGCACGAGCGTCGCCGACGGCGAGCTCGTCTACGACCGGGCCGGCGCCATCGCCGACCTCGGCGCGAAGGGCCTGACGGCCCCGCAGCAGTCGCAGACGCTGGCCGTCAGCGCCCTCACCGACTTCGTCGACGCCTACCTCTACGTCTCGGAGAGCCTCCCGGAGAGCACCACCTGGTACCGGCTCGCCGACGGCTCCATCGCCATCTGCGCCGACGACGAGGCCGAGCTCCGCGAGGCGGCCGAGGCCCCGATCCAGGCGTTCGGCCAGGCCGTCCTCGCCCTCGACGCCCGCGCCGAGATGCTCGGCGGCAGCTCCGTCGCCACCGAGGTGGTCGAGGTCGCCCTCGACGCGTACCAAGAGCTCCAGCAGGCCGTCGTCGGCTACTGCACGACGGGCTAGCCCACACCAGAAGAAGAGGACGGGAGGAGCAGAAGAGACCTCGTAGGCCCTCCGTTCCTTCTCGTCTCTCTAAACCTCTTCGACGACCGGGGCGCCCGCGAGCATGCGGGCGCCCGGGCTCTCGTTCGGGCCGTTTGGTAAAGCGTTCCCCCTCCGGGTCGATACCTCTGCTCCCCCCCCGACTCCCCCCTCGATGCGTCGTCCCGCCGCCCTCCTCGCCCTCGCCGCCGCGCTCGCGGTGCCCGCCTTCGCCCAGCCGGTCGTGACGCCCGCGCGCGAGTCGCCGGTCGGGGCCACCGACTTGGTCGCCCTCGGATCCGGAGGCGCCGTGGCCGCCATGCCGACGCTCGACTCGCCGTTCTTGTCGAACCCGGCCCACATCACCGCCCGCGGCTTCTCGCTGACGATCGCGGGGGCGACCGCCGGCGCCGGCGGCAACGTCCGCGAGACGTACGACTTCTACGACACCCAGTTGGGCCCCGCCATCGAGGAGGGGCTCGACGAGATCCGCACCAACGACCCCACACGGCTCGCGGTGCTCTACAACGAGGCGCTCCGCATCGGCGCGCAGCCGAAGACGGCTGACCTCGCCGTGCTGGCGCCGTCGCTCCGGTTCGGGGCCGGCCCCGCGTCCGTGGGCGCCGGGATCTACGGCTCGTCGGTCTCGCGCGGCCGGATCACGAATGGCGGCGGGGGGGTCCCGTTCATCGACCTCTACAGCCAGGCCGACGTGGCCGTGCCCGTCGTGGTGGGCCTCGACCTCGGCAAAACGCCGGCCGCCCTCGCCATGCCCTTCGGGCTCCGCGTGGGCGCCTCGGCCACCTACCTCCAGCGTCGCGTGACGGGCAAGGCCGACCCCGTCGACGCCCTCGACCCCGACGGCGAAAAGATCTACGTCCTGCGCGGCGACGCCGTCCGCCTGGCCGTCGGCGCCTTCGCCACCGACGTCGTCGTGCCGGGCCTCGACCTCGGCGCCGAGCTCTCGAACGTCGGCGGGACCATCGACTACGACTTCGACCGCTCCATCGACGTCTCCGGCTCGGAGGGCACGCCCGACGACACCGCCGAGATCGCCGCGCTCGAAGCCCGCTTCGACGACCGCCCGACCGAGGCCGTCGCCCGCGTCGGCGCCGCCTTCCGTCTCCCTGCCATCCCCGGCGTTCGCGCCTCCATCGGCGTGGACTACACCTCGGCGGCGACGTCCGACTTCGAGCAGTCGGCGCAGGCCGGCTTGCGGGGCGGCGCGCGGGCTCGCTTCGGCGGTGTGTTCGAGCTCCGTGCCGGCGTCAGCCAGGGCATGCCCACGGCCGGGGCGTCCATCGCGACCAAGTTCGTCCGCCTCGGGTACGCCACGTATGGCGTCGAGGACGGGCGCCTGCTGGGCCAGCTCCAGCGCCGCAACCACGCCGTCCAGATCCGCGTCGGGATCTTCTAAGGGACGGGGAACGAGGAAAGGGGAGCGAGCAGACGGTGCCGCGGCTGCCGGATCTGCCGGGCCGGAAGGCTCTGCCCGTTCCCCGTGCCCAGCTCCTCGTCCCCGAACGCCCGTCTTCGCCCCAGACTCACACGTTTGGGCCGGTTTCGGGTTGGCCTCGCCCCCCAGGGGCCGTAGGTTCGATGGCTCTGCTGTGCACCGATGCGCAGCGGCCCCGAAGGATCCCTCCCCGAGCCCGCGGACGTGTGCCGCGACGACCGATGTCCCGCACAGACCAGCTTACCGGCAAGAAGCCGATGTTCGGCAACCACGTCTCCCACGCCCACAACAAGGTGCGGCGGCGGTTCAACGTGAACCTGCAGAAGAAGCGGTTCTACGTGCCGGAGGAGGACAAGTGGATCACCCTCCGCGTGTCCGCCCAGACGATCAAGACGATCAACAAGAAGGGGATCTCGGCCGTGCTGAAGGATGCCCGCGCCAAGGGCACCTCGCTCGTCTAAACCCCACTCCTCGCTCGCGACCCCGCGCGCATAGACCTCAGAGACCATGGCCAAGGGCAAAGACGTCCGCCACCAGGTGATCCTCGAGTGCACCGAGCAGCCCGGCACGTCGCGCTACGCGACGATGAAGAACCGCCGGAACACGACCGCTCGCCTCGAGCTCAAGAAGTACAACCCGACGCTCCGCAAGCACACGCTGCACCGCGAGATCAAGTAGTCCGGCGCGGGCCCCGTGCCCGCCCGACCGCGCGTCCCACCCCCCTCGACCCCCACTCCCATGGCGAAGAAAGTCTCGAAGAACCAGCGGACCAACCGTGGCGCCGGCCAGGAGGCCAAGCAGATGGCCAAGATCATCGTGGCGTCCAAGAAGCAGAACGGCCAGTTCGAGTTCCGCTCGCGGATGGTCGAGGCCGGCACGGTCCAGGACGAGCTGAAGGCGGCCCAGGCCAACTAGCGCTCGACCCGCTCGACAAGTCCCGACGGGGCGCTTCCAGACGGAGGCGCCCCGTTTTTCGTGCGCGGTGCTGGTGCCCGCCCCGCTGGCGTTTGCCCGTGCGCTACTGGCGGTGGCGCATCGCGAGCCAGCCCGCCACGCGGTCGTC
This sequence comes from Rubrivirga aquatilis, assembly GCF_046845665.1. GTDB lineage: Bacteria > Bacteroidota > Rhodothermia > Rhodothermales > Rubricoccaceae > Rubrivirga. The sequence goes on along the minus strand of NZ_CP177355.1, from coordinate 958,855 downwards.
GCTGGGCCACGTCAGCGCGGCGAAGGCGAAGAGGGTCGCCCCGAAGGCAAGCGCCAGCAGGTCGCCGGTCAGGAACGCGGCGGCGGCGCCCAAAATCGCCGGGACCTCGGCGACCGCCAGCGAGGCGACGCCGAACGTCCGCGCAATGCCCTCGGCCTCGGCGTCGGAGCCGGCCCGCGCCAGCCGCGTCTCCATCGTCCGCAACAGCGCGAACGCACCCGCGGTGGCCGCCATCGACAAGAGGGCGACCGCGAAAAAAGCGGTCTGAGCCATCTCCGCGAGCGGCGCGCGCTCGGCCGAGGCCGCCAGCACGCCGAACGTCCCCATCACCAGCGCACCCCCGGCGCATACGGCGCCCCACACGATCCGGAGCGGGCGGGCGAGGGCGGAAACGTCGGTGGACATATCAACGGAGCGGGGAGGATGACGAAGGTAGCCCGGGGTTACCTTGCGGCGTCCGTTCGGGGCGTAGCGCAGCCCGGTAGCGCGCCTGCTTTGGGAGCAGGAGGTCGTGGGTTCGAATCCCGCCGCCCCGACCATATGGGCCTGTAGCTCAACCGGATAGAGCGTCGACCTTCTAAGTCGAGGGTTCCAGGTTCGAGTCCTGGCAGGCCTGCCCGTCTTCGCGGCGCGTCTATGGGCAGCCCGCTCCGAGGGGCGTAGATTCCTTGCATGGTGCCGTGGCCGAGGGGTTAGGCACAGGTCTGCAAAACCTGCTACACCGGTTCAAATCCGGTCGGCACCTCCCGCAACGGCCCGCCCGTTGTCGACGCCCCGCCCGCGACTTGCTGGCGGGGCGTTGCGGTTTTTTTGGGGCACCCTCAGAGGCACGCGTCTGGAGAGCGGGGCGTCTGCGTGCGCGTACGCCCCGACCTCACATGGGTGACCCGCCGATCCGGCCCTCGATCAACGGCGGGAGGTCGGCCGCCGACCCTATCGGACCCGAGCGACCATCGGCGGCCCCGACATCGGTACGTGCCAGGCTGATGGGGCGGGGGACGCTGGCGGTCGGGCCCGGGGCCGTGTTCGATCTCGTGGGAGCAACGACACGCCGGGCGGGTGCTCCGCGATGTTCGCGCAGCGGACGGGGCCGCCTCGTGTGGAGCGCCGCGCGGGGCAACGGTCTGTGAGGGGTCAAGGCCGAGCCACGAACGAGAAACGGGGAGCCCGATCCGAGCTCCCCGTCTGACCGAGTCGCGCGCGCGCCGGGCATGCCGACACCGCGCGCAGCAGGTCTAGATGAACATGTACGCGAACGCCGCGAGGGCGACCGTGGCCACCACCATCGAGCCGACGTACGCTACGTCGGAGGCACTGCGCCGGGCGTCCTGAACGTCGACATCGGCGACGTCCACCGTCGACGGGGCGACGTGGCCGGAGAGGTCGACACCTGAGGTGAGAGCTGGCGCCGCCTCGGCGACCGGGGCGAGAACGGCCGGTGCCTCGACCACCGGGTCGACGGGCGGGGCGGCGTCCTGGAGGGACTGCGCCGAAGGCGCGGCAGCGAAGGCGAAGACGGCCGCGAGGGCGAGGGCGATGCGCATGACAACAGGGGGAATGAGGGCAGGCGAGCCGCCTGCGGGTGTCGGAGGACCGAGCTGAGCCGGGCCGGTCCTCCCGACGTATCGCCGAGGCCGGGCCCAGGGTGAAGCGGCGCGGCATGCGGCGACCCTCTCCACCCAATACCAGCGCAGACGGGAACGGTCCGGCACCCGAGCGGCTCGCGGCCACCAGCTCATCTTCGCGAACAGCGGCGACTGCCCGGCCCCCCGATCTGCCCGCCTCGGCGCCGAGGCGGGCGGACCCCGCGCACGCCGTTGGCGTAGAGACTCGCGTCCCCACCGACCCGCCCATGCGTCTCGCCAGCCTCGCCCTCCTCGTCGCCGTCGCCGGCTGCTCCTCCGTCGACCGGCTGCCTGCACCGGCGGCCCCGCCCTCGACGGAGCCGACCTTCGAGCCGATCTCGCCCGACGAGCGACCGGACCCCGCACCGGCCGCCTTCGCCGTGCCCGTCGTCTACGACACGCTCGCGAACGGCCTCAAGGTGGTCGTCTCCGAAGACGACACCGCCCCGACCGCCGTCATCGCGGTCTACTACAACATCGGCTTCCGCATCGAGCCGCGCGACCGGACCGGCTTCGCGCATCTCTTCGAGCACATGATGTTCCAGGGGTCCGAGCACCTCGGCAAGAACGAGTTCATCGGGCTCGTCCAGCGCAACGGCGGCATCCTCAACGGATCGACGCGGTTCGACTTTACCAACTACTTCGAGATCGTCCCGAGCAACACCGTCGAGACGATGCTGTGGGCCGAGGCCGACCGGATGCGTGGCCTCGACGTGACGGCCGACAACCTGACCAACCAGCAGGGCGTGGTCTCGAACGAGGTCCGCGTCAACGTCATCAACCAGCCCTACGGCGGCTTCCCCTGGCTCGACCTGCCGCAGGCGGCCAACGAGAACTGGTACAACGCCCACAACTTCTACGGCGAGCTGTCCGACCTCGAAGCCGCTACGCTGGAGGACGTCCAAAGCTTTTTCGACACCTTCTACGCGCCCAACAACGCCGTCGTGGTGGTCGTCGGCGACGTGGACGCAGACCAAGTGATGGGCTGGGTGGACGAGTACTTCGGCGGGATCGCCCGCGCGGATGTGCCCCCGATCCCGGACCTGCGCGAGCCGCCCCAGACCGAGGAGAAGCGCGTCACGAAAGTGGACTCGCTGGCGACGCGCCCCGCGCTCGCGTTCGGCTACCACATGCCGCCGCGCAACTCGGACGCCTACTTCGCGATGGGCTTGATCCAGGAGATCCTGCTCGACGGCGACGACTCGCGCCTGCACCGCGCGCTCGTCTCCGACGCCGGCGTGACCTCGAGCGTGACGGGCGGCATCAACTGGCCCCTCGGCAACATGTTCAACTACAACGGCCCGATGCTGTGGTCGGCCTGGCTCGTCCACGACGACGAGACCGCCCCGGACTCGATCGTGGCGATGATCGAGACCGAGATCGCGCGGATCCGCGACGAGGGCGTCGAGCCGGACGTGCTGGCGCGCGCCAAGGTCAAGCTCCGCAGCGGGCTCTACGACACGCTCGGTGGCACCTTCGGCTTTGGCCGGGCCGACCTGCTGGCGGCGTTCGCACTCTTCGACGACGACCCGGCCCGCATCAACGGGCTCGTCGAGCGGTTCGAGCGCGTCACGCCCGGCCTCATCCGGCGCACCGCTCGGGACTGGCTGAACCCGGAGAACCGAACCGTCATCACGCTCGAAGCCGCAGGAGGCGGCTCGTAAGAGAAGAGAACGGGAGGCGCGGACGAGAAGAAGACCTTCCGCCCGCCGCCCGTCCACAGCATTCTTCTCCTCCCGCCTCTTCTCTTCTACTCTCGACCCCATGCTCCGCTCCCTCCTGCTGCTGCTGGCGCTCGTCGCCGCCCCCGCGCTCGCCCAGGGCTTCCCGTCCACGCCGCCCGCGCCCGGCGAGCCGCGCCCGTTCACGCTCCCTGAGGGCACCTCGTTCACGCTCGACAACGGCATCGACGTGACGCTCGTCCCGTACGGCGCGCTCCCCAAGGCGACCGTCTACGCCGTCGTCCGCTCCGGGAACGTCGACGAAGCGGCGGGCCAGACGTCGCTGGCGGACGTGATGGCGGGGCTCCTTACCGAGGGCACGACCTCGCGGACGGCCGTCGAGATCGCCGACCAGGCCGCCGACCTCGGCGGCTCCATCAGCGCCGGTGCCGGGCTCGACCAGACGTTCGTCACGTCCCGTGTGCTGAGCGAGTTCACGCCCGACGCCGTCGCCCTCGTGGCCGACGTGTTGCGCAATCCCGCCTTCCCCGAGGAGGCGTTCGAGCGCGTCCAGCGCGACCAGCTCCGCGGCGCGGCCATCGCCCGGAGCCAGCCCGGCACGCTCGCGCGAGCGGCCTTCACGCGCGCCCTCTACGGCGACCACCCCTACCACGCCGTCGTCCTGCCCGACCCGGCCCAGATCGAGGCGTTCACCGTCGCCGACGCCCGCGCCTTCTACGCCGCGACGGTCGGCCCCCGGCGGACGCGGCTCTACGTCGTCGGCCAGTTCGACGAGCGCGCCGTCGAGGCCGCCATTCGCGACGCCTTCGCCGACTGGACGGGCGGCCCGGCGCCCGCCGACCCGACGCCGCCGACCGTCACCGACGGCCGCCGCGTGATCCTGGTCGACCAGCCCGGCGCCGCGCAGTCGAACGTGACCGTCGGCCTGAGCACCATCGACCCGACGGCCGACGACTTCGTGGCGCTCCAGGTCACGAACGCGCTCTTGGGCGGCAGCTTCGGCAGCCGCATCACGCGCAACATCCGCGAGGACAAGGGCTACACCTACAGCCCCGGCTCGTCGGTCTCGACGCGGTTCCGCGACGCGACGTGGGCTGAGAGCGCGGCCATCCAGACGCCCGCGACCGGCGCCGCCATCACCGAGATCCTCTACGAGATCGACAGCCTGGCGACCACGCCGCCGAGTGCCGAGGAGCTCGAGGGGATCCAGAACTACCTCGCCGGCACGTTCGTCCTCCAGAACTCCTCGCCGGGCGGGATCGCGGGGTACCTCGCCTACCTCGACCTCCACGGGCTCGGCCGCGACTACCTCGAGCGCTACGTCGAGCGCGTCTACGCCGTGACCCCGGAGGACGTGCGCCGGGTGACCGAGCAGTACATCCGGACGGGCGACGCGGCGATCGTCGTCGTCGGCGACCGGAGCGTGGTCGAGGCGCAGCTCGCGCCGTTCGGCGACGTGACCGTCGAGACGCTCGACTAAGCCTGCGGGCGGCCTGCGCCGCTCGCGACACGCAACGGCCGGGTGCCTTTCGCGAGGACGGCACCCGGCCCGCGCACGCGGAGGGGCACGCATAACGGCCCCGAAGGGCACCGGGCGATGGCTTTAGGTCTGCGCGAGACGCCGCGTTCTTGCGGGCGACTCCCTTCCCCAGACCATGCGCACACCTCTCCTCCTCGCGGCCCTCGCCGTCGCCCTCGCCGCCTGCGACGCGGCCTCGCCGTCCGACCCGGAGGCGCTCGTCGGCCGGTGGACCATCGCGGAGGTGACCACGTCCAGTTGGGTCGTCAGCCGGATCGACCAGCCCGTCCCGAATTTTTCCGGCCCCACCGACGGCGCGCTGACGGTGACCGGCGCCGCCGAGCGGACGCTGGGCGCCATCGCCAGCGCCGGGCGGACGAACGCCCGCTTTGCCGGGCGGAGGTCCTCTGACGGCACGCTGCCCAACCCGTCTCTCCGGCTGACGATGGGGCCGTGGTCCTCCGATGTGACCCTCGACCTCGACATCGGCCTGTCGACCCAGCCCGGCGAGATCTACGCGGCCATCCGCCCCGTTGGCACGACGCTGTTCACCTACGCTGACGGCCAGTTCACCGTCCCCGAGATCGAGTTGCTCGAGCAAAGCGGGACCGGCGGGACCGTCCGCGTGGGCGGCACGATCGAGGTGCCCGTCCTCCAACTCCGCGCCGGGGTCGAGGCGCTCACCCGGACCTCGGTGTCGACGCCCGACTTTCCCCACGCGCTCGTTTTCCGGTCCGACGGCTCCGTCCTTCGGGAAGACACCCACCAGACCGAGGCCGGGCGCTGGGAAGCCACCGACACCGGCGAGGGGACGATGACGTTCGACGACGTTGCGACCCGCTTCCGGTTCGCAGTCGAGGACGGCGGCCTCCGCCTGACGTACGACTATGAGACCGAGGCCGAGGTCATGGGCGGGGTCGAGAGTAGCCTGTTCGCCGAGCCCAGCTCCATCGCGTCGGCGCGAAGCCAGTCCGTCCACGCCTACCGGGCCGGGCGCTGAGCCGACGCGGAACGAGAAACGGGCGCCCTCCGCGAGGAAGGCGACCGTCTTGCGTCGCGTCGGCGGCCGGCGCTAGCCGTCGTCGCGGTCGTTGACGCGGGCGGGCGGCGAGGTGGCCTCGACGGCGGTCAGGTCCTCCACGATCTTGTAGTGCCGCGTGGCGCCCTCGGGGACGAGGTAGCTGTCGCCGGCGCCGCACGTGACGACGTCGTCGCCGACGTGGACCTCGACTTTGCCCGAGACGACGTAGCCGACCGTCTCGTAGGGGCGCGTGTGCGGGTCGCCCGTCGTGCCGGCGGCCTCGGTCCAGCGGCGCATCGCGACGGCGGTGCCGGAGACGAGGTAGGTCTGACCCATCTCGCCGGTCGGCGAGGCGGAGGAATCGATTTTCTTGACGGAGTGGTCGGCCATGGGAATGGGTGGGGAGGAAGGGCAGGTTGAATCCGGGCGCGGCGCGGGGGGTTTCTAAGGGGTGTCCCCAGTCCCCCCGTACGACGCCGCCATCGTTGGGCTCGGCCCCGTCGGCGCCACGCTCGCGGCGCGGCTAGCCGTGCGCGGCCTGCGCGTGGTCGCGCTCGACCGCGAGACGGCGCCGCACACCATCCCCCGCGCCGCCCACCTCGACGGCGCCGCGCTTGCGGTGCTGGCGCAAGCGGGAGTCCACCCCGAGGGCCGCCCGCTCGACGGGTTCGACCTCGTCGGCCGCCGGGGCCGGCTGCTGCTGCGGGGCCGCCCGGCCGAGGCGCCGCCCCCCGGGGTCCCGCCAGCGCTGCTGATCCACCAGCCGAGCGTCGAGCGGGCGCTCCGCGAGCGGCTCGCAACGCTCGGCGTCGAGGTCCGCCTCGGGCACACCGTCGCGCAGGTCGTGGACGAAGGCGGAGCGGTCCGCGTGGAGGGCGCCGGGCCCGACGGTCGGTCCGACCTCCGGGCGGCCGTCGTCGTGGGGTGCGACGGGGCGAACAGCGTCGTCCGCGAGCAGATCGGCGCGGCGCTCGTCGGGGGCCGCTTCGCGCAGCGCTGGCTCGTCGTCGACGTGCTCGTGCCGCCCGGCCTCGCCCTCCCCGACCGGCTCCTCCAGATCGCCGACCCGGCGCGGCCGACCACCTCCGTCCCCTTCGCCGCGCCCCGCCACCGGTGGGAGTTCCGGCTCCGCCCCGGGGAGACCGACGCCGCCGCGCTCGCGGCCGTCCCAGCATTCCTGGCGCCCCACGTCGACCCGGACGCCGTCGAGGTGGAGCGGGCGGCCGTATACACGTTCCGCGATGTGGTCGCCGACCGCTGGCGGTCGGGCCGCGTCGTGCTGGCGGGCGACGCGGCGCACCAGATGCCGCCGTTCCTCGGGCAGGGGCTCGGAGCGGGCTTGCGGGACGTGGCCGTGCTGGCGCCACTCGTCGAGGCCGTCGCGGGGGGCGTGGCGCCCGAGGCGCTCGACGCGTACGAGGCGGAGCGCCGCCCGCACGTCGCGGCGACGGTCCGGCAGGCGGTTCGACTGGGCCGGCTGGTGACGCTGCCGGAGCCGCTGGCGACCGTCCGCAACGGACTCCTCCGGGCGGCGGGCCGCGTCCCGGCGCTCCGGCGCCGACTGCTCAACGTGCGGGGGTAGCGGAACGTCACGCTCGCGGGCGGCCTTTCCACCTTGTCCCTCCCCCCGGGAGAGGGGACGCGATCTGAGATGAGGGGCGCCGGACGACCGACCCAATGCGGCTCAGAGCACCGGCGTCCGGAGGGGCGGCAGGGCGGCCACCGACCACTCGACGGCGCCGTCGCCGCAGAAGCCGGGGGCCGCTGGGCCCCCGCCCCCCAGCCTCGCTGCCAGCAGGGAGATGGCCCCGGCCGCGAGCACGCTCAGCACCATCATCTCTCCGCCCTCCTCGATCGTCGTCAGCAGCGTGTGGAGGCCGTTGACCTCGGGCCCGGCCATCGCAATCTGATGGACCACGTCCATCCCGATGCCGAACGCCGCCAGCGCGCCGATGCCCACGAGCCCAACGTGGGCGACGCGCCGCGCCGCCGGCCGACTTTTCCAATAGCTGAGCGCACCCATCACCAGGATGGGGCCGGCCCACGAGCCCACGAACAGGATCTCCCCAACGTCGTGCGGACGCATACCCAGCACCGTCCCGATCCCGAGCGCATCGCCGATCCGCACCCCCCAGTACTCGTGGAGCATCCCGGCGTCGTCGGCCAGGAACATCAGGAAGAGCGCGGCAAAGGCGGCGAAGACCGGCTGGCGCGTGCGGATGGCGATCGCGGCGGCGCACAGCCCGATCCACAGCGCCTTGGCGTAGCCGAAGAGCTCGCCGAAGCCTCCGTCCTGGCCCAGTTTGAACGAGGGGTCGCTGACCCAGCCGAGCTTGAACGGCAAGAACATCCCGATCAGGAAGACGTCGACCGTCAGGAACAGCGCCAGCAGTACCAAGAACGTAGGGGTCGGCCGGAGGCTGCGGAGGATCGAGAAGCGCATGGAAAATCCGGCCGAGGGCGACCTGCGATATCGTCCCTGTGGCTGGCGAATTAAGAGATCGAGGCGGGGGCGGGGGTATTCTCTAGCCCCCTCTGCACGCACACGATGGACATCCTCTCCTCCCCCGGCGCCCCCGCCGCCGTCGGCCCCTACAGCCACGCCGTCCGCGCCGGCGGGCTCGTCTTCTGCTCCGGCCAGGTCGCCCTGGACCCGCACCCCGCGCCCGGCACCGATCCCAAGGCGCTCGTCGGCGAGACGGCCGCCGAGCAGGCGGCCCAGGTGTTCCGCAACATCACCGCCGTGCTCGACACCGCCGGATGCACGCTGCAGGACGTGGTCAAGACGACCGTGCTGCTCGTCTCGATGGACGACTTCGCAGCGGTCAACGCCGTCTACGCCGAGGCCTTCGGCGACCACCGCCCGGCGCGCTCGACGTTCGCCACGGCCGGGCTGCCCGTCGGCGCCCGGGTGGAGATCGAAGTCATCGCCCAGGCCCGGTGAGCGAGGTCTCCGAGTTCTTCGCCCGCTATGCGGCCGCCTTCCAGGCGTTCGACGCCGAGGGCATCGCCGCGTGCTACGCCGCGCCGTGCCTGTTCGTCCGCGACGGCGAGACCGCAGTGGCGGAGAACGCCGTCGCCGTCGCCGCCAGCGCCGACGCCCTGCTCGACCTCCACCGCGCGTGGGACGTCCAGACCGTCGAGGCGGGCGGCGTCATCGTGCTGGAGCGCGCGCCCGGCCACGTGCTCGCGCGCGTCGACTGGCGCCTGGGCCGGGCGGGCTCGCGCATCGCCTGGGAGTACGCCACGACGTACGCGCTCGTCCCCGCGGGCACCGGTTGGCGCATCGCCCTGGCGTCGACGCACGACGCCCCGTTTTGACGGCGCCCGACGCGATGCCCGCGCTCCGTGCCCCTTGCCTCGCGCCTCGATGACCACCCTCGGCGTCACCGGCGGCATCGGGAGCGGGAAGTCGGCCTTCGTCGCTCGCTTGGGCACGCACCCCGGCGTCCGCGTCGTCCTGGCCGACGACCTCGCCAAGCGACTCATGGCCGAGGACCCGGAGGTCCGCCGCCAGCTCGTCGCGCGGTTCGGGCCGGAGACGTTCGGGCCCGACGGCGCGCTCGACCGGGGCTACGTCGCCGGCCGCGTCTTCGCCGACGCCGCCGAGTTGGCCGCGCTCAACGCCATCGTGCACCCCGCCGTGCGCCGCGCACTCGTGGCCGAGACCGCCCGCGCCGAGGCCGACGGCGTGGCCGTGCTCGTCTACGAAGCGGCGCTGCTGGTCGAGACCGGCGGGGCCGACGTGGTGGACCGCGTCGTCGTCGTGGACGCGCCCGTGGCGCTCCGGCTGGCGCGCGCCGCCGCCCGCGACGGGGTGGACGAGGACGCCATCCGCGCCCGGATGCGGCACCAGACCGACCCCGCCCTGCTCCGTGCCGAGGCGGACGTGGTCGTCGACAACGACGGCGACCTCGCGGCGCTCTGGGCCGCCGCGGATGCGCTCGCGGCCGAGCTCGGGAGCGGCTAGGCGCTGTCTAGATACTCAGCCTGAAGCCGAGAGCGAGCGGCAGCGGGCAACGCGCGCAGGCCGAAACAGGGCGTCCGGACAGCACCTAGATCTCCGGGCGCCCGTCCGTGGGAACGTCGGCCTCCGTCGTGTCGCGGGACGGCGCAGCGGCGGCCTCGGCGGCGGTACGCTCCTCCGCCTCCACCTCGGACTGCAAGCGCGGGGCGGGCGGCGGCGGGCGGTGGATTGAGGCCTCGGACGCAGTCGGGCGTGGCGTCAGCTCGTCGTAGACCGGCGCCGAAGGCGGCGCCAGCTCGGGCCGAGCCGCTTGCGTGGTTCCGTAGAGGATGATCCCCGCCAAGGCCATCAGCGGGATAAAGAGGGAGCGGGACACGGGGCGCTCGGTAGTACGTCGTCGGTATCAGCGCGCCAGCCAAGGGCTTAACGCCATATCTGCCGAATTGTGAAGCGTCTCCAACCGGCCACTGGACGCCCTCGATCGGGTGTGTGGCCCTCTCGAGCGAGCCGGAGACGCCCTTGAGCAGGCATCGGGAGCGGTCGAGCAGCGACCCGGTGGGCCCAGAGCCACCCGAAGAGGGCTCAGTCGCCCAGTGCCGACGACAGCGCGTCGCGGTCGTGGCCCGAGAGCCCGTCCAGGAGGTGGCCCATCCGGTCGCGCTTGGTGCGGAGGTAGCGCTCGTTGTGCTCGCCCGCCTCGATCTCGAGCGACACCCGCTCCACGACCTCCAGCCCGTAGCCCGCCAGCCCGACGCGCTTGCGCGGGTTGTTGGTCATCAGGCGGAGCCGCCGCGCGCCCAGGTCGTGCAGGATCTGGCAGCCGATGCCATAGTCGCGGTGGTCCATGTCGAAGCCGAGCGCCTCGTTCGCCTCGACGGTGTCCATCCCCTCCTCCTGCAGCTTGTAGGCGCGGAGCTTGTTGAGCAGGCCGATGCCGCGGCCCTCCTGCTTCATGTAGAGGACGACGCCCCGGCCCTCGCGCTCGATCTGGGCCATCGCCGCGTCGAGCTGCTCGCCGCAGTCGCAGCGCGCCGAGCCGAAGATGTCGCCGGTGACGCACTGGCTGTGGACGCGCGCCAGCACGGGCTCCTGGGGGTCGAACGGCCCGCCCTTCGTCAGCGCGAGGTGGACGTCGCCCGTCAGCACCTCCTCGTAAGCCGCGAGCTGGAAGTCGCCGCGCGCGGTCGGCATGTCGACCTCGACCACGCGCTGCACCAGCGTCTCGGTCCGCATCCGGTGCGCGATGAGGTCGCGGATGGTGATGAGCGGCAGGCCGTGGCGGTCGGCGAAGGCGCGCAGGCCGGGCGTCCGCTCCATGGTCCCGTCCTCGGCCATGATCTCGATGAGCACGCCCGCCGGGCGCAGGCCCGCCAGCCGAGCCAAGTCGACGGCCGCCTCGGTGTGGCCGGCGCGGCGGAGCACGCCGCCGGTCCGGGCGCGGAGCGGGAAGATGTGGCCGGGCCGCGCGAAGTCGGTCGGCTGGGCGACCGGGTCGGCGAGCGCGCGGATCGTCGCGGCGCGGTCGGCGGCCGAGATGCCCGTCGTGGTCCCCTCGCGGAGGTCGACCGAGACCGTGAACGGCGTCTCGTGCAACGACGTGTTGCGGGCCTCCATCATCGTCAGGTCGAGCGCGGCCGCGCGCTCCGGCGGGATCGCCACGCACATCAGGCCGCGCGCCTCACGCGCCATGAAGTTGACGGCGTCGGGCGTGACCAGCTCGGCCGCGCCGATGAGGTCGCCCTCGTTCTCGCGGTCCTCGTCGTCGATCACGACGACCAGCCGGCCGTTGCGGATGGCCTCGATGGCCTCCGGGATCGAGTCGAAGCGCGTGTCGGCGGCCATTACGCCGGGTCGGTCGAGGTCGGCTCCGTCCGGCTGTAGCCGATCTTGCCCTTGTCGACGCGGATCTTGGTGCCGCCCTCGACCTCGAGCACGACGGTCCGCTCGTCGAGCTGGCGGATCGTGCCGTGGACGCCGCCGACGGTGACCACCTTGTCGCCCTTCGAGAGCCCGCCGACGAGCTCGCGGTGGGCCTTGGCCTGCTTGGCCTGGGGGCGGATCATGGTGAACCACATCACCAGGAAGAGCAGACCCAGCAGCAGGAGCGGGTTGCCGAAGAGGCCGCCCGAGGCGGCCTGGGCGAGGGGGAGCGTCAGCATCGCGGGGGGCCGTGGAACGTCCGAAACAAAGAGTGAGGGCACGCGATCCGTATCGCGCCGCATCGACCTCCTACCGTTGCTGCCTTCCGGCCCTGGCGGAGTTCAGAGGGAGCTGGCCGTACGGGACGTGCCCTCACTCTGCCGGCGGGCTGGGGAACGGGGGCTCCCTGGCGACCGGCAGGACCAATCTACCAACCGGCACCTGAGAGGTTGCGAAGCGGCGGGGAATCTGGCACCGGCCCTCACCGCCTGCGGAGCACGGCGGGACCGGGCCCCCGTCGCGACCGAGCTCGCCACGCGCCGACTCCTTCGACCGCGAGCACGCGCACGCTGAGCGGGGCGCCCGGCAGGTCGAGGAGCGGCCAACCCAGGGCCCATCCACCCTCTCGCTTGTCCTTTTTTTAGCCCGGTGTAAGGCGCCGCGTCGGCGCGCAACCAACTGGACAGACGCCCTTCCTAACTGTGTCCGACGACGACCGATTCCAGCGCCTACTCTCCGCCCACGGCCCCACGCTGTGGCGGATCGCGGGGGCCTACGCCCGGACGCTTCCCGACCGCGAGGACCTCTACCAAGAGATGCTGCTCCAGGTGTGGCGGGCGCTCCCGTCGTTCCGCGGCGAGGCCTCCGAACGGACGTGGCTGACGCGCATCGCGTTCAACGTGGCGCTCGGGGCCGTCCGCTCGCGCGAGCGCCGGGCGACCGTCGACGCGCCGACGGCCGTAGACGCGCTGGCCGACGGCGGCCCGGACCCGCTCGCGACGGCCGACCGCTCCGACGCGCTTGCGCGGCTGTTCGCCGCCGTCCGCCAGCTCCCCGAGGCCGACCGCGCACTCGTGGTGCTGTCGCTGGAAGAGCGCCCGCATGCCGAGATCGCCGATGTGCTCGGGCTGTCCGTCTCGAACGTCGGCGTCCGTCTCCACCGGGCCAAGGCGCGCCTCGCCGCCCTCGTTTCCGACCCCATTCCCTCATGACCACCTTCGACGCCCTGCAGGCCGTCTGGCAGACGGCCGACGCCCCCGCCCCCACCGTCGGAGCCGACGCGCTCGCGGAGGCTCGCGACGAGGCGGACCGGTTCGACCGCACCCTCCGCTGGCGCGACCGGCGCGAGTACGCCGGGGCCATTTTCGTCGCCGTGATGTTCGGGCGCGGCTTCCCGTCGGCCGACGGCCTCGACCGCGTCGGGATCGTGCTCGCCGTGCTCGGCGCCGCGTTCGTGTGCGTCTGGATGTGGCGGGCCCAGCGCCGCCGCCCGCCCGTCGCGCCCGGCGCCCCGACGGCCGAGGCGTTGCGCGTCGCGCTCGAGCGCGTCGAGATCCAGATCCGACTGCTCCGGACGGTCGCCTGGTGGTACCTCCTGCCCTTGATGATCGGCCCGGTGCTGATGGGCGTCGGCGGCCTGGTCTTCGAACTCGTCACCGGGCCGGCGCTCGCGCCGGCGCGAGCGGGCCTCGTCCTGCTCTTTGGCGCCTTCGTGCTCGCCCTCATGGGCGGCCTGCTTGGGGGCGTCTACTGGCTCAACCAGCGGGCCGTCGCCCGCGACCTCCTCCCCCTCCGCGACCGGCTCGCGGCCACCCTCCACGCCCTCACCGACGATGACTAGCCTGCTGACCGACCCGACGTATCGCCGCCGACTCCTGACCACGCTCGTGGTGCTGGTCGCCGCCTCCGCCAGCGCCCAGCCCGCGCCGACGCCCCACGGCGTCGATCTCGACTCGCTCGCCCACGCCTTCATCGCGACCACCGGCGCGCCCTCGGTCGTCCTCGGCGTCGTCGTCGACGGCCGGCGGTACGTCGTGAGCGCCGGCGAGGTCAACGGCGCCGCGCCGGACGAGCACACGCTCTATGAGATCGCGTCGGTCACCAAGGTGTTCACCTCCGTCCTGCTCGCGGACGCCGTCGTCCGGGGCGAGACCACGCTGGAGGCCCCGCTCGCCGACGTGCTCGGCGCCCCCGTCGGCGCGCACGCCGCAGGCCCGATCCGGTTGGTCGACCTGGCGACACACACGTCCGGCCTCCCCCGCCTGGACCCGGCGATGGACCAGGCGGAGGGGCACGACGCGCGCGACCCGTACGCGATGTACGGGCCCGACGACCTGCTGGCCTTCCTGGCCGACGCCGAGCCCGCGACGGGCCCGGGCGAGGCCCCGGAATACTCCAACACCGCCGTGGGTGCGCTCGGCTACGCCCTCGCCCGGCAGGCGGACACGACGTACGGCGCGCTCGTCGCCGACCGCGTCCTGGCGCCGCTGGCGATGCGCGAGACGTTCACGACCGTCCCCGACTCGCTCGCCGACCGCGTCGCGGCGGGCGGCACGGAGGCCCAGCCTATCCCGGCGTGGTCGTGGGGCGAGGCGACCGTCGGGGCGGGCGGGCTGCGATCGTCGGTGGCCGACCTGCTCACGTTCGCCCAGGCCGTGCTCGACCCCGCCGCGACGCCGCTCGCGGACGCCCTGGCGCTCACGCTGGAGCCCCGCGTCGCGCTCGGCGACCGCCAGGCCCACGGGCTCGCGTGGTCGCTGTTCGACCTCAACGGCGGCGGCACGCTGGCGGTCCACGAGGGCAGCACGTACGGATCGTCCTCGCTGCTCGGCGTCGTCCCCAACGAGGGGCTGGCGGTCGTGGCGCTCGCCAACCAGGCCGGGTCGGTGGGCGGCCTCGCCGTGGACGTGCTCGGCCGGCTCCGGACGGCACGCGCGATGGCCGGCCGCTGAGCCGTCTTGGCGGCGGCTTCAGCGTCCGTCGGCGGCCCGCGCCCGATGTTGGGGCCACACCGCCCCCGCTGCCGTGATCGACCGCTACACCCGCCCCGCGATGGGCGCCATCTGGACCGAGGAGGCCCAGTTCCAGGCCTGGCTCGACGTCGAGCTCGCGGCCTGCTGGGCCTGGGCCGAGGCGACGGGCCAGATCCCCCACGCCGACGTCGAGACGCTCTACGAGCGCGCGAGCTTCAACATCGACCGGATCCACGAGATCGAGGCCGAGACGCGGCACGACGTGGTCGCCTTCACGCGCGCTGTCTCCGAGACGCTGGGCGAGGAGCGCAAGTGGGTCCACTACGGGCTCACCTCGTCCGACGTGGTCGACACGGCGCAGTCGCTGCGGCTGCTGCGGGCCAACAAGATCCTGCGCGAGGGGCTCGTCCGCTTGGGCGAGGTGCTGGCGGCGCGGGCGCGCGAGCACAAGCACACTGTGACCGTCGGGCGGACGCACGGCGTCCACGCCGAGCCGACGACGTTCGGCCTGAAGCTGGCGCGGTTCTACGACGCCGTGCAGCGCGACATCGAGCGGTTCGACGCGGCGGCCGAGGCCGTCCGGGTGGGCAAGCTGTCCGGTGCCGTCGGCACGTTCGCCAACATTCCGCCCGAGGTGGAGCAGCTGACGTGCGAGCGGCTCGGCCTGCGCGCCGCGCCGATCTCGACCCAGGTGCTCCCGCGCGACCTCCACGCCCAGTACCTCGCCGCGCTCGCGCTGATTGGAACGACGATCGAGACGATTGCCGTCGAGATCCGGCACCTGCAGCGGAGCGAGGTCTTGGAAGCGGAGGAGTCGTTCGGGGCCGGCCAGAAGGGGTCGAGCGCGATGCCGCACAAGCGCAACCCCATCGGCTCGGAGAACCTGACCGGCATGGCCCGGCTGCTCCGCGGCTACATGGTGGCCGCGTATGAGGACGTGGCGCTGTGGCACGAGCGCGACATCAGCCACTCGTCCGTCGAGCGCGTCATCCTGCCCGACGCGACCATTGCGCTCGACTACTCGCTGGCGCGGATGGCGCGCATCGTCGAGAACCTGACGGTCTACCCCGACCGGATGGCCGAGAATCTCGGCCGGACGTATGGGCTCGTCTACAGCCAGCGCCTGCTGCTGCTGCTGATCGAGGGCGGCCTGAGCCGCGAGCTCGCCTACGACACCGTCCAGCCGCTGGCGATGGAGGCGTGGCGCGAGCGCCGCGACTTCCGCACGATCGTCGAGGGCGCCCCGGGCATCACGGCGCACCTCTCGGCCGAGCAGATCGCCGACGCCTTCGACCCGGCGTACCACCAGACGCAGGTCGACACCATCTTCGAGCGCGTCGGGCTGGGCTGAGACGCGGCGCCGGTCATAGGACCGGCGTCGTCGTCCGGTAGATCGTCCCGCCCGCCATGAGGGCGACGTGGCCGTCGGCGGCCCGAACAATCCGGTGGTGGCCCTCGAACGGATGCCAGGGGTTGAGCCGAGCCATCCCGCCGGGCCACGGCAGGCCGTCCCGCGCCTCGGCCCACATCCGCCCGCCGTCGGCCGTGGCGAACAGGTTGGCGTCGGTGGTCGGGGCCTGCGATGGGAGCGGGACGAGCGCGACGACGTAGCCGGCTGGCGTCACGGCGGCGGCGGCGATGACGCGGCCGGGCTCGGGGAGCGCGACCGGCGCCCATGTCCTCCCACCGTCGTCTGAGGCGTGGGCGGCCTCGGTGGAGAAGGCCACGAGCCGCCCACCCGGTCCGGTCCGGACATTGTAGAAGCCCACCGTCTCCGGGAGCACCTCGGACCACGTGGCGCCCGCGTCCTCCGAGCGGACGAGCCGCCAGCGGGCGAGGGCGTTCGCCCGCTCGCTGGCGACGCTCATGAGCACGGTCCGGGCGTCGACGAACGTGACCGGCCCGCTCGGCACGCCGCCGGCGACCTCGGGCGAGCGCGTCCACGTGTCGCCCGCCCCGCCGCGCTCCGACCGGAGCAACTCGCCGATCCCCGTCAGGGCGAGGAACACGTCGCCCCCGTCGCTCGCCAGG
Source organism: Rubrivirga aquatilis (assembly GCF_046845665.1). Classification (GTDB taxonomy): domain Bacteria; phylum Bacteroidota; class Rhodothermia; order Rhodothermales; family Rubricoccaceae; genus Rubrivirga. Next base: position 942,118 of record NZ_CP177355.1, on the reverse strand, counting down.
CCCGTGACGTCACCGATCGAGACCGGCGGGAAGTACCCCACCGGCGACCCGAGCCCGCTCGCGCCCACCCGGTAGGTCTGCGTGCTCAGCGAGGTCGAGTAGACCGAGGCCAGCACCTCGCCTCCGAGCCCGCCCACCGCAAGCTGGACGCCTCCATCGACGGGCGGCTCGATCGCTCGCGTCCACCCGTCGCCGTCGCGCCGGTAGAGCGCGGCGGACAGGGTCAGCTGGCCGGACGCGGCGAAGATGCCGTACACGGTCCCGTCGGAGGTCGCGGTGAGGGCGAGCGCCAGCGGGGCATCGGCGGGGGGCGCGACGGGCGCCCACGCGAACGGGGCGCTCGCGGCGGGCTCGGGCTCCGCTCCGTCGCACCCGAGGAGGGCCCTGACGAGGAGGAGCCCGGCGAGCACGGCGGGGAATCGGCGCATGGGAGGTCGTGAACGGCGACCGACGGTACGACACGCGCGAGCCACCTCCAACGGCGCGCGCGCCCTTCCACACATATCGTGTCCGGCCGGGTGCGCCACTGCCGCCAGCAGGTCAGCGGCGGGCGCTCTCTTCGAGCGCACCGGGCGGGGCTAGCGCTCGCGGGGGAGGTGCTCGCGGAAGACTTCCGCCATCGGCCGCCAGCCGTCCTCCGTGTCGATGAGGAGCCCGTCGGTCTCGACGCCGTCGTAACGGATGGGCTGGCCCGTCGGGTCGTCCGGGCGGATCCACAGGCGGACGCCCTCGGCCAAGACGATGGCAACCCCCGGCCGGGCGAGAATCCGGCGCCCGTCGGGCAGGCGTTCGACGCGGGCGCGCATCCGCTCAGGAAGGCCCTTGACCTCGTCGAGGAGGGCCTGGAGGTCGGCGTCGGACAAGTCAGGGTCGGCGACGCTGACGGCCTGCTCGATCCGCCCGAACACGCGCGCCGCGAGCGCCCGCCGCTCCGTCCGAACGACGGGCTCGACGCCCACGTTGTACGCCCCGACCAACGCCCGCATCGTGTCGGCCCACGCCTCGGCCTGGGCCCGGTTCTGCGCCCGTGCTGTGTATCGGACGCGCGTCCACGTCGCGCCGCTTGGCCAGTCGTGGTCGGCGGGGACGCGGGGACGCTCGGCCTCGCGCGTCTCGACCGCCAGCCGCGCTGGGGCCGCCACGGCCGCGTCGAGCGCCTTCATCGTGTGGTGACCCGGACCGACCGCTCCGTACGTCGTCCACTCGACGGCGAACCCGACGAGGCTCTCCGACTCGACCGGCGTCGCGCACGCGCCGATAGCGACGACGAGCGCGGCGGCGAGCACGAGGGGTCGGCGGCGGTCGGGCTGCGGGCGCCCGGCGCGAACGACGGCGGCGGCGCGGTCGAACGTGTCGGCGGCGTGAGGTTGGAGGGCGTCGAACATGGCGTCAGAGGCTGAGGGCGGGTACGGGCACCGGATCGTCGAGGCGGGCACGGAGGCGGGCACGGGCGCGCGCGAGCCGGCTCTTCACCGCCGACGCGCTCCGGTCTCCCTGCACGGCGCGGACCTCCTCGACGGAAAACCCTCCGACCTCGAACAGCAGCAGCGCCTCGCGCTCGCGCCGGCCCAGCACGGCGAGCGCCGCCAGCAGGTCGTGCGCCTCGCCGCTGGCGGGCGCCGTGACCAGCCCGAGCGGGCCCGCCTCGTCGTCGGGCGGGAGCGGCGACAAGCGGCGCCAGACCGACCGCCGCTGCGCGGTCCGGACCTCTCGCGTGACGATCTGGAACAGCCACGGCCGAAACCGCTCGCGGTCGCGCAAGCCGTCGAACCCTTCGAGCGCGCCGAGCAGCGCGGACTGGAAGGCGTCCTCGGCGTGCGACGGCGACCACCGCGCGCACAGCCCCCGGCAGTACCGGAGCGCATCGGCGTAGTGAGGGCGGAGCGCGTCGAGGAAAACGTCGGGATCGGTCGGCATGGGCGAGGGGGAGACACCCCATAGATGCATCGCAGCCCCGAGCGGTCGCACGGCGGGGCCGTTTTTTCGAGCCCCGGTGGAGAGGGCTCGTCCACCTCGGCCCCGAGGTGGACGGGGTGGGCGGCTACCTTTCGGGCCTCTGACCCGCCCCCGACGCATGCTCACCGCTCGCTCTCCCCTCGCACTCCTTCTCTGCGTGGCCGCCGTCTGGGCACCCACCTCTGCCCAACGGCAGGTCACGGCCGACGACTATGCGCACGCCGAGCGCTTCCTGAGCTCGGCCACGCGCGGCCTCGTCGTCGGCGGCCGGGTGAGCCCGACGTGGCAGGACGACGGCCGGTTCACGTACGCCGCCGAGACGGCCGAGGGCGAGACGTTCTACGTCGTCGACCCCGCCGCTGGGACGAAGGAGGTCGCGTTCGACCACGCCGCGATGGCGCGCGCGCTCACCGCCGCCACCGGCGAGACGGTCGAGCCCGGCGACCTGCCGTTCAGCTCGGTCACGCTGATGGACGCGGGCGTCGCGGTCGACATCGGGGAGACGCACTGGGTGTGCGACCTCGACGCCGAGACGTGCACGGAGGCGGGCGCGCGCCGGGTGCCCGACCCGCGCGAAGCAATGATGCGCCGCTTCTCGCGCACGGACGTGCTCTCGCCCGACGGCACGAAGGCCGCCTTCATCCGCGACTGGAACTTGTGGGTCCGCGACGTCGCCAGCGGCGAGGAGACGCCGCTCACCACCGACGGCACGGAGAACAACGGCTACGCGACCGACAACGCCGGCTGGCGCAAGAGCGCCCGGCCCGTCCTCCTGTGGTCGCCCGACTCCCGGCGGATCGCGACGCAGCAGCAGGACGAGCGCGAGGTCGGCGACATGTACCTCGTCGAGACGACGGTCGGCACGCCCGTGCTCCAGCAGTGGAAGTACCCGTTGCCCGGCGACGACGCCGTCGCCATGCTGCGCCGCGTCGTGATCGACGTGGCGAGCGGGCGGATGACCGCGCTCGACCTCGCCCCCGAGTTCCACCGCGCGACGCTGGGCGACGACCTCAGCATGGACGACTACGTCTGGAGCCCCGACGGGACGGAGCTGGCGCTGGCGTCCACGCCGCGCGACCACAAGTCGGCGACGCTGCGGCTGGCCGACGCCGAGACGGGGGCCGTCCGCGACCTGTTCACCGAGACTGAGGAGACCCACTTCGAGTCCGTCACCGGCTGGCGCGTGCTCTGGGATACGCGCGAGGTCGTCTGGTACTCGCAGCGCGACGACTGGGGCAACCTCTACCTCTACGACCTCGACACGGGCGTGCTCAAGAACCGCATCACGACGGGTGAGGGGCCCGTCACCCGGATCGAGCGGATCGACGAAGACACCCGTGAGATCTGGTACCAAGCGCAAGGCCGCGAGCCGGGCCAGGACCCCTACTTCCGCCACCTCTACCGGACGAGCTTGGACGGCGGCGCGCAGATCGCGCTCACGCCCGACGACGGCGACCACTCCGTCGAGATCTCGCCCTCGGGCGCGTACGTCATCGACACCTACTCCCGCGCCGACGCGGCGCCCGTGGTCGCCCTCCGCGACCGCGACGGACGGCACGTGATGGACCTCGAGGCCGCCGACATCTCGGCGCTCGTCGCCAGCGGCTGGCAGCCGCCGATGCGCGTCGAGATGACCGGGCCCGACGGCGAGACGCCGCTCTACGGCCTGCTCTTCCGCCCCACCGACTTCGACCCGAGCGCCACGTACCCGATCATCAACCAGGCGTACCCAGGCCCGCAGAGCGGCAGCATCGGCGGCCGCGCCTTCCGCTCCTCGTGGGGCGACCGGCAGGCGCTCGCCGAGCTCGGCTTCGTCGTCGTCTCCATCGACGGCATGGGCACGCCCGGGCGCTCGAAGTCCTTCCACGATGCCTACTACGGCGCGATGGGCCGCGACAACACCCTCCCCAGCCAGGTCGCCGGGATGCAGGACTTGGCGCGGCAGTTCCCGTGGATCGACATCGAGCGCGTGGGGATCTGGGGCCACTCGGGCGGGGGCTTCATCGCCGCCGGCGCCATGTTCCGCTACCCGGACTTCTTCGACGTCGGCATCGCGGAGTCCGGCAACCACGACCAGCGCAACTACGAGGACGACTGGGGCGAGCGCTACCAGGGCTTGCTGATCGGGAGCGAAGACGGCTCGGACAACTACGCCGTGGAGGCCAACCAGACGCTCGCAGCCAACCTCAAGGGCAAGCTGCTGCTGGCGCACGGGATGCTCGACGACAACGTACCGCCGTACAACACGCTGCTCGTCGTGCAGGCGCTGATCGAGGCCAACAAGGACTTCGACCTGCTCCTCTTCCCGAACGCGCGCCACGGCTTCGGCCCGGCCTCGGCCTACATGATGCGCCGTCGCTGGGACTACTTCGTGCGCCACCTCCTGGACGCCGAGCCGCCGGAGACCTACGAGTTCGGCGCGGGTCGATAGCCGCGAGTGGCGAGGAGCAGGCCCCCTCCGGTCTCCCGGGGGGCGAGGATCAGCGCACCGGCTCGAACAAGACCCGGCCGTTGGGGTCGATCTCGACGGTCGTGCCCGCGGGCACCCCGACCCGACCCGTCCCGCCCGTCATCTCGACGCGCTGCGCGACGCCGCCGACGGGCACGCCGAACACGGCGTCCGTAGCGGCTGGCGGCACGATCCCGGTCAGCATCACCTCGCCCTCCCCGCGCTCAGGGCGCAAGCACGGGCTCGGGCGGGCGCAGAAGGATCTGCCCGGCCGCGAGCGGGTCCGGCACGAGGAGGGCGACGACAGCGAGGGGCGGCCACATGGACGCACCGCCAGTCTCCCGGAGTGTTAGGGCTTTCGCTGGAACAGCCGGCCCGACGGCGTTCGCCGCGTGGCGCGTAGACTCAGGGCGCCGAGCGCGCCTCTCCCATGACGCACTTCCTGTTCGAGCCCGACACGGTCGTCAACCTGGCGCTGCTGGTCATGAACGTGGCGGTGCTGGGGTACCTCGTGTCGATCCGGGGGAAGAGCCGGGCCACCTGGTGGCTGGTCGCCGTCTACGGCGCGCTCTCGGTGTACGCCCTGGGCGCCGTCGTCAACACGACCCTGTTCACGGACGACCCCGTGCTCTGGCGACTGTTGGGCGGGGTCTTTTTCGTCTCGACCGGCGTGGCGCTGTGGGCGATGATGGGGTTCGCCTATCGGATCCTCGAGGCGCCGTTCCCCCGGGAGGCCCGCTGGGTGACGGCCGGGACCGGCGGGCTCCTCGCGCTCCACCTCGCCGTCGTCGTGGGGACGTTCGTGTGGGCCCCGGGCCAGGGCCGGCCCGCCCTCCTGCACGCGCCCCTCATGCTCGCGTTCATGGCGTGGGCGACGGTCGTGCTCGTGCGCAAGCGGCGGTGGGCCAAGCGGACCGGGCGGGCGCAGGCGGCGCGGGCGTTCGGGTCGTACGCCCTCATCAACGTGCTCCTGGTGGCGTTCCTGGGCGAGCAGGCGCTCGTCAACGCGGGGGTCCTCCCCGTCTTCGGAGCGTCCCGGGTGATCGCGGGGATCGGGTTCCTGGGGTTCTTTTTCGGGTTCGCGGCGGTCTACCTCGCGCACGCGCCCGAGCCGACGACGCTCCAGGCCAAGCTCGTCGGGCTCGCGCTCGCGACCGCGCTGGCCGTCACGTCGGGCCTGGTGACGGCGGCGTTCCCGTTCCGGGTCGTCCCGGACGCGCTCCCGGCCATGCCCCAGAACCAAGCCCTGCGGTACACGCCCGACGGCGCCGGGGGCTACACGCTCGACGCCTTGCCGGCGCGGCCCGTCGTCCCGCGCGGCGGCCGGCTCGGGCTCGCGAATGCCGCCGACACGACGGTCGCGCTCGGCTTCGCGTTCCCGTTCTACGGCCGCCCTCAGACCGAGGCGACGGTCGACAACGACCCCGTGGTGACGTTCGGGGGGTCGGCCCGGACGTTCCGGGAGTTCGCGATCGCCCGGCCGGCGGCGGTCGTCCCGCTCGGCCTCGACCTCGACCCCAGCCGCGGCGGCGGGGTGTTCCTCGAGCGGGCGCCGCGCCGCGCCACGCTCACCTGGGTCCGCGCCGCCACCGTCTACGGGCGGGGCGAGGCCACGGTCCAGCTCGTACTCCACGCCGACGGCCGGATCGACTTCGTCTACGGCGACGTGAGCCCCACGCGGGGGCTCCTCGGCCGGGGGATCCTGCCCGGCGGCACGCCGCTCGACCGCGCGGCCCCCCTCGACGCAGCGCTGCCGGCCCGCGTCGCGCCGGGCGCCCCGCACTTCGAGAACTACCAGCTGGCCTACCTCGAGGCGGCCCACGCCCGGGTCGCCCCGCTCGTCTGGCTCACGCTCGGGGCCTCGGCCTTCGTGGTGCTCGTGTTCCCGCTGTTTTTCCGGGGCAGCCTGCTCCGCCCGCTCCGCGACCTGCTCGCCGGCGTCCGCCGCGTCGATGCCGGCGACCTCGGCGTGGCCGTGCCCGTCGGGACGCCGGACGAGTTCGGGCGGCTGGCCGCCGGGTTCAACGGCATGACGGCGTCGCTCCGGGACCACACCGAGCGGCTGGAGGAGCTCGTGGCCGAGCGGACGGCCGAGCTGGAGGCGGCCCAGGGCCGGCTCCTCCACGCCGAGAAGATGGCGTCGCTCGGGGCGCTGACCGCCGGGATCGCCCACGAGATCAAGAACCCGCTCAACTTCGTGACCAACTTCGCCGGGCTCACCGTCGAGCTCGCCGACGAGCTCGCGGCCACGACCGACCCGGCCGAGCGGCAGGCGCTCCTCGACGACATCCGCCAGAACGCCGGCACCATCGAGGCCCACGGCCGCCGCGCCGACGCCATCGTCGCCTCGATGATGGCGCACGCCCGGAACGGGACCGGCGAACGCCGCCCCGTCGACCTCGACGCGTTCGTCGACGAGCACGTCGACCTCGCGTGGCACGGGCAGCGGGCCCGCGACCCCGGCGCCGAGGCCGCCATCGTCCGCGACTACGGGGGGGCGGGCGCGGTCGAGGGGGTGCCGCAGGAGCTCGGCCGGGTCCTCGTCAACCTGCTCTCGAACGCGTTCGACGCCGTGGCCGAGCGGGCGGCCGGGGCGGGCGACGCGTACGCCCCCACGGTGACCGTCTCGACGCGGGCGGCGGCGGGCGGCGTCGAGGTCCGCGTGGCCGACAACGGGCCGGGGATGGCGCCCGACGTTGCGGCCAAGGTGTTCGAGCCGTTCTTCACCACGAAGCCGCCCGGCCAGGGGACCGGGCTCGGGCTCTCGCTCAGCCACGACATCGTCGCGCAGGGCCACGGCGGGACGCTCGCCGTCGAGACCGCCGAGGGCGAGGGGGCCACGTTCGTGCTGACGCTGCCCCGGGGGTGAGCCGTCCGCCCCGGCGCCGAGGCGGGGTCAGTCGGCCGGGTCCCAGAGCACCCGGCGCGCATCGACCTCGACGGCGGCGCCCGGCGCGTGCGGCAGCCGCCCCACGCCGCCCGGCATCGCCACGCGGTGCGCGACGCCGTCGACCGTGACCTCGACGGGCACGTCGAACACGGCGCCGGCCGCGGCCGGGGGCACGACCCACGTCAGCACGACCGCCGACGACTCCGCCGTCCGGGCGGTCGTCACCTCGTGCTCGATGCGGAGCCGCGGCGGCGTGGGCTGGCGGAGGTACACCTCGAACACGCCCGCCAGATCGCGCCCGGCCGCGCGCGACATCGCCGACAGCACGTCGTCGGTCGACACCCAGCGCGCCTGGCGCCCGTCCGTCACGGCCTCGTGCGCTTGGGACGGGTAGAGGAGCGACCGCATGGCGGTCAGGAAGGCGTCGTCGTCGTCGATGAGGTAGCGCAACGTGTGGAGCACCCAGGCGCCCTTGACGTAGATGTCGCCGTTCGAGCCGCCGCCGGGGAGCGCGTACATCTGCTGCGTCGTCCGCGTCTCGCGCGGGGCCACGGCGATGGCGTTCTGGTGGCGCCGCTTGCCCTGCATGTAGCGGAGGTAGGTCGCGTCGGCGTCGGCGCCCGCTCGGCGGGCGATGTCCTCGGCGCGCAAGGCCTCCGAGTAGCTGGCGAACGACTCGTGGATCCAGAAGTCGTTCCAGTCGGGCGCCGACCCGAGGTTGGCCCACCACTCGTGCGCGAGCTCGTGGAAGTGGAGCCAGTCGAACCCGAACGGCCCGTCCTCGAACGTCGAGCCATACGCGACGAGCGACTGGTGCTCCATGCCGAGGTACGGCGTGTGCAAGATCTTGTAGCCGTCGCCGCGCCAGGCGTAGGGGCCGAAGGTCCGCTCCATGAAGTCGAGGTCCGCCAGCAGGCTCGGCATCATCCGCCGGGCGTCGTCGACGCGCTCGGGGAGCACGAAGAAGGGGACGTCGGCCGTGTACCCGAGGGGGCTCTCGTAGACCGCCTCGACCGTCTGGTACGGCCCGATCCCGAACGAGACGCCGTAGTTGTTGATGGGCGTCGACACGAACCAGCGCTCGGTCGCGGTCCCGTCGCCGTGGTCGGTCCGCCCTTCCCAGACGCCGTTCGAGATCGCGCGGAGCTCGGACGGGACCGTCAGCGCGACGCGGACCGAGTCGGCCTCGTCGCTCGGGTGGTCCTTGACCGGCCACCACAGGTCGGCGCCCTGGATCTGGCAGCTCACGGCGACCCACGGCGCGCCGTCCTCGGTCTCGGCCCAGGTGAAGCCGCCGTCCCACGGCGGGCGGGGGGCCACGCGGGGCGCGCCGTTGTAGGCGATCCTCAGCCGCAGGCCCTCGCCGGGCTGGGCCGTCCGGCCGAGCCGGATGCGCACCCGGTTGCCGTCGCGCTCGAAGGGCCGCGCGAGCGCCACCTCCTCGCCGGTGCCGACGAGGTAGGCGACCTCCTCGACGCTCGTCACCGCCAGCGGCGCGTCGAGGTCGAGCAGGATCGCGGCGGTCGGCTGGACGATGCGCGCCTCCATCACCAGCGTCCCGTCGATGGTGCGAGAATCGATGTCGACGGCGACGGCGAGGTCGTAGTAGGTGGCGTCGAAGGCCGCCTGCTCGGGCTCCAGCGGCAAGCCGGAGTCGTTGGGCTGCGCGAGCGCGCCGCTGGCGGCGAGGGCGACGGCGGTGAGGAGGGCGAGCGGGCGCATGCAGGTGAGGGCGTGGGGGCCGAAGGATAGAGACCGCGCGCGCGACCGGCGCGCCCTCGCCTCTTTCCCGACGCGCGCGCCCTGTCGTACCGTGCGGCCAGCCCCCTCCCATCCGATGCGCACGCTCCTCCCCGCCGCCCTTCTGCTTTCCGTACTCCTCGTCAGCGGGTGCGACACGCTCAGCGACGCCGTCGACGGCGCGGCGTGCGCGGCCTCGGGCTACGCCGACACGGGCACCGTCTCCGCGACGGTCGGCAGCGCCAGCTACAGCACGCCGTGCGTGCGCGCCGAGGAAGCCTCGGGCCAGGTCACCGTGGCCAGCCTCGACAACGTGGTCTCGGACGGCGGCCAGCGCCTGCTGGCGGTCACGGCGCCCACGGAGGTGGGCACCTTCGAGATCGGCGCGACGACAGCGACGGGCGTGTATACGGCTCGCGCCGCCGACCCCGATCAGCAGGCCGACCAGACGTACGCGGCGACGTCGGGCTCGGTCACCGTGTCGTCCGTCTCGGCGACGACCATCGTGGGCACGTTCGCGTTCACCGCCCGGACGCCGGCGGGCGAGACGATCGAGGTGACGGGCGGCCGCTTCGACCTCACGTTCTGACCCGGCCCGGCCGGCCGCAGACCCGGCGCTCGGTCCGGTCGTAGCGCGGTGACCTCTCCCCTTCGCGGTATGCCCCGCTGGACACTCGTCGCCCTCGGAGTCGCCATCTGGCTCGTCGCCTCGCTCTCCGCCGGCGGCATGGGTGCCGCCGTCGCGACCGTGATGGTCTCCGAGTTCGCCGCCCGTGGCGGGCCGAGCCCATCCGACGTGGTGGACGCCGAAGACGGCGAGATCGAGTCGCAAGCGATGGGCGAGACGCGGCCGTACACCGTCCACCTGCCCGACTTCTACGCCCGCGACACCGACGAGCGCTACCCCGTGTGGGTGGTCCTCGACGGCTCCTGGAACGGTCCGATGACGGCGGAGGTCGCCCGCACCTTCGAGCGCGCCGGGCTGGCGCCAGGCCACCTCGTCGTCGCCGTCGAGAACGTGGCGCGCGGCCGCAACACGGACCTCTTGCCGCCCGGCCGGACCGCGAACGGCGCCGAGGCCGACCGCATGATCGCGCTGGCGGGATCGGGCCGCTCCGACGCCACGGTCGACCTCGACCTCGGCCCCGAGGACAGCCCGATGCGGACGCACTTCGACCGCGGCGCCGTCGCCGACACGCCTGGCTGGACGGCCAAGCGGATCCCGGGCGACAGCCACAGCGCGACGCCCCACCCGTCGACGGCACTCCAGGCACCCTACAGCCGCTGACGGCTCCGAAGAGGACGGCTCGGCTGCGGACGGGCCTTCGCAGATTCCTGGAGTGGCGGACCGAGCACGGCGACCGTTCGCGAAGCGGGGGTTGCGGATACGGGCTCCCCCTGTATTATCGGTACTTATATCGATCCCCGCCGCTCGTGATGCCTTCCTTCCCCCGCAAGTGGGCGCTGCTGATCGGGATCGATCAGTACCCCAACCTCAGCAAGTACCACCAGTTGAAGGGGTGCGTCAACGACGTGATGGCTATGGGAGGGCTGCTGCGCGACCGCTTCGGCTTCCCCGCCGAACAGGTGACGACCCTGACCAACGCGGCGGCGACCCGTGCGGGCATCCTGGCTGCGCTCGACGCGCTGGCCGAGCAGGTCCAGGACGACGACGTCGTGGTGGTCCACTACGCCGGACACGGCTCCCAGATCACCGACCTCGAGGGCGACGAGCCGGACGGCCTCGACGAGACGATCGTGCCGCACGATGGCGTCCGCGTGTCGGGCCCCAACACCGACATCACCGACGACGAAATCCACGCCTTCATTCGGCGGATCGCGGCGAAGACGCCCTTCCTGACGCTGCTCTTCGACTGCTGCCACTCGGGCACCATCTCACGCGACACCTTCGGCGGCCAGGCCCGCTCGCTTGAACCCGACACGCGCCCTGCCGACCAACTCGGCCGCGCGCCCGCCGCCGGCAGCACGCGCAGTGCGGCTGCGGAGGAGGGCCCGAGCGGCTGGCTCCCGCTCGATGGCGCCTACGTCCTCATCGCGGGCTGCCGCGACGAGCAGTTGTCCTACGAGTACACCGACGCCGAGACCGGCACGACGCACGGCGCGCTCACCTACTTCCTGACGCGCGCGCTGCAGGATGCCGCGCCGGGCACGACCTACCGCGACATCTACGACCGCGTCCGCCCCCTCGTCACGGCGTACAACGGCAAGCAGCACCCCCAGATGGAGGGCGCGCTCGACCGCGAGGTGTTCGGTGTCACCGACATCGAGCCGATGGCCTTCTTCGGCGTCGAGGCGCGCGACGGCGGCGCGGTGACGCTGGCCGGCGGCGCCGCGCACGGGCTGACGGCCGGCTCGGAGGCGAATGTGTTTGCGGTCGGCACCAAGACCACCGAGGGCGCCGAGCCGCTCGGCCGGGTCCGGATCACGGAGGTCGGCGCCGTGACCTCCCAGGCCGAGGTGGTCGAGGAGCCCGGCGCGATCGGCGTCGGCGCGCGTGCCGTCGTGGTCCAGGCCGAGTGGGGCGAGCGCGTGCTGCGCGTGGCGGTGGCCGACGCAGAGATGGCCCAGCGGATCGACGGCGAGCAGCTGCTCCGGGCGGTTCCCGAGGGGGAGCCCGCCGAGGTGCGGCTGGTCCGCCTCGCCGCCCGCGACACCGTGGCCGAGGGCGATCCGGTGCCCCAACTCGGCGCGCTCGCGGAGGCGACCTGGGCGGCCGTCGGTGCGGGCGGGCGGCTGGTGTGCCCGCCGCACCCGGCCTCCGAGGCCGGCGTCGAGGCGCGGATGGTCGAGAACCTCCGCAAGGTGGCCCACTACCGGGCCGCCCTCACGCTCGACAACCCGACGCCGGGCCGCCTCACGGGCACGGCCACGGTGCAGATTCAGACGCTGGTCGGCGACCAGTGGCGCGACGCCGAGCCCGACGCGGGCGGCAGCTTGGTGTTCGAGGTGGGCGACCGCATCGCGTTCTCGGTCACCAACCACCACACCGAGCCCGTGTTCGTCAACATGCTCGGCTTCGACCAGGCCGCCGGGGTGGACACCCTGAACGTTCCGGGTGCGAACGAGGCGGTCGCGCCGGGCAAGTCGCTCCGCGTGGGCTACCAGGGCAACATCCGGCTGGACTTCCCCCCGGGGTTTCCCTTCGTCCGCGAGCCGTTCGAGGGCGAGCCCGACGAGGGCCTCGAGACGCTCAAGGTGTTCGTCACCACCCAGCCGACCGACTTCTCGGCGCTCAACCAAGAACGACTCCGCGGCGGACCGCTCGGCGGGCCGGGCTCGACGCTCTCGGCGCTGCTCCAGCGCACCTTCCGGGGCGAGCCAATGCGGGCCATCGTGATTGAGGAGGTGCCCGGCGAGGACGACGACTGGACAACGGTCCAACGCTCATGGCTGCTCCGCCGCCGGTCCGCCGGGCAGTCCCTCGGCGCCACGCCGCTCGACCTGGGCGGGATCACGGTCCGCGCGACGGGCCTGGAAGGCGAGGTCCGGGTTCGGCCTTCGGCCGAGGCCGTCAAGACGCGGAGCCGGGGGCCGACCACCGGCTTGGCCGCGGTGCTGGCGCAGGAGAACGTTGCGACGCGCCAGACAATCGAGGTCGAGAACGTTCACCTCTCGGAGACGCGGACCCTGGGCGACGAGCCCGAGATCCGGCTCGACATGCCGGCGGTGCCGGGCCACGGGCAGCTGTTGCTGGTCACCGACGCGAGCGGCGTCGTCACGTGGCACGTGCCCGAAGCGCCCACGGCGCGCCGCCTCGACGACGCACCCGCCGGCACGCAGACGTTCGTCGTTCGCCGCGCTGGGCCCGCCGAGACGGGCGACACGCGCGGCGTCGTGTCCGAGTTCATCACGTCGCAGCTCATCGAGCGCCTCGTGTTCCCGCTCTTCGAGGAGTGGATCGGCGCCGTCGGCGACCGGTTTGCGGCAACGTGGGAGGGCCGCCGCCGGCCGTACGGACTGCGGCCGTTCACGCCCGCCGACTACCGCGCCCCCTCGCCCACCGCGCTCGGGCCCGACGACTGGCCGCGGCTGGCGGAGGGGCGGTCGCTGCTGTTCGTGCACGGCACCTTCAGCCGGGCCCACTCGGCCTTCGGAGGCCTCGGCCCCACCACGATGACGGCGCTCCACCAACGCTATGAGGGCCGCGTCTTCGCCTTCGACCACTTCACGCTCTCCGACGACCCCGACGAGAACGTCCGCCAGCTGATCGGGCGGCTGCCCGACGACGCCGCGCTCGACCTCGACATCGTGTGCCACTCGCGCGGCGGGCTCGTGAGCCGGGTGCTGGTCGAGCGGCAGTCGGCGCTCTCGCTCGGCGCGCGGTCGCTGGCGGTCGGGAAGGTCGTGTTCGTGGCCTCGCCCAACGCCGGCACCGCCCTGGCGGACTCGACGCACATGGGCGACCTCATCGACAGCTACACGAACCTGCTCACGCTCGTCCCCGACAACCCCGTGACCGACGCGCTCGACGGCATCGTGACCGTCGCCAAGCTGCTCGCCGTCGGCGTGCTCGAGGGCCTGGACGGCCTCCGGGCTATGCAGCCGGCGGGCGAGTTCCTCCGCGGCCTCAACGCGCTCAACGGCCGCGGCGACACGCGCTACCTCGCCCTCGCGGCCGACTTCAAGCCGGCCCACCCGGGCCTCGCCGACTGGGCCAAGAACCGGCTCCTGGGCCGCGTCTTCGGCGCCGAGAACGACCTGGTGGTCCCGACCGCCAGCGTCTACGGCGACACCGACGCCGACGGCGTCGACCTGGTCGCCGAGGCCGACCGCCACGTCTTCCCGACTGCGGCGGGCGTCGCCCACTCGACCTTCTTCCAGCACCCCGACGCCCAGGCGAAGCTGCTGACGTGGCTCCACGCCTGACCCCATCTCTCTCTCTTTCGGACCGATGACCGAATACAGTGACTTCCTGCTCCGCTTCGAGAATCGAGCCGATGGGTTGTACGTCTCCTCCAGCTCGCTGGCGGGCGGCCAGGTGTCGGCCCCGCTGGAGCTCCCGGGACGCCTCGACGAGTACCACCTGGACGCCCTCCTGGAGGCGTCGTCGGCCGCGACGCGCGGCGCCGCGGGTGGGGCTCACCGCGCCATGATCATCGAGGAGGGCGAGCCGCCCACACCGGTCTCCGCGCGCGAGGTGGGGAGCACGCTGTTCCACGCCCTCTTGGCTGGCCCCGTCCGCGACGCGTTCATGCGGAGCCAGGGGAGCGGCACGGACAACGGCGTCCGGATCCGCCTCCAGATCGACCCCAGCGACCCGGCCCTGGCGGAGCTGGCGGGCCTGCCCTGGGAGCTGATCTACAACGACGTGACGCGCGAGGCGTTGGGACGCTCGAAGTTCACCCCGGTCATCCGCTCGTTCGACGTGGCGCAGCCCTACGAGATGCGCCCGTTCGCGCCGCCGCTCCGCGTGCTCCTCGTGCTCGCCAACCCCTCCGACACCAAGCCGCTCGACCTCGACGGCGAGAAGCGACGCGTCGTCGCCACCCTCGAAGGGCTCGACAACGTCGAGGTGACCGTGATCGAGCACGCGACGGAGGCGAAGCTCTACGACGCCCTCGACACGGGACACTTCCACGTCCTCCACTACATGGGCCACGGCGGGTTCAACGACCAGCGGGGCGGCGTCCTGCTTCTGGAGGACGAGCACGGGCGGTCCGTGTCGCTCTCCGCCTCCCATCTCGGCGACGACCTCGCCGAGCGGCGCGCGATGCGCCTGGTGGTCCTCAACGCGTGCGACACCGGGCGGTCGAGCCACCAGGCGGGCGTCGACCCGTTTACCGGCGTGGCCTCGGCGCTCGTCGCGGCAGGCATCCCCGCCGTCGTCGCGATGCAGGTGCCGGTGGCCGACCGGGCCGCGCTCGCCTTCTCCGACAAGTTCTACTCGATGATCGCCCAGGGCGAGCCGGTCGACGCCGCCGTGGCCGTGGGGCGCCGGGCCATCTGGCGCTCGAACGAGGCCTCGCTGGAGTGGGCCACGCCGGTCCTGTTCATGCGCGCCTCGGACGGCTACCTGTTCGGCCCGCCCGAGGCGCCGGAGGCCGACGCGCCAGCGCTCGCCGCCGACCCGGCGCCGGCGCCCGATCCCGCCCCGACGCTCCGGGCTCCCGTCGTGCCCGAGCCCACGCCGAGCGCCGGCCGGAAGGCCAAAACGTGGGGCCTCGCCGCGCTGGCCATCTTCGGGGCCGTCGTGGGACTTCAGTACCTCTTTACCCTATCCGACGACGGAGAAGTCGGCATCGGCCCCGACGACGTCACCGAGGTGGACCTAGGCTTCGCCGACGGCACCGAGGTCGACGCCGCGACGGCCCTCATCCTGGCGGCAGGGATCGCCGACAACGTGGACGACAGGGCTCAACAGGAGGTCGCGGCGGACCTCATGAGCAAGCGGCCCGACGGCATTCCCGGCGAGGTGGAGACCATCCTGTACGTCTCCGAGAACGAGCCGGAGTCCATCCTACTGCCCGTGGAGCTGGGCTACGAGTACGTGGTCGTCGCGGTGTGCGACGGCGACTGCAGCGACGTCGAACTCGAGCTCCTCCAAGCCGACGGCGTCACCCCCCTCAATCAGGATGGCGCCGTGACGTGGGACGACGGGACCGAGCCCCGGCTCCGCATCACGCCCTCCTCGGCGGACACCTACACCCTCGCTGTCGAGCTCATCGACTGTAGGACGGAACTGTGCTACGTCGGCGTCAGCGTCTACGCCTACGGGTTGGAGTAGCGGGTCCGAGCGAGGAGGGTGAGGCGCGAACCGACACAGAGGCACAAGACCCTATCCTCAATGGGTTAAGCGCACACATCCATTGCTCTCTCGGCGGTCTTGCAGCCCCACGTCGCCCAGCAGCAGCAGTTCACCTTGCTCACCGCCTGACGCCATGGCTGGCCGCCCCGACTTCCAGCAGAGCGTGGCCGTCGTCATCGGCATCGACGCCTACACCGACGGCGTCCCCGCGCTCCAGACGCCGGCCAGCGATGCCCGTCGCCTCGGCCACCTCCTGGGCGACGACCACGGCTACGACGTCCGGCTTCTGCTCGACGGCCAGGCGACACTCGCAGCCATCGAGGGCCTGCTGGCCGACCTCGCGCGCGACCTCGGCTCCGACGACCGGATGCTGTTCTACTTCGCCGGGCACGGCGTGGCCCTGGATGGCGACGACGGCCCGACGGGCTACCTCGTGCCGCAGGACGCCCGGCTCCATGAGGCGGAGACCTACCTCCACATGCCGGCGCTCAACGAGGCCCTGAGCGCCATCAAGTGCCGGCATATGCTGGTGGTCCTCGACAGCTGCTTCTCGGGCGCCTTCCGGTGGTCCAGCACGCGCGCCCTGATGGTGCTGCCCGAGGTGATCCACCAAGAGCGCTACGACCGCTTCATTCTGGACCCGGCGTGGCAGGCGCTGGCGTCGGCGTCGCACGATCAGACGGCGCTCGACGCGCTCCCAGGCACCTTCGGCGACCGCGGCGAGGTGGGCGGCCACTCGCCCTTCGCGCAGGCCCTGTTCGACGCGCTGGAAGGCGCCGGCGACCTGATCCCGAAGGGCGACGGCGACGGGGTCATCACGGCGAGTGAACTCTACCTGTACCTCGAGCACGCCGTCCAGCCCGCGACCATCGACGCCGGGAACCGCCAGACGCCCCGCCTGTGGCCGCTCGCCAAGCACGACAAGGGCGAGTTCATCTTCCTGGTCCCCGGCCACGAGTTGAACCTGCCGCCGGCCCCGCCGCTGACGTTCGAGAACAACCCGTGGCGCGGGCTGGAGTCCTACGACGAAGAGCACGCCCCGCTGTTCTTCGGCCGCGACGACGTGATCAAGGGGTTGGAGGCCCACGTCGAGGAGCACTCGCTCACGATTGTCCTGGGGGCCTCGGGCACGGGCAAGTCGAGCGTGGTGAAAGCGGGCCTCGTGCCCCGGCTCAAGCGCGACGAGGGGCGGGCGTGGCACATCCTCCCCGTCGTCCGGCCGGGGGCAGATCCGGGGCAGGCCCTTGAGCAGGCCGTCGCCGAGCTAGGAACAGGAGACACGGTAGAGGAGCGGATCGCCGCATGGTGCGCCGCAACCCCCGATACCCGGCTCGTACTCATCGTAGACCAGTTCGAGGAGTTGGTGACCATGACGCGCGAGGCCGAGGCGCGCGAGGCCACGCTCGCGCTGCTGCTGCGTCTCGTCAAGGCGCACCCGAAGCAGCTCCGACTGATCCTGACGTTGCGCTCCGACTTCGAGCCGCAGTTCGACGGCTCTGTGCTAAAGGCCCACTGGAAGAAGGGCGGCTTCCGGGTGCCGCCGATGACACAGGACGAGATACGAGGCGTGATCGAAAAACCGGCCTCGCAGCGCGTGATGTACTTCGAGCCGCATGGCCTCGTCGACAAGCTGATCAACGAGGTGATCCTGATGCCCGGCGGGCTGCCGCTGCTCTCGTTCGCCCTCAGCGAGATGTACCGCCACTACGTCCTCCGCGACAGCGACGACCGGGCGATCGAGGAGGCCGACTACGACGCCGTGGGTGGCGTGGTTGGGGCGCTCCGAACGCGGGCGGATGCAGAGTACGAGGCGCTCGGCATGGCGCACCAGGAGACGATGCGGCGGCTGATGCTGCGCATGGTAGCCTCCGAGGGCGGCAACGTGGCCCGGCGGCGCGTCCCGTGCTCCGAGCTAGAGTACCCCGACAAGGCGGAGACCAAGCGGGCGCTCGCGGTCATCAAAAAGCTGACCAAGGCACGGCTCGTGGTGGTGGAGGCCAATGAGCGGCCCGACGTGGAGAACAGTGAGCGGCCCGACGTGGACAGCAAGAAATACGTCGAGCCCGCGCACGACGCCCTCGTGAACGCCTGGAAGAAACTCACGGATTGGATCCGCGCCGAGGAGAACCGGGCCGCAGACCTCCATTTTCAGAGGCGGCTTACGCGGGCCGCCCAGGAGTGGGCTGGCGCCGACTCCGACCGGATGCGGAAAGGCGTCCTGTGGCGCGACTCGTCGCGCGCGGGGCTGCTGCTCCAGCAAGTGGTCCGCGAAGAGCGGACGCTGCGCCCGGAGGCTCTCACGCGCCGACGACGCCTTGCCCGAGCGATACGGCAGGCCTGGCGGCGTCTCCGGCCGGCCGCGTCGGCCGACGCCGAGGAGGGCGTCTGGATGAACCGGACCGAGTTGGACTTCGCACGCGCGAGCATCCGGAGGCGCGGCCAGGCTCGGATCGTCTTCGCAGTCGTGGTGGCGCTGATCGCGATCATCGCAGCCATCGCGTTTTACCAGGCCGGCATCGCCCGCCAAGAGCGGGACATCGCCCTCTCCCGGTACTACATCAGCCAAGCCAATGCCGCCCTCGACCGCGACCCGGTAGAGGCGCTGGTCTTCGCCATCGCTGCCGCCGAGGCTACAGACTCGGTCTCGACGCAACTCCAGTCGACCCTTTTCCAGGCCCTTCAGGAGCCTCACGTCCGACGTGAGGTCGATGGTCACGAGGGTCAGATCGTAGAGATCGACTTCGACGCCCAAGGCGAGCGATTCGTATCCACCGGCCTGGATGGATGGGCTCGGGTGTGGGACTTCAGAACGGGGGAGCCAGTGGCGGCACACGGTGGGCCGAGTGATCGGCTCCGCAACGCTTGGCTCAGCCCTGATGGACGTCGTCTCGCGGCCATATCGGACTCCACCCTTCGCATCTGGGAGGTTGATTCTGATGCGCCCCCTGTCGTGCTCGCGGGGACCTGGCAGTGGGACGATGGTCTGGAGTGGTCGTCCGGTAGTCGCCGGGTCCTCACGTTCCCCAATCGAGGAGCGATTGTCCAAGTCTGGGACGCCATCACCGGGAACGTTCTTGCGTCCTTAGAGCCTCCTTCCCAGCAGGACTTCATCGGTGCCGCGCTTGCCATCGGCGGCCGGGTCGTCACCCGAACATCGCGTCCACTCTCTACTGCGATCGTCGGGATCCCCCAAACCCACCGCCAGCGTGTCCACGTCTGGGAAGGTGAGGTGCGCTATGAGTTGCCCACCGACGTTTCCGCCATGGCTGTGAGCCCGAATGGCGAGATCCTGGCCACATTCGGTCCCGAGTCTCCGGTGTCCCTCAGGGGGATGGTACGTCTATGGGACCTCACGTCCGCGCGCCTCATTGGGAGCACCTCGTCTGAGGTCGCAACCCTGGATGCAGGCCTGCGCTTTAGTCCGGATGGCGACGTGCTGGCGGTCGCGGCCCAAGGGGGGGTAACGGTGACCTTCAACGTGAACCGGCCAGGCTTGATCTACCGGCGTGAGGATGCGAGCCTTCAAGACGACGCGACGTACTTCGACCCCCGGAATAAGCTGCCGATTGAGTTCGGTAGGGGGCATCTGGTCTCGGTCGATAGAGACGGCCGTGCCCGTTTATGGGGATCCCCTTCGCTGAGCCCTCTAGAACAGGAGGTCGTGCTAAACGCATCGACCCCGATCACCCGGGCCGCGGTCAGCCCCGACGGGTTGATCGTGACGGCTTCCGTTGATGGTTCCCTGCGGTTCTGGGACGTGCACGATGCACCAACGGTCTCCTTGACCGAAGCCGAACGGGAGCGCCATCACGAGACATTGAGCGCTGGCGATGGACTCTTCGTACGTGACGGAAGCGTCTATGGACCGGGAGAAGAGGAGTTGTTCGCCGACTCGAGTATCATCGTTCGAGAAGCGGCCGCCTTCCCTGACGGCGGTCGGGTGGCTCTTGTCGACGATGACAACGTGGTCCGTGTGGTGGCTCTCAAAGATGGGCGCGTGACAGGGCAACCCATCCCACTAGGCGTTCCCCTTCGCTCTATTCGCGTGGAGGTCAGCCCGAACGGGCGGTATCTCTTGCTGCGGGGCAGCACCGATGAGAGCCCGTTCGGCACCGGAGTGCCCCCCTTTATCGTAGACCTAGAGACGCACAAGGTGACCGCGCTCTCGCCCCCGGTAGCCGCAGGGCTCGCCTCGTACGTGTCGATCGATGTGTTTAGTCCTGACAGCGAGCACATCCTGACGGCGAGCCACGACGACAACATCTTACACGTGTGGCAATGGCGCACGTCGCGGTTGATCCAGACCTATTACGGTCACTCGAGGACTCAGCATGTGCGGGGCGCTCCATCGATTGCCGCTTGCTTCTCGCCCGGCAGTACGCGCGTGGTGTCGATGCTGAGCGGGACCGCGCGGGTATGGGATGTCAACACGGGGCAAGATCTCGCCGTAATTGAACCAGGCTCCCACCCCCTCGCGGCTGCCATGTTCAGCTCCGATGGCCAGCGTGTGGTCGCCCTCGACCAGAGCGGCGGCGTCCGCGTCTACACCCTCGATGTCGACGAGATGGTCGCCATCGCAAAGGCACGTCTCCCGGTCACCATGACCGAGGCAGAGCGCCAGCGCATCCTCGCCCAGTAGCCCCGCCTCGGTATCTCCGCAGGCGCCCCAAGGCGGAGATCCCAAACGACGCGCGGCACCCGAGCCGGAGCCCCGGGCCGCGCACGAACAGAGAGCGGGCGGCTTACGGGTCGCCGCGACCGACGCCGGTGCCGCGGCTTCCGTCCTCGCAGGAGACCGAAAGGTCCCCAACGATGACGATGAAGTCGAAGCCGCCGATGGGACCGCACTGCACGGTGAGGTCGAGGGTCTGCCCGTTGGGGATCTCGAACCGGTCCCCCCCGAAGTAGTCGGCCGGGTCGATGCAGACGACGGCGTCGGCGCCATCGGCGACCCAGGACACGGTGTCGCCCTGGTGGACGGTGAGGGTCGACGGGCTGAAGGTGCCGTCGCTGGCGATGGTGACGGTGACGCTGCTCATGGGCCTGGGGAGGAACGAGAAAGAGGTCCGCTGGCGTGCTGCCACTACGAGGGCGGAGCGGAGCGGAGCGCGCGTACGTAGCGGGGGTCGTCCCTCAGGTCGTCGAGCCAGGGAGCCTGCTCGATCTCGACGGGGTCGAGACCCCGTGCGAACGCGTCACGAAGGGAAGCTAGAGCAGACGCCCGGTCCCCGAGCCGCTCGTAGACCCAGGCGATGCGGACGGAGCTGTCCACCCTGGGCTGAGGGAGGGCCACCAGGCGCGCGAGAGCCGCTCGCGCTTGGCCCGGCCGGCCGGTGAAAGCGTAGATGTGGGCGAGGTCGCCCAGCGCGTCCACGTCGTTGGGGTTGACGTCGAGCTGGCGTCGCCGGACCTCGACGACCCGCAGCCACGCGGCGTGCGCCGCGGGGCGCTGGCCCTGCAGGTAGAGGGCGTTGCCGAGTCGGAACCACGTGATCGTGTCGGAGCTGTCGAGCGCCGCGGCGCGCCGGAAGGAGCGGACCGCCTCTGCGTAGGCCCGCCGCTGGTAATCGACCTGCCCGAGGCCGACGAAGGCCGTCGCGGTCGGGCCGGCGGCTGAGGGGTTGGCCTGGGTGCCTCGGCGGAACCAGTAGGCCGCCGAGTCCGGGCGCCCCAGGCCGAGGTAGGCGTCGCCGAGGTTGGTATAGCCCCACGCGTTGTCCGGCCGAAGCTCGAGGACGCGCTCGTAGAGGGGGATCGATTCCCGGAAGCGACCGGTCCGGAGGTGGATGTTGCCGAGGCTGTTGTAGAACCCCCAGTAGCCCGGCTTGAGGGCGATCGCACGCCGGTACTCCGTGACCGCCTCGTCGAAGCGGTCGAGGTAGTAGAACGTCCCGGCGAGTTGGTGGTGGGCCTGGGCGTCGGTGGGGTCGAGCGCGATCGCTTCGCGCAGCTCGCGCTCGGCGTCGGCGTAGCGGCCGGTCCCGAGGTAGATGGTGCCGAGAGCGACGCGGACCGGCGGGAGGTCGGGGTCGAGGGCCACGGCCCGCTCGCCGGCCTCGGCGGCGCGGCGTGCCCAAGTGGTGTCGTTGGTGAGCCGGTACTTCCGCCAGGAGGCCTCGCCGAGGCCGGCCCACGCCAGCGCGTAGGCGTCGTCGGCGACGACGGCCCGCTCGAAGAGGCTGACAGCTCGGTCGACGACGGCCTCGTCCTCGTAGTTCTGGAGCGACCCGCGGCCCTGGATGTAGAGGTCGAAGGCCTCCGGACTGGAGGTACCGCCGGCGGCGAGCGCGGTCCGGGCGGCCTCGTTCAGCTCAAGCTCGAGGAGGCTCGCCAGGTCGAGGACCACGCTATCCTGGATCGCCAGCAGGTCGGTGCCGGTCTTGTCGAGGACGCGGCTGCCTAGGAGGCGGTCGGAGGCCGCATCGTAGACCTCGATCGTGAGCCGGACACGCTCGGGGGTCCGCTGAACGCTCCCGCTCACGATCACGTCGGCGCCCAACGCCTGCGCGGCTTCCCCGAGCGTGCGTGTCTCCTGGGCCCGGGCGTCGTCGGTGGGCAGCACCGAGATGCGGTCCGAGAACTGCTCCATCTCGGTCAGCGTCGCGCCGACGGTGTAGGCGAGCCCGTCGATAAAGGCCTGGTTGGCCGGGTCGCCGCCGACATTTGCGAACGGGAGCACAGCCACCTGCTGCAGGCCGCTCGCCGTCGCGACGGCGTCCGGGTCGTCGGCGGCCGGCCACGCCAGCATCGCGACGACGGCCAACACCAGCGCTCCAGCCCCGCCCGCAGCCCACCCGAGGCGGGCACGGCCCGTCGGCCGAGTCGCCGGTACCGCGGGCCCTCGCTCCTCCCGGCCCTTCCGCGCCGCGTCGAGCGCATCGGCGAGCGCGTCGGCATCGGGGTAGCGGTCCGCAGGGTTCTTCTGGAGGCACCGTGCCACGACCGCCGCTAGCGGCGCCGGCGCGTCGCCCATCGGGGGCGGCTCCTCGTGAAGGATCGCGTAGACGACAGCCTGGTCGTAGCCCCCCCGGAACGGCCGCTCGCCGGTCAGCATCTCGTGGAGCATCACGCCCAACGCCCACTGGTCGGTGCGCGCATCGACGGCCTCGCCGCGTGTCTGCTCGGGGCTCATGTAGCTGACGGTCCCGATGGAGGCGCCGGTCTGGGTCAGCATCGAGTCGCCGATCCGGGCCACGCCGAAGTCGACCAGCTTGGCCTGTCCCTCGGGCGTCACCATCACGTTGCCGGGCTTGACGTCGCGGTGGACGATGCCTGCTTGGTGAGCCCGGTGGAGCCCTCGCGCGACCTGAGCGGCGAGGGCGGCGGCCTCGTCGGCCGGCATCGGCCCCGCCTCGAGCCGCGCCCGCAGCGACGCGCCCGGGCAATAGGCCATTGCAATGAACGGGTGGCCGTCGGCCGTCTCCCCGATCTCGTGGACCGTGCAGATGTTGGGGTGGTCCAGCGCGGACGCGGCGCGGGCCTCGGCCAGGAATCGCGCGGCGGCGGCGGCCTCCTGCCTCAGCGTCGGCGGGAGAAACTTGAGGGCGACGGTCCGGCGCAGACGGGTGTCCTCGGCGCGGTACACCACGCCCATCCCGCCGCCGCCGATCACCTCGTGGACGGCGTACTGCCCGATGGTCTGGCCCCGGAATCCGTACGGATCGGGCCAGGCCGACTCGGGCGGCGGGTCGGGAGGGTGGGCCGAGGTGCCGCTGGAGGTCCCCATCCGGTCCTGGGTGCAAGGTGCGCCTCGAACATACGGGCGCGGCCGTCGATGGCCGGACGCGAGCTTCCCACGATGTCCACCGGTCCGGGGCCGGCCCTGACCCGCGCCGACGGGGCGGCGTCGTAGCTTTCGGGTCCCTTCCCGCGCCGGCCGATGTTCGTCGAGTTCTTCCCGCTGTTTCTGATGGTCCTGCTCGCGCTGGGGCTGGCGCTGAGCCTGCTCAAGATCGCCGAGCTGATCGGGCCGCACCAGCCGAACGCGGTCAAGGAGAGCCCCTACGAGTCCGGCCAGGACCCCGTCGGCTCAGCCCGCGACCGGTACTCGGTCAAGTTCTACCTCGTCGCGATGATCTTCATCGTGTTCGACGTCGAGCTGGTGTTCCTGTATCCGTGGGCCGTCTCGTACGGGACGTTCCTGGAGGCCGGCGGCGCCGCCGCGCTCGCCTCGATGAGCGTGATCGGGGTGTTCATCCTGATCCTGCTCGTGGGCCTGCTCTACGACGTCAAAAAGGGCGGCCTCGACTGGGACTGAGCCCTTTCAGTTTGATTTGAAAACGGGACGACCGGCGAACCCCGCAGGGCCCGCCCCGTTGACCCCGAGCACGACCTCCACCCCCATGTTCAGCGAAGAAGGCGGCTTTCTTACCACGACCGTCGACTCGGTCGTCAACTGGGCCCGGTCCAACTCCCTCATGCCCATGCCGATGGGCCTCGCGTGCTGCGCGATCGAGATGATGGGGTTTGCCGGGCCGAAGTACGACGCGGCGCGGTTCGGGTCGGAGGCCATGCGGTTCAGCCCGCGCCAGGCCGACCTGATGATCGTGGCCGGGTGGTGCTCCTACAAGATGGCCCACACGGTCCGCCGGATCTGGGACCAGATGGCCGAGCCCAAGTGGGTCATCGCCCAGGGCGCGTGCGCCTCCACGGGCGGGATGCACCGGTGCTACGGCGTCGTGCAGGGGATCGACAACTTCCTGCCGGTCGACGTCTACATCCCCGGCTGCCCGCCGCGGCCGGAGGCCATCTTGCACGCGCTGATGGACATCCAGGAGAAGATCCGCGTGACCGAGTCGGTCGCCAAGGACGTCCGCTTTACCGACGCCCCGAACCAGCTCATCGAGGGCCGCATCGTCGCGCCCGACGGGTCGCCCCTCGTCTCCGCGTAGCCCCACCCCGATGTCCGAGACTCCCGACACGCCCGAGGCCGCTCCCGAGGCCACGCCCCAGCCGTCCGCCGCGCTGGCGCCGATCGCCGGCACGCTCGTCGGCGGCCCCGACGACGCCCCGTTCGTCGACCCGGCCGCCCAGACGCAGACGCTCAACTTCCATTTCTCGCCGCGCCACGCGCTCGCCGGCGAGATGGAGCGGCTCCAGACCGAGAACCCGCACGCCAAGGCGACCTGGATCGTCCCGAACGTGCTGGCGGCGCTCAACGAGCACTTTGGCGACGCCATCCTGGAGACGGTCGGGTACGCGGGCGAGACGACGGTCTTCGTCGAGACGGCGCGGCTGGCGGACGTCGTGCAGTACTTGTTCGACGAGGTCGGCTTCGACTACCTCACCGACATCGGCACCATCGACCGGTTTACCGAGGACGACCGTTTCGAGGTGTTCTACAACCTGTGCGCGCTCGACGCCAAAAAGCGGATCCGCCTCAAGGTGCGCGTCGGCGAGGACGACCCGACCGTCCCGACCATCACGCACATCCACCCCGGCGCCAACTGGCACGAGCGCGAGGCCTGGGACATGATGGGCATCCGCTTTCTCGGGCTGGAGGACCACCGGCGGATCTACATGCCGGAGGACTTCGAGTACCACCCGCTGCGCAAGGAATTCCCGACACTCGGCATCCCGGGCTCGCTCCCGCTCCCGGCCAACCGGCCCGACGGCGAGCTCCAGGCGGACCCGTACCCGCGCGCCCACGGCCAGATTCCCAAGGACCTCGACAGTGATACGTGAGTCGTGATCCGTGAGGGTGCCCGGAGGAGGGTCACGCATCACGCATCCCGACTCCGAGCCAACCGCACCACCCCATGTCCGTCACCGATCAGAGCACGCCCCGCGGCCACGCCGCCGCGCCCGGCACGTCCGAGGACCTGTTCACGTTCTGGCCCCGCCACAACGCGGCGCTGTACCAGGCCCTGGCCGATCGCCACACGCAGGTCGAGATCCAGGCTGAGGAAGAGGAGCGCCAGCGCGTCGAGATCGGCGGCGACGGGGCCGAGGTCGCCACGACCGGCGCCGTCCCGATGATCGCCGAGGACCCCCTGGAGAGCCGGATGGTCCTGAACCTGGGCCCCCAGCACCCGGCCACGCACGGAGCGCTCCGCGTCGTCTGCCAGCTCGACGGCGAGACGATCGAGAAGTGCCTGCTCGACATCGGGTACCTGCACCGGGGCATCGAGAAGCTCGCGGAGGTCAAGACCTACCAGGAGTTCATGCCCTACACGGACCGCATGGACTACATGTCGCCGTACTCGAACAACGTGGCGTGGTGCCTCGCCGTCGAGAAGCTGGCGGGCATCGAGGCGCCGGAGCGGGCGACGTGGCTCCGCACGATCGGCTGCGAGCTGGCGCGGATCTCCAGCCACCTCTTGTGGGCGGGGACGATGGTGATGGACGCCGGCGCGCTGAGCGTCTTCCTGTGGACCTTCAAGTACCGCGAGGAGATCTACTCCATCTTCGACGAGATCGCCGGGGCCCGCTTCACGGTCTCCCACAGCCGCATCGGCGGGCTCGCGTTCGACTTCTCGGACACGGCGCTGGCGATGACCGCCAGCTTCTGCGACGAGTTCGAGCAGCAGATCGCCGACTGGAAGAAGCTCCTCAACCGCAACCGCATCTGGATCGACCGCAACGAGGGCGTCGGCGTCCTCTCGCGCGAGGACGTGCTCCGCGAGGGCTACACCGGCCCGACGCTCCGCGCCTCGGGCGTGCCGCACGACATCCGCACCTTCGAGCCGTACCTCGTCTACGACCAGATCGACTTCGACATCCCGATGCGGACCGAGGGCGACTCGCTGGCGCGCTACTTCGTGCGCATCGAGGAGATGGAGCAGTCGATCCGGATCATCCGCCAGTGCCTCCGGAAGCTCCCCAAGGGGCCCATCCGCGTCGACAACGCGAAGGCGGCGTACCCGAGCAAGGACGAGGTCTATTACTCGATGGAGGGGATGATCCACGACTTCATGATGACCGACACCGGCGTCGCCCCGCCCCAGGGCGCCGAGAGCTACCACGCCATCGAGAGCCCCAAGGGCGAGCTCGGCTTCCACCTCGTCTCCGACGGGACCGGCAGCCCGTGGCGCGCCAAGATCGTGACGGGCTCCTTCAAGAACCTCCAGGGCCTCGAGACGATGATGGAGGGCGCCATGGTGGCCGACACCGTCGTGCTCATCGGCTCCGTCGACCCCGTCATCGGCGACTCTGACAAGTAAGGCAAGAGGCAAGGGCCACGGGGGACGGGGCGGAATGCCTCTCCCCCTTCCCTCTTCCCTCGTCCCCCTTCCCCTTTCAGCATGACTCCCGAAACCCCCGGCCCCTTCGTCTCGCCGTCGCCGCAGTACGTGCCCGGCGTCGCGCCCGAGCGGCACGTCCCCGACGCCGACCTGGTCTGGACCGCCGACGAGCAGGCCCAGATCGACGCCTTCCGCGCCCAGTACCCGACGCCCGACGGCGCCGTGATGAAGACGCTGTGGCTGGCGCAGCGCAAGTTCGACTGGCTCCCGCCGGAGGTCATGAAGCTGGTCGCCGAGACGCTGGGCATCCCGTACGCCAAGGTGTACGGCGTGGCCACGTTCTACACGATGTACTTCAAGGAGAAGAAGGGCGCCTTCGTGCTCGACGTGTGCACCTGCTTCTCGTGCCAGGTCTGCGGCGGCTACGACATGCTGCACTACCTCGAAGACAAGCTGGGCGTGTCGAAGGGCGAGACGACCGACGACGGGCTGTTCACCATCCAGGAGGCCGAGTGCCTCGGGGCGTGCGGCTCGGCGCCGATGCTCCAGGTCACGAACGGCCCCTACGTCCACAACCTGACGCGTGAGAAGATCGACGCGATGGTCGACACGTTGCGCGACGGCAAGGCGCTCCCGTTCGAGTCCGTGACGCTCCCCCAAGACGCCGACGAGATGGGCGGCAACCGCCGGACCGACGCCCAAGCGACCGAGACGTACGTGACCCCGCCCACCTCCGAGACCATCCGCTAAGTGGCCACCGCCCGCCTCGCCGACCGTCAGATCCGGGCCGCCCAGCAGGCGGTCCGCGGGCTCGACGTGCGCGGGCCGGTGTCGCAAGCCCTCGGCAAGACAGGCATCATCGTCCCGGCGGACGACGCGCTGGTGGCCGCCGCCCCAGAGCCGGCGCCCACGCGCAAGCCGGCGCCCCGGGCCTACGGCAAGGCCGCCCCGCGCGTGCTCAAGCCGTTCGCGGAGGCGCCGTGGCCCACGCGCAAGCCGGCGCCCGCCGAGCCCGAACCGCTGACCGGGCTCACCGCCGACGAGCGGCGCGTCCACCGCATCCTGATCGACACGCTCGACATCGCGACCGAGCAGGAACCCAACTCCTTCGGGGGCTTGGGCTTCGCCGACCGCAGGAAGCTGGAGGCCCTCGACCTCGCCTACATCGACGCTCAGCTCGTGGGCGACAAGCGCCGCGACAGCACGCGCCAGACACTCGGCGCCGTCGCGGTCGTCACCTTGATCGTCGCCGCGATCGTGGTCGGCGTGACGGGGAGTTGGGCGGGCGCCCTCGGACTCGCGGCCGGCGCCCTCGGCTTGGGCGGCCCGCTCTTGTTCTCAGGCCGCGGCGGGGCCACGGGCCAGCGCCGTCGGATCCTGCTCGCGCTCCGCGAGCTCGCCCTCCTCGCCCACGCCGACGACGCCACCTCCGACGCGCTCGCCCACGCCGACGCCCTCATCGACCGGCTCGCCGACGCCGACCAGGCGCCCGCCCCGCTCCTCGACCTTCCCGACCGGCACTCCGACGCCGACGCGCCCGCCGCCCGGCAGCGCGTCCGCAGCTAACACCCCCATGGCCGACACCCTCCTCACCGGACAGTCCAAGGCTGGCGACTGGCGCTCGTATGAGCGCGTCATCCTGCCTGCGATCAAGGACCTGCACAAGATCGAGGTCTACGAAGCCGAGGCCGACGGCTACCGCGCGTTGCGCGACGTGCTCGTCGACGGCAAATTCGACCCGACCGGGCTGACCAACGAGGTCAAGGCCTCGGGCCTGCGCGGCCGCGGTGGCGCCGGGTTCTCGACCGGGCTCAAGTGGAGCTTCATGCCGCCCGTCGACCCCGACATCCCGCGGTACCTGTGCTGCAACGGCGACGAGTCCGAGCCGGGCACGTTCAAGGACCGCCAGATCTTCGAGTACAACCCGCACCTGATGATCGAGGGCATCGTGCTGGCGGGCTACGCGATGACCATCAAGACGTGCTACCTCTACATCCGGGGCGAGTACGACGACTACATCACGCACGTCCAGACGGCGGTCGACGAGGCGTACGCGAAGGGCTACCTCGGCAAGAACATCCTGGGGACCGACTTCTCGATGGACCTCGTGGTCCACGCGGGCGCCGGGGCGTACATCTGCGGCGAGGAGACGAGCCTGATGAACTCGGTCGAGGGCCGGCGCGCGTACCCGCGTATCAAGCCGCCCTTCCCGGCCCAGAAGGGCGTCTTCGGGATGCCGACGACGATCAACAACGTCGAGACGCTGGCGGACGTGCCGCTGATCGTCAACCGGGGCGCGGCGTGGTTCGCGGGCATCGGGCCCGAGAAGCACACCGGCCCCGTGCTCTACGGCATCTCGGGCCACGTCAACCGGCCGGGCGTCTACGAGTACCCGACGGGCATGCTGATCTCGGACCTTTTGGAGGTGGCCGGCGGCGCGCGCGGCGGCAAGAAGATCAAGGCCGTCGTCCCGGGCGGCAGCTCCACGCCGCCGCTCACGTGGGAGATGGCGCTGGCGGCGTCGATGGACGCCGAGACGCTGCGCGAGGCGGGCTCGTCGATGGGCACGGCCGGGCTGTGCTTCCTCGATGAGGACACCGACATGGTCTCCTTTACGCGCCGCATCGCGCACTTCTACCACCACGAGTCCTGCGGCCAGTGCACGCCGTGCCGCGACGGGACGGGCTGGATGGAGAAGCTGCTCCACCGCATCGACGACGGCGAGGGCTACACGCGCGACCTCGACCTCTTGCTCGACTTGTGTGACCAGATGGAGGGCCGGACGGTCTGCGCGCTCGCCGACGCCGCCGCGTGGCCCGTCCGCTGGGGCATCCGCCGCTTCCGCGACGAGTTCGAGGCCAAGTGCTTGCGCTCCCTCGTCGCCGTCAGCGCCGATGTCTCGGGCGACGGCGCCAGCATCGAGGCCGACAAGGTCATCACCCCGACCGGCACCCCGTAGTCTCTGACTTTGCGGCTCGCGCCGCCCACTCCGATGAAGCACCTCTCCCTCCTGCTCTGCCTCGCGCTCGTGGCCTGCGCCAGCGACGCGCCCGAGGCGCCCGACGCCCGCCCCGACGCCGACGTGTCCGCGGTCGAGACCGACGGCACGCCGTTCGGCGGGCCTGTTCCCTCCGGCGTCGCGCTCTCGCCCGACGACCTGGCTGCCGACGCCGAGACGTACGCGGGCAAGACCGTCGTCGTCGAGGGCACCGTCCGCGAGGTCTGCCAGCAAGCGGGCTGCTGGCTCACGCTGGCGTCGGCCGACGGCCAGACGATCCGCGTCGAGGTCCCGCGCGACGAGACCGAGAGCTACGTCTACACCTTCCCGAAGGACATCGACGGCCAGACGGTCCGGCTCGCGGGCAGGCTCGCGGTCGAGACCGAGTCGGTCGAGGACCTGCGGCACTACGCCCAGGACGCCGGCGCCTCCGACGCCGAGCTCGACGCCATCACGGCGCCACGGCAGACGCTGGTCCTGACCGCGAGCGGCGCCGAAGTGGCGCCCGCCGCCACCGAGGCCGACCCGGCCTAAGCCCCTCTCAACCGAACGACACGCACACACGATGCCGACAGTCACGATCGACGGGCAGGCCCACGAGGTCGAGCCGGGCCAGAAGGTCCTCCAGCTCTGCCTCAACGAGGGCACCGAAGTCCCCCACTTCTGCTACCACCCGGCGCTCTCCGTCCCGGCCAACTGCCGCCAGTGCCTGGTGAAGGCGGGGACGCCGATGATGGACCGCGAGACGCGCGAGCCCGTCTTGGAGGCCGACGGGTCGCCCAAGATCAACTACTTCCCCAAGCTGATGCCGAGCTGCGCGCTCGACGTCGCCGAGGGGATGGTGGTCCACACCCAGCGGACGTCGACCGAGGTCGCCGAAGCCCAGGCCGACAACCTGGAGATCATGCTGGCGAACCACCCGCTCGACTGCCCGATCTGCGACCAGGCCGGCCAGTGCCCGCTGCAGATCCAGGCCTACAAGTACGGGCCGGAGGGCAGCCGCTTCGAGTTTGAGAAGGTCCACAAGCCCAAGCGCGTCCAGCTCGGGCCGAACGTGATCCTGGACGCGGAGCGCTGCATCAACTGCACGCGCTGCACCCGGTTCACGGCCGAGGTGACGGAGACGCACCAGCTGACGATCATCAACCGGGGCGACAAGAACCACCCGATGACGGCGCCGGGCGAGGTGTTCGACGACGCCTACTCGATGTGCACGACCGACATCTGCCCCGTCGGCGCGCTCACCGAGGACTACTTCCGCTTCCAGGCGCGCGTATGGGAGATGGACAAGACGCCGACCGTCTCCGACTTTGACGGCACGGGCACGAACGTGACGATCTGGACCAAGAACAACCAGGTCCTGCGGATCACGCCGCGCGAGAACCTCGACGTCAACGAGTTCTGGATGCCCGACGCCGGGCGCTTGGTCTACAAGACGTACAACGAGGACCGCGCGTCGGGCCCCCGCATCGGGACCTCCGCCGTCACGTGGGAGGCCGCCGCCGCCGAGGCCGGGCGCCTGCTGGCGGACGCCGGCTCGAATGTCCTCTTCCTGGGCTCCGCGTTCGCGACCGTCGAGGACAACGACCTGCTGATGCGGCTCGCGAGCGCCGTCGGCGCCGACGCCCCGCGCTTTATCGACCACCGCGGCACGCGCGACGGCGACGACTTCCTCGCCTCCTCCGACCCCGCCCCGAACACGACCGGCTGCCTGCGCTTGGGCATGCACACCGTCGACCCCGCCCTGCTGGCGTCGGCCGTCGCGAGCGCCGACCTGGTCTACATCCTGCAGGATGACCCCGTGGCCGCCGGCGCGCTGAGCGCCGCCGACCTCGACGGCACGCCCGTCGTGCTCCACTCGACCCACACGACGGCGCAGACGCCCGCCAGCGTCACGCTGCCGATCGCGATGTCGGTCGAGACGATCGGCACCTACGTCAACGAGACTGGCCGGGCGCAGCTGCTCCGCCCGGCCAAGATGGTCCGCGCCATGAACCGATCCCTCCTGATGGCGATGGGCACGGGCGTCGGCCGCCAGGCGAATGTTGGCACGCCGTTCGACCGCTGGCACGACGAGGACAACAAGGTCGACTGCCTGCCCGGCTGGGCCGTGATCCCGCAGGTCGCCAAGGCCGTCGGCGTCGACCTCCCGGTCGTCTCGCCCGCCAAGCTGATGGCCGAGATCGCCGACCGCCCGGCGTTTGCCGGCGCCACGCACGGCGCGATGGCGACGCTCGGCGTCCCGCTCGAGACCGCCGACGCCGAGTCCCCGCAGATCACCGCCTAGCACCCCCGCCTGGCGCCTGCGCCAGCGGACGCCCACTCACCCCACCCTGTCAGCCTGAGCGAGCGATGCGAGCCGAAGGATCTCAGCCGGGCACCGCGCTCGGCCACGCTCCCAGCGGCTCTGCTCGTCGGAGATCCCTCGACTTCGGGCTTCGCCCTCCGCTCGGGATGACACTCAACGGGAAGCGCTCGTAGCCTTCCGCCCCGTACCCCGCCTCGTATGGACGTCCTCGTCGCCGTCTGGGAAGTGCTCGATCTGCCGATCGTCATCTTCCTGCTTCTCAACGTCTTCCTCATCACGGCCTCCCTGCTGGTCTACGCCGAGCGGAAGGTGTCCGCCTTCATCCAAGAGCGGAACGGGCCGGACCGCGTCGGCCCGGCCGGCATCCTGCAGTCCTTCGCCGACGTGTTCAAGCTGATGTTCAAGGAGAACATCGTCCCGGCGCAGGGCAACCCGTTCATCCACAGCTTGGCGCCGGTGCTGATGGTGGTGATTGCGATGAGCACGGGCGCGCTGATCCCCTGGGCGCGGACACCGGGCGGCGAGCCTCTCGCGGTGGCCCCGATCGGCGTCGGCCTCCTCGTGGTGCTCGCGCTGACGTCGGTGACGGTCTACGGCGTGACGCTGGCGGGCTGGTCGTCGAACTCGAAGTACTCGCTGCTGGGCGGCCTGCGGTCGTCGGCCCAGATGATCTCGTACGAGCTGGCGATGGGCGCCGCCGCGCTGTCCGTCGTGCTCTACGCCGGGTCGCTCGACCTCTTCGACATCGTCGAGAACCAGAACCACCCGGTCGCGGGCATCTTCGCGTGGAACCTGTTCCGCAACCCGGTCGGGTTCGTCGTCTTCAGCGTCTGCGCGCTGGCGGAGACCAACCGTGCTCCATTCGACTTGCCGGAGGCCGAGCAGGAGTTGGTCGGTGGCTACCACACGGAGTACTCGGGGATGAAGTTCGGGATGTTCTTCCTGGCCGAGTACGTCAACCTGTGGATCGCGTCGCTGCTGATCGTGACGCTCTTCCTGGGCGGCTACCTGCTCCCCTGGGAGGCCCTCTATGCCGACGCCCTCCCGGGCCTCCTGCTGACGCTGCTCCAGGTCGGCTTCTTCGTGGCCAAGGTCTCGTTCATCGCCTTCTGCTTCATCTGGATTCGCTGGACGCTGCCGCGCTTCAAGTACAACCAGCTGATGAACCTGGGCTGGAAGTACATGCTGCCGATCTCGATCGCGAACATCGTAGTGATCGCATTTCTGGTGGCCATCTACCAGCTGTTCATCGGCTAGCGCCACCGGCCGGACCGATCTCGCGGGGGCGTCTCTTTGGAGGCGCCCCCGCTTTATTTGAAGAGCTCAGGGTGGCGGACAGGGTCCCGAAGCGGAGCCCCTCAGCCGTGCGGCACGTCCACGCTCGCTCAGCCGGTCGGGCCGAGGCCGGGCCAGAGGTCACGCTCCACGTCCTCCCACGAGAGCCCGGCGTCGGCATCGAAGAGGGAGCGATCGGTGCGGGCGAGGAGGGCGACCGCGGCGCCCGCCAGTGCGACCGCGACGGCAACCGGGCGGGTCCAAGCACGTCGGCGGACGGTAGCCCAGACCGAGCCGGGCCCGGGCGCGCCATCTGCAGCGAGCGTCGGCACCACGTGCAGCTCGCGCAAGCGGGGGCACTCGTCGGCAAAGTCTTGGAGGTGGCCGCTCGCGATCTCTTGGGGCGAGGCGACGCCCCAGATCTGGCCGACGGTGTCGAGCAGGCGCCACGCGCGCCGGTGCAGGCCGAGCCCGGGCTGGGACGCCGACCCCTCGAAGAGGCGGACGCGGTCGGTGCCGCCGGCGGCGGAGACGTGCCGGATCGCCTCCGCCCACTGCTCGCGCGTCACGACACATGCGATCATCCCGCCGTCCGTCGCCAGCAGCCGCTCCACGACCTCGACGGCTTGCGGCGCGGGGTAGCCGACGACGAGGACGATCGGCTGGGGACGTAGAGCGCGCAGGTGCGAGCCGGATACGGAGGGGATCGGGCCGGAGTGGCCGTCACCGGCGGACAGGGTAGAACGAGAGAGGTCCATGGGACGGGGGGCGCCGCAGACTGAGCGGTCGCTCAATGAGCATAGCGTACATTGAGCGCGTGGTCAACACACACCCCGAGAAAAGACGATGCCCGGTCCCAAAGCCCCCGAAGACCAGCGCCGCGACGAGTTGCTGGCGGCCGCCTACCGCGTGGCCGCTCGCGACCGCCTGGGCGGGCTGACGACGCGCGCCGTCGCCAAGGAGGCCGGCGTCAGCAACGGGCTCGTCTTTTTCCACTTCGGCTCGCGCGAGGGCCTGGTGCTGGCCCTCCTCGACCGCCTCCTGGCCACGACGGTGCTTGCGCCCGGGACCTCCGGCTCCGACGACGTGTCGCCGGTGCTGCACCTTCTCTACACCATCGAACGCGACGTGGAGGGGCTGCCCGGCAACCGCGACCGCGTCGCGCTGATGATCGATTTCTGGGTGATGGGCACCCAGCATCCCGACGTACGCCTCAAGATCCGGAAGGCCCTCGACGACTACCGCGAGGCCTACGTCCCGCTCACGGCCGCCGCCATCGCGAGCGAGCCCGGGCGCTACCCCGGCGTCACGCCCGAGTCGCTCGCGGCCGTCGCGACGGGCTTTATCGAGGGGTGCGCGCTCCAGGTGGTGATGGACCCCGAACGGTTCGACGTGCCGGCGTATCTGTCCACGTTGCGCGCGCTCGTGCTCTACGACGCGGCCCCGACGGACGCCGCCTGACACGCCGCGAGCCGCCGGCCTCGGTCGGGGCTGCCGTCAGGCCGGGAGCGTGACCGTGAACGTCGTGCCCTCGCCTTCGGCGCTCTCGACCGCCAGCGCGCCCCGGTGGCCGAGCGCCACGATGTCGTGCGAGAGCGAAAGGCCCAGGCCGGTCCCTTGCCCCGCCGGCTTGGTCGTGAAGAACGGTTCGAAGACGCGCGCCCGGACCGCCTCCGGCATCCCTGTGCCCGTGTCGGCGACCCGGATCTCGACGCCGTCGGCGGTGCGCCGCGTCGAGACCGTGACGGTCGCCGTCTCGTGGCCCGTCCCCGCCTCGCGCCACTGGCGGACCGCGTCGAGGGCGTTGCCGACCAGGTTGACGACCACGCGCCCGATCTCTTGGGGCACCATCTCGACCTCGCCCACGTCGGGGCCGAGGTCGAGGAGCGGGGCGATGCCCACGGTCGGGTGCCGAACACGCGCGGCGTGCGCGGCGTGGCCCGTGTACTCGCGCACGAGCGCGTTGAGGTCGACGGCGCGGCGCTGGCCGCTGCCGCTCCGGGCGTGGTCCATCATCGCGCGCACGATGCCGTCGGCGCGGCGGCCGTGCTGCTCGATCTTCTCGACGTTGAGTCGGAGGTCGCCCAGGATCGCCGCCCGCTCGTCGGGGTCGGCCTCGCCGCCGAGCTCGTCGATCAGCTCTTGGGAGAGGCTGGCGAAGTTGGTGACGAAGTTGAGCGGGTTCTTGATCTCGTGGGCGATGCCCGCCGTGAGCGCGCCGAGCGAGGCCATCTTCTCCTGCTGCACGAGCTGGGCCTGCGCCGCCTTCAGCTCCGCCAGCGACGCGTCGAGCTCGGCGGTGCGGCGCGCCACCTCGGCCTCGAGCTGGCGCGTGCGCTCGCTCAGCAGGTCGCCCATCGTCCCGCCCTCGGGCTGCATCACGTCGGGGACGGAGAAGTGGAAGTGCACCAAGCGCCAGCGCCCCTCTTGCCGATCGAGCGCGAACGTGAAGCGGGGCGTCTCCACGACCGTCTCGTCGCCGACCTCGATCGTCACCGCCAGCTCGCCGACGGCGATGGCCGCCGTCGAATGCAGCACGTGGACCGTCGTCCACGGGACGTCGAGCGTGAACGGGTACGACATGCCCGCGTGTTCGCGCAGGACCATCGCCCGCAGCTCGTCGCGGCTCGCGTAGAAGTCGCCGGGCCCGGTCCCATAACCCGTGAAGCGGTCGCGGACCGCCGCCATGAAGCGCTCCGTCGCCTCGGGCGACGGGTCCACCCAGTCGAGCAAGAGGGCGCGGACCGCATCGCGGATCTCGGTCTCGGCGTCTCGGGGGGTCGGGTCCATCGAGCGTCTCCAGGTCGTGACGTCCCCATCAACGGATTGAGCGCCCCGAGGCTCCCGGCGCGGGATCAGTCCAGCGGCACGAACAGCACGAGCGGCGCGCTCGCCTCCGCCGGGTCGAAGGCGCCGTCGGCGCCGAGGAGCGGCCACACGGCGTTCGCGAGCACCAGCAGCCCGCCGGGCGCGAGGGCGACGTGCGTGGGCTCGCCCAGCCGTGGGTCGTTCGCCAGCACCGAGCGGACGCGCAGCCCGTCGAGGTCGATGCGCACGATGCGGAACGGCGAGAGCCCGTTCTGGACGCCGTACAGCGTGTCGCCGTCGGCCACCAGCCCGTCCACCCCGAGGACGCCCTCGGCCGCCAGACCCGTCCGCTCGCCCGTCGCCAAGTCGACGCGGTGGAGGCCCGTCGAGTAGTCGGCGACGACGAGTGCGCGACCGCCGTCGACCAGCGCCAGCCCCTGCGGCGACGGCAGCACGCCGGGCGCAACGAGTACGGTCACGTCCCGGTCGGCGAGCCGGGCGACAGCCCCGGAGGCCGTGCTGGCGTAGACCGCGCCGTCCGGGCCGAGCGCGAGGTCGCCGGTCACCGAGCGCGCGGCGTCGACCGCCACGAGGTCGACGGCGAGGGCGCCCGTGTCGAGGTCGACCGCCATGAGGCCGCCGTGCTCGCCGTCGGCGTCCGCGACGCCCACCCACAGGCGGCGGCGGGCCGGGTCGGCAGCGAGGCCACGGAACGAGGCGCTGTCGCGCCGGGCGAACACCCGCCCGACGCCGCCCTCCACGACGACGATCTCGCCGCGGCGCATGCTGCTCACGAATACCCGGCCGCCGTCGAGCGCCACGCCTTCGGGCCCGAACGACGGGTCGGCCCAGACCGCCGCCGTGTCGGCCCGACCGATCGGCTGGCGGTTGGCGTCGAACGCCGCGCGGACGGCGTCGGGCACAGGCGCCAGCACGGCGCCCAGCGCGTCCTCGTCGACGACGACGCCAAGCCCCGCCAAGCGGAGCAGCGCGGCGCGCGCCGCGCGCGAGTCGCCCGACGCCGCGTAGGCGCGAGCGAGCGTGTAGAGGTACGTCGCCTGCCCCGGCCGGAGCGCGACGGCCGCCTCGAAGCCCGGCACGGCCTCCTCCCATCGCTCGGCCTCGGCGGCGGCGCGGGCGGCGGCAAACGCGGCCCCGCCCGCCTCGGCCCGCTCGCGCGGTGTCTGAGCGACGGCGGTCGTGGAGAGGACGAGGACGAGGAGGGCGAGGCGCACGGCGACGACGGAGGCGAGCCCCAAGAGTCGCGCCGTCCGCGGCGACCGGCAAGGCGGAACGCGGGGGCTCTCGCCTCAGGGGTAGGGTTGCGCCAAGTCCCAAGCGTCGGGTGCGGCTGGCGGCTTCCGGAGGGGACCGTCTTCCTCCTGGACAACGCGAAGCATCGGCATAGCCAAGAGGAACGAAGGGCGCGCTCACCAAGGCCCATTCTTGCCGCACGCCTTGAGCTACCGAAGGGTGCTTTAGTTGTCGTCCCAGTCGTCGTCGTCATCGTCGCGGTCGTCATCCCGATCGCGGTCGCGCGAGCGGTACCGGTCGTCGGAGGCGAAGCGGCGGACGAAGCGGCGGTAGTCGTCGCGCTGGCGGCGGCCGAGGATCCGCTCGATGTCGCGGTCGGCGTCGCGCCAGAACCGCTCGACCTCCGACGAGGCCCGGGCGCGGCGAGGGAAGGGGTACGCGTCGACGCCGTAGCGGCCGCGCGTGGTGGCGCGGGAGGCGCGGTCTTCGAGCAGATTGGAGATCCGGTCCGCCTGCTGGCGGTCGAGGTCGACGGCCCGGTCCACGTCGCGGACGTAGTCGTCGACGTCGCGACGGACGTCGTCGTAGCGGCGGCTGTCGGTGGGAACGCCGTAGCGCTCGGCCTGGCGGTAGAGGTCGTCGATGACCGTGCCGCAGCCGGCGATGGACAGCGCCAGCACGGCGAGAAGGAAGGAACGCATCGGGGTCTGTGGTGGGGCCCCTCCAGCCGCCGCTCCGGTCGGTCCGGTCACTACCAGCCGATGCGGCCGCCCTCGCCGTCGCGCGGCCCGTCGACCGGCGCCTCCTCCATCGGCGCCATCTCGAACTCGTCGTCGGGGTCCACCTCGTCGGGTTCGTCGGCGAAGAACCGGTCGTCGAGGCCGAGGTCACGCGCCTCCCGAGCGAGTTCGCGCTCGATCTCGCGAGCCGCTTGGTCGATGGCACGGTCGCGGGCGGCGCGGGCGCGCTCGGCCCATCCCCGGCCTCCGGCGCCGTCTTCGAGCTCCCGCTGGGCGTCGGCGACGGCGTCGCGGGCGGCCTGTCGCAAGCGCGGGTCGTCGATGCGGTTGATCTCCTCCCACGCCCGCTCCAGCCAACGCGCGTTCTGGTCCTCGACCCCGCCCGCGAGCCACTCGTCCAGTTCGTCCCCGACGCGGCGCTCGCGGTCCTGCCGGCGGTCGCGGCGGTCGTCGGGCTCGGCGCCCCGTCCCGGCGTGCGCGGCCCGTAGCCGTCCGGGAGGTCCGCGTCGTCGCGGCCGAAGACGCGGTCGCCCACGCCGCCGACCCAGTCCGAGAACCGCTCCCAGACGCTCGGCCCGGCCTCCTCGGCCTCGTCCGGTGTGGGGAAGCTCTGCCGCGTGTCCACGAGCCCGTCCCGCTGCAGACCCCGGTTGAGATCGCCAACGACGCGCAGCGCGTTGTGCCCGCCCTGGCCCCAGTACGACGACCGGAACGTCACGCGGGGGTCGTCGAAGCCCACCCAAGCGCCCACCACGAGGTCGGGGCGCATGAGCAAAAACCAGCCGTCGGCGCCGTCTTGCGTCGTGCCGGTCTTGCCCGCCAAGTCGCCGCGCGCGCCGAACGCCGTGCGAACCTGGGTGCCCGTGCCCCGGTCGACGACGCCGCGCATCATGTCGACGAGCGTGACGGCCACGTCGGAGTCGAGCGCGCGGCGCTCCTCGGGCGCGAACCGGGCGATCTCGTTGCCGTCGCGATCGGTGATGTGGGTGACGACGACGGGCGGGCGGCGGATGCCCCCGGACGCCAGCGTCGCGTACGCGCCGGCCATCTCCAGCAGCGACACCTCGCTGGTGCCGAGCGCGAGCGACGGGACGGCCTCCAGCTCGCTCTCGATGCCCATTCGGTGCGCGGTCCGTGCCAGGTCCCGGGCGCCGACCTCCTCGACGAGCCGCGCGGCGATCGTGTTCTTGGAGTATGCCAGCCCGTC
This sequence comes from Rubrivirga aquatilis, assembly GCF_046845665.1. GTDB lineage: Bacteria > Bacteroidota > Rhodothermia > Rhodothermales > Rubricoccaceae > Rubrivirga. The sequence goes on along the minus strand of NZ_CP177355.1, from coordinate 902,543 downwards.
GCGCAGCGTCACCTCCTGGCCCGACGTCGTCCCGCTGGCGTTGGTGGGCTGCCAGATCACGCCGTCGTCCATCTCGATGGCCACGTCGGAATCGGGCAGCGTGTCCGTCGGGCGGAAGCCCTCTTCGAGCGCGCGGGCGTAGAGGAAGGGCTTGAACGTAGAGCCCGGCTGGCGGCGCGCACGAGCGACGTGGTCGTAGGCGGAGCGCTGGAAGTCGCGGCTGCCGACCCAGACCTTGACCGCACCCGTCTCCGGGTCGACGGCCGTCATCGCCACCTCCAGCCGCATCTTGACGGCGCGGACGGAGTCGCGGAAGGCGCGGATCTCGAGCAGGCTGTCGGCGATGGCCTCGCCGTCGCGGCCGCTCGCCGTGGCGCGGCGGTACGCGTCGGAGTCGCGCGCGAAGGCGCGAGCGGTCGACTTGCGCAACGTCCAGAACCGCTCGAAGGGCTCGGTCTGGCGCGCGGCCGAGTAGTACGGCGCCGTCGTGGTGCCCAAGCGGCCGGCGCTGGCCCGGCCCCACTCCACGTCCGCGACCGTCTGGAGCGCATCGCCAAACTTCCGGGCGGACTCGGCCGCGAGCTGCTGCATCCGCCAGTCGAGCGTCGTGTGGATGGTGAGCCCGTCGCCGTACAGGCTGACCCCCTCGCGCTCGGCCCAGTCTTCGAGCCGCACCCGGACGTGCTCGGTAAAGTGCGGCGCGCGGCTGGTCTGCATCGGCTGGCGCTCGAACCGCAGGCCCATCGGCTCGCCCTTGAGGCGCTCCGCCTCGGCCGCGTCGAGGTCGCCGTAGCGGACCTGCTGGCCGAGCACGATGTTGCGCCGCGCGAGGGCTCGCTCCGGGTTGCGGCGCGGGTTGTACGACGAGGTCCCCTTGAGCATCCCCACCAGCGTCGACGCCTGGAGCCGGTCGAGGCGGCCCGCGTCGGTCGAGAAGTAGGTCCGCGCGGCCATCTCGATGCCGTGCGCGTTGTAGAGGAACGGGACCGTGTTGAGGTACAGCTCCAGGATCTCGTCCTTGGTGTAGACGCGTTCGATCTTGCGCGCCGTGATGCCCTCCTTGAGCTTGCGCGTGATCGACGACGCGTTCCCGATCTCGTCGGGGAAGAGGTTCCGCGCGAGCTGCTGAGTGAGCGTCGAGGCGCCGCGCAGCCCGTCGCCGGTGAGCGCGCCCGCGGCGACGGCCGCCCACCCGTAGAGGTCGATGCCGCCGTGACTGTAGAACCGGCGGTCCTCGGTCGCCACGAGCGCCTCGACGACGGCCGGCGAGATCTCGTCGAGCGAGCGCCACTCGCGGTTGCGGCGCGCGAACCGCGTCAGCGTCACGCCGTCGGCCGAGAGGACGGTCGCGGGGTCCACCTCGCGGGCGTTGCGCAGGTCGGAGACGCTCGGCGTGAAGGGCCACAGCAGGACCGTGTAGCCGATGAGCAGCACGGCGACCGCCGTGGCGAACACGACGCCCGCACCGGCCAGCCCGCCGGCCGCCCACAGCACGCGCGTCGAGCGTGGGGTCTCCTCATCGCGGACGTTCGTCCAGACGAGCTGAGCGCCCGTGCGCAAGCGCGTCCACAGCCAGACCGCGAACCGCTTCACCTGTGTCCACAGCCACGTCCGCGCGCGCCGCCAGCGGGGCTCGGCGCTGGCGGGCGTCGGCGGCGGTGTCGGGGCGGGCGAGGGAGGGGTGGGCTCGGACATGGGAGACGACGGGAGCGGCGCGGCCTACGCGCGGCAGACGCTCTGGGATGCGCGCCTCTCAACGCGCCGCCCACCGCAGTGGTGCGCACCGACCGGGCCCGACGTGAGCCCACGGGCCCCGGCGTCACATGCTCACCAACGGGTCGGCAGGCCACGAGTCCATCGCCTCGGCATAGTTGATCGGCACACGCGTTGGCGCGCGCGACGCGCGCGCCGAGGGCGAGACGGTAGCGGCGGGGAGCGGCGGCGGCGGCGGAGCGGCCGGCCGATCCACGGCCGGGAGCACCAGCCGAACCGTCGTGCCTTCGCCGACCGTGCTCTCAATGGCGAGCGTGCCCCCCATCGAGATCGCCAATCGGTGGGCGATGGTGAGCCCGAGCCCGAGCCCCTCGTGGGTCCGGGCGTCGCCCTCCGAGGCTTGCGCGAACGGCTCCAGCGCGCGGTCGACGAACCCGGGGTCCATCCCGATCCCCGTGTCCGAGACGGCCACCGCGATGCCGTTTGGCGACGGCCCCACGCTGACCACCACGGCGCCTCTCTCGGTGAACCGGACGGCGTTGTCGAGCAGCAGATCCACCAGCCGACGGAGCGCAGAGCACGAGGCGAGGGCCTCCACCCCTCCGCCCCCGTCATTGACGACCACCTCGAGACCCCTTGCCCCGGCCGCGCCGCGCACGGCCGCGACGGCCTCGCGCACGACGGGCGACACGTCGACGGGCTCCAGCAGCGGAGCCTCGCGGCTCTCAGTTTCCATCAGGTCGAGGACGCCGCTGAGTGTGGTGAGCAAGCGCCGCGCGCCCCGGTCGATGGAGGCGAGCACCTCGCGGTCCACGTCGGCCGCTTCCATCTCCAGCACCTCGATCCCGCTGATGACAGCCGTGAGCGGCGTCCGGAACTCGTGGCTGAGGTTGGCGAGCAGCACGTCCTTGGCGCGGCTGGCGGCCTCGGCGCGGTCCTGCGCCAGGCGCCGGGCGGCGAGCTCGCGGCGGAGGTCGGCGTTCACCACATGGAGCCGGGCAGCCAGCGCGCGAGCGCGCGCCAGCAACGGCCCCTCGTAGAGCCAGGCGAACGTCGCGACGACCCCGGCGGCGGCGATCACGTTGGCCATGTGGTAGCGCTGCGCGAACTCGGCCGACATCAGATCCGGGAAGACGTACCCCGTCTCGGCCAGCAACAGCACCCCCACCCCGCCCACAATCGCGGAGCCCACCGACACCAGCGCCAGCCGCGCGCCCCCCACCAGCGCCGCGAACAGCGGCGAGGCCACAAACCACAGGAAGGCCACGTCCTGAACGCCTCGGTCCAGCACGGCCGACCACGCCAACCCACACTGAAGCAGAATGATCAGCCCGGCCCCCAGCAGCGTCAGCGACACGCCTCGACGCAGCAGGAACGGGAACGCCAGCACCGGCAGCAGCAGCCCCGCCAACGGCAGCGCGGTCCCCAGCCCCACGTCCGACGACGACGCGTACAGCGCCAGCACGACGGCGATCGCCGACGCGATCGCGCCGGACCCGGCGACGAAGAACCGGGCCCGGACGCGCTCGATCGGGTCCCCGCCGGGGGGCAGAAACCCGTCGAGGACGGACGAGGCGAAGGCGAGCGAGGAGCGCACGGCAGAAGAGGGATCACGGGACCTATCGATGCCCGCCCGGGCTTCCAAAGCCCACGACTCATGTCCTCCCCGGCCCCGGGGTTTTCCCCAGCCCCTCCGGGCCGCGCGCGGACGGCCTAGCGAAAGGGGTAGGCCGTCAGCCCGACCGTCACCCGCGACTCGACGAAGTCCAGCTCCTCGTCGCGCACGTCGACCGTCACCCGGCCGAACTCGACCTCGTCGAACCGGCCGGCGCCGACGTGGAGCTCGGCGCCCAGCGCGAGCGTCGGGTTGAGGTACACCAGCACCCCCCCGCCGACGGCCAAGCCGCCGCCCCGCACCTCGAAGTCGGTCTCGTCGTCGCGCGCGGTGACGCCGCGGAGCGCAAGGTCGAGGACCGGCCGGACCCGACGGCCGTCTCGGAACGTGAACCGGGCGCCGACCTCCCCGCCACTCAGGTCGTAGTCGTCCGTCCCGCGCGAGCCGTCGAGCCGGGCGCCCGTGGCGCCGACGTAGAGCGTGACCAGCGGCGAGACGCCGTAGCCCGCGCGCAACGCCAACACGCCGCCCTCGTCGGTGTCGTCGAAGTCGTCGCCGTCGTAGGCGATGCTCTGGCCGCCCACGCCGACGTGGAGGTAGAGCCCCTGGGAGTTGGACTGGGCCGTCGCGGCGGGCGCGAGCAGGACGGCGGCGAGGAGGGCGAGGAGCGAGAGACGCATGACGGGAGGAGGGGAGTGTGTCGAGAGCACGACGCGGCGCGGTGTGCGGGGGTTACAGACGGCCTGCTGGCGCGAGCGCCTCTGCTCGCAGGCCGCAAGGCTTGTCTCCCCTGGCACCTCGTCGCGCTCGCGCGTGCTGCAGATCCCACCCATCACCCTGTATTCCTGAGCTTGCGAAGGATCTCGGCGCGAGACGTTCGTCGTAGGCTCCGGTCCGGACGACCTCCGCCGTCGGCGTTGAGATCCTTCACTGCGTTCAGGATGACATGGGTGGCAGGTCGCGATCGTACGGGGTGCACATCCTCGCCAGCCGGACCCGAGTGCTCTACGTCGGCGTCATGAACGACCTCACGCGGCGGCTGGCGGAGCACCGGGCCGGGACCGCTGGCGCGTTCACGACGCGGTACCAAGTCGACCGCTTGGTCTACTTCGAGGATCACGCCAGTATCCGCGGCGCCATCGCTCGCGAGAAGTCGATGAAAGGGTGGTTGCGCACACGGGAGGTGGCGCTGATCGAGTCGGCCAATCCCGAGTGGGTGGACCTGGGAGCCGCTGGCGAGAGCTGACACGCTGGCGGCGGACACGAGGGGTGCGCCGGGGGATCGAACGCGGCGGCGCCCCGTAGCTTGGCGCTCCCTCCCCTCCCCCGCCCGTCATGGCCGAGACGCCCGCCCCCGCCACCGAGATGGAAGACCCCGCCCCGGCCCGCTCCGCCGCCGACCGCGCCCGCCTCGAAAAGGCGACCGCCGACACCATCCGCGGGCTCACCATCGACGCCGTCGAGGCCGCCAACTCGGGCCACCCCGGCCTGCCGATGGGCATGGCGGACGTCGCGACCGTCCTGTGGGGCCGCTTCCTCAAGCACAACCCGAAGGACCCGCAGTGGTTCGACCGCGACCGCTTCGTGCTCTCGGCCGGCCACGGCTCGATGCTGATCTACAGCCTGCTCCACCTCGCCGGCTACGACGTCTCGCTCGACGACCTCAAAGACTTCCGCCAGCTGAACTCGAAGACGCCCGGCCACCCCGAGTTCGGGCACACGCCCGGCGTCGAGACCACGACCGGGCCGCTGGGGCAGGGGCTGGCGACGGCCGTCGGCATGGCGATTGCCGAAAAGCACCTCGAGGCCCGGTTCAACACCGACGGGCACACCGTCGTCGGCCACTACACCTACGTCATCGCAAGCGACGGCGACCTCCAGGAGGGCGTCACGAACGAGGCGTCGTCGCTGGCGGGGCACCTCGGGCTGGGCCGCCTGATCGTGCTCTACGACGACAACCACGTCTCCATCGACGGCGACACCGAGCTCTCGTTCACCGAGGACCGCGCCGGGCGCTACGAGGCGCTCGGCTGGCACGTCATCCGCGAGATCGACGGGCACGACAACGAGGCCGTCGCGACGGCCATCGAGACGGCGCGCAACGTGCTCGACCGGCCCAGCTTCCTGGAGGTCCGCACGACGATCGGCTACGGCTCGCCGACGCTCGCCGGCCACCACGAGGTCCACTCCGACGCGCTCGGCGCCGACGAGATCAAGGCGACCAAGGAGAACCTCGGCATCCCCCTCGAGCCCGACTTCTACGTCCCCGACGAGGCGACCACGCTCTTGCGCGAGCAGGCCTTCCGCGGCGCCCAGGCGCACTGCGAGTGGGAGGGCGCGATTACGGCCTACGACAGCGCCGAGGCCGACCGAGCCGCCGATCTCCGCCGCCGCATCGCGGGCTCGCTCCCCGAGGGCTGGGCGGATGCGCTGCCCTCCTTCCCCGCCGACGCCAAGGGCATGGCGAGTCGCGCCGCGAGCGGCAAGGTGCTCGACGCGATCGCGGACGTGCTCCCCGAGCTCGTCGGCGGCTCGGCCGACCTCACGCCCTCGGTCAAGACGAAGGCCACGGGGATGTCGGACTTCCAGGCCGCCAGCCCCGCCGAGCGGTACCTCCACTACGGCATCCGCGAGCACGCGATGGCGGCGGCCATGAACGGGATGGCGCTGCACGGCGGCGTCCGCCCCTACGGCGGCACGTTCCTGATCTTCTCCGACTACAGCAAGCCCGCCATCCGCCTCGGCGCGCTGATGGGCGCGCCCGTCGTCCACGTGTTCACGCACGACTCGGTCGGGCTCGGCGAGGACGGCCCGACGCACCAGCCCGTCGAGCAGCTCGCGGGCCTGCGCGCGATCCCCGGGCTCGACGTGATCCGCCCGGCGGATGCGAACGAGACCGCCGCCGCGTGGCGCGTGGCCCTCGACGGCGGCCGCCCGACCGCGCTCGCGCTCTCGCGCCAGGCTCTGCCGACGCTGGCGACGACGGCCGAGCGCGCCACCGACGGCGTCGCCCGGGGCGGCTACATCGTCGCCGACTCCGACGGCGAGCCCGAGGTGATCCTGATCGGCGCGGGCGCCGAGGTGGGGCTGCTGATGGAGGCGAAGGAGACGCTTGGGGGCGGCGCGCGCGTCGTGTCGATGCCCTGCCAACGCCGCTTTTTCGAGCAGGACGCGGGCTACCGCGATTCTGTCCTTCCCCCGTCAGTCCGCGCCCGCGTCTCCGCCGAGGCCGGCTCGCCGGTCGGCTGGCACCGCATCGTCGGGCTCGACGGCGAGGCCCTCGCCATCGACCGCTTCGGCACGAGCGCCCCGGGCGCCGAGGCGCTCGCGGATCTCGGAATGACGGCCGAGGCCGTCGTGGCCGCCGCTCGTCGGGTGATGGCGTAGTGGATCTGGCCCGGATCGCCCGTGTGCTCGCTGTGGTGGCCCTGGTCGTCGGGGCCGTCGTGGTTGGCGTGAGCATCGCCCGCGACGGCCTACCGGGCGACGTCGTCGGGTGGATCCTCATTGCCGGCGGGCTGTCGGGGTGGTCGAGGATGGCTCGCAAGCCGCCGCGCGACGGCGACGAGCCCGGGTCCTGATCTCGAATTGATGGGTGCGTCGCCCCGTCCTCGGGCGGTGCGTGTAGGACGGAAGCGCTTTGGGAAGCGCTTCGATGTGAATCCGTTGTGCCGGAAGCGCTTGCGCCTTGCGAGACGGGCAACCGATGGCCGACGGATCGGTTGGGGGGGCTCTCCACAGAGTCCCGCCATGACGTTCCGCCTCCGCTTCTCGCCCTTCACCGCCGCCCACGTTCGGGTCCCACTCGCGGGCCTGGCCCTCGGCCTTGGGGCCCTCGCCGGCTGCGAGAGCTCCGTCCCCCACCCCCTGCTGGACGCCCCGACAGAGCCGGGCCGCCGGGCCGAGCCGACCGACCGGCCGAGTGCGCCCCCGCACGTCCCGCACGTCCACGAGTCCGTGACGCCCGGCTCCGGCGCCATCCGCTTGCCGTCGGTGCTTCAGGGCTACGGCATGTAGGTGGAGGCTCTCCGTGACACCGACCGGTGGTGGCTGCCAGCCCCATCCATCATTTCTTCACACGATCAACACAATTGGAAGGGCTTCCGATTTTCACAAAGCCTTGTCATGCCTCGCCATGGGCGGCTACAATGACGGCCCTTCGACGCGCTTTCACACTCGTCCTCGCATGACCGCTCCTGCCTTCCGACTCGTCCTCGATCCCGCCCCGGTGGCGGTGGACGCGGTCGTGGTGCTGGGCGCCGTCCTCCTTCCGGTCCTCCTTATCAGCCTCCTCGGAGGCTGATTTCAAGACCGACTCGAGGCCGCTGATTCGTCGCACGCTCTGGGTTGGTCACCCCGAGCTCCCCCGATGATCAGCCCCCCCCGCCCCTACTCGCTCGCCCTGCTCCCGGGCGACGGGATCGGCCCGGAAGTGAGCGCCGAGGCCGTCCGCGTCCTCGAGGCCGCCGGCGAGGTCAGCGGCTTTGCGTTCGAGACCACCGAGCACGCCGTCGGTGGCGCTGGGATCGACGCGTGTGGCGACCCGCTGCCCCGGGCCACCCTCGACGCCTGCCTCCTGGCCGACGCGGTCTTCCTGGGCGCCGTCGGCGGCCCCGACTGGGACGCCGTCCCCCCCGAGACGCGGCCCGAGCGCGGTCTACTCCGCTTGCGCGCCCGCCTCGGCGCCTTCGCCAACCTGCGGCCCGTCGTCGTCTCCGATGCGCTCGCCGAACGCTCGCCGCTGCGGCCGGAGCGCGTGGCCGGGACCGACCTGCTGATCGTCCGCGAACTGACGGGCGGGATCTACTTCGGGCTCCCCCGCGACCGAACCGCGACCGAGGCGTACGACACCATGCGGTACGCGGTCGCTGAGGTCGAGCGGATCGCCCGCGTCGCCTTTGACTGGGCCGAGAAACGGAGCGGGCGCGTGACGTCGGTGGACAAAGCCAACGTGCTCGCGTCGTCGGCGCTGTGGCGCGACGTCGTGTCCCGCGTCGGCGCCGACGAGTTCCCCGATGTCGCCCTCGAGCACCTCTACGTCGACCACGCCGCGATGGAGGTCGTCCGCGACCCGCGCCGGTTCGACGTCGTCGTGACCGGCAACCTGTTTGGCGACGTGCTCTCGGACTTGGCCGCGACGCTGCCCGGCACACTCGGCCTGCTCCCGTCCGCCAGCTTGGGGGGCCGCGCGGGCCTGTTCGAGCCCGTCCACGGCAGCGCGCCCGACTTGGCGGGCCGCAACGTCGCCAACCCGCTCGCGGCCATCCTCAGCGCCGCCATGCTGCTCGACGCCCTGGGCGAGGGCGCCGCCGCCGACGCCGTCCGCGCGGCCGTCGAGGCCGTCGTCACCGACGGCCCGCTCACCCCCGATCTCGGAGGCACCGCCTCCACCCCCACCGTCGGCGCCGCTGTGGCCGACGCCGTCTCATCTCTCACCCTCACCTAAGCCGTCATGTCGTCCCCCACCGACCGCATCGTCCTGTTCGACACCACCCTGCGCGACGGCGAGCAGTCGCCCGGCGCCGCGATGACGCTGGCGGCCAAGCTCCGCGTCGCCGAGATCCTGGCCGCGCTCGGCGTCGACGTGATCGAGGCTGGCTTCCCCGTCTCGTCGCCGCAGCAGGCCGACGCCGTCCGCGCGATCGTGGAGCGGATGGGCGGCACCGGCCCCGTCGTGTGTGCCCTGGCTCGCGCCCACGAGGGCGACCTGCGCGCCGCCGCCGAGGCCCTGGGCACCGGCCCGAACACGCGGCTCCACACCTTTATCGCCACGAGCGACATCCACATTGCCGCCAAGTTCAGCGCGGCCCGCTTTGGGGCGTCGATGGCTGAGCGCCGCGCGAGCGTGTTGCGGATGGCGACCGAGGCCGTCCAGCAGGCTCGGGCCCACACGCCCGACGTCGAGTTCAGCGCCGAGGACGCGGGCCGGACCGACCACGCCTTCCTGTGCGACGTCGTCGCCGCCGCCGTCGAGGCCGGGGCCACGACCATCAACATCCCCGACACGACCGGCTACTGCACGCCGTCGGACTACGCCGCCCTCTTCCGCGCCGTCGCCGACTGCTGCGACATGAGCGGCGTCACGCTGTCGACGCATTGCCACGACGACCTGGGGCTCGCAGTCGCCAACACGCTGGCGGGCGTCGAGGCCGGGGCGCGGCAAGTCGAGGTCACCATCAACGGGATCGGCGAGCGAGCGGGCAACGCGCCGCTCGAGGAGGTCGCGATGGCGCTGCGCGTCCGGGCCGACCACTACGGCGTGACGCACGGGCTCGACGCGACCAAGCTCGGCGAGGCCAGCCAACTCGTCTCGGTCGTGACCGGGTTCGCGCTCGCGCCCAACAAGGCCGTCGTCGGCGCCAACGCGTTTGCCCACGAGGCCGGGATCCACCAGCACGGCGTGCTCAAGAACCGCGAGACGTACGAGATCATGCGCGCCGAGGACGTGGGCGCGGCCGTCGAGGGCATCCGCCTGGGCCGCCACAGCGGCCGCGCGGGCCTGTTCGACCGCCTCGACCGCCTGGGGCTCACCGTCGCCGACGCCGACCGCGAAGCCGTCTACGCCCGCTTCGTGACGCTCGCCGACCAGAAGCGCGAGGTCTACGACGGCGACCTCCGCCAGATCATCGACGCCGCCGCCGCCGCGCCGACCCGCGGGTTCGCGCTCGCCAGCCTGCACGTCTCGACCGGGACCGACGAGCAGCCCCGCGCCGAGGTCACGCTCGCCGAGGCCGAGACCGGCGCGCTCCGCGTCGAGACCGCCTCGGGCGACGGGCCCGTCGACGCCATCTACCGCGCCATCGACGGGGCCGCGGGCCGCCCGCACCGGCTCGAGAGCTATTCCATCCGCGCCCTCACGAAGGCCGCCGACGCCCAGGGCGAGGCGCTCGTCATCGTCTCCGACGGCCCCGCAATGGCTCAGGGCAAGGCGGCCGGCACCGACATCCTCCGGGCCTCCGCTGAGGCCTACGTCGCCGCCCTCAACGGCTTGGACGCCGACGCCCACGACGAGGGCGACTTCGTCCGAGAGGGCATCATGGCGTCGTTCGACGCCGCGTGACAATGGCCCGCCTCACTTGCCATCCAGAGCGGAGGGCGAAGCCCGAAGTCGGGGAATCTCTAGCGAGCACCCCCTTCGTCCAGCGCTCCCGTCGTCGGCCCGAGCGCCCGTCGCACCAGAGATCCTTCGACTCGCTCAGGGTGACACCCGGTTCGCCCTCCGCCATCTGCACCCTCCCATGAGAAGCGACACCGTCAAGGCCGGATTCGAAAGAGCCCCGCACCGGAGCCTGCTCCGCGCGACCGGCCAGATCACGTCCGACGACGACTTCGACAAGCCGTTTATCGGCGTTTGCAACTCGTACATCGACCTGATCCCGGGGCACGTCCACCTCCAGTCGTTCGGGAAGGTGATCAAGCACGCCGTCCGCGCGGCCGGCGGCGTCCCGTTCGAGTTCAACACGATCGGCGTCGACGACGGGATCGCGATGGGCCACCTCGGCATGCGCTACTCGCTGCCCTCGCGCGAGCTCATCGCCGACTGCGTCGAGACCGTCGCCCAAGCGCACTGCCTCGACGGGCTCGTCTGCATCCCCAACTGCGACAAGATCGTGCCGGGGATGCTGATGGGCGCCTTGCGCATCAACCTGCCGGTCGTGTTCGTGAGCGGCGGGCCGATGGCGGCGGGCCGTCTTCCAAATGGCGAAGCCATCGACCTGTCGACCGTCTTCGAGAGCGTCGGCCGCCACCAGACGGGCGAGATCGACGACGCCCAGCTGTTGCAGATCGAGCAGCTCGCGTGCCCGACCTGCGGCTCGTGCTCCGGCATGTTCACGGCCAACTCGATGAACTGCCTGATGGAGGTCGTCGGGCTGGCGCTGCCGTACAACGGCTCGATCCTCGCCACCGACCCGCGCCGCCGTCAGCTTGCGCGCGACGCCGCGAGCCGCATCGTGGACCTCGTCGCCGAGGACTTGAAGCCCCGCGACATCGTCACGGCCGACGCGCTCGACGACGCCTTCGCGCTCGACATGGCGATGGGCGGCTCGACCAACACCGTCCTCCACCTCTTGGCGATGGCCCGCGAGGCCGAGGTGCCGTACGACCTAAGGCGCATCGCCGCCGTCTCGGCGCGGACGCCGTACCTGTGCAAGGTGTCGCCGTCGGTGCCGGATGTCCACATGGAGGATGTCGAGACCGCTGGCGGCGTCCCGGCGCTCCTCAAAGAGCTCGACGCCGTCGGCGCGCTGCACCCCGACCGCCCGACGGTCGCGGGCCCGCTGCGCGACACCATCGACGCGGCCGAGAACAAGAACCCGGCGATCATCCGGCCCGCGACGAATGCGTTCCGCGAGACCGGCGGGCTGTCGGTCCTCTTCGGCAACCTGGCGCCCGAGGGCGCCATCGTCAAGAGCGGCGCCGTCAAGGACGAGATGCTGACGTTCGAGGGGCCGGCGCGGATCTTCGAGTCCCAGGAGGAGGCCATCGACGGGATCCTGGGCGGCCAAGTGCAAAAGGGCGAGGTCGTCGTGATCCGGACCGAGGGCCCGAAGGGCGGGCCCGGGATGCCGGAGATGTTGGGCCCCACGTCTGCCCTCGTCGGGATGGGCCTGGACGCATCCGTCGCGATGATCACCGACGGCCGGTTCTCCGGCGCCACGCGCGGGCTCGCGATTGGCCACGCCTCGCCCGAGGCAGCGTCGGGCGGCCCCATCGGCGCCGTCGAGCCCGGCGACCGCATCCGCATCGACGTGCTGGCAGGCACGATGGATCTGCTGGTCGACCCCGCCGAGATCGCCCGTCGCCTGGCGGCGCGGCCCGCCTTCGTGCCCAAGATCCGGAGCGGCTGGCTCGGCCGCTACGCCTACTTCGTGACGAGCGCCTCCGACGGGGCCGTCTTGCGCCTGCCCGAGGCCGCCGTGCCCGTCTCGGGCGACGGCGCGACGGTGGCGGTCGAACCGGTCGCGCCATGACAATCGCATCGTCGTCCCAGATAAAGTCCCCCTCCTGGACAGGAGGGGACAGGGGTGGTAGACGGGCCGCCTCGGCGCTCCGAATGGTCTACCCCCTCTAACTCCCCCTGTCCAGGGGGAGGACTGGTTTCCCGCCTCGCCTCCATACCCAGCCGCGGACGCCCGCCGTCCGCCCGCCATGTCCACCGCGACCCTCCCCAAGCCGGCCCACCGCGCCGCGCCGACGCCCGGCACGGCGCCTGATGCCCAAGCCCCCGTCCTGACCGGCGCTGACATCTTCGTTCGGAGCCTCGAGGCCGAGGGCGTCGAGTTCGTGTTCGGCCACCCCGGCGGGGCCATCATCAAGATCTACGACGCGCTGGCACAGCTCCGGCCCTCGTTCCGGCACATCCTGGTCCGCCACGAGCAGGCCGGGACGCACGCCGCCGAGGGCTACGCCAAGGCGACCGGCAAGGTGGGCACCGTCCTCGTCACCAGCGGACCGGGCGCGACGAACACCGTCACCGGCATCGCGGACGCCATGCTGGACTCGGTCCCGATCGTCGTGTTCACGGGCCAGGTGTCGGTCCCGCTGATCGGCGGCGACGCGTTTCAGGAAGTCGACACGATGGGCGTCACACGGTCGGTCTCAAAGCACAGCTTCCAGGTACGCTCCGCGGCCGACCTCGCGCCGACCATCAAGGCGGCCTACCACATCGCGCGGACCGGCCGGCCGGGGCCGGTCGTGGTGGACCTCCCGAAGGACATTCTGGTCGAGGAGGCCGCGTTCGAGTACCCGGACTCGGTCGCGCTCCGCGGCTACCACTACGAACACCCGCCCCAGCCGGCCAAGATCGAGCGGGCCGTCGGCATGATCGCCCGAGCGCAGCGTCCGCTCCTCTACGTCGGCGGAGGCGTCATCTCGGGCGACGCCACCGACGAGCTGACCGAGCTGGCGCGCCACGCCCGCATTCCGGTCACGACCACGCTCCACGGGATCGGCAGCTTTCCCGAGACCGACGAGCTGGCGCTCGGGATGCTCGGCATGCACGGGACGTACTGGGCCAACATGGCCGTCCAGACGTGCGACCTGCTGATCGCCGTCGGCGCCCGCTTCGACGACCGCGTGACGGGCAAGCTGGAGGCGTGGGCCCCGCACGCCGAGGTCATCCACATCGAGATCGACCCGTCGTGCGTGTCTAAAAACGTCTTTGCCGACTGCGCCATCCTGGGGCACGTTCGGGACGTGATCGCGCAGATGCGGCCGCACCTCGAGCCCAAGGACACCGCCGACTGGCTCGCACAGATCGACGGCTGGCGCCAGCAGGTGGCCGAGAGCGAGGACGCGCCCGCCGAGACCGGCGACGGCCCGCTCCAGCCCCAGGTCGCCATCCGCAAGCTCGGCCAGAAGGCCGGGCCGACCGGCGTGCTCACCACCGACGTGGGCCAGCACCAGATGTGGGCCGCCCAGCACTTCGGCTTTGGCCGGACGCGCAGCCACATCACCTCGGGCGGGCTCGGCACGATGGGCTTCGGCTTCCCGGCCGCCATCGGCGCGGCGCTCGGCTTGCGCGGGACGGACGCCACGGTCGTCTCCATCAACGGCGACGGCGGCTTCCTGATGAACTGCCAGGAGCTCGGTGTCGCGGCCAAGCACCGGCTGCCGATCAAGCTGGCCGTCATCAACAACTCCCGGCTCGGGATGGTGCGCCAGTGGCAGGAGCTGTTCTTCGGCGAGCGCTACAGCGAGACCGACACCTCGGACACGAACCCCGACTTCGTCGCCCTGGCCGAGGCCTTCGGCTGCGTCGGGATGCGGGCCTCGACGCCCGACGAGGCGGATGCGGTCATCGAGGCGGCCTGGGCCGTCACCGACCGGCCCGTCCTGATGGAGTTCGTGGTCCCCAACGCCGAGATGGTCTTCCCGATGGTCCCGGCCGGCGCGGCGACCGACAACATGATCCTGCGCCGCTTTAGCGGCGAGTAATGGGCGGTGGGAAACGGAGACGGGTCGCCGCCGACGCGCCCGGAGCCGTTGCCCATCACACATCCCCCTTCACCCATGACCCACCCCGGCTCCCGCGCGCTCACGCCGCAGCAGCTGCTCCGCAAGCGGGCCGACGGCGAGACCGTCCTGGCCGACGCCCCGGAGTCGCCCCAGGCCCACGTCCTGTCGGTCCTCATCGAGAACCACGCCGGCGCGCTCAACCGCGTCGTCAACCTGTTCTCGGCGCGGAACCTCAACCTCGACAGCGTCTCCGTCGGACCGACTGACGACCCCACCGTCTCGCGGCTGACGGTCGTGACGACGGGCTCGCGGCGGCAGATCCGTCAGGCCGTCCGGTTGGTCCGCCAGCTCTTGGATGTCCTCGCCCTCGACGAGTTCGCGCCGGGCGACCCGGTCGTCGAGCGCGAGCTGTGCTTGGTCAAGCTGGCCGCCACGGCGGCTGACCGCTCGGGCGTGCTTGAGCTGGCGCGCGGGCTCGGCGGCACCGTCGTCCACGCCGACCGCGAGGCCGTCACGGTCCAGCTCACCGGCCTTTCGGCCGAGGTCGACGCCTTTATCGAGGTCGTCAGCGAGCACGGCCTGCTCGAAGTCGCTCGAAGCGGCCGCCTCACCCTCCATCGCCAGCGGCACCTCTCGCTCTAGGGACGTGGGCCGGGCGGGTGACCGAGCTCTCAGACGACCAACCTTCCACGATCACACCTTCCACCTTCAACGCTTTCCATGACCGTCCACTACCAAGCCGACCCGTCCGTCATCCGCTCCAAGACCGTCGCCGTGATCGGCTACGGCAGCCAGGGCCACGCCCACTCGCTCAACCTCCGCGACAGCGGCGTCGACGTCGTCGTCGGGCTCCGAGCCGGCTCGGCGTCGGCCGACGAGGCACGGGAGGCCGGGCTCGAGGTCGTCTCGCCCGCCGAAGCGGCCCAGCGCGGCGACGTGATCATGCTGCTGGTCCCGGATCAGCACCACAAATCGGTGTACGAGGAATCAGTCCGCGAGCACCTCACGCCGGGCAAGGCCCTCGCCGTGGGCCACGGGTTCAGCGTCCACTACGACCAGGTCGCGCCGCCCCAAGGCGTTGATGTCTTCTTGGTGGCGCCGAAGTCTCCGGGGCACTTGGTGCGCCGCGTGTACACCGAGGGCGGCGGCGTGCCGTGCCTGGTCGCCATCCACCAGGACGCGACGGGCGGCGCGCTCGACCTCGCCCTTAGCTACGCCGACGCCATCGGCGGGACGCACGCGGGCGTCATCGAGACGACGTTCAAGGACGAGACCGAGACCGACCTCTTCGGCGAGCAGGCCGTGCTGTGTGGCGGCTCGGAGGCGCTCATCAAGGCGGGCTTCGAGACGCTCGTCGAGGCGGGCTACCCCGAGGAGCTGGCCTACTTCGAGTGCTTGCACGAGCTCAAGCTCATCGTCGACCTGTACTACGAGGGCGGGCTGGCGCGGATGAACCACAGCGTCAGCGACACCGCCGAGTACGGCGGCCACGCCATCGGCAACCGCATCATCACCGACACCGTGAAGGGCGAGATGAAGAAGGTCCTGGGCGAGATCCAGTCCGGCGCCTTCGCGCGCGAGTTCATCGCCGACCAGGCGGAGGGCGGAACGAAGCTGGCGTCGATGCGCGCGGCCTCCGAAGCCCACCCGCTCGAGACGGTCGGCAAGAAGCTCCGCGGCATGATGGGCTGGCTCAAGCCGAAGGCCGCCAGCTCCGGCGACGGTGCCTCCGAGCCCGCCGTCCCCGCCTCGGCGAGCGCCTGACCCTCTCGTTGCGCCGCGGCGCCCCTCCTTTCCCGGAACGCACCGGCCCTCCCACTACCCCATGACCATCACCGAAGCCATCCTCGCCCAGCACGCCGGGCGGGACCGCGTGGCCCCGGGCGAGACCGTCTGGATCGACGTCGACACGCTCATGACGCACGACGTCTGCGGGCCGCCGACCATCGAGATCTTCAAGCGCGAGTTCGGCGAGGACGCCAAGGTCTGGGACCCCGAGGGGCTCGCCATCATCCCGGACCACTACATCTTTACGGCGGACCAGCACGCGCACCGCAACATCCAGATCCTGCGGGCCTTCGCGGCCCAGCACGACCTCCCGCACTACTACGACGTCGGCGGCGACCGCTACAAGGGGGTCTGCCACATGGCCCTCGCCGAGGAGGGCTTCAACCGGCCCGGCACGACGCTCTTCGGGACCGACAGCCACACCTGCACGTCCGGTGCCTTCGGCCTCTTCTCGACCGGCATCGGCAACACCGACGCCGCGCTCATCATGGGGACCGGCAAGATCTGGGTCAAGGTGCCCGAATCGATGCGGTTCGTGTTCGAGGGCGAGCTCCCGCCGTACCTCATGGCCAAGGACCTCATCCTGGCCGTCATCGGCGACATCGGGACCGACGGCGCGACGTACCGGGCGATGGAGTTCGACGGCCAAGCCGTCTACGACCTGTCGGTCGAGGAGCGGATGACGCTGTGCAACATGGCCATCGAGGCCGGCGGCAAGAACGGGATCATCCAGCCGGACGCCAAGACGATGGACTACACGCGCGCCCGGACCGACCGCGACTTCTCGCCGGTCTACTCGGCGCCCGACGCCCGCTACCATTCGGAGCGCGTCTACGACGTGGCCGCGATGGAGCCCGTCGTCGCCAAGCCGCACGCGCCGGACAACAAGGCGCCCGTCTCCGAGGTCGCCGGGACCAAGCTCGACCGCGCCTACATCGGGAGCTGCACCGGCGGCAAGCTGGAGGACTTCGTCGCCGCGGCCAAGATTCTGAAGGGCCAGGAGGTGCGAATCGACACGTACATCGTGCCCGCCACGACCGACGTCCGCAAGGCGCTGTGGACCGAGACCGTCGAGGGCGACACCCTCCACGACATCTTTGAGCGGTCGGGCTGCAAGATCGGCCTGTCGAGTTGTGCGGCCTGCCTCGGCGGCCCCGTCGACACCTTCGGGCGGACGCACGGGGCCGAGGTCGTCATCTCGACGACGAACCGCAACTACCCCGGCCGGATGGGCTCCAAGCAGTCGGCCGTCTACCTCGCCTCGGCGCTCACGACCGCCGCCTCGGCGCTGTCCGGCGTCATCACCGACCCCCGCGACGTGATGGTGGAGGGATAGGGAAGGATCCGGGATGGAGGGAAGCGGGACTCCGCCTCGGCCCTCACGCCCGGTCTCCGCACGCCTCCATCCCTCTGCATCCCGCATCCCTCTTATGAACTCCCTCATCCGCGGCCTCGCCTACGTCCTGGGCGACCACGTCGACACGGACCAGATCATCCCGGCGCAGCACCTCGTCTACAGCCTGACCGACCCCGAGGAGCGCAAGCTCTACGGGACGTACGCGCTGTCGTCGGTGCCGCCGGAAGGGGCCGGGCTGCCCGACGGCAACGTCCCGTTCGTGGCCGAGGGCGAGCACCGGAGCGCGTATTCGGTGATCGTCGGCGGCGGCAACTTCGGGTGCGGCTCGTCGCGCGAGCACGCGCCGTTCGCGTTGCGCGAGGCGGGGATCGAGGCGGTCGTGGCCGAGAGCTACGCCCGGATCTTCTACCGCAACGCAGTCGACGGCGGGTTTTTGGCGCCGTTCGAGTCGCGCGAGTCGCTGGTCGCGCACGTCCGCACGGGCGACGAGGTGGAGCTGGACACGAAAGCCGGCACCTTTGCCAACCTCACGACGGGCGAGAGCTGGGCGCTCCAGCCGCTCGGCGACGTGGCGGGCATCCTGGAGGCCGGCGGCGTGTTCGCGTACGCCCGCCAGCAGGGCCTCATCCCGACTTGAGGGTTGCCGTCGGCGGAGGCGGCGCCGAGGGGCGGTGAGCGGCCTTGTAGGACGGAAGCGCTTCGTTGTGAAGCGTGCGCGACGCAAGCGCTTCCGGGGACGTGCGGGGGTGTCGACATGCCGCGACGCGGCGTTCACCCTGCACAACACCCCCCGACCCCATGGCCGTCCGCCCCTCCACCCTGTTCGAGTCCCTCTTCGTCGGCGCCCCTATGCAGCACGCCCCCGTCCGCGTCGCCGTCGGGACTGCGCTCGCGGCGCTCGGCACGCTTGCGATCCTCGCCAGCGGCGCGTTGTAGCCCACCGGCGCCGTCCGTCTCGGCCCGCCTCCGCCCCTGTGCCGGGGCGGGCCGTCGCGCATTCGCCCCTCTCTGTGGAGGCCTGGCGCGAGCGGCGTGAATCCTCGGCTCCGCAAGCGCTTCCGGGCCGTGCCCGGCACCCCGATTGCCGGGATCGGGGCGTTCCCCTCGTCCAACACCATTCACTTCCATGTCCTTCCGCCTCCGCTTCCCGACCCTGTTCTCGGGCCCCTCCGCGGCCCGTCAGTCCTCGTTCTGGGGCACCTGTGCCGTCTGCGTCCGCACGACCCCGTGGCACATCGACACGCTGCGCGGCGCGTACCGCTGCACGGCGTGCGGCCGCACCCCGCAGCCCGTTCCCGTCCGCGCCGACTGACCCCGCTCCGCAGGCAGCGCCGGTAGCTTGCGGGATGCAGACGCCCGCCCCCAGAGACCTCACCCGGCTCACCCGGTTCGTCGCGACCGGCGCCGTCGTCGCGACCGTCGCCATCGTGTTCGCGACCGCCGGCGACCGGCCGTGGCAGTCCGTCGCCGCCGTCGTGATGATCGCGTTGCTGCCGTACGTCGCGTTTGTGGCGCTGGCGCGGTGGGTGTCGGGCGTGCTCGTCGCCGAGGCCGTGGTGCTCGGCGGGCTGGTGCTGGCGGTGTTTTTCGCCGTCGGGCTGTACGCGCTGGCGTTCGTGATCGCGCCCGGTCCCAAGAGCGCCTCGGCGGCGCTCGGCGTGCCGCTCTTCCAGTCGGTCGCCGTCGGCGTCGCGGGTGCGGTCGCCGGGCTGATCCGTCTCCAGGCCACGCGGGCCGACTCGGTACCTTCGAGTGCCCCGCCCCGACGACCGTGACCCTCGCCCCCTCCGTCCTCGCCGCCGACTTCGGCCGGCTCGAAGCCCACGCCCGCGAAGCGCTCGACGCGGGCGCCGACTGGCTCCACATCGACGTGATGGACGGGCACTTCGTGCCCAACATCTCGTTCGGCGCGCCCGTCATGCGCGGGCTGCGGGCGCTGGCGCAGGAGTTCGAGGCACCGCTCGACGTGCACCTGATGATCGAGAACCCGGACCGCTACCTCGAGGACTTCGCCCAAGCGGGCGCGGCCATCATCACGGTCCACCAGGAGGCGTGCCCGCACCTGCACCGGACCGTGCAGGCCATCCACGCGCTCGGCTGCCGCGCGGGCGTCGCCCTCAACCCCGCGACGCCGCTCGGGACACTCGATGAGATCGCCGACGACATCGACCTGCTCCTCATCATGTCCGTCAACCCCGGCTTCGGCGGGCAGGCGTTCATCGAGGGCTCCGTCGACAAGGTGACGCGGTGCCGCCAGTGGATGGCCGGGCTCGCGGTGCGGCCCGTGATCGAGATCGACGGCGGCGTGACGCCCGACAACGCGCGCGCGCTGACCGATGCGGGCGCCGATGTGCTGGTGGCCGGGAGCGCCGTCTTCAGGGGGGACGTGGCCGCCAACGTCCGCGCATTCCGCGACGCGACGGCGCTCCGCGCGTAACCCGGCGGATCCGGCCGGCGGCCGACCCGTAGGCCCTCTCCTGTCTCCGCCGCCATGTCCCGGACTCCGCTCGTCGCCCTCGCCCTCCTCCTCCCGTGGGGGATCGCCGCCTGCGCGGCCCCACCGCCCGTCTACGTCCCGGCCGACGCCCCCGCCCCGCCCGCTCGCGACGGGCTGACGGCCGACCAGCGCGACGCGCTCCGCGACCTCCGCCTCCCGGTCATCGTGCCTTCCGACCCCGGCGCGTTCGAGCTCGACCGCTTCGAGGCCGGGGCCGACGCGACGGGCGCCAGCTACATCCTGGGCTATCGCCGCGCCGACGGCGCCTGCCTCGAGGTCTCGGGCACGACCGACGGGATCGGCGCGCCGCCCTTCCCGATCGTCTCGACGCGCGTCCGCGTCCCAGCGCTGGGCCGCTCGGTGACGGTGTATCAAGCCGCCGACGATCCGCTCGCGACGAGCGCGCAGGTGTGGGGCGTCGAGACGGTCGTGTCCGACGTGATCGACCTCGACGGGCTGTCGGCGCTCGTCTTGAGCGACACGCACGCCGGGTGCCGCCCGGTCTCCATCGAGGACGGCGCCGCGTTCGTGGCGACGCTGGCGCCATTGTCTTCAGACGGGCGCGGGGCGGCTCCGCCAGCGGGCGACGATCTGGGCCCGTTCGCCCCCGCCGACGACCTGCTGGCGACGACGAACGCGGGCTCGTCCCCGCGCCTCGCCGCGGAGGCGATGGCACGACGGATGGACGCGGCCAACACGTCGGTCGAGATGCTGGCGGAGTCGACGGTCGAGGCGACGGCGCTGGTGACGGCGACCATGCTTCGCGACGACTCCGTCCGCCACGAGCGCCTGCGGCTGACGTACGCGCCGGTCGGCGACGTGTGGGAGTTGGTGGCCGCCGGTCGGCAGATCCGGTGCCAGCCGGGGCGCGGCCCGCAAGCGTGGCACGACGGGCGCTGCACGTAGAGTTCCTCTGCCTCGATGGCTGGCGTGGAGGGTAGATCTGGACGACTCGCGCGTCTATGGGAAGAGACCCGCCCTCCGCCACCGTGCCCACGCGCCGTGGCCGTCCCGTCCGCCTCCCGTTCCACGCCTACGACGGGGGGCTCTACTTCGTCACCGTCTGCACGTGGGGGCGCCCGCCGCTCCTCGGGGCGGTGATCGGCGGGGAGAGGATCCGATCGGCGGCGGGCGACATCGCGCACGGCGAGTGACTGCGGACCGCCGAGGCGCGCCCGTCGGTGGTGTTGGACGCGTTCGTGGTGATGCCGGACCACGTGCACCTGCTGTTCGGGATCGTAGACGGCGACGGCCACCGGGGTAGGGGCGTATTGCGATATGCCCCTACGGGAGGGCCATCCGCTCGGAGATTCGAATCCCCCTCGGGGACGGTCGGCGCCATCACTCGGGGATGCAATGGCGCCGTCACCGCCGCCATCAACCGAATGCGTGCGACGTCGGGGGCTCACGTCTGGCAGCGCAGCTTCCACGACCGCGTCGTCCGCACCGACCGCGAGGCGGGCGCCCTCCGCCGGTACGTCGCCGAGACCGCCGAAGGCGACGGAGAAGCCAACCCCGCGCGCTAGGCGGCCCGGCCCGACCACGCCGACGGCCACCGCATCTGACCGCCCCGGTGACACCGAAGGCGCCGCCGGGCGCCGGTAGCTTGCGGGCCATGCCCGCGCTCGCCCACGTCATCCCGATCACGTCCGTCGACGGGGTCTACACCTACCGCGTGCCGGATGGGATGGAAGGCGAGGCCGTGCCCGGGGCTCGGGTGCTCATCCCGTTCGGGCGGCGCCAGATCACCGGCGTCGTCGCCGAGCGCGTCGAGGGGGCTGACGACGGGCTCAAGCCGCTCCACGACGTGCTCGACGCCCGCCCCGCCCTGACGCCCGCCCTGCTGGCGCTGACGCGCTGGGTCGCCCGGTACTACCTGTGCGCATGGGGCGAGGCCGTTAAGGCCGCGCTGCCATCGGGGACGGAGGTCGAGAGCCGGCGGACGGCGTACGCGCTCGCGCCGCCCGACGCGTGGACCGACGAGCCGCGCGGACGCAAGATCTTGCGGGCGCTCGCGGAGCAAAACGGAACGGGCCTGCCCGTCGCCGCCCTCGCCGAGGTGCTCGGCCGCAAGACGGTCCCCCAGAACCTGCTGCGCCGGATGGAGACGGCCGGCGTGCTCCGCATTGATGACGAGGTGCAGGACGCTCGCGCCCGCGTCAAGACGGCGCGGCACCTGCGGCTGGCGGACGGCGCCCACGGCGCGGCCGTCCGCGGCGAGCGACAGCGGGCCGTGCTCGACGCGCTCGCGGGCGGCGACAACCGCGTGCAGGCGGAGGTGCTCGCGGCGACCGGCGCCACGTCCTCGACCGTCAAGAGCCTAGAGGCGAAGGGGCTCGTCGAGACCTTCGAGGCCGAGGTGGAGCGCCGCGCGGACGGGATGGACATCGAGGCGGACGCGCCCGCCGAGCCGCTCGACCTCCACCCGGCGCAGGAGACCGCGCTCGCGGCGATCGTCGACGCCGTCGAAGTCGGTCGGCCGGAGACGTTTCTGCTGCACGGCGTCACCGGGTCGGGCAAGACCGAGGTCTACCTCCGCGCGCTCCGTGCGGCCCTCGAAAAGGGCCGGAGCGCGATCGTGCTCGTCCCCGAGATCGCGCTCACGCCCCAGACCGTCCGCCGCTTCCGCGCCCACTTCGGCGACCGCGTGGCCGTCCTCCACAGCCGCATGAGCGCCGGCGAGCGGCTCGACGCGTGGACCCGCATCCGCGACGGCGTCTACCCCATCGTCATCGGCCCGCGCTCGGCCATCTTCGCGCCCGTCGCCGATCTCGGACTGGTCGTCGTGGACGAGGAGCACGAGTCGAGCTACAAGCAGTTCGACCCGGCGCCGCGCTACCACGCCCGCGACGTGGCCGTGATGCGGGCCCACCAGGCCGGCGCGGCGTGCGTGCTGGGCTCGGCGACGCCCTCCATGGAGTCGGTCGCGAACGCGAACGCGGGCAAGTACACGCGGCTGGAAATGCCCGAGCGCGTGCCCGTCCGCGGGCCCGACGGGACGACGCGAGCGCCGGCTCCGCTCCCGCCCGTCCGCGTGGTCGACCTGGGGCGCGAGCGCAAGGTGCGCCGCCTCAAAGGGGCGCTCTCGCACGACCTGCGCCTCGCCATCGAAGACCGGCTGGACAAAGGCGAGCAAACCATCCTGCTGCAAAACCGGCGCGGCTACGCACCTGTGCTCACCTGTGAGGACTGCGGCTGGACGCCGACGTGCCGCGACTGCGCCGTCTCTCTGACGGTCCACAAGCCGACACACAACCTGCGCTGCCACTACTGCGGCCGGGCCGAGCGCACCCCCCAAGCCTGCCCGGAGTGCCACAGCCCCGACCTGCGGCGACTCGGTGCGGGCACGCAGCGCGTCGAGGAGGAGATCGCCGAGGTCTTCCCGTCCGCTCGCGTCCTGCGGATGGACCTCGACACGACCTCGCGCAAGGGCGCCCACCGCAAGATCCTGGACGCCTTCGGCCGGGGCGACGCCGACCTCCTCCTGGGCACGCAGATGGTCGCGAAGGGCTTGGACTTCCCGCGCGTTACGCTCGTCGGCGTGGTCGAGGCGGACACGGGAATGCTCTTGCCCGACTTCCGCGCCGCCGAGCGGACGTTCCAGCTGTTGGCGCAGGTCGCTGGGCGAGCGGGGCGCCACGAGTTGCAGGGCGAGGTGATCCTCCAGACCCGCAACCCCGAGCACCCCGCGATCACGTTCGCGCTCCGGCACGACTTCCACGGGTTCGCGCTCGGCGAGCTGGCGGAGCGGCTCGCGCTCGGCTACCCGCCGCACGGACGGTTGGTCGGCATGGAGATCAAGGGGCCCCACGAGAACACGACGCGTGTGCTCGCGCAGCGGTGGGGCGACGCGCTGGATGCCGAGGCGGGCAAAGTCGCGGGCGTCCGTGTGCTCGGGCCCATCCCGGCGCTCATCGGCCGCGTCAAGCGGTGGTGGCGCTACCAGATCCTGCTCCAGGGCCCCGCAACGCTGCCGATGTCGGTGCTGGCGGCGATGGTGCGGACGGCGGAATCGCGCGTGACGGTGCCCGGCGGCCACCGCGTCAACCTCGACGTCGACCCCGTCGGGTTGTACTGAGTCTGGTGAGATCGGACGCGGCCACCGGCCGAAACGAAACGCGGCCCGGTGCACCCGCCAGATG
This sequence comes from Rubrivirga aquatilis, assembly GCF_046845665.1. Taxonomy (GTDB): domain Bacteria; phylum Bacteroidota; class Rhodothermia; order Rhodothermales; family Rubricoccaceae; genus Rubrivirga. The sequence continues at coordinate 878,472 of NZ_CP177355.1, read as the reverse complement.
GGCCCGCCAAGCACCGGCCCCGGATGGTGCGCAAAGGTGTCGCGGGCGACGCCCATCCAATTCCCGAGCCCTCGGCCTCACCGGCGGCCGAATCTGGTCCGCCCTTTGCACGGATCCACTGCCTCTGAATCTGGCCCGTGGTGATGCACCGGCCGAGTCCCCTCCCACCACCGATTTCCCGCTCACATGGGTCAGCAGCAGCTCCTCCTCCTCGTCCTCGGCATCGTCATCGTCGGCTTGGCGGTCGTCGTCGGCATTCAGGCGTTCGCCGAGAACAAGACCCAGGCGAACCTCGATTCCCTCGTCGTCGACGGCGTCCGGATCGCCGCCGATGTGCAGGCCTGGAGTCTGAAGCCGTCGACCTTCGGCGGGCCTGGCTCGGGCCAGGACTGGACCGACGCCACGTTCCAACGCCTCGGCTACCCGCCCCCGGACGATGCGACGGGCACCTGCACGACGGGCTCGTACCTGACCGAGAACGGCTGCTACACAATCGCCGACGGCGTCATCCAGGGCGTCGGGTTCGACGGCGTGGCGGTCAACGCCAACCGTGTCCGCGTCGACGTGACCGGACAGTCGCCCGAGGCGATCCGCACGCAGACGGCGACGGACGGCATCGCCCCGGACGCCCCCTCCGGGACCTAGACACCGGCCGCGGCCTCCAGGCCCGCCAGCCAGTCGAGGCGTGCTGCCGTGGTGCCGTCGTCGAGCCCGGACCCCGCTGCCTCCCGGACCGCATCGGCGTACGTGCGGACCGAGTCGGCGTCTCCCTCCGCGCTGGCGGCGGCCGCCTCGGCGAGTGCGAGGCCGGCCGGGTCTGCAAGGATCGCCTTGGCCGGCACGTGGGCCAGCCACGCCCGCGCACGGTCGCCATCGCCACGGACGGCCCCCTCGAACAGCGCCGCATCCGTCGCCAGCCCGCCCCGCATCGACGCGGGGACGGTCGGCCACAGCGCAATGCGGCGGACGAGAGCGTCCCGGGCCGTGTCGGCATCCCCCATATCGAACGCCCGCGCCGCCTCCAGCGCCCGCGCGGCATCCTCGGTGAGGTCGCCGTCTGCGAGGTCGAAGCCCGCTATGAGGTCCGGGTCCCAGTCGCGGGGCCGGACGCCCGCGATGGACTGGGCGAACACGGCGAGGACGGCCGCCTCGCGGTCGGCCACGAGTCCGCCCTTCGCCAGCCGGAGGAGCCGCGCGCCGTCGGTCAGAAACCCGCCGGTACGGCCGGGGAAGAGCGTCACCGCGGCGATGCCGAACGAGGTCAGCCCCACGATGGCCCACGCCCCGCCGAGCGCCAGCCCGGCGGCGCCGAGCAGCAGGCTGGCGACGGGCCCCCCGGCCACCATCACGGCCGTGCCCCACCCGAGGTCGCGCACGTCCGTCGGGACGCTGAGCGCGAGCCCACCGGCCAGCGCCAGGCTCGTGTTGAGGCCCCACCGCAGCCGGTCCCCCTTGCGTTCGACGCGCAGCGGGCCGGCGACGAACAGCACGAACCGCCACCGCGCCAGCCTCCCGCCAACGACGTGGCCCAGTTCGTGGGCCGCCAACACGCCCTGGATTCCGACGACGACGGCGAGTACCAGTCCGAGGGCGGATACGTCGAGGCCATCGAGCCACCCCACGCCCAGAATACCGGCCGCCCCGCCCACCAGCCCGCCGACCAGGAGGCCGAGGGCGCCGCGCCACCGGGCGCGCAGGTCGTCAGGCGGCGGCTCAGGGAGCGGGGCGAGGTCAGGGCGGGACGGCAGCATGGCGGCTCGGGGTCGGGCCGTAAGATGCCCCCCTCTCTCGTCCGAGCCCATGCCCCCCGACGCCACCCTCCGCGACGACCTCGCCGCCCAACGGACGGCCCTCGCGCTCGACCGGACGGCGCTCGCGAATGAGCGGACGCTGCTCGCGTATGCCCGGACCGCGCTCGCGCTGCTCGCGGGAGGCCTCGCTCTCTTGCAGTTCGTCGACGACGCGTGGGGCGTGATTATGGGCACGGCCGCGCTCCCGCTGGCGGCCGTCGTCGGCGCGATCGGCGTGGGGCGCTACGTGCGCGTCCGGCGGCGGCTGAGGCGGATGGCGGGGTAACGGGAGGGGCTGCCGGCGCTCCAACCGTCGGCACCGCCTCTCCCTACAGCCACTCTGCCAGCGCGTCGAGCGTCGGGGCGATGACGGCCTCGGGGTCTGCGGCGGGAAGGTCGAGCGCGGGCGGGACGGGGGGCGCGGCGCCCGTCGCCCGGGCGACGGCCTCGGGAAACTTGGCCGGGTGCGCCGTCGCCAGCACGACGACGGGGCGCGTGTCCCCGCGCTCGCGCAGGCGGCGCGCGGCGGTGAGGCCGACGGCCGTGTGCGGGTCGGCGACGTAGCCCGTCGCGTCGTGCACCGCCCGCATCGTCGCCAGCGTTTCGTCGTCGGTGACGGTCTCGGCGCGGACGAGTGCGGGGAGGTCGGGGACGAGCGCGCGCAGGCGCTCGAGATTGCTCGGCGCGCCCACGTCCATCGCGTTCGACAGCGTCTGCCGCGACGGGCCCGAGGGCGCGGTGCCGTCGGCCAGAAAGCGGGCGAAGCCGTCGTTCGCGTTGTGGGCGGCGACGAAGCCGTCGATCGGGGCGCCCATCGTGCGCGCGAGGACGCCCGCCATCAGGTTGCCCAGATTCCCGCTCGGCACGATCACGACGGCGCCCGGCCGCTCGCGCGCCGCGAGCGCGTGGTACGTCATCTGCGGCAACAGCCGCCCGACGTTGATCGAGTTGGCCGACGACAGACCGGAGATCCCGGCCGCGAACGCCTCCTTCGCCAGCCGCTGGCAGTCGTCGAAGGTGCCCTGCACGGCGAGCGCGACGACGCCCGGACGGGGCGCCGTGAGCTGGCGCGCCTGCACGTCGCTGACGCCGCCGTCGGGGTACATCAGCACGACGCGGACGCCCGGCAGGCCTGCGAACCCGTCGGCGACGGCGCTGCCCGTGTCGCCGGAGGTCGCCACCAGAATCGTGACCGGCTCGCGCTGGGCGCGGCCCACCAACCGCGCCATCGTCCGCGCGCCGACGTCTTTGAACGACAGCGTCGGGCCGTGGAACAGCTCGGCGACGGACACCCCGTTCCACCCGAGATCGACGACCGGGATCGGGAACGGGAGCGCATCGGCGACGAGTGCGCCGAGGCCGTCCACCTCGGGGAGCCAGGGGGCGAGGACGCGGGCGGCGAGATCGGCGAACGAGCCCGGCGCGTCCCAGCCGTCGGGCATCGTGGGGACGGCCGTGGGGATGTAGAGCCCGCCGTCGGGCGCGAGGCCCCGGAGGAGCGCCGTCTCGAACGGGACGGGCTCGCCGCCGCCGCGTGTGCTGACGTACATCGGTGCGCTCATCGGACCCCCTCGCGCACGCCGACCGGGTCGACCGTCGCCAGCCAGCCGTGGGCGCCGACGCCCGCGCTCCGGCTGGCGGTCGTCATCGCCGAGAGTACGGCGCCCGCGTCGCTGTCGGGGCAGACGGCGACGAGGGCGGGGCCCGAGCCGGACAGGGCGCACCCGGCGGCGCCCGCGTCGAGGGCGGCCTGCTTGACGGTGTCGTAGACCGGCACGAGCGGGGCGCGGAACGGCTCCGCCAGCCGATCGCGCATCATCCGGCGCCCGGCCTCGGCCCAGTCGCCCGCGAGGACGGCGCGGAGGAGGAACGCCAGCTCGGCCGCTTGCGCGGAGGCGTCGCCGTGCGGCACCGAGGCGGGCAGGGCGGCGCGCGCGGCGCGCGTCAACACGGTCACGTCGGGGAGGACGACCGCCAGCGGGGGCGCGTCGGGGAGGTCGATCCGGTGGTAGTCGGTGGGGTCGGACGGCGAGACGACGACGAGCCCGCCAAAGAGGGCCGGGAGCACGTTGTCGCCGTGCGCGGCGCCCGCCGCCGCCTCGCCCGCGAGGACGGCGCCGACGAGGTCGATTTTTTCGAGCGGCCGCCCGAGCGCGAGGTTCGCCGCCCATGCCCCCGCGACGGCGCTCGCCGACGACCCGCCGACGCCGGACCCGAGCGGGATCCCCTTGTCGATGGCCAGCGCCAGCCCCCCGCTCGCGCCCGCCGCGCGGAGCACCCAGAGCGCCGCCCGGCTGGCGGTGTTCTTCTCAGGCTCGGTCGGCAGGCCCGGCGCGTCGACGGTGACGCCGGGCGCGTCGGTGCGCGTCGCCGTCACCCGGTCGCCCAGGCCGGTGATGCACAGCCCGAGCGCGTCGAAGCCGGGGCCGAGGTTGGACAGGGTGGCCGGGCCGAAGGCGGTGAACGCGCTCATGGCATCAGTTCGGCCGCCTTCACCAGGTCCGCCAGCAGGCCGGCGGCCGTCACATCGGGCCCGGCGCCGGGGCCCTGCACCACGAGCGGCGTGTCGTAGTAGCGCGCCGACTGGATCAGGATCACGTTGTCGGTCCCGCGCGAGCCGCCGAACGGGGACGCCGTGTCGACGGCGCGGACGCCGACGCTCAGGCCCTCGTCGGTGATCTGGCCAACGTAGGCGAGCCGCTTGCCCTCCGCGTTCGCGGCCGCCACGCGCGCCGCCCAGTCGGCGTCGAGCCCTTCGAGCGCGTCCATGAAGGCGTCGACCGAGACGTCCGCGAGGGATGCCGGGACGAGCGACTCGACGGCCAGGTCGGCCCGCTCAACCTCGCGGCCGGTCTCGCGCGCGAGGATGAGCAGCTTGCGGGCCACGTCCTCGCCTGTCAGGTCGTCGCGCGGGTCGGGCTCGGTCAGCCCCAGCGCCTTCGCCTCCCGGACCGCTTCGGAAAACGCAGAGCCCTCCGCCAGCTTGTTGAACAGGAACGCGAGCGTGCCCGAGAACACGCCCTCGATGGCGTCGATGCGGTCGCCGGAGCGCAGCAGGTCGCGGACGGTGAACACGACCGGGAGCCCAGCCATGACGGTCGTCTCGTAGTGGTAGCTCACCTCGCGCCGGCTGGCCGCCTCGCGAAGTCGGCGGTAGTAGTCGAGGTCGAGCGTGTTGGCCTTTTTGTTGGGCGTGACCACGCCGACGCCCCCCTCCAGCCAGCGCACGTAGCGCCGGGCGATGGCCTCTGACGCCGTCGCGTCGACGACGATGCGGCGCTCCAGCCCGCCCGCCAGCAGCTTCTCGTCGAGGGCGTCGAGGTCGGCGGGCTCGCCCCCGCCTAGGGTGTCGAGGGCGCTTGAGAGCGGCAGGCCGCCAGCGTCCCAGCGCATCGTGCGCGAGTTCGCGAGCCCCACCAAGCGCAGGTGGATCCGGTCGCGCTCCAGCAGCATCGGCGCGTGCTCGGCCATCATCTCGACGAGCCGTCGCCCGACCGTGCCCGTCCCGATCACGACGACGTGGACGCGCGAGCGACGGAGGGGGAACGCCTCGTGCAGCGCGCCGAGCGCTGCGCCCACGTCGGGCTGGCGGACGACGAGCGAGATGTTCGTTTCGGCCGCGCCCTGGGCGATCGCGAGCACGTTGACGCCCGCGCGCCCCAGCGTCGCGAACAGGCGCCCCGCGAGCCCTGGCTGGTGCCGCATCCCCTCGCCCACGGCCGAGACGACCGCACAGTCCTCGATGGCCTCGACGGCGCGCACGTCGCCGCGCGCGATCTCGGCGGCGAACACCTCGCGCAACGCCGCGACGGAAGCGTCCGCATCGGCCCCGTCGACGACCACGCAGACGCTCTGCTCGCTCGACGCCTGGCTGATCATCCGCACGTTGACGCCCGCGTCCGACAGCGCCGCGAACAGCCGCGCGCTCACGCCGACGACCGACTGCAAGCCGCCGCCCTCAACCGTCACCACGGCTTGGTCTCGGACCGCTGACAGTGCCTTGACGCGCAGGTCGAGCGCGTCGGTCTCGGCCGAGATGACGGTCCCCGGGGCGTCCGGGTCGAGCGTGCTCTTGATGAGCAAGGGGATGCCGGCGCGCTCGGCGGGCAGCATCGTGCGGGGGTGGAGCACGTTCGCGCCGAAGTACGCCAGTTCGGCGGCCTCGCGGTAGCTGAGCCGCGCGAGCGGCGTCGCCTCGGGGACGAGTCGGGGATCGGCCGTATAAACGCCCGCCACATCCGTCCAGATGGTGCAACTGGCGGCGTCGAGCGCCTCGGCCAGAATGGTGGCCGTGTAGTCCGACCCGGAGCGGCCCAACGTCGTCGTGACGCCAGCCTCCGTCGAGCCGATGAAGCCGGTGACGACGGCGACGGCGTCGTCGGGCAAGGCGTCGACAGCGTCGCAGGTGAGGGTCCGCGTTGCGCCGAAGTCGACGGCGGCCGCACCAAACCGACCGTCGGTGCGGATGAGCGTGGCGGCGTCGAGGGCGGCGGCAGGGTGCCCGGCGGCGCGGAAGGCGGCGGCGACGAGGGGGGCCGAGAGCCGCTCGCCGGTCGCGAGCACGGCGTCGCGCGTGCGGTCCGTCGCCTCGCGCAAGAGGGACACGCCGTCGAGCAACTCCGTGAGTTCCGCGAGCCGGGCGTCGAGGGCGCGGCCGAGGTCCGCGCGGTCGGCGGGCGTGGCGAGAACGTCGGCGGCGGCGTGGTGGCGCTGGCGGACCGTCGCCACGAGCGCGGCGTGTCCGGACCGCGCGAGCGCGGCGCCGAGCGCCGCCAGCAGGTCGTCCGTCGTGCCGCCGAGGGCGGAGACGACGACGACGGGGCGCCCCGTGTCGGGTGCGTCGGCGACGAGCGCGACGGCGCGGCGGATGCGCTCGGGCGTGGCGACGGAGGTACCGCCGAACTTGGAGACGTGGGGGGCGGGCGGCATGGTGCGTCGGCGTCGGGTGCCGAAGCTAGAGGGCGCGCGCAAGCGGCGACAACCGATCCGGTGGGCCGCGCGAACTAGAAGCGCTTCCGGGACGCGGATTGGCCCGGTCGGCGCTGGCGGGGCTTGCCGGGAGGCGGCTTACGCCAGCCCTGCTCGCCGGACCGCCCGGCGCCTCAACCCCGCCCTCCCCTCCCGGACGGGAGGGGCCGGGGGAGGGCGATCGGCACAGCGCCAGCAGGTGGACTCGCGGTCGGCCCGCGCCGTTGTGTACCACGGCGCTACCGGGAGGGCGCCAGCAGGTGGGCTTGCGCCAGCGGAGTGCGGGACCTCCTAGCGCCGCGCCTTTTCTCCAATCCCTACAGCAGCTCGTCGCGGCGGTCGCGGAGGGCCTTATTGAGGAGGGCGCGGGCACGGAAGATGTGCGCCTTGACGGTGCCGAGCGGCAAGTCGAGCTCCGTCGCGATCTCGTCGTAGCTCATCTCCTGCTGGTGCCGCATCACGATGACGCGGTGGTACTTGGGCGGGAGCGCGTCGATGGCGGCCGTCAGGATCTCGTTGCGCTGGTCGGCGACGACGGCGCGGTCCGGGCGGTAGGTCGAGTCCGGGAGCTCCATCTGGAGCTCGCCGTCGCGCGTCTGGAGCGGCTTGTCGATCGAGAACGTCGGGAGCTTCTTCTTGCGGATGTAGTCGATCGAGTGGTTCGTCGCGATCCGGTAGAGCCAGGTCGAGAAGGCGTAGTCCGGGTTGTAGCTCGTGATGGAACCGAACGCCTTGACGAAGGCCTCCTGAACGAGGTCGTCAACCTGCCCGTCGTCGCGGACCATCTTGCCGACGTGGCGCCGCAGCGGGCCCTGGTACTTCTCGACGAGCGTCTCGTAGGCCCGCTGGTCGCCGCCGAGCGCGCGCTCGACCGTCGCACGGTCCTGTTCGGACGACGCGGACGGGGGGGCGGACGACGGCTGGGACATGGGCGCGGGGCGAGCGGTCCCACAAGCTACCGACGGTCGCGGGGGCCGGGCGGCGCTCTCGGCCTTGACGCTGGGACGGACGGCGCGTACCCTCTGGCATCCGGATTGCCTCGTGCCATGCACCGTCTATTTCTCCTCGCCACCCTTCTCGGATTCGTCGCGCCAGCGCTTGCCCAGCCGGCCACGCTCCCTGCGGACCTGTTCTATGCCGTTGCCCGGATCACTGCTGCCGAGCGAGTGGCCGTCGGCGAGGCGCCAGACCGGCTCGTCGGTGTGCTACCGGCCGGAGCGGAGGTGGTCGGCACCGTCTACGGCGGAGGCTCCCCGGGCGACGAGGAAGGCGCGTACGTGGTGGGCCGGGTGCCGCAAGACCCGGACGCGGCGTCGCTGGCCTACGAGTCGGGGGTGCCTCAGGGTTGGCACCGGCTCGACGATCCGGGGGGGAACGCCACAGGTGGCTTCTTAGCGACGGGATTCTCTGAGCGGGGCGCGATCCTGTGCCGCGATGGCGACCCTGAGGCGACACCGGTCCGCGTGGGCTTTTCCGAGCGGCCCGGCGGGGGCGCCTTCGTGACCGCCAGCTCCGGAGGCTGGACCCGGCGGGGGTGTGACGGGGAGATCGACGAGTCCCCGCCGTTCGGCCCCCGTCGCGCGGCGGCGGTAGAGATCGCGGAGGTGCCCGTGCTGAGCGCGCCGCCTGGTGGCCGCCAGAGCACACAGGGCAGCGGGGGCGGCATGGACAACCGCGAGCAGGACGCAGCGCTGACCTGGGATGGGGCCGCGGACGGCGCCCTAGGGCACTACGCCGAGCTTCTGGAGGCGGCCGGGTGGGCCGCCGTCGCGACCGGAGGCGACGCGGACATCGCCGCCGGGACCTGGACCCGGGCGGCCGACACCGGGCCGCGCACGGTGTCGATTGCCGTCGTCCGCACGGGGCCGTTGCAGTTTGGGCTCCGCCTCCACCTGGTCGCCTACCCGGACCGTGAGGACGGACCGCGCTAGTTGTGGAGCTGGCCGCCGGTGACTTCGAACAGCGCCCCGGTGACGAAGGAGCTGTCCTCGGCGGCCAGGAACACGAAGGCGGGCGCGAGCTCCTCGGGCTGCCCGGCGCGGCCGAGCGCATTCCCGGAGTCGTAGCCCTCCACCATGTCGGGGTCCATCGTCGCGGGGATGTTGGGGGTCCAGACGGGCCCGGGAACGACGGCGTTGACGCGGATGCCGCGGTCCGCCAGCATCAGCGCCAGGCTCTTGGTGAAGGTGTGGACGGCGCCCTTTGAGGTCGTGTAGTCGAGCAGGAACTCCTTGCCGGTGAGGCCGATGATGCTGCCCGTGTTGATGATGACGGAGCGCTCGCCGAGGTGGGGCATGGCGGCCTTGGTCATGTGGAAGGTGCCGTAGACGTTGGTCCGGATGGTGCGGTCGAACTGCTCCAGGGTGACGTCGTCGAAGTCGCGCTGCATCATCTGGTAGGCGGCGTTGTTGACCAGGATGTCGAGGGTGCCGAACTCGTCGATGGTGGCGGCGACGGCGCGCTCGCAAGCGGCGTAGTCGCGGATGTCGGCCTGGATGGTGAGGCACCGGCCGCCCCGTGCTTCGACGAGCCGCTGGGTCTCGGCGGCGTCGTCCATCCGCGTGTTGTTCAGGATGGCGACGTGGGCGCCTTCCATGGCGTAGGCGATGGCGACGGCGCGGCCGATGCCGGAGTCGCCGCCGGTGATGAGGGCGACGCGGCCTTTGAGCTTGTCGGCCGGGCGGTAGTTGGAGAGGTCGGAGTCCGGGGCGGGGTCGAGCTGATCCTGAGAGGCCGGGTAGTCGAACTGCTGGGCGTGGATCTCGTCGGGGCGCGGGCGGGGCTCGCCGGGGGCGGAGGTGCGGGCGTCGCCGGAGAGGGAGTCGGACATGGAGATGGGCGTGGAGAAGGGATCGCGTTGCACGCAGGCTCCCGGGCCGGGGTTTACCGGATTTCGGGCGCGCGCGCCGAGCTCGGGCCCAGGGCGGGGGCGAGAAGGCTCTCTGGCGCGACGTGGCCCCGGTTCCGAGATGGGGGTGATGGCCAGGGCGCCGTGCTCGCCAGAGATCCTCGGCTCCGCCCCCCGCCTTGGCTGCGCCGTCGCTTCGCGGTCGTGGGGGCCGGCTCGCTTCGCGGCTCCGCGTTCGACTCCGGGCTCCGCCCTCCGCTCAGGATGACGGTCTGGACGGGGCGTGCGCGAGCCGGGGTGCTGGCGCTGTGCCGGTCACCGTCCCCCGACCCCTCCCGGTTGAACCCGAGGCATGGGCGCTGCTGGGCCCTAGGCGTCGGTCCGGTCGCGGCGGCGTTGGAAGCGGCGGCCGAACGAGGGCGGGAAGAGGAAGAGGCCGTAGGGCTCCTGGCCAGCCTTCGCGAGCGACTGGTGGTGGCGCCCGTGCGCGCGCTTGACGGCTTGCGCGGCCGGGATGGTGGTCTTCTTCGGGCCCAGCCGCCCGTGCGCGTAGAGGTCGTGGAGGACGAAGTAGAGCAGGCCATAGACGGCGATGCCGACGCCGAGGGGGAAGGCGGTGCTCGCGAGCGGGTCGGCGCGGCCGATCCAGAGCAGGCCCATCGACAGGGCGGCGAAGGTGAGGGAGAAGAGGTCGTTCCACTCAAGGCCGTCGCCGTGGCCGTGGGCGGGGTCGTGGTGGCTCCGGTGCATCCGCCAGAGCCAGCCGTGCAGGAGCCAGCGGTGGAGCACGTACGAGGCCACCTCCATGACGGCGAAGGCGGCGGCGGTGAGGAGCAGGAAGCGGAGCACGGCGGGCACGGTCGGGCAGACGGAACCTAGCCGCGCGGTCAGCGGACGACGGTCAGGGCGCGCACCATCCGTCCTCCGCCGGCCTCGATGACGGCGAGGTAGACCCCCGCGCTCAGGGACGGCACGGCGAGCCGCGTGGGGCCCGCTGCGAGGGGGCCGTCGTGCAGGAGGGCGACGGTCCGCCCCAGCGCGTCGACGACGGTGACGCGGGCGGGTCCGGCCGCCACGAGCGTCACCGCGAGCGCGGAGGCGCCGCGCGACGGGTTGGGGACGACCGCCAGCGTCACGCCGGCGGGCGGGGGCGCCGCCGTCGACACACCGCCGAGAGAGACGGCCCACAGCCCGTAGGGCTCGCCGAACTCGGCGACGAACACCCGGTCGCCCGCGACCGCCGCGGCGATGGGGTTGCGGAAGCCAGCGACGATGCGCGTCGCCGAGAGGGCGGCGTAGTCGGCGTCGAACACGAGGCAGAGCAGGTCTTCGCCGGGGTCGTCGAAGGCCGCTAGTAGCGGCGCCTCGCCATCGGTCCAGCTCAAGACCAAGGCATGGCACGGGACGAACGGAGCCGCGGGGGCCACCGCGACGGCCGGCGCCCAGACGAGGCCGAGCGGGGAGCGATGAGGCGTGAACGTTGTCGCGAGCTGGCCGGTGTCGCTGGCGTCGACGATGGAGCCGTCGGGCTGGCGGAAGCGGTCGGCGTCGGGGCCCCGGTTCGGGATCGGGTCGGTGAAGGTGACGCCAGCCGGCGGGGCCGGGTAGGTCGGATCGTCGTGGAAGTCGCCGTTCTGGTAGGCCGTCGAAGCCGGGTCGACGAGCGGGTCGGCGTCGGGGTCGTAGCCCGGGAAGCGCTGGGGCGTGTCGTTGGTGCCGATGCGCCAGGGGAAGCCGTAGTGGTGGCCTTCACGGAGCCAGTTGAGTTCCTCGCCGTCGTCGCGGTCGCCGGCGTTCTCGGCGCCGAAGAGCTCGCCGTCGGGCGAGAAGGCGAGGCCGAAGCTGTTGCGGGTGCCGTCGGCGAAGAGGAACCCGCCGTCGACGAGCCCAGCGGAGTCGGCGGGGAGGACGAGGTCGGTGGCGTCGGTGGGGACGCGCAGGATGGCGGAGGTGAGCGGGACCTCGCGGGTGCCGGGGAAGACGCCCTGACTGTCCTGGATCTCGCCGTGGTCGGTCCGCGATCCGCTGTTGAGCGCCAGCCAGGTGCCGTCGGGCGAGACGGCGACGGCGCTGAGGCTATGGTCGTAGGCGGTCCGGCCGTAGGGGTACGGCGCGGTCTCGGCGACGGTCGACCAGACGCGAGTGCCGCCTTCCATGCGCCCGCGCCGGACGACGCCGGTGTTGGTGGTCTCGGTGCGGCGGCTGCCGGTGAGGTAGATCGTGCCGGCGCGGTCGATGGCGAGGCCAAACGCCGGGACGGGCGCGCCGTGGTCGTCGGCCGTCGCCACTAGTTCAAGCTCCGCGCCGCTCGTGGGCCGGATGCGGTAGAGATCGCCGCCGCCGGTGAGGGCGTAGAGGCGGTCCTCGACGGGCTCGTAGGCGAGCGCGACGGTGCCGGGCGCGAGCGTGGCGACGAGGTCGAGGTCGACGGGCGCCACCGCTTGGGGCTGGGCGAGCGCGGGAGCCGCCAGCAGGAGCAGGGCGAAGGCAGCGAGACGGGGCATGGGGCCGGTGGTGGGGGGCGACAAGCTAGGAGCGGTGTCGATCGACATTCCTGGCACAATCGGATCAGAGACCCGCCGCCAACCGTCGACGCCGCCCTCGCTGCCAAGGGTGGCGGGACCGAGCTGCGCCGCCGGCCGTAGCACCGTGTCTTCCCGCCCCGCCATGCCTTCGATTCCCGAGACCAACGACGACCTGATGGCCGAGTGCGACGTGGAGACGCTGGCGGCGGGCACGAAGGGCGGGCAGCGGGCCAACAAGGTCGAGACGGGCGTGCGGCTGACACACCGGCCGAGCGGGACGGTCGTGATGGCGCGGCGGTCGCGGAGCCAGTTCCGCAACAAGGCGCTGGCCGTCGCGGAGCTGCGCCGGCGGCTGGAGGAGGCCGCGCGGCCGGTGAAGGTGCGCCGAGCCTCGAAGCCGACGCGGGGCTCGAAGCGGCGGCGGATCGAGGCGAAGAAGCGGCGGTCGGAGACGAAGAAGACGCGGCAGCGGCCGGACTATTGATGCCCCGAGAGAAAAGGAAGAGAGGCACGGAGGACAAGAGGAGGGGCTCCTCGTGTCTCCCGGTCCCGCGTTTCACAACCAGACACCGCCTCGCGCGCCTCCCATGATCCGCCTCTCGCTTTTCGCGCTCGCGCTGACTCTCGCCGGGTGCTCGACGTCGCCGCCGGTGGCGCCGGTGTTCGAGCCGCTGCCGGTCGTCCGCGTGGTGCCGGGTGGATCGGCGACGGTGGATGTGTCGGGGTACCCGGGCGCGGTGTTCGGGGCGCCGGAGTCGGACAGCCTGCGCGTGGCGGCGGGGCCGGGCGAGACGGCCGTGGTCTCGGCGCTGGCGGCGTTCGAGGGGCTGGCGCTGGTGCCGTTCACGGCGGGCGGGGAGGCGTACGTGTTCGCCGTCGAGGCGCCGACGGAGGGGGCAGGGCGGCTGGCGCTGACCGTCGTGGGGCCGCGCCCGGGCGACCCGTCGGTGCTGGACCTCGACCTCCGGCAGGTCGACGCGAGCGGGCGGGCGACCGAGCTCACGGTCGACGAGGACACGGGCGTGGTGGTGCTGGTCGGCGACCGGATTCCGTCGGAGACGGCCGTCGACCTGGCGCCCGACGGGCGGATCGGGATCGACCTCGACGCAACGGGGCCGGGCGCGCACCGGGTTCGGGTGGCGGCACGAGCGGGCGGGCTGGTGTCGGCGTGGGTGGCGGTGACGGTCCGCGACGGGCGGGTGACGCGGTGACCTTGATCGACTACGACGGCCGGCGCTTCCGGGGCGCCTCCAACACGGCGACGGGCGAGGTCTCGGGCGCGACGGTCTTCGACTACCGCCAGCGCGGCGCCGTGGTCTGGGCGACCTACCACGGCGGGGGCGTCCGCTGGGGCACGCTGGTGGCGACGGTCGACGCGGAGGGGCGGCTCGACATGCGCTACAGCCACGTCAACGAGGCGGGCGAGCTGAAGACGGGCACGTGCGTCTCGACGCCGGAAGTGCTGCCCGACGGGCGGCTCCGGCTCCACGAGCAGTGGCGGTGGACGAGCGGGCCCGGCGAGGGGCGGTCGGTGGTCGAGGAAGTCGGGCCCGGCGGCGCGAGCTAGGGCTGGCGCGCCAGCGGGCCGCGCAGGGCGTGGGCCCCGACGGTCCACAGGATCTTGGCGCCCGCGCGGACGGTGCCGTTGACGGTCCCGGTGATCTTGGAGCGCCCGACGCGGCGGCGGTAGGCGACGGGGACCTCGGCGGTGCGGAGCCCGGCGCGGACGGCGCGGACCTGCATCTCGACCGTCCACCCAAACGTCAGGTCGCGCATCCCCAAGGCCTGGAGCGAGCGCCAGCGGACGGCCCGGAACGGGCCGAGATCGGTGAACGGTGCACCCCACCGGGCCCGGACGAGCGCGCACGCGAGCGCATTCCCCCACCGCGCCTGGGGCAGCAGCGCGCCCGGCTCGACGCGCCCCGCCTGCTGGCCGAGCACGCGGCTCCCAATGACGAGATCGGCGGCGTCGGCGGCGATGGGCGCCACGAGCGCCGCGAGGTCGGCGGGGTCGTCACTGGCATCGGCGTCGGCGAAGACGAGCACATCGGGCGGGTCGATGGCGACGTGGGCGATGCCGGCGAGGCAGGCACGGCCGTAGCCGGCGCGGGGCTCCGCGACGACCGTCGCCCCGGCCGTGCGCGCGATCTCGGCCGTGGCGTCGCGCGAGCCGTTGTCGACGACGACAACTGTGGTGAGCGGAACGGTCTGCGCGAGCAACCCGGCCACGACGCCGCCCACGGAGGCGGCCTCGTCGCGGGCGGGGATCACGACGGCCACGCGCAAGCGGTCCGGCATTCGGGGAGTGGAGGGCGAGCGGTCCGACGCGGGCGCAGACGGCGCCCTTACCGCCCGTCGATGAACCCGACATCCGCCACCAAAGCGCTAGGGATGGGGATCGGGACGACGAGGGGCAGCGTCCAGCCGACGCCGCCGACGCCGCCGACGACCGGGGTGTCGGCGGTGCTGGTCAGGGTCGTTTCGAGCTGGGCCCCCAGGAAGACGATGCCGCCGGGGCCGTTCCCGTACAAGAGCGTGCGCGCCCGGAAGACGGCCTGGCTCAGGAAGATCAGGAACGTCGCGCCGTCGCCGTCGGGCTGAAGGGCGACGGTCGCCACCAGCGTTTGCTCGCCGCCGCCGTCGGCGCGGCGCACGCGGAACCGGACGAGCGACTCGTCGGGCCGCCCGGCCGCGTCGGTGAGGTCGATGCGGATTGAGGTGGCGGGCGCCGTGGTGACCGGGCCTGGAACAGCCACCGGGTTTGGCAGGCGCACGTCCACCCTCGACTCGCGGCCGTCGACGCCCGCGACGCGGAGCCGGTGCGTCTGGCCAGCGGCGATGGCGAGGTCGGCGACGGCGATGTGGGTGCGCGTGCCGTCGGCGAGCGTCGCGAGCGAGTCGCGCCAGGTCGTCGTCGCGCCGGAGACCAGCTCGGTCGAGGTGACGGTCGCCGCGAGCGCCTCGGCGGGGTCCGTGACGGAGTCGCGCAGGTCTTGGACGCGGACCCGCTGGTGCGTCGCCTGCCCGTCGAAGGTGCCGTTGAGGGCGAAGGCCGGGCCGCCGTCTGCCCTCGGGTCGAAGGCGTCGGAGCAGGCGCCGAGCGCGAGCGCCGCGAGCAGGAGCAGGCGCGGGGTCATTCGGCCTCGATGCGGAGCCCGATCGTCGGCAGGAACGGGAGTTGATCGACGCGCTCGGCCCGGACGGGGTCGTAGTAGAAGACGTTCGTGCGGTCGGTCGCGTTGAGCACGGCGGCCTGGAGCACGAGCCGGGCACGGGGCAGGCGCGCGGTGTAGTCGAGGGACACGTCGAGGCGGGCGTAGGCGGGCGTCCGCGCGCCGTAGGGCTCGGGGTCGAGAACCACGACGGGCTGGCCGGCCGACGCCAGCGGGTCGCGCCCGGGGCTGACCTCGCGGTACGCACCGACGACACGCGTGTAGGGGCGCCCCGACGTCAGTTGGACGGCCGCCGCCGCCGCCCACGGCCCCCGCTCGGCACGCGCGTTCACCGACAGGCGGTGCGGCCGGTAGAACGGCGGGCGGTAGCTCCGCTCCGCGTCACGGTAGGTCAACGAAGACGCTCCGTAGCGCGCGTCGAGCCGGAGGCCCGGGCGCCGCAGCGCGGCCGTCACGTCGGCGCCGACGGACTCGCCATTCGTGGACAGGAGGCGCCCGCCGAGCAGGATCGTCTGCCCCGACAGCGCCTTGGCGTAGCCCTCGACCCCGAGCCGGACGGGCCCGATGTCGCCCTCGACCCCGAAGAGCCCGTGCACAGCCGTCGGGACGGGCAGGCCCTGCTGGGTCGTCGTCCACGCCGTGAACACGTCGCCCACGTCCGCCTGGTCCGTGAGCCCGACGATCTCCTGTCGGTAGACGCCCGCCGCCGCGCGGTACACCGTCGTGCCCTGGACGACGGAGGCCTGGAAGCGGGGCTCGATGGAGCTCGGCCGCGACTGGGCGGGGAAGGTCTGGAACCGGAGGC
Organism: Rubrivirga aquatilis; assembly: GCF_046845665.1. Taxonomy (GTDB): domain Bacteria; phylum Bacteroidota; class Rhodothermia; order Rhodothermales; family Rubricoccaceae; genus Rubrivirga. Next base: position 862,363 of record NZ_CP177355.1, on the reverse strand, counting down.
CCGGCTCGACGCGGAGCGCGCCGAGGTCGAACTCGGCGTCGACGTAGAACGAGCCCTCACTCGTGTTCTGGCGCGTGCTCGCGTCGGGGCGGAAGGCGTACTCGAACAAGTACGACGAGGCCTGCAGGCCCGTCCGGATGGTGTGCGGGCCGACGTAGTAGACGTAGCCGAACCGGCCGCCGAAAACGGTCGCCTCGGCGGTCCGGGTGGGCGCCGCGAGCGGCTCGAACGTCGTCGTGAAGCGCGAGACGTAGGCGCTGATGTCGAGGGCGGCGGCGAAGGCGGAGGAGATCGAAAAAAACTGGCCGCCCGCCGCTTCCGACGTCGTCGTGAGGCGGGCGCCGTCGCGGCCCAGGCTGCCGGCGTCCGTCGCGCGCAAGGCCGTCGCCTGGAGCGTCGTCGTGGCGTCCAAGCGGGCGTGGGCCTTGAGAAAGGCGTCGCTGAAGTCGTAGGGCAGGTCGATGCCGAGGACGTCGCCGGAGGTGCTGGCGAGGGCGTGCCGGTACGACGCGAGCACCGAGAGGTCACCGGGGACGACGGGGATCTCGACCTCGACGCCCGCCAGCACGGGCGACAGCGTGGCCGCGCCCCGGGGCCGCCGCTTGTGCGCCGTCCGCCCGACCACGTCGACCACGGAGGCGATGCGGCCGCCAAAGCGCGCGGGCCAGCCGCCGGCGTACACATCGGCCGAGCGGACGACGCCCGCCGGGACGGCGCTGTAGCCGCCCAAGAGGTGGAACGGCTGGAAGAGGGGGATGCCGTCGACGAGGACCAGGTTCTGGGTCGGCGTGCCACCTCGGACGGAGAGCTGGCCGCCCCGGTCGCCGAGCGTCGTGACGCCGGGCTGGGCGAGGATCGCCGAGGCAAGGTCTCCGCCGGGGTCGGTCGAGGGGAGTGCGGTGAGGTCGGCCGGGCGCAAGCGCGTCAGGCCGGGCTCACGGATGACCGGCACGTCGTCGGCGGCGACCTCGACGCCGTCCATCTGCTCGGTCCGAGGCGCCAGCGTGACGGCCAGGTCGCGGCGGTCGCCGGCGGCCAGCGCCAGCGTGTCGGCGGAGGGGACGTAGCCGATGGCGGAGACGCGCAGGAGGTAGCGCCCGGCGGGCAGGCCTCGGAACACGAACTGCCCCTCCGTCCCGGCTGCACGCCCCTGCACGGCGCCGGTCTCGGCGACGAGAGCGACCGTCGCGCCGATGACGGGCCCCTCCGTCTCGGCGTCGACGACGACGCCGAACAGGTCGGCCTGGGCGCGGGCGAGCGGCCCGGCGCACACGAGGAGGACGAGGAGGAGGAGGCGGGCCACGGGCGCAGAGTTTACGGGCGGGCGGGCGCGGCCGAGGGGCACGGCGCGATGCATCAGGGGCGGCCTCTCCGCCAGCAGAGGGGCTTGCGCCGGCAGGGCTGGCGAACGCCAGCGACTCGCCCCCCCCCCTGTCCCCCTCCCCGCAAGCGGGATCCGAGACCTCATCCGAGGAGGGGGGACGTCGCGAGCCGAGGTCGACGTCGAGCGACGCACGACAACCGACGGAGCCCCCCTCGGCTGAGGGGGGCGGCCGGCAGGCGGGGGGTCCGGGCTCTCGCAAGCGAGTGGGTTCGCGTAAGCACGCGAATCGAGACTGGCAGTGCGGGCTGGCGGTGGCCAATGGGGCGCCGGAGAGGCCTCGGCGCGAGCGGGCGTTCCGCGTACGTTTGGGCTCTGTCCCCGCGTCCCGCCGTATGCGTCCCGTCGTCCTCGCCTTCGCGCTCGCCCTGTCCGCCGCCGCCCAACCCGACGCGGGCGCCCTGCTGGCGGCGGGCGACACGACGGCCGCCGTCGAGGCCGTGCGCGCCGGGTTCGAGGCCCGGCCCGACGACGCGGCCTTGCGGTCGGTCGCGCTCCGGCTCGACCTCGCCGGCCGGAGCCGGACGGTCCAGCGGCTGCCGCGCCCGCTGCGCCAGCGGCACGTGGTGGCGCGCGCGCGCGAGTTGCTGGCGCTGGCGCCGACCGACACCGTCGCGCTCCGCGTGCTGGCGAGCGACGCGACATGGACGGCGCTCGGCTGGCACGACCGCGTCACGCTGGGCCACATCTCCAGCCCCTACGGCGCATTCGTGAGCGCCGAGGAGGTCCGCGCGCGGCAGGCCTACTCGCAGGTCCGCACCGAGCAGCGCCGGGCGATGGCGCCCGACCTCGACCGGAGCGAGCGGGCGGCTGAGGCGCACCTCGAGGCGGTCGGCTACCTCGACACCTGGCTCGGCGCCGACCCGTCGGCGCCCGAGGCCTACCGGCTCGCCGCGACGCTCGCCGTGCTCACGCGCGAGTGGGCGGGCCTGGCCCGGCTCGCGGCCCGGTTCGGCGCCGCCTCCGACGACCCGCGCGCCGACCTCTACGCCGGGCTCGCGGCGTACCGGCTCGGCGACGCCGCCGCGTCGGAGGCCGCCTTCGCCCGGGCCGTCGCCGGCCTCTCCGAGGCCGAGGCCGCCCGGCTCACCGACGTCCGCGCGCTCCTGACCACGGATCGCCGCGCCGCCTACGACGCCGCGCCCGACGCCGTCGCCGACTCGTTCTGGACAACGACCGACCCTCGCCTGCTCAGCGAGGCGAACGAGCGCCGCGCCGAGCACCGCGCCCGCGTCGTCGAGGCGGACCTGATGTTCGGGCGGTCGGCCGACAACCTGTTCGCGCCGGTCGCCCAGCGGGGCGCCGAGACGAGCCAGGGCCAGGTCTGGGTACGCTACGGGCGCCCCGCCGAGACCGTCCGGTTCCTCGCCGACGAGAACGCCGTCCAGATCTACGGCGAGCGCGACAACCGCTTCGCGATCTGGGACTACCCCGACTTCCAGTTCGTCTTCGACGACCCTTCCTCCAGCGGCGTGTACCGGACCTACAGCCCGCCCGCCAGCGCCTTCGGCTCGACGAGCTCGGCGGCGCGCGACGACTTCGTGGCCCAGGACGCCCGGATGCAGCGCGACGACCCGCAGCGGACGCAAGACGCGCCCGAGACCGCGCTCGACGTGCCGATGCTGGCGTCCCGCTTCCGCGCGCCCGGCGGCGGCACGGACGTGATCGTCGGCTGGGGCGTCCCGCTCGACTCGGTCGCCGCGCCGGTCCGGACGGGCGCGTTCGCCGTCGCGCGTGGGGCCGTCGTGGACCGGGCGGTCGCCGAGCGCATGGGGCTCGGGTCGGGTCGAATTACGCGAGCCGGAGGCGCGGCGGTGTGGGCCGAGGGCGCCGCGGTTCGTGTGGCCGGGTCGGGCGAGGTCCGCGCCGAGGTCGAGGGCGACGGGGGCCGCGCACACGGGGCAGCGTCGGTGCCGGTCGAGCCGCTGCCCGGCGGGTTCGGGGTGAGCGACCTGCTGCTGGCGCTGTCGGTCGACGACGACGGCGGCGGGCCGGTCGTGCGCGACGGGCTGGGGATCGTGCCCGCCCCGCGCGCCGCGTTCCCGACGACGGACCCCGTCTACGTGGTGCTGGAGGCGTACGGGCTGGGGCTGGAGGACGGCCGGACGCGCTACACCGTCGAGGCGACGCTGCGACCCCAAGCGCGGCGCGGCGGGCTGCTGGGGCGGCTCTTCGGGCGCGGGCGGGGCCCCGGCGTCTCCGTCCGGACCGAGGGCGCCGGCTCCCGCGCCGACGAAACGCTGTCGTTTTTCGTCGACGTGCGCCAGCAGCCGGCGGGGGCGTACACGCTGCGCGTCGAGGTCCGCGACGAGACGACGGGCGCGACGGCCGCGGCCGAACGGGCGGTGACGCTCGAGTAGGGGCGTCCCGGCGGGTCGCCCGGCGGACCCGTCACCCCGACAGCGCAGCGGGCTGCGGCCGGATCCGGCGCCAGCCGAGCGCGCCCCACAGCGCGAATCCGTACGCGTTGAGCGCGCCGTGGCGCGCGGCCATCCACGACACATCCGGCTGGCCGAGCCCGAGGCGGGCGCCAAACTGGAACCACGCCGCCAGCGCCATCGCCAGCACGAGCGCGCCCCCCGAGACCGCCAGCATCACGCTCGTCTTGCGGTCCTCCACGTCCCCGGCGCGGACCACGCCCAGCCCGCCGACGCCGACCGCCGCCAGCGTCAGCAGCGCCACGCCGACCGCTTCGACGACGGACCCGCTGGCGGGCCCTCGACCGAGCGCGATGCCCGCCGCCACGCCCCAGAACCCGACGACGAGCCCGACGACGAGCACGGCGTGGATCGTCCGCCAGCGGGGCGCGAGCGCCCGGCCCAGCAGCCCCGCCCAGATCAGCACGAAGGCGCCCGCGTAGTGGAAGTGCGCGGCGGTGAGGAGGGACACGAGGCTCGAATAGCCCGTGTCGACGCCCGACCGCGCCAGCACGAGCCAGACGGCCCCGCCCGGCAGCGTCGCCCAGCCGAACGCGAGCGCGATCTCGGCGGCATCGGCGAGCCCCCGCTGGCGGGCGACGGCGGCCACCATCTGGGCCGCGACGACGGTCGTCGGGATCAGCCACAACGCCGCCAGCGCGCCGGCCAGCGGCCCCGGCGCCACGAGCAGCGACCCGGCGGCACCGAGGGCGCCGGGCAGCATCAGCCACGACGCGGCCGACAGCGCGCGTGGCGCGGCGCCGAACCCCGCCGGCACGCTCGCGACCAGAAACAGCGGGACGAGCACGAGCGGCGCCAGCAGGACGAGGTGGCCGACCTCCTCCTCGGCGCCCGAGCCGGTCGCGAGCGGGACGAACAGCAGCGCCAGCCACGCCACCATTCCGGCGAGGGCGACGCGGGCGAGACGGCGGTCGAAGAGGGGCACGAGAGAGCGGCGGCGGGCCGCCAGTCTAGCCAGGCACGGGGCCGGGCGCGTCGCCCGTTGTCAAACCCTCATCCCCCGTTCAGAAACCGACCGGAGCGGGCCCCGTAGTCCGCTCTCCCGGTCCGATCGCCATGCGCCTCTCCCTCGTCGTCCTCGCCGCCCTCGTCGGCTGCCAGCAGCCCGCCCACTCCCAGCAGACCGACGGCCCGCTCGGCGTCGACGCCCCGATCGCCGAGGGCGCGGGCGCGCTGGAGCGGATCGAGGGCGAGATCCAGTCGTCGCGCCGGACCGCCATCACACGCGCCGTCGAGGCCGCCAGCCCGGCCGTCGTGTCGGTCAACGTGACCGAGGTGCAGAACGTGGTGCAGCGCGCGAACCCCCTCGAGGAGCTCTTCTACGGCCGCCGCATCCCCGACCGCGTCTACCAGCGGGAGATCCAGGGGCTCGGCTCCGGGTTCGTCATCTCCGAGGACGGCTACATCGTCACGAACGACCACGTGGCCGGCAACGCCACGGAGATCACCATCGCCTTCCCCGACGGCAGCCAGATGCCGGCGCGGCTCGTCGGCAGCGACCCCGAGACCGACATCGCGCTCCTCAAGGTGGACCCGGCCGAGCCGCTCCCGTACCTCGCCTTCGAGGAGTCCGGCGACGCGATCGTCGGCGAGTGGGCGATCGCGCTCGGCAACCCGTTCGGGCTGTTCGAGGCCGCCGAACCGACGGTCACGGTCGGCGTCGTCAGCGCGGTCGGGCGCGACTTCCCGGCCCAGCAGGGCCGCACCTTCCGCGACATGATCCAGACCGACGCGGCGATCAACTCGGGCAACTCCGGCGGCCCGCTCGTCGACGCGCTCGGCCGGGTGATCGGGATGAACACGTTCATCTTCTCGCGGTCCGGCGGGTCGGTCGGGCTCGGGTTCTCGGTCCCCGCGTGGCGCGTCCGGCAGGTCGTCGAGGAGCTGCGGACGTCGGGCGCCGTGGACCGTTCGTTCTACACGGGCCTCAACATCCGGCCCGTCACCGCGCGGCTGGCGCAGCAGCTCGGGCTGACGAACGCGCGCGGGCTCGTCGTCACGTCCGTCGACACCGCGAGCCCGGCGGAGCGGGCGGGCCTGCTCCCGCGCGACGTGATCGTGTCGTTCGACGGCGAGGCCGTGGCGACGAATGAGGAGGTCCGGGACCGGTTCATCGACCGCCGCGCCGGCGACACGATCCGGCTGGGCGTGGTCCGAGGCGGCCGGGCGGTCGAGGTGGACCTGGCGCTCGCGGAGGCCCGATGAGCGTACGCCAGGCACGGGGCACGGGGAATGAGCAACCGGGCGACGAGGCGGAGAGGCCTCTCCGCCCGACTCGGCGCCGCCCCTCCTCCCTTCCTCTTCTCCTCTCCCCTCTCCTCCTCCTGATCGGCTGCCTGCCGTCGAGCCAGCGCGAGGTCGACCGCTCGGTCTCGGCCGCCGACTCCGCCAGCGCCGCGCTCGCGGAGACGGTCCCCGTCGACACGCTCGAGGTGGTGTGGACCGCGCGGGCGCCCGAGGCCACCCCGATGCCGGTCCCGACCGGGCTCGCCTGGATCGGCGACACGCTCGTGGTCGTCGAGACACAGGAGGGCAGCGTCCGCCGCGTCTCCGCCGACGGCCGGTTTGTGGACGCGACGGCGCTCCCGGCCGGCGGCTTCCCGTACCTCGCCGGGACGCGCGGCGACACCGTCGTGGTGCTGGCGCGCCAAGCGGGCGAGCTGTGGTGGGCGGTGCCGGGCGAGGGCGTCGTGCGGCGCGTGCCCGCCCCCGACGGCGCCTCGCTCGCACTCGCCGCGCCGGGCCGGCTGGCCGTCCGCGTCGGCGGCGGGCCGGACGCCCGCGAGCCGGTCGTGATCGACCTCGACGAGACCGGCGCCGAGACCTCGCGAGCATCCATCACTGGCCCGGCGTGGCGGGCGATCGGGCGGCTCCGGCTCTGGGGCGACTCGCTCGTGGCGCTCTCCGGCTACCGCCCCGTCGTCGACGTGCTCGCGCCCGGCGCGGCGGCGTTCGACACCCTGGCGCTCGTCGGGTTCACGTCCCCGCAAGCCGTCCGCTCGGCCCAGTTCATGCGCGGCGACGCCGACGAACCGCCACTGCTCACGTCGAGCGCCGCCGCGCTCGGCGACCGGCTGCTGGCGATCAACCTGCGCACCGACCACGTCCGCCTCGACGTCTACGGGCGCGACGGGCGGCTGGCGCGCGCGCTCGTCAGCCGGCCCGCCGAGGAGACCGACGTGCCGCTCGACCTCGCCGTCCGCGAGCGGGACGGCGCCGTCGAGATCGCCGTGCTGTGGGCCCGCCCGCCGGGCATCCTGAGCGGGCCGACGGCCCGCGTCGTCCTCTACCGCTGGCGCCCGGCGCGCTAACGCGGCGCACCTGGCAGGCGCCAGCAGACAGGGCTTGCGTTCATCCCGCGCCATGGTGTACCACGGCGCTACGGGTAGGCCTGCGCCCGCAGACCGAGAGAGCCTGTGGGGAGGCCTCCCCTCCCAGACGGGGGGGGCCGGGGGAGGGTGACGGGCACAGCGGGAGGGCTTGCGCCAGCAGGCGTGTTCACGGCCCGTGGCGGTCGGCACGGGCACGCCAACGGCGTGCCCCTACGGATGGCATCGACGGGCGGACGCGAGCCTGCGGGCGCCCGCAGATTTCCGCCGAACCGGCCGGAGACGTGGATCCGCCGCTCGCGTGCGGAGGCTGGCGGCTTCCGGCGGGCTCCCCCGCCCCGTCGCCATTCCAAAAAAGGGGCGCGGGCCGAAGCCCGCGCCCCTGCGCGTCCACTGATCGGCGCCCGCTAGCGGACGACGGTCAGCGTCCGGGTCCGGGTCCGGTCGCCGGCCGTCACGCGGACGAGGTAGGTGCCGGCCGCCAGCGACTCCGCGCCGAGCGCGAGGTCGTGCGTGCCGGCCGTCATCGGCTCGCCGTCGGCGAGCGTCGCCACGCGCTGGCCGAGCACGTTGAAGACGGTCACCGTGACGTCGGCCGCCGCGTCGAGCGTGAACCGGACGGCGCCGCCCGTGCGGACCGGGTTCGGGACCGCGCCCGCCACGCCGAACGCGGCGTCGACGCCGTCCTCACCGGCCACCTGGCGGCCCTCGATCTGGATCGGGAACCGGACGACCGGGTTGGTCGGGTCGTTGACCACGAAGGCCACCACGTCGTCGGCCGTCGCGCCGATGGCGACGCCCGGCTCGATGCGGAAGTCGAGGACGACCGCCTCGCCGGGGCCGACGCCCTGGTCCGAGCCCATCGGCCCGGCCGCGTCGATGCGCGTGCCGACCGAGGCCGGGAAGTCCGGCGGGTCGATGGACACGATGCGGAACGTGCCGTCGGTGCCAGCATCCGTCACGACGTACGAGAGCCCGTCCGCGTCGCCATCGCGGCCTCGGACATAGGCGAGGTAGCGGGTGGCGCCGAAGAGCTCCGACGGCCCGAAGACGACCGGCTCGGCGCCGTCGAAGGCGCGGCCGAACTGGTCCACCTGGACGATCTCGTTCTGCTCGCCTGTGATCTCGACGACGCCCTCACGGAAGGACAGCGCGACGATCGAGTTCGGGAACTCGTTGTCGAGGAAGAACGGGTAGCCCGGCAGGACGTCGCCGTCGGTCGTGTAGGCGAAGACCTGGTCCGACTGGTTCGGCGTCATCAGGAGCGCGTCGAGTTCGGCGCTGTACGTCATCGCCGTGACCGAGTAGTCGACGACGAACTGGCGGCCGGTGTAGTCCAGCTCGCCGTCGTCGACCTCGGCCTCGCGGATCCGGCCCGAGATGAACTCGGCGACCCAGACGTTGCCCGTGCGCTCGTCGTAGGCGAGCCCCGAGACGAAGTCGTTGCCGGTCGGCGGGGGGACCGCAAAGATGTCCGTGAGGTCAGGCGAGACCACGAAGATCTGCTGGGTCCGGCTGGAGTTCGTGTTGAGGTCTGCGATCAAGAGCGTCCCGTCTCCGAGCTGGGTGATGGCGAACGGGAAGAGCGCGCCCGGCAGGACGGCGTCGGCCATGGCCGAGCGGGCCGTGGGCGTGGCGCCCGACGGGGCCGTCGCCTCCAGCGACAGCGGCGCGGGCTGGGGCGCCGGGCCGACCGTCCGGGCCGGGGCCTCGCTGTTGCTCAGCGCCGGCTCCAGGATCCGGACGTAGCTCAGCACGCCGCCCGTGCTCACGTTGCGCGTCTCGATCTGGAACGGCACCGCATTGTCCGGCGCGCCCGGCACCACCAGGACCGGTGAGACCGGCGTCTCCGCCAGCGAGGGGTACACCCCGCCGCCGACCGAGAAGCGGACCGACTGAGCCTCCACCAGCGGCGACCGCTCGTTGGTCTCGAACCCTGCCGTACCGACGTAGAACCCGGCCGGGAGGGCGCCACCGTCGACCGTGATGGTGACCGTGTCCGTCCCGTTCGGGGGCACCGTGCCCGAGAGCTTCGACGCCGAGAACCCGGCGTCTTCGACCGACGCCAGCACCACGTCATCGACCAGGAAGCCGGTCGCCGTGCCCGTCGCGTCGGAGGAGAACCGGAAGCCGACGCGGTAGAACCCGCTCGCCCCAGCGATCCCCTCGATCGGCACCGTCACCGACCGCCACGTCCCGTCGGCGACCAGCAAGCCGCCGTTGGAGCTCGTGATGGCGGTCACGTCGCTGAAGTCGTTCGGGCTGATGACGACCTCCGCCACGTCGCCGGCGCCCACGTCGAGGTAGTAGTTGAACGTCAGCGTGAGGGCGTCCTGAATCTCGAACTCCGCGACCTCGAACAGCGGCGACAGGATCGTGCCCGAGGTCAGGCTTTCGTAGCCCACGCCGGTCTCCGTGTCGACGCCGAAGTGGGCGGCCGTCGGGGTGGAGTGGGCGCCCGAGGCGGCCGGACCACCGCCCACCTCGCGCCACTGGTCGGCGTTCGGGCCGATCGGCGTGAACCCGCCGAGTTGGGCGCCGGACTCGAAGTCGGTCTCGAACAGGACCACCGGGTCCGCCCGGCGGGCCTCCGGGATCACGAACGGGATGTCGTCGACCTCGAGCAAAAGCTCGAGGTCGTAGGTCAGCGGGAAGGAGCCGCCGTTCGACAACGTGAGGTCGTACGTCTCCTGGCCGCGCCCGACGTCCCCCAGGACGCCGTCGACGGAGGTGGTGGCCGCGAGCACCGGCTCGGTGACGCCGCCGACCGAGAAGGACGCTGGGATCAGGACCACGAGTTGGCTCTCGTCGTTGCTCCGGAGGACGAGCGTGCCGTAGACGAAGGCCGGCGACGACGACGCAAAGTCGAGGGCCACCTCGGCCACGGCGCCCGGCGCCACGGTGCCTGCCGCGTTGACCAGGTTGAGGACCGGCGTGCCCTCGGCATAGATGCCCTCCAGCTCGAACTCGATATCGTAGGTCAGCGGGGTGTCGCCGTCGAGGTTCTCGACCGTCAGCACATTCGTGCCGGTGCCGCCGGCGGGCACGTCGCCGAGGAAGAGCTCGTCGGTGAAGACGAGCGTGTTCTCGGTGTCGAGGACGGTGCCGTTGAGGGCGTAGCGGGCGTCGGCGAAGTCGGGCTCGTAGTCGACCGAGTAGCCGGTCAGCTCCAGGAGCCGGATGTCCGGGAACTCGATCTCGTCGCGGTTGCCGAAGCTGAGGTTCGGGTCCATGATGCCGATCTTGCGCTCGGCGCCGAGCGACGGCAGGCGGAGCGCGTCGTCGCGCCAGTGCGAGGCCTGCCGGCCGTCGCCGAGGTCGCCGCCCCCCGTCGCCGTCGAGGTCTCGTACTCGGCGTCGCCCGTGAACGTCGTCTGGACGGCCTCGAAGTAGGTCGTGTTGCCGATGGTCGCGATCGGGACCGTGTTGGGCGGGCCCGGCGTCACGACGCGCTCGGCGACCTCCCAGCCGGCGCCGTCGTCGAGCGGCTCGCCGGGCTCGACGGCCTCGGGGCGGACGCGGAACAGGTCCCACGGCGTGAATTGGCTGGTCGACAGGTTGTTGCCGATCACCGAGACGAACCCGAGGGCGTGGCCGATCTCGTGGATCGCAACGCCTTCAAAGTCGATGGCGTTGTTCGCGACGCCATTGCGGGGGTCGAAGTCGAAGGTGAACGACGAGTTGAAGCCGATGGTCGGGACGCCCGAGGCCGTGCTGGCGTCGAGGACGGGCGGCAACTCTCCGAGCACCTGGAGCGGGATCGTGCCGCCGATCATCTGGTCGAGGAACACGACCTCGCTCCCGCTCCGGGACGTCGAGGGCGTCGGGATCGGGATGGCGTTGTAGAGGTCGATGAGCCCGGGGTCGGTGGCCCGGGCGATGAGCTTGTCGCGCAGGCCCTCCGGCGTCACGGACGTGCCGCGGATGGCGCTCGACGTGCTGCCGAGGATGTTCGGGCTCGGGTAGGGGGTGCCGAACCGGAGCGGCCCGTAATCGACGTCGATCACCGTCGTCACGTCGGTCTGGATGATCTGCTCCCAGCGCGCGGCCGAGCGACGGAAGGCGAGGAGCGCGAGCGGATTCGCGAGCAGCTGGTCCGTGGCCCGCAGGATGATCCGGAAGCCCGAGGCCCCGGCCGCTTTCGACGACGGGATCGTCGTCAGGCGGACTTTGCTCGGCCCGGCCACGCTGAGCTCGCGGGCGACGGACAGCTCGGTGGCCGTGTCGCACTCGGCGCCGTTCGGCCCCAGCGTCACGACGTGAATGCCGCCAGGATGGTCGAGGAGCGGGACGGCGGCGCCGCCGACGTCCTGGGCGGTGACGGGCAGCGCCAGCGCGGCGAGGGCGAGGGCCGCCGCGCGGCGGACGAGAGTCGAGATCATAACGAGGTCAGGGCAGAGAAAACAACGATACACAGTGTACGACACATACCCCCGACATGGAGGACAGAGGCGAGGGCCCCGGTGCCGTCAGGGGACGCCTGGGTTGGGGCCTTCGCCACGCGCCACGCGCCCACCGACGGAACGGCGCGCGGCGGGCTGCGTGCTGGCCCGCCCGACGATCCCCGACATGGCCGACGCCCCCAAACTATCGACGCTCGGCGCCCTCCGCGCCTCCGGCTACCGCCCGCGCTCCGTCAAAGACGAGGTGCGCGCCAACCTGGTGGCCGCGCTCCGCGAGGGCCGCAACGTCTTCCCCGGCGTGCTCGGCTTCGACCGGACGGTCGTGCCCCAGGTCCAGAACGCGCTCCTCGGCCGGCACGACTTCATCTTGCTCGGGCTCCGGGGCCAAGCCAAAAGCCGCATCGTGCGGATGCTTCCCGAGTTGCTCGACGAGTGGGTGCCCGAGGTGGCCGGCTCCGAGATCCACGACGACCCGCTCGCGCCGGTGAGCAAGTTCGCGCGTGACTTGATCGCCGAGCACGGCGACGACACGCCCATCGCCTGGCTCCACCGCTCAGCGCGCTACGGCGAAAAGCTGGCGACGCCCGACACGTCCATCGCCGACCTCATCGGCGACATCGACCCCATCAAGGCGGCCACGCGCAAGCTGACCTACGCCGACGAGGAGGTCATCCACTTCGGGATCATCCCGCGCACGCACCGCGGCATCTTCGCCATCAACGAGCTGCCGGACTTGCAGCCGCGCATCCAGGTCGGCCTGCTCAACATCATGGAGGAGCAGGACATCCAGGTCCGCGGCTTCAACATCCGCATCCCCATCGATGTGCTGATGGTGTTCACGGCCAACCCCGAGGACTACACCAACCGCGGCTCGATCATCACCCCGCTCAAGGACCGGATCGACTCCCAGATCCTGACCCACTACCCGCGCGACCTCGAGACGGGCGTCGAGATCACGCGCCAGGAGGCGTGGTCCGACCGCGATGGCGAGGTGGCCGTCGCCGTGCCCCACATCTTCCGCGAGATCATCGAACAGGTCGCCTTCGAAGCGCGCGCGAGCGAGTACGTCGACCAGAAGTCGGGCGTCTCGGCGCGGCTGACGCGCGCGGCGCTCGAAGACTTGGTGTCGGCCGCCGAACGCCGGGCATTGCTGCATGGCGAGGCCGAGACGACCGTCCGCGCCGCCGACCTCGCGTCCATCGAGCCCGCCGTCACCGGCAAGGTGGAGCTGGTCTACGAGGGCGAGCAGGAGGGCGCGCAGGGCGTGGCCCGGGCGCTCGTCGGCAAGGCCGTCTCGACGATTGTCAAGCGCTACCTCCCCGACCCGGCGGCCAAGGGCTCCGGTGAGGAGGGCGGGCGCGCGGCGTACCGCGAGGTGCTCGGCTGGTTCTCGAAGGGCCAGACGGTCGACCTCGACACCGACCTGCCCTTCCCGGGCTACGCGACGGCCCTCGACCGCGTCGACGGGCTGGCGGCGCTCGTCGAGGCCCACACGTCGCCCGAGACGCCGGGCGAGAAGGCCTCGATGATGGAGCTGACGTTGGAGATGCTCCACCAGCACTCGCTCCTCGGCAAGGAGGTGGCCGACGACGGCGCCAGCTACGCCGACATGATGGGCTCCGTGCTCTCCGGCCTCGGCTCCTTCGGGCCCGACGACGAGGACGACGACGAGTTCGGGGGCGAGGACGACTACCGCCGCTTCGGCTGAGACGCCCCGCCTCGGCGCCGCGCCGCCCGACTCCAGTCCCCGCCGATGCGTTTGCTCGTCGCCCTTGCCGCGCTCGCAGCGTCCCTCTCCCCCGCCACCGCCCAGGCCGGGCGGCCCGCTGAGTCCGACGACCTGATCGTGGCCGTCTTCGAGGCCCCGCCGCTGGCGAGTCGGGCCGCCGACGGCACGTGGAGCGGGCTCGGCGTCGAGCTGGCCGTCGACCTGGGGCAGGCGCTCGGCCGCGGCGTCCGGTTCGTCGGCGTCGCGCCGGACAGCGCGCTCGCGGCCCTTACAACCGGCCGGGCCGACCTCGCACTGACCGCGCTGGCGCCGGGCGTCGAGGCCATCTCGGACGTAGGGCCCGCCTTTGTCGACGCCGACCTCGCCATCGCCCGACCGGCGACCTCCCAGATCGCGACTGTCGCCCGGCGCTTTTTCTCGCCGACGTTCTTCGCCATCGCCGGGGCCCTCGCGGTCCTGCTGTTTGTCGCGGGCGCGCTGATGTGGCTGGTCGAGCGCCGCCACGACTCCGACGACTTCACGGGCACCGTGCACGGGCTGTGGGACGGGTTCTGGTGGGCCGGCGTGACGCTCACGACGATCGGCTACGGCGACACCGTCCCGCGATCGCACGGCGGCCGGGCGCTCGCGCTCGTCTGGATGCTGCTCTCGATGGCCATCACGGCCGTGCTCACGGCCGCGCTCGTCTCGGCGCTCGGCTTGCGCAGTCCCTCCTCCGGCGCGCGCGTCCCGGACGACCTGCGCGGCGACCGCGTGGGCGTCGTGGCGGGGACGCCGGCCGCCGCCCTCATCGCTCGCGCCGGGCTCGACGCCGCCCCCTTCCCCACCGCCGCCGCGGCGCTCGCCGCCCTCGACGCCGACTCGGTCGACGCCGTGGCGGGCTCGGCCCTTCGCCTGCGCGCCGCCGGCGGGGCCCCGCTCTCGCTCCGCACCCAGACGACCGGCGTCGCCATCGAGCGCTGGGCCTTCGCGACCGCCGAGGGCAGCGCCCTGCGCGAGCCCGCCGCCCGCGCCGTCCTCGACCGCGTCTCCGGCCCGGACTGGCCCGAGGTCGTCCGCCGCTGGACGGAGTAGGACGAGGCAAAGCGGCCCCAGGCCGTACCCTCCCTGCACCCGCCCCGTTTGCGATGACCCTCCGCCCCGCTACCCCGGCCGACGCCGCGCTCGTCTGCACCCTCGTCCACGAGTTGGCTGACTACGAGAAGGCGCCTGCGAGCGAGGTCCCGGCCACGCCCGATGCGTTCGCCGTGGCCCTCGCCCCCAGCGCCGAGCCCCGCCTCGGGTGCCTGCTGGCGTTCGCCGCCGACGGAGACCCCGCCGGGGTCGCCATCTTCTTCCCCGCCTTCTCGACGTGGCGCGCCGGCTGGGGGCTCTATCTCGAAGACCTCTTCGTCCGGCCCGAGCACCGGGGCCAGGGCGTCGGGCTCGCCCTGTTCCGCGCCGTCGCTGCCGAGGCCGTCGCGCGCGGGGCGGAGCGGCTGGAGTGGATCGTCCTCGACTGGAACGCGCTCGCGCTAGACTTCTACCGCCGGCTCGGGGCCGAGAGCCTGGACGAGTGGACCAAGATGCGGCTCTCCGGCGACGCCCTGGCGGCCCTCGCCGACGGACAGGACCCGGACGAACGGGACAGGGCCTAGCCCCGCGCCGGGATCGCCACCCCGGCCGTCCGGCGGTGCGCGAACAGGAGCGCCGTCTCGATCCGCGCCACCTCCGGCCGCTCCGTGAACGCCTCCAGCGCGAGCGCCCGGAGGTGCGCCGTGTCGCGAACGGCCACGTGCACGAGGTAGTCGCTCGCGCCCGTCGTGTGGAACAGCTGGACGACCTCGGGCAGCCCCAGCACGTGCGCCTCGAACGCCTCGACCAGCGCCCGCTGGTGCCGCCGCAGCGCGATCCCGATCATCGCCTGTAGCCCCGCCCCGACCGCCTCGGCCGATACCTCGGCGTGGTAGCCCACCAGCACCCCGGTCTCCTCCAGCCGCCGCGTCCGCGCCAGCGCCGTCGACGGCGCCACGCCGACGGCCGCCGCGAGCTCTTTGTTGGAGATCCGCGCATTCTGCTGCAAACGGGTCACGATGGCGCGGTCGATTTCGTCGAGACGGGGCATGGCGGCTGGATTCCGAATCCTGTGCGGGGAATTAGGAGGGTAGCCGCAAGATCGTCTACTGTGTACGAATCCCCCGCCCACCCGTTCGATATGGAGCTCCGCCCCGACCTCGCCACCCGCGCCATCCACGCCGGCCGCGAAGACCTCACGGCGCTCGGCGTCCACGCCCTCCCGATCGACCTGTCGTCGACGTACCCCTTTACCGACC
This sequence comes from Rubrivirga aquatilis, assembly GCF_046845665.1. Classification (GTDB taxonomy): domain Bacteria; phylum Bacteroidota; class Rhodothermia; order Rhodothermales; family Rubricoccaceae; genus Rubrivirga. Next base: position 846,771 of record NZ_CP177355.1, on the reverse strand, counting down.
TCGACGGGGCGACGGCCAGCCTCGATGCGCTCGTCTCGGGCGACAAGACGGCCAACAACCCGATCTACGCCCGCCTCCACAACCCGACCGTCGCGCGCTTCGAGGCCGCGCTCGCGGACCTGGAGGACGCCGAGGCGTCCGTCGCCTTCGCCTCGGGTATGGCCGCGCTCACCGCCGTCCTGCTGACGGCGCGGATGGACGGCGGCCACGTCGTCGCCACGCGCCCGATCTACGGCACGACCGACCACCTGCTGACGTGCGAGCTGATGGGCCTCGAGGTCACGTGGACCACGCCCGACGGCGTCGCCGACGCGCTCCGCGACGACACCTGCCTCGTCATCACCGAGACGCCCGCCAACCCGACGCTCGCGCTCGTCGACATCGCCGCCGTCGTGGCGCAAGCGGGCGCCGTGCCCGTGCTCGTGGATTCGACCTTCGCCACGCCCGTCTTGCAGCGCCCGCTCGCGCACGGCGCGACGATGGTGATGCACTCGGCCACCAAGTTCTTGGGCGGCCACGGCGACGTGGTCGGCGGCGTCGTGGCGTGCGGCGAGGACTGGGCGCGGCGCCTGCGCCAGATCCGCGTCGCGACGGGCGCGCTCCTGCACCCGCTCGCGGGCTACCTCCTGCACCGCGGGCTGGCGACGCTGCCGCTCCGTATCGAGCGCGCGCAAGCGACGGCGGGCGTGCTCGCCCGTCGGCTGGCGGCGCACGAGGGCGTGGTGGCCGTCCACTACCCCGGCCTCCCCGGCGGCGACCCCGACGGGCTCGTCGGCCGTCAGATGAGCGGGCCGGGCACGATGCTGGCCTTCGAGGTCGCCGGGGGCTACGACGCCGCCCGCGCCGTCTGCGAGTCCGTCCGCACCATGACGCCCGCCGTCAGCCTGGGCTCGGTCGACACGCTCATCCAGCACCCCGCCGGCCTGACGCACCGCGTCCTCAGCGACGACGCTCGCGCCGAGGGCGGCATCGCGCCCGGCCTGCTCCGCCTGTCCGTCGGCTTGGAAGCGCCGGACGACCTGTGGGCCGACCTCGCCCGCGCGCTCGCTGTTGCCGAGGACGCCGCCGTCGTCGCCTAGCGCGACGCCCGCCAGCGGTCCCACGTGCGGAGCGCCAGCGCCATCCCCACGTACGCCAGCGGCGGGAGCACGACGACCAGCGCCCACCCCAGGTCCGTCAGCCCCGGCGCGCCGGTCTTGGTGGTGTAGGGGACCCCGTCGATCATGCGCGGCCCGTCCATCCGGGGCCCGAACGCCAGCACGGCCGCCAGCGCCGCGACGGCGGCGGCCATTGACAGGGACCGGTGGCGGAGGGGCTGAGCCATCCCCAAACCTACCCCGGCGCCCCCTTTATCGCTGCGGGATCGGCAGCCCGTGCTGGCGGAGGAACGAGAGCTTGTCCCAGTACCCGCGCAGGAACACGATGAGGCCGTCGGCGACGTGGCAGAACTCGGAGCCAAAGCGAACCACGCCACACCACCGCCGCGAGCGCATCGGCGTTGCCTGCGTTAAAGGCGGCCTCCCAGGCCTTGGCGACCGCGACAGGTCCGATCTGACATCAAGGCGCCGGTCGACCACCGCGGCCGCGTGGACCGGTCGATGCCCCCCCCAGAAGGGTCAGGGGGACCGTCCGAGGTGGCGCCGCGATTCTGTGGGCGATCAGGGGCAAGCGTTCGAGGGCTGCTGCCGATCGGCACGTCTACCTCAGCACCGTAAGCGACCTCGACGCCGTAAAGCCGTCGCCCGTCACACGGATCGCGTAGGTCCCATTGGAAAGCTGGTCCGCATCGACCGTGAGGCGCGTTGTCCCTGGCGGAACAGGGCCGTCCCACACCGTGGCGACGGCACGACCCAACATGTCGACGACGACCGCACGGACCGCGCGCGCGCGGTCCGACGTCAGCATCAGCGTGGCCTCGCGGTCCAGGGGGTTGGGCATGGGCGCCGAGAGCTGGAGCGGCGTCGGAACGTCGGGAGCGACGGCTACGGACGTCCCGAAGTCCGCGGGGAACCGGGCCACGAACGCGTCCAACCTGCCGCCGTTAAACGACTCGTCGAAGGTTCCCGGCGTCGTGGGGAAGTCCAGGGACTCCGAGAACCCCGTCAGGTAGGCGTGGCTGGCAGCGCTCACTGCGACCGCGTGGGCGATGTCGGGGTTGCTGCCCCCTAGGTAGGTGCCGTCGAGGAACGAGTCGAGTCCGGACGCGGTGTGGTCGAACCGGGCGTAGAACCCGTCCGTGATCCCCCCGAAGAGCGCCTGGGGCGCGTCGTCGGTAACCGGCAGGTCCACGGAGTTCGTCTTGCCGACGATCACCGGGAGGCCCGTCGGATCGAGGGCCACGTCGCACCCGTAGTCGAGGTCGGTCCCCCCGTAGTAGGTGGCGTAGTCGATGCCCGACAAGCCCGGCGTGAGGACGGCGAGGAAGGCCTCAGGGCCGCCCGGCGGGGCTGGGAAGGCCGCGCTTAGGGTGACGGGGAACGAGGTATCCGTGATGCCGCCCACGAACACGGTGCCGCCGCTGTCGACCACGATACCCTCACCCAAGTCCTCGCCAGCGCCTCCGAGGTAGGTCAGGACCATCGCTGAGGCGTCCACGGAGAGGTGCAGCACGAAGGCGTCGAGGTCCCCAAAGGAGGCGGGGCCGAGCACGCCAGACGTGGTGGGGAGGTCGTCCGAGTTGGTGTCGCCGGTGATGTAGGCCTCGCCCTCGACGACGACGAGGTCGTAGGCAAAGTCGTCGTTCGAGCCGCCGACATACGTCCCGTACACCAACGCGCTGCCGTCGGTCGAGAGTTTGGCGGCGAAGACGTCGAACCCGTCGACAGGCGCCGGCCCGACGACGCCCGTGGTGACGGGGAAGTCGGTCGAGTTGGTGTAGCCAGCCACGTAGGCGGCGCCGGTGTCGTCCACTCCGACGTCGTGCCCGACGTCCACGCCGTCTCCTCCCAGGAAGGTGCTGTAGACCACGGCGGCGTCCGGTGCCAACTTGAGCACGAACGCGTTGGGGCCCGGGTCGAAGACGGTGTCGTAGGCGCCGGGCGTCGTGGGGAAGTCCGGGGAATGCGTCTCGCCGGTGACGAGCACGGAGCCGTCTTCGGCGAGGGCAATCCCCAAACCGATATCGATGTCGACGCCGCCCACGACGAAGGAGTACATGAGGGTCACGCCGTCGGGCGCCACTTTGGTGATGAAGACGTCGGGCCCGCTGCCCGGTGAGGTGTCGGAGACGGGGAAGTCCGCCGAGTCCGTGCGCCCGGTCACGTAGGCGGCGCCCTCGGCGTCGACCACGATGCCCGCGCCGACCTCGTCGCCCCCGCCGCCCAGGAACGTCGTGTAGGCCAGCAGCGGGCCTCGGCGCTCGGCGCCCTCGACAACGGGCGCACCCCAGCCGCCCCGCTCGACACCCACGGCCGTGCCGTCGACGCGGAAGCGTCCGGCCGACGCGATGCCCTGGCGGACCAGGGCTGGCGCGGGCAGCCGATACGTGGCGTCGCCGACCGTGACGAGCAGGCCGCCGTCCGGCGCGCCGGCGATGGCGTCGGCGCCGTCAACCGTCCAGCGGAGGGCGCTCAGGTCGGCCCCGCGCGCGAGATCGAGTTGGAGGCCCAGCCCGTCCGGGTGGTCGCGGACGGTAAGGTCCAGCCCGGGCGCAAGGGAGGAATAGCGGACCGCGGCGAAGCCGGGTACGTCGTGGACCCACCGGCGCGCGTTGGCGCCCCGGACGTAGTGCGTGTGCCCGGGGAGCGGCCGGATGCCTTGGGGCATCGCCACGGCCCCGAAGCCGAGCACGAGCACGCGGCCCTCCACGCGGAGGTACGCCGCGTTGCGCGTCAGAAACAGGGCAGACGTGGAGCCGCGCGCGAGGAACGCGACCTCGGCTGAGGATTGGCCCAGGTTCGGCTCGAAGCGGAGGGGGGCGGCCAGCACGGCGGTGGCCCCGAGCAGGCCGGCGAGGACGAGGAGTCCGAGAACACGAAAGAGGAGGGAGCGCGGAGTCATGGGACACCTCAGGGGTCGGTGGCAGTGGCTACGTGAGAGACAGCTATGCAACAATCTGTTAATTACAAGGATAGGGTCTTGACAGTAACCATTTGTTCCCGTGCATCTTGGATCGGAGTGGACCGACCGCTCCCATGCGACCCGCGGTCCGTCGGCGATCCTAGAGGTCCCGCCTCGGGTGTCCGTGTTCTCACGCTCCGCTCCAGGCGGACGGGGCTGGTCGGTGTGGGCCGAGCCGCTATGCGCGCGGGGTGGCAGCGATCCCGTCGGCCTCGTCGGCCGTCAGATGAGCGGGCCGACGACGGTCGCATCGCCAGCGCTCACCCTCGCAATCCCTCTCGCCACGTGGCCCACGCACAGCCAAACGGAGACTGCCGCATTGTCTGTTGGCTCGCTGAGAGTGCCGTCGCGCCCCCGCATGCCCACGACAACCGTCGCGGAGCCCTCACACACCACATCGGTGCCGAGGCGGTCGCTACTGCGGAGGAATCGGCAGCCCGTGCTGGCGGAGGAACGAGAGCTTGTCCCAGTACCCGCGCTGAAACGCGATCCGACCGTCGACGACATGGAAGAACCCGCAGCCGCGGAGCCCGAGCGGGTCGCGCCACTCGAGCGCCGCCCACTCGCCGTCCTCCATCACCTGCTCCACGAGACAGGTCATCCCCGCCCCGGCGAACTCGCGAGCGAACATCGCCCGGATCGCCTCCCGCCCCTCGACCGGCGCCTCGGCCACCTGGTGGTTGACGGCGTCCGTGGCGTAGAGCGCCGCGAGGGCGTCCGCGTCGCCGGCGTTGAAGGCGGCCACCCACGCCTCGACGACGGCTCGCGGGCCCATCACGCCTGCGGCGGCTGGGGGAGGTCCGAGCCCGGCGTCGGCGGACGCAAGTCGGCCTGGTGCAGCCGGTACGCCAGCGTCTTCAGCACCTCGGCGTCGCGCTGCACGATCGCCAGCGCCAGCCCGTAGAGATCGGTCGCCGTGCCGTCGAGCGTCGCCCGTCGCGCCCACGCCTCGGCGGGGACGGCCTCGAACGTCGTCCGCAACTCGGCGCGCGCCGTGCGGAGGTCCGCTAGCAGCTCGGCCAGTTCGCGATCATTCGCGTCGGCGGGCGCTGCGAGGGCAGGCGTCTCGAAGGGAGGCGTGTCCTGCTCGCGGACGGCCGCGATCCAGGCCGGGTACGTCTCGCGGTCGAGCGTCGCGAGGGCGGCGAACATCTGCTTGGCCGACAGGTCGTCCGGCATCGGCGCCTGATCGGTCGCCCAGGCGGGCAGCGCGGCCAAGAGCGGCGCCAGCGCCGTGGCCTCGTCCTCCAGCCAGCCCAGCTGGTCGAGCAGCGCCTCGCGGCGGGCGGCGAGCGTGGCGGCGTCGCGGGGCGGCTCGGCGTAGCGGTCGAGCATGGGGACTGGGGACTAGTGGGACTGGGGGCGGAGGGCTGGGAAATGTCGCGGGTCGGGGGCCAAGGTCCCCTCAGTCCCCACAGTCCCTCGTCCCAAGTCCCTCTTAGGCGTGCGCCGGGTTCGAGGCCTGCGCGCCGTCGATGGCGTCCTCCACCTCGGCGACGAACGCGAGCCGGTCGCGCAGCGTGTGGATGTTGTTGGACTCCGGGTGCTGCCAGGCGTCGGCAGCCTGCGGATTGCGGCGGCGCTGGAGGAAGTCCAGGCGGTCCTGGAGGCGGGCCTTGGGGACCAGGAGCCGGTCGAGCCCGAAGTGGGCCTCGTCGCGCGTCTGGAACGTCAGGTCGTACTCCTTCGACATCACGATGGCCTCCTCGGGGCAGACCTCCTCGCAGAACCCGCAGTAGATGCAGCGGAGCATGTTGATCTCGAACCACTCCGGCTCGCGCTCCTTGATGTCGTCGGTGACCTCGTGGGCCTGCATCGAGATCGCCAGCGGCGGGCAGGACCGCGCGCACAGCCCGCAGGCCACGCAGCGCGGCCGGCCCTGCTCCTCGACCAAGACGGGGCGCCCGCGGTACGAGTCCGGCGGGTACCACTGCTCCTCGGGGTACTCGAAGGCGTAGCTGTCGAGCGACATCTTGGACGCCGAGTAGCCGAGGCCCTTGAAGATCTCCGGCAAGTACATGCGCTCCCAAAAATTGAGCTTGCGCTCGTCGGGCGTGGCGTTGTTGACGGGCGTTCCGGGCATCGAGTCGGGGCGGTCTGCGGGGCCGGAAGCTACGCCCCGCCGTGCGCGGGGGTCCGCTGTCGCCCCCCGCAGGCGTCCCGTTTCACCGGCCCTGCGCGGTCGGGGCCCGCTCGGCGGCGGTCGGCGGCGCGATGTCGAACCGGAACCGCTCGGCCGAGTCGCTGACGAGACCGGCCGCGCCGCCGAAGATGGCCCCGTAGACGAGCCCGACGGCTGCGCCCCCCAGCCCGAACCCGGCGGCCCCTTTGAGGCGGTCCCCCATCGTCGGGTCGCCGCCGCAGAAGATGACGCAGCCGCCGCTCTCGAACCCCGCGATCGCCCCCATCGCGCCCCCGACGGCCACGCCCGAGAGGCTCCCGATGCGGACGCCCCGGAACAAGGTCCGCTGGCGGTCGCGCCGCTCGACCTCAGCAATGGCGTACGTCGGGATCGCCAGCAGCGCCTGCGTCGCGGGGTCGATCCAGGTCGTCGAGTCCGGCCCGACTCGCAAGGCCGTGGCGTCGTAGGCCGTCCCGTCCGTGAGGACGAGCACGGCGTCGCGGCCCGCCAGCCGGTCGTTGAGCGCGGCGAAGTCGTCGTCGCCGGCGACCGAATGCGTGGCCGCGCAGCCCGAGAGCAGGAGCGCGGCGGCGAGGAGGAGGGCGCGCATGGCTAGGTCGGGAGGGGGCCCGTACGGAACCGGCCCTCGACGCGAAGCTCGCCCGTCCGGCTGCCGGCGGCAATGTCGAGCGTTCCCGCCAGCGCCCCGTCCGCCCCGACCGAATCCACGGTCACAGTCCCCGTCAGCCCGTTGAACGTGTCGAACGTCCCCGGCTCGTCGACGGTGACGAGGAAGAACGCGACGCTAGTCGCCCCGTCCGGGCCCTTCACCGCCACAGGGAAGAGGTCCGGGTCCGCCGCAGTGCTCAGGACCAGCGTGCCGCCCGAGCGCCCCTCTCTGAACTCGATCACCACCTCCCCCTCGTCGGTAGTGAACGCGCTCACCGTGGCGTCGAGCTCCAAGTCCACGTCGCCCGAGACGCACGCCGCCAGCCGCCCTGCCTCTACGGTTGACGGCACCGTGCACGTCTCCGGCTCGGTCGTGTCGCACGCCGCAGTTAGCGCGACGAGCAGAAGCGGGAGGACGAGGGCGAGGAGCTTGCGCATGGGTTCGGAGGAGGACGCTCCCAACATCCACCCCCCGGAGCCAGCGTACTTGGTGCATTTGCATCAACGAAGACCTCGATGACCAGGTTGTGACAAGCCGCTCTCCTCCCCGTCCCTGCCTCAGAGTCGCCGCCTCGTGCCGGCCTCAGGTCGACTTTACCAAGCCGTTCTCCCAGGCCCACGCGACGGCCTCGCGCGCCGTGCTCACGTCGAGCTTCGAGTAGACGGCCGCGAGGTGGTTGCGGACCGTGTTCTCCGCGATCCGCAGCCGCTCTCCGATCGCCGCGTTGTCGAGCCCGCGCCCCATCAGCACCAGCACCTCGTGCTCGCGGCCGGTCAGCGGCGAGAGCATCTCCGGCTTGCGCGGGATGGGCACGAACCACCGCCCGTGGCCACGGTGGACCGCCAGCACAGCCTCGCGCACGGCCGTCGGGTGCTGGTCCTTGGTGATGTAGCCCGCCGCGCCCGCCTCCAGCAGGCCGTGGATGTAGGCCGAGTCGTTAAACGCGCTCAGCGCCAGGATGCGCGGCGCCTCGGGGTCGCCGTCGAGCTCCGCGGCCACCTCCGGGCCCGACTTCTCGGGCATGTTCATGTCGAGCAGCAGCACGTCCGGTCGCAAGCGACGGACCAGCTTCAGCGCCTCGTTCCCATCCGACGCCTCGCCGACGACGTCCACCTGCCCGCCCTTTTCGAGCGCGTCGCGGATGCCGGCGCGGAACACGGGATGGTCGTCGGCGACGACGACGGTGACGGGGACGTCAGGCATGAAACACGAGAGGAGAGGGCCGATCGGGAGTCGAGAAGGTGCGCACGGGCCCCGGCCCCGACAAGGGCACTTCGGCCTAAACCGACGCCACGACTGTCGCCAGCCGGTGCATCGGGACCGGCGCCGCCAGCGCCACACGCGTGCCGCCGAGCGGGCTCGGCCCGATGGTGAGGTCGGCGCGGAGCAGCTCCGCCCGCTCGCGCATCCCGAGCAGCCCGTAGTGGCCGTCGGCGGCGTAGTCGAGGGCACTGGCGGCCGGCGGCCCGGTGCCGTCGTCGTCGATGGTCAGGATGATGCGGTCGTCGTCGAGGTCGAGCTCGACCTCCACCAGCGTCCCGCCCGCGTGCGCGACGGCGTTGTTCAAGGCCTCTTGGGCGATGCGGTAGAGCGCCAGCCGTCGCTCGTCGCCCAGGGCCCGGCTGTCGGCGACGGCCCGGACGGCATCCGTCGCCGAGAACCGGACGGCGAGCCCGCCGCCGTCGCCGCCCCACCCGAGCCGGTCGGCGCGGTCCGCCAGCGCCGCCAGCGCCGCTGTCAGGCCGAAGGCGTCGAGCGCCGACGGGCGCAACTCGTCACACAGCGCCCGGAGCTCGTCGACGACGCCGGTCACGGCCGTGCGCGACGGCCCGTCGTCGAGCGCGCCGAGCGCGAGTTGGACGGCGCACAGGTCCTGCACCGGCCCGTCATGGAGCTCGCGCGCCAGGTGGGCGCGCTCGGCCTCGCGCGCCGCCGCCAGCCGCCGCCGGAACTCAGCCCGCATCCGGCTCGCGCGCCGCGCGCGCCGCTCCCACGCCACGGCCCCGCCCGCCAGCACGATCAGCCCCATGCTCATCAGCGCCAACGCCAACGCCCCGACAGGCACCGAGGTCGCCAGCCGCACGACCGACCGGTCGTCCACGTCGATGCTGAGCGGGCCCGCGACGGCGTCGGCGGTACCGAGCGCCCCCGCTCGGCCGGCCCGGCCGAGCACGTCCACGAAGGCGGCGTACGGGATCGAGACGCGCGGCCGCCCCTCGGCGCCCTGCCCGAACGTGACGACGCTGTCTCGAACCACGTTGAAGTGGATCAGCCGCCCGCCGTCGGAGACGAACCCGGATGCGGCGGGCCGGCCGGCCGGGGCAGCGGGCTGGGCCACCGCGAGGGGCGCCCACAGGGCCAGGCTGAGGCAGAGCGCGCGCACGGGCATCGGGGCGGAGGGGACGAATCTATGCCCGATGCCCCCGAGCACCTGATCCGGACGGACTAGGGACGGGAACAGGGAACGAGACACGGGCAACGGGTGCGCTGGCCGCCGCTCCTCTATCCCTCTCTCCTTCCTCTCCTCCCCTCAGGTTCGTCGGCCTCGGTCACGACGGTGTGGAAGACGGTCTCGCCGGTCCGCAGCATCCGACGGACGTACGGGTGGCAGAGCTGGCACTTGAGCCCGAACTCGGCGTGCGCCTGGAGCTCGGGGACCGTGCTCGCGCCGGAGTCGGCCGCGACGTCCGCCAGCGAGGCGAACGTCCGGTCGAAGCACAGGCAGCGGTCGATGGTCACCGTGCCGGCCCGAAGGCGACCGCCGACGGCAAGACGCCCGCCCCGAACTGCGCCAGCTGGCGCCCGTCGCGGTCGTGGACGGTGACCGTGCCCGGCGCGCTGAACGGGGCGTCGGCGTCGACGCGGCCCAGGTAGAAACGGCTGTCGATGTCGTCGAAGGCGACGGCCGAGATCGGCGGGCCGTCCACGACGATGGCCGAGCTCCCTGCGTTCGAGTCCGTTCCGAAAACCAGGAGACGATCGCCGAGAGACACGTAGACCTCCTTCATCGCCGCGCTGTGGGCGGCGTCGGTCCCGAGCGTGCCGCTGCCGACCTGGCCGGGGAGTCCCGGCCGCGCGACCTCGTCGCCCGTCGCGCCGTCGAGCACGACCACGTCGCCGGTCGTCTGGCCCACCACGTTGAAGTCGGCGTCGTAGATCGTCCGGCCGGTGCAGACCACCCAGACCTCGCCGTCGCCGTCGGCGAACACGAACCGGGGCCCGTCGCAGCCCACGTCGATCGTCTCGACGACGGCTCGGCCGGACGCGCTGATCACCGAGACCGTCCGGCCCGCGCCGAAGTCGAACCCGGCGCTGTAGTTCGCCACGTAGATGCGGTCGCCGACGGCCGCGATGCCCTCGGGGTTGTCGCCGACTGGGATCGGCGCGCCCGCCGCCAGCCCAGAGAGCGAGACGGGCGTCACGGAGGCGCCGTAGAAATTGGTCACGAACGCCGTCCCGCCGACGACCGCCCACGCGCGCGGCGTCCCGACCTCGGCCTCGCCGACCACCGTGCCCGTCGTCGGGTCGACCTCGGCGATCCGGCCGCTGCCGGTCCCAAACGAGTCGCTAAAGTTGAGGAACGCGAACACGCGGTCGCCGACGGTCTCGACGGACTGGACGAGCCCGCCCAAGCCGGGCGCGAGGTCGGCCGTTGCCGTGCCGGTGTCGGGGTCGAAGCGGGTGACGGAGCCGCTGTTGTCGGAGAAGATGCCCTGGTTGGCGACGTAGACGGAGCCCGTGGCGTCGGGCGCCGTCGAGTCGCAGCCGACGACGACGACGAGGGCGAGAAGAGAAAGGATGCGCATAGCGTTAGCGGGCCCGGACCGCGAGGCGGAGTCGGGCGTGACGAGGGGGCATGACGTGGGAGCGGACGGTCTCGTAGCGAGCGTCCAGGAGGTTGTCGAGGTCGACCCCGACGGTGAAGGTGGCCGGGCCGATTGCGCGGTCGAGGCTGGCGCGAGCGCCCAGCACGACGTGCGCCGCCAGCGGCTGCGTGCCGCCCGCCGTCGTCGGACGGGCGCCGACGGCCTGGGCATCGAGGGCAACGTGGACGGGGCCGCGAGCGACGCCGGCCCACGCCTTGAGCGTCCACCGGGGGACGTAGCGGAGCGGCCGGCGCCGATCGAGATCGCGAGCGCTAAGCAGCGTCGCCAGCGCGCCGCCATCGAGGAGCAGCGGGGCGCCGAGGCGGACGACGCGGGCGCCGCGAGCGGAGGCCTCGACGCCGAAAGTGCGCGTCCGGGCGACGTTCTCGGGCGCCCAGTGCCCGGCGGCGGTCGGGGCCCACACGATCTGGTCGCGAGCCGTCGTGGCGAAGACGGTCGCCTCGGCTTGCGCGCCGGGCCCGGCCCAGACGGCGCCGAGGTCAGCGCTGAGGGCCGTCTCAGGACGGAGATCGGGGTTGCCGCCGGGCGCCCAGAAGCGGTCGTTGAGCGTCGGCATCCGGAAGGCGCGGGCGGCGCTCGCCTTGAGCGACCACTGAGGCGCCAGCCGGACGTTCGTGCCGAGTTGGGGGGCGAGCGCGAGACGGCGCTCGCCCCCAGCGGGCGCGTGGAGGTCGGCGCGGAGCGCCGGGAAGAGGACCAGCCGGCCGACCGGCTGGCGGCCCGCCAGCCCGGCGCCGAGCACGCGGTCTTCGGCGATGTCGGCCAGGCTGGGGTGGTCGGCGCGGCCCAGCGAGCCCGCCAGCTCAGCCGTCCACGACGCGTCGCCGAGCGCGCGCGTGGCGCTCACGTTGAGCGCGGCGGTCGTCGTCCGGCCCGTGTCGTCGATGGCGTCGGGGCGGTCGGTGGGCGGGAACGGCGAGGCGTAGCGGAGCGACGCCCGCTGGACGTGACCGGCGGCCTGGACGCGAGCGCCCGCGAGCGCCGTCGCGGCGCGGCCCGCGATTCGGACGCGGCGGTCCCACTGACGCGCGCCGACCAGCGCCCCGTCGAGCATGGCTCCGCCCAGCCCGCGCTCGGCGTCGGCGGCCCACAGGCTCAGGCCTGCCACGGTGCGTCCGTCGGCGAGGCGGAGCGCGCCGTACGCCGTGGCGCGACGGCTGCCCCACCCCTCACGCGCAATCCGTGGCTGCCCGACGCGCCCCAGATCGGCGACCGTGTAGTCGTCGTCCGCTCGCGCGAGGTCCCCGGCGGCGACGACCGACAACCGGCCGCGACCGCCGCCAGCGAGCGCCGACACCGTCCGCTCTCCCCATGCCCCGAGCCCGGTCGACGCCCGCACGCCATCCGTCGCCGGGCGCAAGTGGACGACACCGCCGACCGCGCTCGTCCCGTACAAGCCGGAGGCGGGCCCGCTCAGCACCTCGACCGACTCCAGCAACGCCGTCGGCAGCAAGCTCAAGTCCACCTGCCCGAGCGCGGGGTCGGTGAGCGGTTGGCCGTCGAGGAGCACGAGTGCTTGCGCCGCGCTCGCGCCTCGGATCGAGACGCTCGCGAGCCCGCTCGGCCCGTAGCGGCGGACGTGGACGGGCGCGCGCGCCGTCAGCGCCTCGGCCAGCGAGGCGGTCGCCGCCAGCGCTTCCCGATCGAGGATGGTCACCCGCGCCGGCGCGTCGGCGGTCGCGACCGGCTGGCGGGCGGCCGTCACGGTGACCTCCGCGAGAGCGGAGTCCGGCGTGGCCGGCTGGCGGCCGCCGACCTTCGGTTGGGCGGCGACGGCCGAGGCGAGTAGGAGAACGAGGGCGCAGGCGCGCATAAAAAAGCCCGTGCCTCACGGAGACACGGGGATCGCGCGCGCACGGCCAGTCGGCCGCCGTCGGGAACGCCGCGCCTCTGGTCCCGGAGGCGGGTGGGGTCGTCGCGACAGGCAGGTCTCCTGGCTTGCAATCCGGCCAGCGCGCCCGCGGAGGGCGCGGGGCTGGCGTCCGTCGGCTCGGCCTCGCCCTTCCCCCCTTGCGGGAGTGGGCGCAGGCGTCGCGGCCGGCGGCGGACTACCTACAGTTGCGGGTACAGCTCCGGAGTGATCGCCGAGGCGACGCACCGGATTCCCTTTTCAGCCGCGCGAGCACGCGGCACCTGAGGCGGGGCGAAAGAGCAGGCCGCAAGGTAGGTCGCGAGCGACCCGACGCCAGCGACCGTTCGTGAAATCAGGACAGCGCCACGCGGTGCCCCCGCTCCGGCGCCTCGACATCCGCGTCGATGCCTGCTCGGCCGAAGGCTTGCGCGAGTGCCGTCTGGCGCTCGGGGTCGCCGTGGACGAGGTAGACGGTCTGCAACCGGTCCGCGTCGAGGTCGGACACAAAGGCCACCAGGCCGGGCTCGTCGGCGTGCGCCGAGAACGTGTTCATGACCTCGACCTGCGCACGGAGGGGGTGCGGCTTGCCGAAGATCTTGACCGTCTCGCGCCGCTCCACGATCCGCTTCCCGAGTGTGTGCTCGGCCTGGTAGCCGACGATCAGGACGGTGTGCTTCGGGTCCTCGACCGTGTTGCGCAGGTGGTGCAGGATCCGTCCCGCCTCGGCCATCCCCGACGCCGAGATGACGACGAACGGGACGGTCAGCCCGTTGAGCTCTTTGGATCGCTTGGCCTCGCGGACGTACTCCAGCCGCTCGAAGCCGAACGGGTTGGGGTCGGTCAGCATGTACTCCAAAAGGTCCGCGTCGTAGCACTCGGGGTGCGTTTGGAAGACCGCCGTCGCATTCACCGCGAGCGGGCTGTCGACGAAGACGGGGATGTGGGGGATCCGGTCCTCGTTCCACAGCTGGTCGAGGTTGTGGACGATCTCCTGCGTCCGTCCGACCGCGAAGGCGGGGATGACGACGCGCCCGCCGCGCGCGGCCGTCTCCGTCACGATCCGCGCCAGCCGCTCCTTGGCTTTGTCGACGGGCTCGTGCTCGCGCCCGCCGTAGGTGCTCTCGCAGATCAGCCAGTCGACGGGCGGGAGCGGCTGGGGGTCGCGCAGGATCGGCCGGCCCGGGTTGCCGATGTCGCCGGTGAACCCCAATCGTTTGCCGCCGGGCAGGTCGAGCGTCATCGTGGCCGAGCCCAGGATGTGGCCGGCGTCGCGGTAGACCACCTGGACGCCGCCGGGGACCGAGAACGGGGTCCCGTACGGGACTCCGTGGAAGCAGTCCATCACGCCTTCGGCGTCCTCCATCGCGTAGAGCGGCTCGACCTCGGGCTGGCCCTTTTTGCGCATCTTGCGGTTGAAAAAGTCGGCGTCCTTTTCCTGGATGTAGGCGCTGTCGCGCAGCATGATCGCGCACAGGTCGCGCGTGGCGTGCGTCGCGTAGACGGTCCCCCGGAAGCCGTCGCGCCACAACTTCGGCAGCAGGCCGGCGTGGTCGATGTGGGCGTGCGAGAGCAGCACGGCGTCGACGGTGTCCGGCGGGCACGGCCACTCGTTGTTCAGCTTTTTGCCCAGTTCGCGGCGGCCCTGGAAGAGGCCGCAATCCAAGAACAGGCGCGTGCCGTCGTCGAGCTCGACGAAATGGAGGGAGCCGGTGACGGTCTGGGCAGCGCCCCAGAAGGTGAGGGTCATGACGACGGGCGGGAGCGGGGACGGGGCGGAGCCCGATGATACCGGGGACTGCCGGTTCAGCTCCGCAGCGTCACGGGGCCGGCGCTACGTTCGGGCCATGCGCCCGCTCCTCCTGCTCCTGCTGCTGGCGACCGCCGCCAGCGCCCAGACGCCCTACGTCCCCCCGCCCGGCGACTGGGCTCGCCTCTCGCCCCAAGCGGTCGGGATGGACGCCGACTCGCTCGCGGCGGCCGTCGCCTTTGCCCAGGCGAACGAGGCCGACGCCCCGCGCGACCTGGCCCTCGCGCACGCCCGGGGGTTCGGGCGCGAACCGTACGGCGAGGCCGTCGGCCCCTTCCTGACGCGCGGCCCGCAGACCGGCGTGATCGTCCGCCGCGGCGCCATCGTCGCCGCGTGGGGCGAGCCCGACCGCGTCGACCCCACGTTCAGCGTCGCCAAGAGCTTTTTGTCGACCGTCGCCGCGCTCGCCGTCGCCGACGGGCGGATCGCACTCGACGACCCGGTGTGGCGCTCGCAAGCGCCCGTCACCGCGCTGGGCGAGATCGGCCCGGGCGCCCGGCCGGCCGAGCTCGGCCGGACCGAGACGTTCGACCTCTTCCCCGGCGACCACAACCGCCAGATCACCTGGGACCACCTGCTCCGCCAGACCAGCGACTGGGACGGCGAGCTGTGGGGCAAACCCGACTGGGCCGACCGCCCGGACCGCGACCCCGACACGTGGCTGACGCGCCCACGCGTCGCGCCGGGCACGGTCTACGAGTACAACGACACGCGCGTCAACGTGCTCGCGATGGCGCTCCTCAACGTGTGGCGGCGGCCGCTTCCGGTCGTCCTGCGCGAGCGCGTGATGGACCCGATCGGCGCGTCGCCGACGTGGCGGTGGCACGGGTACCGGACGAGCTGGGTGCTCCTCGACGGCCAGCCCGTCCAGTCGGTCTCGGGCGGGACGCACTGGGGCGGCGGGCTGTGGCTGACGGCCTTCGACCAGGCCCGCTTCGGGCTCCTGACGCTCCGCCGCGGCCGGTGGGGCGACCGCCAGATCGTCCCCGACGCCTGGTTCGACACGGCCCTCACGCCGACACCCGCCGAGCCCGGCTACGGCGTCATGAACTACTTCCTCAACCACGACCGCGCGCGCTTCCCGAGCGCGCCGGCGACCGCCTTCGCTCACCTCGGCGCCGGCGTCAACCTCGTCTACGTCGACCCCGAGCACGACCTCGTCATCGTCGCCCGCTGGATCGACGGGTCGGCGCTGGACGGCCTCGTCGCCCGCGTGCTGGCGTCCATCACCGACGCCTGACCACCCCGCGCCATGCGCCGCCTCCTCCCTGCCCTGCTCCTCGCCCTGCTGGCGGTCGCCGCCGCCAGCGCTCAGCCGGCCCTCCTCCTCCGCCCCGACCGCGTTTTCGACGGCGAGGCGATGCACGCCGGGTGGGCCGTCCTCACGCAGGGCGACACGATCGCCGCCGTCGGGCCCGGACTGAGGGCGCCCGCCGGAGCGCGCGTCGTCGACCTTCCCGGCACGACGCTGCTCCCCGGCTTGATCGAAGGCCACAGTCATTTGCTGCTCCACCCCTACGACGAGACCGGCTGGACCGATCAGGTGCTCCGCGAGTCGGTCGCCGAGCGCGTCGCTCGCGGGGTGATGCACGCGCGAGCCGGGCTGATGGCCGGGTGGACGACGACCCGGGACCTCGGCTCCGAGGGCGCCGGCTACGCGGACGTGGGCCTGCGCGACGCCATCGACAAGGGCGCGATCCCCGGCCCCCGCCTGCTCGTTGCCGGGCCCGCGCTCGTGGCGACGGGCTCGTACGGCCCCAAGGGCTTCCGGCCCGACATGGACGTGCCGCTCGGCGCCGAGGAGGCCGACGGCCCCGACCTCGTCCGCATCACACGCCGCCAGATCGGCGGGGGCGTCGACTGGGTCAAGCTCTACGCCGACTACCGCTGGGGCCCGCGCGGCGAGGCGCGGCCGACGTTCTCGGAAGCCGAGATTCGGACGGTCGTCGAGACCGCCGCATCGTCGGGGCGCGACGTCGTTGCCCACGCGAGCACCGCCGATGCGATGCTGCGCGCCGTCCGCGCGGGCGTCCGCACGATCGAGCACGGCGACGCGGGGACGGCCGAGGTCTGGGCCGAGATGGCGGCGCGCGGGACGTGGCTGTGCCCGACGCTGGCGGCCGTCGAGGCGATCTCCGAATACCAGGGCTGGGACGGGACCGCGCCCGAGCCGCCGCGCCTCGCGCTCAAGCGCCGCCAGTTTGCGGCCGCGCTCGCGGCGGGCGTCCCGATGTGCGTCGGCAGCGACGTCGGCGTGTTCGACCACGGCGACCAGGCGCGCGAGGCCGAGCTGATGGTGGCCTACGGGATGGCCCCGCTCGACGTGCTCCGCGCGGCGACGGCCGGGAACGCCGAGATGCTGCGGATGGCCGACGCGATCGGCGCCATCCGCCCCGGGCTCGCGGCGGACCTCGTCGCCGTCACGGGCGACCCCTCGGCGGCCGTGTCCGCGCTCCGCGCCGTGCGCCTCGTGGTGCAGGCGGGCCGCGTCGTTCGAGAAGAGCGAGGCGACCGGTAGCGGCGTATTGCGGCCCCTACTCCCCAAGCACGTCCTCCACGGACAAGACCGTGACCGGCCCCAGCCCGAGCGCCTCGACCGACTCGCCGACGACCGACCAGTCGCCGACGACCACGACGGCCATGCGCTCCGGGTCGACGTACTCCGCCGCGACGCGGGCGAGGTCGGCGGCCGTCACGGCGCGGACGCCGCTGGCGTACTGCGCGTAGGCGTCGTCGCCCAGCCCGTCGAGCCAGGCGTCGCCGACCATCGCGGCCGTGCCGCGCACGGTCGCGAACGGCGCGGGGAACGAGAGCGCCCGGTTCTCGCGCGCCTTCGCCAGCTCGTCGGCCGGGACCGGCGCGCCGATGGCGTCGAGCTCGCGGAAAAACTCCGTCAGCGCGGGCGCCGTCACGTCCGTCTGCACGTCCGCGAACGCGATGAACGGGCCGGCGACGGGGCGGTACTCGAAGACCGAGCGCGCGCCGTACGAGTAGCCCTTGTCCTCGCGCAAGTTCTGGTTGAGGCGGCTCGTAAAGCTGCCACCCAGGATCGTGTTGAGCACTTCGAGCGCGTAGAAGTCCGGCGTCGAGCGCGGCGCCCCGACCCGACCGATGCGGACGACCGACTGCGCCGCGCCGGGCTTGTCGACGAACGTGATCGCGCGCGGGCCGACCTGCGCTGGGATCGGGACCGCCGACAGCCCGGCGGCGGCTGGGGCGACGCCGGTAGCGGGCCACACGGCCTCGCCGAAGGCGGCCTCCAACCGGGGCCTCATCTCTTCCCACGTCGTCGCGCCGACGACGACGAGCGCCGAGCGCGCGGGCACGACGGACCGGCTGTGGAAGGCGATGAGATCGTCGCGCGTCAGCGCCCCGACCGTCGCGGGCTCGCCGGTCCCGAGCCGCCCGTACGGGTGGTCGTCGCCGTAGACCGCGCGCGCGAGCGCGACCCCAGCGATGGACCGGGCCTCGTCGCGGCGCTGCGCCAGCGCCGTCAGCCGGCTCGTGCGGACGCGCTCGATGTCGGCCTCGGGAAACGTCGGCCGCAGGGCCACGTCCGCCATCAGCGCGAGCGCGGCGTCGAGCTTCGAGAGCGGCGTGTGCAGGCGCACGCTCAGACTGTGCAGCCCGGCGCCGACGCCGAGGTCGATGCCCAGAAAGTCGATGGCGTCGGCGAGCGCGAGCGCGTCGAGGTCCCCAGCCCCCTCGTCCATCAGGTCGGCCGTGACGGACGCGAGCCCGCCCTGGTCGCCGTCGTCGGCCGAGCCGGCGCGGACGAGCAGGTCGATCTGCGCCAGCGGCACGCCGGGCTTCTCGACGAACAGCACCGGCAGCCCGTTCGACAGCGCGTGCCGCTCGACGGCGGGCGGCGTGAACGCGGGCGGGGCCGCCAGCGCCGGGCGCGTGTCCCAGTCCGGCGCGGCGGGCTGGGCGGACGGCGCGACGCTGGCGAGCGCGAGCAGGGCGAGGAGGAGGAAGCGCATCGGAGTCGGTGGTCGGTGGTCCGTGTTCGGTGGTCGGTCCGGACCGCCTTCCTCGCGGAAGACCGATCACCGACGACCGGGGACTCTAGAATTTGGGCGTGACGGGGGCGGCGCCGTCGAGGCCCAGGGCGGGCTCGCCAGCGGGGACGATGGAGAGCGCCACGCGGGCGTCGTCGCGGAGAAAGCTCATCGCCGCGTCGCTCAGGTCGCGCGGCGCGAGCGCGCGGTACCGCGCGAGGTCCTCCTCGAAGTAGTCCGGCGTGCCGGTAAAGAAGAGGTAGCTGTTGAGCTGGTCGGCCTTGCCGCGGAAGCCGTCGATGGTCTCGAGGTTATCGAGGAACTGCGCCTCGACACCGTTGACGACGCGCTCCAGCTCGCGAGGGTCAGGCGCCTCGGCGCGGATGTCCGCCAATTCCGCCGCGATCGCCGCCTCGATGGCGTCGAGGTCGACGCCCGGCCGGGCGGTCGCCATCACGTAGAACGTGCCGCCGGCCAGGTCGCCGGCCTGGAAGGCCGCCACGTCCTGGGCGATCTCCTGCTCGTAGACGAGCGCGCGGTACAGGCGCGAGGTCTTGCCGCCGGCGAGCACGCCCGCGAGCGCCTCCAGCGCCGCGTCGCCGGCGGCGTACCGCGCCGGGCTGTGCCACGCGAGGTACAGTCGCGGCAGCTGGACGTCGTCCTCCAGCACCAGCCGGTGCTCGCGGCCGAGCGTCGGCCGGGCGACGGGCTGAAGCGGCGGCTCGGGCCCGCGCGGGATGGCCCCGTACCACTCGGTCACCCAGGCCCGCGCTTGCGCGAGGTCGAGGTCGCCCGCGACGACGACGCTGGCGTTGTTGGGCGTGTAGTAGGTCCGGTAGAAGCTCACGACGTCGTCGTAGCTGGCGGCCGACAGGTCGTCCATGGACCCGATGACGGGCCAGTGGTAGGGGTGCGTCTCGGGGAAGAGCGTCTGGCCCAGGACCGAGAAGGCGTACCCGTAGGGCCGGTTCTCGACGCTCTGGCGCCGCTCGTTCTTGACCACGTCGCGCTGGCCGTCGACGCTCTCGGGCGACATCGCGTCCAAGAGGGAGGCCATGCGGTCGGCGTCGAGATAGATCGCCGTCTCGAGTCCGTTCGAGGCCGCGTCCGTCGTGTAGTTGGTCCGGTCGCGCGTCGTCGAGCCGTTTGCGCCGCCGCCGGCCTCTTCGAGCCAGGTGTCGATGGCGCCCTCGGGGACGTGGCCCGAGCCCTCGAACATCAGGTGCTCGAAGAGGTGGGCGAACCCGGTCCGCCCCGGCGCCTCGCGCGCGCTGCCCACGTGGTACCACGTATTGACGGTGACGACGGGGACGGAGGCGTCGCGGTGCAGGATCACGTCGAGCCCGTTGTCGAGCCGGAACCGCTCGTAGTCGACGGTGAGCGCGGGCGTCTGGGCGGCGACCGCCAGCGGCAGGGCGAGGGCGAGGAGGACGAGGCGGCGCATGGGCAGTCGGTCGGAGGCGGACGGAACGTACGGCGGGGGCCGTGCCGTGCCGAGGCGCATCGGAGGCCCTGGGTCGCGGGGTGTCAGCACAGAGCGAGATCGGCCGGTAGGGGCGTATCGCGATACGCCCCTACGTGGAGCGACGGCGGTCGGGACCACCCGGGCGCGCGTCCCTCGACACGTGCCCGCCCCGGTGCGACCTTCGGCCCATGCCCGAGACGCCGCCCCCCGCCGACGCCCCGCCGCTCGACGCCGAGCCCCACGTCCCCGCCGTCGTCGTCGGGTGGGTGCAGGCGGGCCCGCTCGACGAGGCGCAGGCGGCGGCGCTGAAACGCGCCCGCGTCCTCGTTCGGCAGGCGCTCCGGTCCGAGCTGCCCGGCTTTGCGTGGTCGTTCCCGATCGTCCGGCGGACCGACTTGCACGCGGGCGGTCAGGAGGTGGAGCCGGTCGACCTGCTCGACGCCGGGGCGACCGAGCGGCGCGTGGCCGGGTGGGACTTCGCGCTCGTCGTCACCGGCGCGGACTTGCGGGCCCGGTTCCGGCCGTTCACGTTGGCCACGCCGTCGCAGGCGCTCGACGTGGCCGCGCTGTCGCTGGCGCGTCTGGACCCGAGCACGCGCCAGCCCGACCTCAGCGACGCCGAGCAGACGGACCGGTTCGCGCACCGGCTCGCGGCGCTCGCGCTCCACGCCTTCGGCCACCTCAACGGGCTCGACCACGAGACGCGCGAGGACGCCGTGATGTACCCGCCCCGCTCGCCCGCCGACCTCGACCGGTCGTCGCTCTCCTTTTCCGAGCCCAACCGGACCGAGATCGAGGCCGAAGTCGCCGACGTGGCCGACCCCCGGATGGAGGAGGAGTCGGCGTTCGAGCGGCTCGGGAACGTGGCCTTCGCCGCGAAAGCGCTCGTGCTCAACTGGTCCGACGTGGCCGACACCGTCTTGCAGATCCGCCCCTGGCGCTTCCCGTTCCAGCTCTCGAAGCTCACCACGGCCGCGGCCTCGACACTGATCGTGCTCGTGATGACGGCCGAGGCGTGGGACCTCGGCACGCGCCAGCCCCTCGCGCTCGTCGCGGCGCTGTCGGTGGTGGCCATCGTCGGCACGAGCGGCTACCTCATCCGCAAGCAGGGCCTGCTGGCGCGGCGCCACGGGCAGGTGCGGACCGAGCAGCAGGTCGTGCAGTCGGCCTCGATCCTCCTCGCGCTCGGGCTCGGGATGTCGACCACGTGGGCGTTGCTGTTCGGGGCCACGCTCGCGCTCCGCATCCTGTTTTTCGACGGCGCGATCCTGGACGGCTGGGCGGGCTCGCTGGGCCGGCCCGTCGGGCCCGACGAGGTGCTCGCGTTCGCCGGGTTCGTCTCGGCGCTGGGGATCGGCGTCGGCGCGCTCGGCGCGTCGTTCGAGGACCAGACCTACTTCCGCCACGTGGCCTACGTCGACGAGGAGACGTAGGCGCGCGCGGCGGTTGACTGCGACCGACGTGCTCGGCAGCCCCCCTTGGCAAGGGGGACAGTCCGCGCGGCGTCGCGGCGGGCTAGCGAATCCGCTCCGGAGCTGGCGCCAGCGGGGCTCGCGGAGCGCTGCGCGGACGGGGGGTCTGCCGAGCGAGAGCGGCCACCGGGCTCCGATCACAGCGGGCGGCGTACCATCGGGCCCTGCCGCCTGCCGATGCCCGTCCGCTTCCTCGTTCTCGCCCTCGCCGTGTCCGCCTGCGGCGGCGACCGGGTCTCGACGGCCGGGGCCTTCGACGACGACAGCGGCGGCGTCTCGACCGCCGGCACGTTCGACGACGGCCCCACGCCCGGCGCCGCCAGTGACCCGGCGGCCCTGCTGGCGGCGGTCGACCGCGACTTCTCGCCGGACCGGACGTTGGGCTACGCGCGCGCTCGCGACGTGCTCTACGCCCACGAGAACGACGCGGGCGGCGTCTGCGGCCTCTACACCGGCTGGTGCATCCGGCTCGGGCCCGGTGACGAGTCGCAAGCGGCGATGGCGGCTGGCATGAACGCAGAGCACGTGTGGCCGCAGTCGATGGGCGCGCGCGCGGAGCCGCTCAAGAGCGACCTCCACCACCTGTTCCCCGAGCGCGAGGGCGTCAACAGCTCGCGCGGCAACCTCCCCTTCGGCGAGGTCCCCGACCGACGCGCCGATGCGTGGTACCGCGCCGACGCCAGCCAGTCGAACACCCCACGCGCCGACATCGACGGATGGGCTGAGCGAGGCGCGGGCTTGTTCGAGCCGCCCCAAGCCCGCAAGGGCGATGTCGCGCGGGCCGTGTTCTACGTCGCCGCCGTCTACCCCGACCGCGCCGACCCCGCCTTTTTCCAGACCATGCGCGAGGACCTGCTGGCGTGGAACCGCGCCGACCCGCCGGACGCCGCCGAGCGCGCACGGAGCGCCTGGGTCGCCAGCCTCCAGGGGACCGAGAACCCGTTCGTCGGAGACCCGGCCCTCGCAGACCGGATCTGGGGGGCGGGACCGATCACCCCTGAGCCCTCCGCATCCGCCCCACCCACTCCGGCGCCGGCCGCCCGCGGGGCGCTGTCCGTCTCCGAGATCCACTACGACAACGCGGGCGCCGACACCGGTGAGGGCGTCGAGGTCCGCGGCGACCCCGGCACGGCGCTCGGCGGGTGGACGCTGGCGCTCTACAACGGGAGCGGCGGGCGGCTCTACGAGACCGTCTCGCTCTCGGGGACGCTCCCCGCCAGCGGCGCCGTGTGGACGCCGGTCGTCCTCCAAAACGGCTCGCCCGACGGGCTGGCGCTCGTCGCCCCCGACGGCGCGGTCACCGTATTCTGGAGCTACGAGGGCACGTTCACCGCCGCCGACGGCCCCGCGCAGGGGCGCACGTCGACGGACCTCGGCGCGGCGCAGCCGTCGGACACGCCACCCGGCACGACGCTCCACGCCACGCCGTCCGGCTGGCGGCTCGCGCCCGCCTCGCCCGGCCGCTGATTACTCCGGCGGGTTGGCCTCGGGGATGGAAGGCTGGGGCAGGTACGCGTCCGGCACCGGAGGCGCGTCGCTCCGCCCGTCGAACATCCACGAGACGATCCACCACCGCCCGCCGTCGTGCGCCAGTTGGATCGTGTTGACGCCCTGCCCGCCGACCGGGCCGTCGACCTCGCGGCGCCACTCGTACGTGCTCCAGACGTGCGCCACGGCCCCGTGCTGCTGGACGACGCGCGCGATCTCGACCTCGAAAAAGCCCACGTCCGCCAGCCCGTCGGCGCCCGCGTGGTAGCCCGCCAGGTCGGTCGGCGCGATTACCGTCCCGTCCGGGCCCGACTGGACGACGGTGACGATCGCGTCGGGGTGGTGGAGCGTGCTGTCGCGGGCCCAGTCCCGCGGCTGGCCGGCGGGGCCGGAGACGACTTCGTAGTAGGCGCGGATCACGCCATCGATGGTCGCCACGTCGGACGAGTCGGCGGCGGGCTGGGCCTGAGCCGCGAACGGGAGCGCCACGAACAGGAGGGCGGCGAGGAGGCGAGTCGGGGACACGGCGAGCGGAGGGGTGAGGCCGCAAGGTCGCACGCCGTGCCTCCCCCGGCGCTACTCGCTCGGCCGCTTCGGGCGGGGTGCCGTCTTCAGCACGACGCTGCCGGGCCCGCGCCCCGGGAGCACGGGCGGACGCTTGAACGCGGCGGCCGGCGCTGGCGTGGGCGCCTCGGCAGGGGTCCCCGCTTCGCCCACGGTGAAGTACTTCTCCTCGTGGACGTGCGCGTCGTCGACGCGGGCGCGGCGCAGGATGCCGCGTACCGTCTCGATCATCTGAGGGTTGCCGCAGGCGTAGCCCGCCACGGCGTCCGGCTCCCACGCCAGCCGGTCGAGGTGCTTGCGGACGACGTCCTCGACGCGGCCGACCTCTCCGGTCCACGCCGCATCCGCCCACGGGCGGCTGACCGTCGACACGGCCTCGACCCACCCGGTCTCGGCGAGCGTTGCCAGTTCATCGAGGTACTGTCCGAACTCGACGGCGTGGCTGGCGCCGTGAACGACGAGAAAGCGATGGTCGGGCACCGTCTCGCCCGCCGCCAGCGACGCTGCGTGCGCCCGGATCATCGACAGGAAGGGCGCGATGCCGGTGACGGTGCAGGCCATTACGTGGCACGTCCGCTCGGCGTCGAGCAAGAAGTGGCCGACGACCTTTTTGCGGACCCACACGGTGTCGCCTTCCCGGAGCGGCCACAGCAGCGGTGTCATCTCGCCCTCTTCGACCAGCTCGATGACGAGTTCCACGAGGGGCTCGTGCGGCGCGCTGACGACGGAGTACGCCCGCTTGACGACGCGCCCGCTGGCGTTCGGCGCCGCGAGCGTGACGTACTGACCGGGCCTGAACGCCAGCGGCTCGGGCGAGCGGAGCCAGAAGACCGCGAGGTCGGGGGTCACGTCGAGGCGCCGCTCGACAATCGCCGCGAGGTAGCCTTTCGGGGGAGCGTCCATGCCGCAACGTAGGGCACGGGGTCCATTTGTCGACACCCCGCCGTCGATGGCCGCCGACGCAGGGGGGCGGGCGGGCGCTAGGGCGCGCGCAGTGCCAGCAACTCAGGCACGGTCACGAACCGATAGCCCTCCGCCCGCAGCCGCTCGACGACGAGCGGCACCGCCTCCCGCGACGTCGCCCGAGAGGCCACCATCACGTGGAGCAGCACGATCGACCCAGGCCGCACGCGCGCCGCGACGTGCTCAGCGATCCGCTCGGGGTCGGCGGCGACCGCCGGGAACGACTCCGGCTCCACGTCCCAGAGCAGCGTCTCACGGCCCGCTTGGCGGAGGATCCAGGGCAGCACGGCCAGCCGTCTCCCGTAGGGCGGCCGGAACGCGATGTCGCCCTCCCACCCGGCCGCCCGGATCCGCGCGTCCGTGGCCTCCAGCTCGCGCCGGACGAACCCCGGCGTGTGGAAGACCATGTGCCGGTGCGAGTACGAGTGGTTGCCGAGCGCGTGGCCCGCGTCCACCAAACGGCGCCCCTCGTCCGGGTGCGCCGCCATCTCCCGGCCCGTCACGAAGAACGTCGCTCGGACGCCGAGGCTATCGAGCAAGGGCAGCACGGTGTCGGTGCCCGCCGGCGTCGGGCCGTCGTCGAAGGTGAGGGCCACGACCCGCTGGTCCGTCTCGACCCGCGTCACGAGGCCGCCGAACAGCTGGTAGTGGCGCGACTTGCTCAGCCGCCACCCGCCGACGAGGATCGCCAGCCCGAGGACGACGGCGAGCCCCGCCGTCCGGAGCCAGCGGACCCGGGTCGCGCGCGCCACCTACCCCTTCGGCCGCAACGTCACGACCGGGAGGAGGCACTCCTCCATGGTCACGCCGCCGTGCTGGAACGTGTCGCGGTACTGGTTGGCGTAGCGGTTGTAGTTCGTCGGGTAGACGAAGTAGCTGTCGCCGCGCGCGAAGATGTACGTCTCGTTGATGCCGAGCCGCGGCAAGCCGTAGCTCTCGGGGTCCTTGATAAAGATGGCGTCGGCGTCGTCGACCTTGAGGTTGCGGCCGTGCTTGTAGCGCAGGCTCGTCGACGCCTCGCGGTCGCCGATGACCTTGGCCGGGTGGAGCGCGCGGACGGCCCCGTGGTCGGTGCTGACCACGACCGTGCAGTCGTGCCGCGCCAGCTCCTCGAAGACCGACCGGAGCCAGCTGTGGTCGAACCACGTCGCGGACAAGGCGCGATACGCGGGCACGTCGGGCGCGATCTCCTTCAGGATGCGGGTGTCGGAGCGGCTGTGCGCCAGGATGTCGACGAAGTTGACGACGACCGCCGACAGGTCGTGCTGCAAGAGGTCCGTGACGCGGTCGGCGAACTGGTGGCCGTCGTTCTGCGAGACCAGCTTGTCGTAGCGGACGCGGACGTCGCCGCGGTGCTTGCGCTGCAGGAGGTCGTCGAGGTACTCCGCCTCGTGGGCGTTGAGCGAGTCCTCGTCGTGGCGCTCGTCGACGGTGTAGTTCTGGTGCCGCTTGGCGAGGTCGACGGGCAGCATCCCGCCGAACAGGGCGTTGCGCGAGAACGGCGTCGCGGTCGGCAGAATCCCGAAGTGCCAGTCGCGGTCGATGTCGTAGAGCCCGTGGAGGTGGCGCTCGAACAAGAGCCACTGGTCGTAGCGCAGGCAGTCGATGAGGAAGAAGACGACGGGCCGCTCGGGCTTGGCGCCCACGTCGCCGAGGTGGGGGAAGACATGCGTCTGGAGCACCTCGTGGCTGAGCACGGGGCGCGCGCGATCGGGCTTGTCGCCGGCGCGCGCCTTCTCGATCCAGCGCGGGTAGACGCCCTCGACGAACTCGGCGAAGCGGCCGTTCGCCTCGCGGTACTGGTCGTCCAGGATCTGGCGGACGCCGTCGTCGGCGCCCTCGAGGTCGAGGTCGTGGCGGACGAGCTGTTCGTAAACCTCGACCCACTCGGTCGCGTCGAGGTCGCCCGAGATGCGGGACGAGAGCTCGCCGAAGCCCTGGAGGTAGTCGCGCTGGACGGCCGCGCCGCGGATCTGGGCGCCGTCCAAGATCTTCTTGACCGAGAGCAGGATCTGCTTCGGGTTGACCGGCTTGATGAGGTAGTCGGCGATCTGCCGGCCGATGGCGTCCTCCATGAGGTGCTCCTCCTCGGACTTCGTGATCATCACGACCGGCGTCTCGGGGCGGTCGCCCTTGATGGCCTGGAGCGCGTCGAGGCCGCCCATGCCGGGCATCTGCTCGTCCAGGAAGACGACGTCGTAGCCGCCGCCCCGGGCGCGGTCGACGGCGTCGGTGCCATTCGAGACGGTGTCGACGGCGTACCCCTTCGCTTCCAAGAAGAGGACGTGGGGCTTGAGCAGGTCGATCTCGTCGTCGGCCCAGAGGATGCGCGGCATTCGGCTGGCGGGGAGTTGAAGGGCGTAGCGACGGGCGGGATCGGTGCAGGCGGTGCCGGGTGCCAACGTCGCAAGCCGCGTGCGAGTGCCCGGTGCGTGTCCGGCGCCGACGACGAACGCTCGAGAACGGGGGGCAGACTTTCTTACCGCGAGCCCTCATGTGCCCCTGTACTTTGCACGCCGCACTCCACATACCAAAGACATGCGTCGTCGTTTTTTTTCCCTCGCGCTCCTCGTCGTCGCTCTCGCAGCCTGTGACTCGACGGAAGAGTTCGTCGTCGGCGGGACCTACTCCGGCGTCACCGAGGATCTCGGGACGACTCAGACCATAGCGACCCTCGACATCCCGGAGACGGCGAGCGGGGGGTCGTTCCGATTCAGCGCCTTGATCGTCGAGCGAGGCCCCTCCGACGAAGTCATCACGGGGGCCGAGGGGACGGGCACCTACGACCACCCGACGATCTCACTGACCGTCGAGGGCGAGGTGGCGACGGGAACCGTCTCCGACGACGGAGAGACCATCCGACTGGAGGTAGACCCCGGGCAGTTCGCGACGCTGAGGCGCGAGTAGCCGCGCTGGACCGAGACGGTGGGGCGCGGCCCCGTCTCGGATGTCCGCGGGCTGACTGAGGCGGCCACGGCCGTAACTGCGCCGCGACCGAGGCCGTAGTCTGCCCTCGTTCCGTCTCGCACACCCACCGCACACGCATGCGCCCCCTGGCCCTTCTCCTCGCCGCCACCCTCGCTCTCCCCGCCCTCGCGCAAGCGCCGATCGCCCCGACGGCGCCCGCGCTCGTCGACGCCGAGCTCCCGCCGCTCCTGGACCGGGACCTCTTTTTCGGCAACCCCGAGATCACCGGCGCCCAGCTCTCGCCCGACGGGCAGTACCTGACCTTCCTCAAGCCCGTCGAGATCGACGGCGACGAGGTCCTCAACGTCTGGGTGAAGGGCATCGACGAGCCGTTCGAGGCGGCGCGGCCGCTGACGGCGGATGCGCGGCCCGTGGGCGGCTACTTCTGGAGCCGCGACGGGGCGTACGTGCTCTACGTCCAGGACAAGGGCGGCGACGAGAACTTCCACGTCTGGGCCGTCGACCCGACCAGGGCGACCGGCGACGGCGTGCCGGCGGCGCGCGACCTGACCGACGCCGAGGGCGTCCGCGCCATCATCCTGGACGTGCCCGAGGGCGACCCGGGCCACATCCTGGTCGGCCTCAACGACCGCGACCCGGCGTACCACGACGTCTACCGCGTCGCGATCGCGACCGGCGAGCGCGAGCTGCTCATCGAGAACACCGAGCAGATCGCGGGCTGGCTGACCGACCTCGACGGCGAGATCCGACTCGCGCTCCGCACCGCCGGCGACGGCTCGACGGAGGTGCTCACGGTCACCGACGGGGCCGTCGGGGAGGTCGTGTACTCGTGCTCGGTCGTCGAGACGTGCGGGCCGGTCCGCTTCCACCCCGACGGGCAGCGCGTCTACATGCAGACCAACAAGGGCGACCGCGACCTGGTCGAGTTCATCCTGTTCGATCCGGCGACCGGCACCGAGACGCTCGTGGAGCGCGACCCCGAGGGCGAGGTCGACTTTGGCGGCGCGGCCTTCTCGGAGGTCACCAACGAGATGCTGGCGACGTTCTACAACGGGGACCGCTTGCGGATCTACCCCAAGGACGACGCCTTCGCGGCCGACTTCGACCTGTTGCGCGAGCTCTTGCCCGGCGGCGAGGTCCGCCCCAGCGGCGGGACGCGCGACGAGCGGACGTGGCTGGTCTCCGTCTTTAGCGACACCGACCCGGGCTCGCGCTACCTCTTCGACCGCGACACCAAAGAGCTGACGTTCCTCTACCGCGGCCGGCCGGAGCTGCCGACCGAGCACCTCGCCCCGATGACGCCGGTCCGCTACACCGCGCGCGACGGGATGGAGATCCCGGCGTATCTGACGCTTCCGCAGGGCGTCGAGGCGGAGAATCTGCCGACCGTCCTGCTGGTCCACGGCGGCCCGTGGAGCCGCGACTCGTGGGGCTACAACAGCTTCGCGCAGTTCCTGGCGAACCGCGGCTACGCCGTGCTCCAGCCCAACTTCCGGGGCTCGACCGGCTACGGCAAGGCGTTCCTCAACGCGGGGAATGGCGAATGGGGCACAGGCGCCATGCAGCACGACCTGACGGACGGCGCGCAGTGGCTGATCGACGAGGGCATCGCCGATTCGGAGCGCGTCGGCATCATGGGCGGCTCGTACGGCGGCTACGCGACGCTGGCGGGGCTGGCGTTCACGCCCGACCTCTACGCCGCGGGCGTCGACATCGTGGGCCCGTCGAACCTGATCACGCTGCTGGAGTCGATCCCCGCGTACTGGGCGCCGATCCGGCAGATGTTCTACGAGCGGATGGGCGACCCGAACACGCCCGAGGGCGAGGCCCAGCTGCGCGCCCAGAGCCCGCTCAACTCGGCGGACCAGATCACGGCGCCGCTCCTGATCATCCAGGGCGCGAACGACCCGCGCGTCAAGCAGGCCGAGAGCGACCAGATCGTGATCGCGCTCCGCGAGCGCGGCTACCCGGTGCAGTACGTCGTGGCCCAAGACGAGGGCCACGGCTTCCGCGGCGCCACGAACCGGCTGGCGTCGAACGCGGCGACCGAGATCTTCCTCGCCGAGCACTTGGGCGGTCGGGCCCAGACGGAGATGTCGGACGAGGTCTCGGCCCGCCTCGCGGAGCTGACCGTCGACCCCGCAACTGTCACGCTCGCCGAAGCACCCGAAGCGGCCGGAGCCGGCACGTTCGACGGAGCGGCGCTCGCGCCGTTCACCGCCAGCTTCGACGGCACGATCGAGGCGATGGGCCAGACGTTCGAACTGGCGATCTCGCGGACGGTCTCGTCGGTCGGCGACACGTTCGTGATCGTCGACGCGGCCGAGTCGCCGATGGGCGCGGCGGTCGACTCGACGGTCGTCGCGAGTGCCGACCTCCGCCCGCTCTCGCGCCGGGTGACGCAGGGCCCGGTCACGGTCGCCTTCGACTACGCGCCGGAGCGCGTGACGGGCGAGATCGTGGCGCAGGGCCAGACGATCCCCGTCGATGCTGCGCTCGACGCGCCGCTGGCGGTCGAGGGCTCGTCGCTGTACGTCGGCCTGGGCACGTTGCCCCTCGCTGAGGGATACCGCGCCCAGTTCGCGGGCTTCGACAGCCAGACGCAGAAGCCCGTCACGTACACGATCGAGGTGACCGGCACCGACTCCGTCGAGGTCCCGGCGGGCTCGTTCGAGACGTTCGTCGTGGCGCTCACGCAGGGCGACGGCACGGGCGGCGGCAACGGGACGCTCTGGGTGTCGCAGGACGCCCCCGGCCTGCTCGTCAAGTCGGAGATCGGCCTCGGCGCCCAGATGGGCAACGGCACGTCGACGACCGTGCTCACCGCCGTCGAATAGCGCCCCCGTGATTCTCTGGCAACCTTGAGCGGGCGTCACGCGAACGATGCGTGGCGCCCGTTCTCGGTTCTCGTCTTTCTTTCCAGACCTCCTCCCGATGACCCGCTCGCTCCTCGCCGCCGCGCTGCTCGCGCTGGCGCCCGCCGCTTTCGCCCAGGCCGACGGCCCACCCGCCGACTGGCACCTGCTCGACTCCGACGCCGCCGGCGTGGTCGGCATCAGCCTGGATGCCGCGTACGATGCCCTCGGTGACCGCACCCCAACCGAGGTCGTCGTCGCCATCATCGACTCCGGCGTCGACATCACGCACCCCGACATGGTGCCGGTCCTGTGGACGAACGCCGACGAGATCGCCGGGAACGGCGTCGACGACGACGGCAATGGCTACGTCGACGACGTGCACGGGTGGAGCTTCTTGGGCGGCCCCGACGGCCGCAACATGGAGCACGACACGTACGAGCTGGCGCGGCTCGTCGCGCTGTGCCGCGCGGAGACGCCCGACGCGACGTACAACGACTGCGACGCCCTCGAGGCCGCCCTCAACGAGGAGCGCGCCCCCCTCGCAGCCCAGGCCGCCCAGCTCGCGCCGCTCTTGGCCGCCGCCGAGGCCGCCGACGCCCAGCTCCGCGAGAGCTACGGCGACGATTATGACCTCGCCGATGTCCCTCCGGAGGAGGCCGGGCCGCTCGCATTCCTAGCCCAGCAGGGCGCCTCGCTCCAGGACCTGCGCGACTACGTCGCCAGCGTCGAGAGCCGCCTCGCGTACGGCCTCAACCCGGACTACGACGAGCGCGACTTGGTCGGCGACGACTACGCCAACGTTGCAGAGCGCCTCTACGGCAACGGCGATGTGGCCGGGCCCGACCCGAACCATGGGACGGGCGTCGCCGGGCTGGTGGCCGCCGCGCGCGGCAACGACCTCGGTATCGACGGTGTGGCCCCGGCCCGCATCATGGTGCTCCGCGCCGTGCCCGGCGGCGACGAGCGCGACAAGGACATCGCGAACGCGATCCGGTATGCGGTCGACAACGGCGCGCGCGTGATCAACATGAGCTTCGGCAAGGCCTACTCGCCGGCCAAGGACGCCGTCGACGCGGCGGTCGCGTACGCCGTCGAGAACGGCGTGCTGCTCGTCCACGCGGCGGGCAACTCGGCCGAGGACATCGACACCGCCGACAACTTCCCGAACCGGACGTTCCTGGACGGCACCCGGACCGACGGGTGGCTGGAGGTCGGCGCGAGCGGGCCCGACGCCAAGGCGCTCGCGGCGTCGTTCTCGAACTACGGGCGGGAGTCGGTCGACCTGTTCGCACCGGGCGCGGGCGTCACCTCGCTCAAGCCGGGCGGCGGCATCCAGACGGCGAACGGCACGTCGTTCGCCTCGCCCGTCGTGGCGGGCGTCGCGGCGCTCGTGATGGCCTACTTCCCCGACCTCTCCACCGAAGACGTGCGCCAGATCCTGCTCGACTCGGCGACGCGCTTCGGCGACGACACGCCGCGCCCGGGCTCCGAGGAGGCCGTCTCGTTTACCGACTTGTCGATGACCGGCGGCGTCGTCAACGCGGCGGCGGCGGTGCGCCTGGCGGCCGAGCGCGCCGGCAGCTGAGCGTTCTCCGTTCGTGATTTCAGGGCCGGTCCCCCTCGTGGGGGCCGGCCCTTGTTTGGTTGAGAACCCGGTCTCGAGGTCGGGCGCGACCTGATCGGAACGGCGGACCGAACCTGGGGGCGCACAACCGGGTCGGACCCGCTCACTACCGACGCACGACGATGGCTGGCTACGACAACGGAACGGAGGTCGAATGGGACTGGGGCAGCGGCACCGCCAGTGGGACCGTCCGGGAGACGTTCACCGGCCGCGTGACGCGGACGATCAAGGGCACCGAGGTGACACGGAACGCCAGCGGCAACGAGCCGGCATACCTCATCGAGCAGGCCGACGGAGACCGCGTGCTGAAGTCCCACACCGAGCTCCGAACCCCATGACGACCGCCCTCGCCGCCGCCCTTGGATGGGCTGCCGGGATGCGCAGTCTGACGCCGCCCGCCGTCCTCGCTCGCGCCCTGTCCGACGCCCGGTCGCCCTTCGCGCGGCTCGCTCGTGCGCCGCGCCAGCCCGCTGGCATTCTGGGCTCAGACGCCGCTGCGTTTTGGATCCCCGTGGCCGCTGCCGGCGAACTGGTGGCCGACAAGCTGCCCGTCGCCCCGTCGCGGACGGCCCCGCTCGGTCTGGCGGGCCGCGCCGGGTCGGGCGCGCTCGTCGGCGCGGCCGTGGCCGCCGCGCGGCGCCAGAACGTGATCCTGCCCGCGCTCGTCGGCGCCGCCAGCGCGGTCGTGTCGTCGTTCGCGATGATGGAGCTTCGCGCCGCCGTCGGCGAGCACTTCGGCGTTCCGGACTCGGCGGTCGCCCTCGCCGAGGACGCCCTAGCGGTCGGAATCAGCGTCGCCGCCAGCGAGTCGGTCTAGGCGTCGACCTGCAAGCGGAGGTCCTGGGCGCGAAGCTGGAGCGTCGTCCGCCCGTTCCACGTGTTCTCGTCGACCTGGTACGCCAACTCCAGCGGCTGGCCCCGGCGGACGCTCGCGAGCGCAGCCTCGTGCTTTTCGGCCAGCCCGAACCCGATCACCGAGAACACGGGCCCGCCGTCGATCTGGGCGACGCGCATCCGGAGGTGCTGCTTCTGGGCGCCGACGCACGACGGCTGCCCGACGACGCGCAGGCCCTTGCCCCAAAACGTCGGGCGCAGGTTGTCGGGGCCGTGCGGGCCGAACTGCTTGAGGACGCTCCAGAACCGGGGCGACACGTCGCCGAGGTGGAGCGGGGCGTCGAACTCGATCTCCGGGACCAGGTCGGCCTCGGTGACGGCCGTGCCGACGGCGACCTGCAGCTGCCCGCGCAGTTCGTCCACCTGTCCGATGGGCAGCGCGAGCCCGGCGGCGAAGGCGTGGCCGCCGAAGCGGTCGAGCAGGCCCGCGCACTGCGCGAGCGCGTCGTAGATCGAGATGCCCTTGACGGAGCGGGCAGAGCCCTTGGCCTGACCGGTGGCGCCGCCGGACGTGAGCAGGATCGTCGGGCGGTGGAATTTCTCAGCGACGCGGCTGGCGGTGATCCCGATGACGCCGGGGTGCCAGCCGGGCTTGTAGACCACGAGCGCGAGCGGGTCGTCGTCCATCAGGCGCTCGGCGATCTCGAAGGCCTCGTCGCGCGTCTGGCGGTCGAGCTCGCGGCGGCGCAGGTTGAGGCTCTCGATCTCGGCCACCAAGCGGCGCGCCTCGTCGGGGTCGGTCGACGCCAGCAATTCGGCGGCGATGCTCGCGTCCGCGATGCGCCCGGCGGCGTTGATGCGCGGCCCGATCTGGAAGACCATCTTCGAGGCCGTACACGCGGTGAGGTCGACCCCCGACTGCTCGGCGAGCGCGGCGATCCCGACGCGCGGGGCGTCGCACAACTGCTTGAGCCCGGCCCGCATCAGCACGCGATTCTCGCCCACCATCGGGACGATGTCGCAGGCGGTGCTGACTGCGACCAAGTCGAGGTACGGCCACGCCTCCTCGGGCGGCAAGCCCAGCTCGCTCAGCACGGCTTGGATGAGCTTGAAGCCGACGCCACAGCCGCTGAGCCCGTCGAACGGGTAGTCGCAGTCCTCGCGCTTGGGGTCGAGGACGGCGGCGGCTACGGGCAACGTCTCGCCGGGGGTGTGGTGATCGCAAATGACCAAGTCGATCCCCTTCGAGGCCGCGTACACGGCCTCGTCGACGGCCGTGATGCCGCAGTCGATGGCGATGATGAGCGACGCGCCGCGCTCCACGGCCGCGTCGATGCCCGGCGCGCTCAGGCCGTATCCGTGTTCGAAGCGGTTCGGGATAAAGAAACTGGCCTCGACCCCTTGGCTGGCCAAGAACGTGGTCAGCATCGCCGTCGAGGTCGTCCCGTCGACGTCGTAGTCGCCGAAGACGAGCACGCGCTCGCCGGTCCGGATGGCGCGGGCGACGCGCTCGACGGCGCGGTCCATGTCGCGCATCTCGAACGGGTCGTGGAGGCGCGAGAGCGACGGGCGGAAAAACGTGTGGGCGTCGTCGTAGCTCTGGACGCCCCGAAGGGCGAGCGAGCGCGCGAGCGCGTGGGGCAGGTCGTTAAGGTCGGACGCGAGCGCCTCCACCAGCAGCTCGTCATCGACCGGGCGCAGCGTCCACCGGGTCGTGTCGCCGGTGGCCTCGTCGGTCGAGGCCCCGGTCATCGTTTCTTCAGTCATGATCAGTCGGTCAGCTATTCGTTGACCGCGAAGATACACGGCCCGGCTCAGCCGCCCGTCCGCAGCCCGACGAACCCCAGCATCCGCCCCGGCGTGCCGTTCTCGGCCCGATACGAGAAGAACCGATCGCCATCGCGGACCGTGCAGCCGCCCGCGGTCTCGATGTCGCCGACGCCCGCCGACGCCAGTTGGCGGCCCAGCTCGGCCTTGAGGTCGACGTGCGGACGCGGCCACTCGGGGCGCCGCGCGACGACGGCGTCGCGGAACGCGGCGGCCACCTCCTCACCGACCTCAAACGCCTCGGTCGAGATGCACGGGCCGAGGTACGCGCGCATCCGGGCGGGCGCTGCGCCCAGCGCGGCCATCGCCGCGATCGTCTCGCCGAGGACTCCAGCAACCGTCCCGCGCCACCCGCTGTGACACGCGCCGACCACGCCCGCCTCCGCGTCCGCCAGCAGCACGAGCGCGCAGTCGGCGGCGACGACGCTGAGAACGAGCCCCGGCGTCGCCGTCACGAGGCCATCGTGCGCTGGGACGTGCCCCGGCCCGTCGACGACTGCGACCGCTTTGCCATGGACCTGCCCGGCGGAGGCGACGGGCAGCCCGGTGACCTCCGCCAGGCGCGCGCGCGCGGCGTCCTGTCCGGCCTCGGCGGGCGAGAAGTCTCGGGTCGTGAACCCGGCGACCAGGCGAGGGTCGGCCGCAAGACTGGGGCGCAAGATGGACCCGTCGGTCATTGGTCGAGGGCAGCGAGCGCGGCGCGGCACGCGGTGTCGAGAGGGAAGTCGCGGCCGGTCCACTGTCGGTACGAGGCGGCGGCCTGGCCGAGCAGCATGGGGAGCCCGCCGATGGTCGTCCCGCCAGCGGCTTGCGCCGCCGCGAGCAGCGGCGTCACCGCCGGTCGGTACACCAAGTCGTAGACGATCTGCCCGGCGTGCAGCGCACTCGCGTCGACCGGCATCCGCTCCCCCCCCATCCCCAGCGGCGTCGCGTTGACGACGAGCGTGGCGTCGCGGATCGCAGCAGTGTCGTCGAGCCCCGTCACCGCGACGGGCCCGACGGCCCGGAGGTCCGCCGCCAGCGCCTCGCCCTGCTCGCGCCGCCGAGCGGCGATGGTCACGCGGGCGCCCAGCTCCGCCAGCGCCGCATACACGACCGCTCGCGCCGCGCCCCCGGCGCCGAGCACGACGACCGACGCTCCCGCCAGCCGCTGGCGATGCGCGTCGAGAGGCGTCAAGAAGCCCGCCACATCCGTGTTGTCCGCCCGCCAGCCGGCCTCGGTGCGGACGAGCGTGTTCGCCGCGCCGAGCGCCCGAGCCGTCGGCGTCGCCTCACCAGCCAGCGCGAGCGCAGTCTGCTTGTGAGGGATCGTCACGTTCGCGCCGAGCGCTCCCAGCGCCGCCAGCCCCTCGACCGCCGACGCCAGCCGCCCGGCCTCGACGGCGCACGCGAGGTATACGGCGTCGATACCCTGCGCTTGAAACGCGGCGTTGTGGATCGTGGGCGACAGCGAATGTCCGACGGGGTCGCCCAGCAGGACGGCAAGCCGGGTCCGGGCTGTGATCGCTCCGTCGCGGGCCGAGGCCACCTAGCCCCGGTCGTCGCCGCGTGAGACGCCGGTCGAGCGGGCGTCGCCGCCCATCAGGTCGGGGTACGTCCGGCGGATCTCGTCGGCCCGCGACGGGTCCAGCTCGGCGGCGCGGCGGAACGAGCGGATCGCGCTCTCGCGCTGGCCGATCGACGCGAGCGCCCACGCTTGCCGCAGGTGCGCCTCGGACGAATCGGGGTCGAGCCGGACGACCTGGGAGAAGGCGTCGAGGGCTTCGTCACGCAAGCCAGCTTCCATCCGCGTCTCCGCCAGGTCAAGCCAGGCGTCTTTGTTGGACGGGTCGAGGCGGACGACGTGCGTGTACGCACGCAGCGCCTCGCTCAGGCGACCGGCGTTGTACTCGGTGTCGGCGCGGGCATGCCAATACTCGCTTTCCTCCGGCGCCAGCGCGATCGCGCGGGCAAAGGCGACGAGCGCCTCGTTGTACAGGCTCTGGCCGTCGAGCGCGCAGCCCATGCCGTACCACGCGTCCGCGTACTCGGCGTCATCAGCGACGGCGCGGCGGAAGTACTCGACGGCCGTCGGGTAGTCACCGAGATCGTCGTAGGCCAAGCCGAGGTTGTAGAACGTGGCCGCGTCGCCGTCCTCGTGCTCAAGCACCTTGAGGTAGCTGTCGGCCGCGCCCTGCGCGTCGCCGGCGCCCGCCAGCGCGTTGCCTCGGTTGTACCACGCGGACGTGAACCCGTCGTCGATGGCGACGGCGAAGTCGTAGCTGGCGACGGCGTCGTCGGTGCGGCCCAGCCGGTTCAGGACGATTCCCCGGTTGTACCACGCGTTCTGCGCGTACGGGTCGACGTCGATCTGGCGGTCGTAGGCGGATACGCTGTCGTCGAGCCGGTCGAGCTGGTCGTAGCAGAAGCCGAGCTCGTACCAGACTTCCGGGTGATCGGGGTCGACCTCGGCACAGGTCTCCAGCGCGGACGCGGCCTCGTCGAAGAGGTCCAGCTTCTCCAGCGCGATGGCCTTGTTGAACAGGGCATCCGCCGCGAGTGGGTCGAACATCAGCGCCCGGTCGAAGTCCTCGACCGCCTCTTCAGCTCGGCCCAAGGTGTCGAGCGTGATCCCTCGGTTGACGAGTGTCTCGGCATCGACGGGGTTGAGCGCCAGTGCCTCGTCGTAGGCTTCGAGTGCCTCGTCCTGGCGGTCCAGGTGGTTCAACAGCACGCCCCGGCGCATCCACGGGTCCGAGGAGCCAGGGGTACGCTCGATCTGGACGTCGACGACGGCCAGCGCCTCATCCATCCGGCCCGTCTCGAAGTACGTCGTGGCGATGTACTCGAGGTCGTCGGTGTCGAAGAAGCCAGGACCGCCCTCATGCAGGTGGGCTTCGTACGCCTCGATGAGGTCGTCCGACCGGTCGTCGCCGAAGTCGTCGAACTCGAAATCGAACATTCGGGGTCGAGCGCGAGGCTCTTGTCAAGTGGGGGACCCGCGGCCCGAAGTCCCGCCGCGCGTACGCTAGTATAGTCGGCCTCAGGGGGCAAAGCAATGAACGTCGGCAGGCCGCGCGCCGTCTTTGTCGCCCTCTTACGACACCCTCACCGGATGTTCCTTCGGCCTCTCTCTGGCTTCAGCAACCCACATCTCCATGTTTTTCAGCTTCGAAGGAATCGACGGCTCCGGCAAGAGCACTCAGGCCAGGCTGCTCGCGGATGCTCTCCGCGAGCGTGGATACGATGTGGTCGAGGTGCGAGAGCCCGGGGGGACCGACCTGGGCGAACGGATTCGCGCACTGCTCCTCGACCCTGAGGCCGAGATCGGTGGTCGGGCCGAGCTCCTGCTCTTTTCCGCTGCCCGCGCGCAGCTCGTCGCCGATGTCATCCAGCCAGCGATCGCTCGCGGCGCAGTTGTCGTAGCCGACCGGTTTCACGACTCGGCGACGGCCTACCAAGGCGCAGGGCGAGGCCTCGCGGACCGCAGCTGGTTAGATGCACTACACCAGTTTGCGACGGTCGATACGCTCCCTGGTCGGACATACTTCGTAGACGTGGCGCTGGAGACGGCTGCCACCCGACGAGAGAATCGCGTTCACGACCGTATGGAACAGGGCGGGGACAGCTACTTCGAGCGTATTCGCGACGCCTACCGAGAGATCGTGGCGGCGGAACCTGAGAGGGTATGCCATCTCGATGGTCATGCCTCAATAGAGGATCTCCATACCACTGTATTGGCAGATGCGCTTCATCACCTAGGCTGAACGGACTCATCTGCCCGACGGGGCGGAGCCAAGACAAACATCGCCGACCGCCGACACGCCCAAAAAAAGAGCCCCGCCACTCAACGAGTGACGGGGCTCAAAAGAACTTGGCGACGACCTACTCTCCCACCTAAAGGCAGTACCATCGGCGCAGCGGGGCTTAACGGCTCTGTTCGGAATGGGAAGAGGTGGAGCCCCCGCGCTATAGTCACCAAGAAATCAGCGACATGTGGATAGCCGTAGCAAAATTGTATCAGGCGGCCTGGGCGAACCCAAGCCTCTCATTCAAACAACCATCGAGCGTCTTGAACGTCTCCTCACGATACGTACACACGTATGAGGTGGAGTGCTTCAAGCTCACATAGGTAATTAGTACACCTCGGCTGAACACATTGCTGTGCGTACACCTAGTGCCTATCGACGTCCTAATCTCGAACGACCTATAAGGGAGAACTCATCTTGTGGTGGGCTTCGTGCTTAGATGCTTTCAGCGCTTATCCCTTCCCGACGTAGCTACCCAGCAATGCAACTGGCGTCACAACTGGTACACTAGAGGTCAGTCCGTCTCGGTCCTCTCGTACTAAAGACAGCTCCACTCAATTCTCCAACGCCCGCAGCAGATAGGGACCGAACTGTCTCACGACGTTCTGAACCCAGCTCGCGTACCGCTTTAATGGGCGAACAGCCCAACCCTTGGGACCTTCTTCAGCCCCAGGATGCGATGAGCCGACATCGAGGTGCCAAACCTCCCCGTCGATGTGAACTCTTGGGGGAGATAAGCCTGTTATCCCCGGCGTACCTTTTATCCTTTGAGCGACGGCCCATCCATGAGGAACCGCCGGATCACTAAACCCTACTTTCGTACCTGCTCGACCTGTATGTCTCGCAGTCAAGCGCCCTTGTGCTTTTACACTCTACGCACGATTACCGACCGTGCTGAGGGCACCTTTGGGAGCCTCCGTTACATTTTGGGAGGCGACCGCCCCAGTCAAACTACCCACCTAACACTGTTCCCCGACCGGATTACGGCCGTAGGTTAGGCATCGACCAAAACGAGGGCGGTATTTCAAGGGTGGCTCCAGGACGCCTAGCGACGCCCCTTCAAAGCCTCCCGCCTATCCTACACACGTTTTGGCCAATGTCAATGCTAAGCTGTAGTAAAGGTGCACGGGGTCTTTCCGTCCCGCTGCGGGTACCCGGCGTCTTCACCGGGACCACAATTTCACCGAGCGCGCGGTTGAGACAGTGCCCAACTCGTTGCACCATTCGTGCAGGTCGGAACTTACCCGACAAGGAATTTCGCTACCTTAGGACCGTTATAGTTACGGCCGCCGTTTACTGGGGCTTCGGTCGAGGGCTTCGCCACAAGGGCTAACTCCCTTCCTTAACCTTCCAGCACCGGGCAGGTGTCACTCCCTATACGTCGTCTTGCGACTTGGCAGAGAGCTGTGTTTTTGCTAAACAGTCGGTTGGGCCTTTTCACTGCGGCCACCCAGAGGGTGGCGTCCCTTCTTGCGAACGTAGGGGACTAATTTGCCTAGTTCCTTAACCGCGCATCACTCGAGCGCCTGAGGATACTCTCCTCGCCTACCTGTGTTGGTTTACGGTACGGGCACCCTAATCAACGTACGACGCTTTTCTCGGCAGTGTGCTCGGGGTCACTATGGGTTCACCTTGCGGATCCCCCTACTCTCGTATTTCAGCCATAATGGAGCAGCGGATTTGCCTACCGCTCCAGCCTACGTACTTCAACGACCCATTCCGTCGGGTCGCGGACCTTACGCTACTGCGTCACGCCTTACGTTAACGATTTCGGGTGGTACGGGAATATTTAACCCGTTTGCCATCGCCTACGCCTTTCGGCCTCGGCTTAGGTCCCGACTAACCCTGTTCCGATTAACGTTGAACAGGAACCCTTAGGCTTACGGCGGACAGGTTACTCTCCTGTCTTATCGTTACTCATTCCTACATTTTCTCTTCCATCCGCTCCACCACCCCTCACAGGACGGCTTCAGCGCTGATGGAATGCTCCCCTACCACTCTACGTAGTAGAATCCGAAGCTTCGGCGCCATGCTTGATGCCCGATACATTTTCGATGCCGGACCGCTCGACTAGTGAGCTATTACGCACTCTTTAAATGAATGGCTGCTTCTAAGCCAACATCCTAGTTGTCTAAGCAGTCCGACCTCCTTTGGTCAACTTAGCATGGACTTGGGGGCCTTAGCTGTCGATCTGGGTTGTTTCCCTCTCGGACACGGATCTTATCACCCGCGCCCTCACTGCCTCTGAACATGTGTCCGGCATTCGGAGTTTGTCTGGAGTTGGTACCCGGTGAAGGGCCCGCGTCCAATCAGTGCTCTACCTCCGGCACACTTTAGAGAGACGCTGTACCTAAATACATTTCGGGGAGTACGAGCTATTTCCAAGTTTGATAGGCCTTTCACCCCTACCCACAGCTCATCGGAGCCTTTTTCAACAGACACCCGTTCGGTCCTCCACGCGGTCTTACCCGCGCTTCAACCTGGCCATGGGTAGCTCACCTGGTTTCGCGTCTACCTCCACTGACTATACGCCCTATTCAGACTCGCTTTCGCTTCGGCTTCGGTGCTGAACACCTTAACCTTGCCAGTGAAGAGTAACTCGTAGGATCATTATGCAAAAGGCACGCCGTCACCCGACAAGCGGGCTCCGACTGGTTGTAAGCACACGGTTTCAGGTACTATTTCACTCGCCTACTAGGCGTTCTTTTCACCTTTCCCTCACGGTACTAGTGCACTATCGGTCACAAGAGAGTACTTAGCCTTACCAGATGGTGCTGGCAGATTCCCACAAGATTTCTCCGGTCCCGTGGTACTCAGGAACACTGCGACGCCGCTCGAAATACGCCTACGGGATTATCACCCTCTGTGATG
Organism: Rubrivirga aquatilis; assembly: GCF_046845665.1. Lineage (GTDB taxonomy): Bacteria > Bacteroidota > Rhodothermia > Rhodothermales > Rubricoccaceae > Rubrivirga. The sequence goes on along the minus strand of NZ_CP177355.1, from coordinate 805,691 downwards.
TGGCTTTCCAGACCACTTCGACTTCTTCTAACGGATCGCCGTATGCAGGTCCTACAACCCCGGCAGCACCGAAATGCTGCCGGTTTGGGCTAATCCCCGTTCGCTCGCCACTACTTAGGGAGTCACTATTGTTTTCTCTTCCTCCGGGTACTTAGATGTTTCAGTTCCCCGGGTTAGCCCCTACACCCTATGTTTTCAGATGCAGGTAACAGGCCTTCAGCCTGCTGGGTTTTCCCATTCGGAAATCGTCGGATCGCAGGGTATTTGCCCCTCCCCGACGCTTATCGCAGCTTATCACGTCCTTCATCGCCTTCTTGTGCCAAGGCATCCACCGTGTGCTCTTAGTCGCTTGATGCGACCTCATATGAGTCTACGTACGATCTGGAGATGCTCCAGAGCGCTCGATGATCTTTCTCAGCGAGACGAGCCAACTTCCCGAAGGAGGTCGACTCGACCTAATACAATTTTGCTACGGCTATCAACATGTCAAGGAACCGTCCGGGTCTCGAAAGACCCAGTCTGCCGCCCTGACCCGAAGGTCGTGACCCCATTGAGGGAGTCGGGCGTCAGGAAGTGGAGCCAGAGGGAATCGAACCCCCGACATCCTGCTTGCAAAGCAGGCGCTCTACCAACTGAGCTATGGCCCCGATAAGCGTGACTGGCGACGGATCGCCAGCGGTGGGACTGGGAGGAGTTGAACCTCCGACCTCACGCTTATCAGGCGTGCGCTCTAACCACCTGAGCTACAGTCCCGCGTCACACCATCGGCGTGGGCTGGACGGTCGCTCCGGTGGGAGCGGACCAACAACGGTCTAAAAGAACAGAGGCCGAGACCTCGTGGACGGCGAACCGTCCGGGAGACGAACATAGCGAGGCCCGAGAGCCGTCACTGTGAAACGCCGCCGAATGCCCTATGGCACCGGATTGAGAGAGAGAAGCATAGCGAGCCCATGTCGACCGCCAGCGCGAGGCTGCGGCTAGAGGAGCTGTCGAGCTCTATTGAGAGGTAATCCAGCCGCACCTTCCGGTACGGCTACCTTGTTACGACTTAGCCCCAGTCACTGAGTTCACCTTCGGCCGCTCCCTCCCTAAGGTTGGGTCACGGACTTCGGGCGCCCTCAACTTCCATGGCTTGACGGGCGGTGTGTACAAGGCCCGGGAACGTATTCACCGCGTCATTGCTGATACGCGATTACTAGCGATTCCAGCTTCACGGAGTCGAGTTGCAGACTCCGATCCGAACTGAGACCGGCTTTGTGGATTCGCTCCTCCTCGCGGAGTGGCTGCCCATTGTACCGGCCATTGTAGCACGTGTGAAGCCCCAGGCGTAAGGGCCATGATGACTTGACGTCGTCCCCACCTTCCTCACTGCTTGCGCAGGCAGTCTCGTTAGAGTCCCCGGCTTAACCCGCTGGTAACTAACGATAGGGGTTGCGTTCGTTGCGGGACTTAACCCAACATCTCACGACACGAACTGACGACAGCCATGCAGCACCTCGCTACCAGTCCGAAGAAGGGCCCCTTTCAGGGCCTGTCCGGTAGCGTTCGAGCCTGGGTAAGGTTCTTCGCGTTGCATCGAATTAATCCACATGCTCCACCGCTTGTGCGGGCCCCCGTCAATTCCTTTGAGTTTCAACCTTGCGATCGTACTCCCCAGGTGGGATGCTTAACGCGTTAGCTTGGACACTGCACCTGAAGCGGTGCAACATCGAGCATCCATCGTTTACGGCGTGGACTACCAGGGTATCTAATCCTGTTTGCTCCCCACGCTTTCGTGCCTGAGCGTCAGTACCCGTCCAGCTATCTGCCTACGCATTAGGTGTTCCTCGTGATATTTACGCATTTCACCGCTACACCACGAATTCCGATAGCCTCTCCGGGACTCAAGACGTGCAGTATCAAGGGCAGTTCACCGGTTAGGCCGGTGGCTTTCACCCCTGACTTACACGCCCGCCTGCGCACCCTTTACACCCAGTGATTCCGGACAACGCTTGGACCCTCCGTATTACCGCGGCTGCTGGCACGGAGTTAGCCGGTCCTTATTCGTACGGTACCGTCAGACCTCCCAGAAGGAGGTGTTCTTCCCGTATAAAAGCAGTTTACGCCCCTGAGGGGTGTCTTCCTGCACGCGGCGTGGCTGCGTCAGAGTTTCCTCCATTGCGCAATATTCCTCACTGCTGCCTCCCGTAGGAGTCTGGCCCGTGTCTCAGTGCCAGTGTGGCGGATCATCCTCTCAGACCCGCTACGGATCGTCGCCTTGGTGGGCCGTTACCTCACCAACTAGCTAATCCGACGCAGGCTCATCCCCAGGTGGCCGAAGCCTTTGATCGGTCGTCCATGCGGACATCCGACGTTATGTGGTATTAGCCACGGTTTCCCGTGGTTATTCCCCGCCTGAGGGCAGATTGCCTACGCGTTACTCACCCGTGCGCCACTTTACTCAGGACCCGAAGGTCCCTTTCTCGTTCGACTTGCATGTGTTAAGCCCGCCGCCAGCGTTCGTCCTGAGCCAGGATCAAACTCTCCGTAGTAGAAGAATCTGATCTCCTGCTTGGTCCGAAGACCATATCAGGGATCGAGTGATCTTTCGATCAGTCCGAAGACTGACACGAGAGATCGAGTTGCGATATCCTCTCGGACATCGCCTGCTGTTGAGCTTTTGTGCGGACCTCCGAAGAGGTCCTGTTTTGACTTGTCTCGTCTGCCCGCTGACCGCTGGCAAGGCCAGTGATCGAGCGGCCGACGAGGGCTCGCTATGCTTCCAATCTCTCAAGGAACGGTGCCGATGGATGCGGCGCTGGCGAACCAGCTTTGCTTCCGAGGCGTCCTGCCAAACTACGGACTCCGTAGCCGGGCGTCAAGCGCTTCGTTTTCTCTTCTCTTGCGATCCGAGCGCCGAACGAGTCGGCGAGTGCGAAGCCCCAGCCCCCGTTTCGAGGGGAGCCCATGGTACGGGTGCGATCGGGCCTGAAGCAAGTCGCTCGGTCGGGTTCACAAACCCTTCGTTGCGGTGCGCATCAGCAGTCGATCGCGGTCCATCATCCGGTATAGAACGAGGCAGCGGAGTGAGTCGCGAACGACGCCGTCCCTGCTGCGGATGCCCATGATACAGGCCGATCCCAGGGGTGTCCATGCACACGCGAAGGAGACGACGTGAGGCGGGCGTGAGGCTGAACGGGGTCGCTGCCCGGCTATCTTTCGGCCCGCGCGATCGCCGTGCGGCTTAACTCCCTGTACCACATGGCACGCCCCGACTCGAAGGGTCTCCGCGCGACGCTGACCGACCGCGCCTTCTGGCTTGGCCTCGGCGCGATCGTCGCTGGCCTCGTCGCTTTCGCTCTCCTGTTCAACCTAGCCGTGATGCCGATCTGGACTCGGCACGACGCGGCCGTCACTGTCCCCGACGTTCGCGAGTTGGCGCCGGGCGATGCCCAGAACACCCTCCTGCTGGCGGGGCTCGACTGGGAGGAGCAGCTCCAGCCGTTCAACCCCAACGTAGCGGCTGACGTGGTGGTGGACCAGAGCCCGGCCGCAGGGACGATGGTGAAGCCGGGACGTCGCATCTACTACTACGTCAACGAGAGCCCCAAGCAGCTGGCGGTCGTTCCCTCTGTCGTGTCCCTTTCGGAAGGAAAGGCTCGCGAGGACATCGGCGACCGAGGCCTCGTCGTCGAGCGCGTCGAGACGGACTCGGTGCGGACACCGTACGAGAACACGGTCACCCGGCAGTCGCCTGAGGCCCAGAGCCGTGTGCCTGTCGGGACCCGGGTGACGCTATGGATCAGCCCGGGCATCGACACCCGCCGCGAGGTGACGGTGCCGGACCTGGTGGGGATGGACGTGCCGGAGGCACGGGCCGCGATCCGCGACGCCGAGCTCTGGGTCGACTCGCCCCGGGCCGACAGCGGGCGGGTCCGCCGTCAGGAGCCGAGGCCGGGCGGACAGCTCAACCCGGGCCAGGAGATCCGCATCTACACAGGCAGCGACGGCTAGCGGAGGCGGCACTCCGCAAGCCGCGCACCTCTTGTATAGGGGACCCGTGTGGACGGCCTCGACGTGGGCAAGCTCAGCGGCCCTCGTCGGCCTGGCGTGGTCTCCCCTCCGTCTGGAATGTTACCGGCTGGGACCAGCGGAGCGAGGGGAAGCGGGCACGATGCCCTCGCTCCGCCCCCTCACTCTTCCAGATACACCGCTGGCACGTCTGGATCGACCACGACGCGTTCGGCGTGCTTCGTCGGCACCACGCGTCCCACGAAATCAGGGTGGACGGGCACCTCGCGGTGGCCCCGATCCACCAGCACCGCCAGCCGGATCGTGCGGGGGCGGCCGTACTGCAAGACGGCGTCCAGCGCTGCCCGCGCCGTGCGGCCGGTGAAGAGCACGTCGTCGACGAGCAGCACGTCGCGGCCCTCGGCGTCGGGTGCGTCGGGGTTTGGCGGGGCGATGGCTCCGTCGCGGTCGTCGCGGAAGCCAGAGATGCTCAGCGCGTGCCTCTCGACGGACTGGCCGGAGGCCTCCTCGAGTGCGTCCGCGAGCCGCCCCGCCAGCGCCGCGCCGCGTGTCTTGAGCCCGAACACGAGTAGCCCCTCGGCGCCCCGGTTCCGCTCGATCACCTCGTAGGCCAGCCGCGTCACGGTCCGGCGGACGCGCTCGGGCGTCATCAGCGTGGTCTTAGGCATGAGGCTCGGCGGCGGGCGCCAACTCAGCGCGGTACACGGTCAACGCCTGGCCCGTCAGCTCCACCCGATCGCCCTCTACACGGACGCCGACCGCCCCACCCCGGCTCGAGACCTGGACACACGCCAGCGTGTCGGTCCCCAGCAGGTCGGCCCAGTACGGGCCGAGGGCGCAGTGCGCGGAGCCCGTCACCGGGTCCTCGGCGATGCCCGAGCCGGGCGCAAAAAATCGCGAGACCACGGCGTACTCCGCTCCCTCATCGGCTTGCGCCGTAACGATCACGCCCCGGACGCCGAGCTCGAGCATCGCATCGATATCAGGGGCGAGGTCGCGGACGGCGGCCTCCGAGTCGAGCACGACGAACGCGTCGAACCGTGTGCGGCCGGTCCAGACCGGCGTGGCACCGAGCGCGTCGGCGATCCCGGCGAGCGGGCCCGCTTCGGGCGGCGTCGCGGGAAAGTCCATCACATAGCGCCCCTCGCCAACCGCGCGTACCGTCAGCCGTCCGCTCCTGGTGTCGAACCGTGCCTCGGCGTCGGGTACCAGCCGGCCGGACTCAAACAGGACGTGGGCGCTCGCGAGCGTCGCGTGCCCACACAGGTTGACTTCGACCTCGGGCGTCAGCCAGCGGAGGCCGTACGCACCGTCGGCGCCCGGCGTAAGGAAGGCGGTTTCGGACAGGTTCATCTCGACCGCCAAGTCCCGCATCCAAGCGGCGGGCGCGGGCGCATCGAGCACGACGACGGCGGCTGGGTTGCCCGCGAACGGGCGGTCGGCAAAGGCGTCGACGACAGTGACGGTCATGGGTGGGAGGGTGGCGACGGCCTTAGGGTAACGCCGCCCGTCCCGCTCCGGCCCGCCTCGCCGTGTTGGCGCGCGCATCCTGTCCGCCCGCTCCTCGCCCCAACGGGCGCCCTACCACGCTCCATCTCCAGCACTGTCCGCAGACGCGGAGTCGGACTCCACGACCTACGCCGCCTGCTCAACGGATTGGTTCGGGCACGCGTCGCGGCGGCAGTGGCCGTAGACGGTCAGCGCGTGCCGGGCGACCTCGAAGCCATAAATGCCGGCGACCGTCTCCTGAATCTCCTGTAGGCGCGGGTCGCAGAACTCCAAGATCTCACCACAGTCGAGGCAGATCAGGTGGTCGTGCTGCCAGTATGCGTAGGCACGCTCAAACTTGGCCTGCTGCTTGCCGAACTGGTGCCGCACCGCGAGGTCGCACTCGATGAGCAGGTCGAGCGTGTTGTAGACCGTCGCCCGGCTCACGCTCACATCGTCGGCCTGGAGACGCGCGAACAAGGTGTCGGCGTCGATGTGGTCCGGTGTCGCGTAGAGCGCGTCGAGCACGGCGAGGCGCTCGGGGGTCCGGCGCTGGCCGCGCTCCTTGAGGAAGCCCAGGAACCGCTGGCGGACTTCGTCGAGTTGGGTCGTGGTCAGAGACATGAGGGCGGGGTGCGGGGGCGATCAGCCGGCGGGGTGCCGGCGCCGGGCCCATCGGCTTCCGTCGACCGCTGGCGGCGCCGCGCCGTTCCCGGCCGTCGGGGCCGCGTCCAAGCGGGCGAGCCCGGCGGCGACGAGCGCCAGCCGCTCCGCGTGGGGGGGGGGCGCCAGGGCGGACGGCTCGAAGTGCTCGCCGACGAAGCCCGTGTCGAAGTGCCCCGACTGAAAGGCAGGGTGGCGCATGACGAACCGGCAGAACGGGATGGTCGTCCGGATCCCTGCCACGTCGTATTCACCGAGCGCCCGGTCCATGCGGCGGATGGCCTCGTCGCGGGTGCGGCCCCAGGTGCAGAGCTTGGCCACCATCGGGTCGTAGTGGACGGGCACCTCGTCGCCCTCCTCGACGCCTGTATCCACGCGGACGCCGGGTCCGGACGGCGGCCGGTGTCGGAGGAGCGGACCCGGCGCGGGCAGGAAGCCCGCCGGCACGTCCTCGGCGTAAACGCGGCACTCGACGGCGTGGCCCCAGATCTGGAGGTCGGCCTGACCGTAGCCCAGCGGCTCGCCCTCGGCGATCCGCAACTGCTCCGCGACCAAGTCGACACCCGTAATAAGCTCCGTCACCGGGTGCTCCACCTGCAGTCGCGTGTTCATCTCAAGGAAGTAGAACGCGCCATCCGAGTCGAGCAGGAACTCGACGGTCCCGGCGCCGACGTAGTCGCACGCCCGCGCCGCCTGCACGGCGGCCTCGCCCATCGCCGCGCGCGTTTCCGGGGTGAGCACCGCAGAGGGCGCCTCCTCGATCACCTTCTGGTGCCGCCGCTGGATCGAGCACTCGCGTTCGAACAGGTGAACGACCGCCCCGTGGGCGTCCGCCAGCACCTGAATTTCGACGTGACGGGGGCCCACGAGGTACTTTTCGATGTAGACGCGCCCGTCGCCAAAGGCGCTCTGCGCCTCGCTCCGGGCCCGCTCGAAGGCGCCCGCGAAGTCGGCCGCGCGCTCGACCACGCGCATCCCTTTGCCGCCGCCGCCGGCCGCCGCCTTCACCAGCACCGGGTACCCGATGCCGCCCGCCACGCGCTCCGCCTCGGCAGGGTCGTCGATGGCGTCCGGCGTGCCCGGGGCCATGGGCACGTCGGCCTCGGCCATCAGCTTGCGGGCCTCCGTCTTGTCGCCCATCGAGCGGATGGCGGCGGGCGGCGGGCCGACCCAGATCAGCCCGGCCTCGACGACAGCCGCCGCGAACTCGGCGTTCTCTGAGAGGAACCCATAGCCCGGATGGATGGCGTCGGCGCCCGTCGCCTGAGCGGCGGCCAGCACCCTCTCCCCCACGAGGTACGACTGCGACGACGCGGCGGGGCCGATGCCGACCGCCTCATCCGCCAGCCGGACGTGCAGCGCATCGGCGTCGGCGTCGGAGTAGACGGCGACGGTGGCGACGCCAAGGTCGCGGCACGTCCGCATCACGCGGACGGCGATTTCGCCTCGGTTGGCAACGAGCAGTTTGCGGATCGGACGTGTCATCGGGTCGGGTTTCGGGGGATGGCACGGTCTATGAGTACGGAGAATCCCTGACCACGTGTCGCGCGTCTCTTCATTCCACGCCGACACTGTGGGCCGCTCACCATGGCCGAAGTTACCGACTACTACGAACTGCTCGGGGTCCCGGAGACCGCCTCCCCCGAGGCGATCAAGCGGGCCTTCCGTACACGCGCTCGGGCCACGCACCCCGACCATCACCCCGGTGACCCCGAGGCGATGGAGCGGTTCAAGTCGCTCCAGAGGGCCTACGAGACCCTTTCGGACGCCAACCAGCGCGAGGCTTACGACCACACTCGCCTCGGATGGGGGGGCTTCGGCGACGCCTTCGAGTCCCACACGCACGGTGCGCCCTTCGGGGACCGCTACGATCCGCTGGTGTCGCTGTTCTTCGGCGACACCCCCCCGACCGCTGGTGTTGGGGCCGATGTCGAGGCACGTGTCAAGCTGACATTCGACCAGGCGCTGCGAGGCGGCAAGACAGAGGTGCGGTTGGCCGGCGGCGAGACGGTCCGGCTGACCGTGCCCAAGGGCGTCCGGTCCGGTCTCAAGGTGCGCGTCAAGGGCCGGGGCAAGGCGGGCCCGGACGGGCGCGGCGACCTCTACGTCACCTTCCGGGTCGACCCCGCCGGCCGGTTTCGGCGCGAGGGCGACAACCTCCACGTCGTCGAGGCCGTCTCCGCGCTCGAAGCCATTCTGGGCACGGCGCGGTCCATCACGAACGCCTACGGGCAGACGATGAAGGTCCAGATCCCGCCCGGCACGCAGCCTGGCGAGCGGCTCCGCTTGCGGGGCCAGGGCGTCGAGACGGCCACGCGACGGGGCGACCTGTTCGTGGAGGTCCAAGTGACGGTCCCGCGCCAACTCTCCGACACCCAGCGCCGCGCGCTCGGCGAGGCGGCCCGCCACATCGGGCTTCTATAAAGACTGCAGTCGTCCGTAGGCGGACCTGCCGCCATCGTCGAGGACCGTAGCGCGTTGCCCGCAGCAGATCTCGCAGCGCCCCTCCCACGCCTCGTTCAGGATCTCAGGTGGCGTGAGCCTTGCCCTGCTCTCCTGCTACGAGCGCCCCACGACTAGCGGCCTCTCCGCTTCTGCGCGGACTCAAATAGGGGACGCTCGGACGTACTCGGCCGCTTGCGAGGCTTCCAAACGATGAGGCTAGGTCGTGTGCGAGGGGAGCGGACACCCGTTGGCGGTTGACGTCACCGCCGGACAGCGAAGCGAGTCGTCCATAGAGGAGGCTGCCTGTGGACTCTTCGACACGCCTTGACACCCGACGCGACTCCTCACAGACTGGGGCAACGTCGCGAAGCGGGTTCGGGCATGGCTATGCGGTAGATGCGGGCATGCGCACTCGGCCGTCTCGTTGTAGACATGGCCGCGCTGGCGCCCAAGGGTGCCGGGCTGGCCGAACGACTGCAAGCGGCTCGCGTGTGGGGTGAGCGCGCCGGACTATCCTTGCGCATCCCCCCGCACCGCCCGTGCCGCTCCCCTTCCGCTACCGTGCCTTGCGCGGGCTCGTCCGTGCCACCACCCGCGCCTTCTTCCGCCGCGTGGACGTCGAGGGCCGCGAGCACGTGCCGGAGGACCGGGGCGGGGTGCTGGTGGCGTGGCACCCGAACGGGCTCATCGACCCGGCGCTGATCCTGGCGGCCTTTCCCCGCCACGTCGTGTTTGGGGCGCGCGAGGGGCTGCTCCGGTGGCCCATCGTGGGGTCGATGATGCAGGCGCTGGGGACGGTCCCGATCTATCGCTCGGTGGACCAGGAGGCGCTGTCGCCGGAGGAGCGGCGCGCGGCGAACCGCGCGAGCTTAGGCGCGCTCGCCGACGCCGTCGCGGGCGGGTCGTTCGCGGCGCTCTTCCCGGAGGGCACCAGCCACGACGACCCCAGCCTGGCCCCGATCCGCGCCGGGGCAGCCCGGCTGGCGCTCCAAGCACGCGAGCAGACGCCCGCTGGCGCCCTGCCTCCGGTCGTCGTCCCCGTCGGCCTCCACTACGAGGACAAGGGCACGTTCCGCACGCGCGCGCTCGTCACGTTCCACCCGCCGCTGCCGGTCGACGGCGACGCAGACGCGCTGACGACCCGGATCGAGCGCGCCCTCGTCGAGGCCGTCCGGCCCACGGAGACTTGGGCGCTTCACGCGCTGATGCACCGGGCGCGGGCACTGATCGCCGCCGAGGCCGCCGCGCGCAGAGGCGAACGGCCCACCGACTCGATGACCGTCCGCGCATTGGGCTACGCCCAGATCTGGCACGGCTACCAGGTCCGCACGCAGACGCACCCTGCCGAGATCGAGGCGCTCCGCCGCGACATCCGGGGCTACCACCGTCAACTCGAACTCCTAGACCTGGCCGACGCCGACCTCGACCGGCCACCCCGCTTCGGGTCGTTCGTGCTGGTGACCGGGGCCGTGCTCCAGGCCGTCGCGGTGACGTTGCTGCTCCCCCCCTGCTGATCATCGGCTACGCCGTCAACCTGCCGCCGTACTGGGCATTGAAAGGGCTCTCGGCACTCGTCGCCAAGGCGGGATCCGAGGCGGCGACGGTCAAGATCTTTGGGGGCGTGGTGCTCTTCCCCCTCGCGTGGACCGTGTTCGGGGTGATGGTCGCGCTGGAGGTGGCCGGGCTCGAGGCCGTGGCACCGGGGCTGGTGCCGGTCGCGGCGGGCCTGGTGGGCGCAGCGCTGGCGGCGGCCGGCGGAGGCGCGGCGCTCGTCTACGGCGAGGTCGCCGTGGGCGCGTGGCGGGCCGTCCGCGTCCGCGTGGCCCGGTGGCGCCACGCCGACCGGTTGGCGGCGCTCCGCACGGTGCGCGCCGACCTGCACGACCGATTCGTCGCGCTGGCGGACGGGCTGGAGCTGCCGGGGTAGCCCGTCACGCGCTCACAGAACGGTGGCGCCTCGTGCGCGGCTCGCCACAGGCCTGTCACGTACGTCGGTCTGCTGGCGAGCGAGAGCCGCTGGCGGGGTCTGCAAGGCGGACAACGCGGCAGGGCGCGTCAGCGGCCTCGCGTAGCCCAGACCCGGATGAACGTGACAGGCCCTAGTTGGCGCGCACGTCAAGGCCGAGCGTCTGCTCCAACGCAGGCCGCTCGGCCTCGCCCAGCATCGAGAGCACGGCCCACCATCGCCAAGGCCGGAGCGAGTTCATCGCGAGCTACGCGCCGACCGTCTCGCCGGTCTCCGACGACTCGGCAGGCGAGGCGTGGTACTCGGTCTCCGTGCGCGGCCCGTCGATCACGTCGCGCTCGGCCAGCCAGCGCTCGGCATCGATGGCGGCCATGCAGCCCGTGCCGGCGGCGGTCACGGCTTGGCGGTAGACGTGGTCTTGCGCGTCGCCGCTGACGAAGACGCCCGGCACGTCGGTGTACGTCGAGTCGGGGTGCGTCTGGACGTAGCCGGCGTCGTCCATGTCGAGCCAGCCCTGAAAAAGGTCCGTGTTGGGCTTGTGGCCGATGGCCACGAAAAAGCCCGTGACGGGCAGCTCTCGCGTCTCGCCGGTGACGGTGTCCTCCAGCGCGAGGGCCTCGACCGCGTTCTCGCCCTTGACGTCCGTCACGACGGTGTTCCAGTGGACGCGGACCTTGGGATTGCTCAGCACGCGGTCCTGCATGATCTGGCTGGCGCGCAGGCTGTCGCGGCGGTGGAGGAGGTGGACCGTACTTGCGAACCGCGTCAGGAAGAGCGCCTCCTCCATGGCCGTGTCCCCGCCGCCGACGATGGCGATCTCCTCGTTGCGGAAGAACGCGCCGTCGCACGTCGCGCAGGCGGAGACGCCGCGCCCGAGCAGCCGCTTCTCGTTCTCGAGCCCGAGGTACTTGGCGCTGGCGCCCGTCGACACGATCACGGCGTCCGCCAGCAGCGGCGTCGTCTCATCGACGACGAGCTTGTGCGGCGAGGCCGACAGGTCGACGTGGGTGACGGTCCCCCACTGGAGCTCGGCGCCAAAGCGCGTCGCCTGCTTTTGGAGGTCCTCCATCATGTCCGGGCCCATCACGCCGTCCGGGTAGCCGGGGAAGTTCTCGACGTCGGTCGTCGTGGTGAGCTGGCCGCCGGGCTCGGGGCCTTGCACCACGAGCGGCGCGAGGTTGGCGCGAGCGGCGTAGAGCGCGGCCGTCAGGCCGGCCGGGCCGGTGCCGACGATGATGACGGCGTGGCGGGCGGCGGCGTCCCAGTCGAGGCCGGGGGGGAGCGGGGTCATGGCAAGAGAGGAAGAGACGGGGGGAAAGGAAAAGAGGAGAGGAGGCGCGTCGGAGAGCACAGCGGTGCGCGGCGACCCGTCCTCCTCCCCTCCCGTCTTCTGCTCCTCGCTACGCGGCCTGCGCGGCCAGCGTGTCGAGCTTCTCCGCGAGCACCTTCTTGGGGACGACGCCGACCATCTGGTCGACGGGCCGGCCGCCCTTGAAGAAGAGGAGCGAGGGGATCGAGCGGATCCCGTACTTCATCGCCGTCTGCGGGTTGTTGTCGACGTCGAGCTTGATGATGGTGGCCTTCCCGTCGTACTCGGCCGCGAGCTCCTCGATGGTCGGGGCGATCGTGCGGCAGGGACCGCACCACGTGGCCCAGAAGTCGACGAGGACGGGCTGGTCGGTGGCGATGAGCTCGTCGAAGGTGGCATCGGTGCCGGTGACGTAGGTGGACATAGTCGGGTTGGGGGGTTGGGCGGGATGTACGGCCCGGGGTGGACCGGGTTCGTTCGGCCCTAGAGACGGGCCCGGGCACAGTGGTCTTACATCTCCAAACCTACCGCTCGTCGGCGCGCCGCAGGAGGCCTCCCGAACGGCTCTGGCGCGGGGCTATAGGCGCGCACGCCGCCCGACGATACCGACCGGGATCCCCCGTCCGCCGTGACCATCCCCTCCTCTTTCCGGCTCGCCGCGCTGATCGGCCTCGGCCTGCTGGCGCCCGCCGCCGCCGCCCAGGACGCCCCTCCGGCCCCTGACTGGACCCGCTCCATCGACGCGATCAGCACGCTCCTCGCCGACCGCGATGGGGACCTCGTGCCCGATCAGCTCGGCGCCCCGGCGCTGGTGGCCGGCCGCGTGACCGTCGGGACCGGCGTGCTCCGCTCCGACATCGCCGAGATCTACGTCCAGGACGGGACGGGTGGGCTCCGCCTGTTCTTGCCACCCGACGCGGCGCGCGTGCTCTCGGGCGACAGCGTGATGGTGTCGGGGACGCTCGGGTTCCGGGCCGGCATGGCCGAGATGGTGGCCCCCAGCATCCGGACGGTCACGGGAACCGAGGGCGACGTGTCCCCGATCCGGCTCAACGCCGTTGAGCGCGAGCGCGGCCGGCGCGGGCCCGACATTGAAGGCCACGAGGGAGAGGTCGTCGAGGTCGAGGGCCGGGTCCTCGAGATCGCCGACTCGCCCAGCGGACAGGCACTCGTGATCCTGAGTGGCACCGACCTCATCCAGGTCTTCTCATACACCGCTCGGCCTGAGCCGGTCGTGTTCGATGCCCTCCGAATCGGGGACTACGTCCGCGTGACGGGCGTGGCGTCCCAGAGCGATCCCGAGGCCCCCTTCACCGGCGGCTACGTCGTGTACCCGCTCGTTCAGGCGGATGTGCGCAAGTCCGGACTGTCGCCGACGGAATACCGCTACAGTGTGATCGGGGCCGTCGTGTTGTTGCTGGTGGCCCTGCTGTGGGCCGTCGCGCTGCGGCGGCAAGTCCGGCGCCGAAGCGAGGCGCTGCGGGCCTCGGAGGTCCGCTACGGCCACCTCTTCGACGCCGCCGCCGACCCCGTGGTGGTGCTGGACGTCAACCGAGGCGGCGAGATCGTCGAGGCGAACCGCGCGGCCCAGAAGGCCTTTGGGATCGACGTCAACGGCGACCGGGCCGACGGGCGGCCGGTGCGGCTCTCGGAGCTGGCGGCCGACGAGCAGGAGTCGGCGCTGCACCTCGCCGAGGCCGAGGCCAGGGGCGCCGCCTCGGGCACGCTGGAGTTGCTCGACGGCGACGGCACGGCGGTCCCCTACGAGATCGCGACGCGCCAGCTCCGCGACCGGAGCACGTTCGTGGCCGTCGCCCGCAACGTGACCGAGCGGCGCAACTACGAGCACGGGCTGCTGACGGCCATCTCGGCCGCCGAGGAGGCCCGCGAGCAGGCCGAGGAGGCCGCCCGCCTCAAGAGCTCCATCCTGGCCAACATGAGCCACGAGATCCGGACGCCGCTGACAGCCATCCTGGGCTTCGCCGACATCCTGCGCGAGGAGGTTCCGGAGGACCTCTACGAGTACGCCGACACCATCCACGGCGGCGGCCAGCGCCTGCTCGACACGCTCAACGACATCCTAGACTTTGCCCGCCTCGACGCCGAGCGCGCCTCGGTCCTGCCGGAGTCCATCGACGCGGCCGTCGTGGTGCGCGAGTCGGTCGGGCTGCTGGCGCCGCTGGCGCAGCGGAAGGGGCTGGGCCTGCACTTGCAGTCGTCGTCGACGTCGGTGCCCGCCGTCCACTCGGCCTCGGCGCTGGGCCGGGTCATCACGAACCTCGTCGGCAACGCGATCAAGTTCACCGAGAAGGGCGAGGTCCGGGTGTCTCTGCACGCCGCGCCGACGTTCTTCGCCATCCGCGTGCAGGACACGGGCGTCGGGATCGCCGACGCGTTCCTGCCGGAGCTCTACGAGGCGTTCAAGCAGGAGTCGGACGGCCACCGCCGCGACTTCGAGGGGACCGGCCTCGGCCTGGCCATCACCAAGCGGATCGTCGACCTGATGGGCGGCGAGATCCGGGTGTGGAGCAAGAAGGGCGAGGGGACCCTGTTCGAGGTGGCGCTGCCGATGGAGAGCCCCTCGGGCCCGGAGGCGCCCCACGTCGACGCCGCGTTCGTCGGCGACGGGGCTGGCGACGGGGCCGCGGAAACCGCCACCCTCGGCCTGCCCGCTTAGGCCGTCCCATGATCTTCTCCCTTCTCGTCGCTGCTGCCCTGGGACTCGCCGTCGGCGTCGGCGTCGCGGCGGCCGTCGCGATCGCCGTGCGTCGCCGCGAACGCGCCGCCCAGGCCCCGATCGCGGCGGCCGAAGCCGAGCGCCGGGCCTTGGTGGAGGGCGCCCCGGACGTGATCCTCGTCCACGCGCTGGACGGGACCGAGATGGAGGCCAACCGTGCCGGCCGCGTCGCTCTCGGCGTCGCCGAGGGGGCCGGGCTTGCGCTGCTCGACAGCGTGGACGTGGCCGACCGCGCCGCCGCCCGGGCACACCTCGCGGCGCTTGCCGAGGCCGGCACCGCGCAGTCCGACCTACGCATCGCCGGGCCCGGCACCGCGCCCGTCGTACTGGACGTGCTCTCGCGCGTCGTCGAAGCCGGTGGCCGGCGCCGCGTGGTCTCCGTCGGCCGCGACGTGACGGCGCGGCGCGCCGACGAGCGCCAGCTCATCGAGGCTCGCGACCACGCCGAGGAGGCCGCCCGCGTCCGCAGCCAGTTCCTGGCCAGCATGAGTCATGAGATCCGGACGCCGCTCACGTCGGTCGTCGGGTTCACCGAGATCCTGCGTGACGAGGTCGCAGAGCCCCAGCGCGGGCTCGTCGAGGCCATCGAGGCCGGCGGCCAGCGCCTGCTGGCGACGCTCGACTCCGTCCTCGACCTCGCCACGCTCGACGCGCGCGCCGAAACCCTCCGCCCTGCCCCGATCGACGTGATCGCGGCCGTCGAGACGGCCACCGAGAAAGTCCGCGCGCAGGCCGCCGCCAAGGGCATCGCGCTCGATGTGTCGGCGGCGGAGGCCACCGTCGGCGCCACGCTCGACACGGACGCGTTGGGCCGCATCCTAGCACACGTCGTCGGCAACGCGGTCCGGTTCACCGAGGCCGGCGGGGTCACCATCGAGGTCGACGCGGATGCGACGGCTGTCGCGCTGCGCGTCATCGACACTGGCATTGGGATTCCCGAGGACCAGCTGCCGGCGATCTTCGACGGCTTCGCGGAGGGCCGTGGGTTCGGGCTGGCGATCTCGCACCGACTCGTGCAACTGATGGGCGGATCGATCACGGTCGAGAGCCGCTGGCGGGCGGGCACGGCGGTGACCGTCGTGCTGCCGCGCGGCGAGGCCGTGCTGCCTGCACCCATGGAGGCGACAGCGGGGCTGGCGGTGGCGCGGTAGCTGGCGCCAGTCCAGGGCTCGCGCCAGTTGCGCTCGCCAGCCCCACCTCAGTGTGCCGCGCGGACGGAGGGTCTGAGGGGTGCGGCCGGCCCCGGTCGCGCCAGCCTAGGCGTCACGCGGCGGCGACGGGCTCGCCCATGGCGTCGGGGATGGCCGAGTCGTAGGGACGCTTCAGGTCGGCGACGGCCTTGTCGATCACGGTCGTGCCGCCGACGGCGATCGCCAGCTTCTCGAGCCCGACCGTGCCGATCACCGTTGTACGGGCGCCGTGCTGGGCGGCGAGCGCCTCGACCTCGGCGATCCGTTCATAGGCGACGCTGAGGACGACGCGGCTCTGGGCCTCGCCGAACAGGACGGCGTCCAAGCGGGCGTCGGTGGCCGGGAGGGAGATCGAGGCGCCGAACCCGCCGTGCAGGCAGCTCTCGGCGAGCGCGACGGCCAGCCCGCCGTCGGCGCAGTCGTGGGCGCTCTTGGCCAAGCCAGCGCGGATGGCCGCGAGGACCGTTGCGTGGACCGTCTTCTCCTCGTCGAGGTCGAGGTGCGGGGCGTCGCCGGCGGTCCGGTCGTGCCGCGTGTGGAGGTACTCGCTGGCCTCGATGCCACCGGTGTGCCACCAGCCGGCGGGCGAAACGAGCAAGATGGCGTCGCCGGGAGCGCGGAAGGCGACGGTCGTGGTGTCGCGGTCGACGTCCTCGACGAGCCCCACCATGCCGATCGTCGGGGTCGGGAAGATGGCGCCGTCGGGGTTCTCGTTGTAGAAGCTGACGTTCCCGCCGGTGACGGGCGTGCCGAGCGCGCGGCAGGCGTCGCCCATCCCGCCGACGGCCTCGGTGAACTGCCAGTAGACCTCGGGCTTGTAGGGGTTGCCGAAGTTGAGGCAATTGGTCACCCCGAGCGGCTCGCCGCCGGCGCAGACCACGTTGCGGGCGGCCTCGGCGACGGCGATCTGGGCGCCGCGCCGGGGGTTGAGGTAGACGTAGCGGCCGTTGCAGTCGGTGGACATCGCGAGCCCGCGCTCGCTGGTGCCGGGCGAGACGGGCCCCTTGACACCAGCAGGCCGGGCCGGGATCGGCTCGGGCGACCGCGTCGCCGTGCCCTTGAGGCGGACGACGGCAGCGTCGGTCGGGCCCGGCCCGGCGACGGTGTTGGTGCGGACCTCGGTGTCGTACTGCTCGAACACCCAGCGCTTGCTCGCGATGTTGGGCGCACCCATCAACGCAACGAGCGACTCGCCAGCCGTGTCGGCAGTCAGGTCCGGGATGGCGTCGAGGTCGGCGCCGAGGGTGTCGTCGAGGTACGTCGGGCGGGAGGTCTCGCGGTAGTAGACGGGCGCGCCGCCGCCGAGGACGAGCGACTCGGCGGGGATGTTCATCACCAGGTCGCCGTGCCAGTACACGCGGACGTGCTCGGTGTCGGTGACGACGCCGATCTGAACGGCGTGCAGGTCCCACTTGTCGAAGACGGCCTCGATCTCATGCTCGCGCCCCTTCTCGACGACGACCAACATCCGCTCCTGGCTTTCGCTCAAGAGCAGTTCGTAGGGCGTCATGCCCGTCTCGCGCTGGGGCGTCTTGTCGAGCTGGATGTCCATGCCGACGCCGCCCTTCTCGCTCATCTCCGACGACGAACACGAGATGCCGGCCGCGCCCATGTCCTGCATCCCGACGACGGCGCCGGTTTTAATGGCTTCGAGTGTGGCCTCCAAGAGCAGCTTCTCCGTGAACGGGTCGCCGACCTGGACGTTGGGGCGGTTGGCCTCGGAGTCCTCGGAGATCTCGACCGAGGCGAACGTCGCTCCGTGGATGCCGTCGCGGCCGGTCGCCGAGCCGACGATATAGACGGGGTTGCCGATGCCTTGGGCGGTCGCGCTCACCGTCTCGCCGACCTTGACGATGCCGACCGACATGGCGTTGACGAGCGGGTTGCCCTCGTAGGCCGGGTCGAAGACGACCTCGCCGCCGACCGTCGGGACGCCGAAGGAGTTGCCGTAGCCGCCGATGCCGCGCACGACGCCGTCGAACAGGAAGCGGACGCGAGGGTTGCTGAGGGAGCCGAACCGCAAGCTGTTGAGGCTGGCGATGGGTCGGGCGCCCATCGTAAAGATGTCCCGCTGGATACCGCCGACGCCGGTCGCCGCGCCTTGCACGGGCTCAACGGCGCTCGGGTGGTTGTGGCTCTCGATCTTGAAGGCGCACGCGAGCCCCCCCCCGATGTCGACCAAGCCGGCGTTCTCGTCGCCAGCCGCCGCGAGCAGCTTGTCGCCGTCGCGGGGCAGCGTCTTCAGGAGCGCGATGGAGTTTTTGTACGAGCAGTGCTCGGACCACATGACCGAGTAGACGCCGAGTTCGGTATAGGTCGGCGTGCGGCCCAGGACCTTTTGGATAACGGCGTACTCATCGTCGGTGAGGCCGTGCTCGCGGGCGAGGTCGGGGGTGACCTCGGGGTCGTGGGGCTGCGGCTGGGGCGTCATCTCGGAGGCGTCGGGAGGCGAGACGGAAAGGTACCGGTGCGCGAGGCGGGTACGGCCTGCCTCGGGCCCCACGTCGCCCCCGGCTTCGGCTCGTCCATCGCGGGCCGTCTACCGGAGGACCGTCACGCGGCGCTCGGCCACCCACGCCCCCGACGAGGCGCGGACGATGTAGACCCCGGCCGCGAGGGCGGCGGCGTCTAGCGCGAACGGGTGCTCGAGCCCCCCGGTGAGCGGGCCGTCGTGGAGGACGGCCACGCGACGCCCGTCGGCGGCGAACACCTCCAGCGTCGCCGAGGCCGTCTTGGCGACGGTGAGGCGGAGGCTCACGGGCGACCGGCCGGGGTTGGCCGCGGCGAGATCGAGGGCGAAGCCGACCACGCCGTCGTCGACGGCCGTAGCGGAGACGATGGCGATCCGCCAGCCCATCCGGTCGTGGACGCCGCACTGGTACCAGAGCTCGTCCGGAGCGCTCGTCGGCACCGTGAACGTCAGCGTGCTGGTGCCCGAGGCGAAGTTGCCGGTCACGCCGTCCGCCCACGCGCCGTCGCCGCCGCCCGCCGGGCTCGTGCTGATGTAGAACGGATGGGACGAAGGCGTCCCGTCCATCTGGAAGGTGTAGGTCTGTCCCCGAACGAGCGTCAGGGCCGCGCCCTGGACCCCGCCGATGGCGAACCCCTCGGCGTGCCCTTGCCCGACGTAGGGGTGTGCTGCCGTCTTCGGACCGACGGTCACCGTGAACGAGGTCTGGGCCACGGCCGGAAGGCCGAGGGCGAGGGCGGCGAGAAGAGCGAGGAGGCGTCGCATGGCAGTGGGGGAGGAAGGGAGTACGTGGTCTGCACACCCCGACGGAGTGGTCATCGCCCGAAGACGCGGTTCACGGTGAAGCCCAGCCGGACATCCCCGTCGAGCGCGCGGTCGACAGTCTGGCCGATCGTGTGCTGCGTGGTGGCCCAGGGGGAGGCCGTGACGAAGAGCTGGAAGACGTGGCCGCCGGTGTCGAGGGCCACGCCCACGCCCAGCGCGTTGGTGGTCCCGTCGGAGCGGGCACTCAGCACCGGGACGTACTCAGCCAAGAGCGCGCTCCCTCGGCTCAGACGGAGCTGCGCGCCCAGTGCGACGGCCACGAGCGTGTTCTCGGGTGTCTCGACGGTCCCGTCGACGACCTGCTCGTACACGGTATTGAAGTGGGCCACCGTCGGGGCCACCTGGATGCTGAGGGCGTCGCCAAACCGCCGGGCGACGAGCACGGACCCCGCGTAGCTCAGCCCGGCCACCAGGTCGCGCCCGTCGGGCTCGGTGGCGAGGGCGGCGTTGCCGGCGAAGACCACCGACACCGGGACCGTCCCGCGCTCGGTCTGGCGCAGCACGGCCCCCTTGACCCGGGCATCGATCAGCTTGTCGAACCGCGTCCGCCCGACGCCCACCGTCAGCCAGTCGGTCAGGCCGGCATCGAGCCCGAACCGGATGTTGGCCGGTCCGTCGAGCCCGAACAGGCCGCCGGCCCCCTGCGAGACGGGCGCGAAGGCGTGAAAGATGGTGACGTTGAGGTTGCGCGCCGGCAGCATCGTCACCGACGGGGTCGTGATCACGCTCGGTGCCCAGAACACCTCGGCCGGTCGGTCCGCGGCCACCCGCACGCGGGCGGGCTGGCCTGCGGCGGGCACCGCCAACGCGGCGGCCAGGGCGAGGGCGACGAGACGAGTCATCGGGGGCGGAGGAGCACGTCGATGGCGACGGCCTGGACGGGGTCCACCTTGATCATCAGGAGACGGGGTGGGGTGATGCGGTGGTCGTCCAACCGGACCTCCCACTCGGCCCGGACGCGGAGGCCGCGGTCGGTCCGCTCGATGGTGCCCACCGCCACCATCGGCCGGGCCACCCCGTGGAGGGTAAACGTGCCCTCGACCCGGGCGGACTGGGCCCCTCGCCGTCCGAGGTCGAGGGGAGTCATGAGGCGGCCGGTGAACTCGGCGAACGGGAAGCGATCGGTCTCGAGCGTCTCCCGCATGTCCCGGTCGCGCCGGCCGATGCCCGTCTCGAGCGTCTCGAGGTCCACGTAGAAGTCGACCGCTCGCGTCGCCGTGTCGATCTCGCCCGTGAGGTGGCCCGAGGTGCCGGTGAACGAGTGGAGCGGCACGCGAGACGTGAACGTGACTGTCCCCCGGTCGGCGGCGAAGGTCTGAGCGGCGGCGGGGCCGACCACCAGTGCGAGGGAGAAGAGGGCGAGGGCTCGCATGGGATAGCTAGTCATCGAGCGCGCCGGCATCGATCCAGGCGCGCACCTGCCCGATCTCGGCCGCAGAGAGGGGGCTCCCCTGGGGCATCCGGGACCCGAACCGGGGGGCCGCCTCGATCTTGTCGACGAGCGGGCTCCCCGCGGCGTCGCCCGGGCGGACCACCCGCTCTCCGTACTGAACGCCGATGCTGGCCCGCACGCTCGCGTACGTCGACAGGTCGACCCCGCTGGTCGTCCCGCCAACGTGGCACCCGCCGCCACACCGACGGGCGAAGAGCGGCTGGATGTCCGCGGAGAACTGCGCAGTGGCCCCTGGCGGCCCCGCCGCATCTTCCGGCCCCACGACGGTGCTCTCGCACGCCCCCAGCCCGACGGCCAGGCTGAGGGCTCCCAGGAGCCAGCCAGGCGTCCGACGGCGACGGGGCGCGCCTCGCCCCGTCGCGGGTGCCCGAGCAGAAGGAGAGTCCATCGTGAACGAGGCGCCGTGAGAAAGCACGGTACGACAAGTACTTATGCCGAAGAAGGGGGTTCGCGGGCCCCGGACCGGTTCGTCTCTCGCTCGCCGAGGGCCGTGGCAGGATCCGGTCCGAGCGGGGACACCTGACGGACGACGCCAGCAGGTCGCCTTACACCTGCACGGGAACGACCGATACCGAGGGGAGACCTCCGACTCTCGCATGCGCCTCGCCCTGCTCGCCGCCTTCCTTCTCGCCTCCGGATGCCACGACTTCACGGAGACGTACACGCACAAGCCCGGCGAGTTCGACCCGGACTCGATGCCGGGGATCGAGCGGCTCCGAGCGGACGCGGCGGCGGGCGACCCCGATGCTCAATTCCGATTGGCGTTCTACGAGCACCCCATGACGGGCGACCCGGCCGGAGCGATCCCGACGTTGCGGCGGCTGGCGGCCGACGGTCACCCTGGGGCCACGAGCGCGATGGCGGCGGCGTACCGCGATGGGCAGGGCGTCGCCCAGGACGATGCGCAAGCGGCGCTGTGGCTGGAGCGGGCGGCGGCGCTCGGCGACGAGGACGCGGCGCGAGACCTCGCGGCGTACCGAGCGCACGTCGAGGCGAGCGGCACCGAGACGGCGGCGCCGTAGCGAGGCAGAGCGTCGACGTCGACGCTCCAACAAAGCGAGCGCCGGACCCCTCCCACAGGGGTCCGGCGCTCTAGCTCAGACGCGGGCCGTGACGGGCGCCGCGACCGAGATTCGTGGCCTCAACGCCGGTGGGACTACCGGACAACGCTGACGGTACGCGTGACGGCGACCGTCTCGCCGTCGAGGCGGAGGACGTAGGCGCCCGGGGCGAGCCCGGCGGTCGGCAGGGCGGCCGTCGCCTCGCCGGCGGCGAAGGCGCCCTCGGCGACGACGGCGACCTGGCGGCCGAGCGCGTCGTAGAGCGCGAGGCGGACGGTCTGGGCGCGGTCGAGCGCGAACCGGGCGGTGCCGGCGCCACGGACCGGGTTCGGGAAGGCGTCGAGGCCGATCCGGTCGCCGGCGGGGCCGCGCTCGGCCGGGGTGGCCTGGCCCGAGAGGACGCCCGTCTGGCTCAGCGCGGTCCAGCCGCCGAGCCACGTCGGGTTCGAGTTGTCGGTGGCCGACGTGGTCGGCTCGAAGGCGCCGAGGTAGGCGACGGGGGTAAAGAAGCCGTCCCCGGCGAGGGCGTTGGCGGCGAACTGGGCGCCGGAGGCCGCGGGGCCGGCCGTGAGGGGGCGCGGGTCGAAGTTGCTCCCGGAGGCGCGGCCGATGGACGCGATCTGCGGGTCGGCGAACGTGTTGGCGCTGCCGAAGAGCGTCTCGATCTCCGATTGACGCGCGGCCGAGTTGTCGGAGTCGTTGTCGACGAGGTCGGCGGCGGAGGCGCCGGCGCCGAAGCCGAAGAAGAGGTTGTTGCGGATGACGAGGTCGTCGCCCTCGGCGTTCTGGCCGAACCGGTTCTCGGTGTCCTCGCCCGAGGAGAGCGCCTCGATGTTGAGGGCCGAGCCCGGGTAGTCGGTGAAGATCGAGTTGTAGATGGCGCCGCCCGTGTTGTCGCGGAGCTGGAGGGCGGCCGAGTTGCTGTCCTCGCCGAGCTGGTTGCCGTCGGCGCCGATACCGGCCCCGATGCAGGTGATGTTCGAGTAGATCGGGCGCGAGTACGGGGTCGCGTCCTCGCCGCCGAGGCTGGAGACGCCGCCGTCGTTCTCCAGGCAGCGGCCGGCGTCGTTGCCAGGGTTGTTGATCGAGAGGCCGAACTGGAACTTGCCCCGGAAGCCGCGATCGGTGTCGAAGGTGTCGTCGCCGTTGAAGGCGCCAACGAGGTACGTCGCCTGGGCCGTGCCGCCGAAGAACTCGAAGGCGTCGTCCGAGTTGGCGTAGACCTCGACGTATTCGATGGTGGTGCCGCGGCCGACGGCCCCGAAGGTCATGCCGTTGATCTCGGAGTCCTGCTCGAAGCCGAAGCCGCCGTGGCGGACGGAGACGTAGCGGAGCGTGCCCGAGTCGTCGTCGTCGTCGCACACGACCGTCGTGCCGTCGCAGCCGAAGCGCGTGTCGTCGGAGGCCGGGATGCCCTCGACGTTGTTGATGCCGGGCGTCGAGTTGGTGGTCGCGCGGCCCAGGACGATGAGGCCGCCCCACAGCGAGCGGTCGTCGGGCCCGAGGTCCGTCGGGTCCGAGACGTCGTCGGCCTCGGCGGTCAGGATGATGGGGGCGTCGGCGCGGCCGTCCGCTTCGATGGTGCCGTCGACCATGACGACGAGGCCGGAGGCGAGGTCGCCGGTGGCGGTGCTCGGCACCTCGGCGCCCTTGACGATGGTGCCGGCCTGGATGGTGAGCGTGGCGCCCGGGCGGACATAGATGAGGCCGTCAAGGAGGTAGACCTGGCTGGCCAACCACGTCGTGTTGGACGTGATGTCGGCGGAGACCGTGACGGTCGGGACCTGGGCCAGCGCCGGGCCTGTGAGGAGCAGGGCGAGGGCGAGCGTAGCGAAGCGGGACATGAGCGGGGGGAAGGGAAGGGAGAGCGCGGCCGGGGCGCCCCGGCCGCCGAGCGCTAGTCGTCGGTGACCGCGGACGCCAGCGGCGTGTTGGGCGACGGGATCGAGGCCGGCGCGCCCACCGAGGCCGAGGGGTTGACCGTGATGCCGATCGAGAACGTGGTGCCTCGGACGTACTCCGAGAACGGCGCGACCTCGGCGAGCCCGAGGTCGGCCACGTCGTAGGTCTCGCGGTAGTTGGAGTGGAGGAGGTTCTTGGCCGAGCCCTTGATGGCGAAGAGGCCGCCGAACACCTGCTGCGAGACCGTCAGGTCGAGCTGCGGCGACGGCTGCTCGTAGACGTCCGGGAGCGGGTTGCCGACGCGCGCGAGCCGCCGGCCCGAGACGTTGAAGAACACGCCGGCCGAGGTGCCGCGCACCGGGTCGTCGTAGCTCAGATTCGCGTTGAGGAGGTAGGGGCTCTGGCCCTGGAGGTCGCGCGTGTCGGCGGCGTCCGGGTCGAGCTGGCGCCGGGCGGCGAGCTCGCGCTCGGTGATCGAGATGCTGGACTGCGTGACCGAGAGGTTGGCCCCGAGCGAGAGCCGCTCGCCGAGCACGCCCGGGAGCCCGAAGGTGCCGAGCTGCTGGCGGACCTCGACCTCCGCGCCCAGCACGTCCGCGACGTCGACGTTGGCGTACGAGGTGGCCCCGTTCTCCGGGTCGGTGATGATCCGCTCGATCGGGTCGTTGAGCCGCTTGTAGTAACCGCTGACCGCCAGGATCTGGCCGGGCTTGTTGAACCACTCCCAGCGGAGGTCGAGGTTCGTGATGAGCGTCCGGCGCAGGGCCGGGTTGCCCTGGAGCGCGCCGTCCGACGTGAAGTCGTAGGTCGTGACCGGGGCGATCTCGCGGAAGGTGGGGCGGGCCAGGGTGCGGGTCGCCGCGGCCCGGAGGTTCATGGTCTCCGAGAGCCCGTAGACCAGGCTCACCGACGGGAGGAGGTCGTTGTACTGGCGGTCGCTACCCAGGAACGCCGTGCCGCCGACGGTCACGACGGAGTCGGCCGGCGTGTCATCGGTGGCGAGGGCCTGCGAGGCGACGAACAGGCTCGAGGTCTCGAAGCGGGCCCCGGCGATGACGCGGAGCGGGCCGACGCCGACCTCGGCCATGCCGTAGGCCGCGGCGACGCGGTTGGTCCCCTCGTACTGGTTCTGGTCGCGCGTGGCGTCGACGAGGAAGTGGCCGAACTCGTACTGGATGATCTCGCCGGCCGCGTTCGTCCGCGTCCCGACGATTCCCGTGTTCTCGGGCGAGAGGTACTCGGCGAGCGCGGCGCCGCTGGTGCCGGTGAGCTCGACCGAGCGGTCGAGCTCGTAGAAGAAGAACCGCTCGCCGTAGGCGCGGTCGGTCCGCTCGGCCAGGCCGCCCACCTTGATCTCGCCCCGGTTGCCGAAGGCGTGGATCGGCAGGGCGACATCGAGGCCGCCCGAGGCGAGCGTCTCGTCGAGGTCGCGGAAGTAGCGCTGCGGGCCGGGCGGCGTGCCGACCAGCGAGTACGACGTGAACCGGTTGCCGTCGTCGTCCTCCCGCTCCAGCGAGCGGATGGCGGCCTGCCGGAGGTCGGGCTGCTCCAGCCGGGTGCTGGCCAGGCTGCCGCGCCAGTCGACCTCAAGGTTCCGGACGTCCCGCACGACGTGCTCGCCCCGGAGCTGGCCCGAGAGCAGCGTCCGCTCGGTGTAGCCGGCCACGATGTCGGTCACCGGCGTCCCCTCGCCGAGCACGTTGTCGACGCCCGCCAGCGTCCGGGCCTCGCTCTCGGCGACGTGGCTGACGAGCGTGTTGAGGTTGAACTCGTTGGTGTCGCCGAGCCGGAAGGCGAGGTTGGCCAGCCCGCCGACCTGCGACGACTGCGTCGCGCGGCGGTCGGACCGGAACTGCGTCGTGTCGACGGCCACCCGGCCCGTCGCCGCGTCGCGGCCCGTCAGGTCGATCCGGGCGAGCGTGCCGAGGTCGTAGGCGCTGATGCCCTGGTCGGCCGTGAGCCCGACGATGAAGCCGAGCGCGTTGCGGCCCATCGGGACGCGGTCGCCGATGGACACCGAGACGCTCCCGACGGCCGGGACCGTGCCCTCGGTCGGGGCCACGCTCGGGGCGAGCGAGTTGGAGAGCTCGTCGAGGAACTGGGCCGCCAGGGCGTCCTGCCGCACCAGCGGGCCCGTGCCGGGGCCGTTCGGCCCGTCGAGCCGCGTGGTCGGCCGCACGAACGCCGTGCGCGGCGTGTTCTGGAGGAGGCCCGGGACGCCCAGGCCGCCGGCCCCGAACCGGAACGCGCTCGCGCCCTGGACCGGGTCCAGCAACACGGACTCGCCGGGCGCCACCGCCGTCGAGAAGCCGGTCGAGACCGAGATCGAGGAGCTGAACTCGTCGGGGAACGAACGCGTGGAGATGTCGACCAGGCCCCCGGAGAAGTTGCCCGGCTTGTCCGGCGTGAAGGTCTTCAGCGTGACGATGTTCTCGAGGAAGCCCGCCGGGAACAGGTCGAACTGGACCGCCCGGCGGTCCGGGTCGGCCGTCGGGAGGACGGCCCCGTTCAGCTGGGTGTTGGCGTAGCGGTCGCCGAGCCCGCGGACGAACACGAAGCGCCCGCCCTGGACGCTGGCGCCGGTCACGCGCTCCATGGCGTCGCCCGCGTCGGACGCGCCGCTCTGTGAGATGGCTTCGGCCGAGATCGCATCCGACACCTGGGCGGCCCGGGCGCGCACGCGCAGTAGCCCGGCCTCGGAGTTGGTGGCGAGGATCTCCTCGGCCTCGACGACGACCTCCGCCAGCTCGGCGCCCGGCGCCAGCGTGACGTTGAGCGTCACGGTCTGGCCGGCGGCGACGGTCACGTTCTCGACCAGCTGGCTCGCGTAGCCGGTGAACGAGTACCGGACCGAGTACGTCCCGGCAGGCACGTTCCGGACCTCGTAGCGCCCGTCGATGTCGGCCGCGTCGCCGGTCCCGAGTTCGACCACGTAGACACTGGCGCTGGGGAGGCCGCCGCCGAACTCGCCGTCGACGACGGTGCCGGCGAGGGCGCCCGTCTGGGCGACGGCCGCGAGCGGCGCGAGCAGGACCGCCAGCAGGCCGGCGGAGCGGAGGGCCCGCGACGTGCGGGGGGTCGGGAGCGACATGGACGGGCGGGTGTGGGAGAGGGCGACGGCGAGGTGGAGAGCGCCCCGTGTCCGTCGCCGGCCACACTACCGGCCCAGGGTTACGGCGCGTTTACCGGGGGATGACCGCAGCGTTACGCCCGCCCACATCCGACGAAGCGAGTGTGAACACGGCCGCATCCGACCCGCCGCCCGTGAGCCCCGTCGGTCTGGCCTGGCCCTCGAACGGGCGGGATCGGCACGGCACGGA
This sequence comes from Rubrivirga aquatilis, assembly GCF_046845665.1. Lineage (GTDB taxonomy): Bacteria > Bacteroidota > Rhodothermia > Rhodothermales > Rubricoccaceae > Rubrivirga. The sequence goes on along the minus strand of NZ_CP177355.1, from coordinate 778,851 downwards.
CTGGCGCCGGTGTCGTACCGTTGGGCACGTTCCCTGTCGCAACACCCATCGACCGCTCCTTCCAATCCACCGCGACGCTGTTCGCCCTGTGGCTGCTGGTCTTCACGGCCGCCAGCCAGACCATCATCATCACGCCGATCCTGCCGCTGATCGGCGAGGCGCTCGGGGCGGACGCGGGGGCGCTGGGGCTGCTGGTGTCGGTGTACTCGTGGGTGCTCGCGTTCGCGGCGCTCGTGATGGGGCCGATCTCGGACCGCATCGGGCGGCGCCGCGTGCTGCTGATCGGGTCCGGCTCGCTGGCGGTCGCGCTCGCGCTGCACGGCTTCGCCGACACGTTCGGGTCGCTGCTGGCGATGCGCGTGCTGGCGGGCGCCGGCGGCGGCGTGCTGTCGGGCGCGGCGGTGAGCTACGTCGGCGACGCGTTCCCGTACGAGAAGCGCGGGTGGGCGACCGGGTGGGTGATGAGCGGCGTCCCGTTCGGGCTCGTCATCGGGATCCCGCTCGGCCGCGCGCTCGCCGTCGCCGCCGGCTTTCGAGCGCCGTTCGTCGTGTTCGCGGGCGTGATGGCGGTCGCCTTCGCGCTGATCCTACTGATCGTCCCCCAGCCCAACGTCCAACTCTCCGAGACGCGGCCGACCGTCGGCGGCGCGCTCCGGCTCTACCGCCAGCTGCTCGCCGAGGGCGGCACGGCGGCGGCGGCGGCCACCTACTTCCTGATGTACCTCGGGCTGGGGCTGCTCATCGTCTACCTCCCGCAGTGGCTGACGAACCAGTTCGCGCTCGAGGTCACCGTCTTCGGGCGGCCGCTGGAAGTCTTCGGTCTGCCTCTCGACTTGATCGCGACGCTCTTCCTGGCGGGTGGCCTCGTGAGCGTGATCGTGAGCCCGCGCGCCGGGACGCTGTCGGACTCGGTCGGCCGCAAGCCGATGATCCTGGCCTCGTGCGCCGGGCTGGCGGTCGTCACGGCCGCGCTGACGTACGTGGTGACCGAGCGGTGGCTGGCGTACGTGCTCTACGTGGCCATCATGGCCCTCTTCTCGCTGCGCATGGCCCCGCTCCAGGCGCTGCTGACGGCGCTCGTGCCGAGCAGCCAGCGCGGCGCGTTCCTGTCGCTGACCATCGCCGTCGGGCAGATCGGGACCGGCGTCGGCGCGGCCATCGGCGGCGTCCTGTACGCCGACTTCGGCTACGCGTCGAACACGTGGGCCTCAGCGGCGGCCATCGTCGCAATGGCGGTGCTGGTGTGGGCCTGGCTCCCGGAGCCGGACGGCGAGATGGTGGAGCAGACGGTCGTCGTCGACGGGTAGCCGAGAGCGCAGGGGCCCTCGGTTCGGCGGCGCCAGAGGAACGCAAGACTGCAGGAACGCACGTGAGCGACCGCAGGGCACGGGGTGTCGCGCCCTCCACCAAGGGCCAAGTCGGACGTTACGCGCCCGAGAACAGGGCCGGGAGCGCGTCGGGCGTCGACACCACCACATCCGCGCCCGCCTGCATCAGCGTCCGGCCATGCGCGTCGAGGTCGAGGCCCGGGGGGACGACGCCGACGGCGCGGCAGCCCGCCGCAATCGCCGCCGTCATGTCGTCGACGGTGTCGCCCGCATAGGCGGCATCCTCGGGGGCGACGCCGATCGCGTCGAGCGCCATCGCCAGCCCGTAGGGGTCGGGCTTCTCGCGCCCCGCCTGCTGGCCCATCCCGACGACGACCGGCACCAGGTCGCCCCATCCAAATCGGTCGAGCGTCCACTGCGCGTCCTCCTCGGGGCGGCCCGTGACGAGCGCCAGCTTGAAACGCTCCGCCAGTTCCTCCAGCGTCTCCGTGCGGATCGCCGCGGGCTCCGTCGTGATGAGCCCGTCGAAGGCGTCGCCTCGGTAGAGGTGGTTGAAGCGGGTCTTGATGGCGTCGAACGACGCGTCGCCGCCAGCCTCGCGGACGAACGCCTCGCTCAGCACCCAGTCGTTGTTGAACCCACCCGCGTCCTTCTTGGCCTGGATCTGCTCGGGCGTCGGGCCCTCGCCGACAAAGTGGGCGACGGTCTCGGTGATGGCGCGACGGAACGATCCGCGGACGTCGACGAGGACGCCGTCCATGTCGAGGAGGAGAGCTTTCAAGAGGGCATGTGGCAAGAGGAACGAGGCGAAGGGCAGAAACTACGGGCGTGCTGAGGGCCCCTTGCCCTACGCCTCCTCCCCCGTGCCCTCCAGGAACGCCTCGTTGCTGGCGGAACCGCGCAGGCCGTCCAGCAAGGCCGCCAGCGCCTCGGGCGGGGCGAGGCGGGCGTACCGCTGGCGGGCGGCGCGCAAGCGGGGGAGGTCGTCGGGGCCGACCAGGATCTCCTCGCGCCGCGTTCCGCTCTCGGCCACGTCCACGGCCGGGAAGAGGCCCAGGTCGGCAAGGTCGCGGCGGAGCACCAGTTCCATGTTGCCCGTGCCGTGGACGCCCTCGTAGACGGCGTCGTCGAGGTCGGCGCCGGTGCCAGTGAGGACGGTCGCGATGACGGTGAGCGAGCCGCCCTCCTCGACGGCGCGGGCGGCGCCGAAGAGCCGCTTGGGTCCGCGGAGCGCGGCGCTCGGGCCGGTACGCGCTGGGGCGCCATCGGGCGTGGGCGCCTCGGCGTGCGCGCGCGCCAGGCTGGTCAGCGAGTCGAGAAGGATGACCACGTCCTGCCCGGCTTCGACCAGGCGCTTGGCCTTTTCCAGCACCAGATCCGCAACGTGGACCTGGCGCTCGGGCGCCTCGTCGAAGGTGGAGGCGATGATCTCGGCGCCGGGGACCGTGCGCTGGAAGTCGATCACGTCCTCGGGCCGCCCGTCGAGCAGGATCACGAGGACGGTCGCGTCCGGGGCATTCGCGACGGCGCCGGCCGCGAGCGCCTGCAGGAGAACGGTCCGGCCCGAGCGCGGCGGGGCCACCACGAGCCCGCGCTGCCCCTTCCCGATGGGCGCCACGATGTCGACGACGCGCGTCGCCAGCACGTCGGCAGTCGTCTCCAGGCGCAGAAGCTGGTCGGGGTAGGCGGGCGTCAGGAAGTCGTAGCCCGTCCGGTCATCGACCTCGTCCGGCGAGCGGCCGTTGACAGAGTGGACGCGGATGAGGGCGAAAAACCGCTCGCCCTCTTTCGGCGGCCGCACCTGCCCGTCGACGGTGTCACCGACGCGCAACGAGAACCGCTTGATCTGGCTCGGCGAGACGTAGATGTCGTCGGGCGAGGGGAGGTAGCCGTACTCGACTGATCGCAAGAAGCCGTAGCCGTCGGGCAGGATCTCCAGGATGCCGACCTTGCGGATGAGCCCGTCGAGCGAGATGGCGTAGGGGTCGAACCCCTGCATGTAATCCGGCCAATGGTCCGCGATGGGCTGGCGGGTGCGGGGCGACCGGCGGCGCGTGGGGCGGCTCGGCTCATCGCGCCGCGTCGGGCGCCGGGCAGCCGGGCGGTCGTCGGCGGTGGCCGACGGCGAGGCCGGGGCGCTGGCGTCGGCGTCGGCCTGAGCGCCCAAGATCTCGTAGATCAGGTCGCGGCGGCGGAGGCCGGCGTAGCCGTCGATGCCGAGGCCACGGGCGATCTCGTGGAGTTCGGAGACCTTCTTCTGCTCGAGGGCCGAGATGTTCATGGAGAGGAGGGCCGCCCGGCCCTGGCAGAGGGGATGGGCGAAAGACGAGCGGACCGGCAAGAGGGGCGACGCCGGTGGACGATCAGAGAGGGCGCCAAGAAATAGAGCGACGCGGAGGCTCTAACCCCCCTCCTGTGACGGAGTTCGCACGAGCGCCTCGGCGACCGTCACATGCGAGCCCGTGACGAGCATCCGGTCGTCGGGCCCGGCAGACGCGGCGAAGGCCGCGAGCGCCGCGCTGGCATCCACCACCACGACGGCAGGGACGCCGCGCGCACGGAGCACGCCCGAAAGAGCCTCGGCGGGCAGCGCGCGGTCGCCGTCGAGCCCGACCGCGAGGGCACGGGCCCCGGCACGGGCGAGCACGTCGGCCAGGGCACCCGCGTCCTTGTCGGCCATCACGCCGACGAGCGCCCACAGCCGCCCCCCCGGCGGCACCGCCAGCGCTGCTAGCGCGGCCCGCCAGCCGTCGGCGTTGTGCGCCACGTCGAGCACGATCCGGCCGTCGGCGAGCGCCTCGCCCCGCCCACGCAGGCCCGACCGCGCCACGACCTCCGCCAGCCCAGCGCGCACGGCGCTGGGGGTTAACTCAGCGCCGTGCGCGACCTCGACGGCCCGCACTGCGAGCGCCGCGTTCCACGCTTGGTGCCGCCCGGGCAGGCCGACCGCCACCTCGCCATAGTCCGCGACGGGCGTCGCCAGCCGCACGCGCAGTGGCGACGCCTCGGCCACCTCGACGGCGCACGTCCCGCGGACGGCCTCGACCGACGCCCCCAGACGCACGGCCTCGGCCTCGACCTCATGCGCCGCCAGCCCCACGACCGCGTGAAGGAGCGGGATGCCGCGCCGTGCGATCCCCGCCTTTTCGCGCCCAATCTCGACGACCGTCTCGCCCAGCAGGTCGGTGTGGTCGAGCCCGACGTGGGTGACGACGCTGACGGACGGCTCGACAAGGTTCGTCGCATCCAGCCGCCCGCCCAATCCGACTTCGACGACGGCGAGGTCGACGTTCCGCTCGGCGAAGTACAGCAGCGACAGCGCGACGGTCGCCTCGAAAAAGCTGGGCCCGATCTCGTCCAGCACAGGCGCCAGCCGCTCGACGGCAGTCTCAAGCCACTCGGCCGAGGCGGGCGCGCCGCCCACGCGCATCCGCTCGCGCACGGACAGCAGGTGCGGCGACGTGTGGAGCCCGACGACCAGCCCGGCCGCTTCGGCGACGGACGCCGCCAGCGAAGCCGTCGAGCCCTTCCCATTCGTCCCGGCGACGTGGATCGTCGGGAACGCGCGGTGCGGGTCGCCGAGGGCGGCCAGAAGGGCGGCCGTCCGCTCCAATCCGGGCCGGTACGCCGCCGTCTCGTGCGCGAACCGGGGGAGGGCGAACAGGCGTGACTCGGCGGACGGCACGGGGCGGGGGGCTGGTCTCTCCCTCCGACGCCCGGCCGGTCGAGCCGATCCCCGCGCCGTCGCGGGGTCACCCGCCTGAGGGCTCGACCTCGATCCGCTGGACGTCGGGCCAGGGCACGTACTCCGAGCCCGAATCGTCGTCGGCGAGCACGAGGAGGCCGGCGTTGCCGGGCCCGAGGTCGCCGCGCCGCTCCAGCGCCAGCACCTCGCCGCCGTCGAGCGTGACCTCCGCCGACGCGCCGTTGGAGAGAACGATGGACCGGACCCGCCCGAAGGGAATCGTGTAGTCGACTCCGCCAGCCGGCGCGTCCAGCGTCTCGGTCGTCTCGCTCTCGTCGAGGTCGTAGACCAGCCGCCCGGCCAGGCGGCGGCCGTCGCGCGTCGTCACGCGCCCTCGCAGCAGGCGCCCCGTCGGGAAGGCGTCGTAGCCCGGCCCACTGTCGCCCGAGCGGAGGTCGACGCGCTCCAACGTGCCCCACGACACCCTCACCCGGCCGTAGCGCGGGTCGTCGACCGTGACCCCGGCCGGGCGCGGACCGGACAGGGCGACCTCGCGGCCGTCACGGAGCGTGGCGAGGATACCGCCCGACCGGTGCGAGAGCGACCGGATGGCGTCGAACCGCAGGCTGACGTCGCCGTCCTCGGAGCGGCCGACGAGCCGGTCCGACCCGACCCACCCCGCCCGGTCCCATTGAAGGACACCGGTGAACGTTCCCTCCGGCGTGTGCACCGTCCCGTGGAGACGGCGCGGGACACCGGCGAGCGGGACGGTGGGAAGGAACTCGATGGAGCGGATGCGGCCCGGCCCCAGGTCCACGACGCCGCGCCGGTCCCATACGCGGACGCCGTCATCGAAGTCGCTCGACGACAGGCGGTCGAGGTCGACCACAGCGCCGCTCTTGAGGACGACGCGTACAGTAGGGTCGAAGTCGGCGCCGTCCCGGACCACGCCGCGCACCCCGTCGCCCAGCGACTCGATCCGGGCGATGTCGCCGAAGCGCGCCATGAACGGCCGGGCCAGGTCGACCTCGGGCGCGGCCCAGGGCACCGCGATTCCGAAGAGCTCCGGCGGGCGGACCCGGTCGGCGAGCGGCGTGTCAGCCGCCCACGGGTTCTCGTCCTTGATGCCGATGAAGGTGTCGCTCCAGAAGGCCTCTTCCCCCCCGCCCCAGCGCAGGCGGCCCTGGTAGTGCGACCCGTCGGTGGCGACGACGCGGCCGTAGAGGAAGCCCGGCGCGTCTTCGGGCTCGGCGTCCGGTGCGACGGCCTCGGCCACGGCTCGCACTGCCCCGTCGGTGTCGGGCCGGGCGACGGCGTACCCGAGGGCCAGGGCGACGACGAGCGCCGCGGCGCCCGAGAGGATCGTGGATCGAGTCATGCAGAGGACCGGGTGGACGAGGGCCGGCGACGGGGACATGCCAAGCTTTGCATTTCAAAGTATTTCGATCACTTTGCGATGTCAAGTCCATGGCGGTGTCCGGAACGTCCCTTTTCAGCCTTCCCTGACCCTCTCCACACGGCGCGTGTCGCCGCCGAGGTGGCTGAGCCGGAGCCAGACGGTGTGGGCGGGGAGCCAACCAGGCGCGCGGTCGGGCCACTCGACGAGCGCGACGGCGTCGCCGTCCAGGAGCTCGTCGAGGCCGAGCGTGGCGGCTTCGTCAGGCGTGTCCAAGCGGTAGAGGTCGAGGTGCAGGAGGGCGCCGTCGCCGTGCTCCTGGACGAGCGCGAACGTCGGCGAGGTGACGGATGCGCCGTCGAGGCCGAGGCCGTCGGCGATGCCCTGGGCGAGATGCGTCTTGCCCGCGCCCAAGTCGCCTTGAAGCGCGAGCACGTCGCCCGGTTCAAGGCGGGCCGCGAGGCGGCGGCCGAGCGCGCGCGTGGCCTCGGCGCTGGCGGTGTCGGCGGGCAGGAGGTCGGACAGGTCCACGACGCCCGAACGCCCGGCGCGGCGCCTCGGTTCAGCGGACCCGCCCCCGGCGCGCCGCGTCCATGAGCCATGCCCACGTCCCTGCCGACCGTCCACGAGATCGCTGCCGCACTTGCGCCCGCGCTCGACGCCGAGCGCTACGCCGCCGAGGGCGACCCGACCGGCGTATGGCTGGCCTCCGACGGCCCCGTGCGCCGTCTCGGGCTGGCGCTGGAGGCCGGGCGCCCGCCGTACGCCTGGGCCGAGGGCGTGGACGCCGTGCTCATGCACCGCCCGTTCGGCCTGTGGCCCGCGCGTCTGCCCGCCGGCCTCGGCGTGCTCGCCACGCACCGTGCGTTGGATGACCGGCTGACGACGGGCCTGAACCCCGCCCTCGCCGGCACCCTCGGGCTCGTCCCCGACGCCGAGCCGCTCCGCCGCGACGGCGCGGCCATCGGGTTGGTGTGCCGGACGGACGCGCCCCTGGCGGAGGTGGAGGCGCGGATCGAGGCGGCGTTCGGGGGCGTCGAGGCGCGAGCCGGAGCGCTGCCGGAGAGGGGCGCCGTCGCGCTCGCGAACGCGATGACGGCCGAGCTGATCGAGGAGGCCGCGGCGCGCGGTGTCGGGCTGTACCTCACGGGGCAGATCCGCACGCCGGGGCTGGCGGCCGTCGCGACGACGGGCCTGGGCGTGCTGGCGGTCGGGCAGGACCGGGCCGAGGCGTGGGGGCTCCGCCACCTCGGCGCGATCGTACGCCGGCGGTGGCCCGAGGTCGAGGTCGTCGAGATCGACCTCCCGTAGTCCCGCCCCCGTCGGTGTCGGGGTTGGCATATTGAAGGCACGGCCCCAGCGGTACGGGGCGCGGTCCACGCCCATGCCTCAGCGCCTCCTACTCGTCCTGTCGATGGCGGCCATTGCCGTGGGCGGGTGCGGACCGTCGCCCGCCGAGGGCGGGGCCTCCGACGCGCTCGTCCTCCGCGGCGCCACGCTGATTGACGGGACCGGAGCGCCGCCGCTCGCCGACGCCGTGGTGGTCGTGGACGACGGGCGGATCGTGGCGGCCGGCCCGGCCGGGCGGGTCGAGGTCCCCGCCGGCGCCAGGGTGGAGGATCTCTCTGGACGCTTTCTCCTGCCTGGCCTGATCGACGTGCACGCCCACGCCCTCGTGCCGACGTGCGACGGCCGCGGGTTCGACGCCGCCCTGTCCGAGCGGCTGGTGGCAGCGCTCCTCCGGTTCGGGGTGACCACCGCCCGAAGCCCCGCCACCCCGACCGACCTCGGCGTCGCCCTGCGCGACCGCATTGCAGCGGGGACGATTCCCGGGCCCCGGCTCGTGGTCGCCGGCGAGCTGATCGACGATCCCCAGATGTCGCCCGAGGCGGTACGGGAGGAGGTCCGCGCGCAGGCCGAGGCGCGCGTCGACGCCGTCAAGCTCTACCGCCGGCTCTCGCCCGAGGCGGTTCGGGCGGGCATCGCGGCGGCGCACGCGCACGGCCTCCCGGCCATCGGCCACCTCCAACGCACGTCGTGGACGGAGGGCCTCGCGGCAGGCATCGACCAGCTCACGCACGCCGCGCCGTGGACGGAGGAGATGCTCGCCCCGGCCGACCGCGCGGCCTACCGCCAGGCGCAGGCCCGGCGGGGCCCGATGCGCGCCCGGATCGACTGGCTGGAGGCGCTCGCCCCCGACGGCCCCGAGGTCGGCGCCGTCGTCGACGCCGTCGTCCGCCAGCGCGTCCCGCTCGACCCGACGCTCGTCGCCTTCGACACCAAGTTCTCGACCGACGGGACGCGCCCGGTCGCCCGCCGCTACCGCGACCACCCGGACCGCGACGCCGCCCACGGCCTGCCCGCGCTGTGGGACGCCTGCGGCACCCCCACCGACGACTGGACGCCGGCCGACTTCCGCCGCGCCCGCGCCGCGTGGCCGACGCTGCTCGCGCTCGTCCGCCGGTACCACCACGCGGGCGTCCGGCTCACCGCCGGGAGCGACACGCCGAACGCCTGGGTGATCCCCGGCGCGAGCCTCCACCGGGAGTTGGAACTGCTCGTGGACGCGGGCATCCCGCCGGGCGACGTGCTTCAGATCGCGACGCGCAACGGCGCCGACGCGCTCGGGCTGCTGGACGAGGTCGGCACCGTCGAGGTCGGCAAGTCCGCCGACCTGCTCGTCCTCACGGCCGACCCGCTCGCGGACATCTCGAACTCGCGCCGGATCGCCTGGGTGATGCGGGGCGGCGAGCGGGTCGACCGGTAGTCAGCCCGCCTCCGCGTAGTGGCGGGCGTGGGCCGCGCAGCCCGGATTAAACGCCGCGCCGCACGCCGGGCAGGTGTGGCCGGAGGCGAGGTACGTCGGCCACGTCATCGTCGTCCGGCACGCGCCGCAGAGCACGGACGGCTCGTCGAACCGATCACGCGGCCAGACCTCGGCCGGGTGATCGGCGGTCTCGTCGTGGCAGCGGTGGCAGGGGGCGAACGTGTCGCAGCAGCCGAACCGCAGCGCGATCACGTCCGTCGGCCCGTCGTAGTGCGCGCACCGCGTCTCAGCGTCGACATCGACGCCTCGGAGCGAAACGGCAAAGCGGGCGTCCGTCTCGGGCGCCCGCGTCGTGCGCCGGCTCACGCGCCGGTGATCTTGCGGAGCCCGGCGTAGCCGCCGGCGACGAGCCAGACCTTGGCGAGGTCCCACCCGATAAACAGCAGCGCGCCCTTGACGATGGACTCGGCCCACGTGGCGTGCGCCGCCGCGACGTGCAGCCAGGCGACGCCGACGGTGAACAGGAGCACGGCGCCGGCGGTCATCGCGAGCGCCGACGCCCAGAAGCCGCGCTTCTCGTCGGTCAAGCGGCCGACCAACAGCGCGACGAGCGGGTACGCCAGCAGGTAGCCCGCGGAGGCGGAGGTCGTCAGGTAGCCCAGGCCGTAGGCGTCGCCGGCGAAGACGGGCAGCACGAGCCCGGCGGCGAGGTACAGCGCCATCGCCAGCAGCCCGTTGCGGCCGCCGAGCACGAGCCCGGCGCCGTAGACGGCGACCGTCTGCAGCGTAATCGGGACCTCCCACAGCCAGATCCGGGCCTCGGCGCCGAGCGCGGCCAGCACGGCGAACCCGACGATGCCGGCCACCTGCACGCCCACGCGGGCGTCGGAGCGCTGGAGCAACTCGGCGAGAAAGGGACGGCGGGCGGTGAGCGTGGCGGTCCGGGGCATCGGTCAGGCGGGAGGGGAGCCGAAAGGTAGCCGCACCCAGACGCACCGCGCCCCCGGCGGAGGTCCACCGGGGGCGCGCGTCGATCGAGACGAAGTCGGGGTTAGCGAGTCCCGAACGCCTCCCTGAGGCGCCGGACGGCGACGCCCTGGGCGGCGACGGCCTGCTCGAGCACGGCGGCCATTCCGAAAAACTCGTGGGTGACGCCGGGGTACACCTCGCGCATCACGTCGACGCCGTCGCCCCGCATGACGTCGGCGAGCTCGCCGCCCTCGGACTGGAGCGGGTCGATCTCGGCGTTGAGGATGGTCGTCGGGGGGAAACCGGCGTAGTCGTCGTCGAGCAGGTCGACGTACTCGTAGGTCTGCGTCTGCCAGTCGGGCGTGGCGTAGTTGAAGAACCACTCCATGAACCCGCGGCTGAGCGGGGCGGCATTCGCGTACTGCCGGTAGCTCGGCGAGTCGATGTCGCCGTCGGCGATGGGGTACACCGACACGATCGCGTCGGGCATCCGGCCGCCGCGCGCGCGCGCCATCAGCGCCACGGCCACGGCGAGGTTGCCGCCGGCGCTCTCGCCGACCGTCGCGATCCGGGCGGGGTCGCCGCCGATCTGGGCGGCGTTCTTGGTGACCCAGTCGTAGGCCGCGTACGAGTCCTCGTGCGCCGCCGGGTAGATGTGCTCCGGGGCCTGCCGGTACGCCACCGACACGACGACGGCGTTCGTCTTCTGAGCCAGCGCCATCGCCGACGGCTCGTACGTCTCGAGGTCGGCGATCACCCAGCCGCCGCCGTGGTAGTACACGATGACGGGGAGCGGGCCCGTCGCGCCGACGGGCGTGTAGGTCCGGACCAGGACGCCGTCGGCCGTGCTCACGGGCAGCTTCATGTGCGCGATGTCGACCGCGGGGGGCGTCGGCGGGAGGCCGGTCCGCATCAGGAGCGAGGCGACGGCCTCGGCCGGGAGCTTGGCGTTGCGGACCTGGAACGGCGTGAGCGACGTGAACGCGGGCTGCTCGTAGGCGCCGAGCCGCTCGATGACGGCCAGCATCTGGGGGTCGATGGTCGGCGCCCACGCGGGCGGGCTCATCGACGGCTGGATGTCCATCGGGTTCGTCGTAGCGATGCGGGGGCCGACCGTCGCGTCGGGCGCCGGCCTAGCGGTCATCGACGGACTCGTCGACATGCAGCCCGAAAGAGCGAGGGCGAGAAGAGCGGGGAGGAAGGGTTTCATCAGAGAGGGAGAGAAGGCCCCTTCTAACCGCCGCCCGCCCAGCGATGTCCCCGGCCGTCGCACCATCCGGCGTTCTCGGACCCCCCTCCAAGGCGCCCCCTGACTCAGCCCTCGTCCGCCAGCAGCGCGTCGAGGTCGAGGGCACGTGTCGTCATCGCGAGCGATCCGTCGGGCTGGCGCGGCCACTCGGGCTCGGGGCGATCTCGGTACAACTCGACGCCGTTCCCGTCGGGGTCGCGGAGGTAGAGCGCCTCGCTCACGCCATGGTCGGCGGCGCCGTCCAGGCGGAGGCCCGCGGCGAGCACGCGGCGGAGGGCGTCCGCCAGCGCGGCGCGGTCGGGGTACAGGAAGGCGACGTGGTACAGCCCCGTCGTGCCCGGCGCGGGGGCGCTCCCGCCCCGGCTCTCCCACGTGTTGAGCCCGACGTGGTGGTGGTAGCCGCCCGCGCTCAGGAACGCGGCCTGGTCGCCAATCCGCTGCGTCACCTCGAACCCGAGCACGTCGCGGTAGAACGCGAGCGCGCGGTCGAGGTCGGCCACCTTGAGGTGGACGTGGCCGATGCGGACGCCGGGGTCTAAGGGAGAGTCGTCCATGGTCTCCAAACGCCCGGCCACGCGGGTGGCTCCTCGGCTGTCGGCGGGACGGTCTAGAACTGGACACCGGGTCAGGATCCGGCCTCGCGAGAGGCCGCGGGAGGCGGACCGAGCGGGGCGTTGGTAGCCTTTCGCCGTCACGCCCCACGACACGGTGACCGCGCTTACGGACTCCCGCCGGCTCTGCCTGTCCACGCTGACAGCGATCTACGCTGCTCAGGGCCTCCAAATCGGACTCGTCGCGATCACGCTGCCCGCGCTCCTGGCTGCTCGTGGCGTGGGGGCCGGCGGCGTGGGTGCGTTCGTCGGGGCGGTGGCGTTTCCGTGGGCGCTCAAGCCGTTGTTTGCCGTGGCTATGGACCGGTTCGGCTACCTTCCGATGGGGCGCCGCCGGCCCTGGGCGCTGGCGGGGACGGCGGTCGCGGTGAGCGGATACCTGGGCATGGTGCTCGGTCCGGACCCGAGCACCTCGCTCGTCGCCTTCACGCTCGCGGCGGCGGTAGGCAACGCGGGGCTCGGCCTGACGGACGTAGCCGCGGACGCCCTGGCCATCGACGTGGTGCCGGCGGCGGACGTACCCGAGGCGAACGCCTGGATGTGGGCAGGAAAGGTGGTCGGCATCGCGGCCACGAGCGCAGGGGGCGCGGCGCTGATCGCCGTCGCGGGGCTGGACGGGGCGCTCCTGGCCGCGGCCGCGGCGACGGCAGCGACCGGCGGGCTCGTGGTGGTCGCGCGCGAGCGGCCGGGCGAGCGGATGCTGCCCTGGACGGCCGGGTCGGCCTCGACGGCCGCGGCCGATCTCCACCTCGGGGCGTGGGCCCCACTCACCCAGGGGCTTCGCCGGGTGCTCGGGTGGTCCGCGAGTCGGCGGCTCGTCCTGGCGGGAGCCTGCGCCGGGGCGGCCTACGGTCTTTTCGACGCCCTCATGCCGGTGCTCACGGTGCAGGAGCTGGGATGGACCGGGAGTGGGTACGGGCAGGTGGTGGCGGTGGGAGCCGTCGTGGGGGGCGGGGCCGGCGTCGTGCTCGGGCCCCGCCTCATCCAGCGGGTGGGTCGCGGGCGGGCTGCTGCCGTGGTTCTGGGCGCCATGGCCGCGTTGTGTGCGGGGGCCGCCCTCGCGCGGGGGGCATGGGCGGTGCCAGGCGTGATGGGAGCGTTCCTATTCGGCGCCGTCGCGCTCCGGTCGCTCGTGCTGACGACGCTCGCGACCGCGGGGATGGCCGTGTGCTGGCGGCCCATCGGGGCGGCCCAGTTCGCGGTCTACCAGGCGGCATGGCCGCTCGGCGCGGCCCTGGGCGGCGCCGCGCTGGGTCCACTGGCCAAGGCGTGGCCGTCCCCGGCCGTGGTCGGCGCCATCGCCATGGCGGCGGTCGCCGGCGCCCTCGCGATCGTTTGGCTCCGAGTCCCGGACGCCGGGCGCGTGTAGCTAGGGGCCCGGGACGGGCTCGAGGATCGCAGCGGCGACTTGAGCCCGGGCCGCCACGTCCAGCTTGCCCATGACCTGCTCGGTGTGACGTCGGGCCGTGTGGGGGCTGATGCACAGGGCGTGGGCAACGGCGTCGTTGGCGAGCCCCCGTGCAAGGAGCATGGCCACCTCGCCCTCCCGGCGCGTCAGCGCGAACCGGTCCCGGAGAGCCCGTTCATCGGGCCACGGGTCCGAGGGCGGCATGACCGTGACGACCACAGCCGGAGCGGGACCGAACCCGCCTCCCCGAGGCAGGACCATCGCCCGAAGGGTATACGCCCCCCGCGCCGTGAGGACGCGCCGCTCGGGCCGCGCCCCGACCGTGCCCGCGCCGACCTCTCGGGCCAGCGCCCCGGCTTCGGCTTCGACTCGGAGGCGCTGGGAGTCGGCGGCGAGAACGTGCTCGAACGCCGCGTTGCGGTGGATCGTCCGGCCGTCGGCGCCATAGACGGCGACCGGCTCGGGCAACACGTCTAGCATCGCGCGATGACCGTCGAAGCGGGCCAGCGCCGCGGTGCCTGCCGCAAACGCCGGGACGAGCAGCGCCATCACGTCTGCGCCGTCGGCGCCGAACGGGTTCCGGGCGCCGTGGGTGTGGTACACCTCGACCTGCGCGTGCTCGCCGTCGGCCAGCCCTTTAGGGAGATACATGCCGTGGAGGTCGTGGGCCGCCATCGCCCTCACTGTTTCGTGGTAGAATGGCGACGCGTCGAGCGTCCCGCCGAGGAGCCGGTCGATGACGGGCCACGTCATTACGCCGAGGCCCCGGGCGCGGCGAGCGTCCATCACGACCTTCGTCCCGGGATCCGGCGGTGGCGTCCCGTCCCGCTCCGGCTCCACGACGAAGTGTGTGATGACCTCGGCCGCCCGGACGTCGTAGTCGCGAGTGACCACCGAGCGGTCCGGGAGCACGGCCACGGCCGTCTCGGCATGGAAGAGTTTGCAGAGCACCTCCGTCACGCGTTCGCCCCATGCCCGCACCGTCGGGGCGGCGAGCGGGGCGAGGAGCGCCGCCTGCGCTTCCCCGATCCGAGCGAGCGTGTCGGACGTGAGGTGAAGGGCCATCGCTAAGGCACCGCAGGGCTGGGGGCGAGAATTGCGGCGGCCACTCGCGACCGCGAGCTGACAGCGAGCTTGCCCATGACCCGCTCGGTGTGGCGCCGGGCCGTGTGGGGGCTGATGCACAGGGCGTGGGCGACGGTGTCGTTGGCGAGTCCCCGCGCGAGGAGACCGGCGACCTCGGCTTCCCGTCGCGTCAGCGCGAACCGCTGGCGGAGCACGTCGGCCGACGGCCACGGGTCGGCAGGGGGGCGGACGGCGACGAGCACCGCGGGCCGGGGGCTGAGCGCGGCGCCCTCGGGCAAGACCGTCGCGCGGAGCCCGTACGTCCCCCGCCCGGTCCGGACCGCCCGCTCCGGGCTCGTCGCCACGCCCGGCCCGGCGAGGTCGGCGGCCAGCCGGCGCGCCTCCGCCCGGACGTGCGCGGCGCGGGCGTCGTCGGCCAGGGCCGCCGTGAGCGCGGCCGACTCGTGGACGGCCCGGCCGTCCACGTCGCACACCACGAGCGGGGCGTCGAGCGCGTCGAGCGCGGCCCGGCGGGCGCCGAGGTCGAGCGCGGCGCCCACGCCGGCGTCGAGCGCCGGGACGAGGAGGTCCTGCACGTCCAGCGTCGCGTCCCCAAACCGCGAGGCCACCCCGAAGTAGAGGTGGACGGCGCCCTCGACCGCCTCCCCGTCACGCCTGAGATCCGCGATGAGGACGGCCGCCTCGCGGTGCGGGTGCGCGGCCCGGGTCTCGTGGTAGTACGCCGAGTGCTTGAGGGCGCCCGCGAGAAAGTGGTCGATGCGCGCGTACGACAGCGCGTGGACGTCGTGCGCGAGTCGAACGCGCGTGCACCGCTCCATCGTGGGGTCGAGGAGCTCCTCCCCCGCCGCCTGCGGTTCGACCACGAAGTGATCGAACACCTTGGCCAGGCCGCGGCTCAGCCCGCGCTCGACCACGGGGGTGTCCCGGTACGGCAAGGCCATCAGCCCCCCGTCGGCGCCGAACACGTCGACCAGCGTCTCGACCACCCGGGCCGCCCAGCCCTCCACGCTCGGCGCCGCGAGCGGGGCCAAGAGGACGTTCTGCGCCGCCCGGAGGCGGGCGAGGTCGTCGGAGGAGAGGGTGAGGGCCACGACAGGTGGAGGGGCGAACGGCCGAAAAATAGGTGACATCACCCATGTACCCGACGGGGACGCGGAGTTGGTTGCCCCACGCTCCCTTAAGACCCTCCCCACCATGCTCCGATCTCTCATCCTCCTCGCCCTGTTCGTCCAGGCCTGCGACGGGTCCTCTGAGGCCCCGGCCTTGGTCGTCGGCGACCGGGCCGCGTTCGGCGGAGCCGAGGCCCGCGCCTGGGTCCGCACCGCCGACGGAACCGATCAAGGCACGCCCGAGGCCGTCGGCGTCACGTTCGACGCCGGCGCGCTCGACCGGCTCCTCGCCGACCACACGCCCTCCGACGACCCCATGCACGGCATGTTCGAGCTGGCCCTCGACCTCCCCGACGTGCCGGACCTCCCGTTCAACCACGTCGCCCTCGACTGGAACCCGGCGGGCCACGAACCGCCCGGCCTCTTCGACCGCCCCCACGTCGACGTCCACTTCTACCTGCTCTCGCCGGACGAGCGCGACGCGATCTCGCCCGCGGACCCTGAGTGGGAGGCCAAGTTGGCAGCGGCCCCGGCGGACGGCGCGGTGCCTACCGGGTACGTCCCGACGCCGGGCGGCGTCCCACGCATGGGCGCCCACTGGATCGATACGGCCGACCCGACCTACGCGCCCGGCGGCTCGTTTTCGGAGGTCTTGATCTACGGCTTCTACGACGGGCGGATGGCGTTCGTCGAGCCCATGCTCACCCAGGCCTTCGTCGCCTCCCATGCGCCGGTCGACGAGCCCCTCGCCCTGCCCGAGGTCTACCCCTCGCCGGGGTACTACCCCACCCGGTACACGGCGACCTACGACGCCGAACGCGATGAGTACACGGTCGCGCTCGCTGGGTTCGTCCAGCGTGACTGACGCGCAAGTGGGACGGCCGGCCCAGACCGGGGCTCCAGCTCCGGTCCGGGCTAGAACGGCGCGTCGGTGGCCGGGGGTGGGAGCGGGGGCGGGCCGCCGTCGTAGCCGCCGAGCTGGGCGGGCGGGCCGTCGAGCGCCGGGTACTCGTCGTAGCCGCCTGACGAGTCGCTGGCGGTGTAGCTCGTGAGGTTCTCGAAGCGCGCGTACTGGGTGACGAAGGCCACCTTGACGTCGCCGATCGGCCCGTTTCGCTGCTTGCCGATGAGCAGCTCGCCGAGCCCCTCGGTCGAGTTGCCGCTCTCGTCGACCGTGATGCCGTAGCGCTCGGCGCGGTAGATGAACATGACCACGTCGGCGTCCTGCTCGATGGAGCCGGACTCACGGAGGTCGCTCAGCTGGGGCCGCTTGTCGCCGCCGCGCGTCTCGACCGCGCGCGACAGCTGCGCGAGCGCGATCACGGGCACGTCGAGCTCCTTGGCGAGGCCCTTGAGCGACCGCGAGATCTGGGCGATCTCCTGCTCGCGGTTGCCGGCCGTCTGCGACGTGCCGTGCATCAGCTGGAGGTAGTCGACGATGACCATCCCGATGTCGTGCTCGGCCTTGAGCCGCCGGCACTTGGCGCGGAGCTCGAGGATGCCGAGTCCGGCCGTGTCGTCGATGAAGATGTTGGCGGCCGACAGGCGCCCGGCGGCGCGCGCCAGCTTGGGCCAGTCGTCGTCGTGCAACCGCCCCGTTCGGGCGCGCTGGGCGTCGACGCGCGCTTCGGACGTGAGCAGGCGCTGCGCCAGCTGCTGCGCGCTCATCTCGAGCGAGAAGTAGGCCACGCCGACGGGCTTTTCGGGGTGCAACGCGGCGTTCCGCGTGAGCGCCAGGCTGAACGCGGTCTTCCCCATCGAGGGCCGGGCCGCCACGATCACCATGTCGGACTTCTGCCAGCCGCCGGTCATCGCGTCGAGCGCGGTGAAGCCCGAGGGCACGCCTGTGATGCCGCCCTCGCGCCCGTGGATGGACTCGAGGTGCTGCATCGTCGCGTGCACGACCGAGTTCATGTCGACGGCGCCCTTGCGGAGCTGGGACTCCGAGATCTGGAAGATCTCGCGCTCGGCGTTGTCGAGCAGGTCGAACGCGTCCGTCGTCGGGTCGAAGGCCTGCCCGACGACGCCGGTCATCGTCGTGATGATCTTCCGCAGCAGGCTCTTCTCGGCGATGATGCGGGCGTGGTACTCGACGTTCGCCGCGCTCGCCACGCGCGTGGTGAGTTCGGTCAGGTAGTAGCCGCCGATGCCGTCGTAGTCGCCGCGCCGCTTGAGCTCCTCGGTCAGCGTGATGAGGTCGACCGGGTTGCCGCGCTCGAAAAGCGCCTCGACAGCCTCGTAGATGCGCTGGTGCCGGGGCTCGTAGAACGCGTCGGCGGGCAAGATCTCGATTGCCTTCGGGATCGCCTCGCGCTCGATCAGGAGGGCACCCAGCACGGACTGCTCGACGTCGGTCGCCTGGGGCGGCATCCGGCCCGCCTGCTGCTGCATCGGCAGCACGTTGAGCGGGCGCCGCTTGCCGCCCGCCATCTTCTCGATGGGCACGCCGGGCGTGTCCTCGTCGATGCGGAAGGGGCGCTGTTGGAAGTCGTCGAGGTCGGCCATGGGGCGGGCGCGGAGACAGGGGCGGGGTACGGGGCCGAGGCGTTACACCTCAATCCTCATGCCCTACGCCTTCGTCAGCTGATCGTAGCGGGTGCGGAGGAGCTTGACGTCCTCCCAGGTCGGCCGCTTCCACTGTGGGTTGCGCAGGAGCGCGGCCGGGTGATAGGTGACGAGAAGGGGCAGCCCGTAGTAGTCGTGGAAGGTGCCGCGCAGCGACGCCAGCGACGATTTCTTCTGGAGCAGCCCGTTCCCGGCGCTCTTGCCGACCGCCAGCAGCACCTTGGGGCGCACGAGGGCGATCTGCTTGTACAAGACCGGGATGTGCGCGGCGACCTCCTCGGGCAACGGGTCGCGGTTGTTCGGCGGCCGGCTCTTCAGGATGTTGGCGATGTAGACCTCGGGGCGCTTGAACAAGACGGCCTCCAGGATCTTGTCGAGCAGTTGGCCGCTTCGCCCCACGAAGGGCTCGCCGATGCGGTCCTCGTCGGCGCCGGGCGCCTCGCCGATCACCATCAGGTCCGCGTTCGGGTCGCCGGTGCCGAGCACGGGGTTGATCCGGTCGCGGTCGATGGGCACGAGCTCGGTCGCCGCCAGCCACTCTTTCACCTCCTTCAGCGAGGTCATGTCGTGGAGCGGCGAGCCCTCGGGGATGAGGGCTTCGATGCGCTCGTACGGGGAGAGCGTCTCGTCGAGGCTGGGGTCGGGGAGTTTGCCGAAGAGGTCGGGCACGTCGTCGTCTGTGGGTTCGTCGGCGTTTACGGCGGGCGGTGCGGGAGGCTCCGTCGCGAGCACCGCTGGCGCGGTCTCGGGAGTGGTCTCAACAACCGGGTCTGCCTGGGCCATCGGCTCGGGCGGGCCCAGGAAGCGGACGGGCCCGGCGATGGCATGCTGCACCGCGAGCAGCGCACGGGCCTCGCGAAGCACGTCGGCGAGCAGAGCGTTGTCGGCCACGGGTCAGTCCAGGGGGACCGGTCAAGGTAGACGGTCGCCGGGGGCCGGGCAACGAAGGTGTGCACAAGGTGGACAACCCTGTGGATAAGCGCGCGCTGCCCGAGAGGCGCCGAGCAGTGGCCGCCGCGCGACGCCGTTGTCCGCCACCTCCCCGCCGGCCCTGCTGGAGGCAGGCCTCGAAGCCACGGGCGTACCCTCCCCACTAGTCACCGGGAGCGCCTGCGTCCCGGCCCACGCGAGACCGCCACTCGACGCTCGCGAGCGCCTTGGATGACCTGCCGCGAGCGCCAGCGCAGGGACGATCAGTGGGTACGGACGGTGTCGCGCGGCGCCTCGGACGGGGTCCCCGCCGGCGCGCCCGTCGGGTCGACGGTGACGGGCACGTCGGGGCGGACGCGGAGGGGGACGGCGGCGCCGATCGTGGAGCCGGGGACCGGCGGCAGGCCCAGGAACGCGAGCGCGAGGTTGGCCGCGTCGCCGTTGCGGATGGGCTGGAGCTCGGCGCTGTACGGGATGTGGCCCGTGCCCGGGTCGACGCGCAGGCCCTTGTTGAGCGCGTAGAGGTCTGCGCGCGGAACGCCCGGACTCCACACGTAAAAGGGGACCGTGTAGTGCTCGCGGCGGTCGCGGGCATGGCCCCGGCCGCTCCCGCCGTGGTCTGCCGTCACGATGATCGCCGTGTGGCCCGCCAGCCGGGGGTCATCATCGACGAGGGCCAGGATCCGGCCGATCAACATGTCCGAGTGCTCGACGGCGCGGAGGTACGGGCTGCCCCGCCGCATGCTCCACGCCATGATGTGGCCCCGTGAGTCGGGGTCGCGGATGTGGAGGAAGGTGTACGCGGCGGGGTCGTCCGCGAGGTCGGCCACCAGCCGATCGACGAGCGTGTCGGTGTCGGGCTGGTAGACGAACGTATCGATCTTCTCGCGGCCGTCGTCGACGCCCGTCGTGTCCGGTGCGCCATGCTCGGCGTCATAGCTCGTGCGGTAGAGCGAGAACTTGGACTTCGAGACGTAGGCCGCCGTTTGCAAGCCGTTGTCGTGGGCCACGTCGAACACGCTGGGGATGTAGGCCCCGCGGTTCGAGTGGATCGTCACGCCGGGCGCCGGGTCCACGTTGACCGTCCAGTGGTGGCCGTCGGGCCCGACCACGGGGTGGCCGGTCAGTTGGGTGGTGTGGTTGGGGAGCGTGATCCGATAGTCGCGGTCGGAGCGGGCGTTGTGGGTCCACGCGCCCCGGTCGCGCAGGCGCGTGAACGCCGGGACGGCGTCGAAGCCGAGCCGCTCGACGGCGTCCGGGCGCAGACCGTCGACGCTGATGTGGATCACGTAGCGGACCGAGTCGCGGTCGCCGAGCCCGCCGGGGCGGCTCCCCGGGGCCTCGCGACTGGCGTAGTCGAGGATCGGCGCGGTGCCCCGGAAGACGTAACACCCGCTGAGCGAGGTGATCAGGATGACAGAGAGGGGGAGAGAGAGGCGGCGCATGACGAGGCAAGAGGGGGCGCGTGAACGTCCGGACCGCCTCGGGGTGCCTGCCCTTCTCATTCCGACAGACCCCTCTCGCGGCCGAGCGGATCAGCGAGGGGCCATCGGATCTGAGCCCCGTCAGCTCAGTCCGCCAATGCAGCCGTGGCGGCGGGCAGAATGCGCTCGACCCAGCCCACGTAGGCGTTGGCATCCGGATGCAAGCCATCGCCGACCACCTGGTCGCCCTGCTCGCGCGAGAGCGGCGTGACGTCGACCCACGCGACGCCCTCGCCCTCCGCGATCGCACGCGCGGCGGCGTTGAAGGCGTCGACCTCGTGAGCGACCTGCGCCGCGTCGCGGTCGGCGGCGAACGGCGTCACGCCCCAGTCGGGGAACGACACGGCGACGACGCGGGCCGGGTCGCCCCCAGCAAACCCGATGGCGCGCGCCAGCATCGTCCGGTACTGCGTCCGGTACCCGCCGAGGTCGTGGCCCCGGTACTGGTCGTTGACGCCGATGAGCAGCGTCACGAGGTCGAACGGCGCGTGCGGACCGGCCGCGTCGATGCCCGCGTCGAGCTCGGCGACCGTCCACCCAGTAACCGCGACGATCTCGGGGTCAGCGACCGGCGATCCGCTTGCGCGGAGCGCGGCGGCCAGCTGCACCGGCCACCGGCCCTCTGCCGCGACGCCCTCGCCAATCGTGTACGAGTCGCCCAGCGCGAGAAACCGAGGAGCGTCGGACGGCGGAGCCGGACCGGACGGCGAGGGGCTGGGCATGCAACCGGCGGCGAGAAGGAGCGCGGCGAGCGCGAGACGGATCACGCGACGGCCCTGCTGGAACGGGATGCGAGCACGTCGAGGAGCGCGTGGGCGACCTCAGCCTTGCTCGCGAGCGGGATCTCAACGCGGGCGCCGTCGCGGCCAAGGAGGGTCAGCCGGTTCGTGGACGAGCCCATCCCGGCGCCCGGCTCGCCCTGCACGTTGAGCGCGATCCAGTCGAGCCGCTTGCGGTCGAGCTTGCCCCGGGCGTGCGCCTCGCCGTCGTGCGTTTCGAGCGCGAAGCCGACCAGCGTTTGGCCGTCGCGGCGGCGCTCGCCGAGCGCCGCCAGCACGTCGGGCGTGCGGCGCAAGCGGAGCGTGAGGTCGTCGTCGGCCTTTTTGAGCTTGCGGTCGGTGGGCGCAGCAGGCGCGTAGTCGCTGACGGCGGCGGCGGCGACGATGAGGTCGGCGTCGTCGACGGCGAGCGCGGCGGCCAGCATCTCGGCGGCCGTCGTCACGTCGACGCGGTGTACGCCGGGCGGGGTCGTCAGCGAGACGGGCCCGGCAACCAGCGTTACGCGCGCGCCCCGCTGGGCGGCGGCCTCGGCGATCGCGAAGCCCATCGTGCCGGTCGAGCCATTCGACAAGAACCGGACGGGGTCGACGGCCTCGCGCGTCGGCCCGGCGGTGATGAGAACGTGTTGGCCGCTGAGGGATGCGGGGCCCTCTTCGCCCCTGCCGTCCGCGGCTTTCGCCAGCCAGTCGTCGATAATGCGGACCAGATCGTCCGGCTCGGGCAGGCGTCCGTCGCCGACCAGGCCAGACGCCAGCTCGCCGTGCGCGGGGTCCACCACCTGAACGCCGTCGGCGCGGAGGGTCGCCACGTTGCGCCGCGTCGCCGGGTGGCCCCACATGTCGTGGTCCATCGCCGGGGCCACCAACACCGGGCACCGCGCGGACAGCACGACGGCGGTCAGCATCGAGTCGCAAAAGCCGCCCGCCAGCTTTGCCAGCGTCTGCGCCGTCGCGGGCGCGATGACGACGGCGTCGGCCCAGAGCCCGAGGTCGACGTGCTCGGTCCAGGCGTCGTGCGCCTCTCCGGCCTCGGGGAACAGCTCCGACAAGACGGGCCGGCCGGCCAGCGTCGCGATCGTCAGCGGCGGGATAAACCGGGCCGCCGCGGCCGTCATCACCGGCTTCACGACGGCGCCCGCCTTGACCAAGCGGCGCGTCAGGTCGGCGGCCTTGTAGGCCGCGATGCTCCCCGTGATGCCGAGGACGATCTTCTTGCCTTCGAGCGACACGGCGCGCGGGGTGGGGCCGGACAACCTAGCGCGACAATGCAGGCCGGTACGGGGGACGAGGTACCGGGTGCAGCGTCAGGCACCTTGCCGAACGGGTGCCGAGTACGCCGTACTCCGTACCCATCCGCAGGGTGGTCTAGATCCCGTCCTCCGAGACCTCGTCGGACGTCGGGTTGCGGAAGTAGAGCTCGCCGTCCTGGATCTCCTCGATCGCGGCGCGCGTCGGCTTCGGCTGGCGCTCGTACTCGAGCGAGATGCGGAGCTGGTCCTCGTTGGAGCGGAGCTCCTCGGCGGGGTCGAGCGACAAGTCCTCGAAGTAGCTCAGGCGGCCCTCCAGCTCCGTCTTCGTCTTCGAAGCGAGCTGCCGGGCGCGCATCGAGAGCACGGCGACGGTTTCGTAGAGGTTGCCGGTCTCCTCGGCCAGCTTGGCCGTGTCGAGGGTCTGGATCGCCATTGCGTTGGGGGGTCTGCGTGCGCGGGAACGGGACAGACTACCAACGCGCCGGACGGGGGATCGGGAAGAAGGCGGGAAAGCAGGGGGCTCGCGCTCCAGGCCTTATGCCTTCGTGCCTCTCGACTCAAGAAACGCGCGGACGGCGGCGACGGTCTCGGTCACCGCCGTGTCGAGGTCGTCATTGACGACGACGATGTCGAACTCGGGCGCGTGGTCCATCTCCATCTGCGCCCGCTCCAGCCGCATGGTCACTTGCGCCTCCGTCTCCGTGCCGCGCGAGTACAACCGGTCCTCCAGCGCCGCCAGCGAGGGCGGGGCCACGAACAGCGTCAGCGCGGCGTCGCCGTAGAGGCGCTTGACGTTGACAGCGCCCTTGACGTCGATGTCGAGGATGACCGCGGTCACGTCGGGACGAGCGGCCAGCGCTTCCAGTTCGGGCCGGAGCGTGCCGTAGTACCGCCCTGGATACACCTCCTCATGCTCCAGAAAGTCGCCCGCCGCCAGCCGCTCCGCGAACGTGCCTAGCGGGAGAAAGTGGTAGTGGACGTCGTCGATCTCCCCCTCGCGGGGAGGGCGTGTCGTCGCCGAGACCGAGAACACGAGGCCTGGCACTTCGGCCATCAGGCGCCGCGCGATGGTCGTCTTGCCCGCCCCGCTGGGCGCCGTGAGCACGATGAGATTCATTGGGGAAAGGCAAGAGGGAGGGGGCAAGGGCAAGTGGCAGGGAGGGCACCCATGCCCCTCGCCTCTTGCCCTTGCCCTCAGACTACGTTCTGGACCTGCTCGCGGATCTTCTCGACCTCCTCCTTCATCGAGACCGCGAGCCGGGTCAGCTCGGCGTCGTTCGCCTTCGAGCCGATGGTGTTGACCTCGCGGCCGATCTCCTGCGAGAGGAAGTTGAGCCGCCGGCCGACCGGCTCGTCGGCCTCGAGCGCCTGGCGGAACTGGCCGAGGTGGGAGTGCAGGCGGACCGTCTCCTCGGTCACGTCGAGCTTGTCGGCGAGCACGACGGCCTCGGCCTCCAGCCGCCCCGGCTCCAGCGTGCCCGCCGCCACGAACTCCGCCAGCCGCTCGCGCAGACGCTCCCGCGCCGCGTCGAGGCGGGCGGGGGCCCGGGCCTCGACCTCGGCCGTGGCCGCTCCGATGGCGTCGGCACGCGCGCGGAGGTCGTCGCCGAGCGCGGCGCCCTCGGCGGTGCGCATGGCGTCGAGCCGATCGAGCGCCTCGACGAGCGCCGCGTGCGTCGCCACCCACGCCGCCTCGGTGCCGCCCGCGTCGGGCGCGGCCACGAGCACGCCGTTGCCCGCCAGCACATCCGCGAGCGTGACCGCCTCGGCCGCCAGCCCCGCCGCCGTCGCCGCCTCACGGAGCATCGTGCCCCGCTGGCGCGCCGCCTCGACATCGACGCGGATGCCGCCCGCCGCGCCGGCGCTCGCGGCGACGTGGACGGTCGCCGTGCCCCGCCCGATGGCGGCCTTCACCGTGTTCTGGATCGCCGTCTCGTGCTCCGCCAGCGGCCCCAGCCCGCGCACCGTCGCCTCGGCGTAGCGGCCGTTGACGGTGCGGACTTCGACGGTGGCCTCGGCGGCGTCGGCGGTCGCCGTCCCCCGCCCGAACCCGGTCATGCTGCGGAGCATCGGCGTGGCTGTGTGTGATGTGGGTCGAAGCTAGCGGCAGTCTCGGCCGAACACAGAACCGCCCCACCGGCAGGTACCGGCGGGGCGGTCGTCGCGGAGAGAGAGGGATTCGAACCCTCGGTACGGTTACCCGCACACACGCTTTCCAGGCGTGCCCCTTAAGCCACTCGGGCACCTCTCCGGGGCTCGAAGTTTACAAACGGGCGCCGGGCGCGCGTCCAAAGGATCGCCGAAGATCGAGGGGGCGGCGCAGGCCGCGAGCGCGAGCCGGGGCCTCTGCTGGCGCAGCCGCCACGGCCACCCACAGCGGGCTCAGACCTTCATGATGTCCTTTTCCTTGGCCTCCATCGTCCGGTCGACGCGGCCGACGTAGTTGTCGGTCATCTCCTGAAGCGACTGCTCGGCCTCGTACTGCATGTCCTCCGAGAGCGACTCCGCGTTCGCAGTCTTCTTGATGGCGTCCTTGGCCGAGCGGCGCGCGTTGCGGATCGAGATCTTTGCCTCCTCGCCCTTGGCGCGGGCGCTCTTGGCGAGGTCGCGGCGGCGCTCCTCGGTCAACGGCGGGATCGAGAGCAGGATCTGCGAGCCGTTGTTGGTCGGGTTGAGGCCGAGGTTGGCGTTCGTGATCCCGCGCTCGATGGCGCCGATGGTGCCCTTGTCGAAGGGCGTCACCGTGATCAGGTCCGCCTGCGGCGCGGCCGTGTTGGCGACCTGGTTCAGCGGGATCGTGGTGCCGTAGGCCTCCACGCGGACGCTGTCGAGCATCTGCGGGTTGGCGCGGCCGGCACGGATGGTGTTGAGCTCGTGGACGAGGTGGTCCAGCGCGGAGTCCATGTCCATCTCGGCCTCGTCGAGGGCGTCCTGGAGGGAAGAGTCGATCATGACGGGAGTCGGTCGGGTGGAGGCGCTGGCGTCCGCCAGCCGGGACAAGCTAGGCGAGGACGACGGGCTCGGCGGCGGCGTCCCAGTGGACCGTCGTGCCGAGGTCGTCGCCGCGGAGCACGCGGGCAAAGGCGCCGGGCTCGTTCATGTCGAAGACCAAGATCGGCAGGCCACTCTCCTTCGCGAGCGTGACGGCGGTCAAGTCCATCACCTGGAGGTCGCGCTGGATCAGCTCGCCGCCGTGGATGGAGCTGTACCGCTGGGCGTCGGCGTCCGTCTCGGGGTCGGCCGTGAACACGCCGTTGACGCGCGTGCCCTTCAGGATCACCTCGGCGTCCATCTCCGAGGCGCGGAGTGCGGCGGCGGTGTCGGTCGAGAAGTAGGGGTGCCCGGTGCCCGCGCCGAACACGACGACGCGGCCCTTCTCGAGGTGCCGGATGGCGCGGCGGCGGATGAAGGGCTCGGCGATCTCGTTCATGTCGATGGCCGAGACCAGGCGCGTGTGCAGGCCGACGCCCTCGAGCGCGTCCTGGAGCGCCATCGCGTTGATCATCGTCGCCAGCATGCCCATGTAGTCGGCGTGCGCGCGGCTCGACATCTTCGAGCCCTCGGGCGAGACGCCGCGGAAGATGTTGCCGCCGCCGATGACGAGCGCCACCTCGGCGCCCATGTCGACGGCCTCTTTTACATCGGCGGCGTACTGGCCGAGCACGGCGTGGTCGATCCCGAACTCCTGCTCGCCGAGGAGCGCTTCGCCGCTCAGCTTGAGGAGCACACGGCGGTAGCGGAGGCCGTCGGGGCGGTGCGACGGGTCGTCGGCGTCGGGGGACATGGGCGGCGGTGAGGGGGCGGGCGAAAGGTACGCCGGGCGGGCGTGTACCGGTCCGGCCGGCTCGCGCGTTGTCCCGGGTGCCGGCCGTGTCATCTGGAGCGCGCCCCGATTCGGAAGACGGTCACCGGCGGTTTACTTTGCTGTCCCCTCTCCCCCTGCGCTCGCATGGCCGACCGCCCCCGTCCGCCCATCACCGGCGACCGTGCCGCCACCCGGGCCAAGCTGCTCGCGTCCGCGCGGCGCCACCTGTCGCAGGCCGGCTACGGCCAGGTCGGCGTCCGCCAGATCGCGGGCGATGCGGGTGTCAACGCGGCGCTCATCAACCGCTATTTCGGGTCCAAGCTCGGCCTGTTCGCCGAGGTCGTCGGCGACAGCTTCACGATTGGCGACCTGCTCGTGGGCGACCGGGCGACACTCGGCGACCGGCTGGCGCGCTACCTCGTCCGCCCCCGCCGCACGGGCTTCGACCCGACCCTCGTCCTCCTTCACTCGGCGCCGCATCCCGAGGCTGGCGGCGTGCTCCGGGCCGCGCTCGCCGAACAGGTGGCGACCCCGCTCGCGGACTGGCTCGGCGGGCCGGACGCCCGCGAGCGCGCCGGGCTCATCACCGCCATCCTGTTCGGGTTCACGCTGACGCGCGACGTGGTCGGGGCGTCCGTGCTGGCGGGCGAGGAAGAGGCGATCGTCGGCCACCTCGGCGATGTCCTGCAGCGGCTCATCAACGGGGCCTGACCCGCTACCCAAGGGCGGATCTACAGCCCGGTCTCGCGGCGGGCCTCGCGGACCCCGTCGAGGCACCCGGGGTCGGCCTCGGCCGCCGCCCGGCAGATCCGCTCGCTCTCGTCGAGCAGCGCCGCAGCTTCGGCCGGCTCGCGGTCCGCGAGAAAGACGGCGAGCACGCGCGTCGCGGCCGCAAGCGGAGGCGCCGAGCCGGGCAGTCCGGCGCGCTGGACGGCCAGCCCCTCGCGGAGCAACCGCTCAGCGCTCGCCGGGCGCCCCAGCGCTGCGTCGGCCCGCCCGATCCGCTGGAGGACCGACCCGTAGAACGGGTGCTCGCTCCCGACCGACCCCTCGACGACGGCCAGCATCTCGACCAGCGTTTCCCGCGCGCGCTCATAGTCGCCCTGGCTCGACTGGATCCGGGCGAGGTTGCCCAAGCTCGCCCCCACCTCGATGTGGCTGGATCCCAGCACCGCGCGACGGATGGCGAGCCCGTCCCGGGCGTAGCGCTCGGCGGCGACGTACGCCTCCCGGTCGAACTCGAGGCTGGCGAGGTGGTTGAGCACGTAGGCCACTTCCGCGTGTCGGTCGCCGAACAGCTCGCGGTTCATCGCCAGCGCCGCCTGGTGGTAGGGTTCCGCGTCGTCGAGGAAGCCGCGGTCGCGCTTGGCGAGCCCGACCAGGAGCAGGGCCTCGGCGATCTCCGTGTGAGGGGCCGTCAGGTGGCGCTGGCGGATGGCGAGGGCCTGTCGCGCGAGGGAGTCTGCGCGCGGGAGGTCGCCCTCGACATCGGCGAGCTGGGCGAGGCCGAGGTAGGTCTGCGCAAAGGCGAGGTCGCCGGCGGGGAGGTGGCGCCGCTGAACGGCCAGGACGACCTGGAAGAGCGAGTCGGCCTCCTCGTAGCGGCCGGCGTCGTACTGATGCGAGGCGAGGTTGGCGAGCGTCGCGGCCGTCGCCGGGTGGTCCGCCCCGACCGACGCCTCGCGGACGGCGACGGCGCGGCGGTAGAGCGCGTCGGCGGCCTCGAAGTCGCCCGTGAAGTAGCGGAGCTGGGCGAGCGCCGTGGCCGTCCCCGCCACGTCGTCGGGGTCGGGCGCCGGGAGGCCGTCGAGCATGGCGAGCGCGTCGGTCAGGAGCGTGTCGGCCTCGCCGTAGCGGCCCAGTTCGGTGTAGACCTCGCCGATGATCCGCATGAGGGGCGCCTGGATCTCCGGGCGGCCGGCGAGCTGGGCGCGGACCCGCGCCGCGCCCCGATCTAGCACGTCCACGACGAGCGCCGAGTCGCCCTGGGCCTGGCTCGGGTCCGCGTTTTGGAACACGTCCCCGAGGAACGTGGCGATCTCGGTGGCCTTGGCGGCCTCGCCCTCGGCGCGATCGCGCTCGGCCGCCAGGCGCGTCGTGTAAAACGCCGTCAGCGCGACGGCGACGAGCACGGCCGCGGCGGTCGCCAGCACGCCGGTCCGGTGGCGGCGCACGAACAGGCGCGCGCGGTAGCGCCGCGTCGCCGGCCGCGCCGCGACGGGCTGGCCCGCGAGGTGGCGCCGGACGTCGGCGCCCAGCTCGGCCGCCGAGCCGTAGCGGCGCTCGGGCTCGGTCCGGAGCGCCTTGAGGCAGATCGTGTCGAGGTCGCCCTGGAGGCGCTTGGCGAGGGCCGCTGCGGTCGTCCCCCGCTGGCGAGCGGCGGCGTCGGTCACACGCGTGCTCGGGCGCTCGGGCCGGCCCTCCAAGACGGCCCGCTCCGCCTGGGCCCGGCTCCCGCCCGTGTCGAGGGGCGCGGCGCCGCAGAGCAGCCGGTACAGCAGCCCGCCGAGCGCGTACACGTCGGTCGCCGTCGTCGGCGGCTCGCCGCGGACCTGCTCGGGCGCGGCGTACGCGGGCGTCAGCAGGCGGTGGCCGGTCTGGGTGAGGTGCGCGTCGTCGTCGGAGAGCACGCGGGCGATCCCGAAGTCGAGGAGCTTGGGCGCCCCGTCGGGCGTGACGAGCACGTTCGACGGCTTGAGGTCGCGGTGGACGACCAAGTTCTGGTGGGCGTACGCGACGGCGTCGCAGACGCGCGCGAACAGCGCCAGCCGGGCCTCGACGCCAAGCTGGCGGTCGTCGGCGGCGTCGGTGATGGGCTCGCCCTCGACGAGCTCCATCGCGAAGTAGGGGCGGCCGTCCGACGCCACGCCGCCGTCGAGGAGCCGCGCGATGCCGGGGTGCTCGAGACGGGCCAGGATCTGGCGCTCGGCGCGGAACCGCGCGAGCACGGCGTCGGAGTCCATGCCCGGCTTGAGGCGCTTGAGCGCGGCCGTCTGCTCGAACCCGTCGGCCCGGTCGGCGCGGTAGACGGCGCCCATCCCGCCCGTCCCGATCCGCTCGCCGAGGACCCACGGCCCGACCCGCTCGCCGGCGTGCGTCGGGGCGAGCGCGTCGTCGAGGGCGCGGTCCGAGAACAGGTCGGTGGCCCGGCCGTCGAGCAGGGTGTGCTGGTGGTCGTCGCCGTCGAGCAGGTCGGCCACCTCGGCGTAGAGGTCGGGGTCGCTGCCGGCGGCCGCGCGGAGCCAGGCCGTCCGCTCGTCGGGCGGGCGGTCGAGGGCGCGCTCGAAGAGCGCCTGCACCTGGGTCCAGCGGTCGGTGACGTCGGCCATGTTCAGGGGGGAGGGTACCCCGGACGCCCGGAACGGCGGCCCGACCGATCACACGCCGTTGAGTTCGTGGCTCAGCCACGCCTTCGCGGCCCGCCAGTCGCGGCGGACCGTCGGCTCGGAGATGCCCAGCGCCTCGGCGATCTCGGCGTGCGTGAGCCCGCCGAAGAACCACATCTCGACCACCTTCGCCGACCGCTCGGACCGCGCCGCCAGCCGGTCGAGCGCCTCGTCGAGCGCCAGCAACTCGTCGGCCCGCGCGACGCGGCCGACGGCGCCGTCCTCGTACGTCGCCGCGATCTCGTCGCCGCCGCGCTTCTCGGCGCGCCGGTCCCGGGCGTAGTTGACCAGGATCCGCCGCATGGCGATCGAGGCGACGCCCAGGAAGTGCGCCCGGCTCTGCCAGTCGACGCGGTCCTGGCGGACGAGCTTGAGGTAGGCCTCGTGGACGAGCGCGGTCGTGTTGAGGGTGTGGCCGTCGCGCTCGCGGCGGAGCTGGCGGTGCGCGAGGTCCTGGAGCTCGGCGTAGACGCGCGGCAGGATGGCGTCGACGGCGCTCGCGTCGCCGTCGCGGAGGTCGGCGAGCAGCTCGGTAACGTCGGAGTTGGACACGGGCAGCGGGGCGAACGTGAATAAAAACTAGGGACGATGATCGGTCCGGGCGACAGGCCGGGCGCTAGGGGGTGGCGGCCCGTCCGTCACCTTCCCTCCCCTACCCCCGCTACCATGCTCCGCACCGCCCTCCTGCTCGCCCTCGCCGTCTCCCTCGCCGCCTGCGACTCCGCCGGCCCCGAAGAGACGCCCCTCCCCGAGAGCCCGGCCGGCCCAACGATGGCCAACGTCTCCATCAACCTCGACCAGATCCGCGTCATCGGGGACTGCGAGAACAGCCCCTCCAACCCCGGCGACTTCCAGTTCAAGATCTCGTTCGTCGACGAGGGCAACCAGAGCGTCGGGCCCGAGCTCCAGTTCCCGAACGGGACCTACGGCGACAACTCCCGCCAGAACCACCTCACCCTCCTCACGGGCCGCACGCACAGCGTCAACCAGACGGCCACCCTCCAGCGGCCCGCCCAGGAGGGCAGCGCGTTCGGCGTCGTGTTCGCCGCGACCGAGTGGGACAGCGCCACGACCCGCGACAGCCGGATGGACGACCGGACGAACACGCGGCTCTACGCCTACCGCGATGGCCGCTTCCAGGGCATCACCGGGTCCCAGAGCGTCTCGCTGAACGGCGGCACCGACTGCTCGGTCCGGCTCGAGTACACGATCGCGGTCGGCTAGCCGACGTGTCGACCGTCGCCCGGGGGTGTGTGCCCGGGCCCCGCCCGCCCTGGCTCCTCGGCCCGGGCGGGCGGTCTCGTTTACTGGCCGTCGCGGGCCGGGGCAAGGCGTCGCGCTGGGGCGAGGCTGGGCGCCGGGGTGAGGCTCGGCGCCGGGGCGAGGCTGGGCGTCGGGGCGAGGCTCGGCGCCGGCGACGGGGAAGGCGCAGGCGCGGGTGGCGGCGGCGGCGCGGCCGGGAGCGACAGGGTCGAGCGCGTGATCCGCTCGCCGCTCGCGGTGATCACGACGAGGTCACCCGCGGTGTCCCCGTCCGAGAACTCGTCGGCGACCGCGACGGCGGTCCGGCGCGAAGTCCCGGCCTTCATCCGGATCTCGACGCGCGGGCGGGCGCCGTCGCCTCGCCAAACGGACACCGCCTCGATGTCGTCCCCATGCGTCGTCGGCATCGGCGGCGGCGGGGGCGGCGGCGGGGCCGGGGGCGCGGGCGGGGCGTCCGGGGCGTCCGGGGCGCCCGGGGCGCCCGGCGGCGGCGGGGGGGCCGGGGCGGGCGGCGGCGGCGGGGCGGGCGGCGGCGGGGGCGGCGGGGGGAGCGCGTCGAGCGACAGGGTCGACCGCGTGATTCGCTCGCCGCTCGCGGCGATCACGACGAGCTCGCCTTCGGTATCCCCATCGCTGTAGCGGTCGGCGATGGCGACGGCGTCCTGGCGCGAGGTCCCGGCCTTCAGCACGATCTCGATGCGCGGGAGCGCGTCGTCGCCCTTCCGTACAGAGACGGTCGCGATGGCGTCGTCGGTCGTGTCTGCCGGGGCCACCACCGAGGTGGGCGTGATCGGCGCGGCGGGAGCGTCGGGGACGGCGGCGGCCGCGAGCACGAGCGGCACTACGAGAAGGGCAGCGCCGACGAGCCACGCCAGGCGCGGGCGGTCGGGACGGAGATGGGTCATGGCAGTCAGTCGGTGGATGAGGGTGGACGAGGAGGCGCCGAGCGCGAGCCCCGGGGTCGAGCGGGTGGAAAAGAGGGTGAGCAAGCGGCCGTAGCGGGCGGCGCGGGCGGGCCACAAGCGGACCACATCCGCATCCGCGACGCGCTCGCGGTCGAGAGCTAGGCCTCGGGCCAGGACGTGGATGAGGGGGTGCCACACGAAGGCGGCACAGACGGCGCGCTCGGCGAGGTGCCACCCGAAGTGGGCGCGGCGGACGTGCGACAGCTCATGCGCCAGCGCCAGTTCGCGGGCCTCGCCGTCGAGCCCGTCGGGCACGGCGACGACCGGCTCGCGCCAGCCGATCGTGAACGGCGCCGACAACGGCCCAGCGGCGGCGACCTCGACGGGGCGCCGCAGGCCGAACACGGCGCCGAGCGCCCGCCCCTCGCGGCGGAGCGCCGCGTCGCCCGCCCGCAGCCCGTGCCGCGTCCGCGCCAGCCACACGACGCCGCCGGCCAGCAACACGAGCGCGACGACTGACGCAAGCGCCGCGAGCAGCGCGAGCCCGCCGAGCGCCACGACGACGCCGTCGACGCCCGACGACCCGGCCGGGAGCGCGCCGAGGGCGACCTCGAGGCCGCCCGTCGGCGCCTGCGGTGGGATGGCTGGCGCCAGCGTCGGCACGAACGGGGCGAGCACGGGGGGAATGACCACGAGGGCGGGCAGCAGCGCCAGCGCCGCGCCGCGCGCCCACAGGCTCACCGCGGCGGACGGGCGCGCGAGCCGGAGCCCGGCCTCGACCGCCAGCGCGACGGCGGTCCACGCCAGCACGGGCGTGCCGAGCACGGCCCAGGCGTCGGCGCCGAGCGCGGCGAGTGTGTGGAGGACCTCAGGCATCGGACTCGCCCCCCAGTTGCTGGAGCAGCCGCTCGACCTCGGCCTGCTCGTCGGCCGTCAGCGACTCGTGGCGCGCCAACGTCTGGATGAGCGTCCGCGCAGAGCCGCCGAACACCTTATCGACGACCGACGTCAACAGCGAGCCGCGTACCTCGTCGGCCGGGCGCTCGGCGGAGTAGACGAAGGTGGCGCCGTCGCGGACGTAGCTCAGGTACCCCTTGTCGGCGAGGTTCTTCATGACCGTCGTGACGGTCGTGTAGGCGACGTCGCGGTCGATGCGGGCGTGGACGTCGCGGGCGCTCGCCGAGCCCAGCGCCCACACGGCGCGGAGGACTTCCATCTCGGTGCCGCCGAGGGCGGTGATCGGGTTTCGCATGGCGGGCTTCGATTCGGTTCGAAGGACAGGGTACGGTTCCGTTCGAACCTTGTCAAGTCGGCGTGCGAGATCGCCGCAGGCGGCGCGCAGGTGCATAAAAAACGCCCGCCCGGCACGGAGCCGGGCGGGCGTCGAATCGATCGGCCGGCGACGGGCGCCAGCGATGCGCTAGCCGCCGAGCGCGAAGCGCACGAACCGGCGCAAGTCGGCTCCCTGGCTCTTGAGCATCTGGGCGACGGTCTGCGAGGAGTCCTTGACGAAGGGCTGCTCGACGAGCACGTTGTCCTTGAAGTAGCGGCCCAGCTTGCCCTCGGCGATCTTGTCGAGGATCTGCTCGGGCTTGCCCTCGGCGCGCGCCTGCTCCTTCCCGATCTCGCGCTCCTTGTCCTGCACGTCCTGGGGGACGTCGGCGCGCGTGGCGGCGATCGGGTTCATCGCCGCGGCCTGCATGGCCACGTCGCGGCCGGCGCCGGCGAGGTCGCCGTCGCCCTCCATCTCGACGAGCACGCCGAGCTTGGCGCCCGCGTGGATGTAGTCGACGACGGTGCCGCCCTCAGTCGCCTCCATCACCTCGAAGCGGCGGAGGTCGATCTTCTCGCCGATCTTGCCGGTCATGGTCGTCAGCGCCTCGCCGAGCGGCTGGCCGTCGATCATCACCGAGGTGCGGGCCTCGTCGAGCGAGCCGGGCCGGGCCGCCAGCAGGGCGTCGGCGACGGACTGGGCGAACGCGACGAAGTCGCTGTTGCGGGCCACGAAGTCGGTCTCGGAGTTGACCTCGGCGATGACGGCGGCGTCGCCGGCGTCGGTCGTGGCCGTGACGATGGCGCCCTCGCTCGCGTCGCGGTCGGCGCGCTGGGCGGCGACCTTCTGGCCCTTCGTCCGCAGGATCTCGATGGCCTTGTCGAAGTCGCCGTCGGCCTCGACGAGCGCCTTTTTGCAGTCCATCATGCCGACGCCGGTGGCCTCGCGGAGCTTCTTGACGTCCTGTGCCTTGATTGCCATGGTTCTGATTCGGGTACGTGATTCGGGGAAGGGTGGCCGGGCGAGCCCGGCGAAATCGGGGGGGGCCGCTACGCGAGCGGGGCGCAGGGCGGGGAGACTCCCACGCTCTACGCCCCGCGTCTCGATGCAGAGCGGGCGCTACGCCGACGTCTTGTTGGCGGCAGCCTCGACGCGGGCCTCGGTCTCGGCGTCGGCCATCGTCGTCACGGGCTCCTCGGCCTCGGCCTTGGCCTCCGCGGTGTCGGCCTTGACCTCGTCCGCGGCGCGGCTCTGGGCCTCCGCGACGGCCGAGTCGCGCTCGATGGCGCCGGCCTTCTGGCCCTCGATGATGGCGTCGGCGATGTGGCGCGTGAACAACGCCACCGACTTCATCGCGTCGTCGTTCGCCGGGATCGGGAAGTCGACGAGGTCCGGGTCGACGTTGGAGTCGACGAGGGCGATGATCGGGATGTTGAGCTTGCGGGCCTCGTCGACGGCGATGTGCTCGCGCTTGACGTCGACGACGAAGACGGCGCCGGGCAGCTTGCCCATGTCGGCGATGCCGCCGAGCACGCGGTCGAGCTTCTCGAGCTCGCGCGAGCGCATGAGGCGCTCCTTCTTCTTGAGCTTGTCGGTCGTGCCGTCGGCGTCCTCGCGGCGAAGCGTCTCCATCCGGCGCAGCGAGCCGCGGATCGTCTGGAAGTTGGTCATCATGCCGCCCTGCCAGCGGTCGACGATGAACGGCATCCCGGCACGCTCGGCCTCTTCGCGGACGACGCCCTGCGCCTGCTTCTTGGTGCCGATGAACAGGATCTTGCGGCCCTTCGAGGCGAACCGGCCGGCGGCCTCGGCCGCGTCGTCGAGCAGCGTCTGGGTCTGCTTGAGGTCCAGGATGTGGATCCCGTTCCGCTGCATGAAGATGTACGGGGCCATCTTCGGGTTCCAGCGCGAGGTCAGGTGCCCAAAGTGGGCGCCGGCGCGGAGAAGGTCTTCAATCGAGGCACGTGCCATGGTCTGTCGTGGGGTGTGGCCGGGGAGCGGCGAGCCGCTCGGGCCGAGGTTGATCCTGGCCCCGCCGTCGGCTGCGCTGGCGATCCCGGCCGAGGCCGGGACACCCGCCAGCGCATCGGGCGGGGTGTGTGATAATGGCGTCGACGGTGGACCGTGGAGAACGATGGACGCTCACCCTTCCGCCGCCGACTCCGCGAAGCGGCTTAGCGCTTCGAGAACTGGAACTTCTTACGGGCCTTGGGCTGGCCGGGCTTCTTGCGCTCGACCATGCGCGGGTCACGCGTCATGTAGCCGGCGTCGCGGAGGGGCTTGCGGAGGTCCTCGTTGAACTGGACCAAGCAGCGGGCGATGCCGAGCTGGATGGCCTCGGCCTGACCGGTGAGCCCGCCGCCCTTGGCGTTGACGAGCACGTCGAACTGGCCGCGGAGCTCGGTGAGGTCGAGCGGCGCCGTGGCCGAAGCCTGGCGGATCTGCGTCGGGAGGTACTCCGCGAGCTCGCGCTTGTTGACGACGACGTTGCCGGAGCCGGGGCGGAGGTAGACGCGGGCGACCGACGTCTTGCGGCGGCCGACGGCCTGGTACTGGGTTGCCATAATGGGTGTGCGGTGTTCAGGGGTCGGTCCGCCGCGTCGCCGAGAGCCGGCGACGGCGGACCGGACGGCCCTAGATGTCGAGCGTCTGCGGCTGCTGGGCCTCGTGCGGGTGCTCCGCGCCGATGTAGACGTGGAGCTTCTTGTAGAGCTGGCGGCCGAGCTTGGTCCGGGGCAGCATGCCCTTGACGGCGTTCTCGACGATGAACTCGGGCTTCGAGGCGCGGAGCTCCTTGGGCGTCCGCGAGCGGATGCCGCCGGGGTACCCGGAGTGCCGGAAGTACTGCTTGTCGGTCTCCTTCTTGCCCGTGAAGCGGACCTTGTCGGCGTTGACCACGATGACGTGGTCGCCGACGTCCATGTGGGGCGTGTACTCGGGCTTGTGCTTGCCACGCAGGATGGTGGCGATGCGGGCGGCGAGCCGGCCGACGACGACGTTCTCGGCGTCGACCACGTGCCAGGCCTGCTCGACGTCGCCGGGCTTGGCGCTGTAGGTCTTGAACGAGGTCGTGTTCATGGGGATGGGGTCCTTTGCGGTGGGGCCGGGCGCCAAAAAAATGGGCGGCCCGGCCCGCACGCGCCACTGAGGGGCAGGCGGCCCGGCCGCTCCGCGACCGGCGTGCTGGCGTCCCGTACAGAGTGTGCGGGGGCCGAGCACGATTCGAACAGGACAAGCTAGAGGGCGACCGGGCAGAGGGCAACGCGCACGCGCCCTCCGGAGGCCCAAATCGAACGGGTTCAAGGATTCTTCCCCGGGTCTAGGGCCCCCCTCTATCTTCGCGGTCCTCTGGCCCCACCGTCTGTGCTCTCGGAGCGCTCTTCCCGCCTCGAAGCCCTCGCGGCCCACCTCCCGTTCCCGCTCGACGACTTCGACGCGGCGGCGGGGGTCTTCGTCCGCTGGCGCGAGCACGGCGCCCAGGCCGACCGCGACACGGCCCAGCTCTGGGCCTACTGCTTTGTCGTGTGGTACTTCTACGGCCGGTTCGCCAGCGAGCGCTCGGCGAGCGCCAGCGACCTCGACTGGGTCATCGAACGGTCCTTCAAGCGCGTCTCTCGGTCGTTCGAGGACATCCGCGAGCCCGAGCGGTTTCCCCAGTTCGTCAGCGTCGTCTGCCGCAACATGCTGCTCACGTACCGGGCCCGGCGCCACGAGACCGTCGAGGTGAAGGACACCACCACCCCGACGCCCGCACGCGGGGCCGACGGGTTCGACCGCATCCTGACACGCCGGCTCATCGAGCGCGCGATCGCGGCGCTGCCGGCCTACGCGGCCGAGATCGCACGGCTTCGGCTGATCGAGGAGGCTAGCTACCAAGAGATCGCGGACACGACCGGCCTCGACATCGCCACGACCCGCACCTACTTCTCGAAAGCCGTCGCGCGTCTCCGCGCCGACCCCGACCTCCGCGCCCTCTACGAGGACGACCTCCCCCCTTCGGCGCTCTCCGACGCCGCCGAAAACGGGTCCCCAATGACCGATTCGCGAAAAGAACCTCGCACCAGAGGTTAGATCTGATGACCTCGCGGGTCTATGTGTCCGTGATCCCCCCCGTCACCGTGACAGACCCTGCACACCGCCTCGACGATTTCCCCGCCCTCTCGCCCGCCGAGCGGGCCGAGATCGAGCGCTTGTTGGCCGACCGCCCCGACCTCGCCGACGCGCTCGATGAGGCCCGGCGGCTCGCCGCACTCGTCGACGCCGCACGGGCACGGCCCGACCCTGGCCAGAGCGTCGTCGGGCACCGCCTGGGCCTCGACGACCTTTCCATGCCCGTCGACCCCGAGGCCACCGCCCGCCTCGGCGACCGGATCGACACGCTCGATGCGGGCGCCGAAGACGTCATCGCCCGGTTCGAGCGGCTGACCGGCCGGGCGCTCCCCTCGCTCGCGCACGCGCCGAACGATGCCCCCGACACCGACGCCCCCTCCTCGCCCGCGACGGCCCCGCTGACACTTCTCGACCGCCCCCCCGTCCACCCTGTCCGCCCCCGCTGGCGTCGCGCCTCGACGTGGGCCCGTGCGGCGGCCGTTCTGCTGGTCGGCTACGGAGCGCTGTTCCTCGCCTCCCAGGCGTCGGTCTCGGAGCGTGCGCAGATCGCCGCCCTCAGCGAGATCGAGATCGACGCGCCGGCCCTGCGGAGCGCCGACCCTACGCCCGACGCGGACCGCCTGATCGCGGCCGCCGAGGCGGTTCGTGACGCGCGGCGCTCCACGCTGGGCCTGTTCCCGAGCTACGACACGACCGCGCTCGACGCCGCTGCAGCCGACCTCGCCGACCTCTCGGATTCGGCCGACCGCCGGACGTGGGTCTCCCAGGAGGCCCGGCTCGCGCTCGGCCGCGTGCTCCTGCACCGCGGCCGCGACGCCGACGCCGCCCGCGTCCTCGGCGACCTCGTCGAGCAGGGCGGCTACCGCGCGCCCGCCGCGCGGCGCCTGCTCGACGCCGTGCGGAGCGGGAGCTAGCGCCCGCTGACAGTCGGCTGGCACCGGGTGGGCCTAGCTTGGCCCGGTCCCCCCACGACCGCATGTACGCGTACGTCTCCGGCGTCCTCGCCGACAAAAAGCCGACCGAAGCCATCATCGAGGCCGGCGGTATCGGATATCGCTTGCTGATCCCAGCATCGTCCTTCGAAAAGCTCCCCGCCGTTGGGAGCGCTGCCAAGCTGGTCACCACCTTCGTCGTCCGCGAGGATTCGCAGACGCTCTACGGCTTCGCGACCGAGGCCGAGCAAACAGCGTTCGAGACGCTGACGGCGGTGAGCGGGGTCGGCCCGAAGCTGGGGCTGGCGGCGCTCAGCGCGATGTCGCCGTCGGAGCTGCGCGACACCGTCGTGGCCGGCGACGCGGCGATGCTGACGCGCGTGCCCGGGATCGGAAAGCGCACGGCCGAGCGGCTGATCGTCGAGTTGCGGGACAAGTTCGCGGGGCTGGACGGGCTCGAAGTTGGCGGGATGTCGGGCGGCGACCGGGTCGCCAGCGAGGCCCGCGCCGACGCTCGCGCCGGGCTGGAGGCGCTCGGCCTGGGCCGTGCCGAGGCCGAGAAGCGGCTCCGCAAGGTGCTCCGCGCCCACCCCGGCACCACGTCCGCCGAGGACCTGATCCGCCTCGCCTTGCGCGAGGGCTGACCGAGCGGGTCGTGGTGTTCACGCGCCTCGTCACGGTTCGGTAATGTCGGGGTGGCAGGGGTCCCTCTAACGTGGAGGCTCCGCCCCGCTCCGCCCTGGCCATGGCCGACGACCTCATTCCCACCGACCGCCCGACCGTCCTGGTCGTCGACGACGAGCCCGACCTCGTGGAACTGCTCCAGTACGCGCTGGCGGCGGCGGGCTTCGCCGTCCTCACCGCCTCCGACGGCGTCGCGGGGCTGGCGATCGCCGAGGCCGAGAAGCCCGACGTGATGGTGGTCGACATCATGATGCCGCGCATGGACGGGCTCGCGCTCACCGACCAGATCCGCCAGCGGGCCGCCCTCCGCCGCACGCCCATCCTGATGCTGACGGCGCGGACCGAGGAGGCCGACGAGATCGCCGGGCTGGGCGCCGGCGCCGACGACTACCTCCCCAAGCCCGTCTCGCCCAAGCGGCTCGTCAGCCGCGTGCAGGCCCTGCTCCGGCGCGTCGAGCGCGACGAGACCGCGCAGACGGCGCAGATCCAGGTCCACGACCTGGTGGTCGACCGCGAGCGCTACGTCGTCGAGCGGCCCGCGTCGGGCGAGGCGTTCCGGCTCCCGCGCAAGGAGTTCGAGCTGTTGTTCTTCTTGGCCAGCCACCCCGGCCGCGTCTTCGAGCGCGACGAGCTGCTCACGGCCGTCTGGGGCGCCGACGTCGTCGTCGTGGACCGGACGGTCGACGTGCACGTGCGCAAGATCCGGGAGAAGGTCGGGAGCGCGTACATCGAGACCGTCAAGGGCGTCGGGTACCGGCTCGCGGAGACGCTGGACGCGTAGCGCCTGTCCACACCGCTGGTGGGCTCGCGATCTTGCGGACGTGCGTTCTTCCGAGCCCTCCCCCTACCGCCCGTGATCGTTCCGCCGCCCCGGTCCCCCCGCGTTCACCGGCTCGCGTTGCGGGTGGCCGTGACCGTCGCGGCGGGCGTGGGCGTGGTCGCGCTGGGGGCCGTCGCGCTGGGAGTGCCGCCGTGGGGCGTGGTCGTGGCCGTGGGCGTGGGCGCCGGGGTAGTGACGTACGCGGCCGTTTCGCACCGCGTGGCCGGGCGCCTGGAGCTGGCCCGGCGGACGCTGCGCGAGGCGCGCAAACGGCGGTTCGACGCGCTCGCGGCGCTGCCCGCCGGCGGCCGCGACGAACTCGACGCGCTCATCGAGCAGGTCGGCCGCGCGGGGCGGACGCTGCAGAGCGAGATCGAGCGGCTGGAACGGGTCGAGAGCTACCGCCGGGAGTTCCTGGGCGACGTGAGCCACGAACTGCGCACCCCCATCTTCGCCGTCTCCGGCTTTGCGGAGACGCTGCTCGACGGCGCCCTCGACGACGACCGAGTCCGCCGCCGGTTCGTCGAGAAAATCGCCACCAACGCGGCCCGCCTCGACGCGCTCACGCGCGACCTCTCCGACATCTCGAAGCTGGAGACGGGCCAGCTCCAGGTCGAACGGGCTCCCTTCGCGCTCGGCCCGCTGGCGCGCGAAGTGATCGAGGGCCTGGAACGTCTGGCGAGCGCCCACGGGGTGACGCTCGACGTGCGCGTCCCCCCTGGGCTCCCGCCCGTGCTTGGCGACCGCGCCCGGATCCGCCAGGTGCTCACCAACCTTACCCAGAACGCCGTCTCGTACAATGAGGCCGGCGGCCACGTCGAGATCACGGCGCGGCGGCG
This sequence comes from Rubrivirga aquatilis, assembly GCF_046845665.1. Taxonomy (GTDB): domain Bacteria; phylum Bacteroidota; class Rhodothermia; order Rhodothermales; family Rubricoccaceae; genus Rubrivirga. The sequence goes on along the minus strand of NZ_CP177355.1, from coordinate 738,218 downwards.
CGACGACGGGGCCGTCCGCGTGGCGATCGTCGACGACGGGATCGGCATCCCCGGAGCCTCGATCCCGCGCCTGACGGAGCGGTTCTACCGAGTCGACAAGAGCCGGAGCCGGGCCGCAGGCGGGACCGGGCTCGGACTGGCCATCGTCAAACACATCCTAGAAGCGCACGGCCAGCGGCTCGACGTAGAGAGCCGGGTCGGGTACGGGTCGACGTTCGCGTTCGTGCTGCCGCCCGCGCTCGAGGGCGCCCTCCCGCCTCCTGCGGAACACGGAGCGGCCGATGACGGATATACGGAGCCCCCACCACGGCGACCGTGACCCTTTCCGAGCTCATCCAACAGGACCGGTTTGCGACGCCGTCCCAGGAGGCGCTCCTCAACGTGCTGGCGACGGCCTCGTGGGTGGCCACCGAAATGACCTCAGCGCTCGCGCCGCACGGGGTGACGCAGGCCCAGTACAACGTGCTGCGCATCCTGCGGGGCTGCCACCCCGCGCACTACACCTGCACCGAGGTCGGCGTCCGCCTCCTCGACCGGACGCCCGACGTGACGCGGCTGCTTATCCGGCTCGAAAACCGGGGGCTCGTCCGCCGCGAGCGGGCCGCCCACGACCGCCGCGTCGTCGAGGTCTCGATCACCGAGGCCGGGCTGGAGGTGCTGAGCCATCTCGACGAGCCGGTTCAGAGCACCATCGCCCGCCTGGGCAGCCACCTGTCCGAGGAGGAACTCGCCCAGCTATCGGCGCTGCTCGAAAAGGTCCGGACCGACCAGACGGAGTAACAGCTCGCTACCAGGCCGGGTTGCCACGGACGGCCGAGAGCGTGGCCGGCGCCGCCGCGTTCGGCGAGAACGTGCCGACCCAGACGACGTAACGCCCCGGCGCGGCCTGCGCGAACGTGACGGCGGGGTCGCTGCCGCGCGCGTCGTCCGAGCAGTGCCAGCGGCCGGCCGGGTCCGAGACGAGCAGCGTCGTGTCCGAGCCGGAGACGGCGTAGATCGCCAGCGGGCCCGCCCCCTCGACGGAGACGGTGGCCGTCGGCTGGGCGTCATTGATGAAGCCGGAGCAGCCGCTGCCCGGCACGGCGTTCCGGTCGGCGCCGCCCGCGCGGATCTCGACGGACACGGCCTCCGCCCCGATCGAGAGCGTGTGCTGCGGGGTGCCGTTGGGGCGGGGCTGGGCCTGCACGGCCGAAGCCGCGAGCAGGACGAACGCGAAGAGGAGGGGACGCATGACCGGGGGGGTCTGGTGAGCCTGTCGACGTGCAAACGCCAGGCCGCCGTGCGTGGTGCCACGCGCCGGCCCCGACGCACAGATTTCTCGCTACTCCGCCAGATCGACGTAGACGGTGGCCTCCACGGGGGACGTCCGGCGCGAGAAGGTGCCCACCCAGATGGTCACCGTCCCCGGTCCGCCGTCGACGGTGACGAAGGGGTTCGGTCCGTCGGCGTCGTCGCCGCACGTCCACGAACCGTCGGGCGCGCGGACGACGAGCGTCAGGTCGGTGTCGTCGGCGTAGGCGCCGATCCCGACCGCCCCGTCGACGGCCACGGTCGCCGTCGGCGTCGATGAGACGAAGCCCCCGCAAACGTCGCCCCTGACCGGGTTGAGGATCGGTCCGCCGGCTTCGACGTCCTGCTCCAGGCCGAGCGCGAGCGCCACCTGCCCCGGGGCGGGCGCCAGCACCGACCCGTCGTGTGCCCCCTCGGACTGGGTCGGGCCGTCGTAGCCGAAGTCGCCACCGCTCGACTCGACGACGCCAGGCGCGACGGACACGGTCGCCTCCGTCGCCGCGTCGAGGTCGCCGAAGGTGCCGACCCAGACGAGGTACGTGCCCGCCTCGACGGCGTCGATCTGGATGCCGGGGTCGAGACCCTCGGCGTCGTCGCTGCACCACCAGTCGTCCGAGGGCGTCTTCACGGTGAGCGTGAGGTCGGCATCGGCCGAGGCCCTGAATGCGAACGGGCCCTCGCCGGAGAGCGTCACGCCAGCCGTGGGTGACGTCTCGATGTAGCCCGAGCAGGAGGCCCCGGTGACCGGGTTGCCGGCCTCGGGCTGGAGGAAGAGCGTCGCATCGCTGCCGCCGGCGTCGTCGGCCGAGAGGCGGACGGCGGGCGCCGCGTCGAGGCGGAGCGCGAGGTAGCTGCCCTCGGAGTACGGGCTGGACGAGACGTCGCCCTCGCCGAAGTCGCCGAAGTCGCCGAAGTCGAGGTCCGGCGCCGTCTCGGTCACCGTCAGCATGGCGCTGACCGGGTCCGACGGGCCGAAGGTGCCGACCCAGACGCCGTACGCCCCGCTCGCGGCGTCATCCACGATGACGGTCGGGTCAGTCCCTCCGAAGTCGTCGTTGCAGTCGAGTGTGCCGTCGGGCTGACGGACGACCAGCACGAGGTCCGGGAACGACTCGTCGTCGAACGCGGTGGCCCCGATCGCCAGCTCCCCCGTCCCGCCCGTGGCGTCGTAGTCGACGACAGCCGAGGGGCGGGCGGCGTTGATGTAGCCCACGCAATAGGCCTCCAGGCGCTCAGCGGCGTCGGGCCCGCCAGCCGTGACGGTTACCTCGATGGCGCCCTGGGCGGCCTCGAAGCCCCCGGCTGCATTGACGCGGCCTGCGAGCGCGGCGTTGGCGGGCCCGAGGATCGGACGTGGGGCGGGCGGGCCGGCCACGATGGTGGCGGACTGACCGTCGGCGTCCTCGGAGAAGGCGCCGAGCCAGACGGCGTACCGCCCGGCGGGGGCGCCATCGAGCGACACCACTGGCAGCACGCCGCGCGTGTCGTCGTCGCAGGCCCACGTCCCGTTCGCACGGTGGACCGCCAGCGTGGCGTCGAACTGGCCGAGGACCGACACCTCGAAGTTTCCGCCGGACCAATCGATGACGAGGTCGGGCGCAGAGGGGTCGACGTAGCCGACGCAGCCAGGCTCCGAGAGGGGCATCAGCGTCCGCGCACGGACGGTCACGCCGACCTCGACGCGCTCGGCGATGGCGGGGATGGTCCCCGCGACCGGCGCGGCGTCAGTCATCATAGGCTGCGCCGCCAGCGGGGCGGCGAGCCCGAGGGCGAGGGCGAGGGCGAGCAGGCGGGGCATCGGCAGAGTCAGAGGGGGAGTCCCCAATGTCGGCACCGCCGCCTTCCTGGGCTCGGCTTAGCGCGGGTCGATCTCTGAGATGAACAGGGTCGCCTCAGCGGGGTCGTCGCCGTAGGTGCCCACCCAGATGTTGAACAACCCGGACTCGGCCCCTCGGATGACGACGATCGGGTCACCATCGTCGTAGCTGTCGTCATCGCAGGCCCAGTTCCCGTCGGGGAGGTTGACGAGGATCGTCGTGTCGTCGCCGGAGACCGCGTAGATGTAAAGGGTGCTGCTGCCCGACGTGTCGTAGTAGAGGTCGACGTCGGGGGCCTGGGTGATGGCGCCGTAGTCGCACCCACGGACGGCCGGCTCGATATCGCCGCCGGCGACCACCTCAATGGTGTACGGGTCGTTGGGGAAGCCCTCCTCGACACGGACGTCGCCAAAGTTGGGGTCCGCGCTGACGTTTTGGGCGAGGACGGGGGCCGCCACGAAGGCGAGGAGGGCGAAGGCGAGGAGGGAACGCATAGGAGCCAAGGGGGAGGGAAGACAGGCCGGGGGTGGCCTCCCCAGGATCTACCGGAGCCCAGGAAATAACAACGTGTTCAAGTGGTGTGTCTCGGCCCGACACACAGAGGGCCCCACCCCGTGGCCGGAGCGGGGCCCTTCTCCTGTGCGGACGCCTGTGCCTTCTAGCGAGACCCCGTCCCGTACAACCCGATCCGTGGGTGCGCGAGACCCCTGGTGGACTCCTCCGCGTTGGCTGGCGCCCTTGCTTCGCGGTGCCCTCTGGGTCCGACGCTCCGGCACCGATCTCGCTGGCCGCCGGGACGGGCACGCCAGCGGCTCTCGCTCGCCGACGGGCCGACGTCCACGGTTGGGCCTAGACCTTCTCGGGGACGGCGTGTCCGTTCGTCGTCGCGCCAGCGGGCGCCTCATCGGCCGGCGTGTCGACGAAGGTGAGCCAGCCGCGCGGGTTGGCCGTGTCGCGCAGGGCTTCGAAGTAAGCCTGCTGGAGCTCGGCCGTGATGGGCCCGCGGCGGCCCTCGCCGATCTGGTAGTGGTCGATCGTGCGGACCGGGGTGACCTCGGCGGCGGTGCCCGTGAAGAAGATCTCGTCGGCGAGGTAGAGCGCCTCGCGGGGCAGGATCTTCTCGGTGACGGTGTAGCCGTGCTCCTCGGCGATCTGGATGATGGAGTCGCGCGTGATGCCGGGCAGGATCGACATGGTCGTCGGCGGGGTGTAGATCTCGCCGTCGCGGATCAGGAACAGGTTCTCGCCCGAGCCCTCGGAGAGGTACCCATCAACGGAGAGCGCAATCCCCTCGGCGAAGCCGTTCTTGATGGCCTCCATCTTGATGAGGCTGCCCCCGAGGTAGTTGCCGCCGGCCTTGGCCATCGAGGGGATGGTGTTGGGCGCGGGCCGGTTCCACGACGACACCTGCACGTCAACGCCCTCCTCGAGGGCCTCGGCGCCGAGGTACTGGCCCCACTCCCAGACGGCCACGACGGTGTGGACGGGGTTGTTGAGCGGGTTGACGCCCATCTTGCCGTGGCCACGGAACGAGACCGGGCGGATGTAGCAGGCCTCCAGACCGCTGTCGGAGACAGTGCTGACGACGGCCTCGCACAGATCGTCGACGGAGTAGCCGAGATCCATGCGGTGGATCTTGGCCGAGTCGATCAGGCGGGCCATGTGCTCCTCCAGGCGGAAGATGGCTGGGCCGCGCTCGGTGTCGTAGGCGCGGATGCCCTCGAACACGCTCGACCCGTAGTGGACGACGTGGGAGAGCACGTGGATGGTGGCGTCCTCGTAGGCGACAAGCTCACCGTTGAACCAGATGCGGGGCTGCGACATGGGCGTGGGGGGAAAAGGGAAGGAGGAAGGGCGGACCGGCCGTCGAGGGCTGGGGTGACGCGGGCGGCTCGGGCTGCGGGCGCCCCCCATGGACGGGGCGGAGGCATCGAAAGTATACGTGGACCCCAACGACCCGGAAGCGCTTCCGGTCCCTATCGATGCAGTCTTCGCGGCCTCGAGCCAGCGTCTGTGCGTCGGGGCAGGTCCGAGGGATGAGCCGTCGTCCAGAGGGGGGGGGCCACATGGTCTCGGAGGCCTACGAGGATGGCTCCCCAAGCACGGCTCAGCGCGCATGTTCGATCGGACAAGGTGGCCGGCCCACGCTCCAGGCAGGTGTCGAGATAGTCCCGCGTGTGTAGGGGGCGACCTCTCGCACTCTGCCACGCACAGGCATGTCCCGCTCCCCCCATGACTGCCCGTAGGCCTCTGGCTCCGATGCGTCGATGGCCGAAGTGCCGCCCTCACCCCAACTCGCGCGCCGGTCGTCCCGGTGTGCCTTGGCGCTCGCGGCGGCCGGGCTCAGCGCTCGGCGGGGGCAGGGCCGAAGACGTAGCGGAGGGTGTGGGGTCCGAGGGGGACGGCCCAGACGCCGACGGCGGGGGAGGCCTCGGTGGCGGGGGCGCGGGCAACGCACGTCCCGCCAGGCGGAGGCGCCGTGCCGGGGCGCCAGCCGGGAGGACGGCGGTCGGTCTCGTAAGTCACCTTGCGGGTCCCGTCGCGGGTGCGAGCGACGCGGACGGGACATGTGGGGTAGAGGGCGGGCGCGAGCCCGGCGGGGTAGCGAGGGCCGAGTGCGCGAGCCGGGGCGGGCGCCCACCGCTCGCGCTCGGCGTCGAGGTCGCGCGTGAGGACGTCGTAGGCGAGGCGGACGTGGAGGAAGGCGTCGGCGGAGCCGCCCTGGTCGGGGTGGGTCTGGCGGGCCAAGCGGCGGAACGCGCTGCGGACGTCGCCGGGGGCGGCGTCGTAGGGCAGGGAGAGGACGCGGAAGGGGTCTCGGGCCACGGCGGGGAGGGGCGCGGGCGCCTCGACGCGTAGAGGACGGCGGGGTTCGCGGGGCTGGCGCGAGCGGGAGATAGTCGACGCGGAACAGCACGCCACGAAGGAACCAAAGCGTTCCAGCCGCCCGGCACACGAGGCCAAATGAGAACCACCGGCACAGGATAAAAGGGGCGATACAGACACCCTGACTCGTCACCCGTGATTACCCCTGCCCCCATGCTCCGTCTCGTGTTATTCGCCCTCGTCGCATTCGTGCTTTCCGGATCGGCAGCGTCTCAGTCGACTGCGCCGCTCGTGATCATGGAGGGGCTGGACACACAGCGGCTCTCGGAGCCGGACCCTGGTGCCGTCGGGGCTCGCTACTGGGTGGTGCTGGGCGCGCTCGACGACGGGCGCGTTCGGACGCCGACGCCCGCGGAGTGCGCGGGGGCGAGCGTCGAGTTCGTGCTGGGGCCTCCCGCGGCGGCGGGGTTTGCGATTGGTGACGCAGCGCCTGTCAATGCACCTGGGGTGACGGTGTCGCGGGCTCAGCTTCAGCGATGGCGGGCGACGGACGCCCAGGTCCGGTCGCTGGCGCGTGTGTCGATGCCGGGGGGGCTTCGCGAGGGGGGCTCGCGGTACTGCGTGGCGTCGGCGGTGCCGGGGCTGACGGGCGGGCCGTCGAAGCCGACGGTGACGGCGCGAGTGAAACAGGACTCGTCGGCGGTGGCGTCGGCCGAGGCGCTCCGCTTCTCGTCACCGGGGGAGCGGGCGGCGGCGGGGACGTTCGAGTTTGCGACCGCGGCCGCGACGCCCACAGCGCCGGGCCTTGTGATCGTGGCGCAATCGGTGGGGCGGAACTACGCTTTCGCGAGTTCGCAAGCGCCGGGCACGTACGCGGTGCTACTCGGAGGATGGGATCCAATGGCGGACCGGGTGGTGCCGCTGTCGCTCAATGCATGTCGGTCAGCCCAGGTCAAGTTCTCGCTGCTGGCGCCGACGAAGGCGGGGCCTTCGGTGGAGTCAGCGCAAGTCAGCAGCGTGTGGATTGATGCGCTGGAGGCAGACGAGCTGTTTCCCGAGACCTTAAAGGAGGTCCGGAGCGAGCTTTATAAGCCTCCTGTGCTGCGACGGCCCGCAGCGCGCGCTGCGCGTCTGGACGGGGCCGCTCAGTCGCAGGGCCGCGGGCTCTCGCCGTTCTTCTGCATGGCCCAGGCGCCGATGGTCTTCACCAACAACGTTGGCGAGCAGCAGGTGCTCGCGGATGTCGTGACTTCGGCCCCGAGTCGCGACGTGGTGGAGACGCTTCGGCAACCGGACCACATCGGAGGGCGGCTTGCGGGCGACACGCCCGGGCGCCAGGCGGCCTTCATGCCGACGCGCGTCCATGCCCGCCCGAGGCCGTTCTTTGCCGCTGCGGTCACACCTGGAACTGCCCTCCCAGAGGAAGACGAGAGCACAGACGGGACGATTAGCGCTGCCGCACCGGATGACAACGCTGATGGATCAGGCTTCGACCTCACTCAGATCGTTGGATTTGACTTCGCGCTGGAACCGCTCTTCGGAGGGTTTCAGGGAAAGGTTGGAAGGCGGTTCCAGGCCACTAGGGTTGCCATTGGCTCGACCATCGGTGACACGTTTGGGGAGGCCCTTTATGTGGGCGTCAGCCTTCCGTCTCTCGCAAGCGTGATCAGGCCCTCAAGGTCGAGCATCGGGTACACCGCGAGTCCCGTCGATCTGACAATGGGGGTACTGATGCGGACCGACGACTTTGCTGTGTACCCGAGCGGAGCCCTATCGCTCAGCCTAGGAGACGCATTCTCCGCAATCGCGGGCGTCCTCGGATTCAAATAGCGTCGGTGGGCGGTGAGGGATTCGAACCCCCGACCCTCTCGGTGTAAACGAGATGCTCTAACCAGCTGAGCTAACCGCCCGCGCCGCTGCACCGCCCGAAGCAGGTCGCCAGCGCGATTCAAAAAAGGGGCCGGCCGACAGACGCCGGCCGGCCCCGGAGCGGGAAACGGGACTCGAACCCGCGACCCTCAGCTTGGGAAGCTGATGCTCTACCAACTGAGCTATTCCCGCAGGACGACGAAGGTACGGGATCGGCGCGGCGGCGGTCAACACGGCCCGTGCGCTCGGTGCGAAGTCAACGGCCCTTCACGGGGGCCGCGAGGCGGGACGGTATCTTTTCGGTTCCGCCGCCAGCACGGTCCCGTGTCGGCGGCGGGATCGTGTTATCCCTGCGGGCCCGCCCGCCGACGCCAGCGCCCCAGGCGCCCCCCAAATGAAGCGCACCTACCAGCCCAGCCGCCGCAAGCGCGCCAACAAGCACGGCTTCCGCTCGCGCATGGCCACCAAGAACGGCCGCAACGTCCTCGCGCGTCGCCGCGCGAAGGGCCGCCACGACCTCACGGTCTCCGACACGAAGGCCTCCAAGTAGTCCGGTGCGGCCCGGCGCGTTCCCGCGCTCGCGGCGCCTCAAGCGGCGCCGGCTCATCCGGCCGCTCTTCGAGCGAGGCCGCGACGACGTGGGCCGCGCGACGGCCGGCACGGTCGTGGTCTTGTACCGCGTGGTGCCGCGCGACGCGACGGAGGGCGCCCCGGCCCAGGCCGGGTTCGCGCCCGGCCGCCGACGGACGAACGCGCGGCGCACGGCCGTCCGCCGGTACCTCCGCGAGGCGTTCCGCCAGCACCAGGGGCCGTTGCTGGCGACGTTCGCCGACCGCCCGGACGCGCTGACGCTGATGGCCTTGTACCGAGGCCGCGACGACGACGCCTCTGAGGCCATCCGCCGCGACTTGCCGCGCGCCCTCGACCGACTCGTGGGCCGGCTCGCGGACGCGGACCGGCCCGCACCCTCGGACGCCCCCGCCTCGTAAGGCACCCGACCTCCCCCCAACGTCTGTGGAACCCCAGGGCCTCGACCGTACTGCCCTTATCGGCATCCTCCTCATGTCCCTGATCCTGGGGGTGTGGATGATCCAAACCGCGCCGTCACCGGAGCAGATCGAGGCGCAGCAGGCGGCGGCCGACTCGCTGGCGGCGATCGAAGAGGTCGCCCCGGTAGAGGACGAAGTGGCGCCGGAGACGCTGGAGGCCGAGGCGCTGGTGGCCCCGACCGACTCGGCGTTCGCCCGCGCCCTGGGCCGCCCCGCGAGGACGTTCGTCGTGGCGACGGACCGCTACCACGCGACGTTCTCGACTCAGGGCGGCACGCTCGTCTCGTACAAGCTGCTCGGTTACGACAACGCGGCGACGGGCGAGCCCGTGGAGTTGGTGTCCGACTCGACCGGCGCGATCGCACTCGGCGTGCTGCCGGCTCGCGGCGAGTACCTCGACACGCGAGCCCTGTCGTTCACGCCCGTCGTTGACGGCGAGGTGTTCCGGGGCGACACGCTGCACGTCGAGGAAGGCGAGGGCACCCTGCGCTTCGACGCGCCCGTTGGCCAGGGCGGGCTGCGGTTCGTCTACGGGTTCGAGCACGACTCCTACGACCTCGACTTCCAGATTGCCACGCCGGGCACGGACCTGCTGGCGCAGGGCGGCGGCTACGAGCTGGTGTGGGACGGGGCCGTCCCGCTGGCAGAGGCCGACCCCATGGGCGAGGCCCAGCAGGGCGGCGCGTTCATGAGCACCGGCGGCGAGACGGAGTCGGTCAAACTGACGGAGGCGGGCGAGGAGGACCCGCTCGTCCGCACGGGCGCCGTGGACTGGGTCGCCGTCAAGACCAAGTTCTTCATCGCCGCGATGATCCCCCAGACGGCGACCGACGGCGCCCGGCTGACGGGCACCCAGGTCGGTGAGGCCGACGAGCCCGACTCGGGCTTTGCCCAGGACTACACCGCACGCCTCGAGCTGCCCCGCCTCGCGGCCGGCGAGACCGCCGCGTTCACGCTCTACCTCGGGCCGCTGGAACTGCGCCGGCTGGCGGAGTACGGGTTGTACGACACCGTCGACTTTGGCGCCTGGGTGGGCTGGATGATCCGCCCGATCGCGCGGTACGTCGTCGCCCCCACGTTCGCCTTCCTGTCGACGTTCATCCCCAGCTACGGGCTGGTGATCATCGTCTTCGCGCTGTTGATCAAGCTGCTGCTGTGGCCGCTGACGGCGGTGAGCTACCGGAACGCGGCCAAGATGCGCGAGCTGCAGCCGCAGCTGACGGCCGTCAAGGAGAAGTACGGCGACGACCCGCAAAAGCAGCAGGAGGCCATGATGGGCGTCTACAAGACGGCCGGCGTGAACCCGCTCGGTGGCTGCCTGCCGATGCTGCTCCAGTACCCGCTTCTTATCGCGCTGTGGCGCTTTTTCCAGTCGACGCTCGTGCTTCGCGGCGAGTCGTTCCTGTGGGCGGCCGACCTATCGGCGCCGGACCCCGTGCTGCCGCTGCCGTTCACGATCCCGTTCGTGGGCGACTACCTGGCAGGCTTCACGATCCTGATGGCGCTGTCGATGGTGGTCTCGATGCGGCTGTCGATGTCGTCGTCGAGCGGGATGGCGGGGGGCCAGCAGAAGGTGCTCATGTACATGATGCCCCTGATGTTCTTCCTGTTCTTTAACCGGTTCCCATCGGGCCTGTCGCTGTACTACCTCGCGTTCAACCTCTTCTCGATCGTCCAGCAGCGGCTCGTGAACAAGCAGGTGCACGACGCGCACGAGCGCGGCGAGACGCCGGAGATCGACAAGGCGGCGGCGGCGCTCGACAAGGCGGCGGGCAAGAAGCCGACGGGCAAGCGGAGCCGCCGCCCGGGCCGCAAGGGCGGCATCACCACGCAGGCGCTCTCGCAGAACGGCCGCTCGAACTCCAAGAAGAAGGGCAAGAAGTAGCAGGCGGTGACCGACGCCCACGCCCCGCACCTCCGCCGCCTCGGTCGCGCCATCGAGCAGGCCCGGACGGACGAGGAGCGCGCGCGCCTTCGGCTAGAGCGGGCGCTCTGGTCTGGAGACGTAACGGAGGTGCTGGATCTGCTCGGCGCCCGTCACCCCGACGAGGTCACCGACGCAGCGACGGGCGACAGGCCGATCCACCACGCCATCGGGATCGCGCCCGCGCCAGGTCTCCGCGCCCTGATCGCACGCGGCGCCGACGTGGACTACGTCGCGGATGACGGCTTCCCCGCCCTCCTCAACGCCATCCATCACACCGAAGACCCGGCCGAGCGGCGGGCGGTCGTCCGCGTCCTGATCGACGCCGGAGCGGATCTGGAGCGCGTCGGCCACAACGGCTGGCGTCCCCTCCACGTCGCTGCGCTCACCGACGACCCGGCCTTGGTGCGGATGCTGCTCGACGCGGGCGCCGACGCACACGCCAAGACGACGGTCGACGATCGGTGGACGGCCACCGAGGAGGCGGAGGAGTTCGGGAAGCAGGCGGGCGCCGAGGCCATCCGCGCGTGGCTCGCAGAACGATGAGCCGCGACACCATCGCCGCCCTCGCGACCGCGCGCGGGGTCGCCGCCCTCGCGGTCGTCCGCGCCAGCGGACCGGAGGCCGTGCCCATCGTCGCCAGCCGGTTCTCGGGGGCCGGGCTGGCGGACGCCCCAGGTCGGACGGTCCACCTCGGGTGGCTGACGGACGCCGACAGGGCGCCCATCGACCAAGTGGTGTGCGTGGTCTGGCGCGGGCCCCACTCGTCGACCGGCGAGGATGTCGTCGAGGTGACGTGCCACGGCGGCGACGCGGTCGCAGGCGCGGTGCTGCGGGCTTTGTTCGAAGCCGGAGCCCGGCCCGCGACGGCCGGGGAGTTCACCCAGCGGGCGTTCCTCAACGGCAAGCTGGACCTGGCGCAAGCGGAGGCCGTCGCCGACCTGATCGCGGCCGAGAGCCGACTCGGCGTGCGCACGGCGGTGGCCGCGCTGCGGGGCCGCGTGTCCGACGCCGTCGACACAGTCCGCCAGTCGCTCCTTCAGACGGCCGCCCTCGTGGAGCTGGAGCTGGACTTTGCCGAGGAGGACGTGGCCTTCGCCGACCGGACCGAATTGCGAGCCCTGCTCGAGCGCGCCGACGCCGCGCTGGCGGAGTTGGCAGGGACGGCCCGGCTTGGCGCCCTGGTACGTGACGGCGTCCGCGTCGTGCTCGGCGGGCGACCCAACGCAGGCAAGTCGACACTCCTCAACGCGCTGACGGGCCAGGACCGCGCCATCGTCAGCCCAACGCCAGGGACTACGCGCGACGCCATCGAGGCCGAGGCCGAGATCGGCGGGTTGCGGTTCCGGTTCCTCGACACGGCCGGCTTGCGCGAGACGGCCGACGCCATCGAGGCCGAGGGCACGCGCCGCGCTCGCGCGGCCATCGACGGCGCGGATGTCCTGGCGTACGTCGTCGACGCGACGATGGGGCTGGACGCCGAGGAGCGCACGTTCTTGGACGGGCTGGCGGCGCGGCGGCCGGATCTGCCGATGGTCCTCGTGGCGAACAAGACGGATCTGGTAGCCGAGCCCCCCCCCGCCGATACCGCCATCGCTCCGCTTCGTGCGGCATCGGCTGTCCCCCTCACGCGTGAGGGGGACAGTGCGTCTTCCTTGAGCGCAGCGATGGGCGACCCACAGGGGGAGCGTCCCCTCCCTCTCTCCGCCCGCGACGCGCTCGCCGACCCCGCCGTCCTCGACACCTTGCGCCAGCGGCTCCTCGACGCCGTCCGCGCGGGGGGCCTCGACGCCAGCGGCGCCGGGCTCGTCGCCGTCAACGAGCGGCACCGGGCGCATCTGGAGGCCGCGCGCCAGGCCGTCGGCCGGGCCCAGCAATCGCTCGACGCAGGCGACGGCGGCGACACGCTCGCGCTCGACCTCCGGGCGGCGCTCCACGAGCTGGGACTCGTCACCGGCGCCGTGACGACCGAGGACGTGCTCGACGCCGTGTTCTCGCAGTTCTGCATCGGCAAGTAGCGCGGCGCTCCCCGCTGCCGTGAGCGTCGACACGGGGCGCCCACCCGCGACACGCTATCCTGCGGGCCCACACGCCCGGACCGCCATGCGCGCCGCCCTCCTCGCCCTCGCCTTGCTCCTGCCCGCCGCCGCTGGCGCCCAGACGGACGCCTGGCCCGCCGCCGACCCCGCCGACGTCGCCTCGATCGACGCCATCATCGCCAACGTCTACGCGGTGATCTCGGGGCCCGCCACCGAGGAACGCGACTGGGACCGGTTCCTGTCGATGATGCACCCCGAGGCGCGGCTCGTCCCGACCGGCATGCGTCCCGATGGAACGGGGTTCGCCCGGGTCATGACGGCGCACGGCTACGCCGAGGTCGCTGGGCCGATCTTCCGAGAGACGCCGATGTTCCAGGGCAAGGGCTTCTACGAGGTCGAAGCCGCGCGACGCATCGAGCGCTACGGCTCCATCGCCCATGTCTGGAGTACGTATGAGAGCCGCCTCGACCCGGCCGAGGCCCCGTTCGCGCGCGGCATCAACTCGTTCCAGCTCTTCTGGGACGGCGACCGCTGGCACGTGCTCTCCATCTTCTGGCATCAAGAGGACGACGCCACCCCCATCCCCGCGCCGTACCTCGAAGGCTGAGCCCGCGTCGATCTCCGGCGCAGCGCCCTACAACGCCGGCCCACGCCTGTCCGCCCTGCACTGGGCAAGGCACGCTCGACACCGCGCTCAGGCCACGCCCACCTCTAGCGTGAACCGGTGCGCGTCGGAGTTGGCGTAGCGGAGCTGCCACGTGTTGAGTTGCTCCTCGGACAGCCCCGACACCATCTCGGCCACCTCGTCGATCGTCCGGTCCACGTCGTCGACGATGGCCGTCAGCCTCGGATCGCCGGCTGTCGAGAGCGCGCACATTTTGATGGCGGCGAGTTGGTTGAGCACCCGGTCTTGAAGCATCTCGCGGATGTCGTGGATGGCCTTGGCCCGGAGCCGTCGCTGGCGCTCCCGGTCCACGGACTGGATGGCGATCTGGAGCGTCAGCAGGCTCGCACACGCCAGCCCCCCCGTCAGCATCGGCGGCGCGCCGACCAGCACGAGGGCCGTGACGGCTCCGAACAGCACCAGCGTCGCGCCGGCGAGGTAGAGTTCAAAGCGGAGCAGGACATGATGGACTACCAAAGCCAAGGCGAACACCGATCGTTGACGGGGGTATCGACCTCACTCTCAACCAGATAAGCGTCTGGCTGCGAGGGCCCGCTTCGCACCGAATCCGGGGAGGCCCGCACAGATGCGTCCTATTCTGACCCCCGACTCCCGACCCCTGACCCCGTGACCCGATTCGACGTCGTCGTGGTGGGCGGCGGCCACGCCGGGGCCGAGGCCGCGCACGCCGCCGCCCGGCTTGGCGCCCGCACCCTCCTCGTCTCGATGAGCCTGGACGCGCTCGGCGCGATGTCCTGCAACCCCGCCATCGGCGGGGTCGGCAAGGGCCAGATTGTGCGTGAGATCGACGCGCTCGGCGGGCTCATGGGCCGCGTCGCCGACGAGACCGGCATCCAGTTCCGGATGCTTAACAAGGGCAAGGGCCCCGCTGTGTGGAGCCCGCGCTGCCAGTCCGACCGCGCCGCCTACGCCGCCGCCGTCCGTCGCGAGCTCGAGGCAACGCCGGGCCTCTTCCTGCGCCAGGACCAGGTCGTCGACTTGCTCACCGAGCCCGCCGGCCCTGCTGGCGGGGCGCGGCACCGCGTCACGGGCGTCGTCACGCAGACCGGGCTCGAGATCGCCGCCGGCGCCGTCGTCATCACCGCTGGCACATTCCTCAACGGGACCATCTGGATCGGCGACCAGCAGTTCGGCGGCGGCCGGGCCGGTGCGCGCGCGGCGATTGGGCTGAGTGCGACGCTGGAAGGGCTGGGCTTCGAGCTGGGCCGCCTCAAGACCGGCACCCCGCCCCGCATCGACGGCCGCACCATCGACACCGCCGCCTGCGAGGAACAGCCCGGCGACGCCGACCCGCGCCCGTTCTCGCACCTCACCGACGCCCTCCCCGACGACCAGCACGCGTGCTGGCTGACCTACACCTCGCCCGCCGTCCACGACGTGCTGCGGACCGGGTTCGAGGACTCGCCCATGTTCACGGGCCGCATCGAGGGACAGGGCCCGCGCTACTGCCCCTCGATCGAGGACAAGATCGACCGGTTCGCCGACCGCGACCGGCACCAGCTCTTCCTCGAACCCGAGGGCCGCGACACGCACGAGGTCTACGTCAACGGCTTCTCGACGAGCCTGCCCGAGGCCGTCCAAACTGAGGCACTGCGGCTCGTGCCCGGGCTGGAGGACGCGCACATCCTGCGGCCGGGCTACGCCATCGAGTACGACTACGTCCCGCCGTACCAGGTGCGGTACACGCTGGAGACGAAGGCGGTCGGCGGGCTCTTTCTCGCGGGCCAGATCAACGGGACGACGGGCTACGAGGAGGCTGCGGCCCAGGGCCTGCTGGCGGGGATCAACGCCGCCCGGTCGCTCGGTGGAGCCGACGGCGTCGTGCTCGGGCGCGACCAGGCCTACATCGGCGTGCTCATCGACGACCTCGTCGCCAAGGGCACCGACGAGCCGTACCGCATGTTTACGTCGCGCGCCGAGCACCGGCTGCTGCTCCGCCAGGACACCGCCGACCGCCGCCTGACGCGCTTGGGCGCAGAGCTGGGCCTGGCAAGCGCCGAGCGCGTCCGGCGCCTCGACCAGAAGGAGGACGCGCTGGCGCAAACCTTGGCCGCGCTCCGGTCCACGAACGCCAGGCCCGACGCCGTCAACGGCTACTTGGACGCCCTCGGCACCTCGCCCATCGACCGCCCGACGCGGTTGGCGAAGTTGGCGCTCCGCCCCGAGGTGTCGCTGGTGGATCTCTTGGCGGCGACCGGGCACGCCGATCTTGTGGTCCCCGGGCCGGGTATGGAGCGGACCGACGAGCTAGCGCAGATCGAGCTGCGCTACGCCGGCTACGTCGAGCGCGAGCGTGACCTCGTCGCCCAGATGCAGAGCCTGGAGCGCTGGCGCGTCCCGGACGGCTTCGACTACGCGCCCGTCGCGGCCATCACGCTGGAGGCGCGCGAGAAGCTGGCCCGCATCCGCCCCGACACACTCGGGCAGGCCTCGCGCATTTCGGGCGTCTCCCCCGCCGACGTGCAGGCGCTGATGGTGCTCCTCAAGCGGTACCGAGCGCCCAGCGGCGACGGCGCTTCCGTCCCCGAGCCTGTATAACCGGTGCGAGGTGCTCGGTACGGGGTCCAGCCCCCGCCCGCCACCTCTGGACTACCTCGTGCCCCGTACCTGCTGACGCCCCATGATCTCCTCCCTCCCCGTCCCGCTCTCCGGCGCCCAGCGCGCGACGCTCGACGCCTACGTCGGCCAGATGGAGCGGCTCAACCGGCGCGTCAACCTAGTCGCCCGGCCCGCCGACCGGACCGACCTCGAACGCCACGTCCGCCACTGTCTCGCACTCGCGACCCGCCCGTTCGAGGCAGGCGCCGTCGTCGTGGACTGGGGCAGTGGCGGCGGGTTGCCGGCGGTCCCCCTCGCGGTCGCGTTCCCCGAGGCGTCGTTCATCGCCGTCGACACGGTCGGCAAGAAGACGGAGGCCGTCAAGCTGTTCGCCCGGCGCTTAGGCCTCGACAACCTGACGGCCTGGAACGGCCGCGCCGAGGTGTACGACGGGCCCGCCCCGACGCGCTCCGTCAGCCGTGCCACGGCGCCCCTCGCGACGCTGTGGGCGTGGCACGAACGCGTGGCCACGCCGGGCGCCGACCTCCTGTGCCTCAAGGGCGGCGACCTTCGCGACGAGCGCGCGGCCCTCGACGAGGAGTGGCCCGGCCTCGCCGTCGAGACCGAGGGGCTGGCGGACATGCTCGGCGCGGAGTGGGCCGACAAGGCGCTCATCGCGGTCACGGGGTGACGGGGCACGGGCAGAGTGCAGACGCCCACCCGAGACGGACTGCTGTTTCCGTTCCCGGCGCTCGTGGCACCTGCGCCCAGACGTCCACTCCTCTCCGGGCGCCCAAGCAGGCCGCACGCCCCGGGGTGCGATCTCGCCGGGCGCGGACGATCCGCCGTGGGGCAGTGCGAAACGCTGTGTCCCGTCCTGTGAGTCGTAGGCGCGCAAGCTCTGTGTTGGGTCACGACCCGCATAGGGCTGACAGGTGCCTGCTTCTACATGCCAACGAAACGCGCCCGCCGACCAGGTCGACGGGCGCGAGTGATGGCGAGGCGGAGGTATCAGAAACCGCTAGCCTGTCAGGCAGAGAGCCGAGCCGATGGGCTAGTAGCGGCTGTAGCCGCCGCCGCCAAAGCGGTACCCGAGCGTCAGCGAGACGACCTGGTTCTTTCGGTCGAGGTTCGTTCCGAAGACGGGATCGAAGTCCGTCACGTCGGTCAGGCCACGGGAGAAGCGGGCGTCGACGTAGAACGGGCCGGAGCCCACGTCGATGCCCGCGAGCACACCGTAGTCTGTGGCCGCCTCGAGATCAGCGTCGAGAATGTCGTTGACCACGTCGTTCGGGGCGAACTCGTCCGCCTCGACCTTGGCCGTGAGCGGGACGCCGACGTAGCCGCCCAGCGACAGCCCCACGTCGAGCGCGGAGTTGGTCGGGAGACCGATGCGGAGCGAGACCGGGACCTCGAGGTAGCCGATCCGGGTGTCGAGCGTGTAGTTGTCGTCGGTGTCGAAGTAGGACTCGCCCTTTTGCGAGTACAGCGCCTCGGCCTGAATCGAGACCAGCGGCGTGACGGGGAATTGGGCCGTCAGGCCACCGACGAACCCGAGCAGCGCCTCGGACTCGTTGGCGTCATCGCCGACGAAGTTGGACGTGTTGAGACCGGCCTTGAGGCCGAACGTGGCCTGGGCGCTGGCGGGGACCGCGAGGACGGCGGCAAGGGCAAGGAGAGAAAGGAATCGCATGGGGTCGGGGGGATGGGGGGGATGCGTGCGGGCTACGGAGCCCGACGTTCGGGCCTTCAAGCCGCGCGCCAACGGCGCCGGGTCTCGCCTCCACACCGTCTTCGGCCGCGAAACGAACCGCGACGCGCGATCGGACGTTGACAATTCGGTGTCACCCGTCCGATCCTTCGGACACCGCTGCCCGCCCCCGTCGCCACCCCGCTCCCCGCCGCTGGATGTCCCGCTCCGACCGCTCGCTGAACAAGACCGAACGCCTGTTCGCCCTCGTGCTGCTCCTGCAGAACCGACCGAACATGACCTCCCGCGACCTCGCGGAGCACTTCGCGGTGAGCCGCCGCACCATCTTTCGCGATCTACGGACGCTGGGCGAGAGCGGCGTCCCGCTGACGTACGCCGAGTCCGGGGGCTATGAGATCCTGGAGGGCTACCAACTCCCGCCGCTCATGTTCAGCGCGCGCGAGGCGGCGACGCTGCTCGTCGGCACCGGCTTCACCAAGCTCCAGCCCGACGCCAGCCTGCGCACCGACGCCGACGCCGTGGCGATGAAGATCCGCAACGTGCTGCCCGAGCCCGTCCGCGACTACATCGACCGGCTCCAGGAGCGGACGGTGCTGGCGCCGTTCAACGAGCCCGCCGAGAGCGGGGCGACCGAGGACGAGCAGGGCCTGTGGTTCGAGCTCTCCGAGGCCATCGCCCGCCAGCGCGTCGTCAAGATGACGTACTACGTCGCCAGCCGCGACGAGGTGACGATCCGCGAGGTCAACCCGCTCGGGCTCGTCTACTACTCGGATCATTGGAACCTGATCGGCTACGACCACCTGCGCGACGACATCCGCAACTTCCGGCTCGACCAGATCAAAAAGCTCCGCACGCGCTTCGACCGCTTTGAGCCGCCGGCCGGGTTCGACCTCAAGGAGCACCTCCGCGAGCGGGGCACGCGGCCCGAGAACGTCCGGATGACCGTCCGCTTCCGCAACCGCGCGTGGCGCTGGGCCCGGCGCGCGGTCCCGGCGGATGTGCTTCAAGAGCTCGAGCGCGACGGGTGGACCGAGGTGACGTTCGAGTTCGAGAACGTGGCGTATGTCGCCAAGTGGCTGCTGCGTTACGGCACCGACGCCGAAGTGGTGAGTCCGGACGACCTGCGCGACGAGGTGATCTCGCAGGCGCGGGCCGTCGCCGAGATGTACGCCGCGCTCGCGTAGCCCGTGCGCCGGCCCCTCTTGCTGCTGGCGCTGGCGCTCGGCGCGTGTGACGCGGCGGGCGGCGACACGCTGACGGTGGCCGTGGTGAGCGGCGACGGGCAGCGGGGGCTGGCGGGGCAGCCGCTCGCGGAGGTCGTCGTCATCGAGGTCCGGCGCGGCGGGGCGCCGGCGGCGGGCGTTTCGCTGGCGCTGGCGGCGACGGACGGGGGGCGCACCCCGGCGACGGTCCGAACGAGTGCCTCGGGGCGAGCCGCCACCACGTGGACGCTCGGGGACGGGGCGGGTCGCCAGCAACTCGCCATCGACGCGGAGGGGGCACGGGCTGAGGCCGTCGCTGAGGTGGTGCCGGACGCGGAGGCCGACCGCATCGTCGTCGCGGGTGGCGCCGTCCGCGGGGCGATCGTGCTGGCGGACGTGGACGGGCGCCGCGTCGTCGTGCGCGAGCGGACGACGGGCGCGCGCGACATCCCACTCGTGCCCTTCGACGGCGGCACCGCGACGGTCGTCGTGTTCGGCGTCGACGGGCCGCCAACGATCCGCACCGCCGCGTGGACACCGGGGGCGGACCGCATCGAGGTCGCGCTCCGAGCGCCGCTGGCGGTCGAGGTCCGTGCCGAGATCCAGGAGCCACCGTTCCCCGCGCACCGCGACGCCGCGCTCCGCGACGCCGCACGGATGAGCGACATCTGGCAGACCTCCGGCCTCGGGCTCACCGTCGGGGCCGTCGACGTGATCGACCGGACGACCTTAGCGCCGACCGTCACGCCCATCGGGCCGTGCCCGCCGACGGCGGAGGCAACGCGGTCCGTCGTCCGCTACGTCACCGACATCCCGGGCTACCAGGGCTTCGCGTGCCCGGGCGGCGTGCTCTACATGGACGCCCACACCGGGCAGCGGGGGCTCCTGCTGGCGCACGAATTCGGCCACCAGTTTGGGCTTCGGCACACGACGGCGGGCGTGATGAACCAGAGCTTGCAGGGCGCGGCCACCGTCACCGACGGTGAGATCCTGCGGGCCTACGTCTTCGACGGCTCGGACCTCAACACGCGCTTGGAGGCGACGCCCGCGGCGGAACGGCGGTCGTGCGGGGGCTCGCTGGTGGTCGTCCAGCCGTGCCTCGACACGGGCTACCGGCTGCCGGGGTGATCAGAGCCTTGCGCTCTTCCCTGTTGAGAGACGGCACGGAGGCCCTACAGCGTCGTCCCACGCACGTAAGGGATCTCAGCGCGGTCCTCACGCCCATCCTTCCGTTCGTCGCGACACGGGGATCTCGCTAAGATCCCTCGCACGCTCGGGATGACGTGTGCTGGGAGGCGCGGGCGAGACGCATCTCGCCCCTACGGCTCGTCCGACAGGCTGGCGACGGGAAGCCGTCCTTACGAGACGACTTCGAAGTCGGCGCGCTTGCCGACGGCGGTCGTCACGACGTTGACGACCGTGACGACGGCGTCGCCGGGGCCCGAGGTCGTCTTGTGGTAGATGATGCCTTCAAAGGTGGCCTCCTCGATATCCGTCGAGATCTCGGCCTCCTCGTCGTTGGCGAAGAACACGCCCTTGTACTGCTTGCCCTCGAACGTGTCGACGGGGAACACGTAGCCTTGACCTTCGATACCGGCCAGCGTTGCGTCCTGGAGTTCGTAGAGCGCCAAATCAAACCTCGGAGTGTGGGGGGAGTCGAGCGCCCAACAGGAGGGCGGCCGGCCGAGCGACGGTTCGTCGCGCTCGGTCTATCCTTTTATGAATCCGCATCCCCGGGGTTTCCCCCGTGCCGCATGAAGACGCTCCACCTCGCCGCCGCCGTCCTCGTCCTCGTCTTTGCCGGGTGCGCGCCGACCGCCCCGCTGGCGACCGACGACGACGGGCGGACGTTCACCGTCCTCCAGATCAACGACGTCTACGAGATCACGCCCGTCGAGGGCGGGCGGTCCGGGGGGCTGGCGCGCGTGGCCGGGCTGCGCCAGCAACTGCTGGCGGACGACCCGCACACGATCACGGTGATGGCGGGCGACTTTCTGAGCCCGTCGGCGCTGGGGACGGCGCGCGTGGACGGCGAGCGGCTCTACGGCAAGCAGATGGTGGCCGTGCTCAACGCGCTCGGGCTCGACGTGGCGGCCGTCGGCAACCACGAGTTCGACGTGAGCGCCGACGCCTTCGCGGCGCGCGTGGCCGAGGCCGACTTCCCGTTTATCACCGCGAACGCCGTCCAGCCCGGCGGCGCCCGCCTCGACGGCGTCCCGGCACGCCTGACGCTGACCGTGCCGACGCCGCGCGGCCCCGTCCGCGTGGGCATCGCCAGCGTGGTGCTCCCCTCCAACCAGAAAGACTGGGTGCACTACCTCGACGCCGACTCGACGCTGCGGGCCGAGGTGGCCCGGCTCGACGCAGAGACGGACGTGGTGATCGGGCTGACGCACCAGGCCTTCGCCGACGACGTGCGCGCGGCGGCGACCATCGACGGGCTCGACATGGTGCTCGGCGGCCACGAGCACGAGAACGTGCGCGCGTACCGGGGCTCGCGGATGGTGCCCATCTTGAAGGCGGATGCGAACGCGCGGACCGCGTATGTCCACCGGATCACAGTCGCGCCGGGCGGAGCGGTGAGAGTGGTGTCGGAACTGGTCCCGATCACCGCCGCGACGCCCGAGGACGCCGCCGTCGCGGCGGTCGTCGACGAGTGGGTGCAGACGGCGTACGCGGGCTTCATCGCCGACGGCTTCGACCCCGATAAGGTGGCCGTGACGACGACCGACGACCTGGACGGGCGCGAGGGGACGGTCCGCACGCGCCCCGCGCGGCTGGGCGCGCTGATCGCCGACGGCTTCGTGGCGGCCTCGGGCGCGGACGCGGGGCTGTTCAACGGCGGCTCGATCCGCGTCGACGACGTGCTGGCGGCCGGCCCGTTCACGGAGTACGACGCCATCCGGGTGCTGCCGTTCGGCGGGAAGGTCGTGACCATCACGCTGCCGGGCGCCGTGCTGGCGCGGGCGCTCGACCAGGGCAACGCGAACGCCGGGACGGGCGGCTACCTCCAGCGCTCGGCCGACATCGGGCAGGCGCCCGATGGGACATGGACCGTCGGCGGCGCGCGCCTGGACCCGGCGCGGACCTACACGCTGGCGACGAACGACTTCCTAGTGCTGGGCCTCGAGACCGGCCTCGATTTTTTCAGCGTGGAGGGCAACCCGGAGATCTCACTGGTCGGCGAGCACGGCGACGTGCGGCGGGCGCTGCTGGACCAGCTGGCCCGGGTGTACGAATAAGCCGCGGCCGTCGCGAGCTTGGCAGAGGTCCTCGGCTCACCCCGTTACGACGGGGGAGAGTCCTCGATGCTTCCCACGACCGCCGTGTCGCCAGCCGAAGGCGGCCGGGCGGCCACCGACTGCATCGATAGCGCCAGAGCCACGCCATGAGCGATTGGGATACCGAGACGGCGGAGCGGTACGCGCAGCGGTATGGCGACTATCCCACCAACCGGCTCGCGGTCAACGCGCTGGATCTCGCCGCCGACTCGACGATCGTGGATGTCGGCTGCGGAACGGGCTCGGCCCTGAGGAACGCCGCCGCCCGGGTCTCAGCGGGCACGCTGATCGGGGTGGACCCTGTGCCTCGGATGATCGAGATCGCACGGGAGCAGACGGCGGGGCACCCCGCGTGCCCTCGGATCGCGTTTCACGAGGGGCGCGCGGAGCAGTTGCCGCTCGACACGGCGTCTGCGGACGTAGTGCTCGCCTTCGACTCCTTCGACCATTGGGCAGACAAGCCGCGCGGCCTGCATGAGATCCGCCGAGTGCTGCGTCGTCACGGGCGTCTCGCAGTGGTGAAGGACGGAGGCGTGCCGGGCGGATTGCACGCACGGAAGGCGTTCGCGGACCTCTTGACGAACGCGGGGTTCGAGGTACTGCGGGAGCGGGAGATCGCGGAGGCCGACGTCTGGTTCACCCTGTGGGAGTGCTCCGCCGGTGGCGTGGCGATGGCGCGGGGCTATCAGAGCCCCGCGAGGCTGCCCGGGCTGGGGCGTATCTAGCGGTCCCCAGCTACTGCCAGCACGATGCAAGAGCGCGCCCCGCAGGACCGCACGTCCCCGTCCCAGTTGATCGACGCGAGGATCGAGGCGCTGGACGACTGGCGGGGCGAGGCGCTCTCCCGACTCCGCAGGGTGATCCACCGCGCGGACCCGGAGGTGGCTGAGGAGGTGAAATGGAGGAAGCCCTCCAATCCGATGGGCGTCCCGGTGTGGTCCCACGCAGGGATGATCTGCACGGGCGAGACGTACAAGGACAAGGTGAAGCTGACCTTCGCCAAGGGGGCGGCGCTCGACGACCCGTCGGGCTTGTTCAACGCCAGCCTTACCGGTACCACGCGGCGGGCCCTCGACCTCCGAGAGGGCGACGAGATCGACGAGGAGGCGTTGGAGGCACTGGTCCAGTCGGCCGTCGCCATGAACGTGTCCCGTGCCGACGGGACGGCATGACGTCACCCCGGCCTTTCTCCCCCGCACCCGGTCGATGATGCACGCCTGCCGTCGGCTCCTCTGGATCGACTGCGCTGCCGGCGCCCTCGTCGGCGCGGCGACGCTAGGGACGCTGGGCTGGCTGAGCGAGCTCTACCTGCTGCCGCGCGAGCAGGTGCTGCTGATCGGCGGGGCGAACCTGACGTACGCCGCGTACTCGTTCGCGCTGGCGATCCGGCCCCGGCGGCCGCTGGCGCTGCTCGTGCTCTTGGTGTTGGCGAACGCGACGTGGGCGGTGCTGTGCGCGCGGTGGGCCGTGCTCTATGCCGACACCGCGAGCGCGTTCGGGCTGGCGCACCTGGTCGCTGAGGCCGTGATCGTCGGGGGGCTGGCGGCGGCCGAGTGGCGCTGCCGGGGCGTGCTGCGGACGGCGGGCGCCGCTACTGGCACTGGCGGGCGTCCTGGAAGACCCCCGTCACCGTGATGTCGAACTCGAGGACGGAGCACGACGGGATGCCAACGCGGCCCATCTCGATGGCGGCTGCAGACGCCTCCCGCGACCTCGTGCCATAGCCGAGGCTGGGCGGGATGACGACGCGGCGGGTCTGGCCGACGCGCTGGCCGCTCATGCCCAGGACGAAGCCTGGGATGAGGCGCGCGTTCGAGGAGTAGAAAAACGTCAGCGAGCCCTCGTCGAAGGTGCCCGAGCCGTCCGCCAGCCGGCCCACGTAGTCCACGCCGACGCAGCTGCCAATCTCTACGGCCTCGCCAAGCGTGGTGCCCTCGGGCGTCAGGTCCTCGGTCGAGAACTGGGCCGTCGAGTCGCACGAGTCGGGCTCGCCGGAGTCGCAGCCGGAAAGGGCGGGGACGCCGGTGAGGGCGAGCAGCCCGAGGAGGGCGAGCGGGGCGAGGCGAATCATCGGTGGAACGGGGGACCAGGCCGAAGCTAGCGGGGGGCGTGAGCGGCGCCCGTCGGGATTCGGTGGATCGGGCGGCGGCGGGGGTGAGTCGGTCCCGGACGGGCGCCAGCGGTCGATGGGTTTGCGCCAGCCCGGCTTGCGCCAGCCCTCACCCTGTCTCCCGAAGGGAGAGGGACGGCGTCGGAGGGGCCCGCACAAGCGGACTCGTGCGGATCCCCGACCGAACCTCCCCTCCCGGACGGGAGGAGCCGGGGGAAGGGGGACAGGCTGGCGCTACCCGGC
Source organism: Rubrivirga aquatilis (assembly GCF_046845665.1). Taxonomy (GTDB): domain Bacteria; phylum Bacteroidota; class Rhodothermia; order Rhodothermales; family Rubricoccaceae; genus Rubrivirga. Next base: position 713,634 of record NZ_CP177355.1, on the reverse strand, counting down.
GGACGCCGGCGGTCGGCTCGCGCCCGCAGAGGCCCCGACGCCCGCAGGCTCAGGCCGCCGCCAGCAGGGCCTCGGGGTCGAGCGCGGCGAGGTGCTCGCGGAGCGTCACGAAGCCGACGCGCGCGACGGCCTGCGCCCACGGGACGAACGCGACGATCTCGATGCCCTCCCGCTTCTCGGGCTTGAACGTCTCGGCCGTGGTCGTCATCGCAAACCAATGCGTTGTCTTGACGGCGTAGAGGTCGCGGTTGCCCCAGGGGTAGCCGTGGACCGTCGTCCCGAGGTCGGCGCCGACGGTGAGCGCCTTCTTCTTGATGCCGACTTCCTCGGCCACCTCGCGCTTGGCAGCCTGCCGGGGCGTCTCGCCCTCATCGAGCTTGCCCTTGGGGATGTCCCAGGCGCCACGCCGGAAGATGAGCAGCAGCTCCGGCCCATCCTCGCCTCGACGGACCACGTAGCCGCCGCCCGCCGCGATCGGCGCCGGTCGCCAGTAGTCCCCGTCGGGGTCCACATTCAAGACCGCCTCGCGTGGGACGTGCGCGGTGCCGCCCGCGCGGACCGTCAACCGATCACCGTCGAGCACCAAGACGCGGCCGAGGCCGCCGTCCGGGCCGACGGCGGCGGCTTCGGCCGCGTCGAGCGACGTGTAGAGGCGGTACGGCTCGCCGTTCGCCGACCACCCGTCGGCGGGGAAGCCGTGGTCGCGGACGAACGTGGGCAGGAAGTACAGCACGGGGACCGGGGGGGCGAGTGGCCGGTAAGATCGGCGCAGGACTCCCCCTCTACCCGTCCATTCGCCACCGTGCCCCTCTGTATGGCCCACTACGACGTCGACCTCCTCGTTCTCGGCGGCGGGGCCGCCGGCCTCACCGCCGCCGGGACGGCCGCCAACTTGGGCGCCAAGACCCTGCTGGTCGAGCGCGACCGGCTCGGCGGCGACTGCACGTGGACGGGCTGCGTGCCCTCCAAGACGCTCCTCCACATCGCCAACCTCCGCGCGAACGCCGAAGCCTTCGGCGCCTACGCCGACGGCGACCCAACCCCGCCCATCGACTTTGCCAAGGTCATCGCCGACGTGCACCAGACGCGGCAGGAGGTGTACGAGGACGCCGACGACCCGGCCATCTTCGAGGGCTTCGGCATCGAGGTCGTGAAGGGTGACGCGCGGCTGACGGGCCCGCACGCCGTCCACATCGACGGGCCCGAAGGCGGGCGCGACGTGTCGTTCCGCATGGCCATCCTGTGCACCGGCGGCCGCGCCGCGCCGCCGCCCATCCCGGGGCTCGACGCGACGCCCTACCTCACGAACGAGGGCCTGTTCGAGATCGACGCGCTCCCCGAGCACCTCGTCATCGTCGGCGGCGGGCCGATCGGGTGCGAGATGGGCCAGGCCTTCCGCCGTCTCGGCTCGCGCGTCACCGTCATTGACCGAGCCGACGAGATCCTGGGCCGCGACGACGGCGACCACGCCGAGATCTTGCAGGGCGTGCTCGACCGCGAGGGCGTCCAGTTCCGGCTCGGCGCGGACGTGGAGACCGTCGAGGAGACCGACGCGGGCGTCCGTGTCACGCTGTCGGTCGATGGGGCCCGCGAGACCGTCGAGGGCGACCGGCTGCTGATCGCGACGGGTCGCACGCCGAACGTCGAGGACCTGGGGCTGGAGGCGGCGGGCGTCGCGTTCACCAAAAAGGGCATCACCGTCGACGAGCGGTGCCGGACCTCGCAGGGCCACATCTGGGCCGCCGGCGACTGCACCGGCGAGTACGCCCTCACCCACATGAGCGAGCACATGGCCAAGCAGGCGGTCACGAACGCCATCCTGAAAGTGCCCGCCGCCATCGACCGCGACGGCATCACGTGGACGACGTTCACCACGCCCGAGGTCGCCCAGCTCGGGCCCACCGCTGCCGAGCTCGACGAGAAGGGCACCGACTACGTCGTCTACCGCTTCCCGTACTCCAAGGTCGACCGGGCGGTGACGGAGCACGCGACGAACGGGCACATCAAGATCCTGGCGACCAAGTGGCGCGGCAAGATCCTGGGTGCCAGCGTCGTCGGCGAGCGGGCGGGCGAGCTGATCTCGATGCTGGCGGTCGCCCGCAAGGGCGGCGTGTCGGCGCGCGAGATCTCGGACACCATCATCCCGTACCCGACGTACGGCCTGGGCGCGCGCCGTGCAGCCGACCAGTACTACATCCAGAAGCAGTTCCCGGTCGTCGTCGACACCCTCAAGCGCGTGTTCGGGTACCGGGGCACGACACCACCCCCGCCGGACCCAGACCGCGTGCTCTGAGCGGGCACCGATGCTCTATTGAGACGATCCCTACCGTGTCATCCCGAACCGAAGGTCGGCAGAGCCAGCTTCTCGAGGGATCTCCGTCGCGCACCGCGCGACTACAGAGCTCGCACGTCGCGGAGTGCTCGGCTGAGATCCTTGACTGCGCGACGCTTCGCGCTCGACCCCGCCGCTGCGCGGCTCCGCTCAGGATGACCCCAGGTAGGGTCGGCAGAGCTTTGTAACAGAGCAAGGCGCCCTTCCGCCCCGGGCCCGATGCGGAGTTACTCGTCCTCGACGATCCGGCGGAGCAGCGGGTCCTGGATCTCGTCGTCGGTGTCGATCTCCTCTTCGATCTGCTCGAGGAGCGCTTCGGCCTCCGTCTCGGCCGCTCGCTCCACGACCACGAGCGCGGCGAACCCGTCGGCGGCCCCCCCCATCGGCGTCGCATGCACCACGCGCCAGCCCGCGCGGAGGTGCTCGTCGAGCGCGCCGAGCGACGGCGTCCGCGCCCCCCCGGGGTCCGTGGTGACGACGAGAGCTTTCTGAGGCATGGCGGTGGGCGCGGAGGCCGATGAGAGCGCCGGCCCCGGTCGTCGGTTCCCGGCGAGGCGCGGGAACAGCGCGTCCGCCTGGAGTCGTTGCTCGGACGCCCCACCCCGGTCCTCATGCTCCGTTTGCTCCCCCTCCTCCTGCTGGTCGGCTGCGCCAGCGCGCCGCCAACGCCCAGCGCCGTCGCCGAGACCGCCGCGTTCGTGACCCGCCTGGGCGACGACACGCTCGCGGTCGAGCGGTTTTCGCAGACGCCGACCGGCATCACGGCGACCGTCGCCCTGCGCGCGCCCCAAACGACGCTCGCGACGTACCGCCTCGACCTCGACGGCGCGGGGGGGCTCGTGGGCTATGAGGCCGTGATCCGCCAGCCGCTCACCGGCGAGGTGCTGCGCCGCGAGATCGCAACGCCCGTCGGCGACAGCTTGCGCGTGACGGTCACCGAGACCGGCGCCGCGCCCGAGACGCGCACGATCGCGGGCGCCGACCGGCCGCTCCCATTTATCGACATGGTGCACTGGCCGTTCGAGCTGATGGTCGAGCGCGCCGTCGCAGCGGGCGGGCCGCTCGACCAGCCGCTCTTCACGACGCGCGGCACGGTCGCCTTCACGAGCGACGTGGCGGCCGATGGCGCCGTCACGGTCCGTCACCCGTTCCGCGGGCCGATGGCTGTGCAGGCCACCGCGCGCGGCGACCTCCAGACGTTGGACGCCAGCCAGACGACGCGCAAGCTCACCGTCACCCGTGTCGCGGATGTGGACGTGGAGGGCGCGGCGGTGCACTTCGCCGAGCGCGACGCGGCGGGGCGGCCGTTCGGCGACTTGTCGGGCCGCGGCGAGGCCGTCGCCAGCATCGGCGGGGCGACGGTCGCCGTCGACTACGGGCAGCCGCAGCGGCGCGGCCGCGAGATCTGGGGCGCGCTCGTGCCGTGGGGCGAGGTCTGGCGCACCGGCGCCAACCGCGCGACGCACCTCACGACCGACCGCGCGCTCGTGCTCGACCCCGAGGGCGCGGCGCTGGCGGTGCCCGCTGGCGAGTACACCTTGTTTTCGATCCCGCAAGCCGATGGCGGAGCCTTGATCGTCAACCGCCAGACGGGGCAGGGCGGGACGACGTACGACCCCGCCCAAGACCTCGGCCGCGTCCCGCTCGCGCGGTCGCCGCTCGACGCGACCGTCGAGGCGTTCACGATTGCCGTCGAGGAGACGGGCCCGAACGCCGGGCGGCTCGCGCTCCGCTGGGACCGCGACGCGTTCTCGGTCTCGTTCGCCGTGGCCGACTAACGTGGACCTCGCCCTCGACGCCCTCTCCCAACGCGACCGCTACAAGCTGCTGACCGCGCTCGTGGTGCCGCGTCCCATCGCGTGGGTCACGACGCGCAACGAGGACGGGTCGGTCAACGCGGCGCCGTACAGCTTTTTCAACGTCATGGGCACGGCCCCGCCGGTCGTCGCCTTCGGGCCGGACGACGCGGGGCCAACCAAGGACACGCCGCGCAACATCCGCCGGACGGGCCGCTTCGTGATCAACTTGGTCGATGAGGCGACGGCGCCCGCCATGCACGCGTCGTCGGCGTCGTATCCCCGCGACGTCTCCGAGGTGGACGCCCTGGGGCTGGCGCTCGCCGAGATGGACTGGGGCGACGTGCCCCGCATCGCCGACGCCCCGGCCGCGCTGGCGTGCCGCGAGCACGCGACGCACCTCATCGGCCAGACACGCGTCGTGCTCGGCATCGTCGAGGGCCTCTACGTCCGCGACGACTTGGTGGACGAGCGGTACCGAATCGACCAGGCCGCCCGCCGCGCTGTCGGCCGCCTCGGTGGCGGGCTGTACGCGACGACGACGTTCCTCGATCTCGGCCCCCGGCCGACACTGGAGTAGAGCGGAACTCTGCGCCCTGTGACGGGCTCGCGGTCGGCTCGACCCATCACCCCTATCCCCTCCTGGACAGGAGGGGAACTGTCCTCTCCTGGATGTTGCCAGCAGCCAGGCGCGGCCCTCGACGGGAATCGATGCGCGGAGTATCGTAGGGGCTCACCGCACCCACCCGACGTGTCCGACTCCGAGCGCTCCAACCTCGACCGACGGTCCCTCCTCAAGCTCGGCGCCCTTGGGTTGGGCGGCGCGGCTGCCGGCGGGCTGGGCTGCGCCACCGCGGCAGAGGCCGCGAACGCGTCAGCGGGCGCCCGCGCGCTGGCTCCCAGGGCCGCGCTCGACGCCGTGCCCTCCTCCATCGGGCCAGCCCCGACCGGCTTCTTGGCGGCCCCGCCCATCGAGACCGTCCGCATCGGGTTCGTGGGCGTCGGCCTCCAGGGCGGGAGCCACGTCCGCAACTTCCTCAAGATCGACGGGGTCGAGATCGTGGCCATCTGCGACATCGACGCTCCGCGCGCCCGAGAGGTCGCCGGGTGGGTCGTCGACGACGGGCGCCGCGCCCCCACACTGTATACGGCTGGCGACCGCGACTACGAGCGGATGTGCGACACCGAGGACCTCGACTTGGTGTTCATCGCCACGCCGTGGGAGTGGCACGTGCCGCAGTGCGTGACCGCGATGGAGACCGGCAGCCACGCCGCGACGGAGGTCCCGCTGGCGTACACGCTGGACGACTGCTGGCGGCTCGTCGAGACGGCCGAGGCGCAGCAGAAGCACTGCGTGATGATGGAGAACTGCAACTACGACCGGCCCGAGATGCTGGTCTTTAACCTCGCCAAGCAGGGGCTCTTGGGCGAGATCCTGCACGCCGAGTGCGGCTACCTCCACGACCTGCGCGCCATCAAGTTTTCCGACGCCAACGAGGGCCTGTGGCGGCTCGCGCACTCGACGCAGCGCGACGCCAACCTCTACCCGACGCACGGGCTCGGGCCGGTCGCCAACGTGATGGATATCAACCGGGGCGACCAGTTCAGGTACCTCGTCTCGATGAGTTCGCCGTCGCGCGGCTTGCAGGACTACGCCGCCGAGCACCTCTCCTCCGACGACCCGCGCCGGGACCAGACGTACGTGCTGGGCGACGTCAACGTCTGCCTGATCAAGACGGCGAACGGCAAGACCATCTACGTCTCGCACGACACGAACCTGCCGCGCCCGTACTCCCGGATCCACACCGTTCAGGGATCGAAAGGGATTTTCCAGGGCTACCCTAACCGGCTCCACATCGAGGGCGTCAGCCCGGCGCATCGCTGGGAGGCCTGGGAGGACGTGCTGCCGCGCTACGACCACCCGTTGTGGCGCGACCTCGACGAGCGCAGCGCCGGGGCCGGGCACGGCGGGATGGACTACATCGAGGACTACCGCCTTATCAAGTGCCTGCGCGAGGGCCTGCCGACCGACATGACCGTCTACGACGGCGCCGCGCTCAGCGCCGTCCAGCCGCTCACCGAGTGGTCGAACGCGAACGGCAGCCAGCCCGCCGCCTTCCCGGACTTTACCCGGGGGCAGTGGCGCACGAACCCGCCGCTCGAGATCTTCCGCGCGTAGTCAGTTCGCCCGCCAGATTCTTGCCTCATGCTTGCCTACGAGGCCCCCGTTCCCCGTGGGAGAGCAAGGCTGCTGATGGCTAGGCACGACGGCCCAACCTTGTCATCCTGAACGGACGTGAAGGATCTCTACGCCAGCGTCCCGGGCCTTCGGGACGGATGTCTGGGCTCGGGGTCTCGCGTCGAGATCCTTCGCAAGCTCAGGATGACAGGGGGTGGAAGGTAGAGCCAACCCGTAACGGCTCTGCCGTGGGAGAAGGTGAGGCGAAAGCTCTCGGGACGGGGATCACGACGCCCGCCAGACGTCGGCGCCGGGGCCGGGCCGGGCGACGAACGCGGGCTGGGCGCCGGGCATCTCGGCCTGCGCCAGCCGGAGCGCGGCCACCACGTCGTCGGCGCCGCCAGCCTCGGAGAGGGCCACGATGGAGCCGCCGAACCCGGCCCCGGTCATCCGCGCCCCGGCCGCTCCGAAATCGCGCGCGACGGCCACCAGCGCGTCCAGCGCCGGGTGGCTGACCCCCAGTCGATCCCGCAGCGAGGCGTGGGAGGCGTCCATCAACTGGCCGCACGCCGCCGCGTCGCCGGCCACGAGCGCGCGTTCGAACGCCTCGACGCGCGCGACCTCGGTCCGGATGTGCTCGGCGACCTCGGGCCGACGGTGCGCCGCGCGGATCTCGTTGTAGCGCGCCTGCGCCGCCCCCGACTTCTCGGCCCGGACGCCGGTGTGCGCGACGACCAGTCGGAAGGACGCGGGGACCGGGATCGCGCGCCAGCGGAGCGGGTCGAAGTCGATGCGGAGCGCGCAGCCCGGTTTTCCGCCCAGACTCGCAGCCTGGTCCATCCCCCCGCCCGCCGTGCCGACGTGACGCTCGGCCAGGGCAAATCGCGTCGCAAGGTCGAGCCGCCGCGCCTCGGTGAGGTCCCCGAGGCGGTCAGAGGCGGCCAGCATCGCCAGCCCGCTCGCGACCACGAGTGCCGACGACGACGACAGCCCGGACGCCTCGGGCAGGTCGGACGTGACCAACAGGTCGACCCCAACCGCGTCGTCGACCATCGTCGCGGCGGCTTCGAGGTAGGCCGCCCAGTCCCCGCCCGGACGAGCGTGTCCGATCTCGCGTAGGTCGAACGACACGCCTGCCTCACGAACGGAGACGGCTTGGACTTGGCGATCCGCGCGTGGCGCCCACGCGGCGGTGATCCCCCGGCCGAGCGCCGCCGGAAGGACGGGCCCGCCGTGGTAGTCGATGTGCTCCCCGATGAGGTTCACGCGCCCCGGCGCGAACGCCGCGCCGTCCGCCTCGCGCCCGAACACCTCGCGGAAGTGCGCCAGCGCCGCCTCGCGCCGATCGTCGGCCATCATCGGAGCCGCGCCCTCAGGCATCGTCGCCCACGCCGACGTGGGGGAACAGCCGCATCACGCCGATGCTCGCCACGAGCGCCAGCGCCAAAACGGCAATCCCGACCCCGTATTCGCCGTAGATCAGGTAGCCGGTCCCGAAGAGCGCCGCGTAGACGGCGACGCAGCCCAGGAACCACGCGAGCGCCGCGGCCGGGATCGACCCGTCGCCCGCCCCCTCGTCGCCGATCTCCATGCTTGCGCGGACGCTTGCCCAGCCCGGCCCTTGCGGCCGAATCTTGCGGACGAAGCGCTGGAGCGTCTCCCTGTCGGCCGGCGGCGTCACCAGCGTGACGGCCACCCAGCCGACCGTCGTGATGAGCACGGCCATGACCAGGCTCGTGCTGCTGTCCCAGTCCGGCGACGCCCACGAGAGCCCCCACAGGCCGCCCGTCAGCCAGACGGCGACGGCGAACGAGATCACCATGGCGCTGATCTCACTCCACGCGTTGATGCGCCACCAGAACCAGCGAAGCAAGAACACCAGCCCCGTCCCGGCGCCGATCTGGAGCAGGATGTCGAACGCCTGGAGCGCGTTGCTCAGCCCGAGCGCGACGACGCCCATCAACACGGTCAGCCCGACCGTCGTGACGCGGGCGACGGTGACGTAGTGCGCCTCGGTCGCGCCGCGGACGGCGAACCGGCGGTAGACGTCCTGCACCACGTACGACGCGCCCCAGTTGAGGTGCGTGCTGACGGTCGACATGTAGGCCGCCGCGAGCGACGCCACGACCAAGCCCAGCAGGCCCGAGGGCAGGAAGACCAGCATCGCCGGGTACGCCAGGTCGTGGCCCAGGATCGACGGGTCGAGGTCGGGGAACGCGGTCTGAATCGACTCCAGCGTCGGGTACACCACCATCGACGCGAGTGCGACCAAGACCCACGGCCACGGGCGCAAGCCGTAGTGGGCGACGTTGAACCACAGGATCGCCTTCAGCGAGTCGTCCTCCGACTTGGCCGCCAGCATCCGCTGGGCGTTGTAGCCGCCGCCGCCGGGCTCCGAGCCGGGGTACCACGTGCTCCACCACTGGACCGCGACGGGCACGATAAAGACCGCCAGCGCCGTGTCCCAGTCCGAGAAATCGGGCAGGAAGCCCGTCTTGCCGTCGAGCGCCGGGTTGTCGAGCAGCGCCGCCAGCCCACCGACGGCCGGGTGGCCGACCGCGTAGACGGCCGCCGCGATCGCGCCCACCATCGCCAGCACGAACAGCAATAGGTCCGTTGCCACGACGCCCCACAGGCCCGACGTTGCGGAGTACAGGACGGTGATCGTCCCCGCGACCAGCACCACCTGCACCGGGCTCACGCCCAACAGCACGCCGCCAATCTTGATCGCCGCCAGCGTCACCGTCGCCAGGATCATCGTGTTGAAGAAGACGCCGAGGTAGACGGCCCGGAAGCCGCGCAGGAAGGCGGCGGGCTTGCCGGAGTAGCGCAGCTCGTAGAACTCGAGGTCGGTCACCACCTCCGACCGTCGCCACAGCTTGGCGTAGAAGAACACCGTCAGCATGCCTGTGATGGCGAACGCCCACCACACCCAGTTGCCGCTGACGCCGTTCGTCCGCACGATGTCGGTGACCAGGTTCGGCGTATCGGTCGAGAAGGTGGTCGCGACCATCGACGTGCCCAGCACCCACCACGGCAGCTTGCGGCCGGCCAGGAAGTACGCGGTCGTCCCCTCGCCCGCCCGCTTGGTGAAGTACAGGCCGATGGCCAGGATGACGACGCCGTAGAGGGCGATCACCCACCAGTCGATGGCAGCGAGTTGCATGGCGGGGGGACTACCGAGAGCCTGGGCTCCCGACGGTGTCGGCACGGAACGGGTCGACCTGCGCGGCGAGCGGCTGGGTGTAGTGCCCGGCGCGGTGCGCCTCAGCGATCCGCGCGGTCGCGGCGGGCAGGTCGGCGGCAAACGTAAGTCCGAACCACCCGTGCGCTCGTCCGGCGAGGCGGACCGTCACCTCGCCCCCAGCACGGAGCCGGTCGAGAACGGACGAGAGCAGAAACTCCCCGCTGGCGGTCTGGCGGTCGAACTCTCGCGCCAGCAGCGCCTGGATGCCGGGGCCCAGCACCCACAGGTTCATGGACCCGAGCGCGTCGCGCGGCAGAGCAACGTCCTCGCCGGACACCGATCGCCCTCGGAGCGGCCCGTGTCCACCCTCCTCGCGCACGTCGTAGATCTCATCGATGGCCGTCACAGCGTCGCCCTCGGTCTGCACCCACCCCCGCGAGACGCCGCCGTGGTCGGACAGCGTGTCGAGGATGGGGTAGGCAACGAGGGCGCACCACACCGGCTCGCCGACCGCCGAGCTCGTGGTGCTTGCGGATTGCCACAAGCGGGTCAGGGCGTCGCGGCCATACGCGTCGTCGCCGTTGGCGATGGCGGAGGGCCCGTCGATCCCGTCGAGCCCGACGAGCGCCGCGTGGGCCGTCCCGAGCGCGGCGCGCTGGTGGACAATGCGGATTGGGAGCCCGGCGCCGAGGTGCCGGTCGAGGTGCTCGCGGATCGTCGCCTCGATCTCCGGGCGGACCACGACCACGACCTCCTCAAACCCCGCCAGCAGAGCGTCGACGACGGTGTAGGTCAGGATCGACGCACCGCCCGGCCCGACGGGGGCGACCTGCTTCAGCGCGCCGAAGCGCGTCGAGCGGCCCGCGGCGAGCAGGAGGAGCGGGACGGTCATCGAGTGCAGCGGGGAGGTCCCGCAAGATCGGCCCGGCGCGGGGCCAGAGGGCCCCATGAAAAGTGCGGAGCGCCGATCGGCGGCGTCGAGCGGACCGGCCCGTGGCCTACGTTTCTTGCCTATCGAGGCGCCGGTCATGCGTACGTCTCCCGTCCACCCTGTCCACCTCCGGTTCCGCGATCCGGCCACCGAGTCCGCGTTCGTGGCGGCCTACGATGCACGGTCGTGGCCCCTGGTGCGGGCGGCGCTCGTGCTCGGGCTGGTCCAGTACGCCGCGTTCGGGTGGCTGGACCAGTGGGTGGCGCCGATGGCCTTCGAGGCCGTCCGCGCGGTCCGCATCGCCGTGTGCGTCGTGATCGCCGTCGGGATCGCCGCGACGTACCGACCCCGCGTGCGCCGGTGGCTCCGTCCGGCGGAGGCCGTGGCCATCGCTGGCGGGCTGGGCGTCGTCGCGATGGAGTGGGCCGTCCAGCACGCCGTCCAGACTGCCGGGCTGCCGGCCCGCACGGGCGGGCTGCTGATCCTCGACGGGTACTACTACAGCGGGCTGATGCTGGTGCTGATCTACGTCCACGTCCTACTGCGCCTCCGGTTCGTGACGGCGTCGGCGATCGGGGCCGGGCTGATCGCGCTGTACCTCGCCGTGGCGTCGCTGCACACGCCGGGGCTCCAACTCGTCAACGCGGCCCAGTTCCTCCTGTCGACCCAGCTCAGCGGCATGGTGGCCTCGTATGCGCTCGAGCGCTATGCCCGTCACGAGTTCGCGCACGCGCGCCGGCTCGCCGAGAGCCACGCCACGCTGACGGCCGCGCTCGACGGGCTGACGGCGGCGCAGGACCGGCTCGTCCACGCCGAGAAGATGGCGTCGCTGGGGCGCGTCACGGCGGGCGTGGCGCACGAGATCCAGAACCCGCTCAACTTCGTGACCAACTTCGCCGCGCTCGCAAGCGAGGGCGTGGCCGACCTCCGGGCGGCGCTCGGGCCCGTCGCGCCGGACGTCGAGGAGGCGCTCGACGACATCGCGCTGGGGGTCGACAAGGTGGCCGAGCACGGGGCCCGGGCCAGCGGCGTCGTCGCGAGCATGCTCGACCACAGCCGCCGCGGCCCGTCGACGCGGGCCGCCGTCGACCTCAACGCGCTCGTCGCCGAGCACGCCACCATCGCCGCCCACGCCGCCGCCGCTCGTGACGCACGCGCCGCCCCCGTCGCGCTCGACCTCGACCCCGCCGTCGGCACGGCGTTCGTGGCCCCGGCCGACCTCGGGCGCGTCGTGCTCAACCTGCTCGGCAACGCCTACCACGCCCTCGGCCAGCGGGAGGCGCCGCACCGGGACGTGCCATCTGACGGGCCGCCCCTGTCGGTCTCCACCCGCCGACATGGCGAGACGGTCGACATCGCCGTGGCCGACCGGGGCGTCGGGATGTCGCCCGAGGTGGCCGCCCGCGCCTTCGAGCCGTTCTTCACCACGAAGCCGACGGGCCAGGGGACCGGCCTGGGCCTGTCGCTGGCGTACGAGATCGTGACCGAGGGTCACGGCGGGGCGCTGGCGATCGAGTCGGTCGAGGGCGAGGGCACGACGGTCCGGCTGGCGCTCCCCGCGCCCGTCGCCCGCCCGGCCGACGGCACCGCCCCCGAGGTCGACGCCCTCATCCCGGCCTAGCCCACGCGGGCGAAGCCCAAGCTCTTGGGCGCCGTCCGCCCGAAGTGCTCGCGCATGGCCGTCAGCTCCGGCGCCGCGAGCGTCGCGTCCGCCTCGGCAATCGCGAAGGCCGCCTCGCGAGCCTCGGACAGGATCTCGGCGTCGCGCACCACATCCGCGATCTTGAGGTCCGGCAGGCCGGACTGCCGCGTGCCGAAAAAGTCGCCCGCGCCGCGCAAGCGGAGGTCGATCTCCGAGATCTCGAAGCCGTCGGTCGTGTCGGCCATGGCCTGCAAGCGCTCCTCGGCGTCGGCGGTGCGCTTGTAGGACGCCATCAGGAAACAGAAGCTCTGGTCGGCGCCGCGCCCGACGCGCCCGCGCAGCTGGTGGAGCTGGCTGAGCCCGAACCGCTCGGCGTGCTCGATCACCATGACCGTCGCGTTCGGCACGTCGACGCCCACCTCGATGACCGTGGTCGCCACCAGCACGTCCGTCTCGCCGGCCTTGAACCGGTCCATCGCCTCCTCCTTCTCGTACGACAGCATCCGGCCGTGGACGAGGTCGACGCGGTACGGGCGGATGGCGTCCGCCAGCTCGGATGCGCCCGACTCGGCGTCCTTCACGTCCGCCAGCGTCTCGCTCTCGGACTCCTCCACGAGTGGGAAGACCACGTATGCCTGCCGCCCCTCGCGCAGCTGCTCCTTGACGAACGCCAGCATCTCCTCGCGCCGCTTTTCGGAATAGACGCGCGTGTCGATGGGCTTGCGGCCCGCCGGCAGCTCGTCGATGGCCGACACGTCGAGGTCGCCGTAGACCGTCATCGCGAGCGAGCGCGGGATGGGCGTCGCCGTCATCATCAACACGTGGGGGCGCTGGCCCTTGCGGAACATCTTGGCCCGCTGCACGACCCCGAAGCGGTGCTGCTCGTCGACGACCGCCAGCCCCAGGTTCTGGAAGGCCACCTTGTCCTCGATGACCGCGTGCGTGCCCACGACGACGTGCGCCGTGCCGTCGGCGATCTCGGCTAGGATCTCTTCGCGGAGCTTCTTGCGCTGCCCGCCGATCAGCAGGTGCGTCTTGAGGCCGAGCGGCTCCAGAAAGCGGCGGATGGTCGAGTAGTGCTGCTCGGTCAGAATCTCCGTCGGCGCCATGAACGAGGCCTGGTAGCCCGCGTCGATGGCCATCAGCATCGCCGCCACGCCGACGACGGTTTTGCCCGAGCCCACGTCGCCCTGGACAAGCCGGTTCATCTGGCGCCCGCTCGCAGTGTCCCGGGCGACCGTCTCGAGCACGCGCTTCTGGGCGCCGGTCAACTCGAACGGCAGGACCTCGTCCAGGAACGCGCGCGCGTTGTGGCCGACGCCGTCGAGCACGACGCCCGCGCGGCGCTCCTGGCGGCCCTTCGTCAGCGCCAACAGGAGCTGGAGGAAGAAGAACTCCTCGAAGATGAGCCGGCGGACGGCGCGCCCCCGCTCGGCCACATCCTTGGGAAAGTGGACGGCCCGGAGTGCCACGTTCCCTGGGATCAGGTCGTACCGCTCGCGCACGGAGTCCGGCAGCACCTCGGGGATCGCCAGCCCGTGCGTCTTGATGAGCCCGTAGATCAGCTTGCGGAAGGTGCGGCTGTTGAGGCCCACCTTCTCGAGCGCCGCGCCGCCCGGGTAGAGCGGCACGATCCGGCCCGTCGTCAGCGCCGCGCTGGCGTCGTCGAGCTTGTCGGACTCGGGGTGGGCCATCGAAAACTGAGACCCGTACTTCTCGACCTTGCCGTGGAAGGCGAACGTGTCGCCCTTGCGATAGAGCCGGTGGATCCAGTTCGCGCCGCGGAACCAGACGCACTTGAGCGTCCCGCCCGAGTCGTCGGTCACGCGGAGCTCGAAGCGGTTGCGCCCGCCCCTCCCCGGGACCAGGCCGGCCGCCGTCACGACGCCGACGACCGTGACGGCGCCGGGCTCGGTGATCTGGCGGATCGGCGTGACGGTGCTCCGGTCGAGGTAGCGGCGCGGGTAGTAGCGCAAGAGGTCGCGGAACGTCTTGACGCCCGCCTTGCGCAGCGGCTCGGCGCGGCGCTCGCCCACCCCGGGCAGCTCTTCGATGTCGGTGTCGAGGACGGAGGCGTCCTCGAGGTCTGCCTCTAGGGGGTCTGTCGCCACGGGATCGGTCTCGGCCATGCCCCAAGCTAAAAGCGCCCGGTGACGGCCGGCGCGTCACACGGCGGGCAGCCGGACGGCAAACGCGCTCCCCGCGCCGATCTCGCTCGTCACCGCGATGGTCCCGCCCAGCATCTCGACGAGTCGCTTGGTGATCGCCAGCCCCAGCCCGTTCCCCTCGTAGCGCCGCCCGTGCCCCTCGGACTCCTGCCGAAACTCGTCGAACAAGAGCGGGAGGAACGTCGCCGAGATGCCTCTCCCCGTGTCGGCCACAGAGATCTCGACGCCGTCGTCGTCGCTCCGAAGCGCAATGGCGACCGAGCCGGTCTCGGTAAACTTGACGGCGTTGCCGATCAGATTCGTCAGGACGCGGCCCAGCGCGCCCTCGTCGCTCGGCATCACGACCGGGCGGTCGGGCAGGTCGACCCGGAACGCGAGCCCCTTGTCCTCGGCCTGGGTCCGGAGCAGCGCCGCCGTGTCGGTGACGACGGTGCACACATCGAGGGGCCGGAGCACGACTTCGTGGCGGCCGGCCTCCATCTGGGCGAGGTCGAGGACCGAGGTCAGCGTGTGGAGCAGGCGCCGCCCGCCCCGGCCGATCAGCGTGGCGAACGTGCCCTCGTCCCCGTCGGGTTCGCGGAGCGCGGCGCCTTCCGCCAGCATGTCGGCGAACCCGATGATGCTGGTGAGCGGGGTCCGGATCTCGTGGCTCAGGTTCGCGAGCATGGCGCTCTTCATCCGGGCGGCCTCCTCGGCCTCGGCGCGTCCGCGCTCCGCGACGGCCATGGCTGCCACCAGGGCGGCCTCGTGGGCCTCGGCCGCCTCGGCGGCCTGGCGGGCGTCCTCGACATCGGTGCACGTGCCCACCCAGCCCAGGAAGGAGTCGTGGTCCGAGATGGGAATGGCCCGGATGGCGAACCGGTGGTAGGGCCCGCTCGCGCTCCGCACGCGGTACTCGATCTCGTGCGTGCTCCGGGCTGCGATCGACGCCTGCCACGCCTCGATGACGCCGGGCAGGTCGTCCGGGTGGACGGCGTCGACCCAGCCCCAGCCGGCGATCTCTTGGGCCGTCTGGCCGGTGAAGTCCGCCCACGCGGCGCTGAGCTCGGAGACGTTGCCGGCGGCGTCGGCCATCCACACCACCTGCGTCGTGGCCTCGACGAACGACCGGAACCGGAGCTCGCTCTCGTGGATGGCCTGCCTCGCCTCCACCCGGTCGGTCACGTCGCGGACGACGGCCTGGACCTCGTCCTCGCCGACGGGCACGATCCGGGCCTCGTAGTGTCGGAGTTGGCCGTCGCCCCGCCTCAGCTCGTACTCGATGCACTGGAGGGCGTCGGCGTCGAGGGCTCGGCCGACGGCGGCCAGCAGCGTGGACGCCGGGGCCGGGGGCAGCGAGGCCTCCACAGTCCACCCGACCAACTGGCGCGGCTCGTGCACCAGGAGCGTCGGGTCCGACGCCTTGACGTCGAGGTAGCGGCCGTCGCGCGAGAGCCGAAGGAACAGGTCGGGCAAGGCCTCGATCAGGCCGCGGTGCCGGGCCTCGCTCTGGCGGAGCGCGGCCTCGCTCGCGAGCCGGGCCGTGAGATCGCGTCCCGTCACGCACACGCCCACGGTGGCGCCAGCGCTGTCGTGGACGCACGCGCACACCAGCTCGTGGGGGACCGGGCCTCCCGGCGCCTGGATCGCGGCGGTCAGCGACGCCGGCCCGCCCGCCCGCGCGTCCCGGACGGCGGCCCGGACGCGGCCGGCGTCGCCTGGGACGAAGAGGGCGTCGAGGGTGAGCCCCGCCAGGCCCCCGGCGGGCTCGCCGGCTACGGCCGTGAGCGCGTCGTTCCACTGCTGCAGACGGCCGTCGAGGTCGACCACCACGACCAGGTCGTCGAGCGCGCTGATGGCGGCGGCCGTGAGGGCCTGGGCGTCGGCGCGAGCTCGCGACTCGTCCGCAAGCCGGGTCTGGGCCTCGCGGTAGGCCATGGAGTCGGCGAGCACCTCGGCCAACTCGACGAGGGTGGCGAGGTCGTCGTCGGTCCAGGTTCGAGGCAGGGCGTCGATGGCGCACAGGGCGCCCAGCACTTCGCCCCCCGCGCTCCGGAGCGGGACGCCGAGGTACGCCTGGCCCGGGTGCGCCCGGTCGCTCGGCCGGCCGCTGTCGACCACGAGAGGGCGGCCCGTCGCAGCAACGTGCTGGCACGGCGAGTCGTCGAGCCACGTCTCGCGCGCGGCGTCGAACGTCTCGGGCACGCCTGCCGCCCCCTTGTACACCTGCCGCCCCGGCTCGACGAGGGTGACGAGAGACGTCGGCGCCCCGAGCAGCCGGGTCGCCAGCTGACAGGTCCGGTCGCACGTCGCGTCTCGCGTGGGCGTCATCAGCCCGACCCGGCGCAGCGCGGCGAGGCGCCGCGGCGTCCCGACCGCCTCGACATCACGGGACGGAGCAGGGCGAAGGGGGAGGGCAACCACTGACACGTTGGACCATTGAGGGAGCGAGAGACTGTGATCGGGTGCCGGGGCACATTGTTTAGCACACCATCCGGGATCACGCGCCCTCCAGCATCTCGGACCCGGTGTGCGCCATCGAAAATGGGCTCCCGTTCACCTCAACCTTGCCGTGGAAGGCGAACGTGTCGCTCTTGCGGGAGAGCCGGTGGATCCAGTTCGCGCCGCGAAACCAGACACACATCAGCGTCCCGCCCGAGTCGTCGGTCACGCGGAGCTCGAAGCGGTTGCGCCCGCCCCTCCCCGGGACCAGCCCGGCCGCCGTCACGACGCCGACGACCGTGACGGCGCCGGGCTCGGTGATCTGGCGGATCGGCGTGACAGTGCTCCGGTCGAAGCCACGTCCTGACGGCCGCCGTGCGCCGCGGCCCGGCGCACGCCCACGCCGGGCAGCTCCTCAACGTCCGTGTCTTAAACGGACGCCTCCGTCGAGGAATCGGCCTCGGCCGTGCTGCAAGCCCGAAGCGCCCGGTGTACTAGTGAGACCCGGCTCGCCGGTCCGCCGCTACTCTGCGACAGTGTCTTCGATCACGACGACCGACGCCGACGCCCCGAGCAACCGCTTGCGGAACGTCGCCAGGTCGCGCTCGCCTGCCAAGAGCTCCGTCCCCGTGACCTCCTGGTAGAAGGGGCCGCGGTCCGTGTCGATGCGGAAGTAGATCTCGTACTCGGCGATGGGGACGTCGCCGTTGTTGATCGCCCGGTACTCGACCGTGACGAAGGAGCTGTCTCTCGAAAACGGCTCGTTGACGAACCCGAGCACCTCCGCTGCGAACTCGACGCCTGTGGGGTTTTCTTCGTCCGTCTCCGGGCGGAGGAAGAGCGCGGCCTGAGCCGTTCGGCCATCCCGGACTTGAACGGTGACCGTGTTCGGGTTGAACCCGTTTTTGGAGGCCGTCAGCGTGTAGGCCCCCGTGAGCACGTCCTGGAAGACGAACTGGCCGTCGTCGCCGACCGTGATGGCGTCGGTGGCTGGGCTCGTGGTGACCGACGCGCGGGGGATGGCCTCGCCGGTCTCGAAGTTGAACACGCTCCCTTCGATGCTGCCAAACCGCTCGGGCTCGACGAGGCCGTCTTTGCAGCCAGCCAGGGAAACGAGGGCGAGGAGGACGAGGGCGATCGACCGCATGGACGCGTCGGTAAGGGAACGGAGCAGGAAGGTACGCCGGGGCTACTCGACCGTCTCTGAGAAGCCGTCGGTGGTGGTCGATCCGTCCGCCCACTCCACCGTCAGCGACATCTCGACGGTGTCGCCCGGGGACATGCCGACGCGTGAGACGGACAAGGTGTCGGTGGCCGACGTCATCTCGAAGGGCCCGCCCTGCTGGGACTCGGAGCGGCCGCTGCGGCCCACTTTCGTCATGGCGAACGTGTAGGTCCCGGACATCCCGGGCTCCCCGTCGACCACGACGGCCGCTTGGTACGCCGGCCCACGCGTGACGTCGATCCGAGCGGTCGGGCCGGTGGCGGCGAGGCCGGCGCCCAACGCGAGCCCTCCGAGCACGGCCGTGATGAGGACCCCGGCGCTCATCACCGCCGCTCGATGACGACCGTAGCCCCGCCCCTCTGCTCGACGTCCGCGGGCTGCATGCCCACCCCGACCGTCTGGATCGCACTGTTCCCGCCGTCGAGTTGGCGGAGCAGGTGGGAGCGGCCGTTGACGCCGTCCAGGAAAAGCTCGTAGTAGTTGTCGTCCCCCTCCTGGATCGACCGTTCGTCGAGGGTGTTTCCGCTCCCCAAGATGTCGGCCAGGAACGCATTGCCGTCGCCCTCCTGCGTCAGCGTCAGCTCGTTGCCTTGCCCGACGACGAACAGGCTGAACTGGTTGCCGAGCCCCCGTTGCGTGAGGTCCACGCGGTTGTCGGAGCCGTCTTGCGAGATGACCGCCACGTTCGACCGGCCGCCCGCGTCGAGGACGGCCTCGCTGAGGGCGACGCCGGAGTCGCTCGTCCCGGCGAGCGAGCCGGCCGACGTGCCCAGGGCCTGCTCGGCCTGCTGGATGAAGGTGTCGCTCTGCTGAGCCGAGGCCAGAGGCGCGGCAAGAAGCACGGCGAGGGCGAGGAGACGCATGGGTCTGGGGGGCTATCGCAGAAGGCACCGGTTGAAACGGTACGCCTGGGCGATTGGTTCGGTGAGAGAGTCAAGAGCTGGCGGCCGTGTTACCGGCCGCCAGCCGGAGGCGCCGAGGCGCCTAGCTGTGCGCAGTTACGCGCGACTTGTCGATTTACTGGACGACGGTGATCGAGTTGTTCGACCCGACCTGCGTGTTGTTCGAGACGTTGTTGTTCGTGTTCTGCGTCACGGTCGCCGTCAGGTCCGTGCCCGACTGCGTGAGGCGAGACCGGTTGTCATCGCCCCCCTGGATCAGGCTGGCCCGGAGCATGGTGCCGTCCTGCAGGACGTTGGCCACGTTGTCGTCGCCCGACTGCCGGATGATGGTCCCCGCGTCGGAGGTGGCCGCGCTGCCCTGGGTCACGGTCGCGCGGTTGTCGTCGCCCGACTGGGCGACCCGCACCGTCGACACCAGGACGTGCTCGGTCTGAGTCACGGTCGCCCGGTTGTCGTCGCCCGACTGGGTGATGTCGGTCTCCGTCGTGACAAACCAGCTGATCGCTGACTGCGTCACGGAGGCGACGTTGTCGTCGCCCGACTGGCGGATATCGACGTCGTTGCCGTCAGCATCGTCGGTCTGGCTCACGGTGGCTCGGTTGTCATCCCCGGACTGGATCACGTCCACGTCATTCCCGTTGGGACCGAACACATTGCTAGCCTGTGTCACGTCGGCCCGGTTGTCGTCGCCCGACTGGCGGATGTCGGCGTCGTTGCTGTCGCTGTTGCCGGTCTGGGACACCGTCGCGCGGTTGTCGTCGCCCGACTGGCGGACATCGACATCGTTGTCGTTAGCACCACCGGTCTGGGACACCGTCGCGCGGTTGTCGTCGCCCGACTGGGCGACCCGCACCGTCGACCCAAGGACGTGCTCGGTCTGAGTCACGGTCGCCCGGTTGTCGTCGCCCGACTGGGTGATGTCGGTCTCCGTCGTGACGTACCAGCTGGTGGCCGACTGCGTCACGGAGGCCACGTTGTCGTCGCCGGACTGGCGGACATCGACGTCGTTGCCGTCGGCGTCGTCGGTCTGGCTCACGGTGGCTCGGTTGTCGTCGCCGGACTGGACGACGTTGACGATGTTGCTATTCGGCGTCCAAGTGGTGAGCGGTGCCTGGGTCACGTCGGCGCGGTTGCCGTCGCCGGACTGGCGGACATCGACATCGTTGTCATTAGCACCACCGGTCTGGGACACCGTCGCGCGGTTGTCGTCGCCCGACTGGCGGATGGTCGCGTCGTTGTCGAATGACGGGCTGAGCTGCTCGATCCGGGCCACGTTGTCGTCCCCGGACTGGCGGACGGTCGCGTCCTGCTCGTCGCCCGACTGGGTCACCGTCGACGTGTTGTCGTCGCCGCCGGCCTGGTTGACCGTGGCCTCTTGGTTCGTGCCGCTCTGGTCGACGGTGGAGGTGTTGTCCTGGGCGGTCGCGGCGGTCGAGAGACCGAGAGCGAGAGCGAGGACGAGAAGGATGCGCATGCGTACGGGGTGGGTGAGAAAGCTCTCTGGTCGGGGCGGTCGCCCCTTCGGCTCACGGGCCGTCATCGGAGAAGAGCTGGCGGCCGTGTTACCGACCGCCAGCCGGAGGCGCTGCGGCGCCCAAACGTGCGCGGTGTTAGCCGCGCGTGGCCAGTCCCTACTGGATGACGGTGGCCGAGTGACCGGACCCGATCTGGGTGACCGTCGAGACGTTGCCGTCCGAGCTCTGCGTCACCATCGCCTCGTGGTTGTCGCCGGTCTGGGTGATCCGCGAGCGGTTGTCGTCGCCGCTCTGCCGGAGGTCGGCCTCCAGCGAGATGCCGTCCTGGGTGATCCGGCCGATGTTGTCGTCACCAGACTGGAGCACGTCGACGAGGTTGTTCGGGTCGTCCACCTGCGTGAGGGGAACCGTGTTGCCTTGCGTGATGGTCACAAGGTTGTCTCGGCCGGTCTGGCGCACGAGCGCCTCCTGGTCGGCCTCGGTCTGCGTCACCGTCGCGCGGTTGTCGCGGTCCGACTGCCGGACCGTCGCCATGTGGTCGGACCCGACCTGGCTGATCCGTGCGGTCTGGTCGCGCCCATCCTGGTCGATGACGGCGAGGTTGCTGCCCTGGTCGGGCGGGCTCAGCGTGCTCGGGCCGGACGTCTGGGAGATGGTCGCCAGGTGGCCACCGCGGCCGTCCTGCTTGACTTCGGCCCGCTGGCGGTCCGCGATCGCGACGCCGCTCGGGTCGACCGGCGGCACGCTGCTACCGATCTGGTCGATCCGCGCCGTGCTCCGGGTCCGCGAGCGCTGGTCGAGCGTCGCCGTGTTGAAGTGGCCATCCTGGAAGACGTTGGCCACCTGGTCGCGGCCCCTCTGGGAGCCGTCGACCGTGTTGCTGATGCCGTTCTGGTCCGCGACGAGCGAGCTACCGTCGCGCTGGTCGAAGAAGTTGCCCGGGCCGGGGCGGATCGTCCCGATGCCGTCGATGTCGTCGACGACCCAGTTGTAGGCGCCTGTCTGTGTGATCCGAGCGGAGGCGCCGTCCTCCTGGTCGAGCTGGGCGGCGTTGCTGTTGCCCGACTGCGTGACGCGGGCCTCGGAGTCGTCCTGGATAAGGCGGACGATGTTGCCCGGGTCGGCGGGCGTCAAACCGATCTCGTCCTGCGAGATGATGGCGGTCGAGGCGTCGTTCTGAGTGACGATGGCGTCGTTCTCATCACCTGTCTGGGCGATGGACGAGTTGCTGTTCTGCGCGCTGGCGGAGGCCACAAGGCCTAGCGAGAGGGCGAACGCAAGGAGAAAGCGTTGCATGGTGTCTGGGGAAATGAGTTGTCGTAGTTGAGAACGAGTCCGGAGGACTCTGTCTGAGGGCGTCGTGCGGCGGCTCCCCGTCGGAGGAACAGCTGGCGGCCGTGTTACCGGCCGCCAGCCGGAGGCGCCGCGGCGCCCGAACGTGCGCGGAAACGCGCGGTCGGTCCTCTACTGGACGACGATGATCGAGTTGTTCGACCCGACCTGCGTGTTGTTCGAGACGTTGCCGTTCGTGTTCTGCGTCACCGACGCGTCGTGGCCGTCGCCGAGCTGGTCGATGAGGGCGCGGTTGTCGTCGCCGATCTGACGGAGGTCGGCCTCCATCGAGATGCCGTCCTGGAAGACGCGGCCGATGTTGTCGTCACCGCTCTGGAGCACGTTCGCGAGCACGTTCGGGTCGTCGACCGCCAGGTCGTCGGCCGTGTTCGTCTGGCGGACGGTCGCGCGGTTGTCGTCGCCCGACTGGCGGACGGTCGCCGAGAAGTCGTCGGACTCCTGCCCACCGTACACCTGATCGATCGTGGCCACGTTGTCGTCGCCCGACTGGTTGATCGTCGCGTCGCCGCTGTCGTTGCCGTCCTGCGTGATCGTGCCGCGGTTGTCGTCGCCGGACTGGCGGATCTCGGCCGTGACGTCATCGACGTTGAAGGTCTGCGAGATGCGAGCGACGTTGTCATCGCCAGACTGATTCACCGTGGCCTCAGCGTCGTCGACGCCTTGGGTGCCATCACCCTGCGACACGGTCGCGCGGTTGTCGTCGCCCGACTGGGTCACCGTCGCCGTGAGGTCGTCGTCGCCGTCCTGAGTCACGTTGGCCACGTTGTCGTCGCCCGACTGCGTCACCGTCGCCTCGAGGCGGTCGTCGTCTTCCTGGGTGATCGTGGCGCGGTTGTCGTCGCCCGACTGCGTGATCGTCGCGTCAACGACGTCATCACCGGTCTGCGTGATCGTGGCGACGTTGTCGTCGCCGGACTGGCGGACGGTCGCCGTGAGGTTGTCGCTCGAACTGAAGCCATCACCCTGCGACACGGTCGCGCGGTTGTCGTCGCCCGACTGGGTCACCGTCGCCGTGAGGTCGTCGTTTTCGTCCTGGGTGATGCTGGCCACGTTGTCGTCGCCCGACTGCGTGATCGTCGCCTCGAGGTCGTCGTCGGCGTTCTGAGTGATCGTGGCCCGGTTGTCGTCGCCGGACTGGCGGATGGTCGCATCGACGCGGTTATCGCCGGTCTGCGTGATCGTGGCCCGGTTGTCGTCGCCGGACTGCGCCACCGTAGCCGTGATGTCGTCGCCGAACGCCGCCGCCGCGTCCTGGGTGACGTTGGCCACGTTGTCGTCGCCCGACTGCGTCACCGTCGCCTCAAGGTCGTCGTCGCCGGACTGCGTGACCGTCGCGCGGTTGTCGTCGCCGGACTGGCGGACGGTCGCCTCGAGGCGGTCGTCACCGGTCTGCGAGATCCGAGCCACGTTGTCGTCGCCGGACTGGTTCACGGTCGCCTCAGCGGTGTCGGCGTCACCATTCTGATCGATGTCGGCGACGTTGTCGTCCCCGCTCTGAACGATCTCGGCGTCGTTGCCGTCGGCGGGGTTGAGGATGTCGTCCGTGCCGTCCTGGTTGATGTTGGCGCGGTTGTCGTCGCCAGACTGACGGATCTCGGCTGTGTTGTTGCCGGTGTTGTCGTTCTGGTCGATCACGGCGGAGTTGTCGTCGCCGGACTGGTTGATGTCGGCGTCGTTGAACGCGGACGTCGAGTTCTGGCGGACCCTCGCTGTGTTGTCATCGCCACCTTGGCGGACATCCGCGGTGTTGAGCAGCGTGCCGGTCAAGATGCCCACCGAGCCGTTCTGCTGAATGGTCGCCCGGTTGTCGTCACCGCCCTGGTTCACGTTGGCCTCGTTGAGGAAGGACCCACTCGCGAGGCCGTCGGCTCCGAGCTGCTGGATGTTGGCCACGTTGTCGTCGCCCGTCTGGCGGACGCCGGCCTCATTGAAGGCCGCGTCAATCAGGACTCCGACCGCGCCCCCCGTCTGGGTGATGGTAGAGCGGTTGTCGTCGCCCGACTGGCGGACGTCGCCGTCGTTGGCCGTCCCGTCCTGATCGATGGTCGAGTTGTTGTCGTCGCCGCCATTCTGGTTGGCAACGGCCGTGTTGGCCGTGCCCGCCTGATTAATGGTGGAGTTGTTCTGCGCGGCCACGGCGGTCGACAGACCGAGCGCGAGCGCGAGGATGAGAAGTTGGCGCATGAGTGCGTGGGGAGAGTGAGGAAAGCCCATCAGGGCGGTGTGTGAGCGCGGCGGAATGCCACGGGGTCCCGCTGACTAGTCGCCCCCAGACCCGCGGGTCGGCCTGATGGGAAAAGCCGACGGCCGTCTTACCGACCGCCGGCTCAAAATCACTGATAGATATGCGCGGTGTTGCCTGTGCCCGTCTGCGTGACGCGGGCGAAGTTGCCGGTGCCGTCCTGCGTGATGCGCGCGAGGCTGCCGCCCGCTTGGTCGATGTAGGCCTGGTTGCCCGCCCCGCCGCCTTGACGGAGGTAGGCGAGGTTGTCCGAGCCGGACTGGAGGATCTCGGCGAACGCCCCGTCGCGCTGCTCGACGAAGGCCTGGCTGTTCACGCCCGCGACCTGGCGGAGCACGAGCTCACTGCCATCGAACGAGAGCGCGAACGCGTTGGGGTCGGCCTCGCCGAGCGTGAAGCCCGCCAGCCGGTGCCCGAACCCGTCTTGGGTGACGGTGGCCGTGCTGCCCCCCCGCTGTTCGAGCCGAGCGACGTGGCCGCCCTGTCCGGTCTGGACGATCCAGGCGTCGTTGAGGCCGCCGGAGGGAACGCTCTGCGTCAGCTCGGCGAGGTTCTCGACCCCGACCTGCTCGACGTAGGCGCTGGACTGGGCGGACACAGGGACCGCCACGGCAGCGATAAAAAAAGAGAGAGGTAGACGCATCAATAGCGCCGCTCCGTCCGCAGCCCACACGTCTCCTCAGTGGCGAGCAAAGTCGTGTGTCCTAGCTGGCCGGAGTTCGGCTAGGCTAGGAGTAAGGAGTGTCGGAAATCAAAGGCCCTAAGAATGTCGTCTTAGGACGGAAGCGCCGGCTGCGCGGCACCTCAGGGGACAGAACGGCGTCTGCCCTGGGGGTCGTCGTGTTCAACATAGAAGGCTGAGGCCCTGGGGAAGGGGATCGCACCAGCGGTGCGGAGAAGGTCAGCCCTCAGGTGGTGGAGCGGTTTGGCCGCACTGAGGAGCGCCCGGCGAGCCAGGCTGTCCGGGATCTGCTTGGCAACGCCTTGCCGATCCCGACTGTGACCACAATAGTCCTCGGATATGGAACATGTCAACTACCTCGGCCACCCCTAACCGCGGATGCCCGACTCCTATTTGCCCTCTCGGATGTGCCGAGACTGCATTTTTTCAGCCTCGGGCCTTTCCCCCCGAGCGTCCGTGGACCGCCCCCGTTGGGGCGCCCCACACGGCGCGTCTCACGGCTGCACACATGTCTCAAAATGAGACCCTAAAGACCAGGCCCTGCAACGCGCTGCCTCCTAACGAGATAGACGAATAACCTCCCGTACA
Organism: Rubrivirga aquatilis; assembly: GCF_046845665.1. GTDB lineage: Bacteria > Bacteroidota > Rhodothermia > Rhodothermales > Rubricoccaceae > Rubrivirga. Next base: position 688,511 of record NZ_CP177355.1, on the reverse strand, counting down.
GGAGCAAGCCGACAGGGGCCATGTCGTGAGGCCGCGCCAGGTGCAGCGCACGGGTCAGGGCGAGTGGGCGCCTCAGCTGCGAGCAACTCCGGCTCAGCGAATCATGGAGCAGCCCGTTACCGACCACGCCCTCCTACCTCCGGTAATTTTTTTCTGCCCTAACGAGCGCCCTTCCTGTCGACGAGCGGACGATTGCCCGAGTAGGCCCTGACCCCAGACATCCGAGACCAGGGCCCAAACGGCTAAAAATATCCCGCTTGGGTCAAGACAGAGCGGGGCGATGTGCAGCGCAACAGCCCCGGACACCGCCAGAACAGATCGTTATTTGCGCCAGCGCCCAAACGTTTTCAAGCTGAGACTACGCAATCATGGGGCCCCATGCGTTCGCGCCTCTCGAGATCCAGATCTGCCCCGCCGCCCCGTCTTTGAGTGGCTCGGTTCCGAGCGCGAGCACGACGGCCAGAGTCCTGCCGATCCCCTGCTTTCCTTCCGCCACCGCGCGTTCCTTTCGGCCCCTGGTGGAGCCCTCGGCGAAACGGATCGGTGCCTCGCGCGAGCACCCTCGTTGCTCTGGGCACGAGGGCTGAAGCCCGGGATCTCTCACGGGAGTCATTCCTGCCACGGGGCCCGTGCCGCAGCAGACCTGGCGCTGGGCAGCCCCTCGACAGGATCGCTGCTCTAGGGTCTGTCCCGTTCGTCTGGATCCTGGCGGCGCGAGCCCTCTGGTGCGCCCCTCCACGTGGCCCTCCTCGTCGGATGCGCAGGCATCGACCTGGGGCGCTAGGACCGGAACGCCAGCGGCTCTCGGTCGCTGATAGACCGGCTTACGGGACGACCTAGAACGGGAGGTAGAAGACGAGGCCGCTCCGTCCAACCCAGACGTTGTCGTTGACGCCGCCCGACCCGACGAGTCCGTCGAGGCCTTCGGAGAACGGGTAGTCGACGCCCGCCTCGACGAACAGCCCGACGCCCGCCGAGAGCCGCGTCTCGATGCCCGCGGTCGCCGTTCCGTACACGAAGACGTCGTCTGTGACGTCCGGCGCGATGAGGGCGCCGAGCCCGACAGAGACCGTTGGCGTCGTCCGGGCCGTCGGGACGAGCCTCGCCCTCAGGATGGCAGCGACGCCTCCGAACGCCTCGCCCTCCCCGTTCACGTCGAGGAACCCTCCTTCGCCCCGGGCGCCGACGGACACGCCGCCGCGGACGGGGTAGTCGAGGCCGACGGCCCCAACGGGCTGGAGGCCGGGGCTGACGTAGTCCGACTCGATCTGCCCGAGCCCCCCCGACAGCGACAGCGCCATCCCTTCGCGGGACCGGTCGACCGGCAAGCGGTCGAACACGTCGCGCCGAGAGTCCCGCTCGCGCCGCTCGTCGAAGGCCTCCAGAAAGTCGCGGGTGTCGGAGTCGTCGGGCCCCCGGAACTGCCACAGCCCATCGCGGGCCCCGTCGACCACGAGCGAGACGACGGCCTCCTCGATGGCCGCCGTGACCGCCAGCACGGGCGGCTCATTCGTCGAGTACCCCGCCTCGGTCTCCAAGAGCACGTCGGTGTCGACGAAGAGGAACGCGCCGGTGTCGAGCTTCTGGGACACGATCGTCTTGGTCGTGTGGACCGACTTGAGCACGCGGCCCGTCTGGACCGAGACCGCCCGGAGGTAGATCGTCACCTGGTCCTGCCGGAACTGGCCATTGGCGCCGACGCCCAAGATGCGAGCCCCCGCGCCGCCCGTGATCACGTTCGAGTCGTAGCCGATGATGCCCCCTTCCAGGAGCACGCCCGCATAGAGGAGGGGCGGGAGCGGCCCGAGGCCCTCGCCCTCGGGGCCGGTGTACTGCTGGCGCGTCGCTGTAATGATCTGGCGCTCGTTGAGCAGGTTCGAGAGCCCCTCGCGCTCGATGGGGACGAAGAAGCCCGACGCCTCGAGAGCCCGCATCAGGATGCTTGTGCCCCCCTGGGTCACCGAGGTCGAGAAGGTGGAGAGGTTCTCGAGCGCGCGGTACTGGCCGGTTTGGTCCCGGAATCGATAGACCGCCACGACGACCGGGTCGACCGGCGCGGGGACCGACTCCAGAAGGTCCGCCGTAGCCGTGCGGGGAGACGCGCCTCGGGGGGCCTCCGTGGCGTAGGGCGCCAGGAAGCGGGGAGAACACCCGGCCATCACGAGGACGGCGAGCGCGAGGGCGGCGGTGCGGTTAAAACCCATTGGGAACGGTGACGACAGTCTCTTCGCCGGTGAGGAGGTTGAAAACGCGGATCGATACGCCGTCGAGACCGGGGACCACCTCAATCAGGAAGTCGCCGAGATTGAAGGTGCCGGGCTGTGTCAGGTCGAGGTCGCCGAAGCGGTCCGAGATCAGCTCGCGGCCGAGCTGGTTCAAGATCTGGCGCTGGAGGCTCTGCTCGAATTCGACGAGGGGGTCCCGGAAAAACCGGTCTTTGTCTTCCTCTTTGAACTGGTTCTGGAGCTGGGCCGACTGCAGCATCCAGTTGTAGTTGAGGGGCGAGCCGCCGAACGCGGGGTTCGTCGGCTGGTACGTGAGCTGCTGGGCGACCGCCGGGGGGGCAACGGCGATGAGGGCGAGCCCTGCGAAGAGAGAGAGCGTGCGCATTGCAAGTGGGGGATTAGCCTCGCGGGAGCCGGCGGGCCGTGGCGGCGACGGCCTGCTGGGCCAGAGTCTCGGCTTCCTCCTCGCGAGGCGAGAGGCGGGCCTGAAACACCAACTCGCCGTCCAGTCGGACGCCGATGAGGGTGCCCTGGCCAGGGAGCGGCTGTTCGAAGACGGCGACGCTCAAGAACTGGGCGTCGGCCCCGGGCTGCCAGAGCCGATAGAACACGTCGTAGAAGTAGCTCCCCGTCCGGGAGATCGTCTCGTCGACGACGAGCCGGCCGATCCCGAGCGTCGGATTCTGCTCCGCCTCCTCGACCGCCGTCGCAGCCGTCGGGACGTAGTGGAGGAGGCGCGTCTCGGCGACGATCGCGTGGTACGTCCGCTGGCGCCCGTACTCGATGAGCGGCAGCCCCTCGTTCGGCGGCGGCTGGGCCGATCCGATCCCCGGGGCCAGTAGAAGTGCGAGGGCGAAGACGCGCATGGCTCAACCTACATCATCTCGGACATACGAAGCCAGCCCATCCCGCCGCACGGGGTTCTCCGAGCCCTGGGGCACCCCGTCCGTGGCTAGCGCGTCTGCCCGACGACCGACCTCTCGACCAATGCCCCGTTTCGCCCTCGCCGCCCTCGCGCTCCTCGTCGCCGGTGGGTGCGCCCCGACCGCTCCCGCCCCCTCACCGACCGGCTCCGCCGCGAGCCCGCTCGTCGGCCGCTGGGACATGGAGGCCGTCTACGACCGGGGGGCCGATGTCACGGCCGAGGCCAACCCGGCCGGAGACCGCTACATCGTTCTCCGCCCGGACGGCTCGTTCGAGAGCGGCGGCCAGCCGTACGGCCTCAACACGGGACGCTGGACCTACACCCCCCGCACGCGGACGCTCGCGCTCGACTCCGACCTCGGCCCCGACGACGACAGTCGGTGGATCGTGACGCTGCGCGACGACGTGATGGAGTGGGACGGCGACGGCTCTGCCTTCGCCCGCCGCTTTCGGATCACCGCCGTCCGCGCCGACTGAGCCGGCCGCCGCGGCCACGCCCGGCGGTCGGTGACCCCGGGAGGCGCAGGGGGACGTAGGTACGGGGGCCCACCCTCCGGCCCATGCGTCTCCGATCGCTCTGCATCGCCCTCCTCGCGACCGTCCTCCCCGCGGGGTGCGGGTCCATCGACCAGGCCCGGTCGCTGGTCGGTGGCCCCCAGGCGTCGGCGGCCGACCTCCCCGACTCGCTCGACGCCAACCTCGCCGTCCTCGCCTTCGAGAACCACACGGGCGACCCGCGCTACGACCCGCTCGGCCGGGGCCTGGCCAGCATGATGACGAGCGACCTCGCCGCCGTCCCGACGCTCCGGCTGGTGGAGCGCGAGCGCTTGCAGGCGCTCATCGACGAGCTCGACCTCCAACAGACCGCTTCCTTCGACCAGGAGACGGCGCTCCAGATCGGGCTGTTCATCGGGGCGGACCACGTCGTCCTAGGGTCGATCGTGGCCGTCGAGCCCGAGATCCGGCTCGACACGCGCATCGTCCGGGTGGAGACCACGGAGGTGGTGCAGGCGGCGAGCGTGTCGGGCCGCGAGGACCGGCTGTTCGACCTCCAGAAAGACCTGGCGGCCTCGCTCATCAATGGGATCGACGTGGTGATGACCGACGAGGCGCGGGTCGCGCTGGCGGAGCGCCAGCAGGCCAACCGGATCGACGACGTGGAGACGGCGCTCTCCTTCTCGGAAGCGCTCAGTCTCTACGACCAGGGAGAGTTCACGCTGGCGGCCACGCGCCTGTTCGAGGTCCAGCAGCGGGCGCCGTCGTCGCAGCTCGTCTCCGTCGCGCTGGGCCTGGCCCGCGACCACGGCCAACGGGCGCTCACGCGGGAGGCCGGCCGCCAGGCCCGGACGCGCATCGACGGGTGGCTTCGCGGCCGGCTCGCCAACGACGACGACGGCAACCGCTGACCGCGTGCCGCTCAGCGCGCGGCGCTCGCGGCGACGCCCTCAGCCCAGCGGCTCGGGTCGAACAGCACCGGGTCGAGCGTCGGGTCGGGGGTCATCTCGGAGTACGTCTCCCAGAACACAATCTCACCGTCGACGCGGACCGAGACGAAGGGGGCGATCCAGCCGCCGCCGAGCCGCTGGTAGTTCTCGAACCGGATGTCTTGCACGGCTTCGCCCTGCTGCTCCACGAGCCGGACGAACAGCAGCCGCTCGCGCTCGATCCAGATCTCACCAGACGCGGGCGTCCCGAGCACGAGCATCGCGCGGCCGTCGAAGGTGTCGGTACGGAAGGCGCCGAGGTCGACGCCCTCGGCCGCCGCGACGCGGAGCGTCTCCGCCGGGTCCTGCACGTACGCGTCGAAGCCCCACAGCAGGAGCGCGTTGCGCGAGGGCCGCGCGCCCACCAGCTCGCCGCTGGCGTAGACGTACGTCGTGTCGCCGACGAACAGCACGTCGGTCCCCGCGAGTGGGTCGCCCATCTCGATGCGCAGACGGCCGGGCAGGGCCATCCACTCGCGCCACGTCTCGACGGAGACCGTGCCGTCGGGCTGGCGGCGGCTGGTGCGCTGGGTGAACGACAGGGTCTGGTACCACGTCGCCGCGTGGCGGGCGTGCATGGCGGCCACCAGCGTCTCGGCATCGACGGCGGGGTCGGCACGCATGGGCCCGGCGAAAACGGGTCCCGCCACCTCGGGCGTCTCGGGCGCCGGGTCGGGCTCGACCGTCGCCGGACGCGACGGGGCGCAGCCGACGGCGAGGCCCACGAGAATCAATGGGAAGAGGCGCATGCGTCAGTCGGGGTCGCCGAGGCGGGCCCAGCGAATAACGTCGAGGGTGGGCGGCGTGCCGCCAGCGGCGCGGATGGCGGCGTTGGCTTGTCCACGGTGGTGGGCGCCGTGGAGCCGCACATGGTCGAGCACGTCGGTGACGTGGTTCGTGAACGGCTCGCCCTGCGTGGTGCGATACGTGACCTCGGCGTCGAGATCGGCCGACGCGAGGAAGACCTGCCAATCGGCCGTGGTGAGGTCGAGGAGCGCGCGGCACCCGGCAGGGTCGAGGTCGGGCCAGACGGTGGTCGGTGGTGGGCCGCCGACCAAGCGCTGGTGCCAGATGTGGTCGGCCGCGAGCGCGTGGGCAAGCGCCCGGAGTGCGTCGGGCGCGGGCGTGGCTGCGAGCGCGTCCACGAGCTGCCTCCCCGCCCAGGCGTGGTGTCGAAAGCGACGGCGGAGGGCGGTGAGATCGGGCACGGGCGGGGCGTCCAAGTGGACAGATGGTAACGCACCCGTTCCGTCCTGACCGGCTGGCAGAGCCGACTGGGGCGTCCGGGGGGTCTCGCGGGGCGGTATCGACCGGTTGGCACGCGACTTGAAGAAGGCGGCGTCAAGCCCACACCCCGCTGTCATGACGCACGCCGTCACCACCCCGCCCTCCGCCTTTACCGCCTTGCTCGCGGCCTACGTCACCGGCGCCGTCGGCGACGCCGTCATGGCCGGCTTCGACGACCTCTTCGCCGAGGCCGACGCCTCGGCCGCCGAGCGGCTCGCGTTCGCGCGGTTCTACCTCGACGCGCTGGAGGCTGGTGAGGACGCCGACGCCTTCCCGACGGCCCTCGAGGTCCCGGGCATCCTGAACGTCGTCCGGGCGTAGGTCGCGGTCCCCCCGCCCACGCTCGTGTCCTGCCCCGACCACCTCCCGTCCACGCCGGATGGCCGCTACTTCGTCCACCGCGGACGCCTGTGGCGATGCTCCAACCCGGCCCTGCCCGAGGACGACCGCCAGCGCCTGGTGGCCGACCTCATGGATGCCCGCCGCGACGTAGGTACGGCGACCCGAGCCAAGGACGAGGCCGCCGAACGAGATGCCCGCGCCCGCGTCCACGCCGCAAAGGTGGCCCTCGGCGAGCGAGGCCCGACGTGGTGGGACGACGACGAGGACGTCAACCGCTACGCGCCCAAGAACACGCCCTACGCTGAATGGTGGGCTGGGCTGAGCGACGAGGAGCGCGCACCCGGGGAGTAGAGGCCACCGGCCTGACGGGACGTGTAGGGAATCCCCACCCCCGGCAGATCTGGAGCCCCGTCTGGACAGGCCCCCAGCGGGCGCCCGAGACACTCATCCTGTCCCTCTCTCGAGGGGAGCGGGGGCGTTGACGAAGACCCGTGACGAAGACGGGTGGCGGCTCGCGAGCGCCCGGCAGCATGACAGCCCACTTCCTCCCCACACCGGAGCCCCCACGCACAAAAAAAGCCCCCCGGTGCCGAAGCCGGGAGGCCCTTTGCGTCCGTCTATAGGACGCTACTGCGTGCGCCGCTTAGTTGGCGACGACGGGGTCGTTGACACGCGACCGGAGGTACAGGTCGCGCTGACCGTAGAAGTCGTAGACGCCCTCGGTAAACGAGGCGTCGGCCGTGCTGGGCCAGTCGGTCTTGTCGAATCCGGGCGCCTGCTCGAGACGCTCCTTGGTCACGTCGAGGACGAAGCGCTCGTTCGTGCGGTCGACGGAGAAGGCCTGGAGCGGGACGGCGAAGTACTTGTCGCCGATGCCGAGGAAGCCCCCGAAGTCGAGGACGGCGTACTCGATACGGTTGGAGCCGAGGTCGATCATCAGGTCCTTGACGTCGCCGAGGGTTTCGCCCTGCGTGTTGACGACGGGGGGATTCTGGATGGATGTGGTCGAGAGAAGCGTATTCATGTTTAGATGAGTCGATGAGATGAATATATAGAGGCAGTCTTGCCGCTCACTATCTCTTATGCGGTTCAGCGTGTCGTGTTTTCAAGCGAGCATGAACTCCCTGGGCTCCGAGACTTGACCCCGGCTCGCGGCGGCCGATACTGCGAGTCTCCGCCGCGTCTGCCATGCGTCTCTCTACCCTCGCCGTCCTCGTCTCCGCCCTCACGCTGTCGGCGTGCGCCACCTCCGGGGCCGGCCCCAACGGGTGGGCCGCCGGCCGCCGCTCCGCCGACCGGCCTGCTCGGGCGCCGGAGCGCGTCGCCGAGCGCCCGCCGGTCCGCCTGCCGGCCCCGAGCGCCCGCGAGCACACGCCGGTCGACGTGGCGAGCGACCGCCGCCCGGCGACGGCCTCTGGGCTGGTGATCCCCGTCGTCGGCATCGGGGGCGACGACCTGCGCGACTCGTTCCATGCCCCGCGCTCGGGCGGGCGGACGCACAACGCCATCGACATCGCGGCCCCGCGCGGGACGCCCCTGGTGGCCGTCACCGACGGAACGATCCGCCGCAAGCACTGGAACGGGCTCGGCGGCAACACGCTCTACCTCCGCTCGGCCGACGGGAGCACGGACTTCTACTACGCTCACCTCGACGCCTACGCGGACGGGATCGAAGTGGGCGCCCGCGTCCGGCGCGGCGAGACGCTCGGGACGGTCGGCTCGACGGGCAACGCGCAGGGCCCGCACCTCCACTTCCAAGTGCTCGACGTGCGCGGCGACGGCCGGGGCACACCCGTCAACCCGTTCGGCCTACTCCGCACCGCCGAGCTGGCGCTGGCGGACTGACCGGCTGGCGCCGTCCGGTCAGGGGCTCATGGGCGCGCCCTCCGACATCCGCGCCAGTTCCTCGAACGGCGTGCCCGAGGCGTCCGACATCCATGCGATGGCGGTCGGCGTGAGGTCGTCGATGCGGGCGTCGTGGGACGCTCTGTAGAACGTGTCGCCACCGTCGGAGAGGATCGCGAACGTCGCGCCGGTCTCCGCGTCGATCAGCAGCCACAGCGAGCGCGGGTCGTCCTCGATCGCACCGTTGGCCGGAAACGCCAGCGCGAACGCCGCGCCGGCAAAGTCGACCGGCGTGATCTCGAACGTGGGCTCGGTGGCGAGCCGCGCCAGCCGGTCCATCAGCCCGGGCTCGACGCTGAACGCCTCCTTGACCTGGAGGTGGACCGACGGCTGGAGCACGAACTGCGACCCGTCGTCGCGCACGGCCGGGTGGCCGACCCAGCCCCGTAGGGCCTCGTACGGCGTCCGGTCGCCAGTGTCGGCCTTCGGGATGCCCGGCTCCCGGTCGGGCGCCGGCACGTCCGCCACCGAGGCCATGGGCGCCACGGCCATCGCTGGCGCCCCGCGCAGCGTGTCCGCCGCGTCGTCGGCGGGAGCATCGCCACAGGCGGCGAAGACGAGGGCAAGCGGGAGGAGACGTCGGAGCACGGCGAGAGCAGAGAGGGGACCGCAAGCCTACGGCATCCGAGGCGCCCCGGCCGCCTCGGCGCCGGAAGCGGCGATTCCGGGAGCGGGAAGGCCTTCTGGTGCGTCATCGCCCGCGGCTCGGGCGTCGGCCGTCGGCCGTCGGCAGAGGGGCACCTGCCCAGACGGGATGCTGTCTCTGAGTCTTCCGAGCGTGTCGAGGGAGGGCACGTGGAGGAGTCCCGGCCAACGCTTCGACAGAGCGCGACGACCCCAGACGGCCCACGCTCCACACCCGACACACTCACCCGAGAGGACACCTCCAGAATGCGCGGCCCGTTCCTAGTCGCGCGGGAGCCAGACCGTCGCGCCGTCGCGGTCGATGTAGCCGGTCCGCCCGTCCACCACGACCGCCGCGAGCCCGCCCGCGAAGTCGGCCACCTCGTCGAACTCGGGCGCGCGGAGGAGCGTGCCGTCGGTCCGGACGAACGTCCAGTACCCGTCGACCTCGACCGCCGCGCGGCCGTCGACGAAGGCGCGGGCCGTGCCGAACTGGGGGTCGATGGTGCGCGCGCCGCTGGCGTCGACGTACTCCCAGGCGCCGTCGGTGCGGACGGGCGCGAGGCCCTCGGCAAAGTCGCCGGCCGAGAGGAACGTGGTGCTCCCGATCTGGCGCTGGTTCGCGGTGTCGATGTAGAACCACCGCTGGCCCTGGCGGACGGCGGCGCGGCCACCGGAAAAGTCGCGGGCCTCGTCGTAGGCCGCCTCGATCACGACGGCGCCGGTCCGATCGACGTAGCCCACCTTGCCGTCGCGCTCGAAGCGGGCCCGGTTGTCTCGCAAGTCGCCCAGCGACCCGAACGTGGGCTCGACGACGATGGCGCCGCTGCGGTCCATGAAGCCCCACTTGTAGCCCGTCGTCTTGACACGCGCCACGCCGCCGGAAAAGTCGCGGGCGTCGTTGAGGTAGGGGTTGATGAGGTACTCGCCGTCGGTGTCGACAAACGCCCACCGCCCGTCGACGCGGACGCGAGCGCGGCCGTCGCGCGGGGCGTACGCCTCGTCGGCAGCCACGGAGAAGGCGATCTCGCCGTCGGTCCCGAAGTAGTCCCAAACGTTTCGCTGGCCGTCCCAACGACGCGCGGGCGTCAGCCCCTCGGCGCCTGGGCGGACGCTGCTGTAGCCGTCGAGCGTGACGACGACGCGGCCGGTCTGGTCGATCAGCACCCGGTCGCCGTTCTGGCGGGCCGGGAACAAGCGGGCGCTGGCGTCGCCGGTGTCGGAGCCCGAAAACGCGTCGCAGCCGGCGACGATCGCCGCGAGCGCGAGGAGGACGAGGAGGGGAAAGCGAGTCATGAGAGCGGGGTTCAGAGGTCGAGATTCAGTGTGCGTAGAGCGAGACGGATGCGTGGAGTCGACAGGGGGGCGATGAGCATGGGCGCCCTCATTCCACGTTCCCCATGCCTCGTCCCCAGCGCTTGCGGCGGGCGGTCTCGGGGCAGCGGGCTCGCCGCGTGCGCTACCGGGTCGGCTCCCAGACGTAGTCGCCGTCGCGGCCGATGTAGCCCACGCGCACGTTGTCGCCGCTGCCCGTCGTGACCTGCGCCAGCCCGCCGCGGAACGGCCGGGCCGTCGAGAAGGTGGGGCTCGTGATGATCAGGCCGTCGTCGCGGCGGACGTACGTCCAGCGGTTGTTGAAGCGGACCGCCGCCAGCCCCTCGGAAAAGGCCTGCGCCTCCGCCAGCTTCGGCGCCACGAGGTAGTCGCCGTCGCGGTCGATGATGGCCGCGCGGTCATTCGTTCGGACCACGGCGGCGCCGTCGACGAACGGGCCGGCGGCCTCGAACGTCGAGTTGAGCGCGATCCGGCCGTCACGGTCGATGTACTTCCAGACCTCGGCGCCGAGCTCGCGGACGGGCGCCAGGCCGGCGTCGGAGAACGGCCCGGCCTCGTCGTAGGCGCCGCCGAAGGCGAACGCGCCGTCGCGCTCGATGTAGCGCCAGCCCTCGGCGGTCTGAACCGGCGCCAGCCCGGCCACGAACGGCCCGGCGGCGGCGAACTGCGGCTCGATCACGCCCGCGCCGCTCTCGTCGACGTAGCCCCACAGAAAGTCGCGGCGGACCGCCGCGCGGCCGTCGGAGAACGCCTCGGCGCTGTCGTAGCCGCCGTCGCCGACGCGCGCGCCGGTGTCGTCGATAAAGCCCCAGCCGTCGGCGGTGCGGACCGGCGCGAGCCGCCCCTCGAACCGGCCGGCGGCGTCGAACTGCGGCTCGATGGCCGTGACGCCGTCGGGCCTAGCGTAGCCCCACAGCGCACCCATTCGGACGGCCGAGAGCCCGCCGACGACCTCGTCGGCAAAGTCGAAGCGCGGCCCGGTGACCAAGCGCCCTTCGGCGTCGATAAAGCCCCACTGGCCCTCGAACAGGACCGGGAAGCCGTCGACGGACGCGGTGTCGTCGCCCCCGCCGAAGGCGTCGCAGGCGGGGAGCAGCAAGAGGACGGCGAGGAGTACAGGGAAGCGGATCATCGGACGACGGTGACGGAGACGGTCCGCGCGGCACGGGGCGTGCGCAGGCGGACGAGGTACAAGCCAGCGGCCAAGCCGGCGGTATCGAAGGGCATGGCGTGCTCGCCGGCCGCGAGCGGCGCGTCGCGGAGCACGCGGACGGTGCGGCCCGCCAGGTCGACCACCTCGACGGTGGCCTGGGCGGGCGCGTCGAGCCGGACGTCCACATTCGCGGTGCCCATAACCGGGTTCGGCGAGACGGCCAAGCGCAAACTGGCGTCCGGCCCCGGCCCGGCGTCGACGGTCATCGGCTGGGCCACGAGCCCTGCGAGGGGCGCGAACCCGCCGCCGAGCACGGCCGAGGTGTCGCTCGCCTCCAGCCCGAACCAGTCGGTCAGCACGCTCGCGTAGACCGACCGGAAGTCGACCGACATCGGGAGCGCGTTCTGGTTGTCGGGCAACGTGTCGAGGACGGGCCCCGGGCCGTCGCCGTAGAGGCCGCCGCCGACGCCGCCGCCGAAGAGCAGGAGTGGCGAGGCCTCGGCGTGGTCGGTGCCGGCCGCGCCGTTCTGGCCGATCGTGCGGCCGAACTCCGAGAACGTCATCGTGAGCACGCGGTCGCCGTCGCCGGCGAGGTCGGCGTAGAAGGCGCGGACCGACTCGGCGATCTGCCGCAGCAGCCCGGGCTGGCGATTGAGCTGGTTCGAGTGCGTGTCGAAGCCGCCGATCGAGACGGCGAACATGCGCGACGGCAGCCCGCCCTTGATGAGCCGCGCCACCGACGCCAGCGACGACGCCAGCCCGCCGCCGGGGTAGCCCGCCTCGCCGTCGTTCTCGCCGGCTTGCGAGGCGTCGTAGACCGCGTCGCGGTAGCGGAGCCCCGAGTTGTAGATCTCGCGCACGAACCGGAGCTCGTCCCCCGCCAGCGTCGCCGGGACGGCCGACTCGTCGTAGTACTGGCCGGTCTGCGCGAGCCGGTCGAACTGGTCGGGATTGGAAAAACTCATCCCCAGCGCCCCGCCCGCGCCGCGCACCAGCAGCGACGACGCGCCGCCGATGCGAATCGCGACCGGGTACGGCAGCGGGTCGGCGATGTGGCCGGGGAAGGCGCGGTCCACGTAGCGGCCGGTCCACCCGTCCGTCCGCTGCTCGTTCGCGTCCGACGCCGAGGCCCAGATGTCGGTCGACCGGAAGTGCGAGCGGCTGTGGTTCGGGTACCCCGCCGAGTGGACGACCGCCAGGTCGCCGTCGCCCCACATGGTATCGAGCGACGACATGGCGCCGTTGAGCCCGTAGTCGCCGTCAAGCGTCATCAGCGAGGACTGCGCCTGCCCGATCTGGGGGCGGCGGCGGTAGTAGGCGTCGCTCGTGTACGGGACGACCATGTTGAGCCCGTCATTCCCGCCGCCCAGCTGGATGATGACGAGCACGCGGTCGGTCTCGGTCTGCCCCAGCGACCGCAGGAGGGGCGTGTGCGACGACGCGCGGACGGTCCGGGCGCTCGCGCCGGAGCCCAACAGGAAGGCGCCCGCGGCGGCCGTCGTCGCGCCGGTCAGGAAGTCGCGGCGGCTCCAGGCGGCGTGGTCGCGGTCGTGCTCGCGCCCGAAGTCGAGCGAGATGGCGCGGCGCGGCGGCGAGACGTGGTCGTGGTGGTCGCACATAGGGGGAGGGGATCGGGCGGCCTAGACCAGCTGGTATTCCGGGAGGTTGACGAGCGCTGACAGCAGCTGGCGCAGGCGGTCGCGCGCGGCGGGCTCCGACGAGACGAGGATCTCGACCCAGAAGCCGCGCCGCTCGTCGCGCGTGTACGAGGTCGGCACGCCGTCGAGCACGGTCTGCTCGGCGAGCGCGTCGGCGTCGGCCTCGCTCAGCGGGACCGCCAGCAGGTGCGCGGCGAGGTCGCGCGTCAGGCGGTAGGGGTCGAAGCGGTCGGAGATCTGCTCCGCGAGCGGAAGCGGGTCGTAGTCGGGGAAGGCGCCGTCGCCGAAGACGGCCGCGTCGGCCAGCCCGCGCCGCTCGGGGATGGTGCCGGTCGTGACCCAGGCGCGGTACTCGAGGGGGTCGTCGTAGCCCGGCCAGCCCTCGACCGACGGGGGGTTGAGCACCTCCTGCCCGATCGACGCGCTGGCGGTCCGGAACGCCTCGAGGACGGCCTGCGACGGCGTCGTGCCCAGCTCGCGCCCCAGCCCGACGAGAAGCTCCATCGGCGACTTGATCCGCGCCCCGACGACTGACGCGTCGTAGAAGTGGGCGCTCGCGAGCAGGGCCTGCAGCGCGGCGCGCGTGTCGAAGTCGGTTTGCCGAAGCACGGCCGCCAGCGCGTCGACGACGCCCGCGTTCGGGACGGGGTGGACGAACCACGCGTACAGCTTGCCCGCCAGAAAGTGGGAGACGGCGGTGCCCCGCTGCTGGAAGATCAGGTCCACCAGGTCGTCGTGGTCCCAGTTGCCCGTCTGCCCGAAGATGGTCTTCGTCCCGGCGTCGTGGCGGCCGGCCTCGAAGCGGCTCCGGATGCGGCTCTCGTCGACCGTCCAGCCGGTCAGCGCGCGCGCGGCCTCCACCACGTCCTGCTGGGTGTAGTTGGCCCCGCCGCCCGGCCCGGTGATGCCCATCGAGAACAGCTCCAGGATCTCCCGGGCGTAGTTCTCATTGAGGTTGCCCGCCTCGTTCTGGTCGTTGTCCAGGAAGCGCAGCATCGCCGGCCGCGTGCCGATCCCCTCGAGGAGCGGGCGGAACGGGCCGACGGCGTGCTCGCGCAGGAACGTCAGGTAGTCGACGGCGAACGCGGCATGCGTGTAGACGGCCTGCGCCGTCGCGAAGTGGTCGTGCCAGAACAGCGCCAGCTTCTCGCGCAGGCCGCCATCCGCCATCTCGGCGTACCACGCGCGCTGCCAGGCGTAGAGCCGCTGGATGTTGTCGCCGCCGCTCGAGGTCGTCGAGCCCGCCCAACTGGGCTCGTCGGGGAGCGGTCGGCTCGCGGCAGCGTCGAGGAGGGCGCTCGCGGCGGCACCGGCAGACCCGGCCACAATCGCGCCGACCACGTCCGGGCGGCTGGCGCCGAAGTGCGTCCGGCGGATGAGGTGGGTCGCTTGCGTCGCCGTCCACGGGCCCGTGTACGGCGCGAGGTCGGCGCGGCGGGCGGCGTGCCGGTGGGCAGCGGTCGGGCGGGCGAAGAACGCGCGGCGGTCCATGCGAGGGGGTGCGAGAGGCGACAGGTCCGGTCCCCACGGACCCGACCGGGGAAAAGCTAGACGGGGCATCGGCCAGTCCGGCCCGCGCCTGTTTCTCCAAACCAGACCGTCACGCCTGGGCGTCGCCCGCGGAGACAGCAGAACCGCCCCTCCGCCCCGAATCGTGCGACCGGGCGCGCAAGCCCCCATTCCGGGCTAGCGCGATCCTCAGGCAGTCCTCAGAATGAGACGGCCACCTCCGGCCCGGGTCACCGCTCGACGCCGCGTTAGCCCCGCGAGCCCCGGAGCAGAGAGGGATGGGGCGGGCGAGAGACGAGCACTCGGAGCTCCTCCAACTCCGCGTCGCTCCACCTCGACGCCTCCGACGGTGCCGCGCACATCGACGAGACCGGAAGGCCGACGCCCGACCATCTCACAGCGAGGATGGGGGAGCGGGGAGGTTCGGTGGGCCGACGTGGTGGACGCCGACCGCGGCGACGTGCTCGGGGTCCAGCCGGCGATCGCGGCGCGCGTGGCGAGGAGCGACGGGAATGAGGACTCAACGTCGCCCACCGCCGCCACCGTACACAGACCTTTGTCGGGGCGAGCTCTCCGCCGCGAGCCGCCGTGACCCTGCGACACGCTCAGGGAGACGAGCGGACCGGCGCTGTCAGTCGAGCGCGGGGAAGCCCGACGGCGGGCGGCGGTGCCGGGTCGCCTGCTCGTAGGCGTACGCCATCCCGATCAGCGCCTCCTCACCGAGCATCTCGCCGACGAACGTGAGGCCCGTAGGAAGGCCGGCCGCCGTGAACCCGCTCGGGACCGTGATCGCGGGGAGGCCGGTGTGCGGCGAGAGCAGCTGGCTGTTGTCGCCGTGTGGGCTCTCGAGGTCCCCGACGAGGCGCGGCGGGTGGCTCCACGTCGGGTAGACGATCGCGTCGAGGTCGGCGGCGGCCATCGCGCCCTCGACCGCGTCGCGGAAGGCGATGTTGCGAGGCGACGCGAACACGTCGATGCAGGGCGGCTCGCGCTCGGCGGGGTCGGTGTCCTCCGCGAGCAGGGAGGCCAGCGCCTCGGCGTTGGAACCGAGGTACAGGCCCGAGTCGACGACCTCCTGGAGCGACCTGTAGCGGACCGTCGCGCCCCGCGTGGCGAGGTAGGCGTCGAGGTCCTGCCGGAAGGTGGCGCACCAGATGCCCTCCGTGAGCGCCTCGAAGTCCGGCACGTCGAACGGGTCGACGAGGACGGCGCCTTGTGCGGCGAGGTCACGGAGCGCCTGCTCAGTGCGGGCGGCCACCTCGGGGTCGGCGCCCACGAGATACCGCCGGAAGACGCCGACGCGGCGGCCCCGGAGACCGTCCAGGTCGAGCGCGGGGAGGTAGCTCGCCGGACGCCCCGCGGCGCGCGCCGTGATCGGGTCGGCCGGGTCGACGCCTGCGATCACGTCCAAGAGGCGGACGCCGTCCTCGACGGTCCGCGTCATGGGGCCGCCGATGTCGTTGCGGAGGAAGAGCGGCACGATCCCGTCGCGGCTGGTCAGACCCATCGACGACCGGATGCCGACGAGCGCCGTGTGCGACGACGGCCCGCGGATCGAGTTGCCCGTGTCGGTGCCGAGCCCGGCCATCCCGAGGTTGGCCGACACCGCGGCCGCCGTCCCGCCACTGCTGCCCGCCGGGACGCGGTCGAGGTCGTATGGATTGCGCGTCACGCCACCGATGGAGCTCTCCGTGAGGACGGGGCTGAAGGCCCACTCGGCCATGTTCGATTTGGCGAGCACGATCGCGCCCGCCTCCCGCAGACGCCGCACCTGGAAGGCGTCGTCGGGGGCGACGGCGCCCTTGAGGGCCAGCGACCCGGCCGCCGTCTGGAGGTCGGCCGTGTCGTAGTTGTCCTTGACGACGAGCGGGATGCCGTGGAGCGGGCGGAGGACGCCCGTCCGCGCGACCTCGGCGTCGAGCGCGTCGGCCCGTGCCAGGGCCCCGGCGTTGACGACTGTGAGCGCGTTGAGGCCGTCGGGCAGGTCGTAGGCCGCGATGCGCGCGAGGTATGCCTCGACGAGCGCCCGGCTCGTGAGGGTCCCCGCGCGCATAGCCGCATGGACCTCCGCGATGGTGGCCTCGGTCACGTCGGTCGGGGCCGCCGACGGCGCGGGCGGGGCGGAGGCGGCGCAGCCGGCCACGAAGAGAGCGAGCGCGAGGACTCCGGCGACGGGAGACGGCATGGGCATCCAGGGGAGGTCCCCCAACCTACCCCGCCCAATCGTTGGGGGTGGCCCGGGACGGGCGCTCGTCCGCATCGCTCCATCTACCCACACCGACGGGTCGCTCATGGCTCCACGTCTACTTGACGCCCCGGTACTGCTCGAACCACGCCAGGATGTAGGCCACCTTGGCCGCCAGCTGGCTCGGCCGGTTCGCGATGTTGTGCGAGGCGCCGGGGATCTCGATGTAGGCCGTCTCCACGCCGCGCAGGCGGAGCGCGTGGTACAGCTGCCGCGCCTCCGAGGGCGGCGTCCGCCGGTCGTCGGTCCCCACCATCACCATCGTCGGCGTCTGGATCTGGGCGACGACGGAGATCGGCGAGTCCTGCCAGTACGCCATCGGGTTCTCCCAGGGCTGGCCGGGGTAGCGGTAGTCCGCGTACCCGTAGTAGTTGTCGGCGACGAGCGTCTTCGAGATCCAGTTGACCACCGGCTTGATGACCGCCGCCGCCCGGAAGCGGTCCGAGTTGCCCACCATCCAGGCCGTCATCGTGCCGCCCGCGCTCCCGCCGGTCACGTACAGCGAGTCGGGGTGGACCGCGCCCGTCGCGAGGACGGCGTCGACGCCCGCCATGATGTCGCCGAAGTCGCCGCCGGGGTAGTCGTGGTAGAGCAGGTCGGCGAAGGCCTCGCCGTAGCCCGTGCTGCCGCGCGGGTTGGGGGTGAACACGACGTAGTCGGCCGCGGCGTAGAGCTGGACCTCGGCCGAGAACTGCGGCCCGTACGCCGCGATCGGCCCGCCGTGGTTCTCAACCAAGAGCGGGTACCGGCGCCCGGGCTCGGCGTTCGGCGGACGCGTGATCCAGCCCTGGATCTCCAGCCCGTCCGCGCTCTGCCACGTGATCTCCTCCGTCGGGCCTAGCTGGCGGTGCGCGAGCACGTCGCCGTTGAGGTCGGTCAGCACGCGCGTCTCGCCGTCAACCACGACGGCCACGTCCGAGGGCCGGTCGGCCGTCCCGTGCGTGAACGCGACCGTCCCGTCGTCGGCGACCGAGTACGCCCCGCTCGTGTACGGCCGGCTGATCGCCAGCCCGCCGAGCGCGTCGGTGATCTCGCGCACGTCGCCGTCGAGCCCGACCCACATCAGCCGCGTCGCGCCCCGGTCGAGGTACGTCGCGTAGAGCCCGTCGCCGTCCGCGTCCCAGGTGATGTCGCCCAGGCTCCGGTCGAGGCCGCCCGCCAGCACGCGCGTCGCCCCGGTACGGAGGTCGCGGACGCTCAGGCGCGTGTTCTGGAATGTCCGCACGCGGTCGTCGAAGCCGAGGTACGCCACGTGCCGGCCATCGGGCGAGACGGCCGGGCTCCGGTCGGGCCCGTCGCGGTCGGTCAGCGTGGTCACGGTCGTGTCCGCCAGCCCGACGCGGTACAGCTCCGAGGCCCGGAAGTCGAGCTCCCAGTCGGCGCTCCGGTTCGCTGAGAACATGAGGCCGCTGGCGTCGGGCAGCCAGTCGAAGTCGGCGCCGTGCTGGTAGTCGCCCGTCGTGACCTGGCGCGGGGTGCCGCCGTCGGCGGGCACCACGAACAGGTGCCGGTGGCCCGGCTCGATGTCGCCCGACCCGTCGGCCTCGTGGCGGACGCGCGTGATGATGCGTGGCGCATCCGCCCACTCGGCACCCTTCGGCTTGGCCGGCATCGTGACGGTGAACGTGGGGTCCTTCTCGGGCACCAGCATCGAGAACGCCAGCATCGTCCCGTCCGGCGACCACGCCAGCCCCGCCGGCGAGCGGTCGAGCTGGGTCAGCCGCGCCGTCTGGCCCGTGTCCTGCCACCGCACGTACAGCTCCGCGCCCTCGTCCGTCGACGCCACGTACGCCACGCGGTCGCCGCTCGGCGACCAGCGCGGCGAGCCCTCGCCGCCCTCGCCGACGGTCAGCTTGCGGTGGCCGGTCCCGTCCGTCCCCACGATCCACAGCGACCGCCGGCGCTTGTCCGTCATCCGGTCCATCCCCGCTCGCGCGTAGACGACGTGCTCGCCGTCCGGGCTGATCTGCGGGTCCTCAGCCCATTCGAGAGAGAACACGTCGTCGACGGTGAACGGCGCCTGCGCGAGCGCGGCCGGGGCGGCGAGGAGGACGAGGGCGGCGAGCAGGGGCCTCAGCATCGGGGTCATCGACAGGGTGGGGAGTGCAGTCCGCCCCGAGGATAGGCCCGCTCGCGGTCGGCCCTCAGGCGCCCCCGCCGATATCTTCGGCCCACGGGCTCTCGCCAGCCATTAGCGCTCTGCTGACCACGCACCGCGGCGCCATCCAGGCCGAGGCCCGGCCCCTGTGACCGACCGCCTCTAGCTCGACCACATCTTGAGCCGGATCGAGCGCATCGACCGCTGCACCGAGGCCGGGCGCGGCGGCTTCCTCCACGACGAGAAGCCCCAGGACGCTATCGTCCGCAACGTCCAAACGCTGGCCGAGTCCACGCAACGTCTCGCCGAGGCCTCAGCCGCCGGGAGGTGAGGATAGGAGAGGCCATCGCCAGGCGTTCGGACGCGCCGAGAGCGCGGGCCCTCCCGGCAGGCCTGCAGGGGTGGGTCCGCTGGCGTTGGCCGGGGCATGCCGTCAGACGGACCTCAACCTGAGATCAGGCAAGCGCAGGTTCGAGCCCCTTCGCATAGCTCACCGCCTCCTCCACGGACCACCGCCGGCCCTCCTCGGCGAGCCGTTCCCTCACGTCTGGAGCGCCCCCCTCGCGCGCACGGTCCAGATACTCTGGCGCCGACGACCCCGACGGATACACGGTGACGATCCCCTCCTGCTCGGAGAACACTTCGGCTGCAGCCTCCAGCGCGATCGCTCGCTCGCTGTGCCCCTCCGCGGCCTCCGTCGCCGCCAGCCCGAATAGCGCGAGCCCCTTCCCACGGACGCTCGCCACCTCGTCATAGGCCTGGAACGACTGAAAGAAATAGCCCCGGGCATCGTCTGTCCGGTCCAGAGCAAGCGACGACCACGCGAGGGAGTCGAGGATGCGGGCTTCCTCGGGTCGGTCTCGAACGGTCGCGAAGGCGCGTAGGGCATCGGCATAGTGCGCGATGGCGGCCTGATGATCCCCGGCCACATCGGCCAGCAGCCCTAACCCTCCGTAGGCCGCCCCCGCGCCTTCGTAATCCCCGATCCGGGTCTGGATCGCCAGCGCGTTTTCGAGGGCCACTCGTGCGGTCTCGGCGTCGCCCGTTGCGGCGTTGACGATTCCGAGGAAGGTCTGTGCGATGGCTTTCCCCCACGGCCAGTCGAGCTCACCGGCTTGCTGGAGGTCGAGGCTGCGCTCCAGATGGCGACGGGCGGTCTCCAGATCACCGCTGCTCATGGCCGTCGCGCCCGCCATGAAGAAGCTCAGGGCCTCGTCATAGGCGCTCCCAACCTCGCGAGCGATGTCGGCTCCTTTGAGAGACTCGGCGATCGCTCGGTCGAAATCGCCGAGCGTCATCGAGGCGAGGCCGGCCGTCGCGAGCGCCCGAGCACGGCCGAGGCTCGTCCTAGGACTGCTGGGCAACTCAAAGAACGCATCGCTCCACTCTCGGGCGCTGATGTGCAGGCCGCGGATGTGCCAGTACAGAACGAACGCCCCGCAGAGCAGCAGTCCGTTTTCTGCCGCCTCGCCGTCTCCCCCCTCCGCACGGGTTCGGTAGTGGGCGAGTGCGGCCTGGTGGTTGGCGGCTTCCGCGTCAGCCCGAGCCATCGACTCCAACTGGTTCGACCCCATCGCCCCCTGCCGGACCTCATCGGCAACGGCCAGGTAGTGATCAGCATGGCGAACGCGCAGCGCCTCGGCGTCCCCGCTCTCACCGAGCCGTTCCAGGGCGAACTCCCGGATCGTCTGGAGCATGTCGAACCGGCCCGGCACGCCCGTCGGCCGGACGAGCCCCTGCTCGATGAGGGAGGCCATCTCGTCGAGCCCCGTCTTTGCCGTGCCGTCATAGCAGACGGCCTCGGCGGCGCTCTGGGTCCACCCTCCTTCGAACACGGCCAGGCGGCGGTAGAGCTGCTGTTCGGGCTCCGTCAGGAGCGAGTGGCTCCAGTCGATGGTCGCGCGCAACGTCCGCTGGCGCTCGGGGAGGTCGCGGGCGCCGGTCGTGAGCACGTCGAGGGCGTGCTCCAGTCGTTGGAGGAGCGTTTGGGGATCGAGCACGCGCACCCGCGCGGCCGCCAGTTCGAGCGCGAGCGGGAGCCCGTCGAGTCGCCGACAGATGGCGACGACGGCGTCCGCTTGATCGGGCGTGGGCGCGAAACCAGGGCACGCATTGATTGCCCGTTCCATGAACAACGCCGTGGCCGGGTAGCGGCTCAGGTCGTCGGGCGCCACGGCGACCCCCAGCTTGGGGAGGTCGAGCGGCGCGACCGGATAGTCGGCCTCCGCCCCAATGCGGAGCGGCGACCGACTCGTCGCGAGGATGTGCAGGTGAGGGCACCGTGCGAGCAGCGCTGCGATGTCGGGCGCGGCGCCGAGGACCTGCTCCAGGTTGTCGAGCACGAAGAGCACATGCCGTGTGCCGACGAGGGCGCCGAGGCCGTCGAGGACCGAACGCCCTTCGGCTTCGGGCACATCGAGCGCCCTCGCGATGGTCGGGAGCACCATGCTCGGGTCCGTCACGGCGGCCAGTTGGACAAACGCGACGCCACCGGAAAACGTCGTCCGAAGAGCTTCGGCGACGGCGGTTGCTAGCCGCGTTTTGCCGGTCCCCCCTGGCCCCGTCAGCGTCACCATCCGGGCGTCCGACCGAAGCCGACCCACGATGTGATCTACGTCGCTCTCGCGCCCGATCAGAGCACCGGGCAGCGTCGGGGGAGGGACCGAGATCGCGTCGGCCACCGGTGGGCGATCCACGCCGGAGTCCTCGGGGGTCACCGCAAGCCGGAGGCGCTCGGGGTCGATGTCGAAGATCCAGGAGAGGACCACGGCCACGGGAAGTCCGGCGACGGCAAGCAGGATCGCCACACGCACCGTCCAATCCGGACCGTCCAGCGCCGGGGCGGCCACTGCGGCGACTTGGACGAGGAGCCACGCGACGCCGGCGTAGATCAGCGTCGAACGGATCACCCGGCGGCGCCTCAACTCACCGAACAGGGCGGATTGCTTTCCCATTCGGCTAAATACCTGGCGGTGAGCGGAGAGTCTACGGTCGATCTAACACCCATGCATCCAAGCCCCTGCGGGCGGACCGCCAGCGGGCAGGTAGCTGCCCGGCCGCTGCACGCTGACGATTAGCGGGCGAGACGCTTGCCCCGAGCGCGAGCGCCCGCCAGCCGGGGGCGCGACGGCCACACGGCGCGCGCGGTCTCGGCGTCCGAGTCGGACGCGACGGGCGGCGCCGGATGGACGAGCCGCGTAGCGTCGGTGACGGTCACGGCTGGTGGCGGCGCGCTCGAAACGCCGACTCGATCTCGCCCTCGGGTGCGCGGAACGTCGTCCCCTCCCGCAGGCGGGTTCAGTCATCCAGGATTTGAGCGGGAGCCAGCGGCGCCGTCAGGGCGCGCTCCAGCACCCGGGGCGCCTCGGCTGGGGCTACGGCCGTGCTCCGAAGCGCAAGCCGGGCGTGGAAGGCCTCGGTCGAAAGGGAAGACCCCCCATCGACGCACGGGCGAGCTGGTTCGCCCCCCTACACGTAGTCCTCCATCGGCGGGCAGGAGCAGACCAGGTTGCGGTCGCCGAAGGCGTTGTCGACGCGGGAGGTGGCCGGCCAGAACTTGGCCTCGCGCGTCCACGGCGCCGGGTACGCCGCTTGCTGGCGCGAGTACGCGTGGCTCCAGTCGTCCGACGTGACCTCGGCCGCCGTGTGGGGCGCTTGCTTGAGCACGTTGTCGACGGGGTCGGCCGTCCCCAGCTCGACCTCTTGGATCTCCGTCCGGATCGCGATCATCGCGTCGCAGAAGCGGTCCAGCTCCTCCTTCGACTCGCTCTCCGTCGGCTCGATCATTAGCGTGCCCGTCACCGGCCACGACATGGTCGGCGCGTGGAAGCCGTAGTCGATCAGGCGCTTGGCGATGTCCTCGGCCCCGATGCCCACGCTCTGGAACGGCCGCACGTCCAAGATGAACTCGTGCGCGACGCGCCCGCCGGGCCCCCGGTACAGCACGTCGTAGTGGCCCTCCAGGCGCTTCGCCATGTAGTTGGCGTTCAGGATCGCCAGCTGGCTCGCACGGCGCAGCCCCTCCGCGCCCATCATGGCGATGTAGGCCCACGAGATTAGCAGCACCAGCGAGCTGCCCGTCGGCCCCGACGCGACGGGCCCGATCGCGTTCTCACCGCCCGCCGCAGAGAGCGGGTGGCCCGGCAGGAACGGCGCCAGCCGCTCGACGACGCCGATCGGCCCCATGCCCGGCCCGCCGCCGCCGTGCGGAATCGCAAACGTCTTGTGCAGGTTGAGGTGGCACACGTCCATCCCGAAGTCGCCCGGGCGGCACAGCCCCACCATCGCGTTCATGTTGGCCCCGTCCATGTAGACGAGCCCGCCGTGGTCATGGACGATGTCGGCGATCTCCTGGATCGTCCGCTCGAAGACGCCGTGCGTGCTCGGGTACGTGATCATCAGCGCCGCCAGCCGGTCCGCGTGCTGCTCGGCCTTGGCGCGCAAGTCGGCCATGTCCACCTCGCCCGCCTCGGTCACCTTGACGGCCACCACGTCCATGCCCGCCATCACGGCGCTGGCGGGGTTCGTGCCGTGCGCCGAGGTCGGGATCAGGCAGACCGTCCGCTGGTCGTCGCCGCGCGACAGGTGGTAGGCGCGGATCGTCAAGAGCCCGGCGTACTCACCTTGGGCGCCCGAGTTGGGCTGGAGCGAGACGGCGTCGAAGCCGGTGATCTCCGCCAGCCACTCTTCGAGCGTGTCCACGATCTCCTCGTAGCCCTCCGTCTGGTCCTCGGGCGCGAACGGGTGGACGTTGGCGAAGCCCGGGAACGTGACCGGCATCATCTCGGCCGTCGCGTTGAGCTTCATCGTGCACGACCCGAGCGGGATCATGCTGTGGACGAGCGACAGGTCCCGGTTTTCGAGCCGCTTGAGGTAGCGGAGCATCTCGTGCTCGGTCCGGTGCCGCTCGAACGTCGGGTGCGTCAGAAAGTCCGTCGTCCGCGCCAGCAGCCCCTCGTAGCTCGCGTCGTCCGCCTCGGGCAGGACGGCCCCGCCGAAGGCGTCGACGAGGTCGGCGAGGTCGAGGTCCGTGACGGTCTCGTCGAGCGCGACGCCGACCGAGCCGTCGTCGTAGCGGCGGAGGTTGATGTCGAACTGATCGCTGGCGACCGCCGCCGCGTCCAGACCATCCGCCGTGTCGACGCGGATCGTGTCGAAATAGGCGTCGTGGCGGACCGTGTGGCCCGCCGCCTCCAGCGCCGTCGCCAGCCGCCGCGTCTGCCCGTGCACGTACTCGGCGATCGCCTTGATGCCCTCGGGTCCGTGGTAGACCGCGTAGAAGCCCGCGATGTTGGCGAGGAGCACCTGCGCCGTGCAGATGTTCGAGGTCGCCTTTTCGCGTCGGATGTGCTGCTCGCGGGTCTGGAGTGCCATCCGCAGCGCCGTGTCGCCCAGCCGGTCCTGGCTCACGCCGATGATGCGGCCCGGGATCTTGCGGGCGAACCCGTCGGTCGTCGCGAAGAACGCCGCGTGCGGGCCGCCGAAGCCCATCGGCACGCCGAACCGCTGGCTGGAGCCCAGCGCCACGTCCGCGCCCCAGCCGCCGGGCGCCTCGATGAGCGCGAGCGCCAGCAGGTCGGTCGCCACGGCGAGGTAGCCGCCCGCGCCGTGCACGGCCTCGGCGACGCCTGCGTAGTCCACGATCTCGCCGTCGGTCGTCGGGTACTGGACGAGCGCACCGATCGTGTCGTCGCCAAAGTCCGCGCTGGCGACGTCGGTCACCACGACCTCGATGCCGATCGGCTCGGCGCGCGTCTGGACGACCGCGATCGTCTGCGGGTGGCACCGCGCGTCGACCACGAACGTCGCCCGCTTGCCGCGGTGCGCGCCCGAGAACATGGCCATGGCCTCCGCCGCCGCCGTGCCCTCGTCGAGCAGGCTGGCGTTCGCGACCGGCAGGCCGGTCAAGTCGGAGACGGCGGTCTGGAAGTTGAGCAGCGCCTCGAGCCGGCCCTGGGCGATCTCGGCCTGGTACGGCGTGTACTGGGTGTACCAGCCCGGATTCTCGAGCACGTTGCGCTGGATGACCGGCGGCAGAATCGTGCCGTGGTAGCCGAGCCCGATGTAGCTCCGCGACGTCTGGTTGAGCTCCGCGAGCGCCGTCAGCTCGTCGAGCAGCTCGCGCTCCGACATCGGGTCGGGCAGGTCGAGCAGCCCCTCGAACTGGATGGTGTCGGGGACGGCCTGGGCGCTGAGCGCGTCGAGCGAGTCGAGCCCGAGCGCGTCGAGCATCTCGGCTTGCTCGGCGGCCGACGAGCCGAGGTGGCGGTCGACGAAGCGGTCGGGGTGGGCGGCGGTCACGAGCGTCTCCATCGGGCCGGGTCGGGGTGAGGGCGGCAAGTAACGAGCGAGCCGCGCGCAGTGCTCCCCCTCACGCCGTCTTCGCCCGGGAGGGAACGGGGCAAGGGGGACGAGGCAAGGGGCTCGCTCGTGGGACGCTTCCGCCAGCAGGCCGGCTCGCGCCCGGCCGACGCCGTGGTGTACCACGGCGCTACGGATCGGCTTGCGCCAGCAGGCTCACGGAGATCTCCAAACCGATCCTCCCCTACCGTCCGGGAGGGGCCGGGGGAGGGCGACGGGTACAGCACCTGCGGGTGGGCTCGCGCCAGCCGAAGGGCTCGCCCCTTGCCCCTCCTACGCCTTCGCCGTCTCGCGCCGACGCAGCGTCAGGAGCGCCTCGCGCGCAGCCGACTGCTCGGCGGCCTTCTTCGAGCGGTCGATGCCCGTCCCTAGCGCCTCGCCCTCTACCATCGCCGCGATCGTGAACTGGCGCTCGTGGCTCGGGCCCTCCTCCGAGACCACCTCGTAGGTCGGCTGCTCCAAGCCCAGCCCCTGGACGTATTCCAGCAGGCGGCTCTTGTGGTTGCTCCGGTCCGCCGCGGCGGCCTCCAGCGTCACGCACTGCGCCAGCACCGCAATCACGAACCGGCGCGCGGCGCCGTACCCGAGGTCGAGGTACACCGCCCCGACGATGGCCTCGAAGGCGTCGGCCAGAATCGTCGCGTTGCCCCGCCCGTCGGAGCCTTCCATGTTCTCGCTCATCAGGATCATCGGCCCCAGCCCGATGGCCTCGGCGTACCCCGCCAGCGCCTTCCCGTTGACCAGCGTCGCCCGCGTTCGCGTCAGCAGCCCCTCGTTGCGGTCGGGGAACCGGCGGAACGTGGCCTCCGCGACCACGGCGCCCAGCACGGCGTCGCCCAGGAACTCCAACCGCTCGTTGGACTCCGTCCCGTCGGTCGTCAGCCCGCGGAAGAGGGAGCGGTGGCGGAGCGCGTGCTCGTACAGATCCAGGTCGCCGATGGGCATCCCCACGATCGCCTCGATGGCGGCCCGCGAGACGCCCCGATCGGTCACTTCGTCGATGGTGCGGGGGGCCGGCCCGCCGGCCGGGGGCCGAAGCGTGCCGAGCCACGACCGCACCAGGCGGGCGCTTCGACGAAGGGTTCCAGAGGCGGCCATGGATCGAAAGGTGAGCGCCCGGAATCTCCGGCCTCGCGCGCGGTCTGGCAACTGACCCGCCCGGGTTTTCACGCCGGACGGAAGGCGGGCCGTCCGAAACGTCCGTCCCGGGCGCCGATCGGCGGGGGCCGTGCGGAACACCGGCCCCCCAAGCTCGCTCAACCCGGGCACCCGCCCGACGCCCCCATGCTCGCCACCGTCAACCCGGCCACCGAGGCCGAGATCGCCCGCTACGACCTCCTCGACGCGCCAGCCCTCGACGCCGCCCTCGGCCGCGCCGCCGACGCCTTCGAGGCCCATCGCCGGACCTCCTTCGACGACCGCGCCGTCGCCATGCGCCGGCTGGCGGACCTCCTGGACGGTCAGAAAGACGACCTCGGCCGCCTGATGACGACCGAGATGGGCAAGCCGCTCGCGCAAGCGGTCGCCGAGGCCGAAAAGTGCGCCTGGGTCTGCCGCTACTACGCCGAGCACGCCGAACGCTATCTGGCCGACGAGCCGCGCGCGACGGAGGCCACCAAGAGCGTCGTCGCGTACGAGCCGCTCGGGCCGGTGCTGGCGGTGATGCCGTGGAACTACCCCTTCTGGCAGGCCTTCCGCTTTGCCGCGCCGACCGTCATGGCCGGCGGCGTGGGGCTGCTCAAGCACGCCACGAGCGTCCTCGGCTGCGGCGACCGCATGGCCGCGCTGTTCACCGAGGCGGGCTTCGAGGAGGCCGTCTTCCAGCACCTCATCATCGACCACGACCAGACCGCCGAGGTCATCGCCGACGACCGCGTCCGCGCCGTCACGCTGACGGGGAGCGAGGGCGCCGGGCGCGTCATCGCCAAGCAGGCGGGCGAGGCGCTCAAGCCCTGCGTCCTGGAACTGGGCGGCACCGACGCCTTCATCGTGCTGGCGGATGCCGACCTCGACGCGGCGCTGGAGACGGGCATCACGTCGCGGACGCAGAACAACGGTCAGTCGTGCATCGCCGCCAAGCGGTTCATCCTGGAGGCGCCCATCGCCGACGCCTTCACCGAGCGCTTTACGCGCCGCATGGCCGCGCTCACGGTCGGCGACCCGCTCGACCCGGCCACCGACATCGGGCCGCTGGCGAGGAAGGACCTCCGCGACGACATCCAGGACCAGGTCGACCGCGCGGCCGCCGACGGCGCCGAGGTCTTGACCGGCG
The DNA here is from genome assembly GCF_046845665.1 of Rubrivirga aquatilis. Classification (GTDB taxonomy): domain Bacteria; phylum Bacteroidota; class Rhodothermia; order Rhodothermales; family Rubricoccaceae; genus Rubrivirga. The sequence goes on along the minus strand of NZ_CP177355.1, from coordinate 661,090 downwards.
GCGCCATCCCCGACGGGACCGGCTACTACTACCCGCCGACCGTGCTCGCCGGCGTCGAAGAGGGCACGGTCGCCTTCGACGAGGAGATCTTCGGGCCGGTCGCCTCGCTCATCGTGGCCGACGACGCCGACGACGCGGTCCGGCTGGCGAACGCGACGCGCTTCGGACTCGGCGGCAGCGTCTGGACAGCGGACGTGGACAAGGGCGAGCGGCTGGCGCGCGAGATCCGCTCGGGCGCCGTGTTCGTCAACGAGATGACGAAGAGCCACCCCAACCTGCCGTTCGGCGGGATCGGCGCGAGCGGGTACGGCCGCGAGCTGGCGCGCCACGGCATCCGCGCGTTCGTCAACGCCAAGACGATCTGGGTGGACTGACCGCGGTCCGCACGACCGCCCGTGGTCCCGATGCCCCATGCGAGCGGCGGGACACCCTGGTAGGCTGCTGCGTCCGCTCCGAGGTGCCCCGTACGACCTCGTACCTCACGCTCGGTCTGGACGCATGACCGCTTCGGTGCGGCTCCCGTAAGCCGTTGACATAGGAGGCCTGGCTCGCAGTCGGGTATAGGGACGGCGTAGGTTGGCGCCGGACTGCCCCTCTGCGCCATGGACCCCGCTCTCATCGCCGTCATGCCGTTTATCGTCGCGAGTGTGGCGATCCTCGCCGGCACCTACGCCAAGGTGGCCAAGACGAACGCCGCGACGGCCGACAAGATGGGCCGGGCCACGGCCCACCTCGAAGACGAGCTCGCCGACGCGAAAGACGAGCGCGAGCGCTTGCGCCGCCGCATCGAGACGCTCGAGGCCATCGTCACGACGGAGGGCTACGACCTCGATCGCGAGGCGCGCGCTGCCGGCCTCGCCGACCGGATCGACCCCGGCCTGCTCGACCTCGACCCGCTCGCGGAGCCCGCCGACCGCCCGCGCCGCCGGGTCCGCGAGTAGCCCCGCCGCCGGGCCCCGCGACACAACCGACGCCGGGACCCGGCGGAATCGCCACAGGTCCGACACACGAACCGCCCGGCCACCCCCCAGGTTGGCGTCGCACCCCCGCACGCCGCCATGACCCGCTTGCTCTTCCTGGGCGCCCTCGCCCTCTCGCTCGCCGCCTGTGACGCCGCCGGCCCCGACGCCGCCCTCGCCGACGCGGCCCTCGACGATGCCGCCGTCACGCTCGCGACGGCCATCGCCGTCGACGCGGGCGGCATCCTGGAAGACGCGGCCGCCGCCGCCGCGTTCGCTGACACCGACGCCGCGCGTGTGTCCGCCCCCCACCGCCGGGGCTGTCGCGCCGAGCGCACCTTCGACGAGGTCGCCGTCGCTTGGACCCTCGTCGCCGACTGCGAGCGCGGCGCGGAGGACGGCTACTTCTACGCCGCCTTCGAGCGGACCGCGACGGTCCAGTTTTTCGACGCCGCTGGACAGCCCCAGCCCGAGGCCCGCAGCGCCGACGCGCTCCACTACGACGTGCTCTCGGCGTCGAGCCTGCTCCGCACCCCGCGCCACGTCCACGCCCTGACCCGTCTCGGTGTGGCGCTCGACGTGACCGACCTCGGCGCCGACCTCGTGACCGTCAACGGCGCCGTGCAGCGCGCGGCGACCGACACCCTGCGCGGCGCCCGCGGCGAGCGGACTGTCGCCTACGAACTCGACGCCACCCTCGCCGACGTGCGCGGCCCGCGTGGCACAGCGCGGCGCTGGCGCCGCGCCGTCGAGGGCACGATCTCAGGAACGTTCGTCGCCATCATCACCCGGACGCCCGCTGGCGGCGAGCCCGAGACCATCGAGATCGACGAGACCTTCGAGATCACCTTCCCGCTCGACGGGTCCGGCGACCGCGTCGTGGCCATCGTGCTCGGCGGCCGCCGCTACCGCGCCGACGTCGACACGGGCGAGGTCGCCGAGATGGACGCCTAGCCGCGCCCGCTCCGACCGCCCTGCGGGGGCGTGCTCCGGCACGTCCCCATCTATTGAGTCGGCGCGTCGGGGCAGGTGTCGAGGCCGCTGGCAGGCCAGAGAAACTCCTGGGGCGTACTCGGACTGTCCCCCTCGCTCGTAGGGAAGCCCGGGTCGCAAGTGATCGGGCAGGGATAGCGCCCGCAGGTCGGGGGGAGCGCCAGCCGCAATGGTCGGTGGCGGACGGCTCTAGCTTCCCCGCCCATGGCCGACGACGCCCCCCGTTTCCTCGAGACCGTCCGCGATGAAGTCCGCGCGCTTGATCCGTCGCGCCGCGCGCTCCGGCGGTTTGGGTGGACGGTCGGCGGCGTGTTCGTCGCCATCGCCGGGGTCGTGTGGTGGCGGAGCGACCTCGGCCCCTGGGTGTCGGGACTGGGCGGGCTGGGCGGTGCGCTGGTGATTCTCGGCACCGTCGCGCCCGGCGCGCTGCGCGGGGTCCGGCGGGTGTGGATGGCGCTCGCGTTCGCGCTCGGCTTCGTGATGACACGCGTGTTGCTGACGGTCGTGTTCGTCGCCATCGTGGTCCCGACCGGCCTGACCCTCCGCGCGTTCGGCCGCGACCCGCTGACGCGGCGGCCTGACGCGAGCGCGGCGACATATTGGGTCGACCGGGCCGACGGCCGCCCCGACCGCGAGAGCCTTGAACGCTTCTTTTAGAGCGTGGGGCGTGGGGACTCTCCACGTCCGACGCCCCGCGCCCCACGCATGACCGTCCTCGGCTTGTCCTGCTTCTACCACGACGCGGCCGCCGCACTCGTGCGCGACGGCGAGATCGTAGCGGCGGCCCAGGAGGAGCGGTTTACGCGCCGCAAGCACGACCCGTCATTCCCCACGAACGCCGCGGCGTACTGCCTGTCCGAGGCGGGCATCGAGGCGGGCCAGCTCGATGCGGTCGCCTTCTACGACAAGCCCCTGCTGACCTTCGAGCGGATTCTGGAGACTTCGCTGGCGTACGCCCCGCGCGGGCTGGGCGCCTTTATCCGCGCGATGCCGGTCTGGCTGACGCAGAAGCTGTGGACACCCGACACGATTCGTCGCGAGTTGGGCGACTATGAAGGCCCGCTCGTCTTCTCGGAGCACCATCGGAGCCACGCCGCGAGCGCCTTTTTCCCCTCCCCCTTCGAGCGCGCGGCCTTCCTCACGACGGACGGCGTCGGCGAGTGGGCGACGACGAGTTGGGGCGTCGGCGACGGCGCGGGCCTCGACCTGCGACAGGAGATCCACTTTCCGCACTCGCTCGGCCTGCTGTACTCGGCGTTCACCACGTTCTGCGGCTTCCGGGTCAACTCAGGCGAGTACAAGCTGATGGGGCTGGCGCCCTACGGCGAGCCTCGCTACGTCGACGTCATCCGCGAGCACCTGATCGACCTGCGCGCCGACGGCTCGTACCGGCTCCACGCCGACGCCTTCACCTTCGCGACGGGCACGCGGATGACGGGGCGCCGCTTCGAGGAGTTGTTCGGCGGACCGGCCCGCCAGCCCGAGTCGCCCCTCGCGCAGCGCGAGATGGACCTGGCGCGGAGCGTGCAGGCGGTCGTGGAGGACGCCGTGCTGGCGATGGCGCGGCACGTCCACGCCGAGACGGGGGAGACCAAGCTCTGCCTCGCGGGCGGCGTCGCGCTCAACTGCGTGGCCAACGGTCGGCTGTTGCGCGAGGGCCCGTTCGAGGACCTCTGGATCCAGCCCGCGGCCGGCGACGCTGGGGGCGCGCTCGGCGCCGCGCTCGTGGCCGCGCACGAGTGGGCCGACGAGCCGCGAGCCGTCTCCGCCAGCGACGCCATGCACGGCGCCTTCCTCGGCCCAGAGTGGACGCCCGACCAGATCCGCACCGCCCTCGACGCCGACGGCCTCCCGTACCAGACGCACGCCGACGGCGACGCGCTCACCGACCGCGTGGCGGACCTGCTCGCGGAGGGCCAGACCGTGGGCTGGTTCCAGGGCCGCGCCGAGTTCGGCCCCCGCGCCCTCGGCCACCGCTCCATCTTGGCCGACCCGCGCGGCGCCGACGTGCAGCGCCGCGTCAACTTGCAGATCAAGTTCCGCGAGAGCTTCCGGCCTTTCGCCCCCGCCGTGCTGGCGGAGCGGGCGGCGGAGTTCTTCGAACTCAGGCAAGAGGCAAGAGGCAAGGGCCAAGAGGGGATCGCCCATTGCCACGAGATCGAGAGTTGGGGAGATAGCCCTTCCCCCGTCCCCCGTCCCCCTTTCCCTGAATCCCCGTACATGTTGCTCGTGGGCCCGGTGCGGGGCGCGACGACCGGTGGCATCGGACTGGACAAGCGGGAGGCCGTCGCGAGCGCGCTGCCCGCCGTCACGCACGTCGACGGCTCGGCACGGGTGCAGACGGTCACGGCCGAGCGGAACGGCATGTTTCATGCCCTCCTGGCGGCGTTCGGCCGGAAGACGGGGTGCCCGGTGCTGGTCAACACGTCGTTCAACGTGCGCGGCGAGCCCATCGTCCACTCGCCCGCTGACGCGATTCGCGTGTTCCGGCGGACGGGGATGGACGCGCTGGCGATCGGCCCGTTCGTCGTCACGAAGGCGATGCTGCCCGAGGCCGAGCGCCAGCCGTATACGCCGGACGAGATCACGGCGGCCTACGGGCTCGATTAGCGCTCCCCTCCGTGTCGCCGGGGCTGCAGCGAGTCCCGGCAACCCGTCTCGTACGCCCCACAGCCAGCCGATTCGGCGTCGGGCGCACAAGAAGGGCGCGCCCACTATGGGCGAAATCGGCGCGTGGGGGATCCTGCGGGGCACACACGCGGTATGTTGCCGCTCAACGCCCGTGTGGAGCCCTCTGTGGTTCTAGCGCGAGCACGTTTTCCCGGAGCACGCGGGGCCGACAGATCCGAGTCGAGCTATCTGGCCCACCCGTCTTTCGTATTCCCCTGTCGGCGCTCCTCTTCAACCCCCGCATTATGAACATCTACGTCGCAAACCTCCCCTACTCCTCGGGAGACGACGACCTTCGCAGCCAGTTCGAGGCCTACGGGTCCGTCGACAGCGCTACGATCATCAAGGACCGTGACACCGGTCGCTCGCGTGGCTTCGGCTTCGTCGAGATGACGAACGACGACGAGGCCCGCGCGGCCATCGAGGCCCTCAACGGCTTCGACATGGGCGGCCGCCCGCTCACGGTCAACGAGGCCCGCCCGCGCGGCGACCGCTCCGGCGGTGGTGGCGGCGGCTACGGTGGCGGCGGTGGCAACCGCGGCGGCGGTGGCGGCGGCTACGGTGGCGGCGGTGGCAACCGCGGCGGCGGTGGCGGCGGCTACGGTGGCGGCGGTGGCAACCGCGGCGGCGGTGGCGGCGGCTACGGTGGCGGCGGCGGCTACTAGCCACCCTGCGCCTCAGCGCTCTCGGGCGGCGGCTCCTCACGGGGTCGCCGCCTTTTTTTGTGGGGGCCGCCGGCGCCCGCGAATCGACCCGCTGGCTTTGCGCAGCGCGGATATGCCAATGTGACGTTGAGGGAGGCGCTTACGCTCGACGGGCCGCGCTCCTTCCGCGTTTCGGCCGGGCGTTCCGCCCCCCGCCCGAGCGCCCTTGAGCGCAGCGGGGAGAGGACCCGACGGGGGGAGCCGCCGCTGACGAACGAAGACGCGTGAGCTAGCGCTGTGCCGACCCGACAGGGACAAGCTCGCAGTCGATTCGCCCCCCCACCTCTATCTCCCTTCCCGCGAGCGGGACGTGCCGCCTGTACAGGAGGGTGACTCTCTCCTCTGCACGGCGGAGCGGCACTCGGGAGCAGAGCCCTGACGCAGCACTAGGGCCTGTCACGTTCATCCGGGTCTGGGCTCCGCGAGGCCGCTGACGTCCCCTACCGCGTTGTCCGCCTCGGCCGATGCTCGGGCATCGCACTCGTCGGACGCCTTGCAGGCCCCGCCATCGCCGCTCGCTCGCCGACAGACCGACGTACGTGACAGACCTTAGCGGACGCGCACCAGCCGGCCTACATCGAGCATCCCACCCGCGCTCAGGCGGACCGTGTAGGCGCCCGGAGCCAGCGCAGAGCCGTCGAGCACCACGGCGTGCGTGCCCGGCCCATAGGCCCCGCCGATGCTGGCGACGATCCGACCGAGCGCATCGACCACATCAAGCTGCACATCGGCGGGAGCGTCGAGGTGGAAGCGGAGATGGGCGGCGCCACGCGACGGGTTCGGGGCGGTCGCGAGCAGGCGCACCGGGCGCCCCTCGCGGTCATCCTCGGCGGCCGTCGTCATGGAGAACGAGAACCGCGCCAGCACCGGGATGTGGTCGGAGGTGGTGGAGACGTAGTTGTTCACCCCGGATAGAACCTCGCCGTACCGATCGGTCGACCCCGCCACATACACATCGGACAAGCCTGCCGTGAACAGCAAGTGGTCGCGGGTGTCGCCGCTAGAGCACGACGCCGACCGGCAAAAGGTGAAGACGAAGTTCTCTTGCAACGGGAGGGACGCCAAGACATAGTTCGAGTCCTGGGCGAACCCGTCGTAGGGCGACTCAACGCTCCCCCCTCGTGTCGACCCGACCAGGTAGTCGTTGAAGTCACCCAGGAGGATCACCTCCTCGCCGCGCGCAATCCGGCCATCGATGTGGCCCTTCAGCGCGACGGCTCCGGCTTGGCGACGGTTGTAGTCCTCCGCTCCGGTGGAGGCTTTCGCGTGGATGTTGATGATGTAGACCGTCCGCGAGACCTCGTCCACCGTCACGTTCGCCTGCATCTCGAACGGCTCACGGCCGCCGAACTCGTAATCGGCCGTCTCCAGGATCGGCTGCGTCCTGATGACCTGGACGACCGACGTGTTGTAGATGAACGCGAGCTTCTGGTCGAACGTTGGGGAGGTGCTGACCTGGGGACCAAGGCGGCCCGAGTACCCGAGGGCCTGGAGCCGCGTCACGAGTTGGCTCCACTCCGTCTGATCCACGACCTCCTGAAACGCCCACAGGTCGATCTCGGCCTGTTCGATCACCGCCGCGACGTTGTCGAGCTGCAACGCGTCCGAGGGGCCCTGCGAGGGCTCGCCGAAAAACTCCAGATTCCACGTCGCGATCTCAAACGTGTCGTCGGCGCCGCGGGCGGGGACGGTCTGAGCGGCGAGGCCGGGGGCGAGAAGGGCGGCCAGGGCCACCAGGCAAAGCGGGCGCATCGAAGCGATCGGAGGGAGGCTCGAATGTAGATGGCGCATGTGCGGGCCCGTGGGAAGGGGGCGGGTAGATTGCTGCCCCCCGGCACCCATGTCTCCACACGTCACCGTCGTCGGCGAGGCCGACCTCGCGGCCCGCCTCGCCACACCCGGCGCCCCCGGCGCGGCGCGCGTCGTCGTGGTCGGCGGGCCCGTCGACGACCGCCCTCAGCGGGCGGCCGACGCCGTCGCGAGTGGCGCGCACACCTTTTTGCTGTGGCCTCCCGCCCCGACGGCGGGCGCGGCCGAGCGGCTGGCGGACCACGCCGAGGAGGCCGGCGTCGAGGTCGGCGTGGCCCGCCCGCTCGGCGCGACGGCCGCGCTCGCAGGCATCCCCGCCGGGTGGGCCGCCCGGCTCGTCACGCTCGCGCTCGTGGCCCGGCCCGACGGCCCGCTCGCCGAGGCCGGCTGGGCGACCCTGCTGGCGGGCGCGCTCGACGTGTGCGCCACGCTCGCCGACGCCCGCGCCGTGGCGCGGATGGACGCCGTCGCCGAGCGCGACGGCCAGGCGCTGCGGGCCGTCGCCCTCGCGGTCCGCTTCGAGAACCGCGCGTATGCGCAAGCGACGGTCCGCTTTTCGGACCACGTGGCCGACGACGAGGTCGCGCTCTACGCCGCCCGGCCCGGCTCGCGCGTCGAGGCGCGGTCGCTGGCGGGGCCGCTGTGCGTCGAGGCCGAGGGGCACGCGGCGCCGTTCGCCCGGGCGCCCGCGCTGGTCGACGGCCCGGCAACCGAGGCGACGGCGTTCGTCGCCGCTATCGCGGCCGGGCGGCCCGCGCCGTACACGCTCGACCACGCCCTCGCGACGTTGCGGCTGGCAGAGCAGGCCCAGGAGAAGCTCCGGTAGGGGCCGCGAGCGTGGGGCGTGGGGCGTAGGCCGTGGAGCGTCGGGTCGGACAACCCCACGTTTCACGGCCCACGTCCGGCCCACCCGTTCGGGGCGCGAGCGACCGGAGCCGGTAGCCATCCAGCATGCCGACGTTTCCCCGACGCTTGGCAGGCCGGCGGGCGCCTGCCGCCGATCTTGCGGGCGTCCCCCTCGCCCCTCGTGCCCGACCGCGCCCTCACCCTCCCCTTCGAGCCCGTGCTCCGGCGCATCGGCGACGAAGCCGCGCGGATCGGCGTTGAGGCGTACGTCGTCGGCGGGGCGGTGCGGGATGCCCTCCTGGGGCGCGAGACGACCGACCTCGACATCGTCGGCGTGGGGCCGGGGAGCGGGCTGGCGCTGGCGACGGCGACCGCGGCGGCGCTCGGCGTCAAGGCGCCCGCCGTGTACCCGGCGTTCGGGACGGCCGCCGTCGCGGTCCCCGCCAAGACCGTCGCCCGGCTCACCGAGGGCGAGGGGCAGCGGCTGGTGATCGAGTTCGTCGGCGCCCGCCGCGAGAGCTACCGCGCCGACTCCCGCAAGCCCATCGTCGAGGACGGCACGCTCGCCGACGACCTCGCGCGGCGCGACTTTACCGTCAACGCCCTCGCCGCCCGCCTCGACGCCGACTTCGGGACGGTCGCCGATCACTTCGGCGGACTCGACGACCTCGACGCGCGGCGCCTGCGGACGCCGCTCGACCCGGCCGTCACCTTCGCCGACGACCCGCTGCGGATGCTGCGCGGCGCCCGCTTCGCCGCCCAGCTCGGCTTCGAGGTGGACGCGGCGGCGGTCCAGGCGATGACGGCGCAGGCCGAGCGCGTCGAGATCCTGAGCGCCGAGCGCGTGACGGACGAGTTGTCCAAGCTGCTCGCGGCGCCCGTCCCCTCGACCGGGCTCGGCCTGCTGTTCCGGACCGGCGTGCTCCACCACATCCTGCCCGAGGTCACCGACCTGGCGGGCGTCGAGGAGGTCGGCGGGCGGGCCCACAAGGACAACTTCTGGCACACGCTGGAGGTCATCGACAACCTGGCGCACCTCCAGCGCGGGGTCGGCGTCGGCGACCGGGCGGCGGGCTTCGACCTGTGGCTGCGGTGGGCGGCGCTGCTTCACGACGTGGGCAAGACCGTCACCAAGCGCTACGAGCCGGGCACCGGCTGGACGTTCCACGGCCACGAGGACGTCGGCCCGCGCAAGCTCATCCCCGAGGTCTTCCGCCGCCTCAAGCTCCCCCTCGGCGACCCGCTCGACTTCGTGCAGACCGTCGTCCGGCTCCACCACCGCCCCGCCGCGCTCGTCGACGCGGACGTGACCGACTCGGCCGTCCGGCGCCTGCTGATGGACGCGGGCGACGACATCGAGGACCTGATGCTGCTCGTCCGCGCGGACGTGACGAGCAAGAATGCGCGCCGCGTGCGCCGCTACCTCGCCGGCTTCGACCGGGTCGAGGCGCGGTTCGAAGAGGTCGAGGCGCGGGACCGGATGCGCAACTGGCAGCCGCCGGTCTCGGGCGACGAGATCAAGCAGCAGCTCGGGCTCGACGAGGGGATCGCGGTCGGGATGCTCAAGGAGTGGGTGCGCGAGGCCGTGCTGGAGGGCGAGGTGCCCAACGAGCACGACGCCGCGTGGCAGTACGTGTTGGAGCGGCAGGGCGAAGCGGTCCGGCGGGGCGCGCTGTTCGTCGAGGCCGTCCGCCAGCTCCGGGGCTCGGCGCGCGGGGCCATCGGGTCGGTGAAGGAGGCCCTGTTCTGGGGCGACGTACCGGCCGACGAGGCGGAGGCGCGAGCGTTCGTGGAAGCGGCCGTGGCGGCGGCGCTCGCGGCGCGCGGGGAGGAGGGCTAGGCGCAAGCGCTCCATCTTGTCATCCTGAGCCTGCGAAGGATCTCAACGCGAGCCCCCAGCCCAGACATCCGGTCCCAAAGGCTCGCGAGGCTTGCGTTGAGATCCTTCACATCCGTTCAGGATGACAAGCTGAGGGCTCCACACCTTGCAGACGTGGTCCTGCTCTCAGACTCCCGGGGGCAGAGGGGACGGACCCGCTGGCGCTAAGTCGTTCTCAACATGGGCTGCAGGGTAGCAACGCAAGCAGGTTGCGTCTCTACGCGCGGTCGCGGCGGCGGGGGGCGGCGGGGTCGGAGGCCGGCGCGTCGAGGTCGAGCGACAGGCGCGCGCCGGGGTCGGCGGGGTCGTCCGTCGCCGTGACGATGGCCTCGAGGTGCTCAATGCGGCGCTGGAGGCGGCCGAGGTCCTGGGGCGCCCCGGCGGGCAGGACGCGGGCGTCGAGCTCCTCGTCAAGGAGCGTTCGGATCCGCTCGTCGGAGGTCGTCTCGCCCATGAGCTCGGCGGCGCGGCGCTCGACCCAGTCGGCGCGGCGGACGTGGCCGAACGTCGAGATGGCCTGGCTCCCGATGCCGATGCCCCACCCGAGGAAGGGCCACACGACCCACAGGCTGTCGGGCGAGGTGAGCAGGTTGATCGCCGTCAAGAACGACATCACCAGGACGAACGAGGCCAGGTTGCCGTAGAACGCCCGCTCGCGGCGGGCCTGTTTGCGGGCGTCGGTTTCAGAGAGGGGGGATCGAGTTGGCATGGCGACGGTGGTGGGGCGCTCTGAACGCTACGACGGGAGGGGCGCCGAGATGCGGGGGCGGGCCCGACAACCCGATGGTGGACATCCCCCGCCCCCGTGTCGGCGGCGGCCTCACTATCCTCGCTCGCCCCTCCTCCCGTCTCTGTGAGCACCCTGGAACGAGCCATCGCCATCGCCGCCCAGGCCCACGCCGGGCAGACCGACAAGGGCGGCGCGCCCTACATCTTGCACCCGTTGCGCGTGATGCTCCGCCTCCACGACGCCGACGCGCAGATCGCGGGCGTCCTGCACGACGTGGTGGAGGACACGGACTGGACGCTCGACCAGCTGCGCGCCGAGGGGTTCTCGGACGCCGTCGTTCGGGCCGTCGATCACCTGACGCGGCGCGACGACGAGACGTACCCCGCGTTCGTCGGCCGTGCGGGCGCCGACCCTGTCGCGGCACGCGTGAAGGTGGCGGATCTGGAGGAGAACATGGACCTGAGCCGCATCCCCGAGCCGACCGACAAGGACCGCGAGCGGCTGGCGCGGTACGTCCGGGCGCTGGCGATGCTGCGGCCGGAAGGCGCGTAACCGCGCAGCCGAGCGCCGCGTAGCGCGCGAGCCCTTCGCTGTTCCATAATGCGACCCGTTCTCCTCCGGCGCGTTGGCGCGTACGTGCTCGACATCGTGCTCCTGTTCGCCGTGCTGGCGCCAGCGGGGTACGCCGTGCAGCGCGCGCTGGGCGTCAGCCCCTCGACGGCGCGCGAGATCTACGGTAGCCTCGTCCTCACCTTCTCGATCCCGGCGTGGACGTACTTCACGCTCGCGGACCGCTCGCGGCGGGGCGCCACGCTCGGCAAGCGCCTGCTCGGGCTGCGGACGGCGTCGGAGGACGGCGGGCCGGTGCGGGGCGGCCGGGCGCTGGCGCGGACGGCCGTCAAGATGGTGCCGTGGGAGCTGGCGCACGCCTCGTCGTTCCTGTTCGCCCCGGCGCTGGGCGAGTTCTCGCTTGCCAGCTGGATCGGGCTCGGGGCCTCGTACGCGCTGTCGGCCGCGTACCTCGCCCAGGCGTGGCGCACCGGCGGCCACCGGAGCGTGCACGACGTGGTGGCCGGCACGCGCGTGGAGCAGTCGCTCGGCGGCGCGGTGTCGGGCTGAGCTTCCGCGCTCGTCATCCTGCCGCAGCGGGGCGGGCGGCCTGCTCCGCGAGCCACGCCATGATCGCGTCGTGGCGCTCGCGGTCGAGCGCGTGCGGGCCCTCGACGCGGAGGTGGGTGGCGCTGGCGACCTCGGCGCGAGCCAGGACGGCCTCGGCGTCGACGGCGTAGGGGTCGTCCGTCGCCGAGACGACGAACAGGTCGCGGGGGGCGACGGCGCGGACCAAGTCGTGCGTATCGAGGAGCTCCGCCAGCCCCGGGACGACCTCGACCATGTTGAGCCCCGTGCCCGCCGCGCGCCGAGCGCCCAGGCTGGCGACGGACCCGCTGGCGCACGCGAACCGGCAGCGGTCGTCGACAGCCGCGAGGTAGAGCGCCGTTGTGCCGCCGTACGAGTGGCCGGCGACCCCGAGGCGGACGCCGGGCGCAAGCCCCGCCAGCACCGAGACCGCGCGCTGGGCGTCGTCGAGCACCGTCCGCAGCAGCACGTCGCCGTCGACCAAGCGATACGCCATCGCGTTGTAGTGCTGGAGCCAGTCGCCGTCCGTGAGCGCCGTCCCCGTCGTGTGGGCGCGGCGGTCCTCGAAGGTGATCGCGTCGGGCGCGAGCACGGCGACGCCGCGCGCCGCGAGCGCCGGGCCGAACGCCTGCAGCGGCTCGCCGGCCAGCCCGGCGACCTCGCTCTTGCCGAGGTGGAACGCCCCCGCGTGCTGATGAAACACCACGACGGCGCCGCGCACCGGGCCGAGCGGCTCGAACAGAAACGCTGGGATGCGGTCGCTCTCGAGCCCGGCGTACTCGACGCGCGTGCGGGTGTGACCGTCCGACTCGGCGACGCCTAGCCGCCGCGCCTCGACTGGCGCGGGGGGCGCCAGCCGGAGGGCCTCACGGAGCTGGAGGGCGTGGTCTCGGGACATGCCCCAGCATACCGCGACGCTCACAGCGGGCCGTCGAAGGGGCCGGGATTGGCCCCGCACCCCCGGCGAGCGCTATCCCCGCGCCAGCCGCTCCACAAGCCGGGCCTCGACGGCGGGCCACTCGACGGCGGTGACGCTGAAGTAGACCGTGTCGCGCAAGCGGCCGTCGGCGACCACCATGTGGTGACGCAACGTGCCCTCCTCGACCGCCCCCAGGCGCAAGATGGCCGCCCGCGAGCGGGCGTTGAGGGCGTCCGTCTTCCACTCGACGCGGGTCAGCCCAAGCGTGTCGAAGGCGTGGCGCAGCATCAGCAGCTTGGCCTCCGTGTTGACGGGCGTCCGCTGCCACGGGGCGGCGACGAACGTCCACCCGATCTCGACGCGGCGGTGGGCGGCGACGAAATTCCCGAACCGCGTGCTGCCGACGACGCGCCCGCTGGCGCGGTGGACGGTGGCGAACGGGAGGGCGGTACCGTCGGCCTGCATCGCGAGCGCCGTGTCGAGATAGGCGTCGAGGTCGGCACGCGAGCGGACCGCCGAGGCGGTCCAGGCCCACAACTCGGGGTCGAGGGCGACCTCGGCCAGGGCGTCGGCGTGGTCGCGGGTGAGGGGCTCCAGGCGGACGTGGGTGCCTTCGAGGACGGTCGGGGTCATGCGTCGGCGGGGGACACCCCGTGGCGGTCGAGCCGGGCGCAGAGGTGCCGCGCCCTCGCGCAGACCGACGGGGCCGGATGGTCGAGCGCGACGTGGAGGCGCGTGACGACGGCGGGCGCAAGGTTCGGGTGCGCCACGGCGACGGCCGCCAGCGCGCTGAGCAGGTTCGCCTGATCGGCCACGCGCGAGCGGTCGAGCAGGCCGAGCGCCCAGACGGTCACGCGACGGGCCTGGGCCGGGGTGAGGCGTACCCGAGACACCAGCAAGGGAAGGAGGCGCCGGAGCATCCCGCCGTTGCGATCCGCGTGGGCGACGGTCAAGAGCGCGTCGGCGTGTGGCGAGAGGCGTCTCGGGTATGACCGCGTCGCGACGTCGAGCGCCCACGCGCTCCGGTTGCGGACGCCCTCGTCCGGGTGCGCCAGCCCGTCGACGACGACGGCGAAGGCGCCCGGGTCGTGCGCGATCTCGGCGGCCACCTCGCGGGCGGCGCCGATGGGCCCCATCGAGCGATCGGCCAAGCGAAGGTGGAGCAGATGCACGGGATCAGCGGTAACGACCCTCGGAAAAGACGGCGCGGATGTCGGCGAGCACCTCGCGGTCGATGCGCAGCGACTCGCCCGCTGCGAGGTCCACATCGGCCACCTCGTCGATGCGGAGGTCGTAGTTCTCCCAGCCCATGTAGTCGGTCAGGATGCGCTGGAACTCGGCGTCGACCACGCCATCGGCCGGGCCATCGTACTGAAAGCTTCGGGCGATCCAGATCTCCTGCAGCTCGCGCGCGATGGCGGGCGTCACCTCGATCATGTCGGCGGGGTCGGAGTCGGTGAAGTACAGGTCGTTGAGCGCCACGAGCCGCGCGAGCTCCGCGAGCGGCGTCAGGTGGTCGTAGACCGAGATGTCGACGATCACGTCGGAGCCGTCGTAGCCGGCACCCTTGCGGTGGACGACGAGCGCGGCCGACTGCTCGCCCCGCTTGTCGCCGCCGGCGCGGCCGCCCGCGAGGAGCGCCTCGGTGAGCCGCTGCGCGAGCGTGCCTGTGCTGGCCTCGAAGGTCTCCGCGATGGCGTCGACGGTGGCCTGCGAGACCAGAATGTTGCCCTGCGCCGCGTACCCGTGCCCGACGGCGACGACGCCCGGCCCCGCAATCGCGTCGCTGCCGCCGACGCGCCCGCCGCGCCACTCGAAGGCGTCGGCGCCGGTAAAGGTGGCCGCGTTCCCGCGCGCGTCCACCATCCCGACCTGGCGCGCGCCCGTGTCGGGGTCGTTCCGCATCGAGATCTGAAGCGCCTCCTCCGCCGTCGCGCCCTGACGCATCAGCGCGATGCCCTCGGGGCCATACGCGAGCCGCGCGAACGACTGGGTGGCGACGGCGCCGACACCGGCTACGACGGTCGGGACCATGAACCGCACGTTGGGGAATTTGCTCTGCACCGCGACGCCGATCTCGCCGGTCAGCGTGTCGACGGCGACGATGGAGAACGTCGACACGAGGGGGTCGCCGGCGGCGTTTCGGATGACCTCGGGCTCGCCCGAGGACGGCGCGCACCCGCTGGCGACGAGCACGGCGAGCAGGGCGAGGGAGACGAAGAGGGCAGGGCGCAGCGTTCGCATCGGCGTGGGCAGGGTGTCCACGTATTCTACCCGCCATGCCAGCCGTGCGCCCCCTCCTGCTTTGCCTTCTGGTCGCCGTTTCGGGCGCCGTCTCCGCCCAGGGCGAGATCCAGGTGGCGCGCCTGCAGTACGGCGGCGGCGGCGACTGGTACTCCGGCGACCCGCTCCCGACCTTGCTCGCGTACGCCCGCCAGCACACGCTGCTCGACGTCGATGTGGAGCCGATCACGGTCGACTTGGCCAGCGACCGGCTCTTCCGGGTCCCCGTCCTGTACATGAACGGGCACGGCAACGTCGCCTTTACCGAGGGCGAGGCGGCGCGGCTGCGGCGCTACCTCGAAGGCGGCGGCTTCCTGATCGTCAACGACGACTACGGGCTCGACCAAGCCGTCCGCCGCGAGCTGGCGAAGGTGTTTCCCGGCCAAGAGCTCCAGCCGCTCCCGGCCAGCCACCCCGTCTACCGCGCCCACTTTGCGATGCCGGACGGGCTGCCCAAGATCCACGAGCACGACGGCGAGCCGGCGGTCGGCTACGGGCTGTTCCACGAGGGGCGGCTCGTCGTCTTCTACGCGCACGAGAGCGACCTGGGCGACGGCTGGGAGCCGGCGGGCATCCACCCCGATCCGCCGGCCGTGCGCGAGCAGGCGTTGCGGATGGGCGTCAACCTGCTCGTCTACGCCATGACGCAGGGCGTTCAGTAGGGGTGGCGGCTCGCGGCAGGGCCGGTTTCGGCCGCTGAATGCCGGGCGGGACGGGATCGGCCGCGTCGACCCCTAGCTTGTGGGTGGTCGCCCCTCCCCCGCCATGACGCCCGGACGCATCTTCTTCGTCGGCTTGCTGCTCATCGCGGGGCTGCTGTTCTGGCTCAACCCGGGCCCAGACCGCTTCCAACAGTACATCCAGGAGGCCGCCGCCCAGCGGGCGGGCGGGCTCGGCTCGACGAGCTTCCTCAACGAGCGGCTCGGCCGCGTGGCGGGCGGGATCGCCAGCGACACCTTCGACCGCGAGGACCTCTACCTCGCCAGCATCTATGAGGCCGACCTCAACGGCCGGATGCCGGGCGGCGAATGGCGCTTCCTCGGCATCGCGGGCTGGTTCTTCGTGCTGGAGTCGCCGCTCGACGAGGACTAGCACGCGGGGTGCCGGGCGTGGGGCGGGGTGCCGCGAGCGCCGGGAATGAGGAATCGGGAACGAGCAGACGCGGAGCGGGCAAGGCCGCGAGCCGGCGACACCTCCGACCCACCGAGACCAGTTTCCTGCGGCGGATTGCGGGCGGGGGCGGATCGACGGGCGCTCGGCCGGGTACTTTCTGCGATCCACCCGCGCCGCACCGATGACCGCCCTCCAGGAGACCGACCCCGCCGTCTACGACATCGTCCGCCGCGAGGTCGAGCGCCAGAACGACGGGATCGAGTTGATCGCGTCCGAGAACTTTGTGAGCCCGGCCGTGCTCCAGGCGAACGGCAGCCCCCTCACCAACAAGTACGCCGAGGGCCTGCCCGGCAAGCGCTACTACGGCGGCTGTGCGGTCGTCGACGAAGTGGAGACGCTGGCGATCGACCGCGCCAAGGAGCTCTTCGGCGCCGACTGGGTGAACGTCCAGCCGCACTCCGGGGCGACGGCCAACAGCGCCGTCTACCTCGCCTTCATGGAGCCCGGCGACCGGCTCTTGGGGCTCGACCTCGCGCACGGCGGCCACCTCACGCACGGCTCGCCGGTCAACTTCTCGGGCAAGCTCTACGAGCCGCACTTCTACGGCGTCCAGACGGAGGGCCCGAACGCCGGCACCATCGACCTCGACGACGTCCGCGCCAAGGCGCTCGACGTCCGCCCGACGATGCTGTCGGTCGGCGCCAGCGCCTACTCCCGCGACTTCGACTACGCCGCGCTCCGGTCCATCGCCGACGAGGCCGGCGCGATCCTGTGGGTCGACATGGCGCACACGGCCGGGCTGATCGTGGCGGGGCTGCTGAACGACCCGCTCCCCCATGCCCACGTCGTGACGACCACGACGCACAAGACGTTGCGCGGCCCGCGCGGCGGGATGATCCTGGTCGGGACCGACGCGCCGAGCCCGACGGGCGAGACGTGGGTCAAGTCCGGCAACCCGAAGTCGACGGGGCAGGTGCTGGACTCGGCCATGTTCCCCGGCACGATTGGCGGGCCGCTGATGCACGTGATTGCCGCCAAGGCCGTCGCCTTCGGCGAGGCGCTCCGGCCCGACTTCGCCACGTACCAGCAGCAGACGCTCGCCAACGCGCAGGCGATGGCGCAGGCGTTCGTGGAGCACGGCTACGACGTGGTCTCGGGCGGGACCGACAACCACCTCGCCCTCGTCGACCTGCGCGGCAAGTGCACCGGCAAGGACGCTGAGGCGTGGCTGGGCGAGGCCGAGATCACGGTCAACAAAAACATGGTGCCCGGCGACCCCGAGAGCCCGTTCGTGACTTCGGGCATCCGCGTCGGCGCCCCGGCGATGACGACGCGCGGGTTCGGGTCCGACGAGTTCCGGACGGTCGTGGCGATGATGGACCGCGTGATCGCCAGCCGGGGCGGCGAGGCCCCGGCGGTCCGCGCCGAGGTCCGCGCGCTGTGCGAGGCGTTCCCGCTCTACGACGTGGAGAGCCTGGGCGCGGCGCCCGTTGCGGCGTAACAGACGAGGCGCGGGGCCGTGTCCCCTCCCTCCAGCGGGAGGGGAGAGATCGGAGAACCCAGCGCCCCCCGCCCCCCAGATCGGGAAAACCCGCGCGCCGCGCTTCCGTACGCCCGGCTGGCCGCCGATTTCTCCCCGCCGTCCGCGCGCGAGCGCCGGTTCGCCCGCGTTGTGCGAGTCGCTGGCGTGCCCGTTCGCCCCTCCGAAGCCACCGCCCCTGACGGTGGCCGGTCGATGGCTGACGGATTGCCCCCGCCCCCTCCGTATGTTGCCGCCCGCCCAACGGGCCCCTGTGCCGACCCGATGCCCAACGACTCCAGTTCCGTCCCCGAGTCGGCCCTCGCTAAGCTGGGCCACACGCTGTACCAGCAGGCGCTGGTGCGCCGCGAAGACGAGGCCATCACCGACCCGCGCGGCCAGCCCATCGGCTGGCTCCTCGACACGCGGACACCGATGCTCGACGGCGCCGTCTTCATGGAGGCCGGGACCGTGCTCGCGGAGCGCTTGCGCGCGCGTGGCATCGACCAGGTGGCCGGGTTCGGCTACGGCGCCTTCCCGCTCGTGACGGCCGTCCTGCCGCACGGCACGCCCGACCGCCCCTTCAGCGGGGGCTTCATCCGCGAGCGCCGCAAGGCCTACGGCCGCCGCCGACTCGTCGAGGGCCCCCTCGATCGCCAGCGCCCCGTTGCGCTGATGGACGACATCCTGAACAGCGGCCGGAGCGCCGCCCGCGCCGCCCAGCTCCTGCGCGCCGACGGCTTTACCGTGGCTGGCGTGATGACGCTGTTCAACTTTACCTGGAGCGGAGGCCGCGCCCGCCTGGAAAGCGAGGGCCTGTGGGTCGAGTCGCTGCTCGAACTCAACCTGCGCGAGAGCGCCCGCACGGCCGCCGCGTCGGGCGACACGGTTTAAGGCGATGGCACGAGGTACCGGGTACGGGGTCCGCCCCCCTCTGCCGCTCGGCGCGTGCGTACCGTGTACGGCGGACCTCGTACCCGCCCCGGAGGGGCGATAAGCCATGGACGTCTGGCGCTCCCGGACTCAGAAGGCTCGCGCCTCCGGCGACGGCGCGACGGACCCGATCCGCCTCGACCAGGCGCCCCCGCCGGCCCCGCCCGCCGTGCTCGGCGCCCTGCCCGAGCACGCGCCGACGCCCGAGGAGATGCCGTTCCTCGACCACCTCGAGGAGCTCCGCTGGCGGATCCTCAAAGCGCTCGCGGGCATCCTGCTCTGCGTCGGCGCCTGCCTGTTCTTCACCCAGTGGATCATCGACCAGATGCTGCTGGGCCCGACGCGGGCGGACTTCTTCATGTACGACGTGCTCCGGCTGAGCGCGGTCGATATCGTGCTCCAGAACCGGACGGTGACGGGCCAGTTTTTCGCCTTCTTCGGCACCGTCATCGCGGCGGGCGTGGTGCTCGGCTCGCCGATCGTGGTGTACCAGACGTGGCGGTTCATCGAGCCCGGGCTCTACCCCGAGGAGCGGCACGGCCTGCGGTTCGCGGCCGTCTTCGCGACGTTCTTCTTCGCGCTCGGCATCTCGTTCGGCTACCTCATCATCGCGCCGATCGCGCTCCAGTTTTTCGCCCAGTTCCAGATCTCGGACACCATCGTCAACGAGTTCGACATCTCGAAGTACTTCTCGATGCTGCTGACGTGGGCGTTCGGCGCCGGGCTCCTCTTCGAGCTCCCGGTCGTCGTCGTTGTGCTCGCCAAGGTCGGCGTGCTGACGCAGGAGATGCTGCGGTCGGGCCGGAAATACGCCATCGTCGCCGTGCTCGTCGTCGCCGCCTTCTTGACGCCGCCCGACCCGTGGAGCCAGCTCCTGATGGCCATCCCGCTGATGGGCTTGTTCGAGCTGTCGATCTGGATGACGGGCGTCGTCGAGCGCCAGCGGGCCCGTAAGGAGGCCGCCGAGGAGCGCGCGGCCGAGAAGCGCCGCCAGCGGATCGAGGCGGAGCAGGCCGCCCGCGACGCCGGCACGCCCGACGCCTAGCGAGCCTGCGGGCCTGGGCAGGGGGCCTGAGATGGACCTGGTGGGCCAAGCCGCCGAGCCCTAGACTGTCGCGCATCCTCCCGCCTTGCTATGCGCCTCGCTCTCGTCGCCCTCGCGCTCGTCCTCGCCGCCTGCGACACGACCGCACCCGTCGCCCCCGACGATCTCTCACGCGTCGACGTGACGACGCTCTCGCAGAATGCCCGTGCCCTCGTCGGCACGTGGAATCTCGAAACGTCCACGACGAGCGGGCAGATGGGAACGCCAACGACCCTGCGGGCCACCGGTGAGAGCTTGGTCTTCCGCGAGGGCGGCTCGGTCGAGATCCATCGCCGGGACGACGGCGGCGAGGCGACCGTGGTCACGCTCGATTACCGCGTCGGCCCGCTCGACTACAGCGACGAGACGCAGAGCGAGGCGCCAGTCCTCTTCCTCGACGAGCGCGTCGTCCCCTTCGGCATTGCCGACGGCAGCACGCTGTACCTCGACGACCGCCCGGTCGACGGCGACCTGCGCGGGTACCGCAAGCAGTAGGTCCGCATCGAGCCCGAGGGGGACGAGGTACGTTGCCACGCGTGTCCCGCTTCCGCCCTCGTCCCACAAACGGCGTCGGCCCTGCTCGGGCTGGCGCTCGCCGTCGCGCCGTCCGCCCAGGTCCGCGCGCACCAACCCATCAGCGCCGTCGACGGCGGGTTCGGCGGGCCGCTCGCCGACAGCGACCGCTTCGGCGTGGCGGCGGCCCCTCTCGGCGACCTCGACGGCGACGGGCGCCCGGAGCTGGCGGTCGGGGCGTACGGCGATGACGGTGGGCGTGGTGCCGTATGGGTCCTGTCACTCCGCTCCGACGGGACCGTCCACGCGGCTCGGCCAATCCGCCTCGACTCCGCACCCGGCGACCGGTTCGGGACCTCCGTGGCGGCACTCGGCGACCTCGACGGAGACGGCGGCGCGGACCTCCTCCTCGGGGCCCGACTGGCGGATATCCGCGGGCCGACGCGGGGCGCCGCGCGCGTCCTGTTCACCGGCTACCCCGTGGCGACAGCCTCTCGCCCGGCCACGTTCCACCTGACGATCGGCCCGTCTCCCGCGCAGGGCCCGGCGACCGTCCGGTTCGCGCTGGCAATTCCGGGGCGCGTCGAGGTCGAGGTCGTCGACATGCTCGGGCGGACGTGGGCGACCTCCGCCAGAAACCTCGCCTCCGGTTCGCACCGGCTCGCGCTCGACGCCAGCCGGTGGCCGGCAGGGCTGTACGTCGTCCGCCTCTCGGCCGCTGGCACCAGCGGGGCGCGTGCGCTCGTGGTCGTGCGCTGAAGGGCGGGCGCCACCCATCCTCCCTCGCGTCCGAGGCGGAGGGCGCTAGCGGGCGGCGCGCGTCGTTAGCCTCCGGCCCCGACCCTCCGCTCATGCGCAGCCTCGCCCTCGTCGTCCTCGTCGCCCTCCCGCTGGCGGCCCCCGCCCTCGCCCAGGGCGTCGACTTTTTCGCCGTCCGCAAAAGCTTCGGGCTCTACGGCACCGTCTACGAGACGCTCGCCTCCGAGTACGTCGACGCCATCGATGCCGAGGCGCTCATGCGGGCCGGCATCGGCGCCATGACCGGCTCGCTCGACCCGTACACCGTCTACTACGACGAGGCGACGGCCTCCGCGAGCCGCTTGCAGCAGGGCGGCGACGTGGGCGGCGTCGGCGTGGTGGTGGCCGAGCGCGGCGAGCGGCTCGTCGTGGTCTCCGTGCTCGACGGGTCCGACGCCGAGCGGCAGGGGCTCCGGCCCGGCGACGCCGTTGAGACGCTGGCCGGGCAGCCGGCCGCAGATCTCGACGTGCGCCGCGCGAACACGTTGCTACGCGGCGAGCCCGGCTCGACGGTCGCTCTCGCGGTCGTGCGCGAGGGCGAGCCCGACCCGCTCCGCTTCGTGCTCGTCCGCGCCGGCGACCCGTCGAGCGAGGTCACGTATTCCGGCTTCCTGGGCGACCCCGCCGACGGCGTCGCCTACGTCCGCTTGGGCCGCTTCATGGCCGACGCCTCCGGCCAGGTCGGCGGTGCTATCCAGGCGCTCCAGGACGAGGGCGCCGTGCGCGGCGTCGTGCTCGACCTGCGCGGCAACCCGGGCGGGCTGCTCTCCGAGGCCGTCGCCATTAGCGGCTTGTTCCTCCCGCCCAACACGGTCGTGACCGAGACGCGCGGCCGCGCCGAGGGGACCGACCAGACCTATCGCACCGAGGTGGGCACGGCGTTTCCCGACCTCCCCATCGCCGTCCTGACCGACGGCACGAGCGCCTCCGCGAGCGAGATCGTGGCCGGCGCGCTCCAGGACCACGACCGGGGCGTCGTCGTCGGCGAGACCACGTTCGGCAAGGGCCTGGTCCAGGTCGTCCGCCCGATGCCGTATGGGACGGCCCTCAAGCTGACTGTGAGCCGCTACACCACGCCGTCCGGCCGCGAGATCCAGCGGCTGACGTATGCCCAGGGGCAGGACGCCGTCGAGGCGGGCGCGGGGCAGGCGTTCGCCACCGCCAGCGGGCGGCCCGTCCGAAGCGGCGTCGGCATCGAGCCCGACGTGCCGGTCTCGCTCGGCGACGAGTCGGAACTGGAGCGAGCACTCGTCCGCTCGGCCGCGTTCCTGCGCTTCGCCAACGCCTTCGCCGCCGAGACCCCCGACCTGCCCGCCAGTTGGCGTGTCGACGACGCCCTGCTCAACCGCTTCCGAGCCTTTGTCGAGGCCGAGGGCGTGAGCTACCGCACCGACGCCGAGCGCACCGCCGACGCCCTCGCGGAGGACCTGGAGGCGGCCGGGTATGCTGGCGCCGACGACGCCTTGCGAGACCTGCGAACGGCCGTCGCCCGCGAGAAGGCCCGCGACTTCGAGCGCCACGCGCCCCGCTTGCGCGCCCGCTTGCGGACGGAGATCCTGTCCCGCTACGTCGGCCAGCGCGCCCAGACCGTCGCCGCGCTCGCCCAAGACCCCGTCGCCGCCGAGGCCCGGCGCCTCGTCCTCGACCCCACCGCCTACGCCCGCGCTCTCGGGCGATGAGGTGGGGCCTGCTGATCGGCGTTGCCATTTCCCTCGTCGTGGGGATTCCACCGCCGGACGGCGGTGGGCTTGCGGACCGGATCGCGGACCGGGTTCAGCAGGGTGACGGGGCGGTCGTGGATCTCGCGGCGCTTGCGCCGTTCGAGTGGGATCGGCTCTACATCGTCGGGCCCTATGTGTCGCAGGGGGTGTTCGAAGCCCAGACCGGAGTCGACTGGCCGTTCTGGTGGCGATGGGGATGGATCGACTGGCTCGATGACCGGGTCCTGCTGGTGTTCGCCGACGAGGACGAGGCGGTCGCAGCCGTTGAGCTCGAGCGACAGGATGGGATGATGACCCCGACGGTCGACGGTGCCCGCCAGCGCAGCTTGCGTCCGCAAGACGCCCGCTTCATCGTGGAGTTCAGAGAGGGCGCGTTCTTCCCCGGCCTCACCCCCGCTCACTGACCATCGGGCCATGGAGCGCGTGGGAGCGTGGCCGTCGCGCCTGCCCCCGTCCCCGCATCGGAGCCCATGCGGCCACACCGCGTAGGCTCCGCCCTCTCCCCCCGGCCGTCCATGCTCCTGTTGTTGATTGTCGCCGGCGCCGTCGGCGGGTTCGTAGCGGGGCTGGTTGGGGTCGGGGGCGGCGTCATCTTCGGGCCCGTCCTGTTCTTCGCCTTCCAGGCGATGGGCATCGAGGACCCCGTGCTGACCCCGCTCACGCTCGGGTCGAGCCTGCTCTGCACGTTCGCCGCGGCCGCCTCCGGCGCCGTCGCCCAGGCGCGAGCGGGCGCCATCGACACGCGCACCGCCCTCACCGCTGGAGGGCTCGCGGCCGTCGCCGTCGTCGTGGTCAGCCGGTTCGTGGCGACCCAGCCGTGGTACGACAAGACCGCCTTTCAGCTCGTGCTCGGCGTGCTGCTCGTCGTCGTCGTGGTCCGGATGCTGCTCAAAAAGGACCGCGCCGACACCCTGTCGACCGCCGGCGCGCGGCGCGGAATCGGCCCGCTGGCGGCGACGGGGCTCGGAGCCGGAACCGTCTCGGCGCTCGCGGGCGTCGGCGGGGGGGTCGTTTTGGTGCCCGCCTTCAGCGGCGTCATCCGGCTCCCGTTGAAGGTGGCCGCCGGGACCTCGACGGCCGCCATCGTGCTCATCACCGCTGTCGGCGTCGTCACGTACGCCGTGCTCGGGCAGGGCCAGCCCGTTCCCGACGGCGCCCTCGGCTACGTGGACTGGCCGCGAGCGGCCGCCCTTGCGCTCCCCGCCGTCGTCACCGCCCACTGGGGCGTCGCTACGGCCCACCGGATCGACGTCCGCGCGGTCCGCCTCAGCTTCGCCGCCTTCGCCGCGATCGTGGCGGCGCGCCTGCTGTGGAACGCCCTGCTGTAGCCGGGGTCTACGGCGTCCCTTCCCTGCTCTGCCATGCGTGCCTTGCTGCTGGCCGCCCTCCTGATGGCCGGATGCGCCGACGACCCCGCCGACGTCGTCACTATCGAGGGCGTCGATCCGGTCGAGACCGACGGCGACCTCGCCCCCGACGACGCGCTCGCGCCCGACGACACCGACCTCACACCCGAGGTCGAGGTCCGTCCCGACGCGATGCTCGAACCCGACGCGACGCTCCAGCCCGACTCGACGCGCTAAAAAAGCGCCCCGCTGACCCGAAGGCCGGCGGGGCGCGAGACCTGCGGGCCCGGGCCCTACATGTCGTCCTTGCTCTTGACGATGAACGTCACCTTGCAGTGGACGCGGAACCGGCCGGCCTCTTCCTCGCCGGGCTCGTAGATGAAGTCCTCGACGTAGACGCTCTGCACGCCGCGAACCGTCGCCGACACCTCGGTGTAGGCGGTCTTGACGGCGTCGTCGAAGCTCTTGTCGGAGACGGCGGAGACCTCGATGATCTTTGCGATAGCCATGGGAGAATGGGTGGGTGAAGGGGACGCATCTACGACGGCCACTCCCCCCGGGGTCCGACGGGGCTTGCGCGCGCGCCTCTTTGCCTGGAGCCTGAGCCACGCCGACGCCGCCCAGCGCCGCCTCTACGCCGCCCGCAAGCGCCCGCTCTTCGAGACCATCGAGGGCCGAGACGGCGCGCCGCCCGTCGTCGTCGAGATCGGCGCGGGGACCGGCCTCAACGCCCGCCACCTCCCGGCCGGCGCGCGCTGGGTCGTCGTCGAGCCCAACGTCCACTTCCACGACGACATCCGGGCGTCGGCGGCCGCCCACGGGCTCGCGCTCACCCTCTCCGCCGGCACCGCCGAGGCGCTCCCCCTCGCGGCGGGCGCCGCCGACGCCGTCGTGAGCACGCTCGTCCTGTGCTCCGTCGCCGATGTGGATGCCGCGCTTGCGGAGGCCCGGCGCGTGCTCCGCCCCGGTGGCCGGTTCGTGTTCGTCGAGCACGTCGCCGCGCCCTCGGGCAGCATGCGGCGCGGGTGGCAACGCGCCTTGCGCGCGCCGTGGGGCGTCGTCGCCGACGGCTGCCGCCCCGACCGCGAGACCGGCCGCCGCATCGAGGCCGCCGGCTTCGCCTCGGTCGCCCTCGAGCCCTTCGACGCCGACCTGTTTTTGGTATCGCCCCACATCGCCGGCGTGGCGACCGCGTGACTCCGCCTCGATGGCGCGAAGCCGACGACGCGAGGTCGACGGAACGGGTGCCCCTCCCCCTCCGCGTCCCTCGAAAGGGCGCTCCCCCTGTCGGGCGGCGCCGCATTCTCGGGCCCCGGGGTACGACCGCCCGCGCTCGCCGAGTCTATCCTCCTCCCGCCCCCACCCTCCCCGCATGGACACCCTCCTCCACGACCAGGTCCGCGAGTACTACGGCGAGACGCTGAGCGCGACGACCGACCTCAAGACCTCCGCCTGCTGCACCGAGGAGGCCGTCCCCGAGCACCACAAGCCGATCCTGTCCCTGCTCCCGGACGAGGTGCTGAGCAAGTTCTACGGCTGCGGCTCGCCGATCCCCCCCGCGCTCGACGGCTGCACCGTCCTCGACTTGGGCTGCGGGACGGGCCGCGATGCCTTCGTCGCCGCCGCGCTCGCGGGCCCGACCGGCCGCGTCATCGGGGTCGACATGACGGAGGCCCAGCTCGACGTGGCCACGCGGCACCGCCAGGCCGTCGCGGATGCGCTCGGCCACGACGCGCCGACGACCGAGTTTCGGCTGGGCACCATTGAGGACCTGGGCGCCCTCGGCATCGCCGACGGCTCCGTCGACGTGGTGATTTCGAACTGCGTGCTCAACCTCGCGCCCGACAAGGGCCCCGTCTTCGCCGAGATCGACCGCGTGCTCAAGACGGGCGGCGAGCTCTACGTCTCCGACGTGTTCGTCGACCGCCGCCTGTCCGACGAGGTCAAGGCCGACCCCGTGCTCGTGGGCGAGTGCCTGGGCGGGGCGCTCTACACCGAGGACTTCCGCCGGATGATGGCGGCGCTCGGCTGGGCGGACGTGCGGACCGTCACCGAGCGGCCGCTCGAGGTGGACGACGCCGAACTCCGCGACCGGCTCGGGAATGCCCGGTTCGTCTCACGCACGATTCGCGCCTTCAAGCTGCCCGACCTCATCGAGGACACCTGCGAGGACTACGGGCAGGTGGCCACGTACCGCGGCGGCGTCGAGGGCCAGCGCCACGCGTTCGTACTCGACGACCACCACCGCTTCGAGGTCGGCCGCCCGATGCTCGTCTGCGGCAACTCGGCCGCGATGGTCCAGAACACCCGCTACTCGGCGTTCTTCGACGTCACCGGCGACCGTTCGACGCACTTCGGCCTGTTCGACTGCGCCCCGGCGGCGTCTGCCGACGACGTGCCTGCCGGGAGCTGCTGCTAACCCCCGTACCGATGACCCGCCTGCTCGCCGCCCTCCTGCTGCTCGTCGCGCTCGCGCCCGCCGCCGGCGCCCAGGTCGCCGACCGCCTCGCCGACCTCCGCCTCGCGACGGCCGTCCGGCTCGCGCTCGTCGAGGACGGGCGGACGCGGACGCTCGACGTGACCGTGCTCGCGCGCGACGGCGCGGTGACCGTCATGGGCGAGGTGCCGCCGACGCGCCAGGCGACGGCCCACAGCGTCGCCCGAGCCGTCCCCGGCGTCCGCTCGCTTGCGGGGCTGGCGACCGACACGCCCGCCGGCCCGACCGTCACCGTTCAGCCCGTCTCGGACCGGCCCGCCGCCAGCGGCGACGCCTCCGGGCCGCTGTACCACACCGTCGAGCGCGGCGACACGCTCTTCGGGCTCGCGCGGCGCTACGACACGACCGTCGAGACCATCCTGGCGCTCAGCGCCGAGCGCTCGACGACGATCCGCGTCGGCCAGCGCCTGCGCGTCCGCTAGCCGCGAGCGGCGCGGCCGTAGAGCGTGCTCTGCTCAAGCAGGCGGTACGGGTTGACGGGCGTGCCCCGCCCGCGCCCGCTCCGCCGGAGCACCTGGAAGTGGAGGTGGGGCGGCGTGCTCCGCGCGTTCCCCGTGTTGCCGACGGTCCCGAGCACGTCGCCCTGCCGGACGGTCTGCCCGACCTCCAGACCCGGCGCGTAGCTGTCGAGGTGGGCGTAGTAGAAGTCGTAGTCGCCCCCGTAGCTCCGCAGGTACACCACCTTCCCGCCCAGGCGGTTCGTGTGGATGCGGACGATCTCGCCGTCCGAGATGGCCAGCACCGGCGTCCCCCGGGGTGCCATGATGTCGATGGCCCGGTGCGTCCGGCCGCCCGAGCGCCGCGCCGTGAACGTGTCGTCGAGGTCGTCCGGCGCCATGCCCTCGACGGGCACCAGCAGGCGGTCGGCCGAGAACGACCGCGCGGGCGCGGCGTCGGCGACCGTCCGGACCGGGATCGGGACGCCCTGCGCGAGCGCGGGCAGAGCCAGGACGGCCGCGAGGGCGGCGCAAGCGACGAGTCGGAGCACGGGCGACGAAGCGGTGTGCTAAAAAACTAGCCCTTCACCAGCGCCTTGAGCACGAAGAAGACGTTTTCCTTGCGCTCGCGGATGCGGCGGGAGAAGTAGGGGAGCCACTCCGTCCCGTACGGCACGTAGACGCGCATCCGGTAGCCGTCGGCGACCATCTGGCGCTGCGTGTCCGGGCGCAGGCCGTAGAGCATCTGGAACTCGAAGTCGTCGCGCGAGACGCCGCGCTCGTCGGCCAGCTGGCGGACGGCCGCGATCAGCTCGTCGTCGTGCGTGGCGATGCCGGGGTAGCGGGCGCCGGTCAGCAGCGCTTGGGCGTGCTGGCGGTAGTGCCAGCGGATGGTCGGCATGTCCTGGTGCGCCAGCGACGCGGGCTCCTTGTAGGCCCCCTTGCACAGGCGGACGCGCGCGTCGAGCTCGCACATCCGGGCCACGTCGGCGGCGGTCCGGTGGAGGTAGGCCTGCAGGACCGGCCCGACGTGGTCGGGGAAGTCGGGGTAGACCGCCTCGAAAAAGTCCAGCGTGGACTGGGTGATGTCGGTGCCCTCCATGTCGAGCCGGACGAAGAGGTCGGCGTCTCGGGCGCGCGCCAGCAGGTCGCGCAGGTTCTGCTCGCACGTGTCGCGGTCGATGACCTGCCCGATCATGGACAGCTTGATCGAGATGCCGACGGCCTCCGGCGCCACGCCGCGCGCGTCGCGGTACGCCGCCAGCCGCTCGACGAGGTCGCCGTAGGCGTCGGCGAAGCCCTGGGCCTTCGTCCGGTCGTGGACGTGCTCGCCCAAGAGGTCGAGCGTGATGAAGAGCCCGTCGTCGAGGAGCGGGTCGAGCGCGGGGAGCGCGGTCTCGAGCGTGGGGCCGGCGACGAAGCGGCGGGCGAGGGCGAACGGGAGGTGCATGCGGATGGAGTCTGAGCCGCAAAACTACCCCGCCGCGCGCACGGCGACCCGCGGGCCGGAGCGAACCCGGGCGTTCCCGATGTACCCACGGATTCGCGCAGAGCGCCCGTGCGGGACTCGCACACAGGCGCTGCCGGGGCCTATCGACCCCACGGAAAGCGCCCTCTGTGGAACGGTGTGTGCCTTACTCAGAGCGCCCCGCCCGGGGCCGTCTGATCTACCAATCGGACGCCCATCCGTTACGAATCGAACCACCATGCCCGTCGATCCGTCTCCTTCCGCCCGATTCCGCGTCAAGTCGCTCGTCGACGGGTGGATCGATCCGGTCCGCCGGCCCGAGACGTCGCGCGAGCTCCGCCAGGCGCGGATCGTCGTGGTCGAGGGCTGGCTCGCCCTCCTGGCGTACTCGATGCTCACCGTCGCCCTGTTGTGGGGGGGGCAGGTCCCACTGATCCCCTTCGTCGAGGTGGCCGTGTCGGTCGTGCTCACGATCGCCGCGCTGGCGATGGTCCGCTGGGGCGGGCGCGTCGAGCCCGCCGCGTGGATCTTGACGTTCTGCCTCGCGCTGACGCCCATCTTCCAGGCCTCGGTCGACCTCGGCATCCGCGACCCCGCCCTCGCCCTCGTCATGCTAGCGCCGATGGCCGGCGCGCTGACGTCGGGGACACGGCTGGCGATGGTGAGCGCCGGCCTCGGCGTGCTCGGCGCCTTCTTCCTGTTCGGCCTCGACGTGCTCGGCCTCGCGCCGGAGCCGTTCTCGACCCCTGCCGAGGCCGCCAGCTATGCGATCGCGATGGTCTCGATCGGGTCCATCTTGTCGGCCACGGCCGGCGTCCTCTACGCCCGCCACACGCGCCACGAGCTGGTCGAGGCCGAGGGCCAGTCGACCCGTCTCGACGCTGCTCTCCGCGCCTCCGAGACGCGGTACCGCTCGTTGTTCGACCACATCCCCGTCGGGATGTACCGGACCGCCTCGGACGGCCGCGTGCTGCTCGCGAACGCCACGCTCGCCCGCTTGATCGGCGCGCCCAGCCCTGAGGCCGCCCGCGCCTACAACGCCTCCGACTTCTACGTCGACGTGGCCGACCGGACGCGCTTTCGCGAGACCATCCTCCGCGACGGCCACATCCGCGCCTTCGAGACGCGGTGGCGCCGACCGGGCGGCGACATCCTCCACGTCCGCATCGACGCCCGGGTGGCGCTCGACCCCGACGGCCAGCCGCTGTTCTACGAGGGCGCCGTCGAGGACGTGACCGCCGAGCGCGAGGCGCGGATCGCGCTCCACCGCAGCGAGGCCCGTTTCAAGGCGCTCGTCCAGCGCTCCACCGACGTGGTGGTCGTGGCCGACCGCGAGGACCGCTTTACCTACGTCAGCCCCGCCGTCGCCTCGCTCCTCGGCCGCGCCCCCACCGCCCTGCTCGGCACCGACCTCACCGCGCTCGTCCACGCGGATGACCGGGCGGCCGCCCAGGCGTTCCTGGCCGACACCCGGGCCGGCACGTCCGCTCCGAGCGTCGAATTCCGGCTCCACCACGCCGACGGCCACGACGTGTTCGTCGAAGGCGCCGCGACGGCCCTCTACGACGACCCCGCCGTCGAGGGCTTGGTCCTCAACCTGCGCGACGTGACCGAGCGCAAGCGCGCCCAGGCCGTTCTCGTGCAGGCCAAGCGCCAGGCCGAGGAGGTGGCCGCGCTCAAGAGCGCCTTCCTGGCCAACATGAGCCACGAGATCCGGACCCCGCTCACCGCCATCCTGGGCTTCGCCGACGTGCTCTCCGACGAGGTCACCGACCCCGTTCAGAGCGAGTTCGTCGAGCTCATCGCCCGGAGCGGGCGTCGCTTGATGGACACCTTGAACTCCGTCCTCGACCTGGCACGGCTGGAGGCCGGCCGGGGCGGGCTCGCCTCCGAGTCGCTGGACCTCGGGGCGCTGGCGGAGGAGACCGCCGAGATGTTCGGCCCCGCCGCGTCGGAGCGCGGGCTGTCCATCGGGATCGACGTGGCGCCGGGCACGCACGCCGTCGTCGCCGACGAGGCCGCCCTCGCGCGTGTGCTCCACAACCTGATGGGCAACGCCATCAAGTTCACCGACACCGGCGGCGTGACCCTGGAGGTCCGCCCCACCGAGGGCCGGGTGCTGGCGATCGTCCGCGACACCGGCATCGGCATCGACGATGCGTTCCTGCCCCGCATCTTCGGCGAGTTCGAGCAGGAGTCGACCGGCTCGGGCCGCAAGTACGAGGGCGCCGGGCTCGGGCTCGCGCTCTCGCGCCAGCTCGTCGACCGCATGGGCGGCACCATCACCGTCGAGAGCGAGAAGGGCGTCGGCACGGCCTTTATCGTCTCCCTCCACGCTGCCGACGTCGCCTCCGTCGCCGACGCGCGGCCTCTGGTGCTGGTCGTCGACGACAACGAGCAGTCGCGCGAGATCGCCCTCCACACGCTCGGCGACACCTACCGCGTGGCGCTTGCCGTAGACGGCGACGGCGCCCTCGATGCCGTCCACGGCGAGCGCCCGGCCGCGGTCATGCTCGACATCCACCTCGGCTTGTCGATCTCGGGCGAGGACGTGATGCGCCAGCTCCGCGACTCGGAGGCCTTCGCAGGCCTCCCCATCATCGCCGTCACGGCGTATGGGCTCCCCGGCGACCGCGACCGCTTCCTCGCGGCCGGGTTCGACGCCTACCTGACCAAGCCCTACACCCGCATCGACATCCACGAGACCATCGAGGGGGCGATCCGCGCCCGCGAGATTCGCGTCGCGGCCGGCCGCGCCCCGAGCCCGGCGTCGCGCGCCTCGGCACCGGGCGGTGGCGTGTACCTCACGCAGTCGACCGAGGCCACGTCTCCGGCCCCGGCTCCCCGGCAGCCCACCGTCCGCAACGACGGCCCCGGGATGTAAGCGCACCGGCACGCGAGCCCGAAGAGCGTCGGCGTGCCGGAACTCCCGCGCGAGCGGTCGTTACAGACCGGCCCCCACACCCGGTCGTATGCGCCTCGCCATTATCGGAGCCGGCCCCGCCGGGCTCGCCGCCGCTCACGCCCTGGGCGACGCCGTCTCGGTGACCGTGTTCGAAAAGAGCCGAGGCGTCTCCGGCCGCGCTAGCACCCGCTGGCGCAACGCCCCCGACCCGAACTGCTCGGACGCCCGCTGGCGCTACGACCACGGCGCCCAGTACCTCAGCCCCGAGCCCGGCAGCACGGCCGCCGACCTCATCCGCTCCGTCGCGGGCGACGCGCTCACCCCGATCGAAGGCGAGGTGTGGCCTTTCGGCGCCGACGGCGTCATCCGCCCGGCCCAGGCGCGCCCCGGTGGCACGCGGTGGACGTTCCCCGACGGCATCGCCGACCTCGGCCGCCGCCTGCGCGACGCCACGCCCGACCTCGACCTCCGCCTCCAGACCCGCGTCTCTGCCCTCGACCGCGACGGCGACGGCTGGGTGCTCGCCGGCGACGACGGCCCACTCGGCACCTTCGACGCCGTCTTGATGACGGCGCCCGCGCCCCAGACCGCCGAGCTCTTGCGGACCGGCGCCGCCGCCGACCTCGCCAGCGCGCTCGCGGGCGCCACCTACCGCTCGCAGTTCACCGTCGTGTGGGCCTTCCACGAGCCCGTGAGCCGCCCCGCCGACGTGTACGCGCTTGTCAACGCGGGCGGCGGACACGACGTGGCCTGGGTGGCCGTCGAGAGCGACAAGCCAGGCCGGGCCCCCGAGGGCGGCGCCCTCCTGCTCGCGCAGATGTCGGACGCCTGGACGCAAGCCCACTACGACGACGCGCGGGACGATCTGGTGACCGCCGCTCGCGCCGCCATCAGCGACCTCTGGTCTCCGCTGCCCGAACCCGCCTGGGCCGACACCCAGCGCTGGCGCTACTCGCTCCCCGATGGCGCCGCCGATACGGACCGCCTGGCCGCTGCCGCCGCCCGAGGCCTGTTCTTCGCCGGCGACTGGACCGCCGGCCAAGGCCGCGTCCACCTCGCCCTCGAAGAGGGCTTGGCCGCCGCCGACCGCATCCGCCAGCAGGTCTAGCTGGCCGCCCCCCGCTCCGATGCCAGACCTACCCGACCTCCGCGAGTCCTACGAGCGCGGCGCGCTCGACGCCGCCGACCTCCCCGGCGACCCGTTCGCCCTCTTCGCCCAATGGTTCGCCGACGCGCAGGCCGCCGACACGCGCGAGCCGAATGCGATGACGCTGGCGACGGCTGCCCCCGACGGCACGCCCTCCGCCCGGATCGTGCTCCTCAAGGGCGTCGACCACGGGTTCTGCTTCTACACCAACCACGAGAGCCGCAAGGGCCGCGAGCTCGACGCCAACCCCCGCGCCGCGCTCGTCTGGTGGTGGCCGGAGGTCGAGCGGCAGGTGCGCGTCGAGGGCCGCGTCGAGCGCGTTGAGGCCGGGACCGCCGACGCGTACTTCGCCAGCCGCCCGCGCGGCTCGCGCCTGGGTGCGTGGGCCAGCCCCCAGAGCCGCCCGATCCCCGACCGCCGAACGCTGGAGGTGCTGCTCGAAGAGATCCAGGCCGAGACCGCCGACGGTGACGTGCCACGCCCGGGCTTCTGGGGCGGCTACCGCGTCGTCCCCGACGCCGTCGAGTTCTGGCAGGGCCGCGCCAGCCGCCTCCACGACCGGCACGTCTACCGGCGCAAGCCGGCCCCCGCGAACGCGGAGGGCGACGCCTGGACCACCGAGCGGCTCGCGCCCTGACAACTCAGATTCCCCGTGTGTCCGATTGTTTACACCCAACCGGTTCGTCTCCCCTACTTGATAGACCCCGAGACCGGAGTGTGACGCGGTGCAGAGCAGGCCCGGGCCGCCTCCGAGCAAGCCAGGGACGCGCGCGACCCCTCTACGCCGCCCGGTTGTCCACCACGCCCCGGACATTCGTGACCACCAGAAACGCCTGCAACGCCACGAGCGCCCACGCCGCGTCGTGCCAGCCCCAGCCGATCCAGAGCGCGTTCGACACCAGGAACAGGCCGAAGCCCCAGAGCCGCTTGCGATCGCTCTCCGACGCCACCAGCCACCCGGCGGCGACGGTGACGACGAAGGCGGGCCATTGCAACAGGTCGAGCCAGTCCATAGGGTCGGTGGGAAGGGGCGTGCGGTACCCCGACCGACGCGTGCGGATCGCGGGCACCGCCCACGTCCGGGCTACCCCGATGTCCCGCTCGGGATCACCCGCCGACACCTGCCGCCGCGCGGCGGAACAGCAATGCCGACCCGGCGAAGAGCGCCGCGAACAGCCCGCTGAGCCCCAGGATCTCGGCCGCCGAGTTGTACGCCGGCACCAGCCCGGCCGCCAACGCGACCACGCCTGCCAGCCCCATCGCGACGGCCGTCGCCGCCATCGCCCAGGCCATCCCGGCCGCGCGCAGCCGCGCCAGCACGGCCCCGACGCCGCCGACGCCGAGCGCGCCGAGGTAGAGGAGATCCGCCCGGTCGCCTTCGGCGCCGACGATGCCGACGGCGCCCGAGATCCAGAGCACGAAGAGGGGCGCGAACAGGGCCAGGCCGAGACCCGCGCGATAGGACGTCGTAGAGGTCATGAGTCGAGGGGAAAAGCGAGAGGGAGGAACGGGGGCGCCGGGCCCGCCCGCCCAGCAGGAAGGGATCAGGCCGGGACGCCGACCGCCGGGCGCTCGCGGCGGGCCGCGTCGATGTCGGCCTCGGGCCGGTTCAAGACTGCCTCCCAGTCGAGCCGGCCGGTCGCCTGCATCGTCACGAAGAGCGTCGCCACGGACAGCAGCGTGACCGCGAGCCCGGTGAACCCCTCCAGGAAGAACGTCGCCGCGAAGGCCACCAGGTACACCATCTGCGCCCCGCCGACCTCGACGAGCGCGAACCGCAAGCCGGCCACCAGCCGCACGTACGACACGACGAGACCGACGCTCACGACGGACGCCACCGCCATCGCCACGCCGACCGACACGTGGTCGACGAGGTACGCCAGCAAGAGGTGAAACGCGAAGCACGCCGCGCCGAGGAAGACGTAGTGCATCGGGTGCAGCCGCACGCCGCGCAGGACCGACAGCACAAAGACGGCGAAGAAGAACAGGAACAGGCTGACGGGCGCGAAGAAGGTCACCCGGCTGACCCACGGGCCCGGGTTGAGGCGCTGCGGCATCGCCACGCCCACGTCGGCCGAGGCGACGAGCGTGCCGTAGTCCCACGCGAGCACCCAGCCGCCGTCCTTGGCGCGCTTGGCGGTCGGTGAGAGTGTCCCCTCGGGGAAGTCGACGGCCTCGAAGTCGGTCGTGACGCGGACCGTGAGGTCCCGAGCCGTCTGCACGCCGACGCCGACCGACTCGCCCTCCCGCATGGCTTGGTGGCGGCTGGCGCCGAGCGCGTAGCGCCACGTCGAAACGCCTTGGGATCCATAGCTGACGCGCACGACGACGGACTCGCCCGCTTCCAGCGCCAGCTCGTGCCGGATCGCTCCGCCCTCGGCGTCGACCCCGACCGAGTCGCCGTCGACGTCCAGCTCCAGCCCAGAAAACACCGAGGCGCCGTCGGGGAGGGGGAAGGTGAACTCGAACCGGCCCGCGTCGCCGTCATTCCGGAGCCGGTACTTGGCGTCGACCGTCGCCGCGTACGTCGGGTACCACATGAGCCCCTTGCGGCGATGGTCGAGCGCGAGGTCGGCCGCCAGCCGCGTCCCGGCGATCGGGACCGGCTCGCGCGTGGCCTCGGTGACCGTCTCGGACACCGACTCGAGCCCGGTCCCTTGCGCGTTCCGCTGCCGGCGGACGACGGACCGGGTCGTGGTGCCCAGCCGCGCGAGCGTCGGCGCGTGCTGGACTTGGGGCCCGCCCCACAGCTCCCCGACGCTCGCGCTCAGGTAGCTGTCGCTCTCGGACGTGCGGTGCGTGACGGTGCCGCCCAGCACCATCCAGGCGATGGAGCAGGCGACGAAGATGAAGGCGACGGCGGCGAGACGTTTGAACATGGGGTCGGGGGGATTGGGAGTTGGGGTTTAGGGGTTGGGGCTTGGGAGTTGGAGACCGGGCAAAGAGGTCGAGGCTTTCCCCAACTCCCAGTCCCCAATCCCTAACACCGGCCATCAGGCGGCAACGAGGCCGCCAAAGCGGCGCTGGCGCGAGTCGAAGTCGGCGACCGCGTCCGCCAGCCAGTCGCCGTCGACGTCGGGCCACAGCGTGTCGTCGAAGCGGAGCTCGGCGTAGGCGGCCTCCCAGAGCAGGAAGTCGCTGAGCCGCCGCTCGCCGCCCGCGCGGACGAGCAGGTCGACGGCCGGCGAGGCGCCGCCGTCGGGGTGGAGCGCGGCGCCGAGCGCGGCCTCGAAGGCGTCGCGCGTCGGCGGACCGTCGGTGCCCGCCAGCCGGCCGGCGGCAGCGCAGATCGCGGCTCGCGCCGAGTAGTCGACGGCGACCCGCAACGTGAGCCGTGTTCCCCGGCGCGTGTCCCACTCGGCGCGAGCGGCGGCGGAGCGGAGCGCGAGCGGCAACCGGTCGCGACGCCCGATGAGCTGGAGCCGGACGCCCGCGCGGCGGAGCTTGGGCGCCTCGGCGCGCAGCGTCGCCCCCAGGAGCGACATCAGGGCGGAGACCTCGCGCGGCGGGCGCCGCCAGTTGTCGGCCGAGAACGCGTACACGGTCAGCGTGCCGACGCCCAGCCCGGGCGCGGCCTCGACGACGCGACGGAGCGCCTCGGCGCCCGCGCGGTGGCCAGCGGCGCGGGGCAGGCCCCGGCGCTCGGCCCATCGGCCGTTCCCGTCCATGACGAGGGCGAGGTGGAGGCCGGAGGCCGGGAGAGTTCTTTGCATTTCAAAGTTTGGAGCCGTGACCGGGCGTCGGTGCCCCTCACGAATGGATCAGCCGAGGTTCTCGACGACGAGGTAGACCGCGATGACGGCCGCGAAGAGCGCGGCGCTGGCGAGAACCGCGAGTGCGACGGGGCGCCGCCGCACGTCGAGCCGCAGCGTCACCGACTCGGGACCCCGCTCGATGCGGAGCTGGAACGCATCGGCCGCCGCAATCGCGACGGCAAGCGTCAGCCCGCCCAGCACGAGCGCCGGGTGCACCAGCCAGTCGGGCCGCCCGACCACGACGCCGCTGGCGCTCTGGAGAAGCCCCGTCGCGACGAGCACGGCGGCGGGCACGAGCGCGAGCCCGGCCCAGCGGGGGGAGGGCGCGGTCATGACGACGGGCGGGCCGAGGCGATGACGGCCTCCATCGCGTCGAGGTAGTCGCCGAGCGCGCGCAGGCCGGCGTCGGTGAGGGCGTACTCGGTCAGCGGGACGCGCTCGGCGAACGACTTCCGCACCTCGATGTAGCCGGCGTCCTCCAGCTTGCGGGCGTGGACCGACAGGTTGCCGTCGGTCAGGTCGAGGACGGTCTTGAGGTCGGTGAACGAGGTCGTGCCGCCGGCCGCGAGCGCGCTCAGGATCCCGAGCCGCACGCGCTGATGCACGAGGGCGTCGAGGTCGGGGACGGAGGGCGCCGGGCGGACCGCGCGCCGCGAGGATGTGGAGTCGGGCATGGTAGTCGTCGGTTTTAATTCAGGCTCATCACTCGTTACCCATCACTCGCTATCCGCCGTGGCGGGTCGCGATGAGGAGACCGAAGACGATGTGCAGGCCGCCGAAGCCCGCGGCCATGAAAGCGTCGCCCCAGGCGGCGGGCGCCAGCAGCGCGAGCGCGCCGGTCAGCATGAACAGCGAGCCCATGAGGGGGACGAGCCGGATCGAGAACATCCCGGCCGAGGCCACGCCCGCGCCGTAGAGCAGCAGCCACAGCCCGGGGAGGAGCCGGTAGCTGGCGATCGCATTGATGTCGCCGCCGCGCGCGAAGTACTCGCCCGTCGGGCCGATCTCGTAGGCGAAGACGGCCAGCGTGAGGGCGACGCCGACGAGCAAGGCGGGCAGCAGGCCGAGCAGGAACTTGCGGCCCTGGCCGCTCAGCAGGGCGTGCCCGCCGCGCCGCGCCTTGACCGCCGTCGCCCACCCGCCGACGACGAGCCCGACGAGCGCCTCGGCCGTCCAGACCGTCAGCCAGTCCGAGACCGTCGGCTGCTGCGCGGCGACGACCGCCGCCGCCAGCGCGGTCGCGCCCATCGCCACGCCGCCCCAGCCAGGGACGGCGGTGAAGGTGCCCGTCCGCGCCATCGTCTCGCGGATAAAGCGCAGGCTGGACGCCGCCGCGGCGTCGGGCGGGGTCGCCGGCTGGCGCGAGCGGAGGGCGGGGCGGTCGGGGCGCATCGGGGAGGGGTCTCTTTGCGATCCAAAGTAGATGATCCACTTTGCGTTGTCAAGTGGCCGGCGTCGATGGGCTCACCCGTCCCGTTTGTCCGCCCTGGGTGCCTCGGCATCGTTGCCGCTCGCGGCTCAGTCCGGCCGGTCGGCCCCGTAGATCGTCGTGTGCATCTCGGCGATCCGCCAGCCGCCGCCGACCTTCTCCATCAGCCGCGACTCCCGCTTCCAGCCCTGGTCGGCGTCTTTTTGGAGTAAGGGTGATCGGCCTCAGCCGCCGAGGCAGTCGCGCGTGGCCCGCTCGATGCCACGCGGCGTCGAGACCGCCTCGAAAAACTCGGTGAGGAAGTCGACCGACCGGTCGGCCACATCGTCATCGAGGTACGGGGAGTCGCGGAAGAGGGCGTAGAGCGCCTGCTCGTGCGCCCGGAGATGGGCCACGACGGCCGCGAACTCCTCCGGCGTCCGGCAGAACCCGAGGTAGATCCGATCGCGAACGGAGTCGATGCCGAGCTGGGGGTCGGGCGTGGCATAGGGCGTCGCGATGAGGCCCGCCCAATCGAAATCGTAGGGCACGGCCACGAGCGCGCTCTCGGCCCGGTCGGCCGCCGTCGCCAGCCGGGCGGCCACGTCCTCTCGGTAGACGAGCCGGACGTTGT
Source organism: Rubrivirga aquatilis (assembly GCF_046845665.1). Classification (GTDB taxonomy): domain Bacteria; phylum Bacteroidota; class Rhodothermia; order Rhodothermales; family Rubricoccaceae; genus Rubrivirga. Next base: position 622,883 of record NZ_CP177355.1, on the reverse strand, counting down.
GGAGCGTCGAGACGGTCCAGTCGGTGTTGCCAATCATGTACTGGAACAGCGACATCAGCGCGACCTGCTTGCGGTCGGTCGCGTCGGGGTGGATCCGGGCCCTCTCCACGATCTGGCCGTGGAGCCGCGCCGCGAGCGCGTCGTCGTCCTCGATGAGGAAGCCGTAGCGGGTCACATCGTCGCGGTCGCCGGCCGCGTCGCGGTAGGTGATGCGGACGAGGCGGGTCTGGAAGCTGGCCTCGGTGAGCAGAGCGTAGGCCCGATAGATCAGGTACTCCTGGAGGACGTACTGCTGGAAGCGCTCGCTCCGGTTCTCGCAGTGGGTGACCAGCTTGAGCTTGTCCTGGCCCTCGAACACGCTCCCCCCGGCGGCCCGGCGCCGGATGTTGAGCCGGAGCGGCGGCACGTCGCAGTCGAGGTAGGTCAGCCGGTAGAACCCGCGCGTGCGGACGCCGAGGTCGAGCACGGTCTCGGTACCGTCCGGCGCCGTGTGTGTCAGCACGGCCGGGGACCACGGCGGGGTCTCGGACCGGTCCTCGGTGACCGCCTCCACGTCGAACGTCAGGACGAGGTCGAGCGGGGCGTCGTCGGCGAAGAGGGGGGCCTGGGCGGCGGCGGCCGGCAGGAGCGCGGCGAGCAGGAGGGCGAATGCGCGCACGGGAGCAGGGCAAGGGCTCGGGCAGGATAGACCGGACGCCGTGGCTGCCCGCCCTGGCGAACGCGGCGGGAACGCCGCCCCGAAAGGTCGCGGGGCTGCGGCAGGCGCTGGGCCGCGTCGGCCCCTGCTCCTATTGGCCGGTCGTCAAGGTGCTCGGCGCCCTCCGCACCCCGGTCTCCTCTCGGAGCGGCCGGGTGTGCCTGAGGCGAGGGAGAAGGCCCCGGAGAGTCTTCCCGACCTTGGGGCGCCTTCCTCCACCCCCGCCCATGCGCCTCATCGGCCTCGACTGCGCCACCCAGCCCACGAAGACCGGGCTCGCGGTCGTCACCCTCTCGGAGTCCGGCCTCACGGTCCACGACGCGCGCGTGGGCCGGACGCGCGGCGACATCGTCGACACGCTGGCGGGCTGGCTCGGGGAGTCGGCCGACGCCGTGCTCGCGCTCGACGCACCGCTCGGGTGGCCCGTCGAGATGGGCCGGCTGGCGGAGCACCGCGCGGGCGACGCGATCGAGGTCGCGCCCAACGACTTGTTTCGGCGCGAGACCGACCGGTTCGTCCAGCGCACGATCCGCAAGACGCCGCTCGACGTGGGCGCCGACCGAATCGCGCGGACCGCGCACGTCGCGCTCGCGACGCTCGCGGCCATCCGCCAGCACGTCCCGGTCCAGATCGGGTGGACGCCCGGCGCGGTCGCGGGACGCCACGCCATCGAGGTGTACCCGGCCGCGACGCTGATCGGCCGCGGCCTCTCGCCCCGCGGCTACAAAGCGCCCGACGCGAGCGCCCGGCGCGCCGAGCTCCTCGACGCCCTCGAACTCGAGATCGCGCCAGCCATCCGCGAGCGGGCCCAAGCGACCGATCACGTCTTCGACGCCATCCTGTGCTGCCTCGCCGCCGCCGACTACGCGCGCGGCGCCGTGCATCCGCCCGAAAACGAGGCGCTGGCGCATCGCGAGGGCTGGATCTGGTTTTAGGGGCCGGCGGCGAGAGCCCGACCGAGGCGCGAGGCGTGGAGTATCGTCCGGCCATGCGTGTGCTCGGCCTTCTGGTGTTTATCTGCAGCTGCGCGCCCCGCGTCGCGGTCTCGGACGCGCCGCCCGCGCTCGTCCTCGGCACGTTCGCAGATGACTACGGGAGCACCTACGAGATCACTGAGCGGACGTGGGACCACGACGGGTATGCCCGCTACCACATCGTCCGCTGGCGGCCCGACGCGGGCTACCTCGTGGCCCGCAACGACGACGCGAACCCGACCGACGGCGGGCGCTGGACCCGGATCGACTGGGTCCGCCTCGACGGGATGGCGCCGTACGTGTGGGCCTTCTGCCTGAGCGCGTACGACGCGCCGACTGCGGCCGCCGCCGAGGCCACCCGAACGGCTCAGCCGAATACGCCACGGACGGGATGCGGTGGTCACCCCTTCTCGCGGATGCGGCGGACCGCGCCGGACGGCCCATAAATCGCCCTACACGTCCGTCAGCCGCTCCGGGTGGAAGCGGTGGTCGGCCGTGAAGAGGCGCCGGTACGCCAGCCCGACGACGCCGAGCGCTGCCAGCGTCACGCACGCCGCGATCATGAACACGATCAGGATCTGGTACCGGACCGCGTCGGCCGGCGCGGCGCCCGCCAGGATCTGCCCCGTCATCATGCCGGGCAGGCTCACGACGCCCATCACCGCCATCGAGTTGGTGATCGGCACGAGCCCGGTGCGAACGGCCTCGCGAAAGAGGGGACGGGCGGCCTCCCAGCGCGTCGCGCCGAGTGCCAGTCGCGCCTCGACGAGCCCGCGCCCTCGGCCGGCGCCCTCCATAAAGCGGTCGAGCGACAGCGAGATGCCGGTGAGCGCGTTCCCGAGCAGCATCCCGTGGAGCGGGATCACGTATTGCGGGTCGTACCACGGGTCGATGCGCAGAATCCCCACGACGGCCGCGCCGGTGACGACGAACGACGCGCCGAGCACGGAGACGAGGGCGTCGGCCCAGATCCCCCGGAACCGCCGCGAGGTCCGCCGGACCGCCGCGTGCCCCGCCAGCAGCGCCATCCCGACGGCCAGCGCCACGACCAAGAGCGCGCTGTCGGTCGAGAACACCCACTCCAGCACGAGCCCGACCAAAAACAGCTGGGCCACCATCCGCGTCGCCGCGACGGCCAGCCCGGTCGTCAAGCCGAGCCGGAGCGCGACGGACGCGCCGAGCGCGACGAGCAGCAGGCCCGACGCCAGCACGAGCTGCCACAGCGAGATGTCGACGGCCGCGCTCACAGGTCGATGGCCCGGTCGGTGACGCGCGCCAGCTGGGCGGCGTCGTGGCTCGTCCAGACGGCGGCGCGGCGAGCGTCGCCCGCGAGGAACGCGTCGATGACGGCCTCGACGGCGGCGGCGCGGTCGGGGTCGAGGCCGGAAGTCGGCTCGTCGAGCAGGAGCACGGTCGGGTCGGTAAGCAGGGCGCGCGCCAGCCCGACCGTCGCAGCCTCGCCGCCCGAGAGCCCGTCGACGGACTGGTCGAGCAGGGCTGGCTCGCGGGCGAGGGCGTGCGTCAGCGCGAGCGCGCGGGATTCGTCGTAGGCGCCGTCGTGCGCGGCGAAGGCGAACGGGGCGCCCAGGTTGTCGCGGACAGTCCCGTCGAACAGCGCCGGCCGCTGGGCGACGTGGGCGACGGCCGCGCGGTGGCTGGGCAGGCTGAGGACCGGCTCGCCGTTCGCCCCGAGCTCGCCTTCGTCGAGCGCGTCCAGCCCCGCGAGCGCGCGGAGCAGCAGCGTCTTGCCCGCGCCCGACGCCCCGCGCACCGCCAGCCGGTCGCCCGGGCGGACGGCGACGGAGAGCCCGCGCCAGACCCAGCGCTCCCCCACGCGGCGGCCGGCGGACCGGAGGGAGACGAGCGCGGCGTCGGGCATGGCGCCCGGACCGCTCGCGGGGCGCCGGGGTTTCCCACCTCCGCGCTACTCCGCGACGCCGAACGCCAGCGCCCACGTCCCCGAGCGGCCGGTGACGGTGTCGCGGATGACGCCCTCGAACAGGACCCGGTCGCCGGGCCGCGCCTCCGCCGGGACGGGCAGCACGACGAACTCGCGCGCCGTCCCCGAGCTCGTCCCCGAGGCCGTCGCGCTCCGCGACACGAACAGGCGCTCGCCGCCGCGCTCGATCTCGACCGTCCGCTCGACCTCGTAGCGGCTCCGGCCGCCGCGCGTGCCGAGGTCGTACGCCTCGACGTAGACGCCAATGTCGGCGCCCGGCACGACGACGCCGTACGGGTACCGCCAGCGCTCGCGCGCGGCGACGGCGTCGGCGCGGTCGGCCGTCGCGATGGCGCGCTGGGTGCCGGGCGGGACGAGGTGGGGGAGCGGGTCGCTGACGAGCAGCCCGCCGTCGCCCGGGCGGAGCGGCGCCAGCGGGCCGACTCGCCGAATCGCGCGCCGGACCGTCGCGCCGGAGTCGGACACCACGTCGACCTGGACGGCGACCGTCGCGTGGCGGCCCAGGCTGGCGAGCGTTGCGGCGACGACGGGCGTCGTGCCTCCGGGCCGGGTGGCCGCAGGCGGGAGCGCGAGCGACGCCGCCTCCCGGGGGAACGGCCGGCGCGTCGGCCGCCCCGCCTCGGTCAGCGTCGCGACCGACTCGACGGCGTGCGCGCCCGCCAGCCCGACGTAGGCCCCGGGCTCGGGCGCGTAGGCCACCTCGACGCGCGTGCCCCCGTTCGCCGCGCGGAACCGGGCGACGCGCACGGCCAGCGGCATCTCGACGACGACCGGGAGCGCCGGGCCCGTCGGCTCGACCGTCGCGTCGCGCTGGCGCATCGCGCGGCGCGTCTCGGCGCGGACGGCGTAGTGGAGGTTGTGCGCGAGGCGGTCCTGGTACCCCGGTATTGACGTGTCGAGCCCGAACTCGGGGGTGGCCTCGATCGGGTTGAGCGCCCGTTCGACGGTGTGGAGGACGCGGAGGTAGTTCCGGTCCGAGACGGCCATCGGCGGGAGCAGCTCGGCCAGGATCACCGGCGCCGCCTCGGTCCGCCGGAGCTCGAACGGGATGAGGTCGACGGGCTCGGCTTGGCGCCAGCCGCGCCAGCGGTCGTCGACGAACAGGTAGACCGGGCCGCGGCGGCCGTATGTCCACAGCTCGTTGTCGGGCGCGCGGTCGTAGACGCTCGCGCGGCGCATCGTGGGCGAGTGGAGGCGCCGCGCGTGGGGCGGCTCGCCGAGCTTGACGAGCACCTCGCCGCGCGCGTCGAACCCGGCCGGCGCGTCCGAGGGGTACCGGCGGACGGCGACCGCGACGCGCCGGAGGTGCTCGGCGACGCCTTCGAGGTCGGGCGTGGCCGGGAGCGGGTCGGCGCCGCGCCACCACGCGGCGACCTCGGCCCCCACCCCGGGACGGTCCGGCGGGCCGAGCGCGCGGCGCACCGAGTCGGGGAGCGCGGGCCAGGCCTGGGCGACGAGCCGGGCGTGGCCGCGCGCGTCGGGATCGGCGAGCACGGCGAGGTAGGCCTCCGGCCCGGGCTGAGCCGCCGCGGCCGTCGCGAGCGCTGCGAGGAGGACGATCCGAGTCATCGGAGGACGAGCGAGACGAAGGCTACGACATGTGCCGCGCGATGTCGGGCTGGCGTCACGGGAGCGCCGGGCCGTGTCCGAGGCTGGCGAGCCCTCGCGGCCGTTCCGCCCCGAGAAGAAAAGCGCTTCCGGGCCCTGATCTGCGCCGGGCGCCCGCGTCGGCCTTGCGCGATCGTCCCCCCGCCGCTACCATCGGCCCATGATCGACGCCCGCCCCACGCTCGCCACCGCCCGTCCCTACGGCTATTGGTTTATGCGTTCGGCGGGCACGCAGCGTACGGGGTAGCCAGCCTCCCCGATCCGCTTCGCAGAGCCCGCCCATCCCGGCGGGCTTTTTTCGTTTTGAGCCTCCCCCCCGACATGTCCGAGTCCCCCGACCTCTCCGCCCTGCGCGACGACCTCGACGCCGTCGACCGCCGCCTCGTCGCCGCGCTCGCCGACCGCCAGCGGCTCGTCGCGGATGTCGCCGCCGTCAAGGCCGCCGACGACGCGCTCCCGCTCTTCGACGCCGGCCGCGAGCAGGACCTGCTCTCGCGCGTTCACGCGCTCGCCGAGGACGCGGGCGTCGACGGCTACTTCGCGTCCCAGCTCTACCGCCAGATCCTGCGCCACTCGGTCCGCTACCAGGCCGTCCGCCAGCAGGGCGACGCCGCCGGTGTCCGCGTGGCCTACCAGGGCGTCGACGGCTGCTACAGCCACTCGGCCGCGCGCGCCCACTTTGCGGCCGTCGAGTCCGAGACCGTCGGCGCGAGCACGTTCGGCGGGGCCATCGAGCTCCTCAAGCGCGGCAAGGCCGACCGCGCCGTCTTGCCGGTCGAGAACACGACGGCCGGGCCGATCTCGGGCGTCTACGACCTCCTGGTCGAGCCCGGCCTCCACATCGTCGGCGAGGAGATTCTCAAGGTGGAGCACTGCCTGCTGGCGACCGAGGACGTGCCGCTGTCCCAGATCCGCCGCATCGGCAGCCACCCCCAGGCGCTCCGTCAGTGCAGCCTGTTCCTCGATGGGCTGGGCGACGTCCACGTCGACGCCGAGACCGACACGGCGGGCGCCGCCCGGGCCGTCGCCGAGTCTGGCGACCCGACTCGCGCTGCCATCGCTGGCGAGGACGCCGCCGAGCGCTACGGGCTTCACGTCATCAAGCGCCACATCGCGAACCGGAAGGACAACTTCACCCGCTTCTTGATCGTGGCGACGGAGCCGCTCGCGCACGACCCGCGACTCGCCCACAAGACCTCCCTCGTGCTGGCCACCGACCACGCGACCGGCGCGCTCGCCGCCATGCTCCAGCTGTTCGCCGACGCCGATGTCAACCTGACCAAGCTGGAGAGCCGCCCGTCGCCGACGACGCCGTTCCAGAGCTTGTTCTACGTCGACCTCGAAGGCGGGATGCACCAAGAGCACGTCGCTGACGCTGTCGCCGAGGCCACCACGAAGGCTCGGATGCTGCGCGTGCTCGGCTCGTACCCCATCTACCGCGCCGAGACGCCGCGTGCCGCGCTCGCGCCCAAGGCAGAGGAGACCGCTCGCCCCAAAGCGACGGCACCCGCGTCCGTCAAGCCCAGTCGCCGCACGCTTACAGACCGCGCGTCGGGCCGGCCCGACACGGTCGTCGAGATCGCGGGCGTCCGCATCGGCGGCGACGAGCCGCCCGTGCTCATCGCCGGGCCGTGCTCGGTCGAGAGCGAGGCGCAGATCTTCGCGAGCGCCAAGGCCGTCCGCGAGGCGGGCGGGCTGATGCTGCGCGGCGGCTGCTTCAAGCCCCGGACGCTGCCCTACGACTTCCAGGGCATGGGCTTTGAAGGGCTCGCGCTGATGCACGAGGCCGGCCGCCAGCACGGGCTGCCGATCGTCACCGAGGTCGTCCACCCCCGCGACGTGGAGGCCGTCGCGAGAGAGGCCGACGTGCTGCAGATCGGGGCGCGCAACATGCAGAACTTCGAGCTGCTCAAGGAGGTCGGCCGCAGCCACGCCGCCGTGCTGTTGAAGCGCGGGATGTCGTCGAGCATCGACGAGTGGCTGGCGGCGGCCGAGTACGTGCTCGCGGGCGGCAACGAGCGCGTCATCCTGTGCGAGCGCGGCATCCGGACGTTCGAGACGGCGACCCGCAACACGCTCGACCTGTCGGCGGTCGTGGTCGCGCGCGAGCGGACGCACCTGCCGGTCATCGTGGACCCCAGCCACGCGGCCGGCTTGCGGCGCTGGGTCCCGGCGCTCGCCAAGGCGGCACTCGCGGCCGGCGCGCACGGCCTGATCGTGGAGGCGCACCCCGACCCGGACCACGCGCTGTCCGACGGCCCGCAGTCGCTGACGTTCGAGCAGCTCCGCGAGTTGGCTGAGGAGATCGGCGTCGCCCCTGTTCCCGCCTGACCCCGCCTGACCCCGCCTGACCCCGCCTGCCCCCGCCCCAGGCTGTCCTCACTGAGCGGAGCCGAGGATTTCTGCCGAGCGCCCCCCCCCTCTCCTCGCGACTGTCTCGGCACCCCGCGCATCACCCCGCGTTCAGGCAGCCCCGACCCTGTTCGCGCCATGCCCTTCGCCCTCGACCGCCGCCACGTCACCGGCCCCCTCGCCGACACCGACCGCGCCGCCCTCGACGCCGCCGTCCTCGACGCCGCCCGCCGCGTCCGCGACGGCGAGACGCGGAGCCCCGACATGTTGGGCTGGCGGAGCCTGCTCCTCGACCCCGACGACGCCCTGTTGGAGAGCGTCCTCGCGACGGCCGAGGAGATCCGTGAGCGTGCCGACGTCCTCCTGTGCATCGGAATCGGCGGGTCGTACCTCGGCGCCGAGGCCGTCCTCTCGGCCCTGCGCCCGGCCTTCGACGCCAGCGGTCCAGAGATCCTGTTCGCCGGCCATCACCTCGGGCCCGACTACCACGCGCGCCTGTTCGAGTACCTCGACGGCAAGAGCGTCTACGTCAACGTCATCTCGAAGTCGGGCACGACGCTCGAGCCCGCCCTGGCCTTCCGGCTCGCGCGGCGCTTTCTGGAGGAGCGGTTCGACGACGCCGACCGACGCATCATCGCGACGACCGACGCCGCGCGAGGCGCGCTCCACGACTTTGCCGTCGAGCGCGGGTATCGCCGCTACGTGGTCCCGGACGACGTCGGCGGCCGGTTCTCGGTCGTCACGCCGGTCGGGCTCTTGCCGATTGCCGCCGCCGGCATCGACGCCCGTACCTTGTTCTACGGCGCCGTCGCCGAGGCCCGCGCCTTCACCGACGCCGACGAGACCTCGGCCGTCCTGCAGTACGCCGCCGACCGGTTCGCTTTCCACGAGGCCGGGTATGCGACCGAGGTGCTCGCGGCGATGGACCCGCGCCTCAAGGGCATCGGCGCGTGGTGGCAGCAGCTCTTCGGTGAGAGCGAGGGGAAGGAGCACAAGGGGCTCTTCCCCGTCGTGCTCCAGTACACGACGGATCTCCACTCCGTCGGCCAGTACGTCCAGCAGGGCCAGCGCACGCTCGTCGAGACCTTCCTGCGGATCGACGACTCCGAGGCGGGCCCGTCCGTCGTGGCCGAAGACGGCGACCCCGACGGCCTGAACTACCTCGCGGGCGTCCCCTACGGGACGGTCAACCAGAAGGCGTACCAGGGGACGGCCGAGGCGCACGCCGAGGGCGGCGTCCCCAACTGGACGCTCACGCTGCCGCGCCTCGATGCCGAGACCGTCGGCCGCCTGCTCTCCTTCTATATGCACGCCGTCGCCGTGTCCGGCACCATGCTCGGCGTCGACCCCTTCGACCAGCCCGGCGTCGAGACGTACAAGCAGAAGATGTTCTCGCTCCTGGGCAAGCCGTCGGGGTAGGGGAGAGTCCCCGCTGGCGCACGCCGACCTGCTGGCGCAAGCCCCGACCGGCGATCGCGAGCCCGCCTACGACGCCCTCCTCTCCCGAGGGGAGAGGGGGGCGCCTCCTCGCCGACGGGCCTGTTGGCGAGGAGGCCGCAAAATCAGTCCCCCTCCTGGACAGGATGGGCCAGGGGTGGTGGATCGGGCCGACCGCTGGCCGACCTGCTGGCGCGAGCGCGTCGCAAGCGGGGCGGGATGCTCAACGCCTTTGCATGCAACGGCGCTACAGGATCTGTCCCGGTCGCGCACTGGCCTTGTGCAAGCGTGTCATCGCAAGCCGGCCGCCCGCCCCCGGCCCCTCCCGTTCGTGAGGGGAGGCTCTTTCTGAAGCGTCCCCTCATCATGAGCGCGGGGCCGCCGATACAAAGAGGGCGACGTCTCGCGAGCCCCCGCCCCCGCATTCTGTCAGGCACACCCACCTCGGCCGCCAGCCCGGACCCCGCTTTTCGGCCCGGCTCGCGACTTCGGAGGTCAAACCACCCGAAACGGACGATCGGCGATTCCGCCCCGGAAACTGCTATCCACACTGTGGACGGCCGTGTGGATAACCGGCCCTTCCCGGTGCGGCTCTGTGGACGAACCCGACCATGGGGCAAACCCCACTCGAGACACACTCCATCCGCCCACGACCTGTGCGACCCCTTGTCCACAACCGTCCGCCGACTACCCGAACCGGGCTAGAGCCGGGGCCCGCCTGTGGACGAGTGTGGAGATGTGGACGACACACTAGAGATCGTCCGGTACAGGCCCGTCAGTGACCTAAAAAAGGCGACGGCTCGTGGACGAGGGTGTGGATGAACTGCCCGGTTGTCCACGGCTCTCCACCAATCGTGGTCGGGCCCCGGTTGTCCACGGCGTCCACAGGCCTACTACTAGTCCTACTCTTAATTATTCCATCCCGAGTAATACAGAGGCGTGTGGACCGAGCCCGGGCAAACGGGGCAGGAGGCGACTGGTCTGTATCACGTGGTACACCCGGTTAGACCACGGCGTGACAGTCTGTCGCATACCACTCGTCTCCGGCGCGTCCGCGTACCTTCCGTCCCCTCTCGATCCCACGCCATGACCCAGCGCCTCCTGGTTGTTCTCGACCCCGACGCAGACACTCCCGTTGCCACCGACGCGGCCATCGCCATCGCCCGTCGCTACGACGCCGAGGTAACCGGCCTCGCGCTCGTCGACAAGGACGCCATCGAGAACGAGTCGCTCGGCGGTGGCATCGGGTCGATGCACTTTGCGGAGTCGCTCCGCGAGCGGCTCACCGACACCGCCCGCGGTCAGGCCCGCGAGCTTCTCGCCACCTTCGGCGCCCGCGTCGACGATGCCGGCGTTCGCCACACCCACGATCGGATCGGCGAGGACGGCCTGGCCCAGAGCCTGCTCGACGAGATGCGCACCCACGACCTGCTGGTGGCTGGGCGCGAGAGCCACTTCTACTACAACGAGCCCGAGCGCCGCACGCACACGCTCGCGAAGGTCCTGGAGCACGCCGCCGCCGCGACGCTCATCGTCGGGACCGAGGCTCCAAACGTCCGGCGCGTGGCCGTGGCCTACGACGGCAGCGCGCCGTCCGCACGCGCCCTCCAGAAGTTTGCCCACCTCGCGCCGTTCGGGAAGGACCTGGCCGTCGAGATCGTCCACGTCCGCGGCACCTCCTCCGCCGACCGCCTCGCGAGCGACCGGCTCCGCACCGACGCGGCGGCCTACCTCTCGGCCCACGGCTTCGAGACCGTCACCACACGCGCCATCGAGAGCTCCAGCCCCGCCGAGCGGATCTGCGAACTGGCCCAGGGCGACGTCGCCGACCTCGTCGTCTCGGGCGCGTACGCCAAGTCGGGCTTCCGGAAGGTCCTCTTCGGGTCCAGCGCGACGAAGCTCCTCGAACAGGCCAAGGTCCCGCTCTTCCTCTACCACTGATCGGTGGAACGTGGAATGTTCAGGGGTTGAACGTTTTGACGACGGCTCGTCGGAAGACCGCGTTGCCCATCGGCGACGAAACCTTTCAGGTTCGAACCCTCAACATCCCACGCTCAGAGCACCGGCGCTAGCAGCCGCGTAGCGTTTGCCGCGAAGCGGAAGGCGAACGAGGCCTCCATCAAGTCCTCGGACGAGATCTGGGTCGCACGGTCGAAGTCGGCCTCCAGCATCGCCGCCGTCGCGTCGCAGACCTCGGCGTCCTGGGCGACGATGGTCGCCTCGAAGTTGAGCCGGAATGAGCGGTTGTCGAAGTTGGCCGTGCCCACGACGGCGAAGTCGCGGTCGACGAGCGCCACCTTCTGGTGCATGAAGCCCGGGTCGTAGAGGTAGACCTTGCCGCCGGCCCGCTCGACGTGCTGGAGGTACGCGTACGGCACGTACTTGAACAGGAGGCTGTCGCTCTCGCGCGGCATCAGGATCCGTACGTCGACGCCGCGCAGCGCCGCCAACTGCAGCGCGCCGAGCACGCGGCCGTCGGGCACGAAGTAGGGCGTCGCGATCCAGACCCGCTCCTCAGCGCTCTCGATGGCGTGCGTGTACAACAGCCCGCAGGTCTCGAGCTCGTCGGCGGGGCCCGACGCCAGCACGAGCGCGGTCCGGTCGGCGTCGGCCGCCTCGGGCTCCCAGCGCAACCCTTCGAGCTCCTCGCGCGTGCCGTAGAACCAATCGCGCGCGAACGACAGCTGGAGCCCTTGGACGATCGGGCCGCGGACCCGGAGGTGCGTGTCGCGCCACGACGGGAAGGCCTCCGTGTGGCCGAGGTACTCGTCGCCCACGTTGAGCCCACCCACGAGCGCGACGGTGCCGTCGACGACGGTGATCTTGCGGTGGTTGCGGAAGTTGAGCCGCAGCTTCTTGAGCCAGTTGCGGGGCCCGGTGAAGGGGCAGATGCAGATGCCCGCGTCCTCGAGCTCGCGCTTGTAGGCCTTGGGCAGCTTCATGCTGCCGATCGTGTCGTAGAGGAACCGGACCGTCACGCCGCGCCGGGCCGCCGCCAGCAGGTGGTCCTTGTAGCGTTTCCCGATGTCGTCGTCGTGGACGATGTAGAACTGGGTCAGGATGTAGTCCTCGGCCCCGTCGATCTCGGCGAAGAGCGCCTCGAAGGTGGCGTCGCCGTCGACCAGGAGCTCGACGTCGTTGCCGCGCGTGAAGGGGACGGTCGCCATCGCGCCGAAGGCCTTCATCTCGCCGGTCTCGCGGCCGTCGCTCTCGGCCGCGTCGTCCACGAGGTAGTCCTTGAGCGGGCCTTCCGTCGCTTTTTCCAGGCCGTCGGCGATTTCGGAGTCGAACGCGCGGAGCGCGTTGAGGTAGTCGTCGAACTTGAACCGGCCGATGAGCCAGTACAGCGGGACGGACACGAGTGGGATCGTCGCGAGCGCGAAGACCCAGGCCGTCGCGCCCTGCGGCGTCCGCGCGTTCATGATGGCGTCGACGGCCGTGGCGAGGCCGGCGAGGAAGGCGAGCACGAGGGCGAGGCCGGCCCAGCTGAAGAGGTCGAGTCCGAAGAGAGTTGTGTCCATCGGCGGGGTATCGCCCGGGCCGCGCTCGCGTTCCCCCGTGACACCTCCGACACACGTTCGGGGCCGAACCGCCGCGCTCCCGGTGCACCGGCCGGGCGACGTTGTCGTTTTCGATCCACTCCTCGGGACCCCGAATGCGCGCCCTCGCCCTCGCCCTTCTCCTGGCCGCCCCCCTCGACGCCCAACCCGGCGACCCCGTCGAACGGCTGGCGACCGCGCTGACCTTGTCGGCCGACCAAGCCGACTTGGTGGCCGAGGTCTTCGACCCCGCCGACCCCGCCTCGACGTGGACGCTGGCGGCCGAGCTCGTCCCGACGCTGTCGGCCGAGCAGCGCGCCGCGCTGATGGCCCGGCCTGAGCGCCGCGAGCGACCCGCTGGCGCGGGTGCCGGGGGCCGACCCCGGGGCCCGCGCGGACGCGGCGACCGCACGCCCGACCCCGCGCGTGCGGCCGTGATGCGGGCTGCCCGCGACGCCGCCCTCGGCCTCGATGCCGACGCGAGCGCCCGCCTCGACGCGGTCCTCGCCGACCTCGACCGTCGGGAGACGATGCAGGCCCTGCGGGAGGGCGACCTGCCCGACCCCATCGCCGCCGTGCTGACCGACGCCCAGGGTGAGCTCTACCTCGCCCACCTCGCCCTGTCCCGCCGGCTCCGCGCCGGTCGTCGGTAGGGCGCGTGGACAGGCACCCAGATCGACTCGCACGGGCCAGATCCCGCCCTCGCCGCGTCCCACTCGTCGTCCGGGGCTGAGGCCCCGCACTCCTCGCGCTCCTTGCGAGATCGACATCCTGACCTCATGCGAGCCTGACCTCGCACCCGTCCACACGCCCCCATGCGCTCCCTTCTTCTCGCCGCGCTCGCGCTCGTCGCCGGCGCCGCCACGGCCCAGACCGACTACGCCATCGAAGGCCGGGTGGTCGACGCCGAGTCCGGGGCGCCCGTGGAGGCCGCCACGGTCGCCGTGTGGCGCGTGAGCGCACGGGCCGGGGTCGAGCCCTACCTCGAGACGGGAGGCGCCACAGACGCGCGCGGCGCCTTCCGCGTCGCCGGGCTCGCGCGGGGCCGCTACTACGTCGTCGCCAGCTTTGTCGGGACGGCCCCGGCGCGGACGGACACGCTGCGGCTGGCGCCCGATTCGCCCGTTGCGGACGTCGGCGAGCTCGTGCTCGTCGCGGATGCCGAGGCCCTCGCGAACGTCGACGTGCTCGCCGAGCGCGACCGCGTCCAGATCCAGGTCGACCGGACGGTGTACCGGATCTCCGACGACCCGCTGCTCTCCGGGGCCTCGACCTCCGAAGCGCTCGAAACGATCCCGTCGGTCGAGATCGACGTGGACGGGAACGTGGCGCTGCGCGGGAACGGCAACGTGGTCGTGCTGATCGACGGGCGTCCGGCGCCGGTCGGCCGCGACTTTATCGGGGTCTACCTGCAGAGCCTGCCCGCGAACGCGGTCGAGAGTGTCGAAGTCGTTCCCAACCCGTCGGCGGCGTACCGGCCGGACGGGAGCGCGGGCATCCTCAACATCGTGCTCAAGAAGGACACCGAGCTGGGGGTCGGCGGCGCGCTGGCGGCGGGGGGCGACACGCAAGGCGGCTACAACGGGTCGGCGCTCGTCACGCTCGGCCGCGGGGCCTGGCGGCTGGCAGCGACGGCAGGCGTCCGCGCGGGCTCGCGCGACACCGACGGCGACCGCTTCCGCATCAACCGCTTTCTGGGGGAGGACGCGACGGAGATCACCCAGCTCACCGAGAGCGCGAACGAGCGGTCCTCGGCGCTCCTCAACCTGTCCGCCGACTGGGCGATGACGCCCCAGACCACGGTCACGGCGTCCGCCAGCGGCTCGCTCCGCGACGGCGCCGAGACGGACCGGACGGCCACGCTCGAAGCGCTCGGCGGGAGCACCCTGAGCGACGTCCTGCGGCTCGGCGACGGCGCCAGCGATGGGAGTTCCGCCAGCCTGCGTCTGGGGCTCCGGCACGATTTCGAGGGCGTCAGCTCCGAGGCGGAGTCGGGCGGTGGCGGTCGGCGGGGTGGGCGCGGGGGCGGTGGCCGCGGCGGGCGGGGCCGCGACGGCGGCTCGCGCGTCGCGCTCGGCACACACGGCCTGTCGGTCGACGTGCGCGCGACGACGTCGGCCAACACCGATCTCACGACGTTCACCGAGGGCGGCCTCGTCGACCAGCAGACGGAGAGCGACGGGACGGACAACGGGCTCTCGATCCAGGCCGACTACGCGCGGCCGCTTGGCGAGACGCGCCTCGAACTCGGGCTCCGCAGCGAGATCGACTCGGCCGACGACGACTTCCGCGTCTCATCGCTGGTCGACGGCGTGCTCGCGCCCGACCCCGGGCTCACGAACGCCTACACGCTCGACGAGCAGGTCCACGCCGCCTACCTCCAACTCGCGCGCCAAGTCGGGCCGGTGGCGGTGCAGGCCGGGCTCCGGGGCGAGATCGCGTCGCGGTCGTTCATCCTGGGCGGGGAGGCCTTTGAGGTCGACTACCAGAGCCTCTTCCCGAGCGCGTCCGTCGCGCTCGACCTCGCTGAGGCGACCGTGCTCCGCGCCTCCTACAGCCGCCGCATCGACCGGCCGCGCGGACGCGAGCTCAACCCGTTCCCCTCTGCCGACGACCCGCTCAACATCCGGGTCGGCAATCCGAATCTGCGGCCCGAGTACACCGACGCCATCGAGGTCGGCGTCGTGCGGCAGACCGACTGGGGCAGCCTGACCGTCACCCCGTACCTCCGCCACACGACCGACGTGGTCCGCCGCTTCCAATCCGTCGACGAGTTCGGCGTCACCACGTCGTCGTTCCGCAACCTCGACAGTGCCACGTCGACGGGCGTTGAGTCCGTCATCGCGTACCAGGCAGACGGATCGGTGCGCGGCTTCCTGAGCCTGGAGGGCTACCGCCGGAGCACCGACGGGGCCAACGTTGAGACCGGTCTGGCTTCCGACGCCTTCGGCTGGGGCGGGCGTCTCAACGCGAACTGGGCCGTCGGCGACCGGCTCGGCATCGGGGCGCTCGACCTTCAGTCGACCGTCTTCTACACGGCGCCCCAAGACACCGAACAGGGCCGGATCGGCTCGCGCGTCTTTTTCGACGTCGGCCTGCGCCAGCGCCTGTGGGACGGGCGCGGCAGCCTGTCGCTCCGCGCCCGCGATCCCTTCGGCTGGGCCGGCATCGACTTCGTGCAGGACGACGCCCGGCTGTACCAGACCGTCAGCCGCTCGTTCGGCCGCAGCCAGGTCGGCCTGACGCTGACCTACGCCTTTGGCCGGACCGACGACACGGCGCAGCGCCAACGGCCGGGCGCCGTCGATGAGGGCGACGCTGGGGGAGGGCTCGATTTTTAGGACCGCCGCCCGGCACCGCTGGCGGTACCAAGTCGTGCACCGGGTGGGTTGACTCTACCCGCTCCCCTCGACTCTCCGCCCGCATGCGCTCCGCTCTCGCTGTCTTCGCCCTCCTCGCCGTCGCCGGCTGCGCCTCCGCGCCCCCGCTGTACCTGTCGGAGGCATCCACGCCCGAGACCGTCATCGATGGGCTCGCGGACGAGTGGCCTGCCGCGCTCCGGCCCGTGCCGAGCGAGTCCGGCCTGAGCATCGGCCTGCGCCGCGACGCCGAGGCGCTGTACGTCGCGCTGATCGCTGGCGACGATCGCCAGGCCCGCCGCATTGCTCTCGGTGGCTTGCGCGTCTGGATCGATCCCGCTGGCGGGACGGAGCCGGTGCTCTGCTTGCGGTACCCCGCGCCCGAGGCGCCCGGCGTCCGCGAGGTGCTGCGCAATGGCCCCCGGCGCGGCGGTCCCGAGAACGACGACCCTCAGCGCTTGCGCCGCCGCTTTGAGGCCGGGCTTGACGGCATCGCCGTCACGCGCGGGGTCGTGACGCAGCGCGTCGCTCGCGACGGCTCGTTCGGCGGCTTGCGCGCCGCCGCGATGTGGGGCGACCAGTTGGTGACGGAACTCCGCATCCCGCTCGACGCCGTCCCCGGTCTGTTGGAATCGGGCGCGGGCGACGTTATCGGTCTGGGCGTGGAACTGCTCGACTCGGCCCAGAGCATCCCGCAGCCGCGCGGCGCCCGTCGCGGCGGCGCTCCCCGAGGCGCGGACGACGGCGAGCGGGCCCGTCCGGAGGCGCCGACGGTCGAGATCGGCACCGTCACCCGCTGGCTTCGCGTGGAGCAGGGGTAGCGACAGGATCGAGGGACGCGCACGCCGCTATCTCTAGGGCTCTCGTCGCTCCCACAGCCACGCCGCGCCGCGGACGCCGCTGGCGTCGCCATGCGCGTTGCGGACGACGCACGTGACGACGCGGTCCGAGAACACGTGTGGGGGCATCGCCGCCTCGGTGCGCTCCGCCAGCCGGGGCAGGTTCGACAGCCCGCCGCCGAGGACGAACACGTCGGGGTCGAGGATCGTGGCGATCTGGCCGAGCCCGCGCGCCAGCCGGTCGACGTAGCGGTCGAGCGTGGCGACGGCGTCGGGATCTCCCGCCTGGGCGGCGTCGGCGATCTGGTGCGTCGTGAGCGATTGGCCAGTTTCGCGGACGTGGTCGCGAGCCAGGCCTGGGCCCGAGAGGAAGGTCTCGGCGCAGCCGGTCCGGCCGCAGTAGCAGTCCGGGCCGGGGCGCTCGCCTGGGCCCAGCCACGGCAGCGGGGTGTGGCCCCATTCGCCGCCGATCCGGTTGGCGCCCTCGACCACGCGCCCGCCGACCACGATGCCGCCGCCGACGCCCGTCCCGAGGATCACCCCGAACACGACATCGGCGCCCGCCGCCGCGCCGTCCGACGCCTCCGAGAGCGCAAAGGCGTTCGCGTCGTTCGTCACCCGGACCGGCTGGCCGAGCCGCTCGGCGAGATCCTCGGTCAGCCGGTGGCCGATGAGCCACGTTGAGTTGGCGTTTTTGACCCGCCCGGTCGCCGCCTCGATGGCGCCTGGGATGCACACGCCGACGGTCCCACGCTCCCCGGTCGCCGACGCCAGCCGGTCAACTACGTACGCGATGGCGTCGAGCGTGGCGCGGTAGTCGGGCGGGGTGGCGATGCGGATCGTGGCGGCCTCCGTTCCGTCGTCGGCCAAGGCGAGGCCGGCGATTTTGGTGCCGCCGAGGTCGATGCCGAAGCGCATGGGGTGACTGAGTAAGGCGCAATTGGAAGGGTACGGGGCGTGTCCTGTCGGGTGCCGCGCTCCGGCGCCCCCGGCTTCTGTCACTTCCCCCGCCACTCGACGCGCTCGACCGTCTCACCGTCGGAGCGGAGCCAGACTGCGCCCTCATTGGCGGTTTGCAGCACCTCGGCGCCGGTCGTCAGCCAACGCCCCAGCGGCTCTTCGTCGGGCAGTCCGTAGCGATTGCGCCGGGCGACGGACACGACGGCGAACGCGGGCCGTCCCGCCGCATCCACCATCGCTGGCGACGACGAGGTCCGCGAGCCGTGGTGGCCGACCGTCACCACATCGGCCGCGAGCCAGTCGCCAAACCGGCCTACGACGGCCGCCTCGCCCGCTGCCTCGGCGTCGCCAGTCAGCAGCCAGCGTGTCAGGCCGTGCTCGACGCGCAACACAATCGAGGCGTCGTTCGGCGACGGCATCGGCCCGCTCGGCCCCAGCACACGGATGCGAAGCGCGGGGTCGACCGCCAGCGTATCGCCCGCGCCCACTGACTGCACCGTCACACCGGCTGAGTCGGCGACGGCCAGCACCTCCCGCCACAGGTCCGTCTGGCCCGGCTGTCCGTTGACGATCAGCCGCCCGACGGGCACCGACCGGAGCACGGTCGCCGCGCCGCCGATGTGGTCAGCATCCGCGTGCGTGAGCACGAGCGCGTCCAAGCGGGCGATGCCGGCGCGCTCGAGGTGGGGCACGACCACGCGCGCACCCTCATCGACGTACATCGACCGCAAGCCAGCGTCGACCAGCACGTGCCGCCCGCCGGGCGTCGCAAGCAGCGTCGCGTCGCCTTGGCCGACATCGAGGAACAGCACGTCGAGGCGGGGCGCAGCGTCTCCGCGAGCGACGCCGACCCAGAGCCCGAGCGCGAGGCTGGCGGTCGCCGCGATCGCGACGCGACGGTGGGCGATCGGGCGGCGCCACAGCGCGAGGGCGACGAGTGCAAGGACCGCCGCTAGCATCACCGATGGCGATTCCAGGAATCCAGCGTACGTGGCCCATCCGAGCGTGTCGGCACCTGTTTTGGTGACCCACAGGAGCGCTCGTGCCATCGCGTCCGAAAACGCCCCGAGGGCCGCCGACAGCGGGGAGACGGGCGCCAGCACGACGGCGCCGAGTCCGCTCCCGAGTGTCATCGCGGTGAGCGGAATCGCCGGGACGTTGAGCACGAGCCCGCCAATCGGCAGCCGCCCCAAGTGCGCCAGCAGCGCGGGGGCCGTGCCGAGCGTCGCCGCGACGGAGGTCGCCAGCGAGCCGACGAGAAAGCTTCCCGCTCGCGAGTGTCGCCAACGCTCGGGCACGGTCGCGGTCAGCAGCGGGGTGAGCGTGACGAGCGCGGCGACGGCGCCGAAGGAGAGCTGGAAGCCGACGTCGAACAGCGCGGCCGGGCGGTGCACGATCAGCACGATGGCCGCCAGCCCCAGCGCGTTGAGCGAATCGGCGGGCCGCTCGAGCGTGCGCCCGACGATCAACAGCGCCACCATCACGAACGCCCGAACGGTCGAGACCGAGGCCCCCGCCACGGCGACGTACATCGCGAGCACGGCCAGCGTGACCACGGCTCGGCCCACTTCGATGCGGCGCCTGCGGATGCGGAAGCGGCCTAGGACCGGCTTGAGAATCACGTACAGCGCCAGCCCCACCAGCCCGACGTGGAGGCCGGAGACCGCCAGCAGGTGCATCAGCCCGGTCGCGCGGAACGCCTCCAGCGTGCCGGCCTCGATGGCCGTCCGGTCGGCCAGGATGAGCGCCAGCAGAAGCGCGCGCGACTCGGCGCCGGGGACGACCGCCGCCAGCGCGCGGCGGACGTTAGAGCGGATCGCCCACGTCGCGCGGTCCGCCAGCCGGCGCGACGGCGCGAGGAAGCGGGCGCCGGTCTCGCCGCGCACGTCGAGGACGGCGCCGACGCCCTGCCGGCGGAGGTACGCGCCGTAGTCCATCGCAGCCGGGTTGCGCGGGCGGGGGAGAGGCGCGAGCCGCCCGTCCAGGCGGACGCGGTCGCCGGTGCGGAGGGCGGGGTACACGGCGCCCGCGTCGCCGACGCGCAACGTCGCCTGCACCCGGCCGCGGATCGCGTCCCGCGCGCCGTCCCTTCCTACGGAGTCGACGTCGACCGCGAAGCGGACGGCCCACGACCTCTCGGGGGGCTCGGCGACTCGGCCCCAGACCGTCACGCCGTCCGCCTCGCCCCACGCGCTCGCCAGCGCCTCGACGCTGGCGGGCGGGCTCGCGAGCCACGCCGACTGGCGGACCGCGCCGAGCGCGACGGCGACGGTGGCCACCGCCAGCGTCATCGCGAGCGGGCGCAGGGTGACCAGGCGCCGCCGGGTCGCGACGACGTACCCGATGGCGCCAATCGCCGCCGCAGCGCCCGCCATCGCCCATCCGGCGACGCTCGGCACCGCTGTGCCCAGCCCGACTCCGACCGCCACGCACCCCGCGATCGCAAGGGCGGGGCGTGTCGACAAGCGGAGGGGAGGGGGAGGGGGCGCGAGCGGCATGTCTCCATAGACCCGCGAGCGGCGAACTGCACAACCTCCGCGCGCGAATCTTTGCCGCTCGCTTCTCACGCCTTCCACCCGGACTGAGCCGTGCCGCCCGGTATCTTGGGGTCCCCCCGCTCTCTCGCATCCTGTGTCCCAGCCCCGCCCGAACAAGCGCCGCCTCGTGCGCGAGCACGTCCTCCAGGCGCTCTACGCCTATGAGGCCAGCCAGGACACCGTCGAGCACGTCATCGCGACGATCCTTAAGCCGGCCTACGCCGAGGAAAAGCAGTACCTCCGCTTTGCCGAGCGCCTGTTCCTCAAGACTGCCGACGCGCGGACCGAAGCGGACGTGCTCATCGAGAAGCACGTCGAGAACTGGGACCTCAACCGGCTGGCGCGCACCGACCGTTACGTGCTGTGGATGGCCATCACCGAGCTGCTCTACTTCCCCGACATCCCGCCCAAGGTGACGCTCAACGAGGCCGTGGAGGTGGCGCGGGCGTTCGGGACCGACAAGAGTGCCTCGTTCGTCAACGGCATCCTCGACGCCGTGCTCCGTGAACTCCGCGAGGGCGATCGGCTCAACAAGACGGGGCGCGGCCTGGTGGAGACCGGCGGCCGCAAGCCTGAGTAGCGGCGTGGCGCTCTACGCTATCGGCGACGTCCACGGCTGTGCCCGGACGCTCGACGCGCTCTTGGCGCGGCTGGCGGAGGATGCGGGCGGCGCGCTCTCCCCCTACGACACCGTCGTCTTCGTCGGCGATTACGTGGACCGCGGCCCGGACAGCCCGGCCGTGCTCGATCGATGCCTCGAACTGGAAGCCGCTTCAGACGCGGGCACGGGGCCCCGCTGCGTGTTCCTGCGCGGCAATCACGATCAGATGATGCTCGACTACGCCGACGGCGTGGGCGATGCGGACCTCTGGTGGATCAACGGCGGGCGGACCACGCTGGCAGCCTACGAGGCGCGCGGCGACCGCCAGTTGCCGGCCGATCACCTCGCGTTCCTGCGGCGGACGGTCTTGGTGGCTGACATCGGCGGGTTCGCGTTTGCGCACGCGGGCTTCGACACGCGGCTCTCTGTCGCCGACAACCTCGCCGACCCGGACCCCCGCATCATCTTGTGGACGCGCAAGCACGTCGGGGCTGACTTGTCGAATTGGGAGCGGCCGGTCGTCGTGGGCCACACGCCGGTTGAGGAGGTGCTGGACCTGCCCGAGCTCTTGGCGATCGACACGGGCGCCGTGTTCACGCACCGCCCCGGACTCGGCCGGCTCACCGCCGTCGCCCTGCCGGAGCGCCGCCAGATCAGCGTGGCGACAGTCGACGTGGTGGTTCGGTAGCGTCGGGCCGCCGGTGGGGCTCTGTCTGCCTCCTTCCCCGCTCCTCGTCCCCCATCCCTGCGCTCGTGGCACCGAGCGTCTACAGGCGGTGCCGTCTCGAGCGCTTTACCGCCCGCCGAAGCGGAGCGAGGTCGAGAGGCCCGCGCGGAAGGCCGGGCTTTGGGTGCCGACCTCGGCAAAGACGACGCGGCCCGACCCGATGCGGAGCGTCCCTCGCGCGAACGGGTCGAGCATGACGCTGAACGCGCGCGAGCGGCTCTCGGCCGACGGCTCGAAAAAGGCCGTGTAGAACGACGGCCCGATGCGGAGTCCAAGGTCGAGGTCGACGGCGCCCGGGTCGCGGTTTCGGACGACGTCGGCGATGCGGAGTACGCGGATCGCGCCGCCCACACCGACCGCCGTCACCAGCCGACCGCTGCCGCCTGTTACACGTGGAACGTAGTCCGCGTAGACGGCTACCTCGCGGGTGAACATGGTGAACGTGGGCGCCGTCGCCAGCGCCACGCCGCCCACGCCCGGCCCGACGCCCGCGCCGACGTAGACGCGCGGCCGGCTGCCCAGCGGGTCGGTCTGCGCGCTCGCGGGGAGCGCCAGCAGGGCGAGGAACAGGAGGGCGACGGTGCGCATGCGGGCAAGCTACTCGCCCAAGCACGCGGTCACTCTTCGCCACGGCTCCGCCCGTCTCGCGAGCTGGATCGGTAGAATCTGGGCACCCATCCAACCGAAAAAAATGGCTCTCCGTGTCGGCATCGTCGGGCTCCCCAACGTCGGGAAGAGCACGCTCTTCAACGCGCTCTCCGAGGCGGGCGCCGAGGCGGCCAACTACCCGTTCTGCACCATCGAGCCGAACGTCGGCGTGGTCCCCGTCCCGGACGCGCGGCTCGACCGGCTGGCGGAGCTGGCGGGCTCGAAGCAGACGTTGCCCGCCGTCATCGAGTTCGTCGACATCGCCGGCCTCGTTGCGGGCGCGTCGAAGGGGGAGGGGCTGGGCAACCAGTTCTTGGCCAACATCCGCGAGACGGACGCCATCGCCCATGTCGTCCGGTGTTTCGAGGACCCCAATGTCGTCCACGTCGAGGGCTCGGTCGACCCGATCCGCGACATCGAGACCATCGACACGGAGCTGCTGCTGAAGGACCTGGAGACGGTGAGCAAGCGGCTCGAGCGCGTCGCCAAGTCGGTCCGGACCGGCGACAAGGCGGCCAAGGCGGAGGCCGATTTCCTGGCCCGCCTCGAAGACCACCTCGGCGAAGGCCTGCCGGCGCGGACGCTCGACGTGTCGGACCAGGAGCTGCCCATCCTGCAGTCTCAGTTTCTGCTGACGGCCAAGCCGGTGCTGTACGCGGCGAACGTCGGCGAGGGCGATCTGCCGGACGGCAACGCCTACGTCGACCAAGTTCGCGAGCGGGCCGAGGCGGAGGGCGCCGGAGTTGTGGTGGTGTCGGCCGAGTTCGAGGCCCAGCTCGGCGAGCTCGACGACGACGACCGCGCAGACTTCCTGGAGGCCGCGGGCGTGACGGAGTCCGGGCTGGACCGGCTGGCGCAGGAAGCGTACGCCCTCTTGGGGCTGATCACCTACTTCACGGCGGGCCCCAAGGAGTCGCGGGCGTGGCAGATCACGCGCGGCATGAAGGCGCCCCAGGCGGCGGGCGTCATCCACACCGACTTCGAGAAGGGGTTCATTCGCGCCGAGACCATCAAGTTCGCCGACTACGACCGGCTGGGGAGCGAGACGGCGGCGCGCGAGGCGGGCGCCATGCGCAGCGAAGGCAAGGAGTACACCGTGGTCGACGGCGACGTGATGCTGTTCCGGTTCAACGTGTAGGGTCACTCAATGGCTGTGCACCGTTCGGCCCGACCCCGTCTTCTTCTCGTGCTCGCGCTGGCGGCTGTCTGGGGCGGGTGCGGACTGTCGAGCGGGGAGGACTTCGATCCCGTCGCCTGGCGGTCCATCGATCCGGGGACCGGGCCAGCGCGGGTAGACATGGTGGACGATCTCCTGCGGCGGCACGACCTCGTCGGGCAGTCCCGAGAGGAGGTGGTCGCGTTGCTCGGTGAACCGGAGCCGACCGACTACTTCGCCGAGTACGACCTCGTCCTCCGTCTCGGCGAGGGTGCCAGAGTCTCGGAGCTCCACATCGTCACAGACTGACCCCGAGCGTCAGGGACGACGGAGGGCGTGGGATCGAGGGCGGCATCGGCGTCGGACCCCTGGGGGCGTCGCCAGTGTCGTTCCTTGCGAAATGCGACGGCTCCTCCCTACGGCGCTCGCGCTCGCCGGCTGCTTCTCGACGACCCCGGTCACCGAGTCCCTCTTCGACCCGGTGGAGGTGGTACTGGGCGTCGCCGGCCGCCCGACGGTTCTGACGGAGTTTTTGACGGGCGGGCCGATGGCGGACCTTGCCGTGGTGACGGTCGGGCCGGATGGGGAGCGCGAGGTGCAGCTTTTCGCGTTTGGCGACAGCACCTGGACGGCGGGGCGCCGCGTCGCGCTCGGCGCGGACGTGGCGTTCGTCGACGTGGTCCAGATCGGTGGGCGCGAGCGGCTCGTGGTTGGCGGCGCGCGCGAGCTCCGCGCGGTCGACTTCGAGACGGGCGACCAGCGACCGCTCGCGGCGCTCGCCGACGCGCTGCCGGGGCTCCGCGAGGGCGGCATCCCGCACGCCGACGTGTCGCACGACCTCACCGGCGACGGCCGCGACGACGTGGTGGTGCCGACCGCCGAGGGCTGGGCGGTCGCGGTCCAGACCGACGACGGCTTCGCCGAGCCCCTCACCGTCGGGAGCGCGCCGGACCTGCGGCGCATCGCGGGCGCCGACGGCCACCGCCTCGACCCCTGGCCCCAGGCGCGCGTGTGGGCCACGGACGCCGACGGCGACGGGCGCCCTGACCTCGTCGCGGCCGACGGGCCGCGCCTGCTCGTCCACCGACAGGACGCGAGCGGGCAGTTCGAGGCCGCCGCCGAGACGCTGGCAGTCGACATCGACGCGCCGGACGATACCGCCCGCCTCGGCGACGGGGTGGGTCGGGTCCGCGCCATCCACACGGTCGCCGACCTTACCGACGACGGCGTCCCGGATCTGCTCGTCCTCGCGCTCGACGGCAGCAGGGGAGAGGCCCGGACGCGCGTCGACTTCCACCGGGGCACCGCCGCTGGGGGCGCGCTCGCGTTCGCGCCCGACCCCACACAGTCGCTCGGCTCCGACGGCCGCGTCCAGATCGCGCTCGACACGCCCGACCTCGACGGCGACGGCGCCCCGGACCTTGTGATCACGTCTATCGAGCGTCGGTTCCTCACCGGGAGCTGGTGGAAGCGGCTCAAGGGCAGCATGGGCGACGACGTGTGGCTGACGATCGAACTGGTCCGCGCTGTCGACGGTCGGCTGGTCGAGGCGACGACGCGGCGGCTCGCGCTCGACGGGCCGCCGAGCCCGCGCGAGCCCGGGTGGGTGCCGCTCGAGGTCGTCCTGCGCGGCGGGACGCATGCGGTCCAGCCGGATCCGCGCTGGGCGCGCGCCTTCGACACCTTCACCCGCGTCGGCGACGTGACGGGCGACGGGCGCCCCGACCTGCTCATCGGCGACCACCCGAGCCGGCTCTCCGTGCACCGGGGCACCGGCGGGCCCGCCCTGTTCGCCGATCCGGTCGACGTACCCGTCCGACTCCCGGGCGACGGCGAGTACGCGTGGCTCGCCGACCTCAACGGCGACGACCGGCTGGACGTGGTGCTGCACCACCCGTTCTGGGAACGAGACGCGCACGGCGGGCGGCTCCGTCCCCCAGGCACCGAGCCGCACCAGCTAACGCTGCTCCTCGCCCGCTAGCCACCGGGGCGGACCACGGACGGGCGTCGCCGGTACAAGCTGGAGGCGACTCCACGGAGCGCGGCCCCGTCGGGGCCCCCGTGCCGCCGACCGTTCTCTCTCCCCGTTATGTCGTTCTCCCCGTCCACCGTCGCTCAAACGCTCCTTTTCCATCTCGCGCGCACGCCCGGGGCCGTCCACCGCGACCGGCTGGCGGAGCTGGCGGGGACGACGAAGGACTACGCGGGCCGCGTGCTGAGCCGGATGGTGAAGCGAGGCCGCATCGAGCGCGTCGGGCGCGGGACGTATGACCTCGTGAGCCGGCTGTAGGGCCGCCACGCCAGCGGGGAAGGCCTCGGTGAAGACGCCTGTCCGGGCGGTCAGCCTTGAACGAGCGGGATAGCTTGCCGCATGAGTGATCTCCCCGCCCGCCCCGCCCTCCCCGACTACGACGTCGTCCTGTCGGTTCGCAACGCGCACCGGCCAGGGATGCTCGGCCGGCTCTTCGCGCTCGTCGGTGAGATGGGCGCCCTGATCGGCGACATCGAGACGGTGTACCTCGGCCGCGACCACGTGCTCCGCGACGTGACGCTGTCGGTCTTCGACGAGGGCCATCTCGCGGAGGTGCTCGCGGCGATCCGCGCCCAGACCGACACCAAGGTGCTGGACGTGAAGGACCTGGTGTTCGAGCGGCACGCGGGCGGCAAGATCAAGACCGTCCGCACGACCGAGGTAGAGCGGCTGGAGGACCTGCGCTACATCTACACGCCGGGCGTCGCGCGCGTCTGCACCGCCATTCAGAAAGACCCCGCGCTGGCGCGCACCCTGACGTCGGTTGGCCACACGGTCGCCATCTGCACGAACGGCACGCGCGTGCTCGGGCTGGGCGACATCGGCGCGCTCGCGAGCCTGCCCGTGATGGAGGGCAAGTCGGTCCTCTACGACCGGTTCGTGGGGCTCAGCGCCGTGCCGATCGTGATCGACGAGAAGGACCCGGGGGCGTTCGTCGAGACCGTCGTCCGCATCGCGCCGTCGTTCGGCGGCATCCACCTCGAGGACATCCGGACGCCGGACTGCTTCTGGATCGAGGAGGAGCTGATCCGGCGCCTGCCGCAGCCCGTCATGCACGACGACCAGCACGGCACGGCGACGGTCCTGCTGGCGGCCGTGCTCAGCGCCCTCCGCCAGACCGGCCGCGAGGGCGACCGCGACCTGACGTGCGCCCAGATCGGGCTCGGCGCGGCCGGGCTCGCGATCGCCAGCCTCCTCCTCGATGCCGGCTTCGAGGTCGTCGGCGTGGACCCGGGCGCGGCGGCGCGCGAGCGGCTGGAGGCCCGCGGCGGCCGGACGGCGACCATCGAGGACGCGGCGGCCGAGGCGGACGTGCTGATCGCGACGACGGGCGTCGTGGGGCTGATCACGCCCGAGATGATCCGGCCCGGCCAGATCGTGCTCGCGCTGTCGAACCCGGTCCCCGAGATTACGCCCGAGGCGGCGCTGGCGGCGGGCGCGGCGTTCGCGGCCGACGGGCGGAGCGTCAACAACGCGCTCGCGTTCCCCGGCCTCTTCAAGGCGGCGCTCGACGTGGGCGCGCCGGCCATCACGAACGCCATGAAGATCGCGGCG
This sequence comes from Rubrivirga aquatilis, assembly GCF_046845665.1. Lineage (GTDB taxonomy): Bacteria > Bacteroidota > Rhodothermia > Rhodothermales > Rubricoccaceae > Rubrivirga. Next base: position 595,903 of record NZ_CP177355.1, on the reverse strand, counting down.
GCGGCGGCCATCAGCGCGCTCGCGCCCGCCGACGAGCTGGTGCCGAGCCCGTTCCACCCGAAGGTGCACCAAGACGTGATCGACGCCGTCGTCCGGGCGGCGTGAGTCGTCGTCAGGGCGAGATCGATCTCGCCCACCTCAGCGCCGAGGCGGAAGGGGGCGAGCGGCTCCGGTCGTGGTCGCGCTACTTGCGCCCCTTGCCGCGCGTCGAGGAGCGGCGGTTCGACGTGCCTCGCTTCGGAGTGCTCCGCGGCGGCGTGCGCCGGGCCTTCGGGTCGGGCGTCGGGGGCGGAGGGGCGGGCGGCGGATCGGGCATGGGCCGGAAGAGCGTAGCGTTGCGCCCGACGACCTGGACGACCTCCGCCTCGTCGACGCCAGCCACGAGCGCGTACGCCGTGTCCTTGGCCGACTCGGGCGCCGCTTCCAGCACGCGGACCTTCACCACCTCGTGCGTCGCGAACGTCTGGCGGAGCCCTTGCAGGGCGGCCTCGGTGACGCCCTCCTTGCCGACGTGGACGGTCGGCTTGAGGGACTGCGCCAGCTTGCGGAGGTTGGCGCGCTGCTTGGAGGAGAGGTCGGACATCGGGGCGGGGCGGAGAGCAGTCTCAGTATCCGCCTTTTCGGCCTCGCATGCCGTGCATCTCTCGGGGATCCGCACGCCCGGCCGTAGACTGACGGTCCCTCACCGCTCCGCCCGATGTCCCGATTGGTTCTCTCACTCGTCCTGCTGGCGCTCGTCTCTGTAGATGTCCGCGCCCAACTCGCCACGCCCGTCGATTCGACGCTGTTCGAGTCGCTGGAGTACCGTCTCGTCGGCCCGTTCCGGGGCGGCCGCGCGTCGGGCGTCGCCGGCATCCCGGGCGACGCGTTGACCTACTACCAGGGCGCGACCGGCGGCGGCGTCTGGCGGACGCAGGACGGCGGCGGCAGCTGGGAGAACATCTCGGACGGCTATTTCGGCGGCTCGATTGGCAGCGTCGCCGTCGCCGAGTCGGACCCGAACGTGATCTACGTGGGCGGCGGTGAGAAGTCGCTGCGCGGGAACGTGTCGCCGGGGTGGGGGATGTGGAAGTCGGAGAACGCGGGGCGCTCGTGGGAGAGCATCGGGTTCGAGGGCGGGCAGCACATCCCGCGCGTCGTGGTCCACCCGCGCGACGAGAACACGGTCTTCGCGGCCGTGCTCGGCCACGCCTTCGGGCCGAACGCCGACCGCGGCGTCTTCCGCTCGCGCGACGGCGGCGAAACGTGGGAGCACGTCCTGTTCGTGAACGAGGACGCGGGCGCCTTCGAGCTCGAGATGGACCCGACGAATCCGCGGATCCTGTACGCCAGCATTTGGAACGTCCGCCGGACGCCGTTCAGCTTTTCGAGCGGGGGCGAGGGCTCGTCGATCTGGAAGAGCACCGACGGCGGCGACACGTGGACGGACATCTCGGCGAACGAGGGCTTCCCGGACGGCATCTGGGGCATCAGCGCCGTCTCGATCTCGCCCGCCGACCCCGACCGCGTCTACGCGCTCGTCGAGAACGAGAACGGCGGCCTGTTCCGCTCCGACGATGGGGGCGAAACGTGGACGCTCGTCTCCACCGACCGCAATCTCCGCCAGCGGGCCTGGTACTTCACCCGGCTCGGCGCCGACTCTGAGGACCCCGACAAGGTCTGGGTGCTCAACGTCCAGCTCTGGGTGAGCACCGACGGAGGGCGCACCTTCGAGAGCGTGGACACGCCCCACGCCGATCACCACGACATCTGGATCGCGCCCGAGGACGGCGACCGCATTGTCATCGCCGACGACGGCGGCGCGCAGGTGACGTTCGACGGCGGCGACACCTGGAGCACGTACCTCAACCAGCCGACGGCCCAGTTCTACCGCGTCACGACGGACAGCCACTTCCCGTACCGCATCTACGGCGGCCAGCAGGACAACTCGACGATCCGGATCGCGCACCGCAGCACGGGCGGCGCCATCACCGAGCGCGACTGGGAGCCCTCGGCCGGCGGCGAGTCGGGCTGGCTGGCGCCGCACCCGGACGACCCCGACATCGTGTTCGGCGGATCCTATGGCGGATTCTTGCAGATGGTCAACCACCGGACGGGCGAGAGCCGGATCGTCAACGTGTGGCCGGAGAACCCGATCGGCGCGCCGGCGAAGGACCTCAAGATCCGCTTCCAGTGGAACTTCCCCCTCCTGTTCTCGCAGTACCGCGACGCGGAAACGAACGATTACCCGCTCTTCGCGGCCGGGAATCGCCTGTACCGCTCGACCAACTACGGCCAGACGTGGGTGCCCATCTCGCCCGACCTGACGCGCGCGGACCCGGCGACCCTGGAGTCGTCCGGCGGCCCGATCACGCAGGACAACACATCCGTCGAGTACTACGCGACCATCTTCGCCCTCGCGGAGAGTCCGCACGACGAGGGCACGATCTGGGTGGGCTCCGACGACGGCCTGCTCCACGTCACGCGCGACGGCGGCGGCTCGTGGACCGACATCACGCCCGGAGACCGGTTGCTGCCGAGCGACGCCATGATCAACTCAATCGAGGCCGACCCCGCGCGCCCCGGTGGCCTCTACGTCGCCGCGACGCGCTACAAGGTGGACGACTTCGCGCCGTACCTCTTGCGGACGGAGGACTACGGCGCGACGTGGCAGCGCATCGACGACGGCATCGAGGCGCCGGCGTTTACGCGCGTCATCCGAGCCGACCCAATGCGTCCGGGCCTGCTCTATGCCGGGACCGAGCGCGGGATGTACATCTCGTTCGACGACGGCGAGCGGTGGCAGCCGTTCCAGCTCAACCTGCCCATCGTGCCCGTCACCGACTTGGCTGTGCGCCAGGGCGAGTTGGTGGTCGCCACGCAGGGGCGCGGGTTTTACGTACTCGACGACCTGACGCCGCTATATCAGCTCCAGCCCGCCGTCGCCAGCGCGCCGATGTGGCTGTTCCGCCCCAAGCCCACGTACCGCGTCGACGGCTACCGGCAGGCCGTGACGCGGGGCGCGGGCACGAATCCGGAGGCGGGCGTGGTCATCCACTACCTGCTGGCGGAGGCGCTGACCGACTCGGCGGACGCGGCGCTCAAGATCATCGACCGCGACGGCGAGGTCGTGCAGACGTTTACGCCCGACGACGACGACTTCGAGCTGGCGACCGAGGCGGGTATGAACCGCGTCGTGTGGGGCCGCCGGTATCCGGATGCGGCGCGCTTCGATGGGATGATCTTCTGGGGCGGCGGGCTCAACGGTCCGCAAGCGACGCCCGGGCAGTACACGGCACGACTCGTCGTCGACGGCGACAGCCTGCAGGTGCCGTTCGAGATCCGCTTGGATCCGCGCTCGTCGGCGACGCCGGAGGATCTGCAGGCGCAGTTCGAGTTCTTGCGCGAGGTGCGCGACAAGGTGACCGAGGTGAACGAGTCGGTCGAACAGGTGCGCGACCTGCGCGCGCAGATCCGGGCGTTCCTGGCGCGCCTGCCCGACGATGCAGCGGGTGTCGACACGGTCAAGACGGCCGGCGAGGCGCTCATCGAGCGGATGACGACGGTCGAGGAGGTGCTCTATGAGACGCGGAGCGAGAGCCGGCAGGACCCGCTCAACTACGGGATCAACCTGGGCAACGAGCTGAGCGCTCTCGGCGGCACCGTCGCCTCTGGCGACTTCCGCCCGACGGACCAGGCCTACGCCTACCGCGACGAGGTGATGGCCGAGATCGAGGCCGAGCTGACGACACTGCGCGCGATCCTCGACACCGACGTGGCCGCGTTCAACCGGCTCGTCCGCGAGCAGGAGCTGCCCATCATCGTGCCGTCGTCAGACTGACCCTGCGTGTGCCCTGCTGGCGGTCCTTGTCGCCAGTGGGGCCGCTTGCGGCCATCCCCATTCACCCCGACCCCCGATGCGCCTCGAACTCCTCCCCGTCCCCGTCTCCGATATCGACCGCGCCAAGGCGTTCTACGTCGACCGGGTCGGGTTCCACGCCGACCACGACGTGCAGCCCGGTGGCGATGTCCGCATCGTCCAGCTGACGCCGCCGGGGTCGTCGTGCTCCATCGTCCTGGGCGCCGGCCTCCCGGCGCTGGCGATGGCGCCCGGGTCGCTCCGGGGTCTCCATCTCGTCGTCGACGACATCGAGGCGGTCCGCGAGGAGATGATTGGTCGCGGCGTCGAGGTGGAGTCCGCCGTCGACATGGGCGGCGTGCTCTACGCGGGGTTCAGCGACCCGGACGGCAACACGTGGACCCTCCAGCAGATGCCGGTGTAGCCCGGCTCTCGTGCGCCCGGGGGCGTCGGGGAGGGGAGGCCGGAGCTTGCGCGCCGGTCGGGCGTTGGCGGACGCCTCCCCCCGGACCGATGACGCTGCGCACCGCCCTTTTTTCCGCCCCCGACGCGTCGCGCCCGGTCGACCTCGGCCTGCTGGCGCTGCGCCTCGGGGCGGGTCTGCTGCTGGCGGTCGCGCACGGGCTCGGCAAGCTGCCGCCGTCGGAGGGCTTTATCGGCGGGACGGCCGAGATGGGCTTCCCGCTCCCAACGCTGTTCGCGTGGGCCGCTGCCCTCAGCGAGTTCGTCGGCGGGCTGCTGCTGGCGGTGGGGCTGGCGACGCGGCCCGCGGCCGTGTTCGTGGCGATCACGATGGCCGTCGCGTTCTTCGTCCGCCACGGCGCCAACGTGGGGGAGGGGGAGAAGGCGCTGGTCTTTCTGATCGTCGCCGTCGCCCTGGCGCTCACCGGGCCAGGGCGGTTCTCGCTCGACCGCGCGATCGCGCGCCGGAGCCGCATCGTGCGGTAGGGACACACCGCCGGTGCATCCCTACGCCGCCTGCAGCGTCTTCAGCTCACCCACGATGGCCTTCACGGTCGCCTTGGCGTCGCCGAAGAGCATCTGGGTGTTTTCCTTGTAGAAGAGTGGGTTCTCGATGCCCGCGTAGCCCGGGTTCATCGAGCGCTTGAGGACGACGACCTGCGCCGCGTGGTCCACGTTGATGACCGGCATCCCGTAGATCGGGCTCGATTCGTCGTCGCGCGCGCCCGGGTTGACCACGTCGTTCGCGCCGATGACGATCACGAGGTCGATCTGGCCCATTTCCGGATTGATCTCGTCCATCTCGATGAGCCGGTCGTAGGGCACGTTGGCCTCCGCGAGCAGCACGTTCATGTGGCCCGGCATCCGGCCCGCGACCGGGTGGATGGCGTAGCTCACGTCGACGCCCTCAGCCGCCAGCAGGTCGGCGAGCTCTCGGACCTCGTGCTGCGCCTGCGCGACCGCTAGGCCGTAGCCGGGCACGATCACCACGCGCGCGGCATAGGCCGCCATCACCGCCACGTCGTCCGGCGTCGTCGCGCGGACCGGCTTGTCCTCGCCGTCGCCGCTGCTGGCGGTCGCGGATGTGGCGCCGAAGCCGCCGAGTAAGACGTTTGCCAGCGAGCGGTTCATCGCCTCGCACATGATCCGCGTCAGAATCAAGCCGCTGGCGCCGACGAGCGCGCCCGCGATCACGAGCGCGTAGTTGCCGAGCACGAACCCCGTCGCCGCCGCGGCGAGCCCGGAATAGGCATTGAGGAGGGCGACGACGACCGGCATGTCGGCCCCGCCGATGGGCAGCACGAGCAGCACGCCGAGCACGAGCGCCAGCATCGCGAGCACCGCGAGCGGGAACAGCCCGCCCGTCTCGGCCTGCATCGCGACGAGGGCCAGCGCGGCGACCACGCCCAGCCCGACGACGATCGACGCCAGCCGCAGGCCGGGGAAGCCGGTCGACTGGACGCTCCCGCGCAGCTTGCCGACGGCCAGGAACGAGCCCGTCAGCGTGACGGCGCCGATCAGGACGGACGCGCCGACGACGAGCGCCTCGGCCGCGCCGTACGCGATCCCCGCCTCGCTGGCGACGCGCACCGCCTCGGCCCCGGCCACGAGCGCCGAGGCGGCCCCGCCGAACCCGTTGAAGGCGGCCACCAACTCCGGCATCTCGGTCAGCGCCGTCCGCCGCGCCAGCAGGACCCCGATCGCGGTCCCGACGAGCAGCCCGGCCGCCAGCTCGATGGGGTTCAGGATCTGGGCCGACACGAGCGCCGCGACGATGCCGATCAGCATCCCGACCGCCGCGAGCCGGTTGCCCGCTCGCGCCGTTCGCGGCGAGCCCAAGCGCTTCAGGCCCAGCACGAACAGGGACGCGGCGACGAGATACGCGAGCGTGACGAGGGCGTCGATCATGGCTCAGGAGGCTTGGCCGTTCGTGCTCTCCCCGGCCCGCTCGCGCGGCTTGAACATCTCCAGCATGCGGTCGGTGACTAGAAAACCGCCCACGACGTTGATCGTCGCCAGCACGAGCGCCGCGACGCCGACCCACTTCGCCCACGGCGCCTCGACGGACCCGGCGATCACGATCGCGCCCAGAATCGTGATGCCCGAGATCGCGTTCGACCCCGACATCAGCGGCGTGTGCAGCGTCGCGGGCACCTTCGAGATGACCTCGGCGCCGAGGAACGACGCGAGCACGAACACGACGACAAAGGCGAGGCTCATGACGGCTCGGGGGCAGGGGAGAGGCTTGTTTGGACGCGCTCGTTGACGACCGCGCCGCCGTGCGTGACGACCGCACCCGCCAGGATCTCGTCGTCGAGGTCGAGCCGGAAAGCGCCGTCGTCGTGGAAGTCGGTGATCAGCGCGGCGACCGTCCGCGCGTACATCTCGGACGCGTGGAGCGGCATCTCGGCGGCCAGATCGAGCGGGCCGAGGATGGTCACGCCGGCGTGCGAATGGGGCGTGCCGGGCTGCGTGGCCGCGCAGTTGCCGCCGTTCGGTGCTGCCAGGTCGACGATGACCGAGCCCGGCCGCATCCCGGCCACGCCCGCCTCGGTGATCAAGAGGGGCGCCGGCCGTCCGGGGATCAGCGCCGTCGTGATGACGGCGTCGTAGTCGGCGATCTTCGTCGCCAGCGCCGCCACCTGTCGGGCCTGCTGCTCCTCGGCGAGCGCCTTCGCGTAGCCGCCCGCGTCCTCCGCGTCGCCGGTCTCGAGGTCGAGTTCGACGAACGTCGCGCCGACGGACTCGACCTGCTCACGCGCCGCCGCGCGCACGTCATAGGCGGCCGTGACGGAACCAAGCCGCCGCGCCGTCGCGAGCGCCTGGAGCCCGGCCACGCCTGCGCCCAGCACGAGGACCTTCGCAGGGCGGACCGTCCCCGCGGCGGTCGTCAGCAAGGGGAAGAACTTGGGCAGGTGGAGCGCCGCCAAGAGCGCCGCGCGGTACCCGGCGACGGTGCTCATCGCCGAGAGCGCGTCCATCTTCTGGGCTTTCGTGGTCCGGGGGACGAGCTCCATTGCGAGCGCCGTCGCGCCGCTGGCGGCGAGCGCGCGGACGGTGTCGGCCTCGTCGAGGGGCCGCAGCAGGCCGATGACGATTGCGCCCTCCGACAATCCGTCCAGATCCGCTTGCGCGAGCCCCCGGACCGTCGCCACGACGGGCGCCGCCAGCGCCTCGGCGCGGCTCCCCAGCCGCGCGCCAGCGGCCTCGAAGGCCGCATCGGTCAGATAGGCCTGGTCCCCAGCCCCACGCTCCACGACGACCTCGATGCCGGCTTTCGCCAGCCGACGCACGGCGTCGGGCGCCAGCGCCACGCGCCCCTCTCCGGGGGCGCTCTCCGACGGGACTCCGACAAGCAAGGGCATAGCCGTACGGTCGTTGACGGTGCCAACATAGACCGCATCCGGCCGATTCGCGCAATGCGTTCTCGGGCAAGCGTCTCTCCTCACCGGGGGCATTGCGCACAGACCGCATGCAAGGGGTGTCCACCCCCCGAGGTCGCGGAATGCCTAGGCTGCCGCCTCCGTCGCTGTTTCCATCAGCACCGCCACGGCGTCCGCAAGCCGGGAGAGCGTCGTCTGCGCGGCTTCCAGCGACGGAATGTCTTGCACGATCGCGCGGAGCTTGCCAGCCCGGTTGTCCTTGAGCACATAGCGGATCCCGCCGGTCGCGAGGGCTTCCAGCAGCGGGTTGAACATGCGCTGGTGGAAGTAGGTGTCGTCGCTCGGCTCGGGGATGGAGAGGAAGAGCCGCTGGTTTTTCCACGTCACCCGAGGCAGGCGCAGGCGCATTGCGAGCGGCCGCATCGCTGCCAGCGTCAGCAGCGTGCCGATCTCCGGCGGGGGCGGGCCGAAGCGATCGGCGAGTTCGTCGCGGAAGGCGGCCACGTCTGCCTCGACGTCGAGGTCGGCGAGGCGGCGGTACAGGTTGAGGCGCTCGACGGGGTTCGAGACGTAGCTCGGCGGGATGAACACGTCGCCGTCCACATCGACCGTGGGCTCGGGCGGGGGAGGGGCGGTGTCCTGGTCGGCGAAGAGCTCCGCGAACTCGTCGTGCCGCAGCTCCTGCACCGCCTCGTCCAGAATCTTGTGGTACGTCTCGAAGCCGATGTCCTCGATAAAGCCCGACTGCTCAGCGCCCAGCATGTTGCCCGCGCCTCGGATGTCGAGGTCGCGCATCGACAAGTTGAACCCGGAGCCGAGGTCGGAAAACTCCTCGACGGCCTGCAGACGCTGGCGCGCCTCCTTCGTCAACGAGTGGACACTCGGGACCAAGAGGTAGCAAAAGGCCCTCTGGTCGTTTCGCCCGACGCGCCCCCGCAGCTGGTGGAGGTCCGCCAGCCCGTGCCGCTGGGCGTTGTCGACGATGATCGTGTTCGCGTTCGACACGTCGAGGCCGGACTCGACGATGCTGGTGCTGACGAGCACGTCGAACTCGTGGTCCATGAACCCGAGCATGACGCCCTCGAGCGTGGCCGGCGGCATCTGGCCGTGCGCCGTCGAGATCCGCACGTCCGGCACGAGCGCGCGGATCATGGCCGCCATCTCGTCGATCGTCTGGACGCGGTTGTGGATAAAGAACACCTGCCCGCCCCGACCGACCTCGTACAAGATGGCGTCGCGGATCAGGTCGCGGTCGAAGGTGTGGATCTCCGTGACGACCGGCTGGCGGTTGAGCGGCGGCGTCTGGATGAGCGACAAGTCGCGGGCGCCGAGAAGCGAGAACTGGAGTGTGCGCGGAATCGGCGTCGCCGTCAGCGTCAGCGTGTCCACGTCGGGGCGGAGCTTGCGGAGCTTTTCCTTGGCGCCGACGCCGAACCGCTGCTCCTCGTCGACGATCAAAAGGCCGAGGTCTTTGAACTTGACGTCCTTCGAGAGCACGCGCTGCGTCCCGATCACCACGTCGACCGTCCCGTCCGCCAGCCCGGCGATGACCTCTTTCTGGTCCGGCTTCGAGACGAACCGGCTGAGCTGGGCGATCTGAACCGGAAACTTGCCCATCCGCTTCTCGAACGTCTCGGCGTGCTGCCGCGCGAGCACGGTCGTGGGGACGACGACGGCCACCTGCTTGCCGTCCTGGATGGCCTTGAACGCGGCGCGGATGGCGACCTCCGTCTTGCCGAAGCCCACGTCGCCGCAGACGAGCCGGTCCATCGGGATCGCCTGCTGCATGTCGGCCTTGATGGCGTCGATCGTCGCCGCCTGGTCGGGCGTCTCCTCGAACGCGAACGACGCCTCGAGCTCGCGCTGCCAGACGGTGTCGGCTTTGAAGGCGTAGCCGCGCGAGGCACGTCGCCGAGCGTAGATCTGGATGAGGTCGCGCGCGATGTCCTTGACGCGCTTCTTGGTGCGCGCCTTGAGCCGCTCCCACGCGCCGGTCCCCAGCTTGGTCAGCTTGGGCTGGTGGCCCTCCTTCCCGGTGTACTTGTGCAGCTTGTGGAGCGCCGTCACGTTGACGAACAGCTCGTCGCCGCCCTTGAAGATGAGCCGGACCGCCTCCTGCGTCTGCTCGCGGACGGTGATCGACTGGAGCCCGGCGAACTTGCCGATCCCGTAGTCGACGTGGACGACGAAGTCGCCGGGGCGGAGCGCCTTGATCTCGCGGAGCGACAGGCCGCCGCGCGCCTTTTTGCGCTTGCGGGCGGTCGGGCGGTGGTAGCGGTCGAAGAGCTGGTGGTCGGTGTACAGCGCGAGGTTCGCGTCCGGTACCACGAACCCCTCGTGCAGGCTCTCGACCATCAGATCCGCCGGCGGCGGCTTGCCGGTCTCGATGTCGCCGCCGAGCAACTCCCACAGCCGCGACTTCTGCGACGCGCTGTCGCACACGATGACGATGTCGAGGTCGGCCGTCTCGACGTCCTTGCGCAGGCGCTTGAGGTCGCCGTTGTACGACGGCTGCGGCGTGGCCGACAGCTCGGCGGTGAGGTCACCCTCGCCGGAGAAGGTGCCGAACAGGAGCTGCGGGCGCGCGTCGACGAGCGCCGACAGAGTGTCGCCGGTGAGGTAGCGCTCCTCGGGCGGGGCGGGCGCTTCGTCTTCGTCGTCGAGCGCGTCGAGGCGATCCGTGTGGTGCGTGCTCGCGTGCTCGAACAGCTCGGTCGCCTTTTCGACGAGCCGCTGGCTGTCGAAAAGGGCGAGCGGGGTTGCGGCGGGCAGGTAGTCGAGCGGCGTGACGTGGCCGCCCTCGGTATAGCGCTCGGCGCCGAGGTTGGGGACGAGTCGGGCGGTCTCCAGGCGCGAGACGGAGGTCTGCGACTGCGGGTCGAACTCGCGAATCTGGTCGACCTCGTCGCCGAAGAACTCCAGGCGGATGGGGTAGCCGCCGGCGAACGGGTACACGTCGAGGATGCCGCCGCGCAGCGCCAGCTCGCCGGGCTCGCTCACGAACTCGACGAACGTGAACCCCTGCCCGGTCAGCCGCTCGACCAGGTCCTCGGGAGGGATCTCTTGGCCGACGCGCACCGACAGCGTCTCATCTCCGACGGTCTCGGGGAGCGGCACCAGCTCGGAGATGGCCTCGACGCTCGTCACCAGAATCCCGGAGAACCCGTCGCGCAAGCGGCCGAGGGCGTCGGCGCGCTGGACGAGCGGGAGGGTGTCGGCGAGCTGCTCGGGGTCGTAGGGCTCGCGGCCGGTGGGGGGGAGGAAGAGGATCCGGTCGTCGCTGCCGAGGAGTTGCTCGAGGTCGGAGCGGAGGTAGTCGGCGCTCTCGCTCTCCGCCAGCAAGGCCACAAGCGGGCCGCCCGTCGAATCCAGCACGTCCGCGAGCACGAAGGCGGGGAGCGAGCCGGCGGTGCCCTTGAGGCGCAGCGAGGTGCCGGGCGCCAGCGCCTCGGTCTCGTCGCGGACGCGGCGGAAAAAGGGGAGTGCCGCGAGGCGGTCGCGGAGGTCGGAGAGCGTCACGTCGGCACACGGAGCGCCCGGCGCCGGTCGGCGTCAGGCGAGAGGAGAGGGAGCAGAAGCGCTAGCGGTCGCGAAAGACGACCTGCCCGGTCGGCACCCGGCGAACGGGCGTACCGAGCGAGGTGCGCGGCGGGTAGGTCTCGCCGTCGAAGCGAAGTCGCCGGTGGCTACCGCGAGCGGAGGTGGCGACGATGTCGCACCAGCCAGTCGTGCGGGGCACGATCACGAGCGGCCCGTAGACGGCCCGGATCTCGGCGGCGGGCAGAAACGCACCCACCTCGACGGCGTCCTCGGGCGGCATGGCTTCGAACACCAGAACCGTCCAGCCGCCCTCCGTACGTCTCAGTCGGACTAGGCCTTCGTCGAGGCCGTCGCCGTTGAGGTCCGCCCAGGCCACATCCAGAGAGCGCGCGTCAATGCGAGCGCCGAGGGGCTCTGCGTACTGGGCGACAGCACGGGCAAGCAGCTCTCGCCGGTCGTCGGTGGTGTCGACGACGCAGACGAGCGCGAGCAGGAGAGAGAGGAGCCACACGTCTTGCGAATCGCCCCCGGTGGCCTCCTGTTCCGCTTCCTACCGCTGTGTAGGCCGAATCCGACGCTCCCTCACACACCGGCAGGGTTACGCCTGACCCGGCGCCGTCCCGGCGATGGCGTGGCGCACGAATCCGTCGGCGTGCTCGATCCGCTCGCGGGCCGTCTCGGCATCTACGTCCGCCAGCAGCATCACCAACGCCGTCTTGACGTGCCCGTCTGCGGCGTCGAGGGTGGTCGCGGCCTCGTCGTAGCCGACACCCGTGGCCGTCATCACGATCTTTTTGGAGCGCTCGACCAGTTTGAGGTTGGTCATCTGGAGGTCGACCATCATGTTCTCGTACACCTTGCCCAGGCGGATCATCGTCGCGGTCGACAAGGTGTTGAGGACGAGCTTGGTGGCCGTCCCGCTCTTCATTCGCGTCGAGCCCATGATGGGCTCCGGCCCCACGTCCGGGCAGATCGCCACGTCGACGTCGATCGCGAACTGGCTGCGAGGGTTGCAGGTGACGAAGAGCGTCCGCGCCCCGATCCCGCGCGCCCGGGCAACCGCGCCGATCACATACGGCGTCCGGCGGCTGGCGGCGATCCCGCACACCACGTCGCGCTCGGTGACACCCGCGCTGTCAATGGCGTCGGCGCCGTTCGACTCGTGGTCCTCAGCGCCTTCCTTCGCTTCGAACATGGCCTCGCGTCCACCAGCGATCAGCCCCTGCACCATCTCGGGCGACGTGCCGAAGGTGGGGGGGCACTCAGCCGCGTCGAGCACGCCGAGCCGGCCGCTGGTCCCCGCGCCGGCGTAGAACAGCCGCCCGCCGTTTCGAAAGGCGGCCTCGATGATCTCGACGGCTTGGGCGAGGTACGGTAGCTCCGGCGTCACGGCGTCGACCGCGATCTGGTCCTCCTCGTGGAGCATCCGCACGACTTCCGCTAGCGGCGCGGTGTCGATGCCCATCGTGCGTGGGTTGCGCGTTTCTGTCGTCAGCGTCTGGAGTTCGTCGAAGAGGGAGGGGCGGTCGTCAGGCATCGGGGCGTGATTGTTTGTACCGCCAAGCTAGCCCGCTTCCAATGGTGGCTGCGATGAGTAGGGCCGGCCACCAGTTCGTCCCGTCGTCGAGCGGGATTGGCGCCGGGCTTCCGGAGAGGACTGGCGCGGCCCAGTAGAATGGGCTCGCCGCTACTCCGTCGCTCGACGCGAGGTAGATGAGCTGTGCCTGGCGGAGCGCTTCGTCCTTCGGCAGGCCGTCGGCCAGCTTCTCGTAAAACGTCCCCATGATCTCGGCCGTCGCCCGGTCGGCGACGGACCATCGAGTCGCGACCGCTGCCGCTGCCCCCGCCGCGCGCACGCCGTACTCCAGGCCGACCACCCCCTCACTTCCGTGCACGCTACCGCCTCCGGTCTCGCACCCGCTCAGCACAACCAAGTCCGCCGCGAGCGGCGTCTCTAAGATCTCGTAGAGGTGGAGCGTCCCGTCCTCGCCGCCGCCGCCGCCGAGCGCGATCCGGGAATAGAGGGGTTGCACGGATGCGGCTTGCGCGTGCGATGCCAGATGGATCACTCGAGCACCGGCAGCCAGGCTGTCGAACGTGGCCTCCGTCGCTTGCTGGATGGCCACTCCGTAGCCCCCGATGGCCTCGATCTCCGCTTCGACATGGGACAGTGGGCCGAGTGGTGCGTTGTTCCACGTGAAACCGTCGAACGTGCTGCGGCCCAACGCCAGCACGGTGCCAGCCTCCCGCGGCGTGGGAGCCGTGGCGACGAGTGACGCGGACAATTCCGTAGAGATCGTCCACTCATGCAAGAGGTACGGGGCAGAGGCGTACTCCTCAGCGGGCGCCGTCGGGAGAAGCGCGAACGGCAGCGTCGCGATCTCGGCGTCGGGGATAAGAATGACCTTGTCGCCTGAGACATGCGGGCGCACGGGGGCAACCAGCAGTCGGTAGAGCTCGTGGAGCGGTCTCAGTGCGAACGCCGGGTCAGGAGCGTCGCCTCGCCAGACCGATCCCGCTTGTCGCATTAGGGCTCGGACCGTCGCGATCGGCGCGTTGAGGGGCACCGCCAGCAGGGTGTCGGCACGCACGACGAAGACGGTGCTGGCCGTCTCGCCGAGGGTGTACGAGAGGAGCGTTCGGCCGCCTAGGTGGGCCTGGAGGGCGGGCAGGTTGAGGGAGTCAAGGGTCGCGTCCGTGAGGGGCGCCAGCTCGGCCAGGGCCTGCCGCAGCGCCGACGCCTCCCGAGCGAGCGCGGCCTGCGCCGAAGCGTCGGAGGTATCGATGGCCGCGAGGCGGACCTCGGCCAACCGGTCGCTCAGGCTGTCGGCCTCGGCACGTCGGCTGGGGCTCAGCGCTCGCCGGACCGCGAGGTGGCGCCGGAGGTCCAGGAGGTATCGGGCTCGCGTTTGCTCGATGGTGGCGAACGCTGCAGCCACGTCGCCCTCGGCGACCTGAAGTCGCGCCAGGCCCCGGTAGGGCCCCTGGTCGGTGACGAACGCCGAGATGCTCCAGTCGCTCAACCCAAGTGTGCTTCTCTGGGCATCGATGATGGCGATCGCTTCGGTGTACTCGGCGCGGGCCTCCCGCAGATCACCCCGCGCCTCTGCGAGCCCACCAAGGCGTTCCAGAGCGCCGGCCAGTCCGGCGGTGGCGCCTCGGCCCCGAGCGTCGTCGAGGGCGGCTCGGAACGACGAGGCTGCCTCTTTGGCGTCCCCCGCCATCGACTGGATCTCGCCTTGCGTCATGAGGGCCTCGAACCGTGCCGCAGGCAACAGGCCACCGGTCCGGCGGGCGAGATCGAACGAGGGCGCCAGACGCTGGGTCGCGTCGTCGTACCGGCCGTCGTACGCGGCGGCGAGCGCAAACTGGTTGGCGGCGAGGGCCTTGAAGCCGGCCCACTGTCCCTCTTCGGGCAGCAAGTGGAACGCCTCCTCAGAGGTCGCTTCCAGATCTGCGATTAGCGCTGGCCGCTGGTCGGCAGGGGCGCTCTCAAGCCGAGCTTCGGTGAGGAACCCCCGGCCGACGAGTCCCTGCCCTCGCATCGGCGCGAGGTCGGGGTTTGTCTCTAGGCTGTCGGCGATCAGTGAGAACGCTGCATCGAGGTACCGTTCCGCCGCTGCCGCGTCCCCGAGCTGGCGGGCTGCCGACGCTGCCACGATGAGTGCTCGTGAGCCGTCGTAGGCAGGCGCATCGCTCGCACGAGCGGCGCCGTCGAAATAGGCCTGCACGCTCTGAATAGGCTGATTCAGGCGTGAGTAGGCGTACGCGATCTGATGGAACAGGGCGACCTGAGACTTGGCCGATGTCCCTCGTCCTGGACCGGCGAGGTAGCGCCCAGCAGTATCGATCAGGGTCTCGTAGTCCTCGTCCATGACGTAAAGGAACGCCTGGTGGCCCCGGAGCCTCCCACCGCACACGGGCGCGGTGGTCTCGTAGCGCTCAATGAGCGGTGCCAGCTGGCGCAGCAGAGCGAGCCGCTCTGCTGTCCCCGTCATCCGATCCGTTCGGTACGCCTCCGAAAACACCTCGCGGTCCACCTCGCACGCCCCTTCGTCATCGGTCTGAGCCGCTACGAGAGCTGCACCCGCTAGCAGGACGAAGACGAGAAGCCGGGGGAGGGTGCGCGACATGGTGGTGAGGTGGGCGGCCGCTGCAGGGTAGCGAACAAGCAGCACAGCGGACGGGTACTCAGTCACCATTTCGACCCTCCCGTGCGCCTTCGTCATCTCTCGTTGACCCAGTTCCGGGCCCATCCCTCCTCGGCCTTCGATGCGGCCCCTGGAGTCAACTTGTTGGTGGGGCCCAATGGGGCCGGAAAGACGAATGTCTTGGAAGCGCTGGCGTATCTCTGCTTTGGGAAAAGCGTCTTGGGGGCTCAGGACTCGACGGTCGTGCAGCGCGGGTCCGGGCACTTCACGGTCGAGGGGCACTTCGAAGGGGAGACCCGGGCGGATGTCAAGATCCGCGTCGCATTTGTCCCGGGGGAGGGAAAGCGGGCGTTCATCAATGGCGCCCCGGCCGAGCGGCTGGCGGAGTTGGTCGGCCGCGTCCCCTGCGTCGTGCTCTCGCCCGACGACCGCGATCTGACGGCGGGCGGCCCCGTAGAACGCCGCAAACTCATCGACGCGACGCTCAGCCAGGCGTATCCGGTCTACCTCGATGACCTGCTGAAGTACCGCCGTGCGCTGAAGCAGAAGAACGCGCTCCTCCAACAGGCCCGACGAGGCCGCCCGCTCGCGCCCGGCTCCGTCGACGCGTGGGACGAGGAGTTGGCCCTTCTTGGGGGGCGCGTCGTCGAGCGGCGGCGCGAGTTCCTGGACCTGTTTGCCGGGTTGCTGATGGAGGCCTACACGTTGCTCGGCGAGCCCGGCGGCGACCTCAGCCTGGCGTACCAGCCGTCCAGTGGGGAGGCAGAACCCGACGACACCGAGGCTTTGCGCCGTGCGCTCGCGCGAACGCGGCGCCGTAGCCGCGACCTCGGGCGCACGATGGTGGGCCCCCACCTCGACGAGGTCGTCTTCCAGATTGACGGGTTCGACCTGCGCCCCTACGCCTCGCAAGGCCAGCACCGCACGTTCGCGCTCGCGGTCCGCGTCGCGCAAGCGCTGTACCTCCGGGCTCGCACTGAAGAGCCGCCAATCTTGCTGCTCGACGACGTGTTTGGGCCCCTTGACCCGGCCCGCTCCGACGTTGTGTTGGAGCTGCTGGCCTCACAAACCCTCGGTCAGTCGTTTATCACGGCCGCTCGCGAAGAACCCTTCGGCGGGGTCGTGCCGTTCGATACCGACGCCCATCGCGCGTTCCACGTGGAACGGGGCGCCCTCTCTCTCGCGGATTCCTCTCTCACCACGCCCATTTCTCCATGACCCTTTCCCATCGCATGCGCACGCTTCTCGCGGCGCCCCTTCTGCTCCTGCTGGCTGCGTGCGGCACCACGAACGTCAACTACGTCACCGGTGAGGAGCAGCGCGGGGCCTACACGTGGGCCCAGGAGGTCCAGCTCGGCACCGAGGCCGACGGCCAGATCGCCAGTCAGTTCGGTCTTTACGATTCCGACCAGGCGCTGAATGCCTACGTCGACCGGATCGCGCGCGAGGTGCTGGACCGAAGCGCGTACACCGACCCGAACACTCCCGCGGAGATCCAGAACACGCCTTTCTACTTCCGCATCCTCGACTCGCCGGTACCGAACGCGTTCGCCCTCCCAGGCGGCTACATCTACGTCACGCGTGGGCTGATGGCGTACCTCGAAAACGAGGCCCAGCTGGCGGTCGTGCTCGGCCACGAGATCGGACATGTGCTCGGGCGGCACTCGTCGGAGCAGGCGGCTCGCGCGCAGCTCAGCCAGTTCGGACTGCTTGGGGCCGCCGTGCTCGGTGGGGTCGTGGGCGGTGGCAACGTCGCACAGGGGATTCTGGAGTACGGCGGGACCGGTCTCCAGCTCTTGCAGTTCAAGTACGGGCGCGGCGCCGAGCGCGAGGCGGACCAGGCCGGCGTGGCGTACGCGGAGTTCGCCAACTACGACGCGGCGCAAGCGGCCCGCTTCTTTGTCGCCTTGCAGCGGCTCAGCGAGAACTCGGGCTCGTCGGTGCCCAACTTCCTGTCGACGCACCCGAACCCTGCCGAGCGTGCGCAGACCATCCCCGCGCTCGCGGCTCAGTACCAGGGCGACAAGCGAGTGCTCGCCGAGCCCTACCTCGCCCAGATCGATGGGATCGTGATGGGGGAAGATCCACGCCAGGGATTCGTTCAGGGCAACGCGTTCCTGCACCCCGAGCTTCGGTTCCAACTCACCTTCCCGCAGGGCTGGCAGACGCAGAACTCGCCGGCGGCCTTCTTGATGGGCGAGCCGAACGGGCAGGCCATCCTTCAGCTCACGCTGGCGCAGCAGTCGTCGGCGCAGGAGGCGGGCCGGGCGCTCGCCGCTCAGCAGGGCGTCCAAGTGCAGAGCAGCGGCGCGCTCACGATCGGCGGCAACCGGGCGTACCGCGTCGAGGGCGCGGCGCAGCAGCAGAACGGGGCCGTCGCGTTCTCGGCCACGTTCATCGAGTACGGCGGCAACGTCTACCAGATTCTCGGGCTGACGGCCGCGAACACGTTCAACCGCTACGGAGGCGTCTTCCGCCAGACCGCCGAGAGCTTCCGGCGTCTGACCGACAGCGCCGCGCTCAACCGCCAGCCGGTCCGCCTCGACGTGGTGACCCTGCGGTCGGCGGCGTCGATTCAGGACCTGCTCCGCGGGCGGACGCTGCCCCCGGGCGTCACCGCCGACGAGATCGCGATCATGAACCAGGTCGAGCTCAACGAGCGCATCCCGGCCGGGCGCGAGGTCAAGCTCCCCGAGTAGCCGGCGCCACTCGGTTTGATGGTCTGCGGGGCCCGGGCACCACGCTCGGGCCCCGCTCGCGTTTAGGCCTCCTCCGCGGGCGGCGGGATCACGACGGCCTCGCCGCCGAGCGACATCTTGCCCTTGCAGTAGCAGTACATCCGGAGCTTGACGTGGCCGTACTTCTCGACCTTCTCGACGACTTTGACCTCGACCCGCACCTCCTCGCCGACGGGCACAGGACGCAAGAACTTGGACGACAGCGAGACGGCGATCGAGCCCGGCCCGGGAAAGTCGCGGCCGAGCACCTTCGAGGCGATGCCGAGCAGAAAGACGCCGTGGACGACCGGCGTGCCGAACCGGCTGGCGGCGCCGGCCTCTTCGGAGATGTGGATCGGGTTGTCGTCGCCGGTGACGTCCGCGAACGCACGGACCTCGTCCATGGTGATCGTCCGGGAGAACTCGTAGGTGTCGCCGACGGACAGGGAGTCGTAGGTGTGGGCCATCGCGGGGGGCAGGGGAGAGGGCCCGGAGCCTACGACGCCGCTCCGGCCGGTGCCACCTCGTCGGCATCGAGAAAGCGCGCACGGACCTCGGGCGTCGGGATCCGGCAGGCGTCGCGCGTGCCGAACCAGCGGTACCGGTTGCGCGCGACCCAGTCGTAGACGGCGTCGCGGAGCCCACGGGGCACGACGCGAGCGACGGCCAGCCACCGCCACGGCGCGTCGAGCAGCCGGGCCGTTGCCAGCGCCGCGTCCGAGCGGACGTGGCACCGCCCGTTTGCGACGAGCACGACCGAGTCCGTGCTCGCGTCGACGCCGCACTCTGCGAGCAACTGGCGACCGACCTCGGACTGGAGCGAGGCAAAGCGGACGAGGCCCCGGCGGTCGTGGTCGAGCACGAACTGGACGGAGCGGTCGCAGACGTTGCAGACGCCGTCGAACAGGAGAATTGGTCCGTCGTCGGCCATGGTGGAACCGGCTGTGCGGGGCGGAGAGTACCGCCGCCATCCCCCCGAACGATGGACGACACGCCCGCGCTCCCGCTCCGCCAGCGGATCTCCGAACTCGCCCGCCTCTTCTTTACGCTTGGCGTCGTCGGCTTCGGCGGCCCGGCGGCGCACATCGCGATGATGGAGGAGGAGGTGGTCCGCAAGCGAAAGTGGATGACACCGCAGGGATTTCTGGACCTCGTCGGTGCGACGAACCTCATCCCCGGCCCGAACTCGACGGAGATGACGATGCACGTCGGGTTCGCGCGCGCGGGCTGGCTCGGCCTGTTCGTGGCCGGTGCGTCGTTCATCGTCCCCGCCGCCGGGCTGACACTCGGGCTGGCGTGGCTCTACGTCCAGAGCGCTGAGGTGCCGGATGTGGCGCCGTGGCTGGCAGGCATCCCCGCCGCCGTGCTGGCGGTGATCGCGGGGGCGCTGTGGCGTCTGGGGAAGAAGGCGATCCCCTCGGTGTCGCTCGCGCTCGTGGCCGCGTTCGTCGTCGGGCTGTTGCTGCTCGGCGTCCGCGAGATCCCCGCGCTGCTGATCGGCGCGGCGGTCGGCGGGCTGGTGCTGTACGGCGTGCGCCAGCAGAAGACGCCGACGGGGATGCCGAGCGTCGGCGTCCCGCTCGTCGTACTGGCGGCCCAAGGGGCGGCGGCCGCGGCGCCGTCGCTCGGAACACTGGGCCTCTTCTTTTTGAAGGTGGGCTCCGTCCTCTACGGCAGCGGCTACGTGCTCGTGGCCTACCTCGAGGCTGACGTGGTCGGCCGGTTCGGGTGGCTGACCCAGACGCAGTTGCTCGACGCGATTGCGCTCGGCCAGCTCACGCCCGGCCCCGTCCTGACGACCTCGACGGCCGTCGGCTATCTCGTGCAGGGTCTTCCTGGTGCGCTTGTCGCGACCGTCGCCATCTTCCTGCCGTCGTTCGTGTTTACCGGGCTGCTCCACCCGCTCGTCCCCAAGCTCCGGAGCCACCCGCTCACGGCCGCCTTGCTCGACGCCGTCAACGCCGCCTCGGTCGCGCTGATGGCCGTCGTGACGGTGCGGCTGGCGCTCGGCGCCATCGACACGCCCGGCGCGATCTTGATCGCCGTCGTGGCGGCCGCGCTCGTGTTCTGGCGCGGCGTCAACGTCGTCGCGCTCGTCGTGGGGGCCGCCATTGCTGGCGGATTGCTCCACCTCGTGGGCGTCGCTGTCTAGCGTTCCACGTGAAACCGATCTCGCTCTTTTCGGCGCTGAGGCGCCGCACGCCCCGTGTTCGATAAGCTCCGCGTCATCCCTCGGTGGACGGTCTCGCATCCGCTGTTGGTGCTGACCGTGGCGCTCGTGCTTGCGGCGCTCGGGATGTGGAAGGCGACCGACCTGCGCGTCGACGCGGACATCATTACGCTGCTGCCACCCGAGTACACGAGCGTCCAGGCGATCCAGCGGCTGCAGCAAACGGTGGGTGCCGAGACGACGGTCGACGTGGCGATCTACAGCCCATCGTTCGCCCGCAACGTCGCGTTTGCCGAGGCGTTCGTGCCGGCCGTCATGGCGATGGAGCGGCCCGACGGGGAGGGCGACTACTTCACCCGGAGCGAATTCCGCCGCGACATCCGGTTCATCTCGGAGAACGCCCTCTACTTCGCGACCTACGACGAGCTCGACCGCCTCGAACGGTTCCTGCGCGACCAGGCGCTTCAGGTCCGCTCGGCGACCGATCCGCTGCGGATGGACCTCTTCAGCGCGGCCTCCGACAGCGCGCGGATGGCCCGCCAGCAGGAGGGCGACCGTCTGCGCGCCGACCTCGCCCAGCTCGCCCTCTCGGAGTACTCGGTCAGCCCCGACTCGACGACCCTCGTCGTCAAGTTCTATCCGACCGGCTCGCAGACCGACATCGCGTTCGTCGAGCAGCTCTACGCCGACCTCGACGCGACGATCGCCAGGGTCGACCCGACGCGCTTCCACCCCGAGATGAAGGTGACGGCGGCCGGCCGGCTGCTACGCCAGACCATCGAGGTCCAGTCGATCACGAACGACGTCCGCAACTCGTTCGGCGCGGGCGTGCTGTCGGTGATCCTGGCCGTCGTGCTGTACTTCCTGTACAAGTCGATCCAGGCCCGGACCGGCGGTCGGTTCGTGTGGCGCGTCGTCGGGGCGGAGCTGCTGCGGACGCCGGTGACGGCCATCCTGCTGACGCTTCCCCTCCTCGTCAGCCTGTCGTGGGCCGGCGGCGTCGCGGCCATCACGTTCGGGACGCTCAACCTGATGACCTCGACGCTGGGTCTCGTCTTGTTCGGCCTCGGCATCGATTACGGCATCCACTTTTACGCGCGCTACGCCGAGGAGCGCGGGCTCGGACGGGGCGTCGCCGAGGCCGTCGAGGAGACGTTCGTGAGCACCGGCCAGGGCATCGCCGTCTCCGCGATGACGACCGCCAGCGCGCTTTTCGTGCTCCAACTGGCGGACTTCCGGGGCTTCAGCGAGTTCGGCTTGATCGGCGGGCTCGGGATCCTGTTCGCCGTCGTGTCGATGCTGACCGTGCTGCCGGCGCTCTTGAGCATCGCCGAGCGGACGGGCGCGCTCAACCTCCGCTTGCGGGGCGAGGCCTCCGCCGTCGAGATCGACAACCGCTTCCCGTTCTCGCGGACGATCGTCGTCCTCTGCCTCGCGCTCACCGTCGCGTGCGTCATCGCGATTCCCCACGTCCAGTTCGAGTACAACTTCTCGAACCTTGAGCCGGAGTACGACGAGTACTACCGCCGCGCGCAAGCGCTAGAACCCGTCTTCGGCCAGAGCGAGCGCCGCAACCCGGCGTACATCCTGCTCGATTCGCCCGAGGACGTCCGCTCGGTGACCGACGCGCTCAAGGCGCTGGCGGAGGAGGACTCCCTGATCCTGGCCGTCGAGAGCCTGCAGGAGCGATTCCCCACGGACGACACCTCGGCCGAGGAGAAGCTGGCGCGGCTGGCGGAGATCCGCGAGGTCCTTTCCGACCCGTTCCTGCTGGCGGACACGACGGGCCAGATCCGGCGCCTGCTGATGGCCGCCTCGGCCACCGAGCGGGTCCCCCTCGACAGCGTCCCGCCCTTCCTCACGCGGCCGTTCACGACGAAGACCGGCGACGTGGGCGACTTCGTGATCGTCTTCCCGCGCGGCAACATGGCCGACGGCCGCCGCTCGATCCGGTTCGCCGAACTCATCGGGCGGGTGACGACGACCGAGGGCGACGCCTACTACGCCGCCTCCACCCAGCTCGTCGCCGCCGACATGCTGCGGTTGATGCAGGAAGAGAGCCCGCTGATGGTCGTCGTCACCTTCGTGCTCGTCTTCGTGCTCGTGCTGGTCTCGTTCCGCTCGCCCAAGTGGGCCGTCGTCGCCGTCGTCCCCCTGCTCATCGGGCTGTCGTGGATGCTGGGGGTGATGGTGCTGTTCGGCGTCCAGCTCACGTTCTACAACCTGGTCGTGCTGCCGACGGTGCTTGGTATCGGCAACGATGGCGGCGTGCATCTGACGCACCGCTACCGCGAGGAGGGGAAGGGTTCCATCCGCCGCGTCCTGCGGTCGACCGGCGAGCACGTGACGATGGGCGCACTCACCAATCTGATCGGGTTCGGCGGGCTGCTGCTCTCGTCGCACCCGGGCCTCCGGTCAATCGGCGTGCTCGCGGTCGTCGGGATCGGGGGGACGCTGGCGGCGACGCTCGTCTTCTACCCGGCCCTCCTCCAGGTCATCGAAGACAACCGCTGGCTCGACCCGCGCCGCCCCAAGCGCCGCCGCCGCTACGACCTCGGCGACCCCGAGGCGATTCGCCACCCGACCTTCCGGCTCCACGCACCCGACACCGAGTCGGCGGGAGGAGAGGGGTAGTCGGCACGCCAAAACGAGTGGCCGTTCTCGGCCCATGGCCGACCAGAGCCGACCCTTTTTGAAGGTCATTCGGGTATAAGTACCTGTGATTGATGACTGTGCGTCCGCGCGTAACCGGCCGATTAGGCGGCGATTGTGCCGGATTTCGACGAATCGGTGGCTCCCCGGTAGTAGCGGACCATCCGGCCGAGCACTTCGGCCCAGTCGTAGCCCGTCGCGGCCTCGCGAGCGTTCGCGCCGAGTCGCTGGCGGAGATCGGGGTCGAGCGCCAGCCGCCGCGTGGCGTCGACGAAGGCGGCGCGGTCGCGGGGCGGGCAGAGCAGGCCCGTCGTCTCGTGGTCGACCAGGCTCGCGCTGCCGGCCGCGTCGGCGGCGACGACCGCGAGCCCAGACGCTTGCGCTTCCAGCGTGACATTGCCGAACGTCTCGGTCTCACTTGGGAAGAGGAAGATGTCGGACGAGGCGTACGCCGTCGTGAGGTCGTCGCCAGACTGGTGGCCGAGGAGGGCCGCGTCGGGGAGCACCGCTGCCAGCGCCTCGCGCTCGGGCCCATCGCCCACGATGACGGGGCGGACCGGCACGCCCTCGGCCGCCAGCGTGCGGACGACATGGGCGAACACGTCGATGCCCTTCTCCTTGACGAGCCGACTCACGAACGACACGATCACGTCATCGTCGCTGGCGCCGACGGAGCGGCGCCACGCGTCGGAGCGCGCGTCGGGGCGGAAGCGGTCGAGCTCAATGCCGCGCGGCCACAGGCGAACCGTCGACGTGATCCCGTGCTCGACGATCGCATCGCGCATCGTCGGCGTCGGGGCGTAGACCTCGTCGCACCGGTTGTAGAAGCGGCGGAGCGTGGCCCACAGCACGCCCTCCGCCAGCCCGAGTCGGTAGAAGTCGAGGTACGACGCAAAGTGCGTGTGGTACGTCGACACGACAGGGATGCTGAGACCGCGAGCCCACCCCAGCGCTCGGTGCCCGAGCACGTCGGGCGTGGCGATGTGGACGATGTGCGGGGCAAAGCGCTCGACCTCGCGCCGCGTGCTCGCGGGGAAACGTGTGCTGACACGGTACTCAGGGCGTCCTGGGGCCGCTACCGAGGGGACGGCGACGAACTGGCCGGGCTGGTCGAGCGGGTCGTCGATCGTCGGCCCGAGCACCATCACTTGGTGGCCCTGGCGTTCTAGGTAGCCTACGAGCCGGCCCAACGTCCGCGAGACGCCGTCCTCAATGTGGTTGTAGTTGCCCGTGAACAGGGCGATCCGGAGGGGAGACACGGGCGGGTTTGGGCGGGGGCTGCCGGAGAGTACCCCGAGGCGGGCGGTAAGGGGGGAGAGGACCGGGGACCACGGACCGGGGACCGCGCGAGGCGTGCTTGCGGACACGAGAGGTCGTCCGCTGTCCGTGGTTCGTCGTCTCCCCTTACGCAGCCTCCATTCCCAGCGCGTCGCGCAGGAAGGGCGCGGTGTGGCTGGCCTCGACGGTCGCCACGTGCTCGGGCGTGCCCTCGGCGACCACGAAGCCGCCGCGCCGACCGCCCTCGGGCCCGATGTCGATCAGCCAGTCGGCCGCCTTGATGACGTCGAGGTTGTGCTCGATCAGGATCACCGAGTGGCCGGCCTCGACGAGCGCGTTGAACGAGCCGAGCAGCTTGTGGATGTCGTCAAAGTGGAGCCCGGTCGTGGGCTCGTCGAAGAGGTAGAGCGTGTGGCCGGCGTGCGTCTTGCTGAGGTGCGCCGCCAGCTTGACGCGCTGCGCCTCGCCGCCCGACAGCGTATTCGACGGCTGGCCGAGCGTGAGGTAGCCCAGGCCCACGTCCTGAAGCGTCTTGAGCTTTTTCTCGATCCGCCGCTGGCCCGCGAAGAAGGCGACCGCCTCGTCGACGGTGAGATTGAGCATGTCGGCGACGTTCTTGCCCTTGAACCGGATCTCGAGCACGTCCTGCTTGAACCGCGCGCCGTGGCAGGCCTCGCATTCGAGGTAGAGGTCGGCCAGGAACTGCATCTCGACCTGGACGACGCCCTCGCCCTGGCAAGTCTCACACCGCCCGCCGGGCACGTTGAACGAGAACGTCCCCGAGCGGTAGCCGCGGATCTTGGCCTGGTGCGTGCTCGCGAGCAGCTCGCGGATGGCGTCGAACGCCTTGATGTAGGTCACCGGGTTCGAGCGCGGCGACTTACCGATGGGCGACTGGTCGACCATCTCGACGGACTCGACGAGGTCGGCGCCCTCGATGGTGTCGTGCGTGCCGATTTTGCCCTCGAAGTCATGGCCCTTGAGGCGCTGGAGGCCGGCGTAGAGCGTCGAGTGGACGAGGGTGGACTTGCCGGACCCGGAGACGCCGGTGACGACGGTGATGCCGTCGAGCGGGAACGACACGTCGAGCCGCTTGAGGTTGTGCTGGCGGGCGCCGCGCACCGTGATGACGCGCTCGGGGTCGACCGGGCGGCGCGTCTCGGGGACCGGGATCGACTTGCGGCCGGAGAGATAGGCGCCGGTGAGGCTGGTTGTGCTGTCGAGAGCTTCGGCGAAGGTGCCCTGGAACATGAGCTCGCCGCCCAAAGCGCCCGAGCCCGGCCCGATGTCGACGAGCTGGTCGGCGCGGCGCATCATCTGCTCGTCGTGCTCGACGACGAGGACCGTGTTGCCGATGTCGCGCAGGCCTTCGAGGATGGCGATCAGGCGGTCGTTGTCGCGCGGGTGCAGGCCGATCGTGGGCTCGTCGAGCACGTACAAGCTGCCGACGAGGGAGGAGCCGAGGGAAGTCGCGAGGTTGATCCGCTGGGTCTCGCCGCCCGAGAGCGTCATCGCGAGGCGGTCGAGCGTGAGGTAGTCGAGGCCGACCTCGACGAGGTAGCCGAGCCGCTTGCGGACCTCCTCCAAGAGGCGCCCGGCGACCTCGCGGTCGTGGTCGCTGAGGTCGACGGCGTCGAAGAAGGCGCGGGCGTCGGCGGTCGTGAGCTCGGCGAGCTCGGCGATGTGGAACCAGGTCGGCTCGTCGCCCTCGGGACCGAGCGCGGGGCCGCGGAGCTTGACGTGGAGCGCCTGGGGCCGGAGCCGGTAGCCGTCGCACGCGGGGCAGCGCGTGTAGCCGCGGAAGCGGGCGCTGTAGATGCGGTAGTGCATCTTGTACTGCTTCTTGGCCAGGAACCGGAAGAAGCCGTCGACGCCGACGTAGTCGCCGACGCCCTTCCAGACGAGGTCCTTGGTGTCTTGCGAGAGCAGGGTGTACGGCGTGTCGAGGTCGATGCCCTGCGCCCCGGCGATGCGGACCAGCGCGCGCTGGTGCTTGGACCACTGCTCGGAGCGGAACGGCGCGAGGGCGCCCTGGCGCAGCGACAGCTCGGGGTTGGGGATCACCAGGTCCGGGTCGACGCCGGGGACGCGGCCGAAGCCCTGACACGCGGGGCAGGCGCCGAGCGGGGAGTTAAACGAGAAGAGCTGGGCCGTGGGCTCCTCGAACGTCATCCCGTCGCGCTCGAAGAGCGCCGAAAAGTCGAGCCGCTCGAACGGACGTTCCTTCGGGGCCGTGATGACGACGGCCCGCTCGCCGCCCTCGCGGAAAGCCTGCTCGACGGAGTCGGCGATGCGGCTCGTGGTCGCCGGCTTGTCGTCGGTCGCCAGCCGGTCGACGAGCACGAGGAGGCGGCCGACAGGTGTCTTGACGTCGGCGGGCGGTGTCTCGTTGAGGTCGATCACCTCGGCCGCGGCGCCCTTGGCGGCCTGCTTGTCGGTCGGCAGGGCGACGAGGCGGAAAAAGCCGCGCGCCAGCAGGGCCTCGAGCTCCTCGACCTTCTTGGCGCCCTTGTGGGCGGGGAAGGGGAAGCAGAGGTAAAACCGCGTTTTCGCGGGCAAAGCGGCTTGCACAGCGTCGGCCGTGGACCGTGGGCTGTCGCGCGTGACGACCTCGCCGGAGATCGGGGAGACCGTCGTGCCGACGCGCGCGAAGAGGAGGCGGAGGTAGTCGTAGACCTCGGTCTGGGTGGCGACCGTCGAGCGGGGGTTCTTGGTGCCGGTCTGCTGCTCGATGGCGATCGCCGGCGCGAGCCCGGTGATCATGTCGACGTCCGGCTTGTCCATCCGGTCGAGGAACTGGCGGGCATACGCGCTCAGCGACTCGACGTAGCGGCGCTGGCCCTCGGCGTAGATGGTGTCGAAGACGAGCGACGACTTGCCGGATCCGGACGGCCCGGTGACGACGACGAGCTGGCGCTTGGGGATCGTCAGGTCGATGCCCTTGAGGTTGTGCTGGCGCGCGCCTTTAACGACCAAGTCCCGACCGACGAACCGGTTTTTCGAGTCGGCCGCTGAGCCCTTCTTCGCCGCACCCGAGCCCTTCGGCCTTGGGGCCTTTGCCGAGGCGGGCGCCTTCAGAGACGTAGCCTTCTTCGCAGTGGTCTTTTTCGCGGTGGCCTTCTTGGGGGTCGTCGTCTTCGCCATCGTGGGGGGTGGGGGCGGGGCGTCGACGGGCGCCGCCGACAGGCGGAGCCAACGCGGCGCGGACACGCGAAGATGCCGCGGGCCTGTGAAACCGTGGTGTCAGTCCGGGTGGGGGGCGCGAAGACGTGGGCGCCGAGCGGCCGGTCCTCGGCTCGACTAGGTCAGAGAGCTGAGGCTCGTTCAGCGGGGCTGGGCTCTCTCGGCGTGGCACGGATCTGCGCGGGTGGGGCAGAAGGCCTTGGCAGGCACCTGGCCGTCGCCCACTCTTATCAAAGAAGGGGAGCCTGGGGCGGTCGAGGCCGACAGGGCCGGATTTGCCACGGGTGTCTGGTCTCTGTCGCTACGGCTTCGGGGCCGCCCGGTCGGAGAGGTCGTGATCAACGTGCACGGCCAGCACGTGGAGACCGTCCCATCAGAGCGCCGGGCGCCAGGTCCAGCGCCGTCGTGCGGATCGCCAGCGCTCTGGGTACGGCCACGCGCCAGCTGACGAGTGGGGCTCGCGAACCCAGAACCGCACTCTAACCATCCTTGGCTCGGCTGAAGGGGAACCTGGGGGATAAGGTTTCATCTCCGTTTGTGGGGTTCAAGCCCAGGTATATGTGACAGTTGTGGGCCGTGGGGCGTCCGATGTGACCTGGCCGGGGAAGTCATAGGAGGAACACGGAGGGGGAACACCGCGATAAACTGTTGGCGTGTCGCCATTCACTCAGGTCCACCTCTTCTCAAGGCCTCCCCTATGCCCCTCGTTTCTCACACATCTTCTGCTCTGCGGGCCCTCGCGCTCGCTGCCGCCGTCCTCATGAGCGGCGCCGCAAGCGCCGCCATCATCACCGTCGACACGCTCGCCGACGAGGTCGTCGACGACAGCAACTGCTCTCTCCGGGAGGCCGTTCAGGCTGCCAACACGGACAAAGTCGTCGACGCGTGCGTCGCGGGCCAGAAGGGGCCTGACAGCATTGTCTTCGCGCCGGGCCTTTCGAATGGGACCGTCGTGTTCAAGAGCGGGGCCATCGCCGTTACAGACACGCTCTCGATCGACGGGACCACCTCGTCAACCTCGAGAATCGCGCTCGACGGCAACTTGTTCTTCCAGATCTTTGTGGTCCGGGAAGTGCTCACGGTCGAGGATCTCGAGCTCCGGCGCGGGCGGGCGGCCCGGGGCGGCGCCGTCTTCGTCGCTGACTCGGCGAAGTTCGCGGCCACGAACGTGTCGTTCCTTCGGAACGAGGCGTTCGGGAACGCGGCGACGGACGGGGGCGGAGCGATCTATAACGACGGCGGCGACGTCGACCTGCGCTCGACCGATTTCCAAGTGAGCAATGCCTCCGGGACCTCGGGGTCCGGCGGGGCCGTCTTCAACAACGGTGGCACGCTCGCCGTGCAGTTGTCCCTGTTCCTCCGGAACGAAGCCAACCGGGCGGGCGGGGCCATCGAGTCTCGCGGGGGGACCACGACCCTTGATCGCGTCACCTTCGACCAGAATGAGGCCGGGTCCAACCCTGGCAACGGCGGGGCCTTCCACATCTCGGAAGGCGGGTCGGCCACCATCGACGGTGGCACCGTGACGGGCAACGTCGCGAGCAGCGAGGGTGGTGGGTTCTGGAACAACACCGGGACCATGACGATCGTCGGGACGACGTTCACGGACAACGAGGCCAGCGGCGCCAGCGCTGACAACGGCGGCGGCGCGCTGTTCAACAACGGCGGCCGGATGGTGCTCACTCAGGTGACCGTAACCGGTAACTCGGCCACCGGAGCGGCAGGATCGGGCGGCGGCGTCTTCAACGCTGGGGGCGAGCTCGTGGTGTCGAGGAGCACGATCTCGGACAACGAGGCGCAGCGAGCCGGCGGTGGCATCGAGGACGCGGAAGGCGAGGTCGCCATCGTGCAGTCGACGTTCCTGAACAACGGTGTCGCGATTGGGGCCAACCCGGGCAACGGCGGCGCGGTCCACAGCGGAGCTGGAGAGCTCACCATCGTCGGCGGCCGGTTCGAAGGCAACTCGGCGGTCGAAGGCGGTGCCATCTGGACGAGCGGCGAGCTCGTGATCTCCGACAACCTGAATGACCTCCCCAGCAACCTGACGCCGGTCACCCTGCCCACCATCACCGATCCGGTGATCACGAACAACGAGGCAACGGGTGACGACAGCGATCAGGGCGGCGGCGGCGTCTACGCGACCGCGGCGGCCCTGGTGACCATCACCAACTCCGTGATCTCAGCCAACACCGCCAGCGGCACGGCCGGGTCGGGCGGCGGCGTGTTCTCGGCCGGTGACCTTACGATCCGTACCGCCGAGGTGACGGGCAACGTGGCCAACCGGGCGGGCGGCGGCATCGAGGACGCAGGCGGGACCGTCGACCTCGAAGACGTCGAGCTGACCGACAACTCGATCGGCACGGCGGCGCCGGGCAACGGCGGCGGTCTCCACAGCGGTGGCGGCAACGTGTCGATCACGCGCGGCGTCGTCACGGGCAATACGGCCGTCGAGGGCGGCGGGCTCTGGACGAGCGGGTCGATCACGATCAACGGCGGTGCTGGCCCGGGCGACCCCGACGGCAACGGCGTCGACAACGGGCGCGACGACAACGGGGACAACCGCCGCGACGACGACGACGACGCGGTCGACGGCGCCCGCGACGAGTACACCAGCATCGCCGACAACGTGGCCACAGGCGCTGCGGCTGGGACCGGAGGCGGTGGCATCTACGTCGAGACCGGCGGCGCCGTGTCGGTCCGGTACGCGACCATCGAGGACAACGCGGCCTCTGGGGCGTCCGGCTCTGGCGGCGGCCTGCTGGTCGCCGACGGCGCCTCGGCACGCCTCACGTTCGCCGACATCGTGGGGAACACCGCCAAGCGCGCGGGCGCCGGGATTGAGTTGTTCGATGACTCCGCGACGAGCAACGCCGTAGGGGAGACCTCGCTCACGCTCCGGAAGTCGACGGTCGATGACAACGAGATCGTCGAGGCCATGCCCGGCAACGGCGGCGGCATCCACGCCGGCGGCGCGGCAAGCATCCTCATCCAGCAGTCGACGATCTCGCGGAACGACGCCCGCGAGGGAGGCGGCCTGTGGGTCGCCGGTGGCGTCTCCGCGACGGTCCAGCAGTCGACGGTCTCCGGCAACACGGCGGCCGACGACGGCGGCGGCATCTACGACGACGGCGGTGCCGCCGTCTCGCTCGCGAGCACGACCGTCCTCCAGAACATCGCCGGGATGGAGGGCGGTGGCTTGGTCTCGCAGGGGGCCACGTTCTCGCTCAACAACACGATCGTCGCGCGGAACAGCGCGGCGACCAACCCCGACTGTGACGGCACGTTTCAGTCGGGCGGCTACAACCTCATCCAGAACACGAGCGGCTGCACCGTCCAAGGGCTGACGGCCAGCAACGTCACGGGTGCGGACCCGATGCTCCGTACGCTCGGCGACTACGGAGGGCCGACCCGGACGCACGTCCCGATCGACGGGAGCCCGGCCATCGACGCCGGCCAGAGCTCGTTCGTGGTCGACCAGCGTGGCTTGCCGCGCGGCGGCCAGGGCGGCAACACGTCGGACGACGACATCGGCTCGGTCGAGCTCGGCTCGCGTCCCGTCGCCATTGGCGATGGTCCCGAGGTCGAGGCGGTCCTCGCGCTTCGGTCCGTCCACCCGAACCCGGCCACGAGCCGCGCGACGATGGCGTTCTCCGTTGCCACGGCGGGCCCGGCTCGGGTCGAGCTGTTCAACGTGCTCGGCCAGCGTGTCCTGACAGCGTTTGACGGCCAGGCGGCGCCGGGGGCCGAGGTCGCCGTCGACGTGGACCTCGGCCGGCTGGCGGCTGGCGTCTACCTCGTCCGGCTCGAGTCCGAGGGCGCGGCGGCGACGCGGCGGCTCACGGTCGTGCGATAGCGCACCGGGACGACAGACCTGCGCGCCCCCGCTGGCTCCGGCCGGCGGGGGCGCTCGCGTGAGGGGGCGGCCGGTCCCCCAGGCCGAAGCTCGTCGAGGCGGGCGGCGCTGGGGCGCGAGCGGCGGGCGTGGCTACGTTCGGCGGCCATGGGCTTCCTCAATCCGTTCGTCCTCCTCGGGCTCGCCGCCGCCGCGATCCCAATTGCGGTCCACCTCTTCAACTTCCGCCGCCCCGAGCGCGTCGACTTCTCGACGCTGCGGTTCGTGCGCGAGATCGAGGCGACGGCCATGCGGCGCGTGCGCATCAAGCAGTGGCTCCTGCTGGCGCTGCGGACGCTCGCGGTCCTGGCCCTCGTGCTCGCGTTCGCGCGGCCGACGCGGACAGCCGACGCCGGCGTGTTTTCCGAAGGCGTGGCGCGGAGCCTCGTGCTCGTGCTCGACAACAGCCGCTCGATGACGCTGCGCGACGCTCAGGGCGAGCTGCTCGACCAGGCCAGGGCGCTCGCGAGCGGCGTCGTGGAGGCGACCGGCCGGGGCGACGAGCGGACGCTCTCGCCGACGGCCGCGCCGGGCGGGTACCGGCCCGTCCCCTACGAGACGGCGGGGCCGGTCTTGGACGCCATCGAGGCGCTGCCCGCGCTCGCGGGGGCCGAACTGCTGGCGCAAGCGGTCGCGCGAGCGGGGAGTTTGTTGGAGGGCGCCATCCACCCACGCCGTGAGATCGTCGTCGTGAGCGACCTCCAGGCGGCGACGTTCGGCGACTCGCTCTCGGCCGCGCTGCCCGACGACGTCGACGTGACGCTGCTGCCGGTCGGCGCGCGCGCCCAGGTCAACACGGCGGTGACGGACGTGCGCATCGTGAGCCGGATCGTGGAGCCGGGGCGACCCGTGCAGGTCGAGGCGACCGTCGTCCGCTACGGCGGCCGGGCGGGGACGGTCGGCGCGGCGCTCCTCCTCGATGGCCAGCGCGTGGCCGAGACGGCGGTCGACGTGGTGCCGGGCGAGCCGTCGACGGCGCGGTTCACGGTCACCCCGCCCGCCCGCGGTTGGCTGGGCGGCGAGGTCCGCATCGAGGCCGACGGCGCGGCGTGGGACGACGCGCGGTACTTCGCGTTGCGCGTGCCGCCGCCGCCGCGCGTGCTCGTGGTCCGGGGCGACGGCCAGCGGGCCGATCTGGTGTCGCTGGCGCTGGGCGTCGCCGCCGAGTCGGGCGGGCTGGCGCTGAGCGAGGTCGCCGAGGGCGCGCTCGCGGGCGCCGACCTCGGCGCGTACGACGCCGTCGTGCTCGTCGGCCCGTCGCGCGTGTCCGATCCGGGGCGACTGGCGACGTTCGTGGGCGAGGGCGGCGGCCTGCTCGCGTTCCCCGGCGACAGTCCGGGCGCGCTCGACCCACTCCTGTCGGCCCTCGGTGGCGGCCGGTTCGACGGCACCGTCGGTACCGTCGACGGCGAATCCCTCGGTACCTCGACCGACGTGGACACCGAGCACCCGCTCTTCGCGGGCGTCTTCGACGACGCCCGTCCGCGCCCCGAGCGCATCGAGATCCATCGGCTGGCGCGCTACCGGGCGGGCGGGGCCGACGAGGCGACGCTGATCGGAACGCAAGCGGGGGCCCCCCTCCTTCAGGAAATCCGGAGAGGGGAGGGGCGCGCGCTCGTCGTGGGCGTGGCGCCGGACTTGGGGTGGAGCGACTTGCCGCAGACGGGCCTGTTCGTGCCCCTCCTGTACCGCTCGGCTGCCTACCTCTCTGCTGGGTCCACGGCCGCCGGCACAGGGGAACTGGTGGCGCGAGAGGGCGGGACGGTGCGCGTCGAGGGCGTCGAGGCGGGCGCGGCGCTCACGCTCGTCGGGCCCGACGGCATTGCGCTCACGCCATCTCAGCGGACCGTCCCAGGCGCGGTCGTGCTGGACGTGGGCGACGCGGTCGCCCAGGCGGGCCTGTACCGCGTGCTCCAGGGTGAGCGCACGCTGCGCGTCGTCGCCGTCAACGAGGACGCGGCGGAGTCGGACCCGGCGGCGCTGGACCCAGACGAGGCCGCGCGGCGGCTGTCGGCCGCGACCGGCCGCGAGGTCCGCGTGATCGAGGACGCGGCGGCGCTCGTGAGTGAGGACGCGGCGGGCGTGCCGCTGTGGACGTGGCTGCTGGCCGTCGCGCTGGCGTGCCTGGTAGCCGAGACGATCGTGGCGGCACGCTGGCGGCCCCAGACGGCGTAGCGCCAGCGAGTCGTGTGGGGGAGGCCGTCCGCTCCCAGCTTTCACGGGGCGGGCGAACCGTTTCCGCTCGTCGTCGCGTTCACAGGCTCCAACCCCAGATCGCCTTTTGACGCCCATTACCGCCCGTCGCCGAGAGACCGCCGTGCTCGTCGGCGTGACCACGCCCGACACGACGGCCGCCGAACTCCGCGACGGCCTCGACGAACTCGAACTCCTGACCGACACCGCCGGCGCCGACACGGCCGCGCGCGTGACCCAGAACCTGCCCCGCGTCCACGGCGCGACGTTCATCGGCAAGGGCAAAGTCGAGGAGCTCCGCAAGACGGTCGAGAAGCACTCCGCCGACTTGGTCGTGTTCGACGACGACCTGTCACCGGTCCAGGTGCGCAACCTGGAGAAGATGATGGAGGCCGAGAAAAACAACGTCAAGCTGGTCGACCGCTCGGGCTTGATCCTGGACATCTTCGCCAGCCGGGCGCGTTCGGCGCAGGCCAAGGCGCAGGTGGAATTGGCGCAGCTGACCTACCTGCGCTCGCGCCTGACGCGGGCCTGGACGCACCTCGAACGCCAGAAGGGCGGCATCGGGATGCGCGGGCCGGGTGAGACCCAGATCGAGACGGACCGTCGGCTCATCGGCCGCCGGATCGCGGTTCTCAAAGACCACCTCGAGAAGATCGACCGCCAGCGGACCACCCAGCGCAAGGGCCGCGGCGACCAGACGCGCGTCGCGCTCGTGGGCTACACCAACGCCGGCAAGAGCACGCTGATGAACGCGCTCGCCGACGCCGACGTCTTCGCCGAGGACCGCCTCTTCGCCACGCTCGACGCGACGACTCGGCAGGTCGACCTCGACACCAACAAGGGCGTCCTGCTCGCCGACACGGTCGGCTTTATCCGCAAGCTGCCCCACGCCCTCGTGGAGAGCTTCAAGAGCACCCTCGACGAGGTCCGCGAGGCGGACCTGCTGCTCCACGTCGTCGACGTGACGCACCCGAACGCCGAGGACCACATCCGCGTCGTCAACGAGACGCTGGCGGAGCTGGAGGCGCAGGACAAGCCGACGCTGATGGTGTTCAACAAAGTCGACGCGCTGGAGGACACGGGGCTTTTGGACCAACTCGAGGGCCTCTACGACAACGCCGTGTTTATCTCGGCCGCGCGCGGCATCGGGCTCGACACCCTGCGCCAGCAGACGCTGGACTTGGTCGAGTCGGACTACGTGACGCGGACGGCGCTGCTGCCGGTCTCGGACCCCAAGGCGCGGTCCTACATCCACGGGGTCGCCGAGGTGATCGAGGAGACATTCGGTTTCGCCGACGACGCGTATGCCGCCGACGCTCCGCTCGTCCCGGTGACGAAGCTCCGGTACCGGGCGTCGACCAAGAACGCGCCGGACCTCGACCGGATGCTGGAGCAGTACGGCAACTTGCGCTGGGCGGGCGCGGACGGGGCGTCGGGAGATGGGGCCCCGTCTGGAGACGTCGCGCCTGGCCCGTCAAATTGATCTTCCGGAGGACTAAATCGGGTGAACGGGCCCGGGCGCGGTGTGAATGGTTGCCCACTGTGGGCCGCTCGCGAGACGCGGTACGCCATTTGCCCGTTCAGTAGTTGCTAGGCGACTAGCTTGCCCACAGGCCGTCCCCCCACTGCCATGACTGTTGCCACCCTCCTGAGCGCCATCGAGCCGCTCCAGACGACGGATACCGTCGCGGATGCGCTGATGGACCTCGCCGACGCCCACGTCGCGCACCTGCCGGTGCTCGACCCGACGGGCGTGCTCGACTCGATCGTCACCGAGGCCGCTCTGCGCGAGCACCCCGACCCCACATCGCCGCTGGGCGCGCTCGTCGCTGGCGAGCCCGTGTCCATCCGCCCCGACACCCACGTGTTCGATGCGGCGCACCTGCTCCGCCAGCACGGCCTGAGCGTGCTGCCCGTGTTGGAAGAGTCGGGCGAGTACGCCGGCCTCGTCGTTCGCCAAGACGTGTTCGGCCAGCTGGCGCACATGCTGGCGACCGAGGAGCCCGGCGCGATCGTCGTGCTGGACATGGCGCGGACGGACTTCTCGCTGGGTCAGGTCGTGCAGCTCATCGAGCAGAACGGCGTCCGCATCCTGTCGGTCTCGACGGAGGACGACCCCGGTGCCAGCCGCGTCCGCGTGACGTTGAAGCTCAACGTCTCCGACACGGCCCGCGTCCGCCACCTGATGGACCACTACGACTACCGCGTCGTGGCCGTCTTCGACGAGGCCGAGGACGACCTCGAAGAGCGCGCCGCCGCCTTCCTGCGCTACCTGAACGTCTAAAACGGTATGCAGTGCGGGGTCCTGGGTACGGGAGCCACCTCGACGGGGCGGCTCTATGGACTCGGCCATACCGCGTACCCTGTACCTCGTACCCAATGAATGCCTTCCCCGCCATCGCCCTGCTGGCGTCCGCGCGTGCGGCGTTCGGCGCGGCCATCCAGATCGGCGACCGCCGAGCCGGGCGGGATGCCACCGAGCAGGAGTCGGAGACGACCGCTCGGGCCGACCTCGGCGTCCTCACCGACGCGCTGGCGGAGCAGACCGTCCGCTTGCGGCTCCGAGCCGCTGTCGGCGCGCCGGGCGGCCCGGCCGCCCTCGCCCAGACCTTCGAAGACCGGATCTTGCTCGATGACGTGGGGCGGACGCTGGCGGTCGCCCACCAGAAGCTGCTAAGCCTGTACCCGGCCGTCAACGTCGGGCTCGTGGAGGCCGTCCGCCGGCAGGCGGGTGCGGCGCGAGACCGGGCGCTCGCCGACGAGCCGGCACGCGCGCTCGCTGCCTTCGCCGCCGCCGTCGCAAGCCTCACCGACCGGCTCGCCGAGATCGCCTAGTGGACCTCGACGCCCTGCGCCAGATCCAGCCCGCCGTCACCGTCGCGGTGCTGGCGGCGCTGCTGCTCGCCGAGACGGCGCACCCCTTTTTCGACGCCTTCCGCGACCGCTCGCGCACGCGTCACGGGGTCCGGAATCTGGCGCTCGGCGCGGTCAACGGGCTCGTCGTCGCCGTCGGGTTCGCTGGGCTGTGGGTGGCCGCCGCCGAGTGGGCTGACACCAGCGGGGTCGGGCTGCTGAACGTGCTCGGCCTGCCCGCCTGGGCGCATCTCGTGGGCGCCGTGCTGCTGCTCGACCTGTGGATGTACGCGTGGCACCGCCTCAACCACCGCGTGCCGTTCCTGTGGCGCCTCCACCGCGTCCACCACTCGGACGCGCAGATGGACGTGACGACCGCCAGCCGCTTCCACACGGGCGAGATCGTGCTGTCGTCCGTCCTGCGCGTCGGCGTCATCGCGGGCCTGGGCGTCTACGCGTGGGAGCTGGTGGCCTACGAGACGGTGATGTTCGTCGTCGTCCAGCTCCACCACGCGAACGTCGGGTTGCCGGACCGCGTCGACCGTGCGCTCCGGCTTGTGATCCCGACGCCCGCGATGCACAAGATCCACCACAGCCGCTGGCAGCCCGAGACCGACTCCAACTACGGCTCGCTGTTCTCGTGGTGGGACCGCCTCTTCCGCAGCTTCCGACTGCGCCGCGACGTGTCGACGGTCCGGCTGGGCTTGGACGGCTTCGATACGCCCGAGCACGAGTCGCTGAGGGGCCTGGTGGCCGTGCCTGCGGCGCCGCTCGACGGGCCCGTGGAGGACGAGCGAAACCGTCCACCAGAGGGGGAATAGCGGGGGCCGTGGAGCGTTGAGGAATCTGAGCAAAACGCCCCGTCCGGCCGTATTTTGGGCCGATTGACGCAGCGATAGATCCGGCCGTCTGAGGCCGCCCCCCGACCCCCCGCTAGATGTCCGATACGAACGGAACCGACCGCCCCTACGAGAACGCGGCGACGCCCGACGGCGCCACCCCGACGCCCCCCACCAACGCCTTGCCGACCCCGGACACGGGCGGCGACGGCGTCCCCTCGCGCGGGGACTATGGCGCCAACAACATCCAGGTGCTCGAAGGCTTGGAGGCCGTCCGCAAGCGCCCCGCGATGTACATCGGCGACGTGGGCGTTCGGGGGCTGCATCACTTGGTCTACGAGGTGGTCGACAACTCGATCGATGAGGCACTGGCGGGCTACTGCGACCACATCGAGGTCATCATCCACCAAGACAACTCGATCTCCGTCAGCGACGACGGGCGCGGGATTCCCGTCGCGATGCACCCGACAGAAGGCAAGCCAGCCGTCGAGGTCGTGATGACCGTTTTGCACGCGGGCGGCAAGTTCGACAAGGACACCTACAAGGTCTCCGGTGGGCTCCACGGCGTCGGCGTGAGCTGTGTGAACGCGCTGAGCGACCGGCTCGACGTGACCGTCCGCCGTGACGGCGGCGTGTTCACGATGGCCTTCGAGAAGGGCGACACGGCCGAGCAACTGACGCGCGTCCGCGACATGGCGGAGGGCGAGGAGACCGGCACGACGGTCCACTTCAAGCCCGACACGGGCATCTTCTTCGACCGCGTCTACCGCTTCGACACGATCGCGGCGCGGATGCGCGAGCTGGCGTACCTCAACAAGGGCATCACGATCACGCTCACCGACGAACGCGAGGACGACCCCGAGCTGGGCGTCGAGACGTACCACTCCGAGGGCGGGCTGGCGGAGTTCGTGGAATACCTCGACGAGGCGCGCGAGAGCCTGTTCGACGGCGAGATCTCGATTGAGGACGAGGACGCCGACGTGCCCGTCTCGCTCGCGATGCGCTACAACACGGGCTACCAGGAGAACGTCCTGTCGTTCGTCAACAACATCAACACGCACGAGGGGGGCACCCACGTCTCCGGCTTCCGCCGCGCGCTCACGGGCACGCTCAAGGCCTACGCCGACAAGAACGAGCTCCTCAAGAAGGCCAAGGTCAACCTCAGCGGCGACGACTTCCGCGAGGGGCTCACGGCGGTCCTGAGCGTCAAGGTGCAGGAGCCGCAGTTCGAGGGCCAGACCAAGACCAAGCTGGGCAACGGCGACGTGCTGGGCGCGGTCGAGAGCCTGGTCCGCCAGAAGCTGGGCGAGTGGCTGGAGGACCACCCGAAGGAGTCGAAGATCATCGTCCAGAAGGTGATCCTGAGCGCGCAGGCGCGGACAGCGGCGCGGCGCGCCCGCGAGCTCGTCCAGCGCAAGAGCGCCTTCGGCGGCGGCGGCCTGCCCGGCAAGCTGGCGGACTGCGCCAGCAAGGACCCCAGCGAGTCGGAGCTCTACCTCGTCGAGGGCGACTCGGCCGGCGGCTCGGCCAAGCAGGCCCGGGATCGCCACTTTCAGGCCATCTTGCCGCTCCGCGGCAAGATCCTGAACGTTGAGAAGGCGCGGCTCGACAAGATCTTGGACAACGAGGAGATCAAGAACATGGTCACCGCGCTCGGTGTCCAGATCGCGGCCGGCGCCGACGAGTTCAACGACGAGAAGCTCCGCTACCACAAGGTGGTCCTGATGACCGACGCCGACGTGGACGGGGCCCACATCCGGACGCTGCTGCTGACGTTCATCTACCGCTACCTCCGGCCGCTCCTCGAGGCCGGCTACATCTACATCGCGCTCCCGCCGCTGTACCGCGCCAAGAAAGGCAAGAAGGAGGTGTACTGCTGGAACGACGACCAGCTGGCGACGGCCATCGCCGAGATGGGCGGGGCAGCCGGCGTCGGCGTGCAGCGCTACAAGGGGCTCGGCGAGATGAACCCCGAGCAGCTGTGGTCGACGACCATGGACCCCGAGTTCCGGATGCTCCAGCTCGTCACCATCGACGACGCGGCGGCCGCCGACAAGACGTTCTCGACGCTGATGGGCGACGCCGTCGAGCCCCGACGCAAGTTCATCGAGCGCAACGCCAAGTACGCGACGATCGACACTTAGAGACTCGGGGACTGGGAGGCTGGGGACTGAGGGAGACCTGATTTCCCCCCTGTCTCTAGTCCCTGGTCTCCAGTCCCCTCTATGCGCCCCGACCTCTCCGTCGTCGTCCCGGTCTACAGCGAGGCCGAGAGCCTGCCCGAGTTGGCAGACCAGATCCGCGCGGCGCTCGACGGCGCCGGGCTCAGCTTCGAGGTGTGGTTCGTCGACGATGGGTCCGACGACGACTCATGGTCCGTCATCGATCGGCTACACGGGGCAGACGCGCGGTTTGCGGGCGTCCGCTTCCGGCGCAACTACGGCAAGAGCGCCGCGCTCGCGGCCGGGTTCAGTCGGGCGACGGGCCGGACCGTCGCCACGCTCGATGCCGACCTGCAGGACGACCCGTCCGAGCTCCCCGCCATGGTCGCCCGCCTCGACGCGGGCGCCGACTTGGTCAGTGGGTGGAAGCAGAAGCGGAACGACCCGTGGGAAAAGCGGTTGCCGTCGAAGTTCTTCAACCGCGTGACGCGCTGGATGTCGGGGATCCCGCTCCACGACTTCAACTCGGGCATCAAGGCGTACCGCCGAGAGGTGGTCGAGAGCGTACGCGTCTACGGCGAGCTCCACCGCTACATCCCGCTGCTGGCGAAGTGGGAGGGCTACACCAAGATCGAGGAGCAGGTCGTGAACCACCGGCCGCGGCTCCACGGGACGACCAAGTTCGGGTTTGAGCGCTACCTCCGTGGCTTCCTCGACCTCATCACGGTCCTCTTCCTGACGCGCTTCGTGCGCCGCCCGATGACGTTCTTCGGCGGGCTCGGGACGCTCGGGTTCCTGGCCGGCTTTGCCGTGCTGGCGTACCTCACGGTCGAGAAGCTGGTGTTTGGCCAAGCCATCGGCGACCGGCCGCTCCTGCTGTTCGGCGTGATGCTGATCCTGCTCGGGGCCCAGTCGTTTCTGGCCGGTCTACTCGGTGAGATGATCGTGCGGCCCGAGATGGAGCGGCCGGACCGAACCGACATCCGCGCGGAGCTGGCGCCCGCCAGCCCCGTCCGCGAGGCGGCCGAGGCGTAAGGCGGACGCGCGCTACGGCCGGACCTGCAATACCACGCCGTGCGCGGGCGACGGCTCGAAGGAGTTGTTGCCGAACGTGTAGCGGGCGTAGGTGTAGCGGAGGTCGAACCGCTCGCCTAGACGGGCGGGGAGGGCGTTGTCGGCGAGTCGCCCGATGCCGCGCAGCGCGCCGCCGACGCTGAGCGTGACGCCGCTTGACTCGCGCGGGACCACGCTCCCCCCGCGCATCGCGCCGAGCGATAGTGTGACGGTCTCCGCCAGCGATAGGCGGACGGCCTGCCGCGTCAGGACCTGATCGCTCTCGTCGCCCGCGCCGAGCAGCACGTTCGCCGCCGACAGGCCCCAAAACTGGGCGCCCGGGTCCTCGGCGCCCGTGAGCACCTCGAGGGCGACAACGCGGTATGCGCGGGGCGTTCCCGCGTCCAACTCGACGGCGGTGAGCAGCCGGATCCCGGCCGACGGCGTGCGCTGGACGGCGCCCGACGGCGTGACGCCGAACGCGGACAGCGGGTCGTAGGTCGGGGCCGAGTCGGCCAGGCCCAGGCCGCGCAGGGCGTAGCCCGCCGTCAGCTCGACGTCGAACCGGGCGCCGCGGGCGCCAGCGGGCTGGAGCCAGCGCCCGACCGGGAGGGTCACGTCGAGGCCGAGGTCGGCAACCGTTGCGCGCGCGCGGTCGTCGTCGCCGACGGTGCCGTACAGGGCGCCGGAGGTGAGCCGCCGGACGCTCGCGCCCGCCCGGACGTGGACGGGCCCCTCGACCGCCCCGCCGCCGCCGAGCGCCACCGTCCGGTCGAGGCCGGGGTCGAAGTCGACGCGGCCGGGACCCTGCGCGTCGGAGGTGGGCCCCTCGGGGGCGAACACGCCGGTGAACGGGGGGACCGAGAAGGTGCCGACCGCGACGCCGACCCCGATCGAGGCGGGGCGCCCGGCGAGCGTGCCGCGCACGCCGGCCGCGATCGAGACGGCGGCCGAGGACGTGTCGTCGTAGCCGAGCCACCGCGGCGACAGCTCGCCCGAGACCGTGACGCCATCGGCGAAGCCCGCCAGCACGGCCGGGTTGTCGAGCATCCGGAGCGGGTCGGCCGTCGGCCCGAAGGCGCAGGCCTCGGCGACGGCCTGGGCCTCGGCCGAGAGCGGGAGGTAGGGCGTGACGTACGGGGTGAACACCGTCGACTGCTGCGCCGCGGCGGCGGGCGCGAGCAGGACGGCGAGGGCGAGAAGGGGCGTGCGCATGCGTGGTGGGATCGGGGGGCGGAGCGTACGGAATCGGACGAGGGATGCCAGGGCAGGACGGTGCGCCTTCGGCGGAGAGTGCCCTCCGGCGCGCCGCGCGTCCGGCCGCGTGTCATCTTGCGGCATGGCGCGCATCACACTCCTCGGCCCAGCGTGGCCCTATCGCGGCGGCATCGCCCACTTCCAGGCTTCGCTGGCGCGCACGCTGGCGACGCGCGGGCACGACGTGTCCCAGGTCACGTTCCGCCGGCAGTACCCGGGGCGCCTTTTCCCGGGAACGTCCCAACTCGACGACGGCGCGGAGCCCGACGAGCCGGCACCGCGCCTCATCGACAGCCTGGGCCCGGCGTCGTGGTGGCGCACGGCTCGTGAGGTGGCCGCAAGCGGCACCGAGGTCGCGGTGTTCATGCACTGGATGCCGTTCTTCGGGCCCGCGTTCGGCACGATTGCGCGGCGGCTCCAGGCTCGGGGCGTGACGGTGCTGGCCGTCGTCCACAATGCGCTCCCGCACGAACGGCGACCGGGTGACCACGTGTTGACGCGATACGCGCTCGGCGCTTGCGACGGGTTGGTGGTGATGAGCGAGCAGGTCCGCAGCGACCTCGGCCGCCTCGATATCGACGGGCCCATCCAGCAGGTCGAGCACCCCGTCTACGACGTGTTCGGCCCAGCGACGCCCAAGGCCCAAGCACGTGCCGCGCTGGCACTCGACCCTGACGCGCCGACCTTCCTGTTTTTCGGATTCATCCGCCGCTATAAGGGGCTGCACGTGTTGCTCGACGCGTGGCCTGCCGTCTGCGCCGCCGTGCCCGACGCGCAACTCGTGGTGGCCGGTGAGTTCTACGCCGACGAGGACGCGCTTCGGGCCCAGGTCGCCGCGCTCGGGGGCGAGGCCGGCGGCGTCCGCCTCGACGCGGAGTACATCGCAGACGACCGCGTGGGGCTCTACGTCAGCGCAGCCGACGCCGTCGTGCAGCCGTACCTCTCTGCGACCCAGAGCGGGGTCGCGCAGGTGGCGTTCCACTTTGAGCGGCCCGTCGTCACGACCGACGTGGGGGGGCTGGCAGAGGTCGTGCCGGACGGCGTGGCAGGGCTCGTCGTGCCGCCCGACGACGCGCCGGCCCTGGCGGCGGCGCTCGTTCGGTTCGCCGACGAGGGACTTGCGGAGCGGCTGGCGCCGGGGGTGGCGCGGCAGCGCGCGCGGTTCTCGTGGGACCGTGTGGCCGAGGCCGTCGAGGCGCTGGCCGGAAACTCCTGAAGACCGGTACACGTCGGAGCGCCCCTTGCTCGGCCCGCCCCCTCGTCGCAGCAGGTTAGAGCGCCGCGTGGATTCGGTTCTCGGTCCACCGCTCCACAGATCCGCGGGCCCCGCCTCTACTCGTGAGCCAGCCAGGCGCGAGCGGCGGCCTCATCGACGAACGCTTTCAGGGGAAAGCCGCGGGCGGCGGCCGAGGCCTCGAAAAATTGCGTGACGAGGAACGCCTCGTCGTAGAGGTCAAGCAACGCGACACGCCGGCTGAAGACGATGCCCTGCGCTAGAAGCGCTTCGGAAATGGTGTGGGCGTCGCGGTATGAAAACCCGGGGATGGTGGCCCTCCGCATGTCGATCAGCAGGGGAGCCGCACGGTCTTCGGCGTCTCGGGCAGCGGCGCCGACGGCGGCGATCGCGTCGTCCACCGAGAGGGTGCCGTCGAGCGAGCGCACGGTGGGCGCGACGGGAGGCGGATCGGAGCGGTGGGGCATCGGGCGACGGGGCAGGCAGGAAGCTACCGGTCC
This sequence comes from Rubrivirga aquatilis, assembly GCF_046845665.1. Taxonomy (GTDB): domain Bacteria; phylum Bacteroidota; class Rhodothermia; order Rhodothermales; family Rubricoccaceae; genus Rubrivirga. Next base: position 552,543 of record NZ_CP177355.1, on the reverse strand, counting down.
GATGCCGACCGTCCGTACCCTTCGGCACACCTCCCCACCGTTTTGGATTACGACCCCGTCAAAGACCGCCTCGGCCGCTTCTTTTGGGCCACGCCCACCCGAACCCGGGCCTTCTACCGCGTGCTGGATACCGTCTTCTTGCGCTCGTGGTACGTCCGCCGCGCGCTTCGCCGCCACGTCGAGGCGTGCGGCGACCGCCCGGTCCGCGTGCTCGACGCCGGCACCGGCTTCGGGCAGTACGCCTACTGGCTCGTCCGCTCGTTCCCAAACGTGACCGTAACGGCGCTCGACATCAAGGACGAGTACCTCGCGCGCGCCCAGGCCTTCATGGCGCAGACGCCGTTCGCGAGCCGCGTCGCCTTCGAGAAGGCCGACCTCACGTTGCCGCTGGAGTACGCCGACGCCTTCGACCTGGCGCTGTCGGTGGACGTGATGGAGCACATCGAGGACGACCGGGCGGTGTTCCGGCACGTGCTCGCGGCCCTCAAGCCCGGCGGCGTGTTCATCGTCAACACCCCCAGCGACCAGGGCGGGAGCGGCGTCACCGAGGAAGGGGAGGAGAGCTTTATCGGCGAGCACGTCCGCGACGGGTATCCGCTCGATGAGCTGGTCGAAAAGCTGGAGACGGCGGGGATGGAGGTGACCGAGACGGCCTACGCCTACGGCCGGGCGGGCTCGGCCGGGTGGCGGCTCCTCGTCAAGTGGCCCATCCAGATGCTCTCCGCCAGCAAGTGGCTGACGCCGCTCGTGGCCGCGTACTACCTCCCGGCGGGCCCGGTCGGGCTGGCGCTCAACGCCCTCGACGTCCGCGCCGACAACCCGACGGGCACGGGCCTGCTGGTGACCTCGCGGCGGCCGGGCTGACGCGTTACTCGCGGGCCGAGACGTGCGGCAACTGGGTACCTTCCGCGCTCACACGCCCATGCTCATGCCTGCTCGCCTCGCCCTCGCCGTCCTCCTCCTCGCTACCTCGGGCTGTGCCACCATTGTTCAGGGCGGTCGACAGGACATCTTGGTCGACACCGACCCCTCGGGCGCTCGCGTCACCGTCAACGGCTATGAGGCGGGGGAGACCCCGGTCATTCTCGACCTCAAGCGGGACGAGCACCACCACGTCGAGCTCGCCCTTGAGGGCTACGAGCCCGTGGTGTTCCGCCTCGAGCGCGACCTCGACTTCGTCCCCGCCGTCGTCGGCAACGTGTTCAGCTTTGGCCTCCTGGGCTTCGCCGTCGACTTCGTGAGCGGCGCGGCGTATGAGCTGAGCCCGGACGAGCTGCTCGCGACGCTGCAGGCCGAGGGCGTCACGGTCGCCCCGTCGGACGACCCGAGCCAGATCCGCGTCGTGCTCCTCCCCGCCGAGGCCGTCGAGGCCGCACTCGCGGCGCGGTAGCCCGAGGTCAGCTACGGCCCGTCGGCGGCGCGCGTGTAGCGGATCACCCAGTTGTCGGTCCACGTCTCGCCGCCGTCGGTCGAGGCCTGCCAGCGCCAGACGAGCGCGTCGGCGGTTACGTCCTGCCAGACCATCCGGTTGTGCTGGGTCTGGCCCTGGGCGTTCTCGAACGGCGGCTGGCGCATCGCCGTCACCCGGCCCTCGGCGTCGGTCTCGCCCTCGAAGGTGAGGTAGCCGGCGCTGTTGTCGACCCAGGTCTGGCGCCAGCCGGCCGGGGTGCGCACCGACACGCTCTCGCCGGCGTAGCCGCCCGCGCCCGTGAACCGCTCGCGGACCACGCAGCCGCCGTGCTCACGCGTGATGACGTTCGTGCCCGAGGCCGTGCCCGAGGGCGTGCCCGTCGGCGTGTCCCACTCCAGATCCCAGGTGCCGACCCAGAAGTCGAGGCCGTCCGCCTCGGGCGTGGTGCAGGGGGCGGCGGGTTGGGCGGCGAGCGGCGCGGCCAGGACCGCCAGCAGGACGAGAGGGGAGAGGCGCATCGCGGGAGGTCGTGGAGGTTCAGGGAGATAGCCCGAGACCCGGGCGGGCGCAAGGCACACCGGCCAGGTCCGGCCCGATTGCCCTGCCTACGACCCGAGTCGTAGATATCCTCTAGCGCGCAGTCGCGCGCCCGATGTGCCGTCAAACTCCCTGGCCCCGATGATCCGTCCCCTCCGCATCCTTCCGCTCGCGCTCGCCCTGCTGGCGGTCGCCCCCCACGCCCAGACCGCCGAGATGGCGCTCCCGTTCGACCCCGCCGTCCGGCAGGGCGAGCTGGCGAACGGGCTGCGCTACTACGTCCGCGCCAACACCGAGCCTGAGGGCCGCGCCGAGCTCCGGCTGGCGGTCGACGCCGGGTCCATCCTGGAGGCCGACGACCAGCGCGGGCTGGCCCACTTCGTCGAGCACATGGCCTTCAACGGGACCGAGCGGTTCGACGAGCCCGAGCTCGTCCGCTACCTCGAGTCCGTCGGCACCCGCTTCGGGCCCGACCTCAACGCGTACACGTCGTTCGACGAGACGGTCTACATGCTTCAGGTCCCGACCGACTCGGCCGAGGTGTTCTCGACCGGGCTCGACGTCCTCCGCGAGTGGGCGGGCAGCGTCACGCTCGACGATGAGGCCATCGAGCGCGAGCGCGGCGTCGTGCTCGAAGAGTGGCGGCGCGGGCAGGGCGCGAATGAGCGCATGAACCGCATCCAGTTCCCCATCTTCTACGCCGGCTCGCAGTACGCCGAGCGCCTGCCGATCGGGCTCCCCGAGATCATCGAGGGGGCGCCCCCGGAGGCGCTCCGCCGCTACTACCGCGACTGGTACCGCCCCGACTTGATGGCCGTCATCGTCGTCGGCGACGTCGACGCGGACGCCGTCGAGGCCATGATCCGCGAGCGCTTCGCCGACCTCGAGGCGCCAGCCGACGCGCCCGAGCGGACCGTCTTCGAGGTCCCGTTCCACGACGAGACCCGGTTCGCGCTCGCCAGCGACCCCGAGGCCCCGCAGACCATCGTCCGCGTCTCGTTCAAGCGGCCCGCCACGCGGGTCCGCACCACCGCCGACGCCCGGCGCTCGCTCGTCGAGGACTTGTTCTTCTCCATCTTCCGCAGCCGCCTCGACGAGATCCGCCAGGAGCCCGGGGCCCCGTTCGCGCTCGCCTTCGCCTCGAACGGCAGCGGCCTGCGCACGCTCGGGGGCGCGTCGTTGCTGGCGCTCGTCGCCGACGACCGCGTCGCGGACGCCGTCGAGGTGCTGGCGACCGAGGCCGAGCGCCTGCGCCGCTTCGGCGTGACCGAGGGCGAGCTGGAGCGCCAGAAGGCCGAGACGTTGCGCGAGGCCGAGTCGGCCGTCGCCGAGGCCGACAACCAGCCCAGCCGCAACCTCGCCGGCGCCTACGTCCAGTCGTTCCTGCGCGACCAGCCGGTGACGGCGCCCGAGACCAACCTCGCGCTCGCCCAGCGCCTGCTCCCGACGATCACCGCTGAGGAAGTGAGCGCCGTCGCGGACGTGCTCGTCTCGCGCGAGAACCGCGTCGTCGCCGTCAACGCCCCCGAGCGCGACGACCTCGTCCTGCCGACCGAGGCCGACCTCGCCGCCGTGCTCGCGGCCGTCGCCGACGCCGACCTCGACGCCTACGAGGACAACACCGTCGAGGGCCCGCTCGTCGCCGACATGCCGACGCCGGGCACCATCACCGACGAGGACACCGACGACGAGCTCGGCACGACGACGTGGACGCTGTCGAACGGCGCGCGCGTCATCCTGAAGCCGACCGACTTCAAGGCCGACGAGGTGTGGCTCCAGGCCACCAGCCCCGGCGGCTCGTCCCTCCTGGACGACGACGAGGTCGCGGTTGCGGGCGGCGCCGCCGGCTACGTCGGCCAGGCGGGCGTCGGCGCCTTCGACCAGGTCGCCCTCGGCAAGAAGCTGACCGGCCAGATCGTCCAGGTCCGCCCGACGATCGGCAGCGACACCGAGGGGTTCTCGGGCCGCGCCGCGCCGGCCGACCTCGAGACGCTCTTCCAGCTCGTCCACCTCTACGTCACCGCCCCGCGCCGCGACGAGGCGGCCTTCCAGGCCTCGCAGGCCCAGACGCGTGGGTTCCTCGCCAACCAGGTCACGACGCCCCGCGTCGCCTTTAGCGACACCCTGAGCCAGACGCTCAACGGCTACCACCCCCGCTCGCGCACGCTGACCCAGTACCTCGCCGACCTCGACCGCGCCGACCTCGACCGCGCCTTCGCGTTCTACCAGGACCGGTTCGGGGACGTCTCCGACTTCACGTTCGTGCTCGTCGGCGCCTTCGAGCCCGAGGCCGTCCGCCCGTTTGTCGAGACCTACCTCGCCAGCCTGCCCGGCGGCGGGCGCGACGAGGAGGCGAGGGAGATCGTGATGACGCCGCCCCCGGGCGTCGTCGAGAAGACCGTCCGCGCGGGCGTCGAGCCCCAGGCCCAGGTCGCCGTCGTCTTCCACGGGACGATGGACGCCGACGACCGCGAGGACCGCGTCCGCGTCGCCGCCGTCGCCGACGTGCTCTCGAAGGCGCTCCGCGAGGAGCTCCGTGAGGACCGCGGCGGCGTCTACGGCGTCAGCGTCCGGCCCAGCATCGACCAGGACACCGACCAGGTCCAGGTCCAGATCTCCTTCGGCACCGACCCCGAGCGCGTCGACGAGCTGGTGGCCGCCGTCTTCGAGCAGGTCGAGGCCGTCCGCGCTGGCGAGGCGCTCCCCGAGCACCTCGCCGCCTTCCAGGAGCAGCAGCGCCGCGGCATGGAGACCAGCCTGCAGGAGAATCGCTACTGGCTCAGCATCTTGACCGAGGCTGCGCGCCGCGACACCGACCCCCAGGACGCCATCGACGAGCCCGACCTCGCCGCCGTCCTGACCATGGACGACATCGCCCACACCGCCCGCCTCGTCCTCGACCCCGAGCAGGTCGTCCGCGTCACGCTCCTGCCCGTTGAGGACGCCGAGTAGCCAACGCCGCCCCTGCCCGCCTCCGCACCGAGGTGGGCGGGGTGCTGGCCGGGACGTAGAGCCGAGTCCACGGGGCCACTGCGGCGAGCTAGTCCGTCTTGGTCCCCGACGCCACGTACAGCTCGCCCCCAAACGTCATTGGGTCGGCCGGAAACACGTCCCGCTCGAAGTCGGAGCACCGGGCTGCCAGCGGACGCCACGCCTCGCGCGAGAGGTCGGCCCGCGCCACCCACTCGACCGACCGCGTCGCCTGCGTCCGCTCCCCAGCGTAGACATCGAAAAGCACGAACCGCCCTCCGGGGCGGAGGAGCGAGAACAGCTGGTCGAACGTCGCTTCCCAGTCCGGCAGGGCCGTCAGCCCCAACGCGCAGAGGATGCCGTCGACCACCGGCTCGCCGATCGCGTCGCGAAGCAACTCGGCGTCCACACCGGCCGCCGGGGCGCGGCGGAGGGTGACGGTGTCCCATCCCGCGCGCGCCACCCGACGTCGGGCCTTGCGCAGCATCCCGCGCGACCGGTCCACGCCGAGCACAGCGCCCGTCGGCCCGACGGCGGCCACCAGGGCGTCCAGGCTCTGCCCCGTCCCGCACGGGAGGTCGAGGACGCTCGCGCCGTGCGCCAACCGGAGCGCCTGGACGGCGGCGGGCCGGAACGGGGCATAGAGATCTTCGAGGGCGCGGTCGTAGACGAGCGCGAAGAGGTCGTACCACATGCGTGCAGCGGAGTCACCGGGGCGGCCTGCACGAAGGTAGAGCGCAGCCCTCCGAGCGCATCCTGGGCCAGGCCGAGGATGCGCTCCTCGTCGCCGAGCGGCCCGCGCTCGCGGCCGGAGCTCGCGGAGCCTCGGACGCGGCGGGCTACCCGTCGACGGCGGGCCGGTCCGCGACGACGACGAACGACCCCGTCTCGCTCCACGGTCCGTTTTCCCCTTCGCCACCGGCCACCCGGACGCGCCAGTACAGGGTCGGGGACGCCGCCCCTTCATCCACCCGGGGAGCGTACTTGGCATAGATCCGCTGGCGGGAATCGTACCGGGTGCTGCTCACGCTGTGCGAGACGGACGGGTCGAACGTCGGGCTCGGAGAGATCTCGACGACCATCCGGTGCGCTCCAGCATCCAGGGGGAGCGACGAGGTCCAGAGGAGGCGTGGCTCGTCCGCGGCCGGGCTGGCACCCGCCGCGACGTGGAGGGTGTCGCCGTCGATCGGGGTCTGGAGGAACGCATCCGACGAGACGGCCGACGAGGTGAACCCGTCGCAGCCAGTGAGAATCGGGAGCGACAAAAGGGCGGCCAAAAGTGTGCGCATGGGGTGCCGATGTTTGGTAGGAAGGGGTGGCGTCAAAACCGCAAGGCTCCGGTTTGTTGTGTTCACGGGCGCCTCAGGGGCCGATTCCGGCCCTGTGGCTCGCGGCCGTCGCGCAGCCTCGATCACCATGCGGGGAGGCTAAAGACAGAGGGGTCAACGGGTAGGCGCCTCCTCGGGGCGGGCGACGCAGGACGAGGTCGAGGCCGAGTTCGCGCGGCGGCGCGAGGCGCGGGGCTAACCCGTGGCCGTGGCCCTCTGGACGCCTCGGACGCGAGCGGATCCCGCGGCCATCGAGGACGACTACGTCGACGTGGCACCTGCCTACGCGGACCTCGTCGTCGCCGGGCTCCTCCGCGCGGTTCGGCGCTTGGAGGCCTTCTCGTTGTCCGGCCGCGCCGTGCCGGAGATCGCCGACCCAATGATCCGCGAGGTCATCTGGCGCGAGTACCGCGTCATCTACTGGGCAGACGCCGACCGCGTGGACGTGCTCACCGTCCTCCACACCTCCCAGCAATTCGGAGCCCGCTAGCGTCCGCCTCGGCGCTGAGGTGGGCGCTGGCCGCCACGTGAAACCTCGTCGGCGGCGCGGCGCCCGGACCGCCCGCCCGTAGCTTGCTCGGCGAGCATTCCCCCCCGTCCGATGCCCGCCGACTCCGCCGTCAAGTTCATCTTCGTGACCGGGGGCGTGACCTCCTCTCTGGGCAAGGGGATCGTCTCCGCCAGCCTCGGCCGCCTGCTGGAGGCGCGCGGCCTGCGCGTCACGATCCAGAAGTTCGACCCCTACATCAACGTCGACGCGGGGACCATGAACCCCTTCGAGCACGGCGAGGTCTACGTCACCGACGACGGCGCCGAGACGGACCTCGACCTGGGCCACTACGAGCGCTACCTCGGCGTCCCGATGTCGCAGGCCAACAACGTGACGACGGGCCGGGTGTACTCGGGCGTGATCGCCAAGGAGCGCGCCGGGGCCTACCTCGGCAAGACTGTCCAAGTGGTCCCCCACGTCATCGACGAGATCAAGGGCTGGATGCGGCGCTTGGCCGAGTCCGGCGACTACGACGTCATCCTGACGGAGGTCGGCGGGACCGCCGGCGACATCGAGTCGCTGCCGTACCTCGAAGCGATCCGCCAACTCTCGCTCGAGGAGGGCCGCAAAAACACGGCGCTCATCCACCTCACGCTCGTCCCCTACCTCGCCGCCGCCGGCGAGCTCAAGACGAAGCCGACCCAGCACTCCGTCAAGACGTTGCAGAGCTACGGGCTCCAGCCGGACCTGCTGGTGTGCCGGACGGAGCACCCGCTCCCGGGCGACGTGCGCAAGAAAATCGCCCTGTTCTGCAACGTCGGGCCCGAGGCGGTGGTCGAGAGCCGCGACGCCGAGTCGATCTACGAGGTGCCGCTCCTGTTGCGCGAGCAGCGCTTCGACGAGGTCGTCTTGGAGCGCCTGGGCCTGACCGACGCCCTCGCCGTCGACCCCACGCCCGACCTCGAGTCCTGGGTCGACTTCCTGCGCCGGCTCAAGAACCCCGAGGACAAGGTGACCATCGCGCTCGTCGGCAAGTACGTCGAGCACCAGGACGCCTACAAGTCGATCTCGGAGAGCTTCCTGCTGGCGGGCGCCCGCAACGGCGTCGAGGTCGACGTCCGGGCCGTGCTCTCCGACGACGTGACGGCGGCCAACGTCGAGGACAAGCTGGCGGGCGTGGCCGGCGTGCTCGTCGCCCCCGGCTTCGGCGACCGCGGCATCAACGGCAAGATCGAGGCGGTCCGTTGGGCCCGCGAGACCGGCGTCCCCTTCTTTGGCATCTGTCTCGGGATGCAGGTCGCGACGATCGAGTTCGCGCGGAACGTGGCCGGGCTGGAGGACGCGCACTCGACCGAGTTCGAGCCCGACACCCCGCACCCGGTCATCGCCATGATGGCCGAGCAGAAGACGGTCACGGACAAGGGCGGCACCATGCGCCTGGGTGCCTACGACTGCGCCTTGTCCGACGGCACGCTGGCGCGCGAGATCTACGGCGCCGACGCCGTCAAGGAGCGGCACCGCCACCGCTACGAGGTCAACAACGACCTGCGGTACCGGCTCCGCGAGGCCGGGCTCGTGTTCTCGGGCCTCAACCCCAGCCGCGACTTGGTGGAGATCATCGAGTTGCCCCGGCCGCCGGAGGGCGACGGCGCGGCCGAGGGGCCGGTGCACCCGTGGTTCGTCGGCGTCCAGTTCCACCCCGAGTACCGCTCGCGGGTCAGCGAGCCGCACCCGCTGTTTGTGGAGTTCGTTGGCGCGGCCGTGGCGCACGCGCGCGGCGCGGGCCTGCTGGCGGAGCCCAAGGGGCCCACGCGCACGCGCCGCGTCCGACGTGCGACGGCCCGCGTTTTGGCAGAAGAGTAGAGGAGAAGAGGCGGGGAGGAGTGGAGGCATGAATGCCAGCGACCCGCAGACGCGAGGCGGTGGTCGATTCGGATCCGCCTCACGCTCCCATCCTCTACTCCTCTGTCCCTCTTTTCGTCTTCTTCTGCCATGCCCGACATTCCCGCCAGCCTCGCCGACCGTGTCCGCGTCCGCGTTGGCGCGCTCGTCTTCGACGACGCCACGGCGCCGACGGCCGTGCTGCTGGCGGAGCACCGGGGGATCTGGGAGGACCGCCCGTTCTGGACCCCGCCCGGCGGCGGCGTCGAAGTCGGCGAGTCGCTGGCCGAGGCCGTGCGGCGCGAGGTCAAGGAAGAGACCGGCTTGGACGTCACCGTCGGCCCCGTCCGCTACGTGCTCGACTTTGTCCGCCCCCCGCTCCACGCCGTCTCGTTCTACCTCGCCTGCCACACCGACGACGACCTCGCGGGTGCGCGCCTGGGCACCGACCCCGAGCTGTCCGACGACGACCAGCTCCTCCGCGACCTCCGCCTCGTGCCTTTCGACGAGTTGGCCGACTTGACGCTCTACCCCGAGCCTTTCGCCGGCCGCCTGGCCGCCGACGCCCGCGGCGGATTCCCCGACGGCACCGTCTACCTCGGCACCTTCCGATGAGCGCACCGGACGGATACGTCGGGGTCACCGCCCGTCGACGCCGCGTCTTCGCCACGCTCGCGGCCGCCCTCGTCGCCGCTGCGCTTGCGTTCCTCGCCAGCGATGGTGCGGATGCGGCCGAGCGTGCCCGCCTCGTCCGCTACGTCGGCATCCTGGTCTCGGCCGCGCTCGCGATCGGCGCCCAGCACGCCCTGTACCCGTCTCCCCACGCGCGGCGCTTGCAACTCGCCAACCCCGATGGCGCCCGACTGCTGGCGCTCCAACTCGGGCGCTGGCTGCCGGTCCCGCTCGTGCTCGCCGTCCCGGCGGTCGTGCTGGCAGGCGGGGACGCGTTGCTGGCGATCGAGGGCGTGGTTGGCGTCGTGGCGCTCGGCGTGTACGCGTTCGCCCGCGCGAGCATGCTGGGCGAGCGCGTGGAGGCGTGGGAGAGGGGAGAGGCGGGCGGTTGGTACCAGGAGATGCAGCGCGCGATTCCGGCGAGCCGCGCGGTCTTCGTCGTGCCCGACGCCCTGCTCCCCGGCCTCTTGCTCACCGGCGAGATCTTTCTCGTGGGCTCGGTCCTGTCGATCACCGGCCGCGCGCTCGGCACTGGCTGGGCCGCGCTCGTCGCCCCCGTCGCACTGGTCGGGCTTGCGCTCGTCCTCGTCGCCCGCCAGCGGGGCGCCTTCGACCGCGCGTTCTGGGCCTCGCACGGCGTCTGGGCCGACGCCTTTCGCCAGGTCGAGACCGGCGACGGCCGCGAGCCGGTCGCCTTCGACGCCGTCTACTGGGCGCCACCGTCGCTCCGTCCCGCTGTCTGGGCCGGTCTGGTCGCCTTGGATCGCCGGTTCCCGCTCGGCCGCGTCGCCGCCGTCGCCCTCACGATTGTCGCCCTCGTCCACCTCGCCGACGCCGGGCCAGGCGTCGAGGCGGCCACGCTCGCACTCACCGTGCTCGGCCTCAACGGCGCCATCGCGCTTGCGGTCGGGCCGGACGTGGCGCCGCCCGCCCGCGTGTGGCGGCTCGGTGGGGTGGGAAAATGGACCGCCGTCCGCGCCCTGATGAACGCCCGCTGGCTGGTCCCCCTCGTCGTCGTCCTGCTGGCGATGGTCTGGCTCACCGACGACGTGACGTTCGCGTACGTCGCCGTGTGGGCAGCCGTTGACATCGCCGTCGCCGTCCTCAGCGCAGGTCTCGTGACCGTCGCCTCGCACCTCCGCTTCCGCCGTGCTGTCGCCTAGTCTCACCTCCCTGCTCACCGTCGCCCCCGGTCGCCAGCGCGACTTGGTGGTCGAGGCCGTCACCAAGCAGTACGTTTTCGGCCCCGTCGTGCTCGCGGACGTGACGCACACCTTCCGCCCCGGCACGGCGACGGGACTCGTGGGCCCCAACGGCTCCGGCAAGTCGACCTTGTTGCGCGTGCTCTCGGCCATGAGCCCGCCCACGAATGGAACGGTCCGCTACGGCGACCTCGACGTCCACCGCCGCCCCCACGCCGCGCTCTCGTCGATCGGCGTCGTCCACGACCAGCCCGACCTGCCCGGCTACCTCACCGCCGTCGAGACCGCCGAATGGGTCGCACGCGAGCGCGGCGCCTGGGACGCCGACGCGCCGGCCCGCCACGCCGCCCTGTTCGACGCCCTCGACCTCGACGAGCGCCGCGACGCCCCCACCCAGACGTACTCGGCCGGCATGACCCGGAAGGCCCAGCTCGCGGTCGCCTTCGCCGGTGCCCCCGCCGTCCTCCTGCTCGACGAGCCCTTCCGCGCCCTCGACACGGCCGCGACCGACGCCGCGCTCGATCTGCTGGTCGCCTTCCGCGACGGCGGCGGGGTCGTGGTCCTCTCGAGCCACCGCGCCGACTTGCTCGACCGCTTGTGCGACGCCCGCTTGGCGCTGGGCTGATCCGGCCCCCCTCGGCGTCCCCGCGGCCCGCTCGGCGACGGCCCGAGGCGGGCCCGTCTATCTTCGCGCCGCACGTCCCACCCGCCCGCCGCCCGCATGGACCCGACCGCCGCCCTCATCACCGAGCCTACCCAGGTCGCCGCCCTGCTGGCGTCCGTCTTGGCCGCCGTGTTCGCGCTCTCCCGCGTGCCCGCTCTCGAGAAGCTCTTCAGCGTGATCCCGCCGGTCATCTGGGCCTACTTCGTGCCCATGCTCCTCACCACGTTCGGCGTCACGCCGAGCGCGAACCCGGCCTACGACTGGTTCAGCTACGTGCTGCTCCCGTTCGCCCTGTTCCTGTTGATGATCACGATTGACGTGCCGGCGATCCTCAGCCTGGGCAAGCTGGCGCTCGCCATGATGCTCATCGGCACGCTCGGCATCGTCATCGGCGGCCCCATCGCCTACCTCACCGTCGGCCAGTTTATCGGCGACCCCGAAACGTGGCAGGGCATGGCCGCGCTCGCGGGCAGTTGGATCGGCGGGACGGCCAACATGCTGGCGCTCAAAGAGTCCGTCGGCTTGAGCGACGCCGGGCTCGCGCCCATCATCGTCGTCGACACCGTCGTCGGCTACGGCTGGATGGCCATCCTGCTCTTCCTGTCCGGCTATCAGGACAAGTTCAACACGTGGGTCAACGCCGACACCGCCGCCATGGACCGCGTCAACGCGACGCTGCAGGAGATGGACACGACGCGGCGCCCGTCCACGACGACCACGATCGGCATCATCGTCGGCTTGGGCTTCGGCGCCGCCGTGCTCTCCCGCATCTTGGGCGGCGCCCTGCCGACCCTCGGCGACCCGACCATCATCTCCGGCGGCACCTGGGCCATCTTGATCGCCGTCACCATCGGCTTGGCGCTCTCCTTTACGCCGATGCGCAAGCTGGAGCCCGACGGCGCCAGCCAGATCGGCTTTGCCGCGCTCTACTTGCTGCTCACCTCCATCGGCGCTCACGCCGACCTCGGCGCCGTCCTCGACGCCCCCGCCTACATGCTGATGGGCGTCGTCTGGCTGGCGGTCCACATCAGCATCCTGTTCCTGGCCGCCAAGCTCTTGCGCGCGCCGCTCTTCTTCGTCGCGACGGGCTCGATGGCGAACGTTGGCGGTGCCGCCTCCGCGCCCATCGTCGCTGGCGTCTACCTCCCCGCTATGGCGCCGGTCGGACTGCTGATGGCCGTCTCCGGCTACGTGTTGGGCATCTATGCCGCTCTCGGCTGCGCCTGGATGCTCGCCGCCCTCGCGGGCTGAGGGTTCGGGGTTCAGGGGGCGTTGGCCATAGCGTCGAGCCAGCGGGCGACGAACCCCGAACCTCATCCCAGACTCCGCATCATCGCCAGCGCCTTCCCGATCACGAAGAACTCCGGGCTGTCGGGCCGCGCCCACTCGTCGGCGTAGGTCCGGTCCGCCGCCCGGAAGTGGAGCCGGTCGTTGACGAACTCGAACCGCCGCACCACGACGCGGTCGTAGAAGAGGACCGCCGCCAGCGCGTCGTTCGGCACGTCCTGCCAGTCGGCCTCCTCGACCACCACCAGGTCGCCCTTGCGGATGCCCGCCCCGTTCATCCCGTCGTCGCCGACGGTGATGCCCAGGCAGTCGTCCAGGTCCACGTCGTCGGGCAGCATCGACGGGTCGATCACCAGCGGGCGGCGCGAGCGGGGGAGGGGGTGGTCCGCCGTCTCCGAGGTCATCAGCCGCGCCCGGCGCCCGATGCCTTCCTTGAGCTTCAGCATCAGCACGCTCGGCAGATCGTCCCCCCCATACCCGGGCTCGCCGACGATCTCCAGGCCCCGTGCCTCGTGCGGCGTGCGGCGGATGTACCCCTTCGTCTCCAGCACGACCAGCATCTTGTGGACACCATTCGTCGAGCGGATCCCGATCCCTTGTCCGATCTCCTTGATCGTTGGGGGCTTACCCTTGCGGCGAGCGAAGTCCCGGACGAACTCGAAAACCTGATTCTGGCGCTCTGTGAGGCGATCTCGCATGGAGGGGGTCAGGAGTGTCCTGAGAGAGCGCAAGATAGGTGAAACCATTTTCACCCGGAGGCCAAAAGGGGTGAATGGATTTTCACTTTCGTCGAATCTGTGGGGCTTGCCCCCAGGGAAAGGGGGGGTAAAGGAGGGACTTATCCACAAGAAGTGGCCATTTCGGGCTTTTTTTGGGGGGTGGGGTACTTTGGTGGAGCAGTGGGGAAAAGTGGGGAATCGTCCCCGCGGCCTGGCGGCTCCCCTGCATCACACCCCCAACCGGCCATGGCCGGCTTCAAAGGACAAGCGGAGAACTCGATCGATGGGAAGGGCAGACTGCCCGTCCCAGCGAAGATGCGTCGGTCCCTGAGCCCGGCTGCGAAGGAGACGTTCGTGGCCACGCGGGGTTTGGAGAACTGTGTCTTCCTCTATCCCCTCGACGCCTGGGAGAAGATCGAGGAGGCCGTCGGCCAGCTCAACCAGTTCGACCCTGAGGCCCGCACGTTCGTCCGCACCATCTTCCGCTGGGCGGAGGAGCTGACGATGGACAGCCAGGGCCGGATCGCGTTGCCCAAGCCGCTCGTCGAGTTTGCCGGCCTCCAGCCCGGCACCAAGGCGCTCGCCATCGGCGCGCTCGACCGCATCGAGGTCTGGGACCCCGCCGTGTTCGAGGCCCACCTCAACGACCAGACCGAGTCCTACGAATCGCTCGCGGAGCGAGTGATGGGCGGGATCTAACCCCCCGGAGATCCCACCCGCATCCATGCCTGCCGTCCTCCCCATGCCTCGCTCCTCCCGCCCACGCCGCGCCGACCGCGCCGACGCCTCTCGCGTCGGCCTCGGCCCCGACGTGGGCGCGACGAGCGCGCAGGGAGGCGGCGGGCTGGATGCCGACCCGCTCCGCTACGCGACCGCCTACCACGCTCCCGTGCTGGCGGCCGAGACGCTCGACCTCTTGATCACCGACCCCGCCGGCCTCTACGTCGATGGGACGTTGGGCGGCGGCGGCCACGCGGCGGCCCTGCTGGACGCGCTCGGCCCCGACGCGCTCGTCGTCGGGATTGACCAGGACCCCGAGGCGCTGGCGACCGCTCGCAAGCGCTTGGCCGACGCCGAGGCCTCCGGTCGGTTCGTCGCGATCGAGGGCAACTTCGCCGACATCGCCCGCCTGCTGGCGAGCGCCGGTCTCGGCCCCGACCACGACCGCCCGGCGACCGGCGTCCTGCTCGACCTCGGCGTCAGCAGCCGCCAGCTCGACGCCGCCCCGCGCGGCTTCGCGTATGGGCAGGACGGCCCGCTCGACATGCGGATGGCCGACCACGGTGAGACCGCCGCCGAGCTCGTCGCCCGCCTCGGTGCCGACGAGTTGGCCGACGTCATTTACGCGTACGGCGAAGAGCGCCGCTCGCGCGCCATCGCCCGCGCCATCAAGGCCGCCGCGCCGACGACGACCGCCGCGCTCGCCGACGCCGTTCGCAGCGCCGTCCCCAACCGCGACGAGCTGAAGTCGCTGGCGCGCGTCTTCCAGGCCCTCCGCATCGCCGTCAACGGCGAGTTGGACGTGCTGGAGCGCGCGCTCCCCGCCGCGCTCGACGTGCTCGCGTTCGGCGGGCGGCTGGCGGTGATGTCGTACCACAGCCTGGAAGACCGCCGGGCCAAGCAGTTCCTCAAGACCGGCCGGTTCACGAGCCAGGTCGAGAAAGACCACTTTGGCAACCCGATCACGCCGTGGCGCGCCGTAACGCGCCGGGCCGTGGTGGCTGGAGCGCCCGAGACCGCGGCGAACCCGCGGTCTCGGAGCGCTCGGCTCCGCGTCGCCGAAAAGCAGTCCCCCCACATCCCCGAGCGACGCCCGGAGGCGTGAGCGGTGCGCGCGGCCTGTCCGGCCTCGCCGCCCCCGTCTCCGGGCCTCGCCCATTTGCCCATGCCCACTGCGACTCCGAAGACGTCGAAGACGACCGACCGGCGCGCGCCGTCGTCGCGCCAGGCCGCCCGCAAGGCGCGGCGCGGCGGCGGCACGTCGATGCCGTCGTGGGCCGACCTCCCCGAGACCAAGCCGTCGAGCTTGGCCAAGTCCGCCAAGCGCGCGACGGCCGGGGCCAAGAAGGCGACCAAGGTCGCCGCCACCAAGGCCCGCCGCGCGCGGCCGCTCGACGCCGTCCCCAGCCTGCGATTCGGGCTCATCACGCTCGCCGTCTGCGTCGTGATGACGCTCTTCCTCGGCCACGCCTACGCCACGCGCGCTACGCTCGACGACCTCCAGGACGCCCGCCGCGCGAACGAGCGGCTGCGCCTGACGCACCAGCGCCTGCAGGGCGACGTGGACCGCATGATCGGCCCGCGCTCCGTGCTCAGCCGCGCCGCCTCCCTCGGCCTCGAAGAGGGCGTTGCCTACGGCCCCACCATCCGCCTCGCCGACTAGCTCGCGCCGCTCCCGCGTCGCCCGACCCCACCACCCATCGCTGCTCGCGACTCCATTCTCAGCCGGCTCTACCTCGTGTTCGTGGGGCTGCTCGTGTTGCCCGTGCTCGTCGCGGTGCAGCTCGTGCGGATCCACCTCGACGAGGGCGAGGAGCTGCGCGCCCAGGGCGCGCGGCAGTCGGAGAGCGTGATCGAGTTGGCGGCCCAACGCGGCGCCATCCTCGACCGCCGCGGCCGGGCGCTCGCCGTCAACACGGCCCGGTTCGTGGTCGCCGCCGACCCGACCGTCGCCGGCTTCGACGCGCGTGCTGACGAGCTGTACGCCACCCTGGGCCGCGTCACCGGACGGGGCGCCGATCACTTCCGCGCCCGGGTCCGCGACCGCGCCAGCCGCCAGTACGTCGTGCTCGTCCGCGACCTTGACGAGCCGGGCAAGGAAGCCCTCGACGCCGGCGAATTCAAGGGGCTCCTCGTCGACGCGACCTACCAGCGCCGCTACAACTACGGCGCGCGTGCGGCCCACGTGCTCGGCCACGTCACGAACGACCTCCGCGGCGTCGCCGGGCTGGAGCTGGCGCTCGACGAGGCGCTCCAGGGCACGCCCGGCCGGCAGGCCGTCCAGCGGAACGCGCGCGGCGCCCTCAAGGCCGTCGTCGGCGGGACGCGCGTGGAGCCCCGCCACGGCGACAACGTGGTGCTGACCGTCGACTTGGTGCGGCAGGCCATCCTGGAGGAAGAGCTCGCCCGCGGCGTCGCCGAAGCCGGCGCGACGTGGGGCACGGCCGTCGCCCTCCACCCGAAGACGGGCGCGATCCTCGCCATGGCAAACGTCCCGACGTTCGACCCCAATCAGCCCGGGGCCTACTCGGTCGACGCCCGCCGCAACCACGCCGTCGTGGACCGCATCGAGCCGGGCTCGACGTTCAAGCTCGTCACCGCCGTCGCCGCGCTGGAGAGCGGCGCCGTCGACGTGGACGACGTGTTCGACACCGGTGAGGGCTGGCGCGTCATCCATGGGCGGACCGTGCAGGATGCGCGGGGCTATGGGCGGATCACGTTCGCCGAGGCCATCGCCAAGTCGTCGAACATCGCGATGGCCGAGGCCGCCGAGCGGATGGGCCGGGGCCCGATGTACCAGGCCGCGCGCGACCTCGGCTTCGGCCAGCCCACCTTCGTCGACCTGCCCGGCGAGGTCGCCGGCTCGCTCGCGCGCCCCGAGGACTGGGACGGGACGACGCTCACGTCCATCAGCCGCGGCTACGCCGTCGAGGTGACGCCGCTCCAGCTCGCCGTCGCGTATTCCGCGCTGGCGAACGGCGGCCTGCTCGTCCGCCCCTACGTCGTCGCCGAGCGCCGCGACCCGACGACCGGCCGCACCACGTGGCGCGCTCGTCAGGACTCCGTCCGCCGGGCGTTTCGCGCCGAGACCGCGGCCCGGCTGCTGCCCGCCTTCGAGGGCGTGATCGCCGAGGGCGGAACGGGCATGCGCGCCGCCGTCCCCGGCCTCCGCGTCGCGGGCAAGACGGGAACCGCTCGGCGCGCGTCGGCGGGCGGCTACTCCGACTCGTACCGCTCGTCGTTCGTCGGCATGTTCCCCGCCGAGGACCCCGAGGTGGTGCTGGCGATCGTGCTCGACCGGCCGCAGAACGGCTACGGCGGCGGGACCGTCGCCGCGCCCATCTTCGGCGCCACGGCGCGCCGTTGGGTCGGCACCTTCCCGACGATCGCGGAGCGCGTCGCGCCGTCGGGCATCCTGGCCGAGCGCCGGGGCGGGCTCGTGCCCGACGTGTCCGGCATCCCAGCCACGCTCGCGGCCCACCGCGTCCGCGCCGAGGGCCTGCGCGTCCGGTTCGACGACGACCAGCCGTGGCGCGCCGTCGCTACCCGCCAGCACCGCGGCGACTCGCTGGCGCTCCGCACGGCCGTCCGCCTCGACGACGCCACCGACGTACCCGTCGGCGTGATGCCCGACCTGCGGGGCCGGAGCGTCCGCCAGGCCGTCGCGTGGCTCCGGTCGCTCGGCGTCGAGCCGCGCGTCTCCGGACGCGGCGTCATCCGTCGCCAGTCCGTCGCCGCTGGCCGCCCGCTGCCCGGCTCCGTCGCGCTGAGCGCCCAGGCCCGATGAGCGCGCTCCACGACACCCTACCTACGGTCCACACGGCGCCCGTCGCCGTGTCGGCACTCGCCGACGCGCTCGCTGCACGCGGGCTGCTGGCGGGATCCGTCTCCGGCCCGTCCGACGCCTTCGTGTCGGACGTGACGCTGGATAGCCGCCGCGCCAGCGACGGCGTCTTGTTTGCCGCCGTCGCCCCGGACACCCTGTCCGGCCGCGACGGCCACGATTTCGTCGACGACGCGCTCGCGCGCGGCGCCACGGCGGCCCTCGTCTCGGACGAGTGGCTCGGCCAGCGCCCGTCGACTCCGATACCCTTGGGGAAGGGTGAGCGCCTCCCCGGCGCGGCTTTCGTTCCGGCAACGGATACGAGAGCCGCGTTGGCGGAGGTCGCGGGGCACGTCTTCGGACGCCCCGGCGATGCGCTCTCCCTCGTGGGGGTAACGGGAACGAATGGCAAGACGACGACGACGTTCGTCTTGCACCACCTGTTGACCGCACTCGGCGCGACGGCCGGGCTGGTCGGCACGGTCGAGAACCGGATCGGCGGCGACCGCTACGCGACGGCGTTCACGACGCCCGAGGCGCCCGACTTGCAGCGCTTCTTGCGCGCGTGTGCCGAGGGCGGCTGCACGCACGTCGCGCTCGAAGTGTCGAGCCACGGGCTCGCGCTCTCGCGTGTCGGCGGCTTGGCCTTCGACGTGGCCGTCTTTACGAACCTGACGCAAGACCACCTCGACTACCACGCCTCGTTCGGCGAGTACCGCGACGCCAAAAAGCGCCTGTTCGACGGCCTCGGGCCCGAGTCCACCGCCGTCGTCAACGCCGACGACCCGGCCTCGGCGGAGATGACGGCCGACACCGCCGCCCGCATCGTCACCTTCGGCACGTCGCCCGAGGCGGACGTGCGCGTGGAGGTGCTGGAGAACGCCGTCGACGGGCTCACGCTCCGCCTCGACGGCGACGAGCGCCGCTACCAGCAGGCGGGGCGCTTCAACGCGCTCAACATCGCCGCCGCGTATGCCGTCGGCGCGGCCCTCGGCTACGACCGCGCCGCCGTGCTCGACGCGCTCGCCGACGCGCCCGGCGTGCCCGGCCGCTTCGAGACCGTTCGTGGCGGCGGCGTGCTCGGCGTCGTCGACTACGCGCACACGCCCGACGCGCTCGACAACGTGTTGGCGACGGCCGGGGAGATCGTGCCCGAGGGCAACCAGCTGTGGGCCGTCTTCGGCGCCGGCGGCGACCGCGACCGAGGCAAGCGCTCGCAGATGGCCGCCGTCGGCGCAAAGCGAGCCGACCGCGTGGTGCTGACGAGCGACAACCCGCGCACCGAAGATCCCGAGGCCATCCTCGACGACCTCGCCGCCGGCTTGCCCGACGCCTCGCTGGCGGAGCGCATCGCCGACCGTGCCGCCGCCATCGCCTTCGCTGCCACGCACGCCGCCCCGGGCGACGTGATCGTCGTCGCCGGCAAGGGCCACGAAACGTATCAGATCGTCGGCACCGAGCGCCGCGACTTCGACGACCGCGTCGCCCTGCGCGACGCCCTCACCCACCGCGAGGCCGCCTAAGTGCTCTACCACCTGTTTCAGTGGATCGAACAGACCTACCAGCCCCCCGGCTTCCAGGTCTTCCAATTCCTGACCGTCCGCGCTGGCTTGGCCGCCGGGACGGCGCTCTTGGTGGCGCTGTTCGCGGGCAAGAAGATCATCCGCGCGCTCCGCCTCCGCCAGATCGGCGAGACGATCCGTGAGGGCGAGGACGCCGGCGCCGTCAGCCACGCGCACAAGGCGGGCACGCCGACCATGGGCGGCATCATCCTGCTGCTGGCGCTGGCCGTCGGCGTGCTGCTCTGGGGCGACCTCACGAACGTCTACGTCTGGATCGCGCTCGTCGCGACGCTGTGGATGGGCGCCTTCGGGTTCGCCGACGACTACGTCAAGACGGTCAAAAAGGACAAAGAGGGGATCGCGCCCAAGATCAAGCTCGCGGGCCAGCTGTCGCTGGGCGTCATCGTGGCGCTGCTCATCGTGTTCGTGCTGCCCGACGAGGGCGTCTCCGACACGTTCACCTCGCTCCCGTTCGTCCCCGACGGCGGGTTCGACTACGACTTCCTGACGCCGCTCGTCGGCTTCGAGCTCGGCTGGCTCATCTACATCCCCATCGTGACGTTCATCCTGACGGGCGTCTCGAACGCGGTCAACCTGACGGACGGGCTCGACGGGCTGACCGCCGGGACGGCCGCCTTCGCGATGCTGGCGATCGTTGGGATGACGTACGTGACGGGCAACGTCAACCTGGCCGAGTTCGTCAACGACGTATACCTGCCGGGCACGGGCGAGCTCGTCATCTTCGGCGCGGCGCTCGCCGCGGCGTGCTTCGGGTTCCTGTGGTACAACGGGTACCCGGCGCAGGTCTTCATGGGCGACACCGGATCCCTCGCGCTCGGCGCCGGGATCGGCACGCTGGCAATCCTGATCAAGAAGGAGCTCTACCTCCCGGTCATCGGCGCCATCTTCTTCGCCGAGACGCTGTCGGTGATCATCCAGACGGGCTGGTTCAAGTACACCAAGCGGAAGTACGGCGAGGGCCGCCGCGTTTTCCGGATGGCGCCGCTGCACCACCACTACGAGGCCCTCGGCGTCCACGAGTCGAAGATCGTGATCCGGTTCTGGATCGTGACGGCGCTGCTGTCCATCCTGGCCATGTTCCTCTTCCGAGTCCGATGACGGTGAGCGACCTCCACCTCCCGCCGGTCCGGCCCGCGACCCCCGCCTCGGCGGACGCGTTGCGGGCGGCTGTGCCCGGTGCGCGCGTGACCGTTGTCGGCGGCGCGCGGTCGGGCCTGTCCGTCGCCCGCCTCCTCCAGCGCCACGGCGCCGACGTGTTCCTGTCCGACCACGGCGCGGCCGAGGCCGGCGTGGCCGAGGCGCTGGCGCGCGACGGCGTCCCGTCCGAGTTCGGCGGCCACACCGCCCGCGCGCTCGACGCCGACTGGCTGGTCGTCAGCCCGGGCGTGCCGAGCACGACGAAGCTCGTCCAGACCGCGCTCCGCCAGAAGGTGGCCGTGTACTCCGAGA
The DNA here is from genome assembly GCF_046845665.1 of Rubrivirga aquatilis. Classification (GTDB taxonomy): domain Bacteria; phylum Bacteroidota; class Rhodothermia; order Rhodothermales; family Rubricoccaceae; genus Rubrivirga. Next base: position 531,807 of record NZ_CP177355.1, on the reverse strand, counting down.
TCGAGGTCGCCAGCTGGTTCTGCGACGCGCCCATCGTCGCCGTCACCGGCTCGAACGGCAAGACGACGACCACGACCCTCGTCGCCCACGTCTTTGAGACGGCGGGCCGCCCGCACGTCGTTGCCGGCAACATCGGCTACGCCTTTTCCGACTACGTCGACGACCTCGACGCCGAGACGGCCGTCGTCCTCGAAGTCTCCAGCTTCCAGCTCGACCACGTCGCCACGTTCCGCCCGACCGTCGCCGTGTTGCTCAACGTCACGCCCGACCACCTCGACCGCTACAACGGCGAGCTCGAGCGGTACGCGGCCGCCAAGTTCCGTCTGTTCGACACGCTCCAGCCCACCGACTGGCTGGTTTACAACCACGACGACGCCCTCGTTCGCGAGCACGTCCGCGCCCTCGCCGCCGAACGCGAGCTCACCCCGGTCGGCTTCTCGATCGAGCAGGAGCTCGCGCCCGGCGCCTTTGTCCGCGAAGGCCGCATCGTCTTGGCCCTCCCCGGCGCCGGGTCTCCCGGCGCGTCCCCCACTTCCGAAGAGGACCTTATGCCTACCACCGACCTGGCGCTCCGCGGGCGCCACAACTTGTACAACTCGCTCGCCTCGGCGATCGTCGCGCGAGCGATGGAGATCCGCAGCGACGTCGTCCGCGAGAGCCTGACCTCGTTCGAGGGCGTCCCGCACCGGCTCGAGACCGTCCGCACCGTCGGCGGCGTCACGTTCGTCAACGACTCCAAGGCGACGAACGTCAACGCGGTCTGGTACGCGCTCGAGAGCTTCCCTGCGCACGACGGCGCGAACGTGATCCTGGTCGCGGGCGGGCGCGACAAGGGCAACGACTACGGCCCGCTCCAGCGGTTGGTGGCCGAGAAGGTCAAGGGCATCGTCGCGATTGGCGAGGGCGCCGAGGCCGTCGAGGCCGAGCTGGGCCCGCACACCGACAAGACCGCCCGCGCCGACTCCATGGAGGAGGCCATCCAGTACGCCCAGCTCATGGCCGAGCCCGGCGACACCGTCCTGCTCAGCCCCGCCTGCGCCTCGTTCGACATGTTCGACAACTACGAGGACCGCGGCGACACCTTCAAGCGGCTCGTCCACGCCCTGTAAGGGGTTCTCGGTCGCCGGTCATCGGTTCTCGATGATCCCGGCCACCTCCGACCACCGACCCACCGAACACCGACAACCTCGTGTCCACCGCCACCGCCACCCTGCCTCGCCGTCCGGCCGACCGGGCCGTGATCTGGGCCGTCCTCGCGCTCAGCGCGGCCGGGACGCTGGCCGTGTACTCGGCCGTGTCGTTCCTGGCCGAGACGAAGTCGGGCGGGGACACCGAGGCGTTCCTGTTCCGGCACCTCCTGCGCGTCGGGCTGGCGCTCGGCGTGGCCGGCGCGCTGTCGCTGGTGAACTACCGGTGGCTGGCGAAGCTGTCGAAGATCGGGCTGGTGCTGTCGCTGGGGCTGCTCGTCGCCGTGCAGGCCCTCGGCGTCGTCACGAACGGCGCGCAGCGCTGGCTGGAGCTGGGGCCGATCTCGTTCCAACCCTCGGACCTCGCGAAGGTGGCGCTGATCCTCCACGTCGCCGTGCTGCTCTCGCGCAAGCAGGACTACATCTCGGACTTTGCGCGCGGCTTCGTGCCGCTGCTCGTGTGGATCGCCCCGACCGTCCTGCTGATCGGAATGGAGGACCTCTCGACCGCCGCCGTGCTGTCGGCGACGATGGGCGTGATGCTGTTCGTCGGCCGCGTCCGGGTGCTCCACATGGTGGCGGTCGGGCTCGTCGGCGCGGTGCTGGCGGTCGGCTTTTTGGCGTCGAGCCCGCAGCGGGCAGCGCGGCTGGAGGCGTGGACCGGCCTCGAGATGTTCGCGTCCAACAACGAGACCGTCGCCATCACGGGGCAGGACGAGAACTACCAGGCCGACCAGGCCCGGATCGCGATTGCGATGGGCGGGCTGACGGGCGTCGGGCCCGGCAAGAGCGTCCAGCGCGACTTCCTCCCGGCGCCCTACAACGACTTCATCCTGGCCATCATCGCCGAGGAGTACGGCCTCATCGGCGCGCTCGTCATCCTGTTCGTATTCGTCTGGATCCTGGGCCGCGGCTACCTCCGCGTCGCGCGCGGCGCGCCCGACCCGCTCGGCCTGTTCCTGGCGACGGGCCTGACGACGGCCGTCGTGCTCGGCGGCTTCGTCAACGCGATGGTGACGTGCGGGCTGCTGCCCGTGACGGGGCTGGCGATGCCGTTCGTCAGCTACGGCGGCACCTCGATGCTGGCCACCGGCGCCATGATTGGGATCCTGCTCAACGTCTCTCGCCACGCCACCTCCTCCGACTGACCCATTCGCACGGGCGACCCGCCGGGGCGCCCCCACCGATCTCGATCCACCACCCGATCTCCTCCGCCTCCCCGTGACCGACACCCCCTCCACGACTCCCGCCAGCCTCCCCTCGGGGACGCCCCGCGTGCTGTTCGCGTGCGGCGGGACGGGCGGGCACGTCTACCCGGCCATCGCGATCGCCGACGCCGTCCGCACGCTGCGGCCCGAGGCGGCGATCGCGTTCGCGGGCACGCGCGACCGGATGGAGTGGGAGGCCGTCCCGAAGGCGGGCTACCCGATCCGCGCGGTGACGGTGAGCGGCTTCCAGCGGAGCCTGTCCGCACGCGCCATCGCCAAGAACCTCGCCTTCCCGTTCAAGCTGATCAAGGGGCTGTGGGAAAGCTGGCGGTTGGTCGGCGCCTTCGACCCCGACGTGGTCGTGGGCACGGGCGGCTACGCGAGCGGGCCGGTCGGGCTGGCGGGATCGCTGCGCAAGCGGCCGCTCGTGCTCCAGGAGCAGAACGCGTACGCCGGGGCCACCAACAAGCTGCTGGCGGGCCGCGCCTCGACCGTCTTCCTGGCCTTCGAGGCCGCCGTGCCCTACTTCGAGGGCGCCGAAACGTCGATCTCCGGCAACCCCGTCCGTCAGGATCTGGTCGACGTCGACCGCGCCGAGGCGCGCGCGCACTGGGACATCCCGGCGGACGCCCACGTGCTCCTCGCGATGGGCGGGTCGCTCGGCGCCGGGCCCATCAACGGGGCCCTCAAGCTCCACCTCGACCGCGTACTCGCCGACGACCGCGCGTTCGTGATCTGGGCCGCGGGCAAGCGCTACTACGACACCTTGCGCGAGGCCGTCCCGGACCACCCGCGCCTCCGCTTGGTCCCGTACCTCGACCGGATGGACCTCGCGTACGCCGCCGCCGACCTCGCGGTCTGCCGCTCGGGCGCCATCACGTGCAGCGAGCTCGCGGTCACCGGCACGCCGTCCGTGCTCGTGCCGAGCCCGAACGTGACGGCCGACCACCAGACCAAGAACGCGCTCGCGCTGAGCGAGGCCGGCGCGGCCGTCTTGCTCCGCGAGCCCGACCTCGACCGCCAGTTCGACGCCACCATCCCGACCCTCTTGCACGACGCCGACCGCCGCCGCCAGATGGCGGACGCCGCCCTCGCCATCGCCCGGCCCGACGCCGCCTCCACCATCGCTCAGGCCGTCGTGGCCCTGGCCGAATCCCGCACCGCACAGTGACGATGACCCGACGACTCGGCGAGATGGGCACGGTCCGGCGGATCCACATGGTGGGGATCGGTGGGATCGGCATGTCGTCCATCGCCGAGGTGCTCATGAACCGGGGCTTCCAGCTTTCGGGCTCGGACCTGCGCAAGAGCGACGTGACGGCCCGCCTTGAAGAGCTGGGCGCGACGATCCACGAGGGCCACGCCGCCGAGCACGTCGAGGACGCCGACGTGGTCGTGTACTCGTCGGCCGTCAAAGACCCCGCCGAGAACCCGGAGACGGCCGAGGCGCGGCGGCGGCTGATCCCCATCATCAAGCGGTCCGAGATGCTGGGCGAGCTGATGCGCGCCAAGCGCGGGGTCGGCATCGCGGGGACGCACGGCAAGACGACCACAACCACGATGGTCGGGCTGGTCGCCCAGCACGCCGACCTCGACCCGACGATCATCGTCGGCGGCAAGGTGGCCGTGTTCGGCTCGAACGCCGTCGCGGGGGGCGGCGAGGTCATCGTGGTCGAGGCCGACGAGTACGACCGGACGTTCCTGCGGCTGGCGCCCATCGTGGCCGTCGTGACGAACATCGAGGCCGACCACCTCGACATCTACGAGGACCTCGACGACATCAAGCGGGCGTTCGTCCAGTTCGCCAACTCCGTCCCGTTTTTCGGCGCGGCGATCCTGTGCCTCGACGACGAGAACGTGCGGTCCGTGTTGGGCCAGATCCACCGGCCGGTGCGGACCTACGGCACCAGCCGGCAGGCGTCGCTGCGCGCCGAGAACATCGAGCAGATCGCTGCGACGACGCGGTTCGACGTCTACGAGGGGTCCGAGCGTCTAGGCGGGATCACGCTCCACGCGCCGGGCTTGCACAACGTCCGCAACGCGCTCGCAGCCGTGGCCGTCGGACTGGAGTTGGGCGTCGACTTCCCGACCATCTCGGCCGGTCTCGGCCAGTATGAGGGCGTCGACCGCCGCTTCCAGGTCAAGGGCGAGGCGTCCCTCTCCGACCCCGACGGCGCGTCTGGGACCGTGCTCGTCGTCGACGACTACGCGCACCACCCGACCGAGGTGGAGGCGACGCTCGTGGCCGCCGCGCGCGGGTGGCCGGACCGCCGCATCGTGGCCGTCTTCCAGCCCCACCTCTACAGCCGCACCCGCGACCTCGCCGAGGAGTTCGCCCGCGCCTTCTACGACGCCGACGTCTTGGTGCTGACGGACGTGTTCCCGGCGCGCGAGACGCCCATCGAGGGGGTCACCGGCGAGATGGTGGCCGACCTCGCGCGCCAGTTCGGCCATCGCGACGTGCACTACGTCGAGGACAAGGCGGCGATTCCCGCCTACCTCGGCGGCCTCGTTCGACCCGGCGACCTGGTGATCACGATGGGCGCGGGCGACATCTACCGCACCGGCGACGTCTTCCTCAACGCCCTCGGCGGACCCGTCGACGCCAGCCCCACCGACGCCGATGGCTAAGCGCACCCAGGCCCAACGTCTCGCTCGTCGCCGCCGGCTCCTCCGCGGGCTGGGGATCGGCGTGCTCGTGCTCGCGCTCGGCGCGGCGTGGGTGTGGCAGCGGACGCTGCCGCTGGAGCGCGTCATCGTCGTGGGCGCCCACCATGCGCCCGAAGCCGAGGTCACCGCGCTCGCCGCGGTCGAGGCCGACTCCGTCGCGCTCTTCTCGCTGGCGCCCGCGCTCGTGGCCGACCGCGTGCAGCGGCACCCGTGGGTCCGCGCTGCGACGGTCCGCCGCCTGCCGACGGGCACGCTGCGCATCGGCATCCACGAGCGGACGCCCGTCGCCCTCGTGCTCGACGGCGCCGGCCGGCCAGGCCACTTCCTGGACGCCGAGGGCTACGCGATGCCCGTCGCCGCCGCGACGCCCGCGCTCTACGACGTGCCTGTCGTGCGCGGCGCGCCCGCCTACCACCCGACCCAGCCCGTCGAGTCGGCCGGCCTGCGATCCTTGCTGGTGGCGCTCGCGGCCGCCGACGCCCCCACGCAAGCCCTGGTCTCCGAGATCGACTGGGGCCGGACCGTGACGGTGTGGACCACACCGGTCGACGGCCACGGATCCCTCCCGGTCCGCCTGGGCCACACCGACCACGCCAGCCAGCTCACGCGGCTGCGCGCCTTCTGGGACCAGGCCGTGCTGCCCCAACCCGACATCCGCTTCGAGCGCGTCGACCTCCGCTTCCGCGGCCAGGTCGTGACGCGCGAGCGGGCGCCCGGTGCCGCGCCCGACTCGACCGCCTCCGCACTCACTAGCTAACCCTCCCCACCCCCACCACCATGAACACGAACGAACTCTCCGGCGACCGCGTCGTCGTCGGCGTCGACATCGGGACCACCAAGATCTGCGCCGTCGTTGCGAGCGCCGACGAGCTCGGCCGGATCCACGTCCGAGGGATTGGCGTGGCCGAGTCCGAAGGGCTCAACCGCGGCGTCGTCGTCAACATCGACAAGACGGTCGACGCCGTCCAGAAGGCGATCGGCGAGGCCGAGCGGACGGCGGGCATCCGGACGCAGTCCGTCGTCGTCGGCATCGCGGGCGACCACATCCAGAGCTTCCAGAGCCGCGGCGTGATCACGGTCGCGGGCGGCGAGATCGACCGCGACGACGTGCGGCGGCTGCTCGAGGACACGCGCCACGTGGCGATGCCGGCGGACCGCGAGATCCTGCACGTGCTGCCCCAGGAGTTCATCGTCGACGGGCAGGACGGCGTGGCCGACCCGATCGGCATGAGCGGCGTCCGGCTGGAGGCCAACGTCCACATCATCACGGGCTTGGTGAGCGCGGCGAAGAACGTGTACCGCTGCATCGAGAAGGGCGGGTACGCGGTCGACGACATCGTGCTGGAGCCCCTCGCGAGCAGCCACGCCGTGCTCCACGACGACGAGAAGGAGGTCGGCGTCGTGCTCGTCGACATCGGGGGCGGGACGACCGACATCGCCATCTTCGAGGACAAGACGATCCGGCACACGGCCGTGGTGGCCGTCGCGGGCAACAAGGTGACCGACGACTTGCGCAAGGGGCTCGGCATCCTGCACGACCAGGCCGAGCGGCTCAAGCACGAGTACGGCGTGGCGCTGGTGGACCTCGTCACGGAGGACCAGGAGATCCAGATCCCCGGCATCGGCGGGCGCCCGGACAAGTCGATCGGCCAATCGACGCTGGCGCAGATCATCCAGCCCCGGCTGGAGGAGATCCTGGAGTTCGTGGCCATCGAGATCAAGCGGTCCGGGTACGGCCGTCACCTGTCGGCGGGCGTGGTGCTCACCGGCGGCGGCGCGTTGATCCCCGGCACGGCCGAGCTCGCCTCCGAGATCCTGGGCCTGGAGGCCCGCGTCGGCCGGCCGCTGGGCCTGGCGGGCGGGTTGGTGGAGGAGGTCGACGACCCGAAGTACGCGACGAGCGTCGGGCTCGTGCTCCACGGCCTGCGCACGGGCGCCGGGCGCGGGGCCTCGCTGCTGGCGACGGAGGTCGAGAAAGGCGAGATGAGCCCGGCCCTGGCCACCGGCGACGGGTTCGATTCGGACCCCGACAACCTGGTCAACAAGATCGCCAGCCGCATGCGCAGCTGGTTCGACGAACTCTAAATCCCACCCGCGGCGAGGCGGCGGAGCCGGTAGCTTACCGGTCGTCTCGCCACCGCAACACACACTGGCGACACACACTCCCCTGGGGGACTCATTATGGACGACTTCACCACCCGATTTTCCTTCGACGACGACGCGCAAGACACGGCCCTCATCCGCGTGGTGGGTGTGGGCGGCGGCGGCGGCAACGCCGTTAACAACATGCTCTTGAAGGGCATCCGCGGCGTCGAGTTCGTGGCGATCAACACGGACGCGCAGGCGCTGACGGCCAACAACGCGCCGAGCAAGATTCAGGTCGGGCGCGACCTCACCAAGGGGCTGGGCGCGGGCGCCCGGCCCTCCGTCGGCGCCAGCGCGGCGACGGAGAGCCAGCGCGAGATCGAGGCGGCCCTCGACGGCTGCGACATGGTCTTCGTGGCGGCCGGCATGGGCGGCGGCACCGGGACGGGCGCGGCGCCGGTCGTCGCGGCGCTCGCCAAGAAGATGGGGATCCTGACCGTCGCGGTCGTGACCAAGCCCTTCAACGCGGAGGGCCGCAAGCGGTCCAAGATGGCCGAGCAGGGCATCGAGCAGCTCAAGGAGGTCGTCGACACGCTCATCATCATCCCGAACGAGCGGCTGCTGGACGTGGCCGACGACGACACGACGCTCGTCGAGGCCTTCGAGATGGCTGACGACGTGCTCTACAACGCCACGCGCGGGATCTCGGAGCTCATCACGGTCCACGGCCTCATCAACCTCGACTTCGCCGACATCCGGACGACCATGCTCGACGGCGGCACGGCGCTGATGTCGTCGGCCGTCGCGAGCGGGGACAAGCGCGCCGAGCGTGCGGCCAAGGAGGCCATCTCGTCGCCCCTCCTCGACGGCATCTCGATCCGAGGGGCGCGCAACGTGCTCGTGAACATCACGGCCGGCATCGACCTCGGCGTGCGCGAGGCGACGCAGGCGACGGGCGTGATCCAGGAGGAGGCCGGCGACGACGCCGAGGTCATCTTCGGCACCGTCATCGACGAGGAGCTCGGCGACGCGCTCCGCGTGACGGTCATCGCGACGGGCTTCGACAACGACGGCCGCCAGCCGGACGCCGAGGTCCCGATGGAGCGGCCGAGCGTGATCCTAGGGCACAGCCACGGCTCGCCGCACTACAAGGGCGAGGACAACCTGAAGTCCCTCGATCAGCCGGCGTTCGAGCGCCGGGGCACGCCGCACCCGGAGCGCCCCGCCGAGCGGGTCCGCGACGAGTCGGAGGTGACGGCCCGGTCGGAGCAGACGCCGGGCTCGCCCGCGCGGCCGGCCAACATCCGTCCCCTCCCGACCTCGGACGTGCCGCGCCGCGAGCGGATCAACAAGGATGACACGGACGTGCCGGCCTTCCTGCGCCGCATGATGGACTAGCGCCGGGGCGTCCGGGAGAACGTTCCCGGGCGCCGCTCGCGCTGACCGACCCCTGTCACAGGTGTGCCTCTACCCTCCGGTCGAGGGGCGCCAATGACTCCCCCCGGACAGCTTCGCCAGGGCTGTCCTGAGGCCCCGCCGGTTCTCCGCCCGGTGGGGCCTCCTTGTGTCCGGTCGGCCCGGGGCCGGGCGGCACAGGAAGGTGCTGGGGGAGAGCGCGCCGCCGAACACCGCCCGGCTCGCCAACGACCGGAGCACGTGGCGCACGGCGAAGTGGCCTCAGTCGAGCCCGTCGCACGTGGCGTCGAGAAACGCGTCGATGAGCTTTGCCGCCTTCCGCTGCTCCTTGCCCATCGCCTCGCAGATCTGGTCGAACGTGTCGTCGTCGTCCCGAGCGCCCTTGAGGATCTCAAGTCCCATGCCGATCACGTGCAGGCAATGCTGCGTGTCGTGGGCGATTTTGTAGAGCTGTTCGTCGTGGTCGCTCATCGAGGGCTACGTCTAGATGTCAGCGGGACGACTCACGGCGCCGCCGGTTGGAACCCGGCGAGGAGGCCTTTGAGCACGGCGGGCTCGACCGGCTTGGTCAGGTGAACGTCGAAGCCGGCCTCCTCCGAGCGTCTGCGGTCGGAGTCCTGCCCGTAGCCGGTGACGGCCACCAGACGCGTGCTCTGGAGGTGGGAGGTCTGTCGGACGTGCCGAGCCACCTCGTAGCCGTCCATGCCCGGCAGCCCGATGTCCAGCAGGATCACGTGGGGATGGAACCCGGCCGCCCGTTCGAGAGCTGCGGGGCCGTCGTGGGCGACGCGGACCTCGTGGCCCCACATGCGCAGCAGCATCGCCGACATCCGGGCCGCGTCCTCGTTGTCGTCCACCACGAGCACCCGCAGCGAGTCCGCCGTGATCGTCGTCGGGTCTTCCGAGGCGGACTCCGGGGCGCGCCCGTCCGCGAGCGGCAGCCGGATCACGAATGTGCTGCCCCGCCCGAGGCCGTCGCTGTGGGCTTCGGCGGTGCCCCGGTGCAGCTCGACGAGGTTTTTCACGAGGGCCAGCCCGATGCCGAGCCCTCCTTTGGAGCGGTCCAGCGACTTGTCGGCCTGCGTGAACAGGTCGAAGATGCGCGGCACGAGGCTGGGGGCCATGCCGATCCCGTCGTCGCGCACGCGGACGACCGCGGAGCCGGAGGCCCCGTCCGCCCCGGCCTCCGAGCCAACCTCCAGCCAGACGTGGCCGCCGTCGTCGTTGTACTTCGAGGCGTTGTCGAGCAGGTTGCCGACGACCTGCTCGAGCCGCGTGGCATCGGCGTGGAGCCAGAGGGGGCCGCGAGGCCGTGCGACGGACAGCACCTGCCCGCGGCGTTCGATGAGCGGCTGCACGCGCTCGACGGCACGGGCCACGACCCCGTTCAGGTCCACCCGCTCGGTGTGCAGGCGGACCCGGCCGGTGGTGATGCGCGAGACCTCCAGCAGGTCGTCCGTGAGCCGCGACAGGTGCCGCACCTGCCGCTCGATGACGCCTCGCGCCTCTCGCTGAAGGGCGTTCTCGCCGTCCGACTGCCCGATCAGGTGGAGCGCGCTGAAGATGGGGGCCATCGGGTTGCGGAGCTCGTGCGAGAGCATCGCCAGGAACTCGTCCTTGCGTCGGCCGGCGTCGGCCAGCTCGCGCGCCTGGGCCTGGATCTGGCGCTCCATCTGGAGGCGGCTGGTGATGTCGCGGATGTTGCACTGGGCGACGTCGCTGCTGTCCTCCCGGTAGACGTTGCAGATGAATTCCACCTCCTGGACGCCCCCGTGCTCGGTTTGGAGCGGGAGGTCTTCGTAGCGGACGTAGCCCTCCGTCCGCAACGTCCGCACGGCGGCCTCGCTCTCGGACTTATCCCGGAACAGGCCGATCTCCCAGAGCTGCTTCCCCTCGAACTCCTCCTTCGTGTAGCCCAGCAGCTCGCTCATGTAGGGGTTGGCGTCGATGACCGACATCGTGCGGGCGTCGAGGATGAGGATGCCGTCTCGGGCCGACTCGAACAGCCGCCGGTACCGCTGCTCAGAGACCTCCATCTCATACCGCGCCAGCCGGGCCTCGGTGACGTCTTCGATCGCCAGCAGGATCAGCTCCGAGTGGTTGCCCGGCTTGCGGACGCGGCGGGCGTTGAGCCGCATCACCTTGCGGCCGACTCCGGGGAACGTGTGCTCCACCTCAAAGTCGTTGAACTCGTGGTTCTGGGGGAGCAGCTCTTCCAGTAGCGTCCGCAGGCGGGGGATGTCCCACTGGGCGTCGCCGAGTTCGAAGACGAGGCGCCCCTCGGTGTTGTCCTTCGAAGCGTGGAAGGTCTCGTAGAACGCGGCGTTGGCCGAGACGACGCGGAGGTCCTTGTCGAGCACGAGCAGCGACTCGCGCAGCGTGGCGAGGATGTTGGTGGCGTACTCGAGCGCGCTCCGCTGGTGCTCCTCGTGCTGATGGCGCTCGGTGATGTCGCGGAACACCAGCACGACCCCGGCCACCTCGCCGGCCTCGTCGCGGATGGGCGCGGCGCTGTCGTCGATGGGCCGCTCGGTGCCGTCTTTGGCGATGAGCAGGGTATGGTTGGCTAGCCCCACCACGGTACCCTCGCGCAGGGCTTTGGTGACGGGGCTCTCGACGGTCCGGCGTGTCTCCTCGTTGACGATGTGGAACACCGTGTCGAGCGGCGTCCCGGCAGCGTCCTCGGCCGTCCATCCGGTGAGCGACTCGGCCACCGGGTTCATGAACGTGACGCGGGCCTCGGCGTCGGTGGCAATGACCGCGTCGCCGATGCTGAAGAGCGTGACACTCAGCCAGTGGGCCGTTTGCATAGACCCCCCATCCTTCGATGTGCCCATGGGATACCCCTATGGATCGGGAAAGGACATATTCGTCCTAAGAGTACGACCTAGCGGACCCCGCAGCGCCAAGGCTCGTTGGCCCCGGTCGGTCCGGGTGTGGGTATGCGGTTGCCACAAACGGGTATCCAATGGGGCGCCCTCTCGCGTCGTCTCGGACGGATGGGGGTGCCCGCGTTCGTGCGAGTACGGGGCGAGGGGTTCGTGTTCGGAAGGGGCACGGTGAGGGGTACGCCAGACAACCGCTGTTGTCAGTTGACGGCCGGTCGGCAGACGGGGTGGGGCCTGTGCTCGTGCGAGATGGGGGATCGCGCGGGCGGGCGAACGCAGCGGGCCGGTGCGCGTACGCTCCGACCGTCGCCCTTCTGCCGTTGCTCCGCTCGTTGCTCCTCCTCGCCGCGCTGGCGCTGCTTGCGCCGCCGCTCGCGGCCCAGACGCCCGCTCCAGCCGACACGTTGGCATCGGACTCCACGGCCGCGCCGAGGCCGGTCGCCAGCGGGCCGCTCGCGCCGGTCCGCGCCGCGCTGACGGACTCGACGGCGCGCCGCGTGCCGTTCGCGCCGGTCGACCGCGCGCTCGCGGGGGTCGTCTGGAAGGCACCGGGCGAGACCGAAGCGGCGGTCGCCGATCTCGTCGCGATGTACCGCGCGGGCGTGCGTCAGGTGCGGACCGACCTCATCGAGGACACGACCGTTCTGCAGGCCGCCAGCCTGCTCGGGATGTCGCTGTGGCAGGACCTGCCCATCGAGGGGCTGCCAGCGGCGTTCCTCGTCGGCCGGACAGCGGAGGCCGGCGCGCTACTGGCGGGCGCCCTCGATCGGGCGCGGCCGTACCGCGCGGCGCGGCACTTCGGGCTGGCGAGCGCCAGCGACACGAGCGACCCCCGGGCGCGGGCCTACGTCCAGGCGCTCACGGACCTGGCGCACGAGCGGGGGGCGGCGGGGACGCAGACCTACTACGTGAGCCGCTTCCCGCGCGACGACCGGGCGGCGCAAGCGGCGGACCTCGTGTTGCTCGATGCGCGGGAGGCGGACCCCGTGGAGACGTTGCGGCGCTGGCGAGCGGCCCGCGAGACGCCCGTGGGATTGGCCTCGTTCGGGACGGGTGCGCGGCCGGGGCAGGCAGGCGGCTGGCGCACGGTGGGCACGGAGGCCTCGCAGGCCCGAGCGCTGGAGGACGCGTTCGAGGCGCTAATGACGCTCGACCACCCACCCGTCGCCGCGTTCGTGTACCGCTGGCGGGATGCGGCCGCCGACGTGGTCGAGCGCGATCAGCGGGCGGAGGTGACGGGCACGCGGTTCGGACTGCTGGGCGAGGGCGATGCGCCCCGGCCGGCCTTCGACGTGGCCTCAGGCTTCTGGACCGGCCGTCAGCGCGTGTTTGCCTTCGACGCGGGGAGCGGCGCGCAGCAGGAGCGGAGGGCGTCGCCGCTGCTGGTCATCGGGTGGCTGCTGGTGCTGGGGCTGGGCGTGTTCTACGCGGGGGCGCCCCGCCTGGCGTCGCTGGCGCCGCGCTACTTCGGCCGCCGCGACCTGTACCGCGAGGCCGTCCAGCGTGGGTTCGACCTGTCGGCCTTCGAGACCTCGGGGCTGGCGATCGCGCTGGCAGCGTCGGCGGGCGTGGTCGGGACGGCGGCGCTCCGCGCGCTCGGCCGCACGGACGCGCTGGTGGCCGCGACGGCGTCGTGGACGCTGGACGGGCAGGCGCGGCTGACGGGCCTGCTGGGCCGGCCGATGCTGCTGGTGACGCTGCTGGCGATCACCTTCGGGGCGTGGTTGCTGCTCAACGTGATCTGGCTCTTCGTGATCTCCGGGCGCCGCCGGATCCGCCCGGCGCAGGCGCTGTCGCTGGCGGTGTGGCCGCGCTGGGCGTGGCTCCCGCTGATGGTGGTGTCGCTGTTGCTCGGCAGCATCGACGCCGGGCTGGCGACCGTCCTGGCCCCGACGTTCCTGGGGTTGGGGCTGCTCATCGAGGTGGTGGCCGGGTACCGGATGATGTGGGACTTGCAGTCGGTGACGTACGCGCCACCGGCGCGGGCCGTGCTGGTCGGGTACGGGTTGCCGTTCCTGCTCGCCGCTGGGGGGCTCGTCGCGCTGGCGCTCACGTCGAGCGACGAACTGGGCTTCCTGTGGCACCTCGCGACGCGGGGCTAATGCGGCGGCGCACTTGCGGAGGCGGATGGGCCCTACACGGGCCGGGCCTTCATCCGGCAGGGGTAGCGGCACACTAGCTTGCGGGATGGCCTCGACCAACCAGCCCCAGCGCCTCGGCACCGTCCTTGCCGACCTCGTCGAGCGGTACGGCTACCGCGAGCGGCTGGACGCGGCGCGGGCCGTCGAGGCGTGGCCGACCGTCGTGGGCGAGGACATCGCGAAGCAGACGGAACAGATCTGGATGCGGCACGGGACGTTGCACGTCAAGGTCCGGTCGGCGCCGTGGCGGCACCAGCTCCAGTTCCAGCGCGAGGCCTGGCGGGATCGGATGAACGAGCACTTGGGCGGCGTGGTGGTCGACGAGGTCGTCTTCCGGTGAGGGCAGACCGGGGACGGCCTGATAGGCGCCAGCGCCCTGCGAGCTAGGTTGCGCGCGCCCCTCTCTCGCTCACCATGACCTGCCCCCTCTGCGCCACCGATCTCGACCGTGACACCCTCCTGGTCGATGACGAGGGCCCCGACCTCCGTGGCTTCCGGTGCCCGGCCGGGCACGGCCGCTTCCTGCCCTCGGACCTCTACACCGCGTGGCGAGAGGGGCACGACTCCGACGAGAGCACGGGGGTGCCGATCCCCCCGGCCGACGCCGTCGGCGACGTCAAATCACCCAAGCGATGCCCCGAGGACGGCCACATCATGGGCCGCTACCGGGTCGGCGACCCCGCCAGCTTCTGGCTCGACCGCTGCGGGACCTGCCACGGCGTCTGGTTCGACGGGGGGGAGTGGGAGGCGACGGTCGAGTCAGGGCTGCTGGGCGAGCTCCCGGCCATCGTCAGCGATGCGTGGCAGCGGGCCATCGAGGACACCGACGCGGAGCGGCACCGGACGGACCGGCTGCGCGAGCAGATCGGCGCCGACGAGCTCGACCGCATTGACGCCTTCCGCGAGTGGGCGTGGGCGCACCCGGCGCGCCACGTCATCCTGGCGCGCGTCGGGGAGCGGCCCGAGGCCCCAGCGTAGCGCCACGGCCCGGGTTCCCCGCCCGACGGTCAGACGCCGTCGCCGTCGTAGGTCGTCGCCGCCCACACGGCCAGGATCACGGCGCCCATGGCGACGAAGAACCCCTGGGCGGCCCCGTCGAAGGCGAGGACGCCCGCGAGCACCAGGGCGCCGCCGACGGCCAGCTCGACGGTCCCGTGCAGCCGGAACGGCACGAGCGCGACGACGCCGAGCGGGAACGCGGTCGCCAGCGTCATCAGGAGGTGAATGGCCGCGAGCGCGTAGCTGAGCGTGGCCGCGAGCCCGTCGAGCCCCAAGAGCGACGGCGCCAGCGCGAACAGCGCCACGGCGACGTAGTCGATGACGCCGTGGAGGCGAGGGGAGAGGAGCGTGTGCATGAGGGGGGGAGGAGGGCGTTGTCGGACCCGTCGGTGGGCGCGGGGCTACAGGCGCACGGCCGCCGTCAGGCGGACGCTCCGCGGCGGGACCGGGTGGACGTGGAGGTCGTCGACCCCGGCCGCGGGCTCGCCGGGCAGCCGGGAGGCGTAGAAGTAGCTCACGTCGGCGGCGTCCGAGTCGAGCAGGTTGAGCGCGTCGGCCGAGAGCGCGAGGCGGCCGACGCGGGTGCCGACCTTGGCGCCAAGGAGGGTGGAGGCCGCCGCCGTGACGGCGCCGTCGGCGGTGAGCGGACGCGGGCCGAGGTGGCGGACCTGAAGGCTCGCCATCCAGCCGTCGGGGCGGCCGAGGTAGACGCCGCCCGTGACCACGCGGCCGAGCGAGTTCTCGATCCGGTCTTGGCCGTCGGGCACGTCGAGAAAGCGCGACTGCGTCAGGGCCACGTCGAGGGCGAGCTGGAGCCAGTCGGTCGCGACGAGGTAGTTGGCCCACTCGACGCCGACGTGGCGGCTGGCGTCGCTGGCCTCCGTCCCGCCGGCGTCGCCGACGAAGACGAGCTCGGAGTCGAGCCCGATGGCCCACAGCGAGACGGTCGACTGGAGCCCGGCCACGGCGGCCGTGCGGACGCCGAGCTCGGCGGCGCGCGTGCGGACCAGCGGGTCGACCGGGTCTACGGCCGCGCCCGAGGCGGGGTCGACGGTGATGACGGTGCCGCGCGCGTCGTTGCTGTGGTAGCCCAGGCCCGCGTTGAGGTAGACCTCGGTGTCGGCCCACGGCCCGAGCACCACGCCGGCCTTGGGGCTCGCGAGCGCCGCCGTCCGGGTGCCCGAGTTGGCGGCCCGGTCGCTGTCGACGTCGAACCGGAAGGCGTCGCCGCGCACGCCGAGCGTGGTGCGGACGGCCTCGGTCCACCGCGTTTCGACCTCGCCGTAGACGCTCCCGTTCGTCTCGGCGACGGCGTCGTCGCGGACGGTGTCGATCCGCTCGCGGGCGTCCGTGCGGTACAGGCCGACGCCGAAGATCTGGTCGTGACGGAGGCCGGCGCCGACGGTGATCCGGCTGCTCCGCCCGAGGCCGGCGATCCGCCAGTCATGGGCGAGGTCGGCGCCGCCGTAGACGCGGCGGTCCTCCTGCTCGAACTGGTCGCCGCGGACGGGGTCGTCGAGGAAGTAGGTGAAGTTGGAGAACAGGTTGAGGCTGTAGTAGGCTGCGTAGGCCGTCGCGCGGGTGCCGGTGCCAGTCGGCGTCGTCCGCTGCCACCGGCCGGCGAGGGTGGTGCGGCTCGTGGTGCCGCCGACGGTCGGGTCGACGGTGTCGAGGCGGTCGTACGGGGTGGGCACGGCGCGGGCGGCGATCTGGTCGGTCGCGTCCCAGTCGTTGTGGTAGGCGAGCGCCGTGAGGGAGAGGCCGTTGCGGTCGGTGCCGGTGGTGAACCGGGCGATGCCGCTGGCGAGCGTCCCGTTCTCGGGGTTCACCCACGGGCCGTCGGTGTACTGGGCTCGCGCGGCCACCAAGAGCGTCCCGTCGCCGACCGGGGTGGAGCCGGCGAGGAGGACGGCGGCGGTCTCGTCGGAGCCCGCCTCAGCCTGGACGAGCGGCGCGTCGAGGCGGCGCTTGAGGCGGATGTCGGCGCGGCCCGCCGTCGAGAAGTTGCCGCCGGAGGCGCCCTGCGGGCCCTTGGCGAAGGCCACCTCGTCGACCAGCTCGGGGATCAGGAAGTTGAGGTCGAGGTAGCCCTGGCCGTGCGCGTGCGTCGGCAGGTTGAGCGGGACGCCCTCGACGGACGCGGCGAAGTCGGTGCCGTGGTCGAGGTTGAAGCCACGCAGGAAAAACTGGTTCGCCTTGCCCGAACCGCTGTGCTGGGTCACGATCGCGCCGGGGATGGTCTCGAGCACCTCGCCGACGCGGAGCAGCGGCCGCTGCGCCAGCTGGGCCCGGCCGACGAGGCCCTCGGACGCGCTGCCCGCGGTCCCGATCAGGTTGACGGCGCGGCCCTCCACCACGACCTCCCCGAGGTCGGCGTCGGTGGGCGCGAGCACGAGCGCGACCCGCGTGGTCGCGCCGGCCCCGAGGGCAACGCGCTGCTCGGCGTCGCGGTAGCCGACGGACGAGGCGCGGAGCGTGTGGGTGCCGGCGGGGACGGCACCGAGGCGGAACTGGCCGTCGGCGTCCGACACGGTGCCGCGGTCGAGGGCGGGAAGAACGACGTTGGCACCGGCGAGGGGCGTGCCGGTGTCGGCATCGAGGACGACGCCGGTGACGGTGCTGAGGGCCTGGGCGAGGGCGCTCGCGGGGAGGAGCAGGAGGGCGGCGAGCAGCGGCGCGAGGCGGCGGAGGGGGAGGGACATCGGTCGAGAGATGGGGCAGAGAAAGGGCAGGCGCCCGGGGCATCGGGCACGGGAGAGCCGCCGGGCGTCTCGCCCAGCGTCGGGGCCGGAGCACCTCGCTCCAGCCGGTTCGTCCCCTCCGCTCGCAGGCGGACGGGGCTTAGCCCTGCCCGATCGGCGGGGGCGTCTCGACCGACGCCTGGTGGGAGGCGATCGCCGCCGTAGGCTCGCCGAGGTCGGCGGGCGTGGCGGGCGCCGGCGGGAGCGCGGGCGCCAGCGACGGCCGGTGGTCGTCGAGAGAGACCACGGTCACGGCCTCCGGCCCCGCGTCGGGCTGTGGCGAGACGTGCCGGTGGGCCTGGTCGCCATGCGTGTGCCATCCCGCCGCGCCCGCACGGAGCGTGCGCCACGTCTCGCGGGGGGCGGCCTGGGGCACGTCGTCGTGCGTGTGGGCGGCACCGCCCTGACGGTGCGTGTGGTGCCTCGCCTCGTGCGCGTGGGACTCAGGCCGCAGCGTCGGGATCACCGTGTCCGCCGGCGGCACGTCCACCAGGGTCGGCGCGACGAGGGCGCGGCCGTCGTGTTCGAGGAGGAGGTGGGGCAGGATCGCCAGGCCCTCCCCCCAGGCCGTGGCCCCGAGCGCGAGCCCGTACCCCACCACCACGAGCCCCACCAGCGCCGCGCGGAGGGCGCGGGCGGTGCGGGTCGCAGGGGCGGGGCGGGCCATGGCTATCGGGCTGCGCTGGTGGCGCGGACGGAGGTCTCGCCTTCGAGCGAGGCCATGAGCGTCCGCGCCTCGGCGGCGGTGCTGGGGCTCTCGACCGCGAGCCCACCATCGAGCGCGGCGCTCAGGTGGCGGGCGGCCTGGCCCGCGTCGCCGGCGGCGTCGTAGATCCGCGCGGCGCGGTAGTGGACCATCGCGTCGCCGGTGTCGAGGCGCATCGCGCGCTCGATGTAGGGGACGGCGGCCGTCGCGTCGCCGGTCTTGTACAAGGCCCACGCGAGCGTCTCATTCGCGTGGAGGTGGCCGGGGCGCCGCGCCTGCTGCTCGCGCGCGAGCCGGAGCACGCGCTTGAGGTCCTCGTCGCGGTCGGCCAGGAAGTCAGCCTCCTCCATGTCGACGACCTCGCCGAAGCCGCGGGCCGCCAGCAGGGCGGCGTGGACGCGCTGGGCGGCGGCCTCAGCGGCGCGCTCGTTGCCGGCGGCGAGGTGCGCCTCGACCAGCAGCTCGTCGATCATCTCGAGCGGCTGGAGGGCGCGAGCCTCCTCCAACAGACGGACGGCCTCGTCGGCGTCGCCCTTCACGAGCGCCACGTGGCCGAGCCCGGCGAGGGCCGGCGCGAAGTCGGGCTTCTCTTCCAGGATGCCGGTGTAGATGAACGCCGCCGTGTCCGGCTTGGCGTCGCCGAGGTAGAGGCCGGCGAGGTGGTGGAGCGCCCAGGCCCGCTCGGGGCGGCCCCCGACGGCCGCGTCGGCCGCCAGCCGCATCGCGGCGATGGCGCCGTCGGTGTCGCCGTGGAGCTCGCGGAGGTAGCTCGCGCGCGAGTACGCGGGCAGGCCGGGCTTGAGCGCCAGCAGGTTGTCCGACGCCTCGACGGCTTGGTCGTACTCGCCGAGCTCGACGAGCGCGTCGACGAGGGTGCCCATGGCGTAGGCGTTGACCGGGTAGTCGGCTAGGATGTCGCGCGAGACGTCGCGGGCCTCCTCGAAGCGGTGGAGCACGTTGAACAGCGAGGCCTGGAGCGAGCGGCCGTAGAGGCTCTCCGGGTCACGCTCGACGGCTTGCGCGAGCAACTCTCGGGCTTCGGGGATGGTCTCGGCCTGGGTGCCGCGCTCGGTCCCGAGCTGGAGGAGTGCGTGCGCCAGCCGAATGCGGGCGTCCACGGACTCGGGCTCGCGGCGGAGCAGGGCGCGGTAGTAGTCGACGGCCGTCGCGGCGTCGTCGAAGGTGTCGCCGGGGGCGATCTGGGCGTGGTCGTCGGGGAGCGCGGGCTCGGGCTGGGACGACCACTGGTAGGCGACGACGCCGACGGCGACGATCACCAGGCCGACGGCGAGAAAGAGGGCGGTACGGGAGGACATACGGGGAGGCTCAGGGTCTGGAAAAACAGAACGGGGGGGCGGAGCGCAAAGCTCCGCCCCCCCGTGGTCTCCGGCGCGACGGCCGGCGGTGTCCTACAGGTCTAGCGGACGACCGTGGCCCGCTTGGTGGCCACGAGGTCGCCGTCGACCGTCAGGCGGTACAGGTACGTTCCGGCCGCCAGCGCCGAGGCGTCCCACGGGAGGTCGTGGGCGCCGGGCTGGAACTGGCGGTCGGCGATCGTCTGGACGCGGCGGCCCTGGACGTCGTAGACGTCGACGCGCACGGCGCCCGGACGGGTAAGCTGGAACCGGACCGTCGAGGTGCCGGCGGACGGGTTCGGGAAGCTCTGGTCGAGCAGCATCCCCTGGGGGGCGCCCACGCCGATCCGGCCCGAGGTGCCGAACGTGGCGTCCGGCGCGTCGGCCATCTGGTCGCGCACGTAGTCGTAGCCGCGGAACGGGGTCGCGAGGTACGGGAAGGCGTCCATGAACTCGACGTCGTTCTTGACCGGACCGGCCGTGAAGTCGAGCTCCTGAAGCACCTGGTTGGTGATCAGCATGCCCGAGTAGTCGGCGCCGGTGTAGTCGTCCTCCAGCAGGCCGACGGCCGTGAGGACCAGGCCGCCGACGGCCTGAAGCTCGATGCCGGTCACGTCATCCTCGAGTCGGCGCCCGTTCGGGAAGCCGTCCATGTGGGGGATGAACTCGAGGTCCGTGTTGGCGAAGTCCGGCACGGTGAGGCCGATGGCGGCCGCGCGGATCAGACCCAAGCGGGCCCAGCTGTCGAACTCGTCCGAAGACCGGTCCGTCGTCGGGGTGGCCATGTTGAGGCGAAGCATGTCGCCGCCCCACAGGCCGCCGTCCGGCGTCTGGGTGATCGGGAGGAAGTTGTGGATGAACGGCTTGCCCTCGGTGAGGGGGTTGCCGCCGGTCTTCCCGGTGACCAGCTGGTACGGCGCCAGGTTGGGCACGCCGAAGTAGAAGATGGGGAAGATGTCGACGAGGCGCGGCTGGTCGTTGCCGGCGAGCGCGGTCACGGAGCCGTCGCCGAGCGGGCGCAGCGGCGCGACCGAGTCGTCGAAGGCGGTGCCGGCCACGAACGAGCCGTCCACGTCGCCGGCGACGATGGCCTCGACGATGTCGAAGACGCCGTCGGAGTCCTCGACGGAGCCCGGGAAGTTGGTGTTGAAGTTGAACCCGTCGCTCCCGTCACCGTCGAGGTCGCCAAAGACGCCCGCGAGCGAGTTCTGCTGGATCACCAAGTCATCCGAGAGGCCGGGGACGGCCGGGCCGAAGGCGCCGTTGCCCATGTAGAGGCCGAGCTCCGGGTTGGCGAAGTACTCGATGAAGTCCTGCTCCTCGGCGTCGTACGGCGAGATGTAGTTCCACCGGTCCTTCTCCCCAATCGGGATGATGGCCTCGTTCGTGAGGGGCATGCCGAGGCGCGAGACCTGGACGTAGGGGCCGCTCGCCGTCGGGGCAGAGCCGTCGGTCGAGAGCGTGGTCACCTGGGGGCGCGAGGCCGAGGCCCAGACGCCGATGACGTAGTTCGGGTCCAAGATGTTGTCGGCAGCGCTGGCGGGCTGGCCGTCCTTCTGGAGCGTCGAGATCGGCACCTTCAGCACGATCGCGTGCGTGTTGTAGCCGGCGACGGCGTCGCGGGCACAGTCCGGGTTGGACATGTCCTCGCAGTACGTCTGGCGGATGTTGCCAAGGTCGAAGACGCCGCCGAGGTCGACGAAGAACGGGTCGTCGCGCGGGCCGGCGAAGACGGTCTCACCGGTCGAGGCCGTGGTGATGGCCTGGGTCACGAGCGACTCATAGTCGGTCGCGATGCCGACGCCGGAGGCGTTCGAGCGCGGGCCGATGTTGGCGGGCGGCGTGGCGCCGTCGGTCACGATCGTCTGGAAGGAGGCGCCGCCGTCGGTGCTCCGCTCGAGCGTGTAGCTCGTGTTGATGTTCTCCGCACCGAGGCGGATGTTGAAGAACGTCGACGGGTCCTCGTTGACGCGGTCGAACGTGAACCGATACGTGATGTCGTCGGTCGCCGAGCCCAGGGCGCCGGCCGACGTCTGGTTCTTGACGTGGATCTCGTACCGGACGTTCTCGCCGAAGTGGTTGTAGTTCGGGCCACCCTCGGGGTGCGAGAGCGGGATGTAGTTGGCGACGATGATGACGCTCTCGTCATCGCTGGGGTCGCGGTAGGCGTAGACGTCGGTGTTGTCGGCCAGCGGGTCGTCCGCGATCAGCGGGGCCTCGCGGTGGCTGGAGGCGTCGGACGTCGGCGGAGCGAGCAGGCCGGCGGTCAGGATCAGACCTGCCGTGGCTGCACCCGCCAAAAGGGTACGTAAGGGGCTCATGTCGAAGAGGGGGGAGGGGGGAGAGGATGGATCTCCAAGAAAGGGGGGTGCCGTAGCCGCGGGGAAGTCCATAGGTTGCTCATCCAGTGCTCACTTGTGTAGGAGAGCCCCTGACTGTGGCGTCAGGGGGTTCTATCGTGCCGGGATGCGCACCGATCCATCCGCTGCGAACCTCAGGAATTCCATGACATCGACACTGGCCGACCGACTGAGCGCCCGACGCCACGATCGGTTCGTGGGCCGCGTGCCCGAGCAGGCCCGGCTGGCGGAGGCGTTCGGGTCGGACGACCCCGCGTTCGTCGTGGCCCACGTCTACGGGCCGGGCGGGATCGGCAAGTCGGCCTTGCTCGACGAGGCGGCGCGGCTGGCGGCGGCGGCCGGACGCGCCGTCGCCCGCGTCGACGGGCGCGACCTCGACCCGTCGCCCGCCGCGTTCGCGCGGGCGGCCGAGGCGGTGCTGGCGGAGGCCGGCGACGGGCCCCGCGTGCTCCTGGTCGACACGTTCGAGCAGATCGCCGCGCTCGACGCGTGGCTCCGCCGCACGTTCGTGCCCGGCCTGCGCGCCAGCGACATGGTCGTGATCGCCGGGCGCGACCGCCCCGCGCCCGAGTGGCGCGCCGACTACGCGGGCGCCGCGGTCACCTTCCGCCTCCGCAACCTCGACGCCGACGAGGCGGGCGCCTACCTCTTGGCGCGCGGGATCCCCGAGGCCGAGCACGGGCCCGTCCTCGCGTTCACGCACGGCCACCCCCTCGCGCTCGCGCTCGCCGCCGAGCAAGCCCGCCAGCCGGGCGCGGGGCCCTTCGACCCCGCCCAGGCGCCGGACCTGCTCGCGGACCTGCTCACGCGGTTCGTCGAGGCCGTCCCGACCCCGGCGCACCGTGCCGCGCTGGAATCCGCCTCCGTGGTCCGCTCGGTGACGGTCCCCCTGCTGACGGCGCTCCTCGACGACGACGCGGCCGACGCCGCGGCGCTCTTCGCGTGGCTCCGCGACCTCACCTTCACGACCTCCGACCCCGACGGCGTCCGCCTGCACGACGTGGTCCGCGAGACGGTCGAGGCGGACGTGGGCTGGCGCGACCCGGAGCGCCACGCGGCGCTCACGGCCCGGGCCCGGCGCGCCTATGCCGACGCGCTCCGGCAGGCGCCCACCGAGGACGCCCGGCGCGTCATCCTGGGGGACTTCCTTCACCTCTACCGTCACCACCCCATCGCGGGGCCGCTCTTGCAAAGCCTGCGCACGGCGTGGGCCGACGCCGCCATCGACGGGGCCACGGCGCTCCGCGACGGCGATACGGCCCTCCTCCGCGCGATGGTCGCCCGTCATCACGGCGAGGCGGAGGCGCAAGCGGTGGCGGGCTGGCTCGCGGCCCGCCCCGAAGCCGCTGTCGTCTTCCGGACTCTCGATAGCGCGCCCGCCGGATTCCTGTTGACGCTCCCGCTCGACGCCCTCGCCGACGACGAGTGCGGCTCAGACCCGGTGACGCACGCCGTGTGCGCGGTCGTCCGCCCCCAGCTCCGCGCCGACGAGCGGGGCCTGCTCTTCCGGTCCTGGCTCGACGCCGACGCGGGCCAGGGGGTCTCGGCCGTTCAAGGCCTGGTCTTCGCGCGGACCGTCGAGTGCTACCTCACCACGCCCGGTCTGGCGTCGTCCGTCCTGCTCACGACCCGGCCCGACCTATGGGACGCCGTCTTCGCCATCGCCGGGCTGGCGCGGTGGCCCGAGGCCGAGGCCGACGGCGGGCCGGCGGCGTTCGGGAAGGACTGGCGGGCCGCTCCTCCCGACGTGTGGCTCGCCGCGCTCGCGGCCCGGTCGCCCGCCGAGCCGCCGCCGCCGCCACGTCGCGAGGCCGTCGTGGTGCTGTCGAAGGACGACTTCGCCGAGGCCGTCCGCGACGCGCTCCGGGCGTACGCCCGGCCGCACCGGCTGGCGGAGAGCCCGCTCGTGCAGGCGCGCCTGGTCCGCGAGCGCGGCGGCGACCCCACCGAGGCGCTCCGTACCCTCCTGGCGGAGGCGGCCCGCCAGCTGGCCGACGGCGTCCGCGAGCGGCCCTACTTCCGCGCGCTCGACCTGACCTACCTCCACCCGGCGCCCACGCAGGCCGTCGCCGCCGAGCGGCTGGACCTCCCCTTCAGCACCTTCCGCCGTCATCTGGTGCGCGGCGTCGACCACGTCGTCGACGTGCTGTGGCGCGCCGAGACGGGCGGGTGATCTTTCTAGTCCCGGCTATCGGCTGCCTCGAGCGGCCCAGGCGGGCGCCCATTCGGAGGCGTCATACAGACCGAACTGACTGAGGGCAGGGGCTGCCCGCGCCTCGTCCACCACGACGCGCCAGCGCTGGGCGGTGACGGGGGGGAAGCGGAGGAGTCGCTTGTAGTTGACCGTCGTTCCTTCTGCGACGGTCTCCCACTGCGGTCCGGCGAAGCCCTCACGCCAGACCTCCAGCCGGAACCCACTGATCCGCTGGCCGAACCGGATCGGCTCGGCCAACTCCAGCACATTCGCAGTCTTCGGGGACCCGAGGTCCACCTCGATCCATCCGGTGCCTGAGCCGGCCGCCCAGAACGAGGCCGGGTTGCCATCGACGGCGGCACCGGCGGCCCAGCCCTCGGAGCCCAGTCGGGTGTCAGAGGCCGTCGCCGTCGCGTGTCGGGCGAGGTCGTCGTCGAACATGGCGTCGATGGCTCCCCGCCACTCCCGCAACCGATCCTCATCCTCCTGCTCGATCAGCCCGCGTTGGTCCGGTGCGACGGCCAGCGTCAGCACGCACGCGCGGCCGACGGACGTGAAGTAGATCTCGATGAGGTCCTCGAGCAACTTGGGGTCGTCCTGGGGGTGCCAGAACCAGCTCCGCTCGGCGCGCATCGTGACGTCGCACTCGTAGGGGGCCCACAGGTTGAAGTTGTCCCGTGCCGACCAGTTCGTCTCGGGCGCGAGGCCATCCTCGTTGCCAGGAAAGAAGGCGTCCCACTCCGGCGCGACAACGGCGCCCGGCTGGTGCAGGCGGACTTCGCGGATCCATCGGGAGCGGTCGTAGCTCGCGAGTTGCTCCGGCGTCACGATCGTCTGGTCGTGCCCGTAGTCGAACCACACCTGATACAGCGACCCGATGCCCGTATTGTCCCACCCCATGATGTCCCAGATGGCCGCGACGAAGTACTCGTTGTAGCGCGGAGTCCCCCAGTCGGGGTGGTGGCGGTCCCAGGGCGAGAGGTAGAGCCCGAGTTCAAGGCCTGCAGCCCGGGTGGCCTCCGCCACTTCCCGGACGAGGTCGCCCTTGCCGCCACGCCACGGGCTCTGCGCCACCGAGTACTCGGACTGGCGCGTCGGCCACAGATGGAACCCGTCGTGGTGCTTGGTCACCAGCAAGACGCCCTTGAACCCTGTCTCCTTGAAGATGCGGAGCCACTGGTTCGCGTCAAGCTCCGTCGGGTTGAACAAGGCAGGGTCCGCCGTCCCGTCACCCCACTCGGTGTTGGTGAACGTGTTGATCCCGTAGTGGATGAAGACGTTAGTCTCCATCTGCTGGAACCGGAGCTGCGCCGGGCTGGGGACCGGGTAAATCGGGGGGATGGGCGCCGAGACGAAGACATCTGGCGGCGCCGCAGGGGGAAGTGGATCCGGCCCGAGTGGCGTGTCGCCCGCGCACGCCGCTAGCCCGAGAACAAGACTCAAGAGAAGCGAGGCGCGCATAAGGAGATACATGTGTCCATCTAATGTAATTCTTCGCACAGGGGAGGAGCAAGCCGCGACGCTCTGGGTTCGGCCTAGCTGGCTCCGTCGGCGCAGGCGGCGTCCGAGGCGCCCGCTAGCTCGCCCGTGTCGAGGAAGCTTTGGACGAGCCGCAGCACGCGGGGGCGCCACATCAGCGCCGTGTGGCCCGACGGCACGACCCGGTGCTGCGCGCCGTCCAGGCACGTCTCGGCGACGGCCACCTTGCCATCCCGGTCGCCCGCGACGACGGCGACCGCCACGTCTGGTAGCGGCCCCAGGTCGACGGCCGTCCCGCCCGTCGCTCGCAGCTCGCGGATCGGGGGGAGCGCCCACCCGATAAGCGGCGCGAACCGGTCGGCAGAGGCGGCGCCCTGGTTCGGCGGCGCCAGCAGCACCACGCGGTCCGCCCCGAGGGGCGGGTCGTGGAGCAGGTGCCACCGGATGACGACGGTCCCCAGGCTGTGGCCGACGTAGTGGACGTGGGGCGCGGGCTCCGCCGCCAGTTCGCGCGCGACGCGGTCGGAGAGCGCCGCGCCGATCTCGGCCACGCTCGGCCGCTGGCTGTCGTAGCCGACGTTGAGCACGCGGTACCCGGCGCGCTGGAGCGAAACCGCCAGCGGGGCCATCGACAGCGGCGTCCGCCCCATGCCGTGGACGAGCACGACCAGGTCGCGCGGGGGCGCCTCCGGACGAGTGCTGGCGCAGCCCGCGAGCGTGAGGGCGGCGAGGACGAGAACGCGGACGGTCATGGCCGACCCTACGGGCGGCCGCTTGGATCGGTCTGGTACGATTGCACCACTGGCGCCGACGGGCCCTGAATCGAGGCCGCTACGCGTCGACCGCCTTGAACACGACGCACGTGTTGTGGCCGCCGAAGCCGAACGCGTTCGAGAGCGCCACCTTGACATCGCGCTCCTGCGGCGTGTTGAACGTGTAGTTCAGGTCGCAGGCCGGGTCCGGCGTCTCGAAGTTGATGGTCGGCGGGACGCGGCCGTGCGTCATGGCGAGGATGCTCGCGATGGCCTCGATGGCGCCGGCGGCGCCCAACAGGTGCCCCGTCATCGACTTAGTCGACGACAGGTTCATGGCGTAGGCGTGCTCGCCGAAGACGGCCTTGATGGCCTTCGTCTCGGCCACGTCGCCGAGCGGCGTCGAGGTGCCGTGCATGTTGAGGTAGTCGACCTCCGTCGGGGCAATGTCGGCCGTTTCCAGCGCCTGCTCCATCGCCAGCTTGGCGCCGAGCCCCTCGGGGTGGGGGGCCGAGATGTGGTGGGCGTCGGCGCTCATGCCGAGCCCGGCCACCTCGGCGTAGATCCGGGCGCCACGTGCCACGGCGTGGTCGTAGTCCTCGAGCACGAGCGCGCCCGCGCCCTCGCCCATCACGAACCCGTCGCGGCCGAGGTCGAAGGGGCGGCTGGCGCCCTCGGGGTCGTCGTTCCGCGTCGAGAGCGCCTTCATGTTGCCGAACCCGCCGACACCGATCTTGGTGATCGAGGCGTCGGTGCCGCCGGCGATGATGACGTCGGCGAGGCCGGCCTTGATGACCATCCAGGCGTCGCCGATGGCGTTGTTGGACGTGGCGCAGGCCGAGACCGTCGCGTAGTTCGGGCCGTTCAGGTTGTGCCGCATCGAGATCAGGCCGGGCGCCATGTCGATGATCATCATCGGCACGAAGAACGGGCTGAGCCGGCGCGGGCCGTGCTCGGCGAACGTCACGACCTGGTCCTGGAATAGCTTCATGCCCCCGATCCCGGACCCCATGATGACGCCCGTGCGCGCGCGCTGGCGCTCGTCGAAGGTGTCCGTGTCGAAGCCGGCGTCCACCAGCGCCTCGTCGGCGGCGACGATGGCAAACTGGGCGAACGGGTCGAGCCGGTTGGCCTCCTTGCGGTCGAGGAAGTCGGTCGGCGCGAAGTCCTTGACCTCGCAGGCGAACTGCGTGGGGTACTCGGACGCGTCGAAGTGCGTGATGGGCGCGGCGCCACTCCGGCCGGCCATCATAGCGTCCCAGTACTCGGGGACAGTGTTGCCGATGGGCGTTAGCGCGCCCAGTCCGGTGACGACGACGCGGCGGTCAGAGAACGACATGAGGGGGCGCGGTCGCGGGTCGGTCTAAAAAACCCGACGGCGCGCGGGCGCGCCGCCGGGGCCTGTGCAATGGGTCGGGAGGGCCTAGCCCTCGGCCCGCTTCTTGTCGACGTAGTCGATGGCGTCGCCGACGGTCTGGATCTGCTCGGCGTCCTCGTCAGGGATGGTCGTGTCGAACTCCTTCTCGAACTCCATGATGAGCTCGACGGTGTCGAGGGAGTCCGCGCCGAGGTCGTTCGTGAACGAGGCCTCGCGGGTGATGTCGGCCATGTCGACGCCGAGCTTCTCGACGATGATCTCTTTGATGCGCTGTTCGGTGGACTCGGCGGCCATAGTGCTCTAGGGGAGAGGGAAATCAAGGGGGGAGAGCCGTCTGCGCGTGCGAACGGCTGGCCGGTCAAGCTACGCTGAGGAGCGCGGCGGCGCCAAGGGCAGAACGTGCGCGGCGGGCGGGCGCTCCGCACCTGAACGGACGGCCTGCGTGTTTGGAAGCTGGGCCGTGGACGCGCCCGAGCCTCGCGTCGGCAATTGCGGTGCCGCGGCGCTTGTCGTTGCCGCCGCTGTCCCTACCCTGGACCCTCGTCCTCCAGGTCACCCACCGAGGGGGGCCTCACCCCAGCCAGCGACCCGCCGGGCCCCCCCGCAGGTTGCCACACCGTACCCTACCGGCCCCTTCTCGCACCCGAAGCGGAGGGGCCCAGCCGAAGCACACCGCGTGTCCCGTCCCACGGTCTCCGTCCTCGTCCCTGTCCACAACGGCGGCGACGCCTTCCGCCGCTGCGCCGCGGCGCTGGCGGCTTCGCTCGGCGAGGGCGACGAGTGGATCGTGGTGGCCGACGGCGAGACCGACGGCGCCTGGCGAGACCTCCCTCCCTCCCGAGCGAGCGTGCAGGCGGTCCTGCAGCCGAGGGCGCGCGGACCCGCCATCGCCCGCAACCGAGGGGCGGATCTCGCATCGGGCGACATTCTCTTTTTCGTCGACGCGGACGTGGTGGTCCGGCCCGACACCGTCGAGCGCGTCCGCCAGCGCTTCGAGGCGGACCCGGAGATGAGCGCTCTTGTCGGGTCCTACGACGCCACGCCCGGCGACCCCGCGTTCCTCTCGCAGTACCGGAACCTGCTCCACCACTACACCCACCAGTCGGCCGGGGACACGCTCTCGACGTTCTGGACGGGGTGCGGGGCGGTCCGGCGCGAGGTGTTCGAGGCGCTCGGCGGCTTCGACGAGTCCTACCCGGTCCCGTGCATCGAAGACATCGAGCTCGGCTACCGCCTCACCGACGCCGGGCACCGCATCCAACTGGACCCCGACCTCCAGGTGACGCACCTGAAGGTGTGGGAGGCCGCCGACATGATCCGCACCGACGTCTTCCGCCGCGCCGCGCCGTGGGCCGAGCTCTTGCTGCAGCGCGGCGGCATCGACGACAGCCTGAACGTGGATCGTCGGAGCCGGCGAAGCGTGGCGGCGGTCGGGGCAATGCTGGCGGCTGGCGTCGTGGCGCCGTTCCGTCCGCGTGCGGCATTGCCCGTAGCGGCGGTAGCGGTATGTGCATTTCTAGGGCTCAATCACCGGTTCTACAGAACCCTGTCTCGCGTCCGGAGCCCCGGCTTCGCTCTTCGAGCCGTCCCCTGGCACGCGCTCTACTACGGGTGCAGCGGTGCCGGACTCGTGCTCGCGCTCGTCCGCTCCGTGCGGGGCGAC
Organism: Rubrivirga aquatilis; assembly: GCF_046845665.1. Taxonomy (GTDB): domain Bacteria; phylum Bacteroidota; class Rhodothermia; order Rhodothermales; family Rubricoccaceae; genus Rubrivirga. Next base: position 502,585 of record NZ_CP177355.1, on the reverse strand, counting down.
TCCGCAGCCCGTTCCCTTGCCCCGCCGTCGCGTGTCTGACACTCCCTCTCCGTCTCCCGTCCTCGTCGTCGGGGCAGGACCCGCCGGGCTGACGGCGGCCTACGTGCTCGAAAAGAAGGGGGTCCGCACGCTCGTGGCCGAGAAGTCCCATCAGGTAGGCGGCATCTCGCGGACGGAGATGCACGAGGGGTACCGGTTCGACATCGGCGGGCACCGCTTCTTCACCAAGGTGGGCGAGGTCGAGGAGCTGTGGCACGAGATCCTGGGGGACGACTTCATCCAGACGCCGCGCCTCTCGCGGATCTACTACCGGGGCAAGTTCTTCCCGTACCCGCTCCGACTGTGGCCCACGTTCCGCAACCTGGGCGTGGTCGAGAGCGCGCGGATCCTGTTTAGCTACCTCTGGACGCGCCTCCGGCCGCCGTTCCCGGACGCCGAGAATCTGGAGGAGTGGGTCACCAACCGCTTTGGCCCGAGGCTCTTCCGGACGTTCTTCAAGACCTACACCGAGAAGGTGTGGGGCATCCCCTGCACTGAGATCCGCGCCGACTGGGCGGCTCAGCGCATCAAGGAGCTCTCGCTCAAGCGGGCCATCCTGCACGCGCTCACGGGCAAGACGAAGGACACCAGTCTCATCGGCACGTTCCAGTACCCGCGCCTCGGGCCCGGCATGATGTGGGAGCGTGCCACCGAGCACGTCGAGCGGATGGGCGGGGCGGTCGAGATGGAGACCGAGGTGGTGCGACTGACGCACGCCGAGGTGGACGGCCAGCGGCGCGTGACGTCAGCCGTGCTTCGCGGTGCGGACGGCGAGCGAACCGTCCAGCCCGATCACGTCGTCAACTCGATGCCGATCACGCATCTGGTCTGTCGACTCGACCCGCCAGCACCGCCGGCAGTGCTGGAAGCGGCACGTGGGCTGAGCTACCGGGACTTCCTGATCGTGTCGCTCGTCATCGACCGAACAGACCTCTTTCCGGACAACTGGATCTACATCCACAGCCCCGAGGTGCGCGTGGGGCGCATCCAGAACTTCAAGAACTGGAGCCCCGAGATGGTGCCGGACCCCTCTAAGACGTGCCTCGGGCTGGAGTACTTCTGCACGCGCGGCGACGAGACCTGGGACATGGACGACGACGCGCTCGTCGCGTTGGCGACGCGGGAGTTGGCGGAGATCGGGCTGGCCCCGGCCGGCGCCGTCGAAGGCGGCGTCGTCATCCGCCAGCCGATGGCGTACCCCGTGTACGACGGCACCTACAAGGCGCACCTCGCCACGATTCAGGGCTACCTCGATGGCTTCGAGAACCTCCAGACGACGGGCCGCGCCGGCATGCACCGTTACAACAACCAGGACCACTCCATGCTGACGGCGCTCCTGGCCGCCCGCAACATCCTGGGCCAGACGGCGGGCGACGGCAGCACGCACGACCTGTGGGACGTCAACGTGGAGCGGTCGTACCACGAGGACTTCACCGTGGATGAGGCCAAGGCGCAGGCGACCGAGCGCCGCGAGCTGGCGAGGTCCGAGCGCCGCGCGGGCGAGACCATCGTCCCCCGCTAGCGCATGGCCGTGCCCTCCACCGACGAACTCCTTGACGCCCTGTACCTGGGGCGCGAGCACAACGTGTGGTCCCTGCCCCCAAGCGGCGAGCGCCTCCGCTGTCTGGTCCGCCTCGCAGCCTGGGAGGACGCCCGCAGGCGAGCCGGGGGGCCGTCCCAGGCCGGTACCCGATGAAACGTACGCGCCCCCCTCAGACCCTCGCGGAGCACACTCGCGCCTACGCGCACGACGCGCTCCAGACCGCGTGGCGCTTCGCGGCCACGACGGCCCCCGCTCGGCGCCATTCCACCGTGTTCGATGGAGTGGAGCGGTACGTCATGTTTGTCGGATACCCCCGGAGTGGGCACAGCCTCGTCGGTGCGCTCCTCGATGCACACCCGAACGCGGCGATCTCGCATGAGGCGGCTGCGCTGAAGCACGTCCACGCCCGGTTCGGCCGGGATCGCCTGTTCGCCGTCCTGCTGGCGGACAGCGCGCGGCGTGGGGCGTCGAGCCGGGGCACGACTGAATACGTCTACGACGTGCCCGGGCAGTGGCAGGGCCGGTTCCGGCGGCTCCGCATCATCGGCGACAAGCACGGGGAGGGGGCGGCGCTTCGGCTGCGCGCCCGTCCCTGGCTGCTCGGCCGCCTCCGGCGCACCGTCGGCGTTCCGCTCCGCATCGTCCACGGCGTCCGGAACCCGTACGACAACATCGCGACGATCGCCAGGCGAGCAGCCCAATACGACGGGCGGCCGCTCAACCTCGACGCGGCCATCGACCGGTACCAAGCGCTCTGCGAAATCGCCGATCACACCCGGCAATGCGTCGAGGCGAGCGAATGGATCGACCTCCGCCACGAAACGCTCGTCACAGACCCGGCCGCCGAGTTGCGCACGCTGTGCCTCGCTCTCGGCCTCGACGCGCCAGAGGATTACCTCACGGCGTGCGCGGGGATCGTCCGCGCCAAGCCCAACCAGAGCCGCCACACCGTTGCGTGGACGAGCGCCCAGCGCGACGCCGTCGCCCGGCTGACGGACCGCTTCGAGACGCTCAACGGCTACACCTTCGAGGCATGACCCCGTCCACCGTCCCGTCTCCGATGGCTCCTCCGGCTCTCGCCGGTGCCCTCCCGACGTTCATCGTGATCGGGGGGATGAAGTGCGGGACGACGAGTCTGTACAACTACCTCCGCCTGCACCCGGAGATCGGGATGCCCTCGCAGAAGGAGTTGGCGTTCTACGCGAAAGAGTGGAACTGGGACCGGGGCGTCGACTGGTACCGCCGCCAGTTCGACGCGGCGACGCGGATTCGGGGCGAGGCCTCGCCTCAGTACACGTGCTACCCCAGGTACGACGCCGTCCCCGAGCGGATGCACGCCCTCGTGCCGGAGGCGAAGCTGATCTACCTCGTCCGAGACCCGATCGACCGGCTCGTCTCCCAGTACTGCCATAGCCTGGCGAATGGATCGGAGACACGCGCCTTCACCGACGCCGTGTTGGACCCGGCCAAGTCCTACCTCCGCCAGAGCCGGTACTGGTACCAGATCGAGCGCTACCTCGCGTACTACGACCGCGACGCCATCCTCGTCGTCGAACAGGACGATCTGCGGACGCACCGCCGGGAGACGCTCCGGCGTGTCTTCGCCTTCGTCGGGGCAGACCCCGAGGTGTGGGACGCCCGGTTCGGGTTCGAGTGGCACCGGACCTCCCGGAAGCGACGCCGCACCGCGCTCGGCCACCGGATCGCGGCCTCCTGGCCGATGCAGCAGGTGAACCGGTTGCCGGCCCCGTACCGATGGTTCATCCGGGACGCGGTCCTGTACCCCGTGTCGAGGGCGTTCTCCAAGCCGGAGGTCTCCCCGGACCTCCGCGCTCGGCTCGTTGAGGAGTTGGCCGACGACGCGGCCCTCTTCCGGGAGTTCACCGGGCAGGACTTTGCCCACTGGTCGTTCTAGCATGACACAGGTCGGACTCATCGGGTGCGGTGACATCGCGGAGAGCGTTCACCTCGACGCACTCTCTCGCGTGTCAGGCGTCCGCGTCGTGGCGCTGGCCGAGCCCGATGCCACGCGGCGAGAGGCCGCCGCGCGACGTGTCCCGGGCGCGACACCGTACGCGTCCGCCGGGGCCCTCCTCGCGGATCCCGCCGTCGAAGCGGTCGTCATCGCCACGCCGCCCGCTACGCACGCGGACCTTGCCGTGGCGGCCTTCGAGGCAGGCAAGCACGTCTACCTCGAAAAGCCCATCGCCACGCGACGGGCGGACGCCGAGCGCGTGGTCGAGGCCTGCCGGTCGGCCGGGACGGTCGGGGCCGTCGGGTTCAACTACCGCTTCCACCCGCTCGTCGAGGCGGCGCAGTCACAGGTCGCGCGCGTCGGGGCCCTCGTCGCAGTGCGGACCGTGTTCACGTCGGCCGCGCGGCCGCTGCCAGACTGGAAGACGCGCCGAGCGACGGGCGGAGGCGTGCTGCTCGACCTCGGGTCGCACCACGCCGACCTCGTCCGCCATCTCACCGGCCAGGCGTTCGTCTCGGTCTGGACCGACGTGCAGGACGAGGCGGACGCCGAGGGCGTGACCGCAGCTGTGACCGGACGCCTCGACGGCGGCGCGACCGTTCAGATGATGGTCTCGCTCCGCGCGACGGACGAGGACCGGGTCGAGATCATCGGCCGCGACGGGCGCCTCCGCTACGACCGCCTGCGGTCCGCCTCCCCCGTCGTCGAGGCGCCGGCCTTCGCGTACGGACGCCCGGCGCAGATTCGACGCGTCGCCCGCGCCGTCCGGGACGGGGTCCGCCGTACGCTTGCGACGCCCGGCGACGCTTCCTTTGTCCGGTCGTTCGCGGCCTTTGCCGAGGCGTGCGCGGGCCGCCGCCCCGCCGCGCTGGCGACGCTGGAGGACGGCTGCCGAAGCCTCGCGTTCGTCGAAGCCGCCGCGGCGTCGGCACGCACCGGCTCGCCGGTGACGGTCGGTCCGCGTTCGGCGGACTGACGATCTCTTCCGCCCCTCTCTGTGCTCGCCATGAACGATTCTGACCACGCCCCCCTCGTCCTCCTCGGGCTCGACGCCTGCGATGTCGACCTGATGCAGCGGTGGGCGGACGACGGCCGGATGCCCTTCCTCAAATCGCTGTTGGAGACGGGCGCGTTCGTCCGCCTCGACTCGACCCGCCGCCTTTTCGGCGACTCGCCGTGGCCGACGGCCAACACGGGGACGACGCCGGCGAAGCACGCCTTCTACAACCACCTCCAGCTCCAGCGCGGCACGACATGGATCGAACGCGTGGACGCCCATCACTGCCGCGTCCTTCCGTTCTGGTCGTACCTGCGCGGGACCGGCGTCAAACTGGGAGCGCTCGACGTGCCGAAGACCTTCCCCATCGACGGCGTCGACGGCGTACAGATCTGTGCGTGGGGCGAGCACTACCAGCTGCTCAAGACCGCTGCGTCGGAGCCCCCTTCCGCTGTGGACGACATCGAACGCCGTTTCGGGCCGTACCCGCACCCTCCCGAAGTCACGGTGACTCGGTCGCACCGGCAGGAGCGAGGCATCTACGACACGCTCTCGGCGAACCTGGAGAAGAAGCGCCAGGCCACCGAGTACCTGCTCGGCCTCGACGACTGGGACCTCTTTATCTCGGTGTTCTCCGAGATCCACTACGCCGGGCACCAGTTCTACCATCACTGCCACCCCGGGCACTGGGCGCACAACCCGTCCACGCCGGACGACCTGAAGGACGCGCTCCCACGGATTCACAGCGAGCTCGACGCGGCGCTCGCGAGCGTCTTCGAGCACCTACCCGAGAACACCACGTATCTCGTGTTCTCGGTCCACGGGTTGGAGACGAACGTTTCTGCAAACCACCTCCTGCACGACATCTTGGAGAAGCTGGGGTATCTCCTCCCGGCTCAGCACCCGGCCCCCGAGGACCTGCTGGGCCGTGTGTTGCAGCAGACCCGCAAGCTCCGCGAGTTCATCCCCGACGCTGCCCGCCGGTTCATCAACACGCACCTCGTGTCGGAGGCCGCGCACGACCGTGCGCACGCCAGTGCTTTCAGCCACGGCATCGACTGGGACCAGACGCGAGCCTTTCCCTTAGAAGGCGACCACTTCCAGGGGTTCGTCAGCGCCAACCTGAAGGGGCGCGAGCCGCACGGCACGGTCGAGAAGGGAGCGGACCTGGACGCGCTCCTGGACGAGATCCGCGTCGAGTTGAAGCAGCTCGTGAACGTGGAGACCGGCGAGCCGGCCGTCCACGATGTCGTGCGGATTTCGGACGTGTACCCGGGGCCGAGCGCGGAGGAGCTCCCGGACCTCGTCGTGCAGTGGGCCGGCGAAGGCCCCATCAGGGCCGTTCGGCACCCTCGGGTCGGGACGGTCTCGATGGAGGGCTTCGCGTTGCGACAGACGCAGCACGCGCCCGACGGCTTCCTGATCGCTGGGGGCCCTCGGATCCGGGCCGAGGCCGAGCTGGATCGAGCCAGCACGCTCGACCTCGCGCCGACGATTCTGCACCTGCTGGGGCAACCGGTCCCCGACGATCTGGACGGACAGGTGCTCTCCGACCTACTGGCACCTCAAGGGGAGAGCCCGTTGGCGGACGTCTCACCCACCCACACGTAGCCCGCAGCGACATGGACGCTCTGGTCACCGGCGCCACCGGGTTCATCGGCAGCCATCTCGTCGAGCACCTCGTCGAGCGGGGCCACCAGGTGCGCGCGCTGGCGCTGCCGGGCGATGACGTGTCGTGGCTCGACGCGCTTGGCGTCGAGGTCGCGCGCGGCGACATCCGGCAGGCCGATGCCGTGCAGCGTGCGGTGGCCGGGTGCCGACACGTCTACCACCTCGCCGGCCGGACCGCCAGCCAGGGCGGCTCGCGTGGGCTGTTCGAGGCCATCAACGTGGGCGGAACGCGGAACGTGGCGCAGGCGGCCCTCGACGCGGGCGTGGAGCGGATGGTGCAGTGCAGCACCGGCGGCGTCTACGGTTTCGTGACGACCGGGAGGATCGACGAACGCCGACCGCTGCGGCCGAACTCGCCCTATCGCTCGACCAAGGCTGCGGCTGAAGCGCTCGTCCAGGCGTACCGCCAGCGGCACGGGCTGCCCGTCGTCACGGCGCGGTTCGCGTCCGTCATCGGCGCTCGGGCAACCGACTGGCGGGGGCTGTTCGGCGCTGTCGAGCGGGGAGGGTTTCAGGTCATCGGGCCGGGCGAGAACGTCCTCCCGCTCTGCCCGGTCGGCGATCTGGTCACGGGGCTCCGCCTGTGTGCGGAGACGCCGGGCGTGGAGGGCGAGACGTTCCTGCTCGCGGGGCGCGAGCCGATCACGCTCCGCCGCTTCCTCGCTGCTATCGCCGAGGCGCTCGGGGTCGCGCCGCCGGTGGCGCACCGGCCCGCCGCTCCGTTCCGCCTGTACTGCTCGCTCGCCTCGGCGGTCTACCAGGCTACCGGGCGTGAGATGCCGCGCGCGCACGGGTACGCGCTCTTCCTGGCCAGCGGTCGCTACGACCTTTCCAAGGCGCGGCAGGTGCTCGGGTACCGCCCCGAGACGCCTCTCGCCGACGCGATTCAGGAGGCGGTCGGCTGGTACCGCCGCGCGCCGGGCCCCTCACTCGTCGTGCCCTCGGACCCGGTCGAGGCGCCCGTCTAGCCGTGCGTGTACTCCTCGTCAATGACTATGGAACGCCGACCGGCGGCGCGGAAGCGTTTATGCTGACGCTGCGACGCCAGCTGTGCGCGCTCGGCCACGACGCCCGCCTGTTCAGCACCACGGCCCGGCCTCTCGACGTCCCGATCGAGGCGGACGACACGTGTGTCGGCACGACCTCGCCGTTCCGGACGCTCCTGCAGTGCGCGAATCCATGGGCGGCGCGCAGCCTGCGAACCGTCCTCGATGAGTTCCGACCGGACGTGGTCCACGTCAAGCTCTTCCTGACACAGCTCTCGCCCCTCATCCTGCCGGTCCTCCGCGACGTGCCGGCGATCTACAGCGTGGCCGATTACCGACCCATCTGCCCGACGAGCACGCGGCAGCTCCCCAGCGGACGGGCGTGTCACGAGGCCGTCGGCCCGGCGTGCTATCGGGAGGGGTGCCTGCCGCTCCGTGACTGGCTGCCCGTGATGGCGCAGATGCGTCTGTGGGCCGAGTGGCGCGGGGCCTTCGACCGGATCACCGTCGCCAGCGACTGGATGCGCCAGCGGCTCGCGGCCAGCGGGCTGGCGGCCGACCTCGTCGTCCCGAACGGGGTCCCTCGTCGTCCGCAGCGACCGCCCCTCAGCGGCCCGCCGACGGTTGGGTTTGCCGGGCGCCTGGTGTCGACAAAGGGTGTGGACGTGCTTCTCGATGCCTTTGCCCGCGTGCGCCGCACAATCCCGGACGCTCGCCTCCTGATCGCTGGAGACGGCCCCGAGCGGGGCGCGCTCGAACGCCGCGCGACGGCCTTGGGAGTCGCCGACGCGGTGGCGTGGACCGGACACGTCGAGCGCGGGGCGCTGGAGGAGGTGCTCGCGCCGGCGTGGGTACAGGCCGCTCCCTCGACCTGGGCCGAGCCGTTCGGGCTGGTCGCCGCCGAGGCAATGATGCGGGGGACGGCGGCCGTCGTCAGCCGGTCGGGCGGGCTGGCGGAGATCGTCGACGACGGCGAGACCGGGTACACGGTCCTGCCGAGCGACGCCGACGCCCTCGCGACGGCCCTCGTCAGCGTGCTCGGCGACCGCCAGCGCGCCGAGCGCATGGGGTCCGCGGGCCGCGTGCGTGCGGAGCGACTCTACACCGATGCGATCTGCGTCGACCGTTTCCTCGATCTCTACCGCGAGGTCCAGGCCGCGCCCCGGGTCGCCGCTCATGACTGACACGCCCCTCGTCGTCCTCTGCATCGACGCCGCCGACCCGGACTTGCTCGTCCAGTGGGCCGCGGAGGGGCATCTTCCGTCCCTCCACCGCGCGATGGAGCGCGGCTGGTGGGGCCGGGTCGGCGGGCCGGAGCTCAACATCGAGCACGGCGCCTGGGTGTCGCTGTTGAGCGGCATCTCGCGGGCCCAACACGGCTACCACTACTTCCGCCAGCTCCAGACCGGGAGCTACGACCTTCGACTCGTCGCGGGCCACGAGATCGACGCGCCCCCGTTCTGGGCGCACCTCGCCGACGGCGCCCGGATCGCCGTCGTGGACGTCCCGGACATCCGGCCGATTCCAGGACTCCGGGGCGTCCAGCTTTCGGACTGGGCCGTCCACAACCCGGAGGCCGAGCCGTCGGCACTGCCGGCCTCGGTGTTGACGGACGCAGAGCGCGTGTTCGGCCCTCACGACCCCATCGAGGAGCGCCTGCGGAGCACCGAGGCGGAGGACCGGGCCATCTACGAGCGCTTGCTCGCCCGCGTCCCACGCAAGGGCGCCCTCGTTCGTCACCTGATCCGGGGCGGTGACTGCGACCTCGTCGTGGCGGGGTTCGGCGAGGCCCACACCGGCGGGCACCAGCTCTGGACGTACCGACCCGGCAACCCGTTCGGTGTCGCCGATGGGCCCCTGACGCACGCGACCCGAACCCTCTACCAAGCCATCGACTGCGAGTTGGGCCGGTTGGTGGAGAGCGTCGGGGAGGCCAACGTCGTCGTGCTCTCGTCGGTCGGGATGCGGGATCAGTTCCCGATGACCGGCATCAGCGAGGCGTTCTTCCGCGAGCTGGGCTATCAAGCGTCTCCGCCGCCGTCGTCGGGGAGGTCGTGGCGACCCCTGGACCTGGCGAGACGATGGCTTCCCGAGTCCCTCCGGATCGCGCTCAGCCGCCGCCTCCCGCGCGAGCGTCGCGAGGCCCTGCTTGCCGACCAGTACCGAACCGGCACCGACTGGGCACGCACCACGGCCTTCTCGGTCCCCTCGGCGTACGCCACGTTCGCGCGCATCAATTTGCAGGGCCGAGAGCCAGAGGGGACCGTCGCTCCAGAGGAGTACGGGGCTCTCCTCGATCGCATCGAGGCGGACTTCCTGAAACTCGTCGATCCGGAGACGGGCGAGCGGGTCGTCGAATGCGTCGAGCGAACGCGCGACGTCTTCGGGCCGGACGCGTCGGACGACCTGCCGGACCTGTTCGTCCACTGGCGCCCGATCCCCCGTTTTCTGCGCCGCGTGAGCCACCCTCGCGCCGAGTTGGTGCAGGACGAGCCGGAGTTCTTCCGCGAGAGCGACCACACCCGGTGGGGCTTCATGGCCGCCGCCGGCCCGGCGTTCGACGCACGGGGGGCCGTCGGCGAGATCGACGCTCTCGATGTGGCGCCGACGCTGTGGGCGGCGCTCGGCCGGGCACCGCTCCCGGCGTTCGTTGGCGCTCCCCGGCACCTTGCCCCACTGCTCGACTGACTCGTATGCCTCCTGACATCTCCATCGTCGTCGTGACCCCAACGGACTTCGGCCAGATCCGCGAGACGATCCAGCACCTTCTCGACCAGACGGTCCATGACCAGATGGAGCTCATCGTCGTGGCCGAGTCGCGCGAGGCGCTCGGGCCGGACACGGCCGAGCTCGATGGCTTCCCCACCCACCAGGTCGTAGAAGCCGGGCCGATCGTGCACCGGGGGCAGGCGGCAGCCAAGGGGGTCCGGGTAGCGCAGGCGCCCATCGTCGCGATGGTCGAGGAGCACGCGTACCCGGAGCCCGGTTATGCCGAAGCCCTTCTCTCCGCTCACGAGGGCCCGTGGGCGGGCGTCTCGCCGGTGATCCGCAATGCCAACCCGGAGTCGGCGGTGAGTTGGAGCAACTACTACCCCGCCTACCTCGCCCTGACGGAGCCCGTCGAGGCGGGCGAGGTCGACAACGTCGCGTGGCACAACACGGCGTACAAGCGCGACCGGCTCCTGGCGTTCGGCGATCGGCTCGGGGCGCTCCTCGACTTTGAGGGCGACCTGCTGACCGAACTGCGTGCCCAGGGCCATCGCCTCTATCTGGAGCCCCGTGCTCAGGTCCGGCACATGAACATCGAGAAGCTCTGGGCGGCGACCCACCTGCTGTACCTGCAAGGGCGCCTGACGGCGGCCTCCCGCGTAGAGGGAGAGGGGTGGCCGCTCTGGCGCCGGCTGCTATACGTGGCGGGTTCACCACTGACGCCGCTGATGTACCTGCCGAACCTCTGGCGCGGCTTTCGGCGGACGAAGCAGCCCGTCGGGCGTGTGCTGCGCGCTCTCCCATCGCTGAGCGTTAGCCTCGGCGCGGTGGCGGTCGGTGAGGTGGTCGGGCTGCTCCGCGGCGCCACAGGCGCGAAGCATCGCATGGAGGCGTACGAGCTAAACCGCGACCACTATCTCTCACGCCGGACGCTAGCCCAGAAGCGTTCCTCCTCGCCCCCACGAGTATGACTGCCCTCGTCACCGGAGCCACCGGCCAAATCGGCCGTGTGCTCGTGGACCGCCTCGTGGAAGAGGGCATGCACGTCCGCGCGATCGTTCGGCCGTCTAGCGATACGGCTCATCTTGCGGGGCTCGGCGTCGAGACGGTCGTGTGCCGCCTCGACGACCCGGGTGCGCTTGCGGAGGCCGCTCGCGGATGCGACGTGGTGTACCACCTCGCCGTAGCGCGCGGGCGGCCTCCTGAGACGGCCACGACGTCGCGGCGGGTCAACATTGACGCCACGGAAGCTCTCGCCCAGGCGGCCTCGTCGGCAGGGGTCGGCCGCTTCGTGTTCGCTAGCACTGTGGGCGTCTACGGCCTGACAAGGGGCGGCGTCGTGGACGAGAGCCGCCCGCTCCGCCCCAACTCGCCGTATCGACAGAGCAAGGCCGAAGGCGAGGCCGCGCTTCGCCGCGTCGAAGCGGAGACCGGCCTGCCGGTCGTCATCGCGCGCATCTCGAAGACGGTCGGGCCGACCGCCGTCCGGACGGCTGGACTGTACCAGGTGATCGCGGGCCGAGCCTTTCGGCTCGTAGGCGGCGGGGCGAACCGAATCACGCCGGCCCATACTCGCGACATCGCCGATGGCCTCGTCCGGTGCGCGAACACACCGGCGGCGGCCGGCGAGACCTACGTCCTGGCTGGGTCTGACGCCATCACGTGGCGGTCGTATGTGGACCTTATCGCGGCGTCGGTGGGCGTGCCGCCGCCGCCAGCGGGGGTCCCGGCCACTCTCCACCGTGCGTACCTGCGCGCAGACGCACTGCTCTTCCGGGCCACCGGCCACACCTTGCCACGCGCCCACGAGCGCGAGATGTTCGTGATGGACCGGGTGTGTTCCATTGACAAGGCGCGTCGTGAGTTGGGCTACGCACCGGCACAGCCCATGGAGGTGGCGGTACAGCAGATGGCCGAGGCATTCCGAGCGCGCGGCCTGATCGACGCCTAGCCCCATGGCCCGACCCATTCCGACGCACCCCGTCCTCCGTGCCCTCGGCGTGGCGCGCATCTCGCTCTCGGCGACGGCAGCGAGCCACCGCGAGCGAGACCTGTTCGCGGGCGCCCGTACCTACGTCTCGTTCATCGACCACGACTCGCCTCACGCGAGTCGCCACCAGGTGACCTGGCGTGAAGGCCCGTACCGGCGCGTGGACGCGCTGAGGGCTCGGCCGACCTTTCTGGAGGGGGCCACCGTCGACGCATGATCTCGGACCCCTCACCCCAATCCATGCGCTCGCCGTCCGACGGTGCGCTTTCCGACCCGCCCAGCGTGGTCGGGGGGCGGGACGGTGTGGGGCAGCGGTCGATCCGCTCCGGGTTCGCGCGGTTCGGAGAGCAAGGGAGCGTACTTCTCCTCAGCATCGGGTCGACGGCCGCGCTGGCTCGGCTGCTCACACCGGAGGACTTCGGGCTGATCGCGATGGTGAGCGTTCTCGCGTCGGTCGTCTACAGCGTCAGGCATTTCGGGCTGCCGATGGCACTCGTCCACAGCAACGAGATCCGGCCCGAGGCCGCAGCGGCAACGTTCTGGGCGACCGTCGCGTTGGGAGGGGGGATCTGTCTGCTGATGGCTGCGGGAGGGCCACTTCTCGCGTGGTTCTTCGGCGAGCCTCGGCTGGTCGGGCTGACGGCGGCGACGGCGGTCGGGTTGTTCGTGCTCGCGCTCGGCGCGCCGCACGAGGCCGTGTTGATGCGCGAGATGCGGTTTGGGGTGCTCTCGGTCATCTCGGTCGGTGCCGTGGCGGTGGGCATGGCGGCGGGGGTGGCGGCGGCATGGAGCGGCGCAGGGGTCTGGGCCCTCATCGTCCAGCTCCTCGTGACGGAATCCGGGAAGACGGTGCTCTACTGGGCGGCCTCGGGGTGGCGGCCGTCGTGGCAGCCGAGGACGTGGCGGCACTCAGGGCTCCGGGCCATCGCCGGGTACAGCGCGCCGTACGCGGGCTTCGGGGTCCTGGAGCACGTCGGGCGGCGTCTCGACCGCATCCTGATCGGCTACGTCGGCGGCGCGAGCGTGCTCGGTCTGTATCAGAATGCATACCGGTGGTCCCTCTTCCCGCTTCAGCAGGTGTTTGCCCCCCTCAGTGGCGTGGCGGTCTCGGGACTGAGCCGTGTGCAGGGCGAGGCGGCTGTGTTCCGAGGGTATGTCCAGCGCAGCATGTTGCCGGTGCTGGCCCTCGTGCTCCCCACGCTGGCGTTCGTCGTCGTCGCGGCCGACCCGATCGTCCGGGTGCTGCTGGGGAGCCAGTGGCTCGCGGCGACCCCTCTACTGCGGTGGTTGGCGGCGGCGGCGTTCCTGCGCTGCTTCTCGAAGGTGGCCCAGTGGCTGTTCCTGGCGGAGGGGCGGACGCGCCAGCAGTTCCGCTGGGGCCTCGTGTCGACCCCCGTGATGGTCGTCGCCGTCGTGATCGGCGTGCAGTGGGGGGTGTACGGCGTAGCGGTCGGGTTCTTTGTGGGGACCGCCGTCCTCGCGGTTCCCGAGCTGGCGGTCGCGCTTCATGGATCGGTGGTCCAGGCGCGGGACCTGGTCTCGGCGGCGTGGCGGCCGGTCCTCGGCGCCGTGTTGGCGGGGCTGGCTGAGTGGGCGGCGGCCGGCCGGTATCCTGGGGGAGCGATCCTGGAGCTGTGCGCTGGCGCGGCCGTGTTCACATCCGTCTACGTGGCCGTCTGGCTGGGGCTGCCCGGCGGCCGAGCGTCCATCCGGCAGGTGTTCGCGCTTCTGCGGGCTCTGCGGCCCGCTCCGGTCGCCCCGGCCTCGCCATGAGTGCGCCCTCCGTTAGCATCATCGTCCCGACGTACGACCGGCCCGCCCGGCTGGCGGCGTGCCTGGCGGCGCTGGCCCGGCAGGAGCCGCCAGGGGGGGGCCTGGAGGTGATCGTCGTCGACGATGGGAGCCCGTCGCCTGCGGCTGTCGTCGCGGCCCCGTTCGAGCGCCAGCTGAACCTCCGCCTCCTCCGCCAGCCGAACGCGGGGCCCGCGGCGGCGCGCAACGCCGGGGCCGCCTGGGCAGCGGGCGCGCTCCTCGTGTTCACCGACGACGACTGCCAGCCGGAGCCGGGATGGGCACGGACCCTCGCCGACGCCCACGCCCTCGCGCCGGACCACCTTTTGGGGGGGCGTACCCTCAACGCGCTTCCGGACAACGCCTTCTCGTCGGCCAGCCAACTCCTCATCGACTACCTCTACGAGTACTTCGGGCCGGAGAGCGGGCGTGTCCCGCTCGTCGCCTCGAACAACCTCGCGCTCCCGGCCGATGCGTTCCGAGCCCTCGGCGGGTTCGACGAGACGTTCCCGCTCGCCGCGGGCGAGGACCGGGACCTCTGCGCACGCTGGCACGAGGCGGGGCGTCCCTTCGGGCACGTGCCGGACGCGGTCGTTCTCCACGCGCACGCGCTCGGACTGCGGTCGTTCTGGCGCCAGCACGTCGGCTACGGCCGGGGCGCCCGGTACTATCACCATCTACGCCCCGACTCGGCCGGGCCCGACCCCGAGCCGCTCGCCTTCTACACGGACCTCGTTCGCTATCCGCTTCGCCACGCCGCCGGCGCGCGCGCGTGGCGACTCGTCGCGCTGATGGCGGTGTCTCAGGTCGCGAACGCCCTCGGGTACGCGACGACGACCCGCCCCTCCTGATGCCGAGCCCTCGATCTCGTCAAGCGCCCTTCGCTCGCCTGTGGTCGGCTCGCCGAGAGTTCCACGTCGTGGTCGGCGCGCTGCTGGTGGTGGCGTTCGGCGTCCATCTGCTCACCTTTCAGCCGGGGACGTGGTGGGGAGACTCGTTCCAGTACCTCCTCCACGCGGAGAGCCTGATCTCCGGGCGGCCATACGCGGACACCGGGTACATCCCAAGCCCCTACAGCTTCCTCGCGCCGGCGGCGTATCCCGTTGGCTACCCGCTGCTCATCGCTCCGGTCCTCGCCGTGTTCGGGCCGAGCCCGCAGGCGCTGGGCGTGGTCGCGTCGGTGTGTCTGCTTGGGACGGCGTGGCTCGCCGCCACGATGGCGCGGGCGTGGGTGCCCGACCCGTTCGCGGTGGCGGTCGCGGGGGGAGTCGCCTTCCAGCCCGGCCTCCTCGCGAGCACCGGCCCGCCGCTCTCGGACCTCCCGTTCATGTTCTTCGTCGTGCTCAGCCTGTTGGCGGCCGATCGGGCTTCGCGACAGCGGGACCGGTGGGGCCGATGGGCCGTCCTCGCCGGTCTCGCGGTCGGGGCCGCGGTGGCGACGCGCACGCTGGGTGTGGTCCTCGTCCCCGCTCTCCTCCTGCCAGGGGTGATCCGTTCCCGGCGGTTCGAGCGGTGGGCGCTCGTGGCGATGGGGATCGGGCTGGTCCTCGTGGTCGGGGTGGCGTCGGTCGACCTCGGGGCCCCCGCGAGTCCCGGCGTCGGTGATCGCGCCAGATCGGAGCAAGGGGCCGACGCAGGTAGGGGCGCCGATCCAGGCTATGGGGCGCTCGTGCGAGACAACCTGTTGGGGCGGCTCTCCCAGATCCCGACGCGCATTCCAGCCCAGGTCACGAACTACGCGCGGGCCAGTTACCCCCTCTGGGAGGTCCCAGGCGCAAGCGGGCTCAAGAATCTGCTGTCCCTCCTCGCCCTCGTACCCGTCGGGATTGGCGTGGCACACTGCGCAAGGCGCCGGTTCGGAGCGACCGAGGCGTTCGCAGTCCTGTACGTGATGGCGCTGCTGCCGTGGTCGTTCTCGGGGGTCCGGTATCTCTTCCCGGTCTACCCGCTGTACTACCTCTACCTCGTCGTCGGCGTGTGGTGGATCGGCCGCGACAACCGGAGCCGACAACGGGTCGTGGTGGCTGCGCTGGCGGTCGCCGTGGGCGTGTCCTACGGCGGCCGGTTCATGGAGCGGGCCGTCGAGCCGGTGGAGCCGATCACGCCGACCGACGAAGAGGCGTTGTACGATTTTATCCGAGAGACAACGCCCGACGGCGCCGTGATGCTCACCACGCAGGACGCCCGGATCCCAGCGTACTACACTCGCCGAGCGGTCTCGCTGGGGCCCAAGGAGGTCGGCGAGTGGACCGTCTACGCGGACCGTCTGGGGGCGTCGTACGCGCTCGTCCAGGACCAGAGCGAGGTGGCGCCGGCGCTCCGCCGCGACCCTCGGCACCGGCTCGTCCGTCGCAGTCGGCATCTCGCGTTCTACCGCGTCTGCCCGTCGGCGTGCGAGGCCAGCGAGTAGGAGCGGTCGGCATCTCCCTCGGCGTCTCGGCTGGGTTCTATCTTCCGGCCTTCCCGACGATCCCATCGTTCATGCCCACGCTGTTTACGTCTGAATCGGTCTCCGAAGGCCACCCCGACAAGGTCTCGGACCAGATCTCCGACGCGCTCTTGGACGCCTTCTTGGCGGGCGACCCCGCCAGCCGGTGTGCCATCGAGACGCTGTGCACGACGGGCTTGGTGGTGGTCTCGGGCGAGGTCACGAGCGACACCTACGTCGATGTGCAGGAGGTCGTCCGCCGGACCATCGAGGAGATCGGCTACACCGACCCCACGCTGCAGTTCGACGCCCGGAGCTGCGGCGTGCTCGTCTCCATCCACGAGCAGGCGGCCGACATCGCGCAGGGCGTCGACGACGACCGCGGCCTCCACGCCGACCAGGGCGCGGGCGATCAGGGCATGATGTTCGGCTACGCCACGCGCGAGGATGAGGACACGCTCATGCCGCTGGCGCTGATGCTGTCGCATCGGCTCGTCAAGCGGCTCGCGGACGTCCGCAAGGCTGGCGAGCACATGACGTACCTCCGGCCGGACGCGAAGAGCCAGGTCACCATCGAGTACGCGGCCGACGGCCGGACGCCGGCGCGTGTCCACACGGTCGTGCTCTCGACCCAGCACGAGGACATCCATCCCGACGACGACGCGGCGGCGCTGGCTCAGATCCAGGCCGACGTCCGGGAGCACATCCTCCCGGCCGTCCTCCCGGCCGACCTCGTCGACGACGCGCTCATCCTGCACGTCAACCCGACGGGCCGGTTCGTAATCGGCGGGCCCCACGGCGACACCGGCCTGACCGGCCGCAAGATCATCGTCGACACGTACGGCGGGAAGGGCGCGCACGGCGGCGGCGCGTTCTCGGGCAAAGACCCCTCGAAGGTGGACCGGAGCGCGGCGTATGCGACGCGTCACGTGGCCAAAAACTTGGTGGCCGCCGGGTTGTGCGACGAGGCGCTCGTCCAAGTGGCGTATGCGATCGGCGTGGCGCAGCCCGTCTCGATCCGCGTCGAAACGAACGGCACGGTGCGCGACGGGATGACCGACGCCCAACTGGCCGACCTCGTCACGGAGCACGTCGACCTCCGGCCCCGCGCCATTATCGAGCGGTTCGGCCTGATCTCGGGCGACGCGTCCGTCCGCCCCCGCTACCGCGACACCGCGGCGTACGGGCACTTCGGCCGCGACGCGTTCCCGTGGGAGCGGACGGACCTCGCCGACGCGCTCACCGCGGCGGCGAGGTCCGCCGCGGCCGTCTGACACGCGCGCGGCCGGCCCCCGAGCAAGCCGTCCGCGCCGAGAACTTCTCGTCGCCCCGGCCCAGCTAGCGGACCACTGAGACCGTCCGGGTTCGGCGCGGGGGATGCGAGCGTCAGCGTGCTCGTCGCGGCCAGGCGGCAGGCCCCCTGCACACCGCGTGAGCGTCGACTTTGCATAGACCTAGCGGACGACGGGGCACCCCGTACCCTAGATTTCAGTTCCCATTGAAACCCGCGCCGGGCTCGCCGGCCCACCTCCCCCTGCTGCTATGGATCACAAGGAAGGACAGTACAAGGTCGCCGACCTCGCGCTCGCGCCTGAGGGCCGGATGCGCATCGAGTGGGCCGAGAGCCGGATGCCGGTGCTCATGAAGCTCCGTGAGGAGTACAGCCAGTCGAAGCCGTTCGCCGGCTACAAGATCACGGGCTGCCTGCACGTCACCAAGGAGACCGCCGTGCTCTGTGAGACGCTCAAGGCGTGCGGCGCCGAAGTGGCCTGGAGCGGCTGCAACCCGCTCTCGACCAACGACTCCGTCGCCGCCGCGCTCGCGATGGGCCCGAACGGCGACGAGGACGGCATCGAGATCTACGCCTGGTACGGCCAGGACACCGAGGGCTTCTACTGGTCCATCGACCGGTCCATCGACAAGACGCCCGACACGACGCTCGACGACGGGGCCGACCTCATCTTCCGCGTCCACTCCGCCTTCCCGGAGAAGCTGAAGGACATCCTCGGCGGCTCCGAGGAGACCACGACCGGCGTCCACCGCTTGCGCGCCATGGCCGCCGACGGCAAGCTGGGCTACCCCGTCTACGCCGTCAACGACGCCGAGACGAAGTGGGACTTCGACAACGTCTACGGCACGGGCCAGTCGACGCTCGACGGCATCCTGCGCGGCTCGTCGGTCTTGATCGCCGGCAAGAACTTCGTCGTCGCCGGCTACGGCCACTGCGGCCGCGGCGTCGCCATGCGGGCCAAGGGCATGGGCGCGAATGTCATCGTCACCGAGATCAAGCCGACGGCCGCCCTCAAGGCGACGCTCGACGGGATGCGCGTGATGACCATGGAGGAGGCCGCCAAGGTCGGCGACATCTTCGTGACCGCGACCGGCATGAAGGACATCATCCGCGGCGAGCACTTCGCCTCGATGAAGGAGGGCGCCATCGTCTGCAACACGGGCCACTACGACGTCGAGCTCAATCTCAAGGAGCTCGCCGAGATCTCGCAGGACACCCGGATGATCCGCGACGACAACCGCGAGTACACGCTCGACAACGGCAAGAAGGTCTACGTGCTCGCCGACGGCCGGCTCGTGAACCTGGCCGCCGCCGAGGGCCACCCCTCGGAGGTCATGGACATGAGCTTTGCCAACCAGTTCCAGGCCCACCTGGCGCTGATCCAGTCCAAGGAGGCTGGCGAGGACATGCCGAACGGCGTCCTCGACCTCCCCGAGGAACTCGACCAGCAGATCGCCCGCGTGAAGCTGGAGACCATGGGCCTCGAGATCGACACGTTGACCGAGGAGCAGGTCGTCTACGCGACCGACTACTCCGCCGGGACCTGAGCCCCCGCCTCGGCGTACATCCCGAGGCAGACCAACCCGCTGGCGGCCCGCTTCGGCCCCGCCAGCCCCCGACCGGACCCGACCACCGCCATGGTCGACCGGAAAGAGCGCCCATCCCCTTTCTCGGGGGGTGGGCGTTCGCTTGTTTTGGGGAGGAGGGATCTCTGTCGCGGCAGCCCGCTCTCGCATGGGTCGACTTCCATGGGGTCGCAACTGGACTCATAGGCGCGCGTAGGGCCGCATTGCTTCTCTTCCCCTGCGACTGATGCGTCTCGCCCTCCTCGTCGGCGTCCTCCTCACTGCCACCGCCAGCGTGGCCCAGCCGACCGACCCGCCGTCCGGAGGCGTTCTGATCGGAGCCGGGGGCGTCGGGATCGGAATCGGAGACGTGCCTCGGGTGGTTGGGGTCCGGCTCAACGTCCGCGACCGACAGCTCCGACGCGTCGTGGGAATCAACGCGACCGTCCTCAGCCCGAAGGCGCCGGCCGACAGCCTGGCGCGGGTAGCGGGTCTCGCACTGGGGCTGCCCATCACAGGGGGCGCCGTCGTGGAGGGACTCGCGCTCGCCGTCGGCGGCGTGGGCGCGACCGACCGCATCGACGGGATCGCCGTCGGCGGCCTCGGGGTCGGTGCGGGCGGAGATGTCCGGGGTGTCGCGCTTGGCGGGCTCGGCGTGGGGGCGGGCGGCAACCTCGTCGGGATCGTAGCGGGGGGGCTCGGCGTCGGGAGCGGCGACGACATGACGGGGGTGAGCCTCGGCGGCGTCGGCGTGGGGGCGGGCGGGGACCTCGTCGGGATCAGCGTCGGCGGCGTCGGCGTGGGGGCGGGTGGCGATCTCGTGGGGATCAGCGTCGGCGGCATCGGCGTCGGGATCGGAGGACGCGCGACGGGCCTGGTGGTGGGCGGCGTCGGGGCGGGCGTCGGCGGGGACCTCCTGGGAATCGCGCTGGGCGGCGTCGGAGTTGGTGTGGGGGGGCAGGCTCAGGGGCTCCTGGTGGGCGGTATCGGAGCGGGGGCGGCGTCGCTCCGAGGGGTCGCCGTGGGTGGGCTCGGCGTCGGGAGCGCGGACGCCCGGGGGCTCTTGGTCGCCGGAGGCACGGTCCACGTCCCCCGCGACGGCGTCTTGCGCGGCGTCGCCATCAGTCCGTACTCGAACGTCCGGGGCGAGATGCGCGGGCTCAGCATCGCGATCGTCAACGTGGCCGGCTCGCTCCACGGCGTCCAGATCGGCCTGCTCAACTGGGCCGGCAACAACCGCGGCTGGCGGCGGCTGCTCCCGTTCGTCAACGCCCACTTGTAGCCGTCGGTGGGCGGCCCGACGCACGTCCGCCCCTGTGCGACTGGTGGGTCCCCCCACCGCTCCCGCCGCCGAGATCCAGAAGACCGGCCCGGACCTTTGCCGTCCGGTCGGGGTGAGGAGCCGGTTTCCGGCCCCTCCCATGCCCGACGTCCCCGACCCCTTCCTCGCCGACGTGCAGGCCGCCCGGCGGGCCCACACCCGCCCCGGCGGCCTCCGCGCCCAGGGCGACGCCGCCGCCGACGCCGCGCTCGCGCTCCTCTTCCCCGAGTTCGCCCACGGCCACGACGCCGCCAGCGCCGAGGCCGACGCCCGGCGCTACCTCGAACTCCTGGGCGGCCTCCTTCGCTGCACCGCCCCGGACCGCGCCGACGCGCTCGCGCGGCAGTCGCTCGCCGGCCTCGCCGACCTCCGCGACGCGCTCCTGCTCGACGCCCGGGCCACCTTCGACGGCGACCCGGCCGCGGAGAGCGTCGAGGAGGTGATCCTGGCCTACCCGGGCTTCTACGCGACCGCCGTCCACCGCATCGCCCACGCCCTCTGGCAGCAGGACGTCCCCCTCGTTCCGCGCCTGCTCGCCGAGCACGCCCACCGCGAGACCGGCGTCGACATCCATCCCGGCGCTCAGATCGGCGCGTCGTTCGCCATCGACCACGGGACCGGCGTCGTCATCGGGTCCACGGCTGTCCTGGGCGACCATGTCCGGGTGTTCCAGGGCGTCACGCTCGGCGCCCTCGTCGTCGACAAGGCGCTCGCCGAGACCAAGCGCCACCCGACCGTCGAGGACGGCGTCGTGCTCTACGCCAACGCGACCGTGCTCGGCGGCGACACCGTCGTCGGGGCCGGGAGCGTGATCGGCGGCAACGTCTGGCTGACCCGGTCGGTCCCCCCGGGCTCGGTCGTGACCCACGTCGCCCAGCTCCGGACTCAGGACGGTAAGACCTCCGTCCTTTCGCCCATCGAGTACCACATCTAACGCCTCCCTCTCTCGATGCCGTACGACTCCATCCTCGACACCATCGGCCGGACCCCTCACGTCCGCCTCAACCGCCTCTACGGCCCGGACGCCACCGTCTGGATCAAGCTCGAGCGCGCCAACCCGGGCGGCTCCATCAAGGACCGCATCGCGCTCTCGATGGTCGAGGCCGCCGAGGCCTCCGGCGAACTCCAGCCCGGCGGCACCATCGTCGAGCCCACGAGCGGCAATACGGGCCTCGGCCTCGCCATGGTCGGGGCCGTCAAGGGCTACCGCGTGATCCTGTCCATGCCCGAGTCCATGTCCGTCGAGCGCCGCACGTTGATGGCGGCCTACGGCGCCGAGTTCGTTCTGACGCCGGCCGCCGGCGGCATGAAGGGCGCCATCGAGGGCGCCCATCGGGTCCTCGACGAGACGCCCGGCGCCTGGATGCCCCAGCAGTTCGAGAACCCCGCCAACCCGCGCGTCCACGAGGAGACCAGCGCCCAAGAGATCCTGGCCGACTTCCCCGACGGCCTCGACGCGCTGGTCACCGGCGTCGGCACCGGCGGCCACCTCACCGGCGTAGCCCGCGTTCTCAAGCGTGAGATGCCCGGCCTCCGGGTGTTCGCCGTCGAGCCGGACGCCTCCCCGGTCATCTCGGGCGGCGACCCCGGCCCGCATCCCATACAAGGCATCGGCGCCGGCTTTATCCCGGCCAACCTCGACATGGACTTGGTGGACGGCGCCGTCCAGGTCTCCGGTGACGACGCCAGGGCCTACGCCCGGCGCGCCGCCCGCGAGGAAGGGATGCTGGTTGGCATCTCGTCCGGCGCGTCGCTGGCGGCCGTCGCCCAGACGCTCCCCCACCTCCCGGCCGGCGCCCGTGTGCTGACCTACTGCTATGACACCGGCGAGCGCTACCTCTCGGTGGACGGCCTGTTCGACGCGCCCGAGGCAGCGTAGTCGCCTCCTCGTCGCCGGCCGCACCGCGCGCCCGTTCCCGCCTCTGGGAGCGGGCGCGCGTCTCGTTTGGGGTGCCCCGGGCGTCAGCGGCGTGGGCGCCCTGTCGGACGGCCCATGAACCGACACCTGCCGGTTAACTCCTGGGCCTCCGCATCGATACCACAGGCTCATCAGTCGTGTCGTGTCGGAATGAGCATTCATACGTGGCACATCCTCGGTGTGGCCGTCCCCTACTTTCTCATCGCGACCGCGTTGTGGGGGCTGGCTGCAGGGGCCGTCAAGGACGCCGTCCGTGCGGGCTCGCTGCCCGACCACGTCGAGGGCGCCGTCGACGGGCTCACGGTCCGCGTCCCCACCGTCCTGCTGGCCTACACGCTGGCGTTCGTCGGCGTCGCGTTCATCTACGGGTGTGTCCTCGACCGGAACCACATGGGCGTCGCCATCGGGGCCGACCCCCACGCCGTCGCCCCCGGCGCGGACGCCTTCCTCTACGGGCTGGCCGTCGCCTCCTGGCTCTCGGCGCTCCTGCTCAGCGGCGGCTACGTCTGGCTCCGCCGCGGCACACGCCGTCTGCTCTCCGCCCCGGTCGCCCGTGACCGCGCCGAGGCCCGCTACCGGCTGCTCGCCGAGCACCTCAGCGACTTGGTCGCCCACCACGCGCCCGACGGCCGCTACGAGTGGTTGAGCTCGTCCGTCACGGACATCCTGGGCTACCGCCCTGCCGAGCTCATCGGCCGCGACCCCTACGAGCTGTTCCACCCCGACGACGTCGACCGCATCCGGACGGAGAGCCACGAGCTCCTCCTCGATGGCCGCGCCAGCGACACCGTCATCCGCTACCGGATGCGCCGCAAGGACAACGTCTACATCTGGCTCGAATCGCTCACCGAGACCATCCGCGACGGCTCCGGCGAGATCACGCGGCTCCAGGTCTCCTCTCGCGATGTCACCGAGCAGATGGCGACCGAGGACGACCTCCAGCGCCGCGCCCACCACGACCCGCTCACCGGCCTCGCCAACCGCTCCCTCTTCACCCTCCGCCTCGACGCGCTGGTCGAGAGCCCCGGGAGCGCCTTCGCCGTCCTCTACATCGACCTCGACCGTTTCAAGACCGTCAACGACACCCTTGGCCACGCCGCCGGTGACGAGCTCTTGTGTCAGCTCGCCGACCGCCTTCGACTCGTCAGCCGGGACAGCGACACCGTCGCCCGGATCGGAGGCGACGAGTTCGCCATCATCGTCACCGACGTGGCCACCGACGCCCGCGCCCAGGCCGCGGCCGAGCGCATCGAGCGCACGCTCCGGACGCCGTTCGACTTGGCCGGCACGCGCCGCCCGGTCTCGGCGTCGATCGGCGTCGCCGTCGGCCGCGCCGACCACGCCTCCTCGGGGGAGATCCTCCGCGAGGCCGACCTCGCCGCCTACGCGGCCAAGGCCGACCCGGCCGCCATCTGGGCCCTCTTCTCGCCCGCCATGCGCGAGGCCGCCGACCGCCGCTTGCGCCTCGAAGCCGACCTCGACCGCGCCGTGGAGCGGGGCGAGCTCCGCGTCGTCTACCAGCCCATCGTCGACCTCCCGACGGGGCGCATGCGGGGCGTCGAGGCGCTCGTCCGCTGGCAGCACCCCGACCTCGGGATGCTCTACCCGGACACGTTCATCTCCATCGCCGAGGAGACCGGCCGCATCGGCGAGGTCGACCGCTGGGTGATGGCCGAGGGGCTGCGCCAGCTCGAGCGGTGGGACGCCGAGGCCGGTCGCTCGCTCGGCCTCTCGCTCTCCGTCAACTGCTCCGCCCGCGATCTCCACGAGCCCCTCTTTGCCGACCACGTCCGGGCGCTGCTGGCGCGGGGCCCCGACCGCGCCGGCCGGCTCGTCATCGAGATCACCGAGAGCCTGCTCGTCGACGACCCCCGCCGCGCCGTCGCCGTGCTGGAGGCGCTCCACGCCGAAGGCGTCCGCTTCGCCATGGACGACTTCGGGACCGGCTACTCGTCGCTCAGCGTCATCCACGCCCTGCCCGTCGACACCGTCAAGATCGACCGGGCGTTTGTGCAGCGGATGGACGAGGACGAGGCCGCCCGCGAGATGGTCCGGACCGTCATCGGCTTCGCGCGGACGTTGGGGACGGAGATCGTCGCCGAGGGCATCGAGACGGCCGAGCAGCGCGCCGCGCTCGTCGAGATGGGCTGCGACTGGGGGCAGGGCTACCTCTTCGCCCGCCCGCTCCCGCCCAACGAGATCGCCGCTCTGATCCGGGCCGACGCGACGCTCGGCGAGCCCGCCTGACCCGGCGCCCGGCGCCACCCCGAAAGGGCGCGGCGCTCCGGTGCACGGCTGGCCCGCGTTGAGTCGGGCCAGGTCCCGTCGATACAGGACTTGGCTTCCAGATCTGCGCTGTGTCCTACCTCGTGTTCGCCGTCCTCACCCCGTTCGCCGTCGCGGCGATGGCATGGGCCGTGTGGATCGCCCGCCGCCGGGGAGGCGCGCCGGGCGCCCGCCCGCTCGCCTACACCTCGGCCGCCTCGGCCGTCACGCTCCTGGCCGAGTTCGGGGAGATGGTGGCCCCCACGGCCCGGCTGTCGCTCGCGTCCGAGCAGCTGGTCTACGTTGCGCTGCCGTGGCTGTGTGTGGGGTGGCTCGTGTTCGCCCTCGAGTTCACGGGCCGCCGCGCGTGGGGCCGGTCGTGGGCCGTCCGCACGTCCGGCGCGGTCGCCGCCGCTACGACCGTCGTGGCGCTCACCGCGGCACATCACGGCTGGCTGTGGGCGTCGATCGAGCCCGTTCAGGCCGGCCCGTTCCGCGACCACGTCGTCGCGTTCGGGCCGTGGTTCTGGGTCCACGCCGTCGCCTCGTGGGCGACCGTGGTCGGCGGCTCGACCGTGCTCCTGCGCGAGTACGGCGGCGGGCTCGCGACGCTCCGGCGGCTCTCGGTCTGGCTCGCCGTCGCGTCGTTCGCCCCGCTCGTGGTCAACCTCGCCTACCTCTCCGGCCTGACCCCGCTCGACAAGTCGATGACGACCATCGCGTTCGCGTTCTCGAGCGTCGTCTTTGCCGCGAGCACGCTCCGCTTCCGGTTCCTCGACCTCCAGCCGACCGCCCGGTCGGTCCTGATGGAGAGCCTCGACCAGGGGTTTGTGTCGATCGGACCCGCGGGCCGGATCACCGACTTCAACGGCGCCTTCCGCGCGCTCGCCGGCGAGCGCGCCGCGCTCGGCGAGCCGATCGGGGCCGTGGCGCCGGCGCTGGCCGCCACGCTCGAAGACGAGGTGGGGGAGGTCGCCCTCGACGGGCCCCGTCACTACGCGTGGCGGGCCGTTGCGCTGCCCGGCGCGCGCGGGCGCTCGCGGGGCCGGATCGTCCTCCTCCACGACGTCACCGAGCGCCGGGCCGCCGAGGCCGCCGTCCGCGCCGCCCTCGCCGAGGTCCAGGCCCGCAACGCCGACCTCGACGCGTTCGCCCACACGGTCGCCCACGACCTCAAGAACCCCATCCACGCCATCCGCGGCTATGCCGACCTGTTGCGCGTCGAGGGCGAGACGCTCGACCGCGCGCTCGTCGACGAGAGCGCGGACGTGGTGGTGCGGATGGCCGACAAGATGAATTCGATCATCGACGAGCTCCTGTTGCTCGCGGGCGTCCGCGACCAGACGGTGACGCCGGGGCCCGTCGAGATGGGTGCCGCCGTGGCGGGCGCGCTGGAGCGTCTCCGCCCGTTCCTCGACCGGCACCGGGCGACCGTCGACGTGCCCGGGGCGTGGCCCGGTGCCGTGGGCTACGGCCCGTGGGTCGAGGAGGTCTGGGCCAACTACCTCAGCAACGCCGCCAAGTACGGCGGCCACCGGCCGCGGATCGCGCTCGGCGCCGCGCGCGTCGGCGACGCCGTCCGGTTCTGGGTCGACGACGACGGGCCGGGCCTCTCAGCCGACGAGCGCGCTGCCGTCTTCGCCCCGTTCGCCCGGGCCCACGGCGAGCGCGCTGACAGCCACGGCCTCGGCCTCTCTATCGTGGCGCGCGTGCTTGACAAGCTCGACGGGGCCTACGGGGCCGAGCGGTCGCCGTCCGGAGGGAGCCGGTTCTACTTCGAGCTCCCGGCGGCCGAGCCCGCCGCCGTCGCGCCGCACGCGTGGGAAGTCCTGGCCTGAGCCTGGAGACGGCGCGTCCCTCCTGCGGACGCGGGTAGCTTCCAGGCCTCACCAGACCGAGTAGAGACGCATGGGCCGGATGTTCGAGAAGCGCAAGCACACGATGTTCGCGCGCTACGACCGCATGGCGAAGCAGTTCACGCGCGTCGGCAAGGAGATCGTGATCGCCGTCAAGGCGGGCGGGCCGGACCCCGACATGAACCCGACGCTGCGGCGGGCCATGCAGAACGCCAAGGGCGTCAACATGCCCAAGGACAAGGTGGAGGGGGCCATCAAGCGCGCGCTCGGCAAGGACACCGCCAACTACGACGAGGTGCTCTACGAGGGCTACGGGCCACACGGCGTCCCGATCCTCGTCGCCGCGGCGACCGACAACGTCAACCGGACCGTCGCCAACTTGCGCGCCGTGCTCTCACGCGGCGGCGGCAACCTCGGCACCGCAGGCTCGGTCGCCTTCCAGTTCACCAAGGCCGGCGCGTTCCAACTCGACCCCGACACGGTCCCCGACCGCGACGAGCTGGAGCTGGGGCTGATCGACGAGGGGCTCGAAGAGCTCACCGACGGCGTCGCCGAGGACGGCCGCGACGTGCTCGTCGCTCGGTGCGCGTTCTCGGACTTTGGCCAGATGCAGAAGGCCCTGGAGTCACGCGGCCTCGAGCCCATCGCCGCCGGCGTCGACTACGTCCCCTCGACGACTTCGGAGCTGAGCGACGAGGCGGCCGACGAGGTGCTGGAGTTGATCGCCAAGATCGAGGCCGACGAGGACGTCCAGACGGTGTACCACAACCTGGCGTAGGCCTTTTGCGAAAACCCTCTGGACTTGTCCTCCTGAGCGGAGCGAAGGATCTCCCCCGTAGGGAAGGCGCAGCCAGCGTGAGGCCGAGCGCCCAGCAGTACCGGCTTCGAGGGTTTGATGCGTTGGCGTCGAGATCCTGGGCTACGCCTTCCCTTGGGGGGCGCTGGCGCTCAGGGACGACTCGGTGGACGGCGAGTCGGCCTGCTGGCGCCAGCAGACCGACGTACGTGACAGACCCTAGCGCAGGATCTCGCGGAGCGTCACGTCGAAGGTCAGCGTCGCGTTCGGCGGGATGACGCCGGGGACGCCCTGCGCGCCGTAGCCCATCTCGGGCGGCATCACGATCGTCTTCGACTCACCGACCCGCATCCCGGTGATGCCCTCTTGGAAGCCCGGCACGACCCGGTCCAGCGGGAATTCCACGCCCTCGCCACCGTCGAAGACGGTCCCGTCCTCCAAGCGACCCTCGTAGTCCACGACGACGGTGCTGGTGGCCGTGGCGATGCCGTCGCCCGCCGCGTCCGTTGAGGGGTCCTCCGTCTCGCAAGCGGCGAGCACGAGGACGAGAGACAGCAGGGCGAGGCGAATCATGGCGGGGGAGGGGAGAGGGCGGGAGGATAGCCCGCGTCGGCATCGGGAGCGACCTTGTCCGGCCGTGCCCGCGCCCCGTGTTTCCGCCCTCGCGCTGACCGCGCTGACGATGGCCGCGTTCGCGGCCAACTCCGTGCTCGCGCGGCTGGCCCTTGCGACGACCGCCATCGACGCCGGCACGTTCACCGCCGTCCGAGTCGTCGCTGGGGCGGTCGCGCTGCTGGCGCTCGTCGGCGCGCGGCGCCAGCGGGTGGGCGGGAGCTGGGGCTCGGCCGCCGCGCTCGTGGCGTACGCGGGCTTTTTCTCAGTCGCCTACCTGAGCCTGCCGACCGGCGCCGGAGCCCTCCTGCTCTTCGGCGCCGTCCAGCTCACGATGGTCGGGTGGGGCGTGGCGACGGGCGAGCGGCCGAGCGGACCGGCGTGGCTCGGGATCGCGCTCGCGTTCGGCGGGCTCGTGGGGCTCGTCGCGCCCGGGCTGACGGCCCCGCCGCTGGCGCCTGCCTTTGCGATGGTCGCCTCCGGCGCGGCGTGGGGCGCGTACTCGCTGCGTGGCCGGGGCTCCGCCGCGCCGACCGCCGACACGGCGGGCAACTTTGCCCGGGCCGCGCCCCTCGCGCTGGCAGGCGCCGCCGGGTGGGCGGCTCTCGGGCCCGGCGTCTCGGCCGACGGGCCGGGCTTGGCGTACGCCGTCGCCTCGGGCGCGCTGACCTCCGGGCTCGGCTACGCGCTGTGGTACCGCGTGCTCCCCGCCTTGCGCGCCGCGACCGCCGCGACGGTCCAGCTCAGCGTGCCCGTGCTGGCGGCGCTCGGCGGGCTGGCCCTCGTCGGCGAGCCGGTGACGGTGCGGCTGGCGGTCGCCGGGGCCACCACCCTCGGCGGGATCGCGCTCGTGGTCCGCGCGCGGTGAGCGTCGTTCGGAGACCGCGTGCGCCTGGAACGCCGACGCCGGGCCGTCGTGAGGCGGTCTCTGTCCCGATCCGATGCCCGATCCCCTCTTCATCGCCCGCGTCCCCGTCCGCTGGGGCGACCAGGACGCGCTCGGCCACGTCAACAACGCGGCCTACCTGACGTACGTCGAGCAGGCCCGCATCGAGTGGCTCCGCAGCCTGGCCGACGAGGCGGGCGACTGGCCCGGCGCCCCGACCTCCGGCCCCATCCTGGCCGCGGCCGACCTCCAGTTCAAGCGCCCCATCGTATACCCCGCGACCGTCGTCGTCCGGATGACGGGCCGCCCGCCGGGCCGGACCTCGGCCGGCATCGATGTTGAACTGACCGTCGAGGGCGAGGACACGGTCTACGCAACGGCCGCGACGACGCTCGTCTGGGTCGACTACGCGACCGGCCGGCCGACGCCGCTGCCAGACGGGGTCCGCGAGCGGCTCTCGTAGTGCGCGGGCTGCTCCGCCGGATCGACCCCGTCGCTCGCGCCGTGGACCGCGCGCGTCGCAAGCTTCGCGACGCGGCGGGCGCGGAGCGCCACACGACGACGCTCGCCGACGGCCGCCAGATCGTAACCCTCGACACCGGCGGAGACCTCCCCGTGCTCGTCGCCCTCCACGGCATCGGCGCCAGCAAGGATCACTGGGCCCGGCTCGCGGCGCTCCTTCGCGACCGCGTCCGCGTCGTCGCCCCGGACCTCCCCGGCTTTGGCGAGAGCGACGGCACCGGCGACCTCTCGATGGCGGGGCAGGCCGAGACCGTCATCGCCTTCTTGGACGCCATCGGGCTGGGCCGCGTCCACTTGGCGGGCTCGTCGATGGGCGGGCGGATCGCTGCCGAGCTGGCGCACCGCGCGCCCGAGCGCCTGCGCTCGCTGTGGCTGCTCGCGCCCGCAGGCGCCGACGGCGACCGCCCCAGCGAGATGATCGAGGGCCTGTTCGCGGGCGAGGGCGTCCCGCTCTTTGCCCGGACACCCGACGAGTACGCCGCCTCCGTCGCCTTCTCGATGCGCCGCCCGCCGCCCATCCCACGCCCCGCCCTGCGCGTCCTCGCCGCCGAGAGCGCTGCCGCCTACGACCGCACCGTCGGTGTCTTCTGCGACATGAGCCTGGAAATGGGGCTCGGCCTCACGACCGAGGAGCTGGTGGCCGGGCTCCCCGTACCGCTCTTAGTGACGTGGGGCGACGAAGACCGCGTGCTCCACCCGTCGGGCGCCACGACGCTTGCGGCAGGCGTCGCCGACGCGACGGTCCACCGGCTCGCCGGCATCGGCCACCTCCCGATGATGGAGGCGCCCCGCCAGACGGCCGCCGCGTTTGCCGCCTTCCTCGACGCCCACCCGGACGCCTGAGTCCCCCGCTTGCGGGGCCGAGGCGGGGCACGTCCACACGATGGCGCGGCGGCGGGAGGCTCTCTCCCGGGGCCCGAGGCATATTGCGCCCCCCACCCGCCCGCCACCATGTCCCGGATCTTGTCGCGCCTCGTCCTCCTCGGCTTGCTCCTCGCGCTCGCCGCGCCTGCCCACGCGCAGTGGACGAACCGCTACCCGAAGGTCCCCGGCTTCTCGCACCACGTCTACCTCGAGGGGTTCGACCTGCCGACCTCGGCGGCCGGGCCCACCGACCCCACGCCGTCGCCCGACGGGCGGGCCGTCGCGGTCGCGTCGCGCGGGTGGCTGTGGCTCCTCGACCTCGACACGCGCCGCGCCCGGCGGATCACCCGCAGCGCGGCCGTCGACGCGCGCCCGGCGTGGTCGCCGACGGGCGACCGCCTCGCCTTCGTCCGCGACGACGCACACGAGACCTGGATCGTGGTCCTCGACTTGGCGACGGGCCGGGAGACGGTCGTGGCCCAGGCGCCCGGCTTGGAGCTCGACCCCGCCTTCACGCCGGATGGCGCCGCGCTGCTCTACGCCGCGGCCGGCGACGCTGGGCTCGGCCTCCGCCGCCTCGACCTCGCCACGGGCGCCGTGACGGTCGTCACCGACGGGCGGGGGCTGGCGCTCGCCCCTCGGCCCCACCCCGACGGCGCCCGCGTCGTCTACCTCGCCAAGCAGGGTGGCGACCAGGTCCGCCTGCGGACGTTGGCGACGGGCGACGAGGCCGTCCTCTACGACGGGAGCATCCTGTCCCAGACGCGTCCCGCACTCTCGCCCGACGGCGGGACGCTCGCCTTGGGCCTCCCCCTCGACGACGGCTGGGAGCTGGTCGTCGCCGCCGTGGCCGACCCCGGGCCCTCGCTCCGGCTGGTGGCCGGGGCCGCCCCGCCCCTCGCCCCCGCCTTCTCCGCCGACGGCGCCCACGTCTACTATGCCCAGGCCGACGCCGCCGAGCGGATCCGCCTGATGCGCGTCGCCACCGAGGGCGGGGCACCCGAGGAGGTGGCCGTCGCAGCGTGGGACTGGGGCGTGCCGACGGGGACCGTCACCGTTCGCACGACGCTCGGCGGGGCGCCCGCGCCGGCCCGGCTGGCGCTCGCCACCGGCGACGGCCACCCACTCTTCCCCGACGCCGGGCAGGCCTGGTTCGACGGCGAGAACGGCGTCGTCTACACGCCGTCGCCGGGGGAGCTGACGGTGACGGTGCCCGCCGGGACGGTGACGGTGGCGGCGGTGCAGGGGCTCGCGACGCCGGTCGAGCGCGCCACGGTGGCGGTCGGCGCCGGAGAGGCCGACGCCGTGACGCTGGCGCTGGCGCGGGTCTGGGACGGCGACGGCTGGCTGACGGGCGACCAGCACTTCCACCTCAACTACGGCGGGCCGTTCGCCCTCGCCCCCGGCGACCTCGACCCGCTCCTGGCCGCTGAAGCCCTCGACGTGGCGACGCCGCTCGTGGCCAACCTCCACAACCGCTACATCGACGACGAGCTCTGGGGCACCGACCGGACGGCGGCGCTGCCGTACCGCGTGTTCGGGCAGGAGGTCCGGTCCCACTTTTTCGGGCACGTCGGGCTGGTGGGCACCGAGACGCTGTTCCACCCGTGGATCTGGGGGCCGGGCTACGAGGTCTTCGCCCGCGACGACCGCGAGAACGCCACGGCCATCGCCCACGCCCGCGCCCAAGGTGGCATCGGAACGTATGTCCACCCGGTCTCCGTCCGCGACCCGTTCGCCGACGGCGCGGGGGGCGCCGTCCCCGCCTCGCTCGTGGCCGACGGCGTCTTGGGCGACCTCGACGGCCTTGAGGTCGTCTGCCTCTGGACCGACGACCTGGGCACGTCGGAGCTGTGGTACCGCCTCCTCAACCTGGGCCGCGTCGTCGTGCCGATGGCGGGCAGCGACGTGATGAGCAACTTCTACCGGACGATGGCGCCGGGCACCGCCCGCGCGGTCGTCCGCGCCGCGCCGGGGGCGACGTACGAGGACTACCTCGACGGCTTGAAGGCGGGGCGCAGCGTCGTCACCACGGGCCCGTTTCTGGACGTGCGGATCGCGGGCGCCGAGCCGGGCGGCGTGATCGCGGGCGGCCAGGCGGAGTGGACCCTCGACCTCGCCTCGGCCGTGGCGGTCGACCGCGTCGAGGTGGTCGTCAACGGTGTCGTCGTCGAGGTCCGAGAGGGGCTCGCCGAACCCGGGCGGCGGAGCTACCGCGGGACCCTCGCCCTCCCCGAGGCGGGGTGGGTCGCCGTCCGCGCTGTCGGCGACACGTCGCAGGGCTGGCCGACGATGGCGGCGTACCCGTTCGCCCACACGGCGCCGGTCTGGATCGGGAGCATCGGCAGCGTCGACGCCGAGGCCGAGCGGGCCGCCGCCATCGACCTCTTGCGCGTGCTCGACGCGTCGGAGGCCCGGTTCGAGGGGGCCTACACAGGCGTCGACGCGCCGGCCCTCCGGGCTCGGTACGCCCGCGCGCGCGCCGAGCTGGAGCGACGCGCCAGGGGCTGACGTGGGTTACGCGGCCACGGCCGCGCCCACCTCGCCCCGCGCGGGGTAGTCCTTGTCGAGGATGAAGTCGATGTTCTTGAGGAACGAGGGCAGGTGCGGGCGGCCCCACGGTGCCGAGTTGACGGCCGCGTAGTACAGCGTCCCGTCTGGGCGGACGAGGAAGAGGCCGGGCTCGCTGAACCGATCGGGCTCGCCGTCCTTGATGCCGTCGCTGAGGTACAGGCCCCACGCGCGGGCGCTCTCTTCGGACATCCCGTAGCCGATGGGCACGCCCTCAACGGCCCAGTCCATCCGCGCCTTCCGCGCGCGCGCCGCCGAGTCCATGCTCACCGCGAGGACGTCGACGCCGCGATCGGCGTACTTCTCGCGGACCTCGGCGAGCGTCTCGAGGTAGCTCTTGCAGACGGGGCAGTGCAGTCCGCGGTAGGCCGCGACGAGCGTGAACGACTCGGGCGACTGGTCGGCCAGGCGCCACGCCTCGCCGTCGAGGGTGTTGACGGTGAGGTCGGGGGCGGGCTGGCGGGGGAGGGGCGTGGTGGGCATGAGGAGCGGGGAGAGAGGACCCCTCTCACCACCCTCCGCCGCCGCCGGTCCGTGCGGCCCGCATCTCAGGCGTCTGCTGACCCGAGGAGCGCGTCGGCGATGGCGCCGAGGTCGGGGCCCTGAATGTCGGGCGCGGGCCAGCCGGGGACGGGCGCCTTGCCGGGCCGGGCCACGAACGCCGTCCGCATCCCGGCCCGGTGCGCGCCCGCGACGTCCCACGCGTGCGCGGCGACCATCGTGAGGTCGCCGAGGTCCGAGTCCAGCTTGCGGGCTGCGAACCGGTACGGCTCCGGGGCCGGTTTGTAGCGCTGCACCTCGTCGGCCGACATCACCACGTCGAAGCGATCCGCGATGCCGGTGTGGTCGAGCTGCTGGCGGACGGCGTCGAGCGTCCCGTTTGTCAGCGCCGCCAGCCGGTAGCCGGCCGCATGGAGCCGGTCGAGCGCGGGCGGCACGTCGGGGTGGGCGGGCAGCTGGACGACGGCGTCGAGGACGCTCGCGACGTCGGCGTCGGAGACCTCGCCGTCGGCGACGCTGCGCAGGGCGTGGCCGATCAACGTCGGGAAGTCCTGGTAGTGGTCGGTCGCCGTGGCGACGAGCCACAGGCGCTGGAGCTCGAGGAACCATCGGGCCTGGGGGCCCCCGGTCAGCGCCTCGATGCGGGGCGCGAGCACGCCCAGGTCGAGCAGCGTTTCGTTGACGTCGAAGACGAGAGTGCGGGGCATCGGAGAGGGGAGGGGGGCGCCGCGAACGAGGGCCGTCGGCTTGCGGGTCCGCCCGTCTCGGCGCCGAGACGGGTACTCACAAACCGGCCCCGCCCCCACGCAGGGGACGGGGCCGATCGCCGACGACCGATCACCGACTACTCGACGCCCTCGGGGATCGGGAAGCCGCGGTCGCGCATGAGCGGGGCGATCCCCGCGTCGCGGCCGCGGAACAGGCGGTACGCCTCGGCCGGGTCGATGGCGTTGCGCGGCGCGAAGAGGTACTCCACGAGTCGGCTCGCGACCTCGGGGTCGTAGAACCCGCCGGGCGCCTCGGCAAAGGCCTCGGCGGCGTCGGAGGTGAGCACGTCGGCCCAGAGGTAGCCGTAGTAGCCGGTCGCGTAGCCCTCGCCGGAGAAGACGTGCCCGAAGTGGGGCGTCCGGTGGCGCATCACGATCTCGGACGGCATCCCGAGCGCCTCCAGCGTTTCGCGCTCGAAGGCGTCGGGGTCGATGTCGGAGTAGTCATCGAGGGTGTGGAGCCGAAGGTCGATGAGCGCGGACGCGAGGTACTCGGCCGTCGAGAAGCCCTGGTTGAACGTCGCGGCCCGCTTGATCTTGGCGACGAGCTCGTCCGGCATCGGCTCGCCGGTCTCGGCGTGGACGAGGTAATTGTCGATCACCGGGTCCGTCAGCAGCCAGCGCTCCAGCAGCTGGCTCTGGAACTCGGTGTAGTCGCGGACGCCGCCGTTGAGCGTCGGGTACGTGACGTTCGACGCCAGGAAGTGCAAGGCGTGGCCGAACTCGTGGAAGAGGGTCTCGGCGTCGTCGAACGAGATGAGGACGGGCTCGCCCGGAGCGCCCTTGACGAAGTTCGAGTTGTTCGACGCCAGGACGGTCTTCGGGCCCTCGAACGTCGTGTGGCTGCGGTACGTGGTTGCCCAGGCGCCGGAGCGCTTGCCGCGCCGCGCGAACGGGTCGAGGTACCACAGGCCGACAAAGTCGCCCGCCTCGCGGTCCGTCACTTCGTAGACCGTCACGTCGGGGTGGAAGACGGGGACGGTGCCTGGGGCGACGGGCGAGAACTCGAACCCGAACAGCTCCCCGGCCACGTAGAACATGGCCGGGACGAGGTTGTCGAGCTGGAGGTACTGCTTGACCTCGTCGGAGTCGAGGGCGTAGCGGTCGAGCCGCACCTTCTCGGCGTAGTAGCGGTAGTCCCACGGCGCGATCGTGATGCCGTCGCCCCGAGCATCCGCGACGGCCTGCATGTCGGCCACCTCTTCGGCGACGCGGGCGATGGCGGCGGGCCAGACGTTGAGCATCAGCTCCATGGCGCGCTCGGGCGTTTTGGCCATCCGGTCCTCCAGGCGCCACGTCGCGTAGTCGTCGTAGCCGAGCAGGCCGACGCGCTCGTCGCGGAGCTGGAGGATCTCGGCGATGATGGCGTTGTTGTCGTTCTCGTCGCCGTTGTCGCCGCGGCTGTAGTACGTCCGCCAGACGGTCTCGCGGAGGTCGCGCTCGTCGGAGTACGTCAGGAAGGGGTCCATCGACGACCGCGAGTTGGTGACGGCGTACTCGCCCGCCCGGCCACGCTCTTGGGCGGCGGACGCGGCGGCGGCGACGTACGAGTCGCTCAGGCCCGAGAGCTGGCTTTCGTCGAGGTACGTCACGTAGCCCTCCTCGTCGGCGAGCACATGGTTGCCGAAGTCGGTGTACAGCTCCGCGAGCCGCTTGTCGATGGCCGCGTAGCGCTCCTTGGCGACGCCCGTCAGCGTGGCGCCGTTGCGGGCGAACCCGTCGTAGACCAGCTCCACGAGCCGGACCTCGTCGGGCGCCAGCCCCAGCGTCTGGCGCGCGTCGTAGACGGCGCGGACGCGGTCGAAGAGCGCGGCGTTCTGGGTGATGGCCGTGCCGTACTCGGAGAGCTTGGGCGCCAGCCGCCCCTGGATCTCGCGGAACTCGGGGCTCGACAGGTTCGAGCTCCAGATGCCGTAGTACGTGAACGCGTTGTCGAGCGGCTTGCCCGCCGCCTCCATCGCGACGATCGTGTTCTCGAAGGTCGGCGCGGCCGGGTTGCCGGCGATCGCGTCGATCTCGGCCAAGTGGGCGGCCATGCCCGCCTCGATGGCGGGCTCGAGCAGGTCGAGGTCCATCCGGTCGAAGGCGGGGACGCCGCCGTAGGGGCCGGCGTACTCCGCCAGCAACAGGTTGTCGTTGGTCGGGGCCGTCATGTCGGGGGCGTCGGCGGGCGGGGCAGCCGAGCAACCCGCGAGGGCGATCAGCAGGGCAACGAGGGGCGGGCGCATAGGTCTATTGGATGTCGAGGACGGTGACCTCGAAGGTGAGCGTCGAGTTGCCGGGGATGATGACCACACCGGCCGGGTTTCGCACCGGCTCGCTGCCGTACGCCTCTTCCGGCGGGATGTCGAACGTGCGCGTCTCGCCGGTCACCATCCCGAGGATCCGGAGCCGAAAGCCAATCACGAATTCGCTGACCCGCCCGGTGTAGCTGGGGTTCTGGTCGAACACCGTCCCGTCGGCGAGCCTGCCGACGTAGTCGATGGTGACCGTGCTGCTAGCTTCAACAACGCCGCTCTCGCCAGAGTCGCAGGCGGCGGTGGTCAGCAGCAGGCCGAGGAGCAAGGGGAGGGCGGTGCGCCCGGACAGGATCGGAGACATCGGGAATGAATCGGGTGGGGGAAGAACCTACGCCGGACCGGAACGGGCTCCGGCCGCGCGGCCGTGCCTGCTGACGCCCTGCCCGGGTCCCTACGGAGCCGCTCGCGTCCGGCACCACGCTTGGTACGGGCGACTCGACGAGTCGCCCCTACGCCCCGGGTGGGCTTACCGCCGCAGCCGCTCGAAGCCCGGCGCCAGCAGGCGCCAGTAGCGGACCGGCATCAGCCGCTGGAGCAAGGCTCCGGCGCGCGCGCCCTTCGCCACCAGCAGCCGCGGCTGACGCCGTTCGATGGCGTCCGCGATGGCCCGACCGACGGTCTCGGGCGGAGTCGTCAAAAAGGTTCGCTCGAACCGGGCGTTGACGCGAGCCGCCGCCTCGGCGTCCGCGCCCGCCGCGATCCGGGCGCGCTTCGAGATGTTGGTCGCCACCCCGCCCGGGTGGACCACCGTCACGCCGACGCCCGTCCCCGCCAGCTCGTGGCGCAAGGCCTCGGAAAAGCCCCGGACGGCAAACTTGGACGCCGCGTACGCGGTCTGCTCGGCGGGCGCGAGGATTCCGAACAGGCTCGACACGTTCACGATCTGGGCTTGCCCCTCGTGCTGGAGGATGGGAAGAAACGCATGCGTCATCCCGATCACGCCAAAGACATTGACCTCGAACAGGTCGCGGATCTCACCGAGCGCCAGCTCCTCGAACCGGCCGACGAGCGCCACGCCCGCCGCGTTCACTAGCACGCTCGCGCGTCCGTGCGCGGCCACGACCGCTTGCGGCAGCGCCGCCACCGCGTCGGCATCCGCGAGGTCTACGACGTGCTCGGTCACGGTCGACCCCAGCGCTCGCGCTCCGCTCGCGGCGTCCGTCAGCCCGGCCGCGTCGCGGTCGACGAGCGCCAGCGCGGACCCGCGCGCGGCGAGCGCCAGCGCCGTCGCTCGGCCGATGCCCGAGGCGGCGCCCGTCACGACGGCGACGGCGGTCGAGAGGTCGAGGCGCGTCACAGGCCGGCCACCAGCTGGCGCCAGTGGCGGGCCATCGCCACGGTCGCGCGATGCGAGGCGCGGCTGATGGGCGTGAGTTGCGCGAATCCGTGTGGCAGACTCGGCTGGCGGTAGAGGTCGGCGGGCGTGCCGGCGGCGCGCAGAGCGTGCGCGTACGCCTCGCCCTCGCCGCGGAGCACGTCGAATCCGGCCGTGACGACGAGCGCCGGCGCGAGCCCGGCAAGCCGGCCGTAGATCGGCGACAGGCGCGGGTCGCGGACGTCGGCGCCGGCGGCGTAGAGCTCGAAAAAGGCGGCGCGCAAGTCGTCGGGCAGGAGGTAGCCGTCGAACAGCTCGCGCGAGGGCCGGTGTGTGGGCGTGTCGGTGGCGGGGTAGATCAGCAACTGGGCGACGGGCGGGGCGTCGTCGGCGCAGGCCTGGGCGACGACGGCCGCCAGATTCCCGCCCGCGCTGTCGCCGGCGACGGCGACGGTGTCGGCCAGCCCGGCCGCTTGCGCCCACCGGAACGCGGCGACGGCGTCGTCGGCGGCGGCCGGGAAGGGGTGCTCCGGCGCCAGCCGGTAGGCCACGCTCAGCACGGCGTGGCCGGCCTGGCGGCACAGCACGCGGCACAGCTCGTCGGTCGTGTCGAGGTCGCCCTCGACGAACCCACCGCCGTGGAAAAAGACCGTGAGGGGCGGGCGCCCCAGCCCGGCCGGCCGGTACAGCCGCGCCGCCAGCGGGCCCTCGGCGCCGTCGACGGCGAGCGCCTCGACGGAGCCGACGGGTGTGGGGGCGCTCCGGAGCGCGGCGATCTCGCGGTGGAAGCGGGCGCGCGCCGCGACGGGGTCGGCGCGGACGGCCTCAGCCTCGGCGCCGTCGCGCGGGTTGAGCCGCAGGATGGCCTGGAGGCCGACGTCGAACGTCTGCCCGTCGACCGTGTCGGCCGGCCCGGCGATCGCGCGGAGCGCGGGCTCGGGCAACCACTGGAGCGCGCGGGCGCTGGCGCCTCGGAGCTGCTCAGCGCGAGAGGGGGCGTCAGACGGCGACATGGGGGCGAGGGGCGTGGGCCGGAGTCAACGTATAGTCGGCCGGGTCGAACGGGGCGACACGGCGGCGGAACGCCGGGACCGAGCCGGGCCAGATGGCCGCGTTGCGGCCGGTCTCGTCGAGGTACCACGACTCGCAGCCGCCAGCGGTCCAGACCGTGCCCTCGCCCAGCGCGTCGACCTCGTCGCGCCACGCCGCCTGCGCCTGGGCCGTCGGCTCCACGGCCGCCAGCCGCCGCTCGCGCATCGCCCCGAGCGCGTTCGCGACGTGCTCGACTTGCGCCTCGGCGGTCAGGATCACCGACGAGTGGCCGAGCCCGGTGTTGGGGCCCTGGATCAGAAAAAAGTTGGGGAAGCCCGCGACCGTCGTGCCGACGTGGGCGACGGGGCTCGGCCCCCACGTCTCGGCCAGCGTCTTTCCTTCGCGCCCGACGACCAACGTCCCGAACGGGTAGTCGTGGACGTGGAAGCCCGTCGCGAAGACCAGCACGTCGAGCGGCCGCTCGATCCCGTCGGCGCCGACGCCGGAGTGTTTTCGCACCTCGACGAGCGCGCCGTCGACGACGGTCGCGTTGTCGGCCGCGAGCGCGGGGTAGTAGTCGTCGGACAGGATGAGCCGCTTGCAGCCGAGCCGGAAGTCGGGCGTGAGCACGGCCCGGAGCGCGGGCTCGGCCACTTGCTTGCGGAGATGGCGACGCGCGAGCGCGGCCTCGGCGACCGCCGCCAGCCGGGGGTGCCGGAACGCGAGCCCCAGCACTTCGTGGCGAGCGTAGAGCGCGCCTCG
Source organism: Rubrivirga aquatilis (assembly GCF_046845665.1). GTDB lineage: Bacteria > Bacteroidota > Rhodothermia > Rhodothermales > Rubricoccaceae > Rubrivirga. The sequence goes on along the minus strand of NZ_CP177355.1, from coordinate 463,312 downwards.
CACGGCCCGCTTCATCCACCCGGCGCCCGCCAGCCGGCGGCGCGTTCGGTCGGCGATGGGCTTGTCGCGGCGTGGGATCACCCAGGGCGCGGTCCGCTGAAAGAGCACCAGCTCGCGCGCGACGCGCTGCACGGGCGGCACCACCTGCGCCGCCGACGCGCCCGTGCCGACGACGGCCACCCGTTTCCCCTCCAGCGCCACGTCATCGCGCCAGCGCGAGGTGTGCATCGTCTCTCCCTGGAACGTGTCCAGGCCCGGGATGTCGGGCATCCGGGGCTCGGCGAGCCCGCCCGGCGCGGCGACCAGCACGGCGGCCGTCAGCCGCCCCCGGTCGGTGTCGATCACCCAGTGGAGCGCGTCGGCATCCCACGCGGCGTGTTCGACGGTCGTCCCGAGGCGGAGGTGCGGCGTCACCCCCAACGCGTCGGCCGTCCGTTCGAGGTAGGCCTGGATCTCGGGCTGGGGCGCGAACCGCCGCGACCAGTCGCCATTCGGCGCCGCCGCCAGCTCGTACAGGTTCGACTCCACGTCGCACGCCGCGCCGGGGTAGACGTTGTCGCGCCAGACGCCGCCGACGGCGTCGCCGCGTTCGAGGACGACGAGCGAGTCGACGCCATCGGCGAGCAGGCGGGCCGCAGCGGCGACCCCCCCGAAGCCCGCTCCCACAACGACGACGTGGACGTGTTCAGTCATGGCGGCGGTATCCCCGATGCCCGCCCCGGTTCCGGGGGGAAGGGAATGGCGAGGCTGGCGGAGCTCTGGGCATCCCGCCGTCTACGATGTCCCCTCTCCCCTCGGGAGAGGCCCGGTGAGGGGGTCTTCCTGTTGGCGCGAGCCGTCTGCTGGCGCTGTGCCGGTCGCCCTCCCCGGCCCCTCCCGTCCGGGAGGGGAGGATCGGTCGGAGATCGCCGCGAGCCTGCTGGCGCGAGCCCGTGACCCCTACGCCGGGACCTTATCGGTACCCCTGCGCCTGGAGCTCGAACAGCTCGGCGTAGCGCCGCCCCGCCGCGAGCAGCTCCTCGTGCGTGCCGATCTCCTCGAGCCGACCGTCCCCGAGGACGAGAATGCGGTCGGCCATGCGGACGGTCGAGAACCGGTGCGAGATGAGGACGGCCGTCTTGTCCGCCGTCAGGTCCTTGAACCGCTCGAACACCTCGAACTCGGCGCGGGCGTCGAGGGCGGCCGTGGGCTCGTCCAGAATGAGGAGCTGCGCCTCGCGCATGTAGGCCCGGCCGAGCGCCACCTTCTGCCACTGGCCGCCCGAGAGCTCCGTGCCGGTCTTGAACCGGCGCCCCAGCACCTGCTCGTAGCCGTCCGCCATCTCGGCCACGACCGTGTCCGCGAGGGATCGCTCGGCGGCGGCCTCGATGCGGGGCCGGTCCTCGCGCGCCTCGATCCGCCCGACGGCGATGTTCTCGGCCGCCGTCAAGTGGTAGCGCACGAAGTCCTGGAAGATGACGCCGACCGCCGACCGCAGGCTGGCGAGGTCGTACTCGCGGAGGTCGCGGCCGTCGAGCAGGATGCGGCCCTCGTCGGGGTCGTACAGGCGCGCGAGCAGCTTGACGAGCGTCGTCTTGCCCGCCCCGTTCTCGCCGACGAGCGCCAGCGCCTCGCCGGCACGGAGCGTGAACGACAACCCGCGCACGGCCCAGGCCTCGGAGCCGGGGTACCGGAAGCCGACGTCCTGGAACTCGAACCCGACGCGGATCGGCTCGGGGACTTGGGCCGCGCCGTCGGCGGAGACGATGTCGGGCTCGATCTCGAAAAACGAGAACAGGTCGGCCAGGTAGAGCGCCTGCCCGCTCACGGTCGAGAACGCCGACAGCATCCCCTGGAGGAGACCGCGGGCCCGGCTGAAGGCGCCCGCCAGGAACGTCAGCGTGCCAATCGTGAAGCCCGGGGCGCCGGTCGCCGTGCGGTAGACGATGGCGGCGAAGGCGACGTAGTAGCCCAGGCTTCCGATGGCCGCGAGCGCCGCGCCCCACGACGCGCGCCGGACCGCCAGCGATCGGTTCGCGAGGTAGTAGGCGTCCGCCAGCCGTCGGTAGCGCTCGGCGAGGTAGTCGTTGAGCCCGAAGACCTTGACCTCCTTGGCCGTCTCGTCGCTCGCGCCGACGTAGCGGAGGTAGTCGAGCTCGCGGCGCTCGGCGGTCCACGAGTAGGTCAGCGAGTAGCTCTGGGCGTTGAAGTGGGCCTCGCCCAGGAACGACGGGATCAGCGCGACGACGAGCAGGACGAGCAGCCAGGGCGCGTACGCCGCCAGCCCGATCGCGAGCGTGACGACGGTGACGGCGTCCTGGGCCTGGCCGAAGATCTGGCTCAAGAGGACGATCCGGCCGGTCGTCTGGCGCCGCGCGCGCTCGAGGTGGTCGTAAAAATCGGCGTTCTCGAAGTGCGCCAGGTCGAGCGCGGCCGCGTGCTTCATGAGCCGGACGCTCGTCTCGTTCGTGAACAGGTCGCCCAAGAGCGAGTCGCACAGCGAGGTCCCGCGCGCGAGCAGGTCGGACAAGAGCGCCAGCCCGAGCTCGGCGGCGAGCAGCCACGCGAGCGTTTCCAGCGGCCCCGCCCACGCCGCCAGCCCGTCGGCCGCGGCGGCGGCGCCCGCGTCGAGCGCGCCCGCCAGCCGGACCACCTCGTCGACGATCAGCTTGCCGACGTAGAGCATCGACACCGGCAGCACGGACCGGAGCGCGCGCAGGGCTAGGTTCGCCGAGAATAGCGCGGGGCTCGTCTGCCAGACCAGCCGGAACAGCGGCGGGACGTTCTTGAGCGCGCCGAGCCGCTCCTGAAACGTGAGGTCGGCGACGGCCGAGCGGCCGCGCCGGTTCGGGGGTGGGGCGCCGTTCGAAGAGCCGGTCGTGTGCAGGGCCATGGGCCGAACCTACCGCGCCGGCCGAGCCGCCCCGGCCCTCCGTGGAGACGCCGCGCCCGGGGCACCCCGCCGACCGCCGCGGGTTCGACCCGCCTCCGCGCCCCACCCCCGCCCGTGCCCGAGATCGACCTCGACGACTTCCAGACCTCCCTCCAGGTCCGGCCCCTCACGCCCGACGACCACGCGGCGATCCTGCGGCTCCACGGCCTGTGCTTTCCCGGCATGGAGACGTGGACACACGCCGAGCTGGCGGCCATCGTCGGCCGTTTCCCCGAGGGCCAGATCGGCGTCGAGGCCGACGGCCGGCTCGTCGCCTCGTCGTTCAGCTTGGTCGTCGACATCGACGAGTACGGCGCGGGCCACGTCTACGCGGATGTGGCCGGCGAGGACCTTATCGAGAACCACGACCCCGAGGGCGACTCGCTCTACGGCATCGAGGTCGTCGTCGACCCGGCGTTCCGGGGGATGCGCATCGGGCGGCGGCTCTACGAGGAGCGCAAGGCGCTGTGCCGACGGCTCAACCTCAAGCGGATGGTGATCGGCGGGCGGCTCCCCGGGTACCACCGGGTGGCCGACGAGATGACCGCTCAGGAATACGTCGAGGGCGTCGTCGCGCGCGACCTCGTCGAGCCCGTCCTCACGTTCCAGCTCGCGAATGGGTTCGCCATCAAGCGGGTCGTGGCGGGGTACCTCCCCGACGACGCCGAGTCGCGCGGGTACGGCGTGATGATGGAGTGGGTCAACCTCCACTACACGCCCGACCCCGCCGAGCGGACGCGGAGCACGTTCCCCGTCCGCGTCTGCGCCGTCCAGTACCCCGTCCGGACGATCGCGTCGTTCGACGAGTTCGCCAAGCAGGTCGGGTTCTTCGTCGACGCCGCAGCCGGCTACCGGGCCGACTTCGTGCTCTTCCCGGAGATCTTTACGCTCCAGCTCCTCTCGTACCTCCCGCCAGTCCGGCGCGGCGAGGCCGTCCGCCAGCTGGCCGCCCTCGCCGGCGATTACCTCGACCTCTTCCACGACCTCGCTGTCCGCCACAACATCAACATCGTCGGCGGGAGCACCTACACCGAGGAGGAGGACGGCATTTACAACGTGGCCTACCTGTTCCGCCGCGACGGCTCGATCGAGAAGCAGGAGAAGCTCCACATCACGCCCAACGAGCGGCGGTGGTGGGGCGTCCGGCCCGGCTCGGAGGTCCGCGTGTTCGACACCGACCGCGGGCGCGTGGCCGTCTCGATCTGCTACGACGTCGAGTTCCCCGAGGTCGCCCGGATCGCGGCGGCGAAGGGCGCGCAGATCCTGTTCGTCCCGTTCTGCACCGACAACCGCCAGGGCTACCTCCGCGTCCGGCTCTGCGCGCAGGCGCGGGCCATCGAGAACCAGATGTACGTGGTCACGGCCGGCGTGACCGGGCTGATCCCCGACGTCGACAACATGGACGTGAACTACGCCCAGAGCGGCGTCTTCACCCCGTCCGACTTCCCGTTCGCGCGCGACGGCGTGGCCGCCGAGTGCGAGCCGAACATCGAGGCCATCGTCGTGGCCGACCTCGACCTCGAGCTCACGCGCCGCAACCGGCTCGTCGGGACCGTCCGCCCGTGGACCGACCGCCGGCCGGACCTCTACGAGGTCGTCGAGAAGACGCCGGACGGCCCGCCGCCGATGCCGGCCCCCGCCCGCACCTCGCACATCGAGACGGGCTGAGCCCACCTTGCTCTGTTGAGAAGCTCCCTACCGTGTCATCCCGAGCTTGTCGAGGGATCTCCGTCGCGCACCACCCAGCTACAGCGCGGACGGTGCGGAGCGCTCGGCTGAGATCCCTCGACTCCGCCGCTGCGCGGCTCCGCCCGGGATGGCAAGATGGATGGGTCGGCGGAGCTCCTCAACAGAGCAAGCCCGTCTCGGGCCCAAGGCGGCGAGGGCTACGGGCGGAGGCGCGCGGCGAGGTCGGCGTGGCCGTGCGCGGCCGCGAGGTCAGCCGGCGTCATCCCCTGCGCGTCGCGGCGGGCCGCGTCGGCGCCGTGCGCGAGCAGGAGGTCGGCGAGGTCAGACTGCCGGAACATGGCGGCAAAGTGCAGGGCCGTCGCGCCGGCCGGGTTCTGTGCGTCCGGGTCGGCGCCGGCGTCGAGGAGCTGGCGGGCGCGGTCGAGGTGGCCCTTGAAGGCCATCCCCATGAGCGGCGTGTTGCCCGAGCGGTCGGGCGCGTCGGGGTCGGCGCCGCGCGCGAGCAGGAGCGCCGTCGTCGGCGCTTGGTCGTTGTACGCCGCGATCATCAAGAGCGAGTAGCCCTGGGCGTTGCGGAGGTCGGGGTCGAGGCCGGCGTCGAGGAAGACGGTCAGCACCTCGGCGTCGCCGCGCCGGGCGATCTCGTGGTAATCGACGTTCGAGAGGTCGATGAGGTCGGACATGAGGAGTCGGGTCGGGCCGCCTCGGTCGGTCCGCGGGGGACCCGAGGCGGGGGTCTGGACGAACAGCGCCCCGGCAGCCGAAGCCGCCGGGGCGCGCGTGGTGGGATGCTCGGGGGCTAGTCGCGCTGGGCCTCGCCCTCCGGGACGGCGTCGCGGACGGCCATCGCGGCCTCCACCGACTGCCCGTCGCCGCCCCCGCTCCGGGCCGCCGTCACGGCGTCGCGGACGCGCCGGCCGTAGTCGGCGTCGACGGTGTCGAAGTGGGCCAGCTGGCGGTCCACGATCTCCTGCCGGGTCACGCCGCCGAGCGCGCCGGCCAGGCTCTGCGCGAGCCGGTCCTTGGCGGCCTCGTCCATCAGGTGGTAGAGCGCCGCGGCCTGGCTGTAGTCGTCGTGGTCCTCGCGCGAGTTGTACCGCTCGACGGTGACGTCGCCGAGGTGCCACGCGGGCTCGGCGTAGGACGGGTCCGGGCGGGGCGCGCCCTCGACCGAGTTCGGGTAGTAGTTCGGGTGGCCGGTCCCCTCGTCCAGGATCCCGCCGAACTGGCCGTCGCGCATGTAGTTGCGGACCGGCGCCTTCGGGCGGTTCACTTTGAGGTCGCGGTAGTTGACGCCGATGCGGTAGAGGTGCGCGTCCTGGTAGCTCATCAAGCGGCCCTGGAGCATTTTGTCCGGGCTCGGCCCGATGCCGGGCACCAGCGAGCTCGGGTTGTACGCCGCCTGCTCCACCTCGTGGTGGTAGTTCTGCGGGTTCCGGTTGAGCTCCAGCGTCCCGACCTCGATGAGCGGGTAGTCGCCGTGGGGCCACACCTTGGTCAAGTCGAACGGGTTGTCCGGGTGGGCTTCGGCCTGGGCCTGCGTCATCACTTGGATGTAGGCCGTCCACGACGGGAAGTCGCCATTGTCGATGGCCTCCCAGAGGTCGCGCTGGTGGCTCTCGCGGTCCTGCGCGATGAGGTCGGCGGCGGCCTCATTCGTCAGCGTCTCGATGCCCTGGTCCGTCTTAAAGTGGAACTTGACCCAGACGCGCTCGCCCTCGGCGTTGACGAGGGAGTAGGTGTGCGAGCCGTACCCGTTCATGTGGCGGTACGTCTGCGGAATGCCGCGGTCGCCGAAGAGCCACGTGACCTGATGGAGCGACTCGGGGCACAGGCTCCAGAAGTCCCACTGCATGTCGGCGTCGCGCAGGTTCGTGTGCGGGTGCCGCTTCTGCGAGTGGATAAACATGGCGAACTTGTACGGGTCGCGCACGAAAAACACCGGCGTGTTATTTCCGACCAAGTCCCAGTTGCCCTCCTCGGTGTAGAACTTGAGCGCGAAGCCGCGGGGGTCGCGCTCGGCGTCGGCCGCGCCGCGCTCGCCGGCGACCGTCGAGAACCGGGCCGAGACCTCGGTCTGCTTGCCGACTTCGGAGAACAGCGCCGCCCGCGTGTACTGCGAGATGTCGTTCGTGACGGTGAACGTGCCGAAGGCGCCGGAGCCCTTGGCGTGGACCACGCGCTCGGGCACGCGCTCGCGGTTGAACCGCTGCATCTGCTCCTGCAAGACCACGTCCTGCATCAGGAGCGGCCCGCGCGGGCCGGCGGTCAGGGCGTTCTCCTGGTCGGCGATGGGGGCGCCGTCGGCGGTCGTCAGGAGGGGGCCGTCGGGTTTGGTGGGGTCGGTAGCCATGGTGCGCAAGAAGGGAAGAAGGTCCCTCAGAGTAGGGGAGGGGAGGGCATAGATCAAATGGATTATCAGTATCATCCGATAGGATTGGTCTATATGCGATGACCCTCGCCCAGCTCCGCTACGCCGTCGCCGTCGACACGCACCGCCACTTCGCGCGGGCCGCCGCCGCGTGCTTCGTGTCGCAGCCGACGCTGAGCGCGGGCCTCAAGCGGCTCGAGGACGAGCTCGGCACGGTCCTCTTCGACCGGAGCCGCCAGCCGACCGTCCCCACCGCCGCCGGCACCCGTGTCATCGCCCATGCCCGGGCCGTGCTCCGCGAGGCCGATGCTCTCGCCGCCGCCGCCGACGGGCCCGCTGACGAGCCGGCCGGTGAGCTCCGCGTCGGCGTCATCCCCACGCTCGCGTCGTGCCTGTTGCCGGTCGTTGCCGGCCCGTTCGCGGCCCGTTTCCCCCGTGCTCGGCTGACCCTCGTCGAGCTCACCACCGACGCCATCCTCGATCACCTCGCGACCGAGCGGATCGACGCGGCGCTCGTGGCGACCGACGAACGGCGGGCGGGCCTGCGCTCGGAGCGGCTCTTCTCGGAGGCGTTCGTGGCCTACGTCGGGCCCGGCCATCCGCTGGCGGCGCAGGCCGAGGTCGACCCGGCGACGCTGGCGCCCGACGACGTGTGGCTGCTCAGCGAAGGGCACTGCTTCCGCGACCAAGTCCTCGACCTGTGCGGCGCCGCGCCGTCCGGGCCGGACCGCCGCGTCCGGTTCGAGAGCGGGAGCTTGGAGACGCTCCGCCGGATGGCCGACCGGACCGGCGGCATCACGCTCCTGACCGAGCTCACGACGCGCTACCTCACCGGCGCCGAGGCCGCGCGCGTCCGCCCGCTCGTCGCGCCGGCCCCGCGTCGCGAGGTCCGTCTGCTGACCGTCCGGGCCCACATCAAGGAGGCCCTCGTCGCCGCCTTTGCCGAGACGGTGCGCGAGACGGTCGCCGAGGTGCTCGGCTAGAGGGAGACCGTCTCGCCCTCGGCGGCTACCCGCATCCCGGCCGCCTCGATGGCCTCGCGGGCCGGGCCCGGCCACAGCGCCGGGTTGGTGTGGTTGAGGTGGATGAACCGGACCTTCCCCCGCTCGCTCGCGGGGAGGCCGGCCAGCCGGGCCATCGTCGTCGTGATGAACGGGTGCGGGAAGCCCGACATGTCGCGCCCTCCGATCTCGCCGTCCGCGAAGAACGTGGCGTCGAGGTAGGCCACGTCGACCGTCGCCAGCGCGTCCTCCAGCCGCGTCCCGGCAGCCTCCCACTCATGCCAGGAGTCGATGTCGGGGATGAACAGGACCGACCGCCGCGGCCCGTCGATGCGGTAGCCGACGACCTCTGAGAACTCCTGTCGGTGGGGGACGAGGAACGGCGTCACCGTCAGCCCCTCCGCCAGCGGCACCGCCGTGCCGTCTGCCAGCTCGCGGAGGTCGACGTTCTCGAACCGGACGAGCTGGCTCCACGGGCCGTTCGTGCGGAGGAAGTCGGCCATCCGGGGCATCGCAAAGACGGGGACGCCGCGGGCGCCGAGCGACTCGTGGCCCAGGAACATCAGCCCGGTGTAGTGGCCGATGTGGGCGTGCGTCAGGAAGACGCCGTCGAGCACTGCGCCGTCGGTGCGGGGAGCGACGCGTTCGAGGTGCGCGAGCTGCTCCGGCAGGTCCGGCGTCGCCTCGACCAGCCACCGCCGCCCGCTGGCGGGGTGCACCAGGCCCAAGCTGACGACCAACCGTCGGCGGTCGGGGTGGGTCCAGCCCGGCGCGTCGGCGTCGCCGGTCTGGGGCACGCCGCCGTCTTGGGCGATGCCGAGGACGACGAGCGCCGGGCCGTCGGGCGCCGACCTCGGCGCCCCTGCCTCGGCGTCGAGGAGGGCGGAGCTGCAGCCAGCGAGGGCGAGCACGACGATGAGGAGACCGGGGCGGGGCATGGTGGCAACCTAGCACGCCCCGACGCGCCCCCTTCCACGAGCCTGCTTGTGACGTCCCCTCTCCCACCAGGAACGGGACGATTCGAAGGGTCGGCAGAGAGAGTCGAGAGGTGCCGACCGCCCGAAGCGCCGTCCCCGCCAGTCCAGGGAGCGCCCACGCGCCGCGGTCGGCCTGCGCGTCGGCAAGCCCACGGGGCACCGAGGCAACGAGGATCAGAGCGACGAGCCCCAGACGACCCGTTTTACGTCCGATTCGAACCGCTCGACATGGCTGTACACAAAGGCGCTCCCGTCGGGTGCGGTGGAGAGCACGCGTTGCTGCCCCGGCACACGGCCCGGGATCGAGACGCGTCGGCGCTCACGGCCCGTCGCGTGGTCGAGAAGCACCCAGTCGGAGCCGTCCGCCTCGCGGATGGCCGAGAGGCCGTCAGCCGTCACGTCCCACGCACCCCAGTTCGCGGCGGTCGGGAAGGGGAGCAGGCGTGCCTCGGGACCGCTGGGGAGGCGCTTTTGCCACAGCCCGTCCGCGTCATTCCGCGTGATGTAGAGGGTGACGCCGTCGGGGCTCTCCATCGCGGCGTACCCGCCCTGGGTCGTGACCTGGCGGATCTGGCCATCCCGCAAATGGAGGGCGAAGATCTGCCAGTCGCCGTCCCGGTTGGAGGCGTAGTAGACCCGCTCGCCATCGCGCGACCAGAAGGCGTTGACCTCATCGTAGGCCGTGTCGGTCAGGCGCTCGACCGGCCCGCCCGCCACGGGGACTACGTGAAGGTCCGCTTGGCCCTCGGCGCGTGCGTCGAAGACGAGTCGTCTCCCGTCCGGCGACCACGACGGGGGGCCGACATAGGCCCCTTGATAGCTCGTCAGGCGGCGTAGGCGGCTCCCGTCGGCCCCGCCGACCCAGATCTGAGGCGCGACCTCGCGCGTGGAGGCGAACGCGAGCCGGGTCCCGTCGGGTGAGAAGCGTGGGTTCGAGTCCCACGCGGTCGAGGCGACGACCGACTGATGGGCGCCGCTGGCGACCTCGACGCGTCGAATGTTGACCTCCACGTCGGAGGCGGTGTAGACGATCTGTCCCGTCGAGGCGCTCACGTCGAGGTCGTACATCCGCTCCGCGTTGACGTAGATCGGGCGCGGCTCGTCGCCGTCGAGAGGAATGCGCCAGAGGCGGTGGCCGCCGTCGAGGAGGGTGGTGGCGAGGAGCGAGCGGCCGTCAGGGCTCCAGGCGAGCCCGAGGACCTCGCGCTCCCAGGTGGTGACGCGCCGGGGAGTCCCGTCCGGGAGATCGAGCACGAAGAGGTCGGCGATCCCCTCCAGGGTGGAGCGGACGAATGCGAGGCGCCGGCCGTCGGGGCTGAACGCGGGCTGCGCGTCGCCGATGCTCCCGGCGGGCGGGGAGGTGATCGGCGTGACCTCGCCTGTGTCGAGCGAGACCCGGACGAGGCGGCTGGCCCCGCCCGCGCGCGCGGCGTCCGAGAGGACGAGGCTCCCGCCGTCGGGCGTCCAGGCCAGCGGGGTGTTGCGGTCGGTCGCACACCGGAGGACCGGCGTCGCGCGGCCCCCGATGGACGGGACGACAAAGAGCTGCCGCTCGCCGTCGCGGTGCCGGGCAAAGGCGATTGTCCGCCCGTCGAGGGACCACGCGGGCTGGCGGTCGCGGGCCTCGGGCGCGGTCAACTGCACCGGCGCCTCGGACCCCACCTGTTTGATGAACAGTCCGGAGGTCGCGCGGTCGCCCTGGTCCCACGTGAAGGCGAAGCGCTGCCCGTCGGGCGCGATGGCGGGGTCGAGCTCGAGGCCCCGGAAGGTGGTCAGGGGGACGGGCTGGGGGGTGGGCAGGGGCGGCGCCGGGCGCCCGATCCAGGCGGCCACCGCCAGCCCGGCGAGGACGACGCCGCCCCAGAGGGCCCGCCGCGGCGCCGAGGCCGGGAGGGCGGCATCCGGCTCCGTGGGGGGCGTCGGCGTCCCATCCCCCGCCGTCACGGGCGCGACGAGACGGTAGCCCGCTTTCGGGATCGTCTCGATCACGCGCGCGTCGCGGGCGCGGTCCCCGAGGGCGCGTCGCAGCCTGGAGACGGCCTGGGTGAGGGCCTCGTCCTGAACGGACGCGTCGGGCCAGACGGTCTGGAGCAAGGCCTCGCGTGAGACGACCGCGCCGGGGGCGGCCGCCAGCACGCAGAGCACGCGCATCAGCCGGGGCTCCACCTTCGTCGTCGTCCCGTCCCGCTCGATCTGGTGGAGCGAGGGGCGCACGCGCGTCGCCGTCCCGAGCCGGAACGGGAGGTCGAGCTCGGCGACCGGAGGGGCGTCAGGGGACAACATCTGCAGGGATGAGAGGAAAACAACCGCTCCGCAACCTTTCCGTCAGGTGCCGGGGTGGCCCGCCTCGGTAGGCTCGTCGGGCTGGACAGACCCCGCCACCTACGTTACGAGGTCTTGCCGCCTCCCACTCGAATGCGCCTGCTTCCAACGATTCTCCTGCTCGCGTTGGTGCTGCCGGTCGCGAGCGCGCAGGAGGCGCCCGCCCCGCGCAGCGGGTACGCGATGGCCTACGACGCCGCGCAGGGCCGCGTCGTCCTGTTCGGCGGCTCGGATTCGACGTACCAACGTCTCGGCGACACCTGGGCCTGGACGGCCGACGGCTGGCGTCTCGTTGCCGGCGCCGGGCCGCCCGCCCGCAGCGACGCCCAGATGGCCTTCGACGCGGCGCGGGGCGCCGTCGTCCTCTTCGGCGGCCGCGGGGCCGACGGCGCGTTGCTCGGCGACACGTGGGTGCTCGACGGCGCGGGCTGGCGGCAGGCCGAGGCGCCCGCCCCGCCCGTCCGCCAGTTGGCCGCGATGGCCTACGACGCCCACCGCGAGCGTGTCGTCCTCTTCGGGGGCGTCGGGGCCGACCGCGCCAGGCTCGGGGATACGTGGGAGTGGGACGGGCGGCGCTGGGTGGAGGTCACGCCCGTCGGCGGTCCGCCGCCGCGGGGGGCGCACGGGCTGGCCTACGATGCCGCCCGCCGCCAGACCGTCCTCGTCGGCGGGTACGGCGACCGGGCGCTCGACGACACCTGGAGCTGGGACGGCACGGCGTGGACCCGCTTCGAGGCCACCGGCCTGCCGCCCCGACTCCACGCCGCCGTGGCGTACGACCCATCGGGAGCGCGCCTCCTGCTCTTCGGAGGGTTCGGGGCCGAGGCGCGCGAGTCGACGCTCCTGGCCTGGGATGGCGTGCGCTGGACGGCCCTCGGTGGAGCGCCCCCGGCGGCCCGTGCCGAGCACGAAGGCGTCTACGTCCCCGACGTGGGTTTCGTCGTTTTCGGCGGCGTCACCGGGCAGGGCATGGACTACGACGAGCGCGTCAAGACCCGCGACCTCTGGCGCTTCGACGGCACCGACTGGCAACGGCTCGAGGGCACCTCGCCGGCGGCCCCCGAGCCTCCGATTCCGGGCCCGACCGGCCCGCATCCCGTCGGGACGCGCGTGGTCGAGTGGGTGGACGAGGCGCGGGAGGAGCGCTGGACGGAGGCGCGGGACCGCCGCCGCCTGCAGGTGCAACTCTGGTACCCCTCGGCTCCCGAGGCGGCCCCGACCCCTGCGCCCTACGTCCCGACGCTGGACCCTCTGCACGCCAGCCTCGCGTCGTACTGGGACGGCGGCGTTCGGCCGCTCCGGTTCGACGTGCCTGGGGCCGGGTGGGAGGCGCCTGTGGCAGCCGGGCGCTTCCCGCTGCTCGTCCTCTCGCACGGGATGAACAGCCCCCGGTTCGTCCTCACGGGCCTCGCCCTGGATCTCGCCAGCCGCGGGTTCGTGGTCGCCGCCGTCGACCACACGTACTGGGGGCCGGGCGTGGCCTTCTCGGACGGCACGGTGGTGCCGTACGGGGCGGGCATGATCGCGCGGGACTCTCTGGCGTTCGACGCCATCGACGGCTACCTCGCGGAGGGCCTCCGCGTGATGTCGGCCGACCAGTCGTTCGTGGCGCGGCAGGTCCTCGCTGGCGCCCTGGCCGGGCGGATCGACGAGGCCCGAGTCGGCGTGCTCGGGCACTCCATGGGCGGGATGGCGGCGGACCTCACGTGCCTCCGCGACCCGCTCATCGCCGCCTGCCTCAGCCTTGACGGCACGCTCGGCGCGCCCGTCCACGTGGGGCTGGAGCCAGCGTGCAGCCGGACCCCGTTCCTGCTCCTCGCGAGTGAACAGTTCGGCGGGGCCCTCACCGACGAGAGCACGCGCGTGCCCCAGCGCCTCCGAGCGGCCTGGTGCGATCCGGTCGTGCTCGTGCTGGGGGGCAGCCGCCACAACGCCTTCACCGACCTCCCGCTGCTCGGGGCCGTCTCGGCCGGGGCCATCGGCGCTCCCGAGGCGGGCCGTGTCACTCGCGAGGTGGCCGCGCGGTTCTTCGAGCGGGCCTTCGTAGGCGCGCCCCCCGACCTCGGCGACGTGCCCGGACTTCGCCGCATCCCCCTCCGCTGATGTCTCCCCCCGCCATGACCCGTTCCGTCCTCGCCGCGCTGGTGCTCGTCCTCGCCACACCCACCCTTGCGCAACCCCACGACGGCCACCTCTTCGACCAGGGCCGCCCGATGACCAACCGGAGCCCTCGCGCCGACGCCACGCTCGACGCGATGAAGCCGCTCCTCGGGCTCTGGGACGTGGCCGTCACCACCTACCCGACCGACTCCACCACGCACCAGGCGCGCGGCGAGGCCGAGATCACCTTCATGAACCGTGGCTACGCCTACGCCGAGCGCCGCACCGTCCCGGACTACGACCCGGCGGGCGTCGACCTCCACGTGCACTCGTTCCTCGTCTACTCCCCGAGCGTCGGCGACTGGGCGCTGGGCGAGGGCAGCTCCTACACCGAGCACGTCGAGATCTGGAACGGCGCGATGGAGGGCGACGGCCTCGCGCTGCACACGGCCGTGCGACGCCTCGGCGGGACGCGCCTGGTCGAGGAGCGCGTGACGTACTCGATGGACGGGGCCGACGCCTTCACGGTCCTGCTGGAACGGACGCAGGACGGCGAGCGGTGGGGGCCTGTCGAGGAGCGGGCCTACACGCGCCACGCCCGGCTGCCGACGCTCGTCGCCACCCGAGCGGGCCACGGCGTACCCGCACCCGGCCTCCCCGAGGAGGCCCGCCAGTTCGATTTCCTCCTCGGCACCTGGGCCGCCGCCCACCGCATCAACCTTGGCGGCACCTGGGTCCAGTTCCCCACGACGACGACCGGCGTCGTCGCGCTCGGGGGGCACGGCATCCTGGAACACTCCTGGTTCGACCTCGACCCGAACCTCCCGGACGCCGCGACCACCATCTTGCGCCTCTACAACCGCGCCGAGCGCCGCTGGGAGTCGCTCTACCTCACGAACCGGGGCAACACGCTCCTCGACTTCGGCGGCGCCTGGGAGGGCGACCGGATGGTGCTCCACCAGTTCGACGCCCGCCTCACGGACACGCTCTCGCGCTTCGTCTTCCACTCCATCGAGCCCGACCGCTACCAGTGGTTCGCGGAGAGCAGCACGGACCGGGGCGCCACATTCGCCACTACCTGGACCATCGACGTGACGCGCGCGGCCGAGTAGCCCCACCTCGGCGCGTTCTCGGACCTCCCGAGGCGGCATCTCTCGCCCGCCCCCCCCCCTTCGTATCCCCGCCACACTCCATGCGCCTTCTCGCCACGCTCGCCCTCGCCCTGCTCGCCGCCGCCGCCCAGGCCGCCCCGCCCGACTCCGTCGCGCTGCCCCCACCCACCGGCCCGCACGCGGTCGGGACGGCCACGTGGCACTGGGTCGACGCGAGCCGCCCGGATGAGGTGACGCCGCGCCCGGACGACGTGCGCGAGATCATGGCCCAGCTCTGGTACCCGGCCCGGCCCGACTCCGGCGCCGTGCCCGCCCCGTACGCCCCGCTCTACCCGTCGCTCGCGTCGGTGCAGGCGTGGAGCGTCGCGCGGGCCCCGGTGGCGCCGGAGGCGGGGACGCTCCCCGTCGTCGTCGTGGCGCCGGGGCGCGGGGTGGCGCGGCACTTCTACACGGCGCTCGCCGAGGACCTCGCGAGCCACGGGTACGCCGTCCTCGCCGTGGACAGCCCGCACTCTGGCCGCGTGACCTACCCCGACGGCCGCACGGTCCGCCCCGCCCCGCGCTACCGCATCCCGTTCGAGGTACTCACCGGCCCGTACGAGGCCGTCGACGCCTTCTTCGAGGAGGCCGCCGCGCTCGGTTCCGCCGACCTCGCGTTCGCGCTCGACCGGCTGGCGGCTCTCGTCGCCGACGACCCGGCGGGGCTGCTCACCGGGCGGCTCGAACTGCGCCGCCTCGCGATGTTCGGGCACTCCCTCGGGGGCCGGATCGGGGGTGCGGCCGTCGCGAGCGACCCCCGGTTTGTCGCCTACGCCTCCATGGAGGGCGTGCCCCCGCGGACGCCCCGGCAGGGCGGGCTGGACGCTGCGGTGCTCATGCTCTACAGCAGCTCGCTCCCCGAGATGGCCATGCCCAACATCCGTGAGATCGTCCCGGGCCGCCGGGCCGACGTGCACCTCGCGCGGCTGGACGGCTACGGCCACAACTCCATGACCGACCTCGCACTCCTCGACCCTGGGGCGTACAGCTACGACGTGGAGCCTCGGGCCGCGCTCGACACGTCGCGCGAGGTGGTCCGGGGCTTTTTCGACGCTTACCTCCGGCCGGGGACGGCGCCGTTCCCGCACGCGGCGGGGTGGCCTGCCGTCGCCATCGAGACGCACCCCGCGCCGGAGTAGGTCCGCCTCGGCGCCGAGGCGGGCCGACCCACGCTAGGTTCGGGGCACCCACCCTGCGCCCCATGCTCGACCTCGCGATCGTCCTCGGCTTCGTCGGCTACGCCCTGTGGTCCGGACTGAGCGCCCGCAAGAAGGCCTCCGAGGGCCTGGGCGAGTACTTCCTGGCGGGCAAGACCCTCGGTGGCTGGCGCGCGGGCTTCTCGATGGCCGCGACGCAGTTCGCCGCCGACACCCCACTGCTGGTGATGGGGCTCGTCGCGACGGGCGGCGTGTTCCTGCTGTGGCGCCTGTGGATCTACGGCATCGCGTTCCTGCTGATGGCGTTCGTGTTCGCCGTCGGCTGGCGGCGCTCCGGCGTGCTGACCGACGCCCAGCTCACCGAGGTCCGCTACTCGGGGCGCGGCGTGCTCGCGCTGCGCGTGCTGAAGTCGCTGTACTACGGGACGCTGATCAACTGCGTGGTGATGGCCTTCGTCTTGGTGGCCGCGATGCGGATCGCCGAGGTCTTTTTACCGTGGCACCTGTGGGCGCCCGCCCTCCACGGCCTGTTCGTGGGGCTGGTCAATGCGACCGGGCTGGCGTCCGTGCTCGGCACTACGGCGACCGGGTTGGCGCCCGCCGTCGCGGCGGCCAACAACCTGCTCTCGATCCTGCTCATCGTCGGGTTCACGGCCCTGTACTCCACGACCGGCGGCCTGCGCGCGGTCGTCGCGACGGACGTCGTCCAGTTCGCCCTCGCGATGATCGGGACGTTGATCTACGCCTGGGTAATCGTCGACACGGCCGGCGGGCTGGGCGGGCTGACCGACCGCGTGGTCGACATCTACGGCGACCTGCGCGCGAGCCAGCTCCTGAGCTTCTCGGCGCCCGACACCGGCTGGGCCATCTTGGGTCCGTTCCTGACGATCGTCGGGCTCCAGTGGTTTTTCCAGATGAACTCCGACGGGACGGGCTACCTCGCCCAGCGCTCGATGGCCTGTAAAAGCGACCGCGACGCGCGCCTCGCCGGCGTCGTCTTCGCGTGGGCCCAGATCGTCGCGCGGTCGCTCATCTGGCTCGTCATCGCCGTGGCCCTGCTCGTCGTCTACCCGTTCGCCGCGGGCGACGCGGGCGCCGAGGGGTTCGTCGCCGGGCGCGAGATCCTGTTCGTCACCGGCATCGCCGACACGCTCCCCGCGGGCGCGCGCGGGCTGATGCTGGTCGGCCTCTTGGCCGCGCTCGCGAGCACGATCGACACGCACCTCAACTGGGGCGCGAGCTACTGGAGTAACGACCTCTACGGCCGGTTCTGGGCCGAGCACGTCCAGAAGCGCGAGGCCACGAGCCGCGAACTCGTGACCGTCGCCCGCATCTCGAACGTCGTGCTGCTGGTGCTGGCGCTCGGCGTGATGACCCAGCTCAACTCGATCCAGCAGGGGTGGACGACCTCGCTGCTGCTCGGCGCCGGGATGGGCTCCGTGCTCGTGCTCCGCTGGCTGTGGGAGCGGATCAACCTGTGGAGCGAGCTGGCGGCGATTGCCACCTCGCTCGTCGTCGCCCCGATCCTCTTGTTCGGCCTCGACCTCTCGGACGCCCCCGACGAGGACGCGCTCCGGCTGGCGCTGATGGCGCTCGCCTCCACCGTCGCGGCCGTCGGCGTCACGTTCGTCACGCCCAAGACCGACGAGGCCACGCGCGTGGCCTTTTACACCCGCGTCCGCCCGTTCGGCTGGTGGCGGCAGACGGCGATCGCGGCGGGCGACGACCCGAACCGGGGCCCGCGCCAGCTCGGCAACCGGCTCGCGCTGACGGCCACGACGGCCGCCTCGCTGTTCCTGACGCTCGTCGGCGCCGGCCGCCTGTTGATCCCCGCGCCCGACGCCTCGACCCTTGCGTCGCTGGCGTACCTCGGCGCCGGGCTCGCGCTCATCCCCGTCTGGGTGCGCTGGGGCTTCGGGCCGAACGCGCTCGCAGAGGACGTGCCGGACGCCGTTGAGATCGTCGAGGTCTCCGCCCAGCACGAGGCGGCCGTGTCCGCGCGGGCCATTGAGGCGAAGTAGCGGGCGCTCGGCGGTTCGGGAAGTATCCGGTCCCCCGGGAGTGGGGAATGGTCCAGGGGCTGTACTATGAAGAGTTTAGCGGTCCGTGGTCAGCGTTCGGGTCGTGTCTCTCCAGCCCCTTGCCGCCATGACCGACCCCACCGCCGCCGCTCCGCCCGCCGCCACGCGCCCGTCACCGGACCACATCATGCGGACCGCGACGGCCTTCTGGGCCTCGAAGACGCTCCTCACCGCCGTCGAGTTCGACCTGTTCTCGACGCTGGCCAGCGGCGCCATGACGGCCGACGAACTGGGCGAGGCGCTCGGCATCCACCCGCGCGGCCGGTTCGACTTCTTCGACGCGCTCCTCGCCCTCGGCTTCCTCGCCCGCGACGGCGACGGCGCGGCGGGCCGGTACCGCAACACGCCCGCTACGGCAGCCTTCCTCGACAAAACGAGCCCGTCGTACATCGGCGGGATGCCCGAAATGCTCAACGCTCGGCTGTTCGGGTTCTGGAACGGGCTCGGCGAGGCGCTGCGGACGGGCGAGCCCCAGACCGAGGTCAAGCTCCACGGCAAGCCGATGTTCGAGGAGCTCTACGCCGAGGAGGCCCGCTTGGGCCAGTTTCTAGAAGCCATGACGGGCTTCCAGGCCGCCAACTTCCAACTCCTGGCCGAGCGGTTCGACTTCGGGCACTACCAGACCGTGACCGACGCGGGCGGCGCGCTCGCGCTCCTGTCCCGCACCGTCGCCGCGCACCACGCCCACCTGGCGTTCACCACGTTCGACCTGCCGCCCGTGGCCCCGCTCGCCCAGCGGCACATCGACGAGGCCGGGCTGGCCGACCGCATCGGCGTCGTCTCGGGCGACTTCTTTGCCGACCCGCTGCCCCCGGCCGATGTCGTCACGATGGGCAACATCTTGCACGACTGGAACCTGGTGGAGAAGAAGGCCCTGATCCGCGCGGCGTATGACGCGCTGCCGGAGGGCGGCGCGCTCGTGGCCATCGAGAACCTGATCGACGACGCGCGGCGCGAGAACGCGTTCGGGCTGCTGATGTCGCTGAACATGCTCATCGAGTTCGGCGACGCCTTCGACTACACCTTCGCCGACTTCCAGGGCTGGGGCCGAGAGGCCGGGTTCACGCGCTTCGAGACGATCCCGCTGGCCGGCCCCACGAGCGCGGCGGTCGCCTACAAGTAGACACGCGAGAGGCGCGGCCCTACCCTGTCCGTCTCCCCATCCGCCCCATGGCCGAGCCCACCGCCGCGTTCACCCGACACCGCCTTTTCGCCGACCAGGTGGGGACGGCGCCCGAGGTCGGGTTTCCGTTCGAGACCGTCCTGTCGCTGGCGCCGGTCTTGGCGCACTGGCGCGCGCTGGGCGAGCGGGAGCCGGCGATCTACGGGCCGGCCTGGGCCGCGATCGAGCGCGACCTCGCCTCGGCCCCCGAGTTGAGCAGGCCCATCGACGACCCCGCCGCCCTCGACAGGCACCCCGACCTGATCGACCGGATCGTGCGCCCGCTGTTTCCGTCGTCCGACTGGACGAGCGACGCGCGCGCGCTGAGCGGGCCGTTCGGGGGCCAGATGGTCACCCGCACCGCGCAGTACGAGCGGGTCATGGGCCGCTATACCGGGGACCGGATGGACGTGATCAACACGCACGACCGCTTCCTCCGGACGCTCTACGCCTACAAGGCCATCCTGGGGCGGTTCTACGGCGTCACGTTGCGGCTCGACCAGCCACTCATCTTCGTCGTCCCCGAGTCGGACACGGGGCTGAGCCGCTACGTCAAGCTCAACGCGAGCACCCAGTTCACGACCATCGAGGCGACCGGCCCGCTCCCCGAACTCGACCCGGCCGCCCTCGACGATCTGCTCCGCCACGTGGGCGATCTGAGGCGCTGGACGGCGGCGCTGCCGCCCGAGCGGTTCCGGTTCGTCGGGCTCACCGCGACGACGCTCACCGACGTCACCAACGAGACGGCCACGGCGGCCATCACCCACCTCGTCCTGACGAGCGATGCCAACCTGACGGCCGAGACCTTCGATGCGCTTCAGGACGAGGTCCGCACGCTGTTCGCCACGGCCAGCCTGCGGCTCGGCCTCGCCTCGCTCCAGGCCGACGGCGCGCTCAACGTCCAGTCCGAGCGCAAGGTCTGGAACAGCCTGGTGATCCGCGACGCGCTCCGCGACGGGTCACTCGACTGGCAGGGGACGCCCTACGACGCCGCCCTCCGCCGCGGCGAGCCGGTCGTGCTCCCGGACATCGAGAGGGCCGAGGTCGGCGCCCCGTTGCGCCGCGCCCTGGCCGCGCGCGGCGTGCGGAGCCTAGCGCTCCAGCCGCTCCGCGCGGGGGGCCGGACGGTCGGCCTGTTCGAGCTGTCGTCGCCCGAGCCCGGCGCCGCCGACGCGTCGACGCTGCTCAAGATGCGCCGGCTCCACCCGGTCCTGGCGCTCGCCGTGTCGCAGAACCTGGACCGGTTCGAGACGCGCGTCGAGTCGGCCATCCAGCACGCCTACACGGCCATCCACCCGAGCGTGGCCTGGCGCTTCCGCGAAGCGGCCATCACGATGATGGGGCAGGGGCCGGCGGCGGAGCCCCCGGCGATCGCCTTCGCCGACGTGTGGCCTCTCTACGGCGCCGCCGATATCCGCTCGTCGACGCGCCACCGCAACGAGGCCGTCCGCCACGACACGCTCGCCCGCCTCGACCGGGCCCGGCAAGCGCTGGCCGCCGTCCGCCGGGCCGTCCCACTCACGATCTTGGACGAACTGGACCTGCGCCTCGACCGCCGCGCCGCGCAGTACCGGGACGCTTGGAACACAGGCGACGAGGACGAGGCGGCCCGCTTCCTGGCCCACGAGGTGGAGCCGGTTCTGGAGCGGCTCGCCGCCGGCCGCGACGACCTCGCGCCGGCCCTGGCGACGTACCGGGCGCCGGGCCACAACGGCGAGGCCGCCCGCGCCCAGGCGTACGAGACCAGCCGCCGCACCGTCAACCGGACCGTCTCGGACGTGTTGCTGGCCGAGCAGGCCGAGGCGCAGCGCGTGTTCCCCCACTACTTCGAGCACGCCAAGACCGATGGCGTTGAGCACGCCATGTACATCGGCGCGAGCCTGACGCCGGACCGGCCGTTCGACCCGGCCTACGTCGAGAACCTGCGCCTCCGCCAGCTCATCGCGGCGTGCACCGTCGCCCGCGAGGTCCGCCGGCTCCACGCGACGCTGCCGATGGCGCTCGACGTGGCCCAGCTCGTGGTCGTCCAGCACGCGCCGGTGACGCTGCGTTTCCGGACCGACGAGACGCGGTTCGACGTGGACGGCGCCGCGGGCGTCCGGTTCGAGCTGCTCAAGAAGCGGCTCGACAAGGCCCGCGTCGCCGGTACCGACGAGCGGATCACCCAGCCCGACCGGATCGCCGTCGTCACCTCGACCGAGGCGGAGCACGCCGAGTACTGCCGCTACGCGGACTACCTCGCGGCCAGCGGCACCATCGAGGGCGGCCCCGAAGTGCTCGCCGTGGAGGACCTGCCCGGAGCCGCGGGGCTGGGGCTGCTCCGGTTGGCCGTCCGCGTCTAGGCGCTCAGCGGACCCCCAGCAGCGTGACCTCGAAGCTCAGCGCCGCGTTCGGAGGGATGCCGGGCGGCGGGTCGGCGCCGTATCCCGCCTCCGGCGGCACGTACACCGCCTTCGTCTGGCCGACGTGCATGCCCGTGATGCCCGCCCGGAAGCCGGGGACCACGCGCTGGAGATTGAACGTGGACCGCTCGCTCTCGTCGAACACCGACCCGTCCTCCAGCCGCCCCTTGTAGGCCACGACGACCGTGCTGGTCGGCCCGGCGACGCGCGTCGTGTCGACCGCGAGCGCCGGGGCGTCGTCGGCCTCGGGCGCGTCGGCGGGCGCGCACGCGGCGAGCGCGAGGAGGAGGGCGAGCGGGACGGCGCGCCCCGCGAGCGGGAGGGAGGGCATGGATCAGAGGGCGGTGCGCGTCGAACCTAGCGTCGCTCGCGGCCCGGCCGTCGTTTCTTGGCGCTCGCGACCTCTCTACCACCGATGGTTCTGACTCTGCTTGCGCGGCGCAGCCTCGCCCTCCTCGTCCTCGCCCCCTGCGTGGCGTTCGCCCAATCCGTCGACCGCGTCGAGCCTGCGTTCTGGTGGGCCGGGATGCATCACCCCGAGCTCCAGGTCATGCTTCACGGCAACGGCATCGGCGCCGCCCGCGCAACGCTCGCGCCGACGCCGGGCGTCACCCTCGACCGCGTGGTCGCCGTCGACAGCCCCAACTACCTGTTCCTGGACTTGACGATCACCGAGGCGGCGCAGCCGGGGACGTTGGCGTTCACCCTCACCGGCCCCGATGGGATGACGACGCTCGACTACGAGCTGAGGGCGCGGACGCGCGAGCCGGGCACGTACGCCCAGGGCTTTTCGAGCGAGGACGTCATCTACCTGATGATGCCCGACCGGTTCGCGAACGGCGACCCGTCGAACGACACGCTCCCGGGCCTGCTCGAAGGCGCCGACCGCTCAAACCCGAACGCCCGCCACGGCGGCGACTTTGCCGGCGTGGCCCAACGGCTCGGCTACCTCGACGACCTCGGGATGACGGCGATCTGGTTCACGCCCATCTTCGAGAACGACATGACGCCGGAGTACGGCGCCTACCACGGCTACGCGGCGACCGACATGTACGCGACCGACCCGCGCTTCGGGACCGTCGACGAGTTCGTCGGGCTCGTCGACGCCGTTCACGGGCGCGGCCTCAAGGTGATCATGGACATGATCCACAACCACATCGGCGACCGGCACTGGTGGATGAGCGACTTGCCGACGCCCGACTGGGTCCACGACTGGGAGGCCGTCGGGCAGACCAACTACACGGGCGCCGCCGCCATCGACCCCTACGCCTCCGACGCCGACCGCCGCCAGCTCGTCGACGGCTGGTTCGTGGCCGAGATGCCGGACCTCAACCAAAAGAACCCGCTGCTGGCGCAGTACCTCGTCCAGAACACGGTCTGGTGGATCGAGCACACGGGCGTCGACGGGATCCGGATGGACACCTACCTCTACCCGGACAAGGACTACATGGCGCGCTGGGCGGCGCATGTGATGGCCGAGTACCCGACGTTCAACATCGTCGGCGAGAGCTGGGTGGGCAACGTCCCGCACGAGGCCTACTGGCAGGACGGCTTCGGCGCGAGCGGCGACGGCTACGACTCGGACCTCCCCTCCGTCACCGACTTCCCCCTCGCGTTCGCATTCCGCGACGCGCCCGGCGGCGACCTCTTCAAGGTCTACGAGACGCTCGCGCAGGACCACACCTACCCCGACCCGAACGCGCTCGTGACGTTCTTCGACAACCACGACCTGAGCCGCGCCTACGGGCAAGACCTCGACGCGCTCCGGATGGGGTTGGCGCTCCAGCTGACCACGCGCGGCATCCCGCAGCTCTACTACGGGACCGAGATCGCGATGCCGAACGGTCCCCAAACCGGCGGCGACGGCTACAAGCGCCTCGACATGCCTGGCGGGTGGCCCGGCGACGCGCGCGACGCGTTCACCGAGTCGGGCCGGACGGCGACGGAGCAGGCCGCTTTCGACGCCGTCCGCACGCTCGCGACGTGGCGCCAGACGGCGACCGTCGTCCACCACGGGCGGCTGACGCAGTTCATCCCCCGCGACGGCGTCTACGTGTTCTTCCGCTGGGACGCGGATGACACCGTCATGGTGGTCCTCAACACGGCCGCCGAGGCCCGCGCGCTGGCGCTCGACCGGTTCGCCGAGCGAATCTTGGACCATACCGCCGGGCGCGACGTGCTGACGGGCGCGACGGTCCGCCTCGGCGAGACGCTGGCCGTGCCCGCGCGTACGGCCCTCGTGTTGGAGCTGGAGTAGAGGCGGGCTCACGGCCCGACAGGCAGAAGGGCCACCGAGGAACGCCAGTCTACCGTTAGCGGGGTATCCTCTGGCGTATGACACGCCAGAACAGTCGGTTGCGGCCGATCCGAATGCGCCGCGGCCCCCGTCTCGGCCTGGGTCTCCTCGTCCTTGCCATGGCCGCGTGCCAGGGGTCGACTCCGGGGCCGCCCTCTGGGCCCGACGGTGCGCTCGTGGGCGAACGGCGCCGCACGCCGACCTCCGCCTCGCTGCCGACCGCCCTGCGGTTCTCGCATCTCGCGCTGGAGGACGGGCTCCCCCAGCTCGATGTCCACGCCATCCTGCAGGACTCGCTCGGGTTCGTCTGGATCGGGACCGAGGGCGGGCTGGTCCGCTACGACGGCCAGCGGGCGCGCGTCTTCCGGCCCCAGCCCTTCGACACGACAAGCCTGAGCAACCCCTGGGTTGTCGGGTTGGAGGGCGCCGAGGGAGGCGACCTGTGGGTCCTGACCGAAGGGGCGGGGCTGTCCCGCTACGACACCGACGCCGAGGCGTTCGAGCCCGTCCCGACGACGGACCGCGAGGCCGGGACCGCAACAGGCCTGGAGGAGTGGGTCCTGGCCCGCGCGCTCGACGGCGCCCTGTGGATCGGCCACCGGTTCGACGGGCTGACCCGCTACGACCCGGACACCCGGAGCCGACGCACGTACCCGGTCGGTGGCCCCGACGGGCTCAGCAGCGGGCGGATCACGGCGCTCGAAGGGACTCGGGACGGACAGATGTGGGTCGGGACGGAGGACGGCGGGCTGCACCGGATTGACACGGCCGGGCGGATCTCGCGCATTCCGGGGCCGGGGGGGCGGGAGGCCTTCGGGGACGGCGCCGTTGTCCGGGCGGTCCTGGAGGACCGCGAGGGGCGGCTGTGGGTGGGGACCGACGGCCGCGGTCTCTGGACCGTGGACCCGGCGACGGGGGCGGCGACCCGCGTTCGCGGCGCCGGCGCCGGGCTGGGGAGCGACGCGGTGTGGTCGCTGTTGGAGGACCCGACCGGCGTGCTCTGGGTTGGGCTCGGCGATGGGTTGGCCTGGCTCGAGCCCGCCACGACCCGGCTGGCGACGTTCCGCCACGACCCGACGGACCCGACCAGCCTGGGTGCGGGGGGCGTCCAGTCGCTCTTCCTCGACCGCTCCGGCGTGTTCTGGGTGGGGACGCAGTCCGGAGTCAGCCGGTTTGCGTGGCAGTCGCCGCGCTTCGAGCGCGTCGGGTCCGGCATCGGGGCGGCGCCGTCGCTCTCGGGGCCCGGCGTGTGGTCGTTCCTCGAGGACCGCCAGGGCGTGCTCTGGGTGGGCACGACGGCGGGTCTGGACCGCATCGACCCCGAGACCGGCGCGATCCGCCACTACGCCCACGACCCCGCCGACGCGGAGACGCTGCTGCCCGGCTGGGTGGTGTCGATCTACGAGGACGACGCCGGGCGGTTGTGGGTGGGGAGTCGGCGCGGCGGCCTCAACCTGCTCGACCGCGCGACCGGCCGGGTCACTCGTTTTACACCGGACGCCACCGACCCGACGGCCCTGCCGACCGACAACCCGTGGCGCATCGTCGAGAGCCGCGCGGGAGAGCTCTGGGTGCTCACGAACGGCGTCGGGTGCCTGAGCCGGCTGGACCCCGACGCCGGGACGTTCGCGCCCCTCTGCCCGTCCGGCGACCCCCCGACCGCCAAGAGCCTGGTCGAACGCGAAGACGGCATCTTCTGGGTAGGCACCTGGGACGCCGGGCTCTGGCGCCTCGACACCCGCACCGGCGAGATCCGGCAGTGGCGCCACGACCCGACCGACCGCCAGACGCCGAGCAGCAACTACGTGATGTCGCTCCACCTCGCCGCCGACGGCGACCTGTGGCTGGGGACGTACGGCGCCGGGCTCAGCCGCTTCGACCCGGATACCGAGCGGTTTACGCACTACACGACGGCCACGAGCGACCTGCCCGACGACATCATCTACGACATCCTGAGCGACGACGCGGGGCACGTCTGGCTGAGCAGCAACCGGGGGCTCACCCGGTTCGACCCGGACACCGAGACGTTCTGGACGTTCGGGATGGAGGACGGCCTCCAGGACCTCGAATTCAACGCCGGGACCGCGTACCGCGCCCCGGACGGCACGTTCTATTTCGGCGGGATCAACGGCTTCAACCGGTTCGACCCGACCGCCATCACCCCGGACCCCGCCGCGCCGAGAGCCGTCGTGATGGAGCTCGTGGCCGACGGGGAGCCCGTCGCGGTGGGGGGGGGGCTGGACGGGGCGCCGCCCGTCGCACGGGCGCTCCGGATGGCGCCGGGCCAGCAGGACCTGGCCATCGACGTGGCCGCCTTGCACTACGTGGCGCCCGACCGCAACCGGTTCCGGTTCCGCCTCGACGGCTACGACGCGGCGTGGAGCCCGCCGACTTCGGAGGGCCACGCGACCTACACCAACCTCGACCCCGGGGCCTACACCTTCCGCGTGGCCGCGGCCAACCCGGACGGCGTGTGGGGCCCCGAGGCGACGCTGACCGTGACCGTCGTGCCGCCGTGGTGGCGGAGCGCGTGGGCGTACGGGCTCTATGCCCTGCTGGCGCTCGGCGCGGTGGGGGCCCTCTACCGGGCGCGCCGGAACCAGCTCCAGATGCAGCACCGGATGGAGCTGGAACACATCGAGGCCGAGCAGCTCCGCGCGCTCGACCGGTCGAAGAGCCGGTTCTTCGCGAATGTCAGCCACGAGTTCCGGACCCCACTCACGCTTACGCTCGGCCCACTGGACGACGTGCTGGCGGGGGAGTACGGCCCGGTCCCTGGCGAGGCCTCGTCCCCCCTCCGCCTCGCGCGGCGCTCGGCCGGGCGCGTGCTTGCCCTCATCAACCAGATCCTCGACCTCTCGCGGCTGGAGGCGGGGAGCACCTCGCTCCGCGCGCGCCGGCTGGAGGTCGCGGCGTTTGTCGAGGCGCAGGTCGAGACCTTCCGCCCGCTCGCCTCACACCGCCGGATCACCGTCGACGTGTCCGTCCCCGACGAGCCGCTGACGGCGTGGGTCGACCCGGAGCACGCCGGGACCATCTTGGCCAACCTCCTGTCGAACGCGTTCAAGTTCACGCCCGCCGGCGGCGCCGTTCACGTGAGCGTCGAGGCCGACGCTGAGCGGGTCCGCGTGTCGGTCCGCGACACGGGGTCGGGCATCGCTCCGGCCGACCTCCCCCACATCTTCGACCGGTTCTTCCAAGCCGAGGGCGGGGCTGGGCAGCCGCTCGGGTCGGGCATCGGGCTGGCGCTCGCGCACGAGCTGGCGGCGCTCCACGGCGGGGCGCTCACGGCCGAGAGCGTGGGGGGCGGGCCCGACGGTGCGCCGTCGGGGAGCACGTTCACGCTCGTGTTGCCCCTCGGGCGGGCCCACCTCGCGCCGGGTCAGGTCGACGACCGGCCCTGGGACGGCGCCGCCGGTGTCGCTCTGGCGCTCGATGTGCCCCTCGCCGACCCGGTGGACCCGGTCGGCGGGGCGCCCGACGAGGACGTGACGACGGTCCTGGTCGCCGACGACCAGGCCGACATCCGGGCCTACGTGCGCCGTCACCTCGTAGGGGCCGGGTACCGCGTCGTCGAGGCCGCCGACGGTCAGGACGCGCTCGACCGCATCCGCCAGCGCCTGCCCGACCTCGTGGTCTCGGACGTGATGATGCCGCGCCTCGACGGGCTCGGGCTCTGCCGCGCCCTCCGCGCCGACCCCGAGACGGACTTCGTGCCGGTCCTGCTTCTCACGGCGAAGGCCGCCCCGGAGGACCGCCTCGATGGGCTGGCCGAACTCTGCGACGACTACCTCACCAAGCCGTTCGACGTCCGCGAGTTGGTCGTGCGCGTAGGCAACCTTATCGCCTTGCGGCATCGGCTGCGGGAGCGGTTCGCCGCATCGTCGGGCGATGGGGCGGCCGCCGAGGGAAGCCCCACGCCGGCCATCGAGTCCGCCGACGAGGCCTTCGCGGCGTCCGTCCGCGCGGCGATCGACGCCCACCTGGGCGACGAGTCGTTCAACGTCGGGGCCCTCGCCGAGGCGGTCGGGCTGAGCCGGAGCCACCTCCTTCGGCGGACGACGGCGCTGCTGGGCGCGGCGCCGAGCGACCTCATCCGGACGGCCCGGCTCGACCGGGCGGCGGCGCTGCTGGCGGCCCGCGCCGGAACGGTGAGCGAGGTGACCTACGGGGTCGGCTTCAAGAGCGTCGCCCACTTTTCGGACGCCTTCCTGGCCCACACGGGGTCGCGCCCGTCGGTCTACGCCGAGGCGTCCCGGTGCTGAGCCTCCCGAGGCGCGTCGGCCGGCACGCGTTGCGCATCCGACGCGCGCTCTTGCGTGGGGGCCCCATGCATCCTAGACGCAACACGTTGCGCCCTGGACGCAACGGTGGGGGAGGAGGGGCGCCGCAGGTTGCAGACGCCGCCCCCGGTTCGCGCCGCACCCTGCGACGCCGGCCGGCACTGGGCAGGCGTGCCGCGGGGGGGGCGCCCCGTCCGCGGCGACACATTCCCCACCCCCAATGCCCGACGCCTCCCTGCCCCGCGTGCTCATCGCCGACGACGATGACGAGATGCGGGCCTACATCCGGCACAGCCTCCGCGAATCGGCCCGGGTCACCGAAGTCGTCGACGGGACCGAGGCGCTCCACCTTGTCCGCCGACTCCCGCCCGACCTGGTCATCGCGGACATCCGGATGCCGGGGCTCGACGGGCACGCGCTCTGCGCCGCGCTCCGCGCCGACGGCGCCACGTGTGACGTGCCGGTGCTGCTTGTCAGCGGCGAGCCGCGGGAGGAGTCGGGCTGCGAGGACGGCTTCCTCGCCAAGCCCTTCAACGCGGCCAGCCTGCGCGCCGCCGTCGAGCGCCTGCTGCCGCCGCGCCCCTAGCCCACTACGGGTGTCCTTTGAGCCTTCGACCCGATGACACGCTCGTCCGACATCACCCTGCTCATCGCGCAGGCGCCCGGCACGCGCCCGTTCCGGACCGTCGTCGGCATGGACTCCGGCGTCGGCGGTCACAACGCGTCCGACGCGCCCCACGGCGCAGCGTTGCTGGCGACGCGAACACCCCGTGAGTCGCCCGCTGCCCCTCCACCCGCCGCCCTCCCCCCGATGACCTCCGTGACACGTCTCGTCGTGCTCGCCACCGCGCTGGCCCCCACCCTCGTCTCGGCGCAGCCGGCCGACGCGCCGTTCGTCGTCCCCCGGCTGACTGGCCCCATCGACCTCGACGGGCGCGTGGACGAGGCCGCCTGGGACGCCGTCGTGCCGCTCGACCTGGTGACGCACTGGCCGGCGTTCGGCGACGCGCCCTCGGTGCCGACCGAGATCCGGCTCGCCTACGACGACGAGTACGTCTACGTCTCGTGCCGGTGCTACGCGCCGCCCGAGGCCGTCTTCGCCGCCTCCTTCGAGCGCGACATCAACACGCTCGGGACGGACTACCTCGGCCTCGCCCTCGACACCTACAACGACAACTCGACGGGCGTCGGGTTCTGGACCACGCCCACCGGCTCGCGGACCGACGGCACGTTCGCCAACGACAACGGCGAAGTCGACGACACCTGGAATACGTTCTGGGACGCCGAGGTGGCGGCCACGCCCGAGGGGTGGTTCGCCGAGATGCGCGTCCCGTTCTCCAGCTTGCGCTTCCAGCCCGACGCCAGCGGGCGCGTGACGATGGGGCTCAGCGCGTGGCGCTACCTCGGCAAGAAGAACGAGATGGACATCTACCCAGCCATCGAGCCGGACTGGGGGTTCTGGAGCTTCAACAAGCCGTCCCAGTTTCAGACCGTCGTGTTCGAGGGCATCGAGGCGCGGCGGCCCGTCTACATCACGCCCTACGCCCTCGGTGGGCTGGGCCAGTCGTTCGACGTCGACGACGCGGCCGGGACCGTCCGCACCGACGACACCGTCACCGAGGTCGGGGCCGACGTCAAGATGAGCCTGTCGGACAACCTGACGCTCGACCTGACGCTCAACACCGACTTCGCCCAGGTGGAGGCCGACAACCAGCAGGTCAACCTCACCCGGTTCTCGCTGTTTTTCCCTGAGAAGCGGCAGTTCTTCCTCGAGCGCGCCAGCTTGTTCGACTTCGACCTGGGGGGCTCGAACCGGCTGTTCTACAGCCGCCGGATCGGGCTCAACGACGGGGAGGCAGTGCGGCTGCTGGGCGGTGGCCGGGCGGTCGGCCGCGTCGGCGGGTGGGACGTGGGCCTGATCAACTTGCAGACCGCGCGGCGGACGCCGCTCGACGGGGCCGTGCTGCCGTCCGAGAACGTCGGCGTGCTGCGCCTGCGGCGGCAAGCTCTCAACTCGCAGTCGACGGTCGGCGGGATGCTGACGAGCCGGCTGGGCGACGACGGGACGACGAACGTCGCCTACGGCCTGGACGGCGACCTCCGCCTGGGCAAGGACGCCTTCGCCGAGCTCCGCTGGGCGCAGACGTTCGACGACGCGGTCGACGGCGGCGGCCTCCTGGACCACACGCGCTTGCGGGCGTCCGTCGAGAGCCGCCAGTACACGGGGCTCGGCTACGCGGCCAAGGTCGAGCGGGCGGGCCGGGCGTACCGCCCGGACCTCGGGTTCGAGCTCCGGGAGGACTTTACCAACGGGGGCGGCATCCTGTGGCACGGCTGGGGGCCGCGGCCGGGCTCCCGCCTCGCCCGGCACCAGGTGCGCGTCCTCGGCGAGACCTACCTCCGCAACGCCGACGGGACGGTCGAGACGGTCGAGTCGAGCGCCTCGTGGGCCGGCACGTTCACGTCGGCCGCCTCGCTCACCGCCCGCGCGACCGTGACCTACGACGACCTCCGGGACGGCTTCTCGCTCTCGGACGACGCGGCCGTGCCCGCAGGCGAGTACACCTTCCCCGCCGCGAGCCTGTCCTACGACACGCCCGGCGGACGCCCCCGGCGGGCGACCGTCTTCGCGAGCGGCGGCGCCTTCTACGACGGCTGGCGGGCGACCGTGGGCGTCGCACCGACCTGGGTGGTCTCGAAGCACCTCACGCTGAGCGGCGACTACGAGGTCAACCAGGTCGGCTTCCCGGACCGGGACCAGACGTTCACGGCGCACGTCGGGCGGCTCCGGGTGCGGGCGGCGCTGGACACGCGGTGGTCGCTGGCGTCTTTCCTCCAGCTCAACAGCGCCGCCGACGCGGGGCTGGCGAACGTCCGGCTGCGCTACAACCCGCGCGAGGGGAACGACCTGTACCTCGTGGTCAACTGGGGCTTCCACACCGACGCGCTGCGGGCGTCGACCGGGCGGCCGCTCACCGACCAGCGGGCCGTGCTGGCCAAGTACACGACCACGTTCGCGCTCTAGCCCCGGTGGCCGCCCCCCCGACCCCGCCCCCCTCGGGGCCCCCGCCGACCGCCCCGGCCGCTCGCCCGAGACGGTGGGACTGGCGGCCCACGCTCCGGTGGTTCGCCGCCGAGATCGTCGTCGTCGTGGCCGGCGTCCTCATCGCGCTCGCGCTCAACGCGTGGTGGCAGGGGCGGCAGGACCACGCGCTGGAGACCCATACCCTCCGCGAGCTCCGGGCCGCCCTGCTCAACGACCTCACCGACGTCCAGGTCAACGTCGGCTTCCACAGCCGCGCCTCTGCCAGTGCGCATCTGCTTCGAGAGCACGTTCGCGCACGGGGCCCGTATGCCGATACGCTCGACGCCCACCTCGGACACATTCTGGGGGCCACCTTCACGATCCGCGACGAGGCGGCGTACGAGACGCTCAAGCAGCGGGGCATGGAGACCATCTCGAACGACTCCGTCCGGGTCGCCATCGGGCGGGTCTACGGCGTGGAGTACCCACGCGTGATCGGCTTCCAGCAGACGGCCACGGACTTCATGCTGACTCAGGTGTTCCCGTTCTTTACGCAACGGTTTCGGGACCTGAGCCTCTACGTGTCCGCGACGCCGGTGGACTACCCGTCGCTGCTGGACTCGACCGAGTTTGCAGGCCACCTCGACTGGGCCGTCCGAATCAACGGGGCGCAAGCCGCCATGATGGGAACGCTGGAGGCCGAGATCACCGCCCTCATCGCCCTCCTCGACGACGAACTCGCAACCCGATGACCGGCCCGCCCTCCCCACCCGCCCCGCACACGGGGCCTGCGATCTCGGCGCCTCCGCCAACCACCCCGCCCACGCCGCGGCCGAGGCGGCCGTGGACCATCCTCGGACGGCTCTCGCAGGCCGTCCGCGAGCAGAACTGGTTCGCCGTCGCCCTCGAGGTCGTCATCGTCATCGTCGGCGTGGTCATCGGCTTCCAGGTCACGGCGTGGGGGCAAGAGCGCGCGGACCAGGACAAGGAGCAGACCTACCTCCGCCAGCTCTCGCGCGACCTCGCCGAGACCGAGCGGCTGGCGGATGACCTCGCTCGGACGATGGCCCCGCTCGAACGAGCGCCGCGCCGGCTGGCCCAGGCCTACTTCCTCCCCGAGCCGCCGCCTCGCGATTCCGTCGTCCACTGGGCCGCCGTCGCGCCCGCGTACTGGGAGATCAGCCCCGTCCTGGGCACCGCCGAGGCCCTCGTCTCGACCGGCGACGTCGGGCTCATCCGCGACGACTCCCTCCGCATCGCCATCACCGCCTACCTCGAGAAAGCGCGGGAGAACATCAGGGGGTGGGGGGCCTGGAAGGACGTGCTCCTCCAACAGACCGACGAGTACGGCGCGACGACGCCGGTCGCGTTGCTTTTCGCGGAGTGGGTCGGCCCCGCCGCGCTGGACTCGCTCGACCGCGCCGACGACTGGATGGCGCTCGTGCCCCCCGGCGTGGCCCTTCCTATGCTGGATGCAGAGGCGCTCGTTCGCGACGAGCAGGTCCACCGCCTCATGGTGCGGATCACCATTGTGAAAGACAACATGGCGATCAACCGGCGAGAGATCGCCCAGTACGCGGCGGCACTCCGCGAGCAGGTCGACGCCCACATCGAGCGATGACCGACGCCCCGACCCCTCCCACCTCGGTGTCACCGCCACCCGGCCCGGCTCCGCCCTCTCCGCGCCCGGGGCGGGCGGGGACGTTCCTCGGGCGCCTGGGGACCGCCCTCCGCGAGCAGAACTGGGTCGCCGTCGCCGTTGAAGTGGTCATCGTCGTGCTCGGGGTCGTCATCGGGTTCCAGGTCACGGCGTGGGGGCAGGGCCGGGCCGACCGGGCCAAAGAGCAGGTCTACCTCCGCCAGCTCGCCGCCGACCTCGCCGAGACCGAGCGCCAGGCGCGCGCGACCGGCGCGTGGATGGCCGCCGGCCCCCAGGCCGTCGGCTCGCGCCTGCTCCAGACCTGGGGCACGCCCCAGCCCACCGACTCCGTCCTCGCCTGGGTCCGCGACGCCTCCGACTGGCGGTTCGACCTGCCCGTGGTGGGGACGGCCGAGGCGCTCGTCGCCACGGGCGACCTCTCGCTCCTCCGCGACGACTCGCTCCGGAGTGCCCTCACGGCGTACCTCGACATCGCCCGAACCGCCAGCGTCGACTACGCTCGGACCAACGAGCAGATGGTCCGTTACGGCGAAGCCCTGGCCGAGCGGTTCGACTACGTCCAGGCCAACGAGGGACTGGAGGGGGAAGCCGCTCGCCTCCGCGGCCGATTCGTGCGCGGGCTCATGCCCGATTCTGCGTGGACATCGCCCTTCCCGTTGGACGTGGCCACGCTCCACCGCGACCCGGTCGCCTACGGGCTCGTCGTGAACCTCGCCTACGGACATGACTGGTTGAGCCAGCTTCGCGAGGGCCAGCGCGAGAGCGCCGCCTCGCTCCGCCAGCGGGTCGAGGCCCAGATCGCGCCGTGAACGCGCGTCGCCGTACCCTCTGGCGTCCCGCGCCGATCCCACCACCCCGCCCGTGATCTACCGCCGCGTCCTCCAGCATGTCCGGGACCAGAACTGGACGGCCATCGCCATCGACTTCGTGATCGTCGTCGCAGGCGTGTTCATCGGCATCCAGGTGAGCAACTGGAACGCGGCCCGCGTGGAGCAGGCCCGAGAGGCGACGTACCTCGCCCAACTCCGAGAGGAGATCGCCGGGAACGCCGATGTCATCGCCTACCAGACGGTGTACGTCGAGCGTGTGGTCGAGGGCGGGCGCGCGGCCCTGGCCTTTATAGAGGGCGACGCCGACTGCACCGCCGAGTGCGAGACGGTCCTCGTCGACCTGTTCCACGCCTCGCAGGTGTGGGGGGCGGGCTACACCCGGGCGAAATACGAGGAGATGGTCCGCCTCGGGCTCCCCACCGACGAGGCGACCGCCGCGGCCGTGCAGGAGTTCTACGGCTTTATCGACGGGTGGGACACCGTCAACGCGACGCCGCCCGCCTACCGCGAGCGCGTGCGCGGGCACCTCTCGCCCGAGGCCGCCGTCGTTCTCTGGGACGGCTGCTACGGGGACGTCGAGGGGCAACTCGAAGCGCTGCTCAGCGACTGCGTGGACGGGCTCCGCGCGCTCGACGTGGAGCCCATGCTCCGGTCGGTCCGGGCCGACCCCGAGCTGGCGCCGCAGCTCCGGTTCTGGATCGGCCAGAACGTCTTCGCGCTGGCCTTCTACCCCGACATGGGCGCCCGCGCCGACGCCGCGATCGCGGCCATCGACCGCGCCTTCGGCACCTGATCCCCCTCTGCCTATGGCCCGCCTCTTGGCCCTCGACATGAGCCCGCGCGCGGCGACCCGATGACCGACCCTCCCTCGCCGCCCGACCCGACACCGCCCGCCTCGCCCCCGAGGCGGTGGGACTGGCGGCCCACGCTCCGGTGGTTCGCCGCCGAGATCGTCGTCGTCGTGGCCGGCGTGCTTATCGCCCTCGCGCTCAACGCGTGGTGGGGCTCGCGACAGGACGCCGCGAGGGAGCGGGCCTACCTCAGGGGGGTGCTCGCGGAGTTGCAAGCCACCGAGGCCGAGCTCATGGGCGAGATCGCGACCTCGCGCGATCTCTTCGGCGACGCCCAGCGCGTCCACCAGGCGTACTTCCTCGCGTCCCCACCGCCCGTCGACTCGCTCCAGGCGTGGTGGCGGTTCAGCCACTCGGACCCCGAGCCGACGTTCGGCACGCTCCGCGCCCTCATCGGCACCGGCGACCTCACGCTCATCCGCGACGACTCGGTGCGCGCGGCGCTCGTCTGGATCGGGGAGCGGGCGGGGTATTACGACGTGCGCCTGCGGAGGTGGGAGGAGAAGGTCCTCGCGTCGCTTGACGTCCTGGCCCCGATGACCTTCGCACAAAAGACGGCGCGGTGGGCCGAACGGGGCCGGCCGCCGGCCGACCTCGACGGGTCGGGCACCTGGGGAGACGCCGTCCGATCCCTCCCAGCCGAGACCCGGCGCCCGCCCTTCGTCGTCAGCCCCGCGGCCCTCCTCGACGACCCCGTCCTGTACGGGGCCGTGGTGGCCTACCTCGTGGCCGCCCGCAACCACCTCCGCAACCAGGAACGCCTGCTCGCAGACGTCCGGACCGCACGCCAGCGGATCGAGGCGACCTCGGAGCTGGCCCATCCCCGCCCATGACCGACCCCACCTCGGCGCCCCCACCGACGCCCCCGCCCACGGATCCACCGAGGCGGGCGGGGACGATCCTGGCCCGGCTGGCCCGGGCCGTCCGCGCGCAGAACTGGGCCGCCGTCGCGATCGAGCTGGCGATCGTCGTCGTCGGGGTGGCCCTCGGCCTCCAGGCCAACCGCTGGAACGAGGCGCGCACGGCCGAGCGCGACGTCCGCGCGCTGGTCCAGAACCTCCGGGGCGAGTTCGCCTCGAATCGGGCCAGCCTGGCGGCGACCCGGTCCGACCTCGACGCGATCATGGGTGCGAGCGGGCGGGTCCTCGCGCTCGTCGGCCGCCAGGAGATCGGGATGGCCGACACCGGGCTCGACAGCCTCATCGAGTTCACGTTCTTCTGGCCGACGTGGACGCCCAGCAGCGCGGCCTCGCAGGAGCTGGTGGGCTCGGGCAAGCTCTCCGTCCTCGCCGACGACGGGCTCAAGCCGTTGCTCTTCGAGTGGGCGCGCCACATGCGGCAGGTCGACGAGGGGAACCGGCGGATGGAGCGGAGCTCCCAGGACCTCATCGACTATGTCAAGGAGAACGGGTCGCTGCGGAACACGAACCACGGCCGCATCGGGGTCGAGCGGTCGCCGCTGGCGGTGAGCAACCGCCCGCTCTTGGGGGACCCGCGGTTCGAGAACTACGTTGCCGAGAAGCTGGTGATGGCCCAGTTCCTCGCCTTCCAGTACCGCCAGGCCGACGACCTGATCGACCGGATCCTCCAGGAGGCCGAGGTGGCAGGGGCCGACCGCGCCGCGCCCCCCCGTGACGCGCCATGATCTTGCGCCGCCTCACCCAGCACGTCCGGGACCAGAACTGGACGGCCGTCGCCATCGACTTCGTCATCGTCGTCGTCGGCGTGTTCATCGGCACCCAGGTGGCCAACTGGAACGCCGAGCGGCTCGACCAGCAGAGACGTGACCGGATCGCCGACGCGCTGGTGACCGACCTCCGTTCCGCGATTGCGGTTCAGAACCGCTTCGTCCCCGCGATCGACGCGGGCCTGGCGGCGTGGGGCGCCGCGCACGAGCGGGGGGAGCAGCCAGCGCCATTCACGTACCGCATCGAGGGGTCGGACACGGCGCCCGACACGTGGACGACGATCGAGCAGATGGGGCTGGCCGACCAGTTCGACCCGGTCACGCTCTTCGATCTGACGTACTACTACTCGGAGTTGGAGGGCGTCGGGCGGAGGTACGTCCGCTACGTCACCTTCGTCGAGGACGAGGTGTTGCCGGGGGAGATCCGCGGCGCGGCGAGCTTCTACGCCGAGGACGGTCGCCTCCGGCCCCGCTTTCAGGCCAACATGGACCGCCTGCGCGAGTACCGCTGGGAATCCGAGCGGCTGACCGAGTGGGCCGAATGCCTCGTCTATCGGCTCGGCGCCGACCGGACCTTCGACCAGACGTGCCGACACGTGGACTTCCGACTCGACGGCATGCCCCCGCGCCCCCGCGACGCCGAAGAAACGCCATGACCGACACCCCCCCCGCCTCGGCCTCCATACCAACCCCTCCGGCCGCTCCCCCGAGACGGCCCTGGACATTCCTCGGGCGGCTGACGCGGGCGGTCCGCGAGCAGAACTGGTTCGCGGTCGCGCTGGAAGTCGTGATCGTCGTCGTGGGCGTCGTCGTCGGCTTCCAGGTCACAGCGTGGGGCGCCGAGCGGGCCGATGCCGCGAAGGAGCAGGGCTACCTCGAGCAGATCTCGGCCGACCTCGCAGAAACAGAGCGGACAATGACCGAGGCGGACGCGGGGGCTTTGGGCATCGAGCGGGCCATTTACCTCCTGGAGCGCGCGTTCTACACCCCGGAGCGCCCGCCGCGCGATTCGCTCCTGCGGTGGGTCGGGAACGCCGCGTTCGGGGCCCCGCGCCGCCCGGTCCTCGGGACGGTGGAGGCCCTGGTGGCGACCGGCGACCTCGCCCTGATCCGCACCGACTCGCTCCGCTCCGCGCTCACCGAGTACCTCGAGGACGCGCGGGAGGAGATCGACGTCCAGGCCCGGTTCGAGCAGACCCGCGCGTCCGCCGAGGAACGCCTGCGCCGCCACGTCGACTTTTCCGTCCCGATCATGGCCGTCCTCCCCCCCGACCGCATCGAGAGCGCGCTCGGCGTCCCGCTCGAGGGGACCGCGTACTTCGAGGGGCCCCGGCGGTCGCCCCTGCCGCTCGACGTCGGCCGGTTCCTCAGCGACGGCGACGCCCGGCACGCGGCGGAGCAGCTCGTGCTCGGCACGCAGAACCTCCGCCGCGGTCGGGCGCGGATGCGGCAGGACGCCGCCACGCTGCGCGCGCTCGTAGACGCCGACCTGGACCGATGAGCGACACCCCCGCCCCACGCCATGCCGTCGGCGGAGGCCGCCAGCGCGGGGCGCCCCTGGACCCTCCCCGGCCGGCCGGCCCTGGCCGTCCCCGCGCAGGACCGGGTCCCCGGGCTCGCGCTGGCGACGTACGTCGCGGCCAGGTCCGTCTTCCACTTCCTCCCCGGTGTCTTCGGCTCTTAGCCGCCCTCCCATGACCGATCCACCCCTCCCCGACGCCCCGGACGACGCCCCGGCCAGTCCCGTGCCGCGGCCTCGCCTCCGGCTGAGCGAGTGGGCCGACCTCGCGCAGATCGCGGGCACGGTCGCCGTGCTCGTGTCGCTGGTCTACGTCGGCGTCCAGCTCCGGCAGGCGACCGACCAGCTCGAGCGCCAGGAGAACAACGCGACGCAAAGCCAGTGGCAGGCCATCCGGCTCGCGATTGCGACCGACCGCGACGCCGCCCGCGTCTGGACCGAGGGGCTCGCCGGCGATTCGCTCGACGCCGTCGACGCCGCCCGGTTCGACCGGCTCCTCGAAGAGCACGCCTGGGCGACGGTCCACATCTGGGACCGGACGCGGCGCGGCCTGTTCGAGGCGGCCAACTTCCAGCGGTCGGCGGCCCCGCCCCTGGCCCGGTGGCTGTGCACGCCCGGCGGCGGCCCGTGGTGGACCGCGCGCCGCGACCGCTACCCCGCGGGCTTCGTGGAGGCGATGGGCACCGCGATGGGCCGCTTGGCGGAGGCCGAGGGCGTGGCGTGCCCGGTGCCCTGACCGGCGTGCCGTTCGGCCCGTCGGGGGTAGTCTCCTCTCCACCTGCCCGTCCCCGCCGTGCTCCGACGCCTCGCCCTCCCTGCCCCGCGCTCGGTTCGCCCCGGCGCCCGCCGCCAGCCCGGGGGCCGAGCCGATGACTGACGTCCCCACCCCGCCCGCCCCGGACGCGGGACCGCCGACCTCGGCCGGCCCGCCGGCCGCCCCGGCTCCCTCCGCCGAGTCGCCGAGGCGGCCGTGGACCGTTCTCGGCCGGGTGACGACGGCCGTCTGGCGGCAGGACTGGTTCGCGGTCACGCTGGAGGTCGGCATCCTGGTGCTCGGCGTGTTCCTCGGCCTGCAGGTCAACACCTGGAACGCCGACCGCGCGCGCGAGGCGCAGGAGGTCAAGGTGCTCGGCGAGCTCCTGGTCAACCTGCGGTCGGACTCCGTTGAGCACGCGGCCAACCAGGCGTTCTGGCAGCGCGTCGAGCGCTCGGCAAGTACCGTCGTTGAGGGCCTGGACGCGCAGGCGCCGTGGGCCGACAGCATGGACGTCCACTATGGGTGGCTGCTCAACAGCGGGATCTCCAACCTCAACACGTCGACCTACGAGACCCTGACCTCAAC
Organism: Rubrivirga aquatilis; assembly: GCF_046845665.1. Classification (GTDB taxonomy): domain Bacteria; phylum Bacteroidota; class Rhodothermia; order Rhodothermales; family Rubricoccaceae; genus Rubrivirga. The sequence continues at coordinate 424,495 of NZ_CP177355.1, read as the reverse complement.
GGGGCTCGACCTGATCCGCACGGACAGCGTCCGGACGGCGATCGCGGACCACTACACCCGGGTCTACGACCGGCTCACGCAGTACGACCGAGACCTGGGACTCGACCACACGACCACCCTGGTGGCGCCCGTCGTCCTCAAGCGGATCCGGATCACCGAGCGCTGGCTCCGCGCCGAGCCGCTCGACTACGACGCGCTGCTGGACGACTTGGAGTTCCGCGAGATGGTCCGCTACAAGGCGGCGACGGCGAGCTGGATGGCCTACGTGTACGACAGCCCGATCCGCAGCACGAACCGGCTCCGCCGGATGATCGAGGGCGAGCTGGACCGGCGAGGCGCACGATGAGCGACACGCCCCTCTCCGCTCCGGACCCGGGATCGGCGACGCCGCCGACCGACCCCACCGCCCCCCCGAGGCGATGGGACTGGCGGCCCACGCTCCGCTGGTTCGCCGCCGAGATCGTCGTCGTCGTGGCGGGCGTGCTGATCGCGCTCGCCCTCAACGCGTGGTGGGGCGACCGCCAGCAGGCCCAGGAGGAGCACCGGCTGCTCGCGTCGCTGCTCGGCGAGGTCGAGGCCAACGAGGCACGGGTCGCGCGGATCGTGGCCTTCCACACCGCACTCAGGCAAACCGCGACGACGCTCCTGGAGGCCTCCGCAAACCCCGCCTCGGACGTCTCCGCCGACTCGGCCGACCAACTCCTCACCGACGTCTCGTGGTGGGGCAGCTACACCAGGCTCCAGACCGCCGTCCTCGACGCCGCCGTCCAAGACGGCCAGCTCGACCTCGTTCGGGCCGACTCGCTGCGACGCTTGCTCGGGACGTGGCACACCGAGCTCGCCGCGGTCCGGGTGCAGCGCGAGGTGGAGCTGGCCCACTTCCAAGACGTGTGGGTCCCCCTGCTCAGGTCCGAGACCGAGCTCGCCCAGGTCTCGAACCTGGCCGAGACGGTCCCCGGCAGCGGCGAGCCGTACCAGGGCGCGACGCTTCCCACCCCGCCGACGCCCACAGATCACCGACCCCTCCTCCAGAGCCGGGCGTTGCGCAACGCGCTCGTGCAGAAGGTCTGGATCGAGGACGACGTGCTCTACAAGTACGGCCAACTCGAAAGGCTTCTTCAGCGCATCCGCGCTGCGCTGGAGCGGGAGGTACGCGACTGATGCGGCGCGAGTCCGCCAGATGGCGGGGGCTGGCGGACCGTCGGCACCGAGGGCGTCGACCCCGCCTCGGTGGACGCGTGGGCGGCGTTGGCCGGGCTGTCGGACCCGCCTGTGATGGCCCCGAGGCGGCGGCAGCCGTGGCGAGAGGTCGTGTGGCGAGAGACGGCCGACCGCCTCTTCCCCGTCCGCGTGGCGCTCCGGGCCGAGCGCGGTGGCGGCGACCTCGCGACGGAGGGCTGGCTCGTGCTCGGCCCGCGGCCGGACGGGTCGGGCTATGGGCCGGACGACCTCGAGGCGGTCGCCGACGTCGCCGGGCCCGTCGGCCGGGCGTTGCGCGTCGTCGGCGTGCGCGGGGCCCAGGAGGCCGAGCGGTCCGCGGCGCTCGACGCGCTCCGCGCCGACCTCCACGACGGCCTCCGAGCCCTCCAGACCGCGCGGGCCGACTAAGCGGCGGGCGCCCGCACGGAGATCTCCTCCGGATCGCTATGATGGGCGCTCCGCGCCCCACCCCCCATGACTGTCGCCACCGGACACAGCGAGGACATCGACTCCGCCGACGCCATCGCCGAGGCGCTCGACGCCTGCGCCGACGCGCTCGCCGGGAAAACGCCCCAGGCCGGCCTGCTGTACGCGGGGATCGACCACGACTTCCAGGCGCTCCTCGACGGCGTCGAGGCCCGGTATCCGGGGGTTCAGCTCATCGGCTGCACCACGCACGGCGAGTTCTCGTCGGACGGGATCGCCGAGGACTCCGTCGTGCTCATGCTTTTCCACTCGGACCGCGTGCAGTTCGGGGTGGGCGTCGCGGAGGACGCCCGCGCCGACCCCGAGGGCGCCGCCCAGCGGTCGATCGCGGCGGCGCGCGACGGGCTGGCCGAGCCGGTCCGGCTGGCCATCGTGCTGCCCGAGGGGCTCGGCGTGGATTCCGATCGGCTCCTGGACGCGGTCAGCGCCGAGCTGGGCGACGACGTGCCCGTGTGCGGCGGGATGGCGGGCGACCAGGTCCGCTTTACCGGGACGTACCAGTTCTGCAACGGCCGGGTCTACTCCGACGCCGTGCCGGCCCTGCTCTTCGCCGGGCCGCTCCACGTGTCTACGGGCGTCGCCAGCGGGTGGGAGCCGATGGGCGACGACCACGTCGCCACGCGCGTCGAGGGCCTGGTGATCCATGAGATCGACGGCCGGCCTCCCCACGACCTGTGGATGCAGTACTTCGGCTCCTTCGAGGTCACCGGCAACCGCAACTTCTTCGCCGTCTACCCCGACCAGGCCGCCGGCACCGAGCGCTCCGACGAGTTCTACATCTGCGCGCCCTCGCACTTCCAGGACGACGGGAGCATGGTCACGCTCAACCCCGCCCTCCACGGCGCCCGCGTCCGGTTCGCGATGGCCACGCGCGACCAGATCCTGAGCGGGGCGTCGACGTCGTCGGAGCAAGCCCAGGCCGCCTATGGGACGGGGACGCCGGACGCCGCGCTCGTCTTCTCGTGTGGGGGGCGGCACCTCACGCTGGGGACGCGCGTGGGCGACGAACTGGGGCTGATGCAACAGCACATCGGCACGACCATCCCCGCCATCGGGTTCTACACCAACGGCGAGATCTGCCCGCTCCCGTCCTCGCCCCGCCCCTACCAGCACGGCGGCACCTTCGTCACCGTCCTGATCGGGGAAGACGCATGAGCGACGCCCCCCCCTCCGTCGAGACACTGGAGAAGCAGCTCCGGGTCCTCAAAAAGAAGCTCGAGCGCTCCGAGTGGCACCGCGCGGACCTCGAGAGCCAGCACGACCGCGACCAGCACCTCTACCGGCGGCTCCACGGGGACCTCGAGGCCGCGAACCGCGAGGCCCAGATCGAGGCCTCTCTGGAGCGGGTCCGTTCCCGCGCGATGGCGATGCGGAGCAGCGACGAGCTCCGCGAAATGGTGCTCGTGATCCTGACCGAGATGAAGGCCCTGGCCTTCCCCTCTGGCCGGTGCACCATCGTCCTCTTCGACCGCGAGACCGGCGACTCGGACTTCTGGATGTCCGGGCTCGCGGACGACGCGCTGCCCGAGCGCTACCGCGTCCCGTACCACGACCTCCCGACCTACCAGGCGCTCCTCGAGGGGTGGCGGCAGGGGACGCCCTTCTTCGAGATCGAGCTGGCCGGCGAGGTCAAGCGGGAGCAGGACCGGTTCTTCCACGAGGAGACCGAGTTCCGCCGGCTGCCCGAGCCCGCCAAGGAGGGGATGCGGCGGTTCGGCGACATCTGGCTCTCGAACGCCGCCACGACCCACGGCGTCGTGCAGGCCGTCGGGCCCGAGCCGCTCTCAGACGAGAATGCCGCAGTCCTCCGGCGGTTTGCCCGAGTGATCGACCTGACCTACACCCGCGTCGAGGACATCCAGCAGTCCGAGGCGCAGGTTCGCGAGGCGCAGGTCGAGGCGGCCCTCGAACGGATCCGCAGCCGGACGATGGGGATGCGGTCGAGCGGCGAGCTCTCCGACGTGATCGGCCGGATCTTCAGCGAGCTGACGCACCTGGACCTCGATCTCACCCGGTGCGTCATCTGGGTCATCGACCCGGAGACGCGGAGCGCGCGCTTCTGGATGGCGAACGCGGAGCGTCCCGACGAGCCGGACAGCTACCACATCCCCTACCACGACCACCCGTCCTACCGCGCCTTCCTCGACGCCTGGGACCGACGGGAGACGCTGTGGACCTACGACCTCCACGGCGACCTGAAGGCGACCTGGGACCAGGTGCTCTTTTCCGAGACGGAGCTGGCGCGGCTCCCCGAGGACGTGAAGGCCGGCATGGCGGCGCCTGAGCGGGTCCTCCTCACCGCCTCGTTCACCCCCTTCGGCGCCCTCCACACCGCCAGCCTCGAGCCCCTGGCGGACGAGAGCGCAGCGGTCCTCCGCCGCGTCGCCAAGGTGTTCGACCAGACCTACACGCGCTACCTCGACGTGAAGCAGGCCGAGGCGCAGGCCCGCGAGGCCCAGATCGAGGCGGCGCTTGAACGCGTGCGCGGCCGGAGCCTGGCGATGCAGTCGAGCGACGAGCTGGGCGAGCTCTCGTACGAGCTGGTCAAGCAGGTCCGGGCGCTGGGCGTCGACACCTGGCACTGCGCTTTCCACATCTACAACGAGGGCGACGAGAGCTCGACGGAGTGGGGCGCCAACGCCGACGGGTTCTACCCCCAGTACACCATCCCGAGGGTCGGAGTCTTCGAGCGCTACCACACCATTGGCCAGGCGGGCGTGGACTTGCACGTGGAGGCCATCGGGGCGGACCGGTGCGCCGAGCACTACGCGGAGCTCTGCGCCGTGCCCGGCGTGGGGGACGTGCTGCTCGGGCTCCAGGACGCGGGCGTCCCGTTCCCCGAGTCCCAGGTCGACCACGTCGCGTTCTTCGAGTACGGCTACCTGATCTTCGTCACGTTCGAGCCCGCGCCGGAGGCCCACGACATCTTCCGGCGGTTCGCCAAGGTCTTCGAGCAGTCCTACACCCGCTTCCTGGACCTGAAGCGGGCGGAGGAGCAGGCCCGCGAGGCCCGGATCGAGGCGGCCATGGAGCGGGTCCGCTCGCGCGCGCTCGCGATGACCACGTCCGACGAACTGCTCGACGTGATCGTCAAGATCCACCAGGAGTTTTCCGGCCTCGGCCTGCCCGGCGAGGTGTTCTGGCAGACCCGGTACACGCCCGAGAGCTACCACAAGGCGGTGACGAGCGTCGGGGGCAAGAAGGTGTCGGCCATCATGGAGCTCCCCCGCGGCTTCTCGATGGTGCCCGAGCTGGCGGCGTGGGAGCGCGGCGACGAGAAGGTCGGCGTGTTCCGGTTCGACGCCGAGGCCGCCGCCCGGTACGTGCACCACATGAACACCAAGGGCCACTTCCACCAGGTGGACCCGGACGGCATCACGCCCGAGATCGCGCGCGAACTGGGCGGGCTCACGTTCGTCCAGGCCCGGACGTCGCACGGCGAGATCGGCTACGCGCTCTGGGGCGAGGCCGACCCTAGCGAGGAGGCCAAGGAGGTGCTCGTCCGGTTTACCGGCGCCTTCGACCTGGCGTACCGCCGGTTCGAGGACCTCCAGCGGGCCGAGGTCAACCACCGGGCGATTCTGGAGGAGAAGGCCCAGACCGAGCGGGCCCTCGTGGAGCTCCGCGCGACGCAGGCCCAGCTGATCCAGAGCGAGAAGATGGCGAGCCTCGGCCAGCTGACCGCTGGGATCGCCCACGAGATCAAGAACCCGCTCAACTTCGTCAACAACTTCGCCAGCTTGTCCCAAGAGCTGGTCGAGGAGCTGGCCGGGGAGACGGACCCCGAGGAGCGCCGGGCGATCCTGGCCGACCTCGCGTCGAACGCGGCCAAGATCGAGGAGCACGGCCGCCGCGCCGACGCCATCGTCCGCACGATGATGGAGCACGCACGGAGCGGCTCGGGGCCGCACCGGCCCGTCGCGCTGAACGCGCTCGTCGAAGAGCACGCCGCCCACGCCGCGCACGCGGTGCGGGTCCGCCACCCCGCGTTCGCCGCCGCGCTCCGCTTCGACCTGGCGGACGACGTGGGCGAGGTCGTGGTCGAGCCCCAGGAGATCGGGCGCGTCGTGGTCAACCTCGTCGACAACGCGCTCGACGCGGTCCGCCAGCGGGCCGAGGCCGGGGCGGACCGCGACGCCCCGACGGTGACCGTCCTGACGCGGGCGACGGACGGTGGCGTCGAGATCCGCGTGGCCGACAACGGGCCGGGGATGGCGCCCGAGGTCGCGGCCAAGGTGTTCGAGCCGTTCTTCACCACCAAGCCGACGGGGCAGGGGACCGGCCTGGGGCTCTCGCTCAGCCACGACATCGTCGCGCAGGGCCACGGCGGGACGTTGGCAGTGGAGAGCGCCGAGGGCGAGGGCACAACGTTCACGCTCCGGCTGCCGGGCGGCCGCACCTGACCGCCCGGCGTCGACGGCTATGGCCGGGTCGCGACAAAGTCGAGGATCTTGTCCTTGCCGAACTCCGGCGGGACCTCGCAGCCGCCAGTCGCCCGCCATGCCGCTGGGGTGCCGCCTGGGGCGCGGAGCGAGCCGCGGTAGTGGCACGGGAAGCCGCCGGTCTCGAAGGTGAACCGGAGGCCCCGCCCACGGACCTCACCTGTGATGTCGAGCGTGGGCGGGAACGGGGCCCTGACCGGCGTGCGGTTCGGCCCGGTCCGCCGCCCTTGGATTGGGGGACGTGGCGATCCGCTGGCTGGCGGCCCCGACGACGCCCGCGGATCGCGCGGTGGGGCCCATCCCTTGGCGGAGCAGACGAGTCGGCTATGTTCGGCCATGGCCGACGCCCCCACCCCGCCCGCCTCGGCACCGCCGCCGACCCCCTCGACAGAGTCCCCGAGGCGGCCGTGGACGATCCTGGGCCGGCTGACCGAAGCCGTCCGCGAGCAGAACTGGTTCGCCGTCGGGCTCGAAGTCCTCATCGTCATCGTGGGCGTCGTCGTCGGCTTCCAGGTCACGGGCTGGGGACAGGCCCGCAGCGACGCGGCCCGCGAGCAGACCTACCTGCGCCAGCTCGCCGCCGACCTCGCCGAGACCGAACGCATCATCACGGCGACGGACTCCTCCCGGTATGCCCAGTGGCTCCCCGCAGCGTCCCGGTTGCTCCGCTCGTTCGGCCACTCCCCCAAACCTCCCGCCGACTCGGTCTTGGCGTGGTTTCCGGATGCGTGGACCCTCGCCTCCCGTCGCCCGGTGCTCGGGACCACCCACTCGCTCATCGGCTCTGGGGACCTGAATCTCATCCGTGACGATTCGCTGCGTACAGCGATCGTCGCGTACCTCGACCAGAACGAGTTTTGGCTCGACGAGCAACGCATCCAGTTTCAGACCGCCGAAGAGGCCGGAAAGGTTCTCGCGACGCGCATCGACATCCCGGAGTGGCTGGCGACCACTCTCCCCGACAGCGTCCGCGAGCAGATGTCTCGGGACTGGGAGGTTGGTGGACTCATCCCGACAGGGGATTGGGTCGCGCCGAATCCGCTGGATGCCGAGGCGTTCTACGCCGACCCAAGGATGTACACGAATGCGTTCTCGCTTGGGCTCGAAACTCAGCACATCGCCCAGACGCAGCGGCGGATGCGCGAGAGCGCCGCCGCGCTCCGCGAGCAGGTCGAGGCCCAGATCGAGCGATGAACGCCCCCCGCCCGCCTCTTTCTCCCCCCGCATAATGCGCACCTCTCGTCTCCTCCTCCTGGCCGCCCTCGTCGCCACGCCCCCGGTCGCCGCCCAGACCCGCAGCGCCGACTACACCGAGCCCCACCAGCGGCAAGCGCTGGAGCTGTACCGGACGCTCGTCGAGACGCGGACGGCCGCGGGGCACGGGCAGGTCCCCGCCGCGATGGAGATGCTCGCCGACCGGTTCCGCGCCGCGGGCTTCCCCCCAGCCGACATCCACGTGCTGCCCGCCATCGCGCGCAACGGTGAGGACATCGCGAGCCTGGTCGTCCGCTACCGGGGCGACGGGGCCTCTGGCGAGGCGCCGGTCCTGTTCCTCGCCCACGCGGACGTGGTCGACGCGCTCCGCGAGGACTGGGTGCGCGACCCGTTCACGCTCCTGGAAGAGGACGGCCTGTTCTACGGCCGTGGCACCGCCGACGACAAGTACGGCGTCGCGGTCCTGACGACGGCCTTCCTGCGGCTCCGCGCCGATGGCGTCGTGCCCGGTCGAGATCTCATCCTGGCCTTCACCGGCGACGAGGAGACGGGCATGGCGACGACGCGGGCGCTCGTCGGCGAGCACCGGGCGCTCGTCGACGCCGCGTTCGCCCTCAACGCCGACGCGGGCGGCGGGCGCTTGCGCGACGACGGGACGGCGGAGGCCTACTTCGTCCAGACGGCCGAGAAGACGTACGTCACCTTCGAGCTGGCGGTCACGAACCGCGGCGGCCACTCGGCCCAGCCCCGGTCCGACAACGCGATCTACCAGCTCATGGCGGCGCTCGCCCGACTGGAGAATCACCGCTTCCCCGTCCGCACGAATGAGACGACCCAGACGTACTTCCGTGAGGTCGGCCCAGCGCGGGGCGGGCTCGTCGGCGTGGCGATGCAGGCGCTCGCGGCCGACCCCGAGGACGACGCGGCGGCCCGCGTGCTCTGGCACGAGCCGAGCATGATCGGCACCACGCGGACGACCTGCATCCCGACGATGCTCCGCGCGGGCCACGCCGAGAACGCGCTCCCCCAGTCGGCCGTGGCGACGGTCAACTGCCGGATCTTTCCGGGCGTTGAGGTGGCGGCAGTCGAGGCCGTCTTGCGCGAGGTCGTGGCCGACCCGGCCGTGACGTTCACCGTCCTGGGCGACCCTGTCGCGAGCCCGCCCTCGCCCCTCCGTGAGGACGCGCTGGCGGCGGTCCGCGCGGGCGTCGAGCGGCTGTACCCCGGCACGCCGGTTCTCCCGCAGCAGTCGTCCGGCGGGACGGACGGGATGCACTTGCGCCGCGCCGGCATCCCGACGTACGGCACGAACGGCCTGTTCGTCCGGGCCTCCGAGGCCGGCGGCTACCACGGCCTCGACGAGCATCTCGGCGTCCGCGCCTTCTTCGACGCGCTCGAGTTCTGGGACGCGGCGATCCGCCAGCTGGCGGACCCCAGCGAGACCGACTGACACCTCTGCCGGCGAATCCGACCGACACTCGAGGCGGGACACTCGGGCAGGGCGCACACCGGACAGACGACGACCGCCGCCGCGCCCCTGCAGCGGGCCGAGGTCGGCGGGGCTCGAGCGAGCAGGGACGTCGCCGCGCGGACGGCGCTCAGCACCAACGCGGGCGTCGTCGTGGGCTTCCACGTGGCGGCAAGAGACACCCGAAGGGGCGGGGCGATTCAGAGGAAGTGCTCCGTCAATCCTCCCGCGCTAGTGCACGAATACCGTCTGCGGAAGGACTGAACGCATGCCGTGCACGATGCGCTCCGTCCCGCTCGGAACAGTCCCATTGGGCCCGGAATGCTGCAGAATGGGTCTCTCGAGGACGCTGTGTAGGATGGCGACTCGTCACGCTGTAGGACAATGTATTGTATTCGTCGTCATACTTATGACGTGCAGGTTTTTTTATCAGGGTAACGATTGCGCAGCTAGCTCCATGGCCCTACCCTCTGTGTGAACTCTCCATGACGAGGTGGCCCGTATCTCCTGGCATCCTATCGATCCCCGGCAGCCCGAACGGGAGAGCCTGCCGTCGAGATTCGCCGCCGGGGTCGTCCTCGCCCTCGTCGCAGTGGGCGGCTGCACGACGGCGGACGCGCCGCTGCCTGCCGACGAACTGGCGGCTCTCCCAGGCGCTCTCGTGTTCGCCTCAGAGCGAGACGCGGTGCGGGGCGTCTACCGGCTCGACTTCAGTGCGGAGACGGTCCGGCTGAGCCCGCTCGGCGCCGACGAGGTCCCCCTGGCGGTGTCGCCGGACGGCGCCGCGCTGGTGGTTGGGCGGGCCGTGCCCGTTGAGGGGGGGGCGCTGGAGCAGCTGGTCCTGGTCGAGGGCGACACGGCACAGGCGCTCACGCCGCCTCGGCGACGCGCCCGGCACCCGGCGTGGAGCCCGGACGGTCAGTGGCTCGTGTTCGAATCCGACCTCGACGGCTTCAGCGATGTGTACCGGGTGGACCGGCAGGGCGGCGCGCTGACGCGGCTGACGGCCAACGTGGAGGGCAACTTCGAGCCGACGGTCTCGCCCGACGGGGCCGCCATCCTGTTCTCCTCCAGCCGAGACCAGCAGGCGGAGATCTACCGGATGCGGTCCGACGGAACGACACAGACCCGCCTCCCGGCGTCGCCGCGCGACGAGTGGCGCGCCCGCTGGTCGCCGGACGGACGGTCGGTGGTGGTGCTGAGCAACGAGCGCGGGCGCGACGAGCTCTACCTGATGAGCGCCGACGGCATCGGCCGGCGACGACTCAACGCCACGCGCACCGACGCCGGCGCGGCGGAAGTCCTGGAGGCCGAGCCCACGTGGTCGCCTGACGGCGGCTCGCTGGCCTACTCGACCCGGACGCGCACCGGCGCCGGGCAGGTCTGGCGGCTCGACCTCGCCGACGGCCAGCACCACGCGCTCACCGACACCACCAGCCTCAACGGCTCGCCCGAGTGGTCGCCCGACGGCCGCTACCTCGCCTTCGTGTCCAACCGGGACGGCGACGGCGAGCTCTACGTCATGCGCGCCGACGGCTCCGGCCTGACACGCCTCACGACCTCGCTCGGCGAGGACTGGATGCCGCGCTGGGTGCCGGCTTCCCCGTGAGTCTCTCTCGTCCCCCCGCCCTCACCACCACCCCTTGTCTCATGTCCCTTCGCTCCTCCACCTCCAGCATCGGCCTCGCCGCCCTACTTCTGCTGGTCGCCGCCTCGGGCTGTACCGAGAGCCCCTTCTCGCCGTCCGACACCCCGCCCCTCTCCAACGCGGCGCCCCTCGACACGCTGTTCGCCCGCGCAGGCGCCGAGTTCGGCGTCCCCGGCGCGCTCCTCAAAGCCATCGGCTACACCGAGACGCGCTGGGAGATGATCGAGGGCCAGGAGGAGTTCGAGGGGATGCCCCCGGCGCACGGCCTGATGGCGCTCCGCGGCGACCGCCTGACCGAAGGCGCCCGGCTCGCCGGGGCCTCGACCGAGGCGGTCCGCACCGAGCCGGTGGCCAACATCCGCGCGGCGGCGGCGCTCCTCTCCCGCTGGGCGGACGAGGAGGGCATCGATCGCGCCGACCTCGAGGCCTGGGGCCCGCTCGTGACCCGATACAGCGGCATCGAGACCCCGGCCGCGCAGGCGGCCTACGTCCGCAGCAACGTGTACGGCATCCTGCGGAGCGGCACGGTCGTCCAGACGAGTGAGGGCGAGGTGCTGGGCCGCATCGAAGCGACGTCGGTAGGCACCGAGCTGCGGGGCGTGCCTCGGATCTCCGAGGCCCGCACGATGAGCGCCGACTACGGCCCGGCCATCTTTCGCTCGTCGCCGAACTACAACTCGCGTCCGTCGGGCTACACGCCGGGCATGGTGATCATCCACTCCTGCGAGGGGAACTACGCCGGGTGCTGGGGCTGGCTGACCAACTCGCAGGCCGGGGCGAGCGCCCACTACGTCGTCAACGAGACCGGCAGTGAGATCTCGCAGCTCGTCCTCGAGTCGAAGCGGGCGTGGCACATCGGCGCGAGCTACAACTGCTCGCTGAACGGCAACACGGACTGCTCCTTGAACGGGGTGTCGAGCAACCACTTCACCATCGGCATCGAGCACGCGGGCTACGCCTCGCAGTCGTCCTGGAACACGGGTCTGCTGCAGACCTCGGCCGAGCTGAGCTGCGACATCAGCGACGACTGGAGCATCCCGCGCGACATCAACCACTTCGTGGGCCACGGCCAGCTCCAGCCGTACAACCGGACCGACCCGGGCGCCAACTGGCCCTGGACGGACTACCTCAACCGGATCAGCTCGGCCTGCGGCTCGGCCCCGCCGCCGAGCACCATCATCGTCGACAGCAACAACTCGCTCAACGACACCAACGTCGGCTACGTCGACGTGTCGGGCAACTGGACCGCCTCCAGCCACAGCTCCGACTACGAGACGGGCTACTGGTGGGCGCAGACGGCGGCCGTCTCGGACGGCGCGACGTTCTGGTTCTACCTCCCGACGGCGGGCACGCGGACCATCGACGCGTGGTGGGTCTCGGGGACCAACCGCTCCAGCACGGCCCCCTTCTTGATGTACAACGCCGGGGGCAGCCAGGTCGGCTCGATGAGCGCCAACATGCAGGCCAACGGCGGCAAGTGGAACACGCTCGGGACGTACGCCTTCACGGCGGGCTGGAACCGCGTCGTCCTCTCGCGCTGGACCACCTCGGGCTCCGTCGTCATCGCGGACGCCGTGCGAATCCAGTAGAGCGCGGCGCGCGCACGTGAAGGTCGGGCACCGGGAACGGCCTCGGTGCCCGGCCCTTGTTCTGTCGCCTCGTTCGCCTTGGGCCGGCTGCTGGCGGACCGGCCGAGGCGGGCGGCTCCGCTGGCGCGGGCGGGTCGTACCATCGGGTCCACCCCGCCCGTGTGTCCGTGACCGTCGCCTGCGTGGGGGGAGGCCCGGCCGGGCTCTTCCTCGCGATCCTCCTCAAAAAAGCCCGCCCCGGCTGGGACGTGGCCGTCTACGAGCAGAACCCCCGCGGCAACACCTTCGGCTGGGGCATCGTGTTCTCGGACGGCACCATGGAGAACCTCGTGGCCGCCGACCCCGAGGTCGCGGAGGCGACGCAGCGCTCGCTCGCGCATTGGGACGACGTCGAGGTCCGCTTCCGGGGCCGCGTGCTCCGCTCCTCGGGCCACGGGTTCATCGGCGTGGGGCGGCACCGCTTTATCGAGATCCTGACCGACCGCGCCGAGGCCTTGGGCGTGGCGCTCCACTTCGGCGTGCGCGTCGACGAGCTCGAGCGGCTGGAGGCGGGCCTGATCGTCGCTGCCGACGGCGTCAACAGCGCGCTCCGCGCCAGCCTGGCGGGACAGTTCGAGCCCGTCGTCGCGGCCACGCGCAACCGGTTCACGTGGCTCGGCACGCGCGGCCCGTTCCCCGCCTTCACCTTCGACTTCCAGGAGACCGAGTGGGGCTGGTTTCAGGCCCACGCCTACCAGTTCTCCGACGACACCAGCACGTGCATCGTCGAGTGCACCGACGAGACCTGGCGCGCGGCCGGGCTCGGCGCGATGGCCAAGGCCGACGCCCTCGCCTTCTGCGAGCGCTTGTTCGCGGATCTCCTCGATGGCCACCCGCTCTTGGACAACGCGCCGCATCTCGAAGGCCCGGAGATGTGGCTCCGCTTCCCCACCATCACGAACGCCCGCTGGTACGCCGCCCGCCCCGACGGCACGCCCGTCGTGCTGCTGGGCGACGCCGCCGCGACGGCCCACTTTTCGATCGGCAGCGGCACCAAGCTGGCCCTCGAGAGCGCCCTCGCCCTCGCCCACGGGCTCACCGAGGCCGCCGACCTCACCGACCTCGGGGCTGTGCTGGAGGCCTACGAAGACGAGCGGCGCGTCGAGGTGCTCCGCTTGCAGAACGCGGCCCGCAACTCGACCGAGTGGTTCGAGCAGGTCGAGCTCCGCGGCGACCTCGCGCCCGAGCAGTTCGCCTACAGCCTGCTCACGCGGAGCCAGCGCGTCAGCCACGAGAACCTCCGCGTGCGCGACGCCGACTGGCTGGCCGACTACGAGGCGTGGTGGGCAGGGCACCAGACCGGCGAGCCCGACGCGGCCGTCCCGCCCATGTTCGTGCCCTACCACGTGCGCGGGCTGACGCTCGCCAACCGCATCGTCGTCTCCCCGATGGCGATGTACTCCGCCGACGACGGCGTCGCGGGCGACTTCCATCTGGTTCACCTGGGGCAGCGGGCGCTCGGTGGCGCGGGGCTCGTGTTCACCGAGATGACGTGCCCCTCGCCCGATGCCCGCATCACGCCGGGCTGTGCCGGTCTGTGGACCGACCAGCACACCGAGGCCTGGGCCCGGATCGTCCGGTTCATCCACCAGAACAGCCCCGCGAAGGCGGCCCTTCAGCTCGGCCACGCTGGGCGGAAGGGGTCCGCCGAGCGCCCGTGGGACGCCGACGGCGACGACACGACGCCCCTCGCCGACGGAAACTGGCCGCTTATGGCGCCCTCTGCTCTGCCGTACCTCCCGCACAATCAGATCCCGCGGGAGATGGACCGGGCCGACATGGACCGCGTCCTGGGCGAGTTCGTAGCCGCCACACACCGGGGCGCCCAAGCGGGCTTCGACTGGCTGGAGCTGCACTGCGCGCACGGCTACCTCCTGTCGTCGTTCTTGTCGCCGCTCACCAACCGCCGCACCGACGCGTATGGCGGGAGCCTGGACAACCGGCTCCGTTTCCCGCTCGAAGTCTGGGACGCGATGCGCGCCGTCTGGCCTGAGGACAAGCCCATGTCCGTCCGCTTGTCCGCCTCGGACTGGGTCGACGGCGGGACGACGATCGACGACGCCGTCGAGATGGCGCGGGCGTTTTATGCGCACGGCGCGGACCTGATCGACGTCTCCAGCGGGCAGGTCTCGCCGGACCAGAAGCCCGTCTACGGACGGATGTGGCAGACGCCCTTCGCCGAGCGGATCCGCCTGGAGGTGGGCGCGCCGGTGATGGCCGTCGGCAACATCTACGAGCCCGACCACGTGAACTCGATCCTGGCCGCCGGCCGCGCCGACCTGTGCCTGCTGGCGCGCCCGCACCTTGGCGTCCCGCACTGGACGTTGCGCGCCGCCGCCGAGCTCGGCTATATCGACCAGTGGTGGCCCCCACCCTACCACTCGGGCAAGCGCCAGCTCGAACGCATCTTCGAGCGCCAGAAGCAGGCCGACGCATGACCCTCCCCCTCGACTCCCTCCACGCCGTCGTCACCGGCGGCTCCCGCGGCATCGGCGCCGCCGTCGCCCGCCGCCTGGCGGGGCAGGGTGCCTCCGTGACCGTCATCGGCCGCACCGAGGCGCCCCTCCGTGCCCTCGTCGACGAACTCGCGAGGGAGCACGGGCGCCCGATGTGGGCCGCGCCGGCGGACGTGACCGACGCCGCAGCCGTCACGCGTGCGTTCGATTCCGCGCGGGGGGTGCTGGGCCCGGTCGCCGTTCTCGTCAACAACGCGGGCGCTGTCGAGAGCACGCCGTTCCTGAGCCTCACCGAGGAGCGCTGGCGCGCCCTGCTCGACGTGAACCTGACGAGCGCCTTCCGGTGCACGCAAGCCGCGTTGCCCGACATGCTGGCGGCGGGCTGGGGGCGCGTCGTCAACGTGGCGAGCGTGGCCGGCGTGACGGGCGCGCCCTACGTGAGCGCCTACGTCGCTGCAAAGCACGGCTTGGTGGGGCTCACGCGCTCGCTCGCCGTCGAGGTGGCGAAAAAGGGCGTGACCGTCAACGCCGTCTGTCCCGGCTATGTCGACACCGACCTGGTCACGACCTCCGTCGAGGCGCTCCACGCCGCCACGGGCAAGGACCCCGACGCCTTACGCGACGCCCTCGTTCGCCACAACCCCGTTGGCCGGATGCTCACGCCCGATGAGGTCGCCAGCAGCGTCGACTGGCTCTGCCACCCCGACCAGGCCATGGTGACCGGCCACGCCCTCATCCTGTCCGGCGGCGAAGTGATGTAGCGGGTCGCGAGAGCTGACCCGTATCGCCGCACCGTCACCCGCCGCCCCTCCCGCCGCTCCGCTCCCATGCCCTTCGACCCCGCCACCTTCGCCCCGCAGCACTTCCGCTGGGACTTTGCCGACCGCGTCGCCACAGTCACGCTCGACCGGCCCGAGAAAAAGAACCCGCTCACGTTCGAGAGCTACGCCGAGCTGCGCGACACCTTCCGCGCCCTCGTCTACGCTGCCGACGTCAAGGCCGTCGTGCTGCGCGGGGCCGGCGGCAACTTCTGCTCCGGCGGCGATGTGCACGAGATCATCGGGCCGCTGACCAAGATGGACATGCCCGGCCTGCTCCGCTTTACGCGCATGACGGGCGACCTGGTCAAGGCCATCCGGCAGTGTCCGCAGACGGTCGTCGCCGCCGTCGAGGGCATCTGCGTGGGCGCGGGCGCGATCCTGGCGATGGCCTCCGACCTCCGCCTCGGCACGGCCGAGAGCAAGGTCGCCTTCCTGTTCACGCGCGTCGGGCTGGCCGGGTGCGACATGGGCGCGTGCGCCATCCTGCCGCGGATCATCGGGCAGGGCCGCGCCGCCGAGCTCCTCTACACGGGCCGGATCATGCGGGGCGAGGAGGCCCATGCGTGGGGGTTCTTCAACGACCTCGTTGCGCCCGACGCCATCGGCGCGCGGACCCACGCCCTCGCCCAATCCCTCGCCGACGGCCCGACCTTCGCGCATGCCATGACCAAGACCATGCTCGAGCAGGAGTGGACCATGAGCGTCGACCAGGCCATCGAGGCCGAGGCCCAGGCCCAGGCCATCTGCATGCAGACCCGCGACTTCGAGCGCGCCTACCACGCCTTCGTGGCCAAAGAGACGCCGGACTTCCAGGGCGACTGACGCCGCACCTGTCCTCTCTCTCCCTGACAACAGGAGGCGCTACCCGATGCCACGACTCCACAACCGACCTGACCTGCGAGCCAACCGCCGAGCCTCGCGGACTCAGCCGACGACGGCAGAAGCCACTCTGTGGAAGGTGCTCCGTCGGCGCCGACTCCATGACCGACGGTTCCGGCGGCAGCGCAGCATCGGGAGCTACGTGCTCGACTTCTACTGTCCGGCGGAGCGGCTCGCCATCGAGGTGGACGGAGGGATCCACCACGACCCGGCCCGTGCGGCCTACGACTCCACGCGACAGCGGTGGCTGGAAGATCAGGGGCTCCGCGTGGTCCGGTACTCCAACGAGGAGGTGCTCAGCCACGTCGACCTCGTCCTGGCGGCCATCGCCGCCTCCTTCCTCACACCAGCCCTCTCCCCTGAGGCCACCGCAGGAGAGTGTGTCTCCCTCCCCCCAAGGCGTGGGGGGAGGGCCGGGGAGGGGGGCGTGTTTACCGACCGAGCGACGAGGGCAGAAGCACCCCTCCCCCCGGCCCCCTCTCCTCGCAAGCGAAGGGAGGGGGAGAACGAATCCGGGGCCACACCATGAGCCACGTCGCCTTATCCCACCTCGACTGGCCGTTCTTCGACGCGGTCCACCGCGAGCGCGCCGCGGCCCTCGCCGCGTGGGCCGACGCGCAACCTCCCGACGCCGAGTCCGCCGACCCCCGCGCCGAGACGGCCCGCCTGGTGCGCGCGATGGGCCGGGCCGGGTGGCTGGGCTGGGCCGTGCCCGCCCCCGCCGGGGCCGACGACCGGCTCGACGTGCGGACGCTGTGCCTCGCGCGCGAGACGCTCGCGTACCGCTCCGCGCTCGCCGACTTCGCCTTCGCGATGCAGGGGCTGGGCAGCGGACCGATCTCGCTCGTCGGGACCGACGAGCAGCGGGCTCGGTGGCTGCCGGCCGCAGCGAGCGGCGAGGCCGTCTGCGCGTTCGCCCTCTCCGAGGCCGAGGCGGGCTCGGACGTGGCCGCCCTCGCCACGACGGCCCGCCCCGACGGCGATGCGTGGGTCTTGGACGGCGAGAAGACGTGGATCTCGAACGCCGGTCTCGCCGACCGCTATGTCGTCTTCGCGCGGACCGGCGGCGACGGCCACCGCGGCCTCGGTGCCTTCGTCGTGGACGCCGACACAGAGGGGCTCAGCGTTCCCCACCTCATCGAGACGGTCAGCCCGCACCCGCTCGGGACGGTCCGCCTCGACGGCTGCCGGGTGCCCGGCTCGGCGCTCCTCGGCCAGCCTGGCGACGGGTTCAAGATTGCTCTCGCCACCCTCGACGTGTTCCGCTCGACCGTCGGCGCCGCGGCCGTCGGGATGGCGCGGCGAGCCCTCGACGAGACGGTCCGGCACGTCCGCCAGCGGGAGATTTTCGGAGGCACGCTTGCCGACCTCCAGCTCGTCCAGGGCAGCTTGGCCCAGATGGCGACCGACGTGGACGCCGCCGCGCTCCTCGTCTACCGCGCCGCGTGGACGAAGGACGCCGGGGCTGAGCGCATCACCAAGGAGGCCGCGATGGCGAAGGCCCATGCGACCGAGGCCGCCCAGCGCGTCATCGACACGGCCGTCCAACTCCACGGCGGGCACGGCGTCACGGCCGGTCACATCGTCGAGCGGCTCTACCGCGACATCCGGCCGCTGCGTATCTACGAGGGCGCGACGGCGGTCCAGCACGTCGTGATCGCGCGGCAGCTCCTCCGCGACGCATGATGCAGCTCCTCCACCCGCCCGGATGGGCCCCGGCCAAGGGCTACGCCAACGGCATCGCGGCCGAGGGGCGGCTCGTGGTCGTCGCCGGCCAGATCGGGTGGGACGCCGAGCAGGACCTCGTCTCCGACGACTTGGCCGAGCAGACCGAGCAGGCCCTCGCCAACATCGCCGCCGTCTTGGCCGAGGCGGACGGGCGGCCCGAGCACGTCGTCCGAATGACGTGGTACGTGACCGACAAACGCGACTACCTCGCCCGGAGCAAGGCGATCGGCGCGGCCTATCGGCGCGTGTTCGGGCTGCACTTCCCGGCCATGACCCTCGTTGAGGTGGCCGGCCTGTTGGAGGACGGCGCGGTGGTCGAGATCGAGGCCACGGCCGTCGTGCCGAGCTCCGCGTAGCGCCCCCGCCCATGACGCCTTCCGGCCACACCGACCCGTTCGCCCGCGACCACCTCCCGCCGCGCGACCTCTGGCCGGACTTCGTCCTCCCCGAGGGGAGCGTCTTCGACTACCCCGAGCGGCTCAATGCCGCCGCCGCTCTCCTCGACGGCGCCGCGGACGCAGGATGGACCGACCGCCCGCTCGTGCTCTCCGACGGTCCGGCGTGGACGTACGGCGACCTCCGGCGCCGCGCCAGCCAGATCGCGCATGCGCTTCGCGATGACCTCGGGCTGGTGCCCGGAAACCGCGTGCTCCTCCACGGCCCCAACACGCCCGAACTGGCCGCGTGCTGGTTCGCGATCGGCCTCGCCGGCGGGATCGTGGTGGCGACGATGCCCCTCCTCCGCGCCTTCGAGCTGGGCTACACCTGCGAGAAGGCGCAGATCCGGCTCGCGCTCTGCGACGCCGCCTGCGCCGCGGCGGCCGAGGGCGTCGAGGGCGGTCCGCTGGAGCGGATCGTGAGGTTCAACGCCTTCCCCGAAGGGGACGACGGGGCCCGCGACGAACTCGCGGCCCTCGCCGACGGCAAGCCCACGACGGTCGACGCCGTCGACACGGCGGCCGACGACGTGGCGCTGATCGCCTTCACCAGCGGCACGACGGGGACCGCCAAGGCGACGATGCACTTCCACCGCGACGTGCTCGCCATTTGCGACGCCTTCCCGCGCACCCTCGGCCTGACGGCCGACGACGTGGTCACCGGCACGCCGCCCCTCGCGTTCACGTTCGGGCTGGGCGGCGAGCTGCTGTTCCCAATGCGGGTCGGGGCCTCGACAGCCTTCATCCCCAAGCCCTCCGTGCCATCGCTCTTGGACACCTTGGAGACGCACCGCGCGACGGTCTGCTTTACCTCGCCGACGGCGTACCGCGCGATGCTTGGACACCTGGAGGGCCGCGACCTGAGCGCCCTCCGGCTCTGCGTCTCGGCGGGCGAGCCGCTCCCGGCGCCCACCTTCCACGCCTGGCGCGACGCGACGGGCCTCGAGATCGTCGACGGCATCGGGTCGACGGAGATGCTCCACATCTTTCTCTCGTCGCCCCCCGGACAAGGCCGTCCCGGCGCGACGGGCAAGCCGATCCCCGGCTACGACGCAAAAGTGGTCGGCAAGGACGGCCGCGAGGTGGGGCCCGGGACCGTCGGCCTGCTCGCCGTGCGCGGGCCCACGGGCTGCCGCTACCTCGACGACCCCGCTCGCCAGCGGCAGTACGTCAAAGACGGCTGGAACTACCCCGGCGACGCCTACCTAGTAGACGACGACGGCTTCTTCCACTACCAGTCCCGCGCCGACGACATGATCATCACGTCGGGCTACAACGTCTCAGGCTTGCAGGTCGAGAGCGCCCTCCTGCTCCACCCCGCCGTCGCCGAGTGCGGCGTGATCGGGGTGCCGGACGCCGAGCGCGGCCACCTTGTCAAGGCGTTCGTCGCCGTCCACGAGGGCGTCGAGGCGGGCGAGGCGCTGGCGACCGAGCTTCAGGACTTCGTCAAGGCCCAGATCGCGCCCTACAAGTACCCCCGCGCCGTCCAGTTCTTGGACGCGCTCCCGCGCACGCAGACCGGCAAGCTCCAGCGCTTCCGGCTCCGCGACCTGTAGGAGCGGTACAGGGTACCCCCCCTCAGATCCCCGAGCCCCCCGTCACCTCCAGCGTGTGGCCGGTGACGTAGCCCGCCAGCGACGAGGCCATGAGCAGGATGCCACCGGCCGCTTCTTGGGGCGTGCCTGGGCGGCCGAGCGGGTTGCCCGTGGTGGCGCGCTCGCGCATCGCCTCGGGGATCCCCTGCGGGATGGCGTGGCCGTCGACCGTCGCCACCTCGCCGGCCTCCTTGGACTGCGTCATCCGTGTGTCCATGAACCCGAAGGCGACCGCGTTGCAGCGGACCCCGAAGCGGCCCCACTCCTTCGCGACCGTCTTCGTCAGCCCCACGACGCCCATCTTGGCCGTCGCGTAGTTGATCTGGCCGACGTTCCCGTGCAGCCCGCTCACCGACGACACGTTGACGATGCAGCGGTTCTGCGAGAACGGCCGGCCTGCGGCGAGCTCGGCCTTGGCCGGTTCGCGCAGGTGCTTGGCCGCTGCGCGGACCATCCGGAACGGCGCCGTCGCGTGGATGTCGAGGACGGCCTGCCACTGCACGTCGGTCATGGTGTGGAGCATCCCGTCCCACGTGAACCCGGCGTTGTTGACGAGCACGTGGAGCGTCCCGAACCGGTCCACGGCGCGGTCGAGCAAGTGCTCCGGGAAGCCGTCCTCGGTGACGCTGCCCGCCACGACGAGCGCTTGGCCGCCCGCCGCCACGATGGCGTCCGCCGTCTCCTGCGCCGGGGCCTCGTCGAGGTCGTTGACGACGACGTGGGCTCCGTGCTCGGCGAACGCGCGTGCCGCCGCCGCTCCAATCCCGCGCCCCGCTCCGGTGATGACGACGACCTGGTTCTCGAACAGCATGGCAAAGGGGGGAGTGGGCGACCCGGGTTCGAAGCTTACGCTTGTGGCACGAAGAGCGTCAGCGCCTCGGCGACGAGGGCCGGCGTCCCGTCGCCTTCGACTTCGACCGTGTTCTGCGTCGTCGCAAGGACATTCGCGCCTTTATGCGCGACGGCTGTGAGCACCACGCGGACGCGGAGGCGCGCCCCGGCGCGGACCGGCGCCAGAAAGCGTACCCGGTCGTAGCCGTAGTTGACAGCCCGGCCGACACCCTCGGGGTGGACCCCGGCCTCGGCGCGAAGCGCCGGCAAGAGCGACAACGTGAGCAGGCCGTGCGCAATGGTGCCTCTGTAGGGGCCGTGGGCGGCGCGCTCGGGGTCTACATGGATCCACTGATGGTCGCCGGTGACGTCGGCGAAGGCGTCGATGGTGGACTGCTCGACGGTGCGCCACGGCGAGACGCCGATCTCCTGGCCAAGGTGGTTGCCGAGGGTGTCGAGGGTCAGGGGCATGCGGGCAAGCTAGAGGCCCGCCGGGGGGCGAGGCGGCCATGGTGGAGCTCCGCGCCGCGCAGGCCGTCTCATTCGGAGCGAGAAGACGACCTCGGTGGGCCAACGCACGGCCGGCACCGCGCGCTAGATCTAGAAGCCCGCTCCACGGCGCCAACAACGGTGGCCCGCTCTCGCACGAGGTGGTCGAGGAGCTGGCTGACGAGACCGACTCGGCCGAGCGCCACGCGATCCTGGCCGACCTGACGTCGAACGTGGCCATGAGCGAGGAGCACGCCGTCCACGCCGAGCACGCGACGCGTGTCCGCCACCCCGCGTTCGCCGCTGCGCTCTGCCTCGGCCTGGCGGCCGACATCGGCAAGGTCCTGATCGAGCCAAAGCGACACGTCGGGACGCTGACGGGGGGGGGCGCCAAGTGATCGCCTCCGCTTGCCCGGCGCTCAGGCCGGGGCTCCGCCAGGCGCGCGGGCCACGACGAAGCCGTAGCGCAGTGCGCCGGTGGCGAAGGCCAGCCGCAGCCGGGCCACGGTGAGGACGAACCCGCGGTCGGCCTCGGCGGCGTCGCGGACGAAGCGGCGGTAGCGGGCGTCGGTCAGCAGCCGCCACGCGACGCGCTGCGCGACGACGGTCCACGTCCGGGCCACGGCGCGGCTCCAGTCCTCCTCGTGCTCGACCGTGAGCCCGGCGTCGGTCATCCACCGCCGGTTCTCGGCGAGCGTGCCCAGGCCCGCCAGCCGGCCCTCCCGACAGATCGGCTCGAGCAGATGCCGGACGGCCCACGCTGGCGGCCGCTCGGCGGCGGCCCACACGCAGAGCACGAACCGACCGCCCGGGCGGAGCACCCGCGCCACCTCGGAAAAAACGCGGGGCCGGTCGGGCATGTGCGTCGTGCTCTCGATGGCGTAGGCGGCGTCGAAGGCGCCGTCGGGCAGGCCGTTGGCCAGCCAGTCGCAGACGTGGACCTCGACGGCCCCGCGGGCGACGCGCTGGCCTCGGGCCGCGGCGGCCTGGGTCGCCGAGAGGGTCAGGCCCGTCACGTGGGCGCCGGTCCGCTCGGCCAGCCGCCGGGCCGTGGCGCCGTAGCCGCAGCCCACGTCCACCACGTGCTCGGCCTCGCCGAGGGCGCCGATCACGCGGTCGGCGAGGGCGTCGGCGGCGGCCTCGGGCGTGTCCCGCCGCGAGCGCCACAGGCCGTGGTGCACGTGCTCACCCCAGATCTCGCGGTAGAAGGCGTCGAGGCGGTCGTAGTGGGCGGCGACCGCGTCCGGGCCGGGGGAGAAGCGTGGGACGATCATCCAGACCGATGCGCGCAGAGGCTCCAGACTACTGCTGCGGGCCAGAACCGCGAGCCGCCTCGTCGGGCGGACACCGGAGCATGGGACGCCCCGCGCTCGCGGCGGGGCTAGGTCCCGCCGCGTTAGGGTCCTGTCTGCGCGAGGCCTCTGGCGGCGCCTGCCCCGTTGCCCTCCTCGTCCGATGCTCAGGCATCGATCTCGTCGGGCGCCTTGCAGGCACCGCCAGCGGCTCTCGCTCGGCAACGGACCGACTCACATGACGGACCCTAGGGCTCTCGCTTCGCCACGAGGTCGTCGCGCAGGGCTACGGCGGGACGTTCGGGGTGGAGAGCGCAGGGGACGAGGGCCCGGCGTTTCCCCTCCGGCTGCCGGGCGGCCGCACCAGACCGCCCGGTGCCGACGGCTACGGCCGGGTCGCGACAAAGCCGAGGATCTTGTCTTTCCCTAACTCCGGGGGCACTTCACAGCTCCCCCGCGCCCGCCACTCGGTCGGGCTGCCGCCCGAGGCGCGGAGCCGGCCGCGGTAGTGGCAGGGGAAGCCGCCGGTTTCGAACGTGAACCGGAGGCGGCGCCCGCGGACTTCACCTGCGATGTCGAGCGTCGGCGGGAACGGGGCCGGGGCCGTCTGCCCGCCGTGCGTGGTACAGACGGCGGGGGCCTGCGTGGACGTCCCGCTAAACGTCTCGCCGGTCTGGGTGACGGTGAGCGTCCCGGCGCTCGGGCACGACAGGCGCGTCACCGGGCCCTCGGGCGTGACGCCGAAGACGGCCTCGGCGGCGAACGGCGTCGCGCGGATGTGGGTCACCTCGCTCCAGTCCCACGTGCCGCTCACGTCGAGCACAGGCCGGGCATCGGCGAGGTCGGAGGCGGTGGGGGCCGCGTCGGAGCAGCCGGCCACGAGGGCGAGGGCGAGGAGGAGGGGAAAGACGGCACGCATGGCAGAACCTCAAACGGGAAAATGGGAGGGAGGGGGGACGCGGAGACCTGCGACATTCGGCGCCGACACCGGACACGTTGGGCGTCAGCGGCCCATCACCACCAGGTGCCCGGCGATGGTGTCTTCGGGCCCGGGGACGTCGCCCCAGCTCCGGTTGTCCGTGTGGTACACCACCACGAACAGCTCGCCCCCGATGTCGCCGACCTCGGCGCGCGGGGGGACGGGGAGGGTGCAGGCCGGCACCGTGCCCCACATGGTCATGGCTCCGGCCGTCCCGACGACCGTGAACGTCGTCGTCCCGGCCGAGGCGGTGAAGACGTTACGGGCGCCGCCGGGGTGCGTGGCGAGCGCGCCGCCGCCGGAGCCCGGGAAGTGCCAGATGGTGTAGACCCCGCCCGGGACCAGCCCCTCGAACTGGAAGGCGTACTGCGTACCGGCACCGACGCACGTGAGCGTCACCTCGCCCGAAGCTCGGGCCCAGGCCTCGGCGGTGATCGGTTGGCCGGCCGGGTCGGTCAGCGCCAAGAGCGGTGCGCACGCCCCGCGTCGGGCCTCGGTCTGGGGGATGTGGAACAGCGCCGACGCTGGGGCCGCGTCCTGGAACGGCGTGCACCCGGCGTCGACGACCTCCCGGATCATGGCCGGGTCGATGAGCTCGGCGGCGAGCGTCTCGGCGGCGGGGAAGACGGGGGGCGGCGTGGTATCGGGCGGGGGCGGCGCCGCGCTGTCGCAGGCGGCGACGAGGAATGCGGCGAGCAAGGCGGCGGGGCGGAGGGTCATAGCAGGGAGGGGAAGGTGTTGTCCCCTCCTGCGACACCCGGGCACCGATCCGGACACGAGGGCTGGCGTCGCCGCCCTAGGTTGCCGGCCCCGCCCGTCGCCATGCCCGCGCCCCACGCCATCACCGAGGTGCTCCTCGCCGCCGACGCCGACGACCGCGCGGTCGCCGACCGGCTCCTGCCGCTCGTCTACGACGAACTCCGGCGGATGGCGCACGGGCAGCTCGCGCGCGAGCGCCGAAACGCGACGCTCGACACGACCGCGCTCGTCCACGAGGCCTACCTCAAGCTGGTCGACCAGACGCGCGTGCCGGTCCGGAGCCGGGCCTACTTTTTCGGGGCCGCCGCCCGGGCCATGCGCCAGGTGCTCGTCGACCGGGCGCGGCACCGGCTCCGCCAGAAGCGCGGCGGCGGGGCCGTCGCCGTCACGCTCGACGAGGCCCACCTCGCCGTCGACGGGCTCGCGGCCGACCTCCTCGACCTCGACGCCGCACTCGACCGGCTCGCCGCGCTCGACCCCCGCGCGGCGCACTTGGTCGAGTGCCGCTACTTCGGGGGCTTGAGCGTCGAAGAGACGGCCGACGTGCTCGGCGTCACGGCGCGGACGCTCCGCCGCGACTGGGTGACGGCCCGGGCGTGGCTGTACCGCGCGCTCCACTCCGCGCCGGCGCCCTAGGTTGGGACGACTCGCCCTCGCCGCGATGACCGCCCCCGACCCCACCCGCGCCGCCGACCTCTGGCGACAGGCCCAGCGCCTCCTGCCCGAGGCGCTCGACCGCCCGCCTGCCGAGCGCCCCGCGTTCCTCGACGCCGCCTGCGCCGACGACGACGCCCTCCGCGCCGAGCTCGACGCGCTCCTCGGCGCGCACGATCAGGCCGACGGCTTTCTCGACGCCCTCGACGCCGACCACGCCGCGGCCCTGCTGGGCGAGGCTGACACGCTGACCGGCCAGTCCGTCGGGCCGTACCGGATCGAGCGGGAACTGGGCCGGGGCGGGATGGGCGTCGTCTACCTCGCCCACGATCCGCGGCTCGACCGGCCCGTCGCCCTCAAGCTGATCTCGCCGCACCTCTCGGCCGACGCCGGCGCCCGCCGTCGGCTCGTGGCCGAAGCCAAGGCCGCCGCCGCGCTCGACCACCCCGCCGTCGCCGCCGTCCACGAGATCGGCCAAGCCGACGACGGCCGCCTCTACATCGCGATGGCGTACGTCGAGGGGCCGTCGCTGCGCGAGCGGCTCGAGGGCGGGCCTCTCCCCGTCGCCGAGGCCGTCGCCGTGGCGCGGCGGCTGGCGGAGGGGCTCGGCGCGGCGCACCGCGCGGGCGTCGTCCACCGCGACGTCAAGCCGTCGAACGTGCTCCTGGCGGCCGGCGGCGCCCGGCTCGTCGACTTCGGGATCGCCAAGGCCGCCGGCCGCGACCTGACGCGCGAGGGGGCGACGCTGGGGACGGTCGCCTACATGAGCCCCGAGCGGACGCGCGGCGAGCCAGCCGACGCCCGGGCCGACCTGTGGAGCTGGGGCGTCGTCCTCTACGAGATGCTGACCGGCGAGCGGCCGTTCCGCGGCGAGACCGACGCGACGCGCATCCACGCCATCCGCCACGACGACCCGGCGCCGGTCCGGGCCCTCCGCCCCGACGTGCCCACGCCCCTCGCCGCCGTTGTGGACCGATGCCTGGCGAAAGAGCCCGGCCGCCGGTTTCCCGATGCCGACGCTGTGCTCGCCGCCCTCGACACGCCGAAGCCCCGGCGCCGTTGGGTCGGGGCGCTGGCGCTCGCCGCGGCCGTCGTCGCTGGGGCGGTCCTGTGGCCGCGCCCGACGGCGCCCGACCCGCCCCCCGGCGACCTCCGGATCGCCGTCCTTCCCTTCGCCGACGACGGCGCCGGGCCCGACGACGCCTACCTCGCCGACGGGCTCACGGAGGCGCTCATCGCCCGGCTCTCGACCGTCGGTGGTCTCCGCGTCATCGCCCGGTCGTCGAGCGAGCGGTTCCGCGATTCCGAGGCGTCGGCCGAGACGATCGGGCGCGAGCTGGGGGCGGGCGCCCTGCTCACGGGGCGGGTCCAGCGATCCGACGCGAGCGTCCGCGTCGCCGTCGAGCTGGTGGACGCGGCCAGCGGGGAGGTCCGGTGGGCCGACATGGTGGACGCCGACCGCGGCGACGTGCTTGGGGTCCAGCCGGCGATCGCGGCGCGCGTGGCCGCGGCGCTCGGCGTGACGCTCCGGGCCGACGAGCGGCGGCGGCTGGCGACGCGCGGGACCGACGACGCCGTCGCCTACGACCACTACCTCAAGGGCCGGCACCTGCTCCACACGTGGGCCCCGGAGCCCTTGGTCGCCGCCCGCGACCATTTCCAACGAGCGCTCGACCGCGACCCCACGTTCGCCGACGCCTGGGCCGGCCTCGCCGACGCGGCTGTGATCTTCGGCTACCTCGGCCTGCTGACCGCGCCCGAGGCCGCCGCACGCGGGCAGGCCGCCGCCGAGCGGGCGCTCGCCCTCGACGACGAGAGCGCCGGCGCCCACAACGCGCTCGCGTCGGTGCTCGCCAACGACCCCCACGCCTGGCCAGCCGCCGAGGCCCACTTCCGCCGGGCCCTCGCGCTCGACCCCAGCGACGCCCTCGCGCACCTGTCGTACGCCGAGCTCCTGCGCGACCAGGGCCGGTTCGACGCCGCGCTCGCCGAGATCGCGGCGGCCCAGACGCTCGACCCACTCTCGCCCTACGCCCGGCTCATCGAGGGGATCATCCTGTGGTTCGCCAGCCGCCCGGACGACGCGCTCGCGGTGCTCCGGCGCATCGAGCGCGTCCACGGGCCCTACCCCGCGGCCGATCTGTTCGCCGGGCTGGTGCTGTTGGGCACGGGGGACTACCGCGAGAGTCTGGCGGCCCTCGACCGCGCCGATCCTGAGCGGGCGGACCCCGACGCGCTGAGCACGCGGGCGCGGGCGCTCGCGGGGCTCGGGCGGCGCGCCGAGGCCCGGGCCGTCTTGGCCGAGCTGGAGGCGCTCGCGGACGACCGCTACGTCTCGCCGTTCTTGCGGGCCGTGGTCCACGACGCGCTCGGCGAGACGGACCGGGTGTTCCCCCTCCTCGAGCAGGCCCACGCCGAGCGGAGCTGGTTCGTCCGGATGATGAGGGTCGGGCCGGTCTTTGAAGGGCTCCGCGCAGACCCCCGGTACCAGGCGCTCCTCGTCGAGGTCGGGCTGGCGGAGTAACTCGGCCTCGGGTCCGGGGCGGACTACTCGGCGGGGAAGAGGAAGCGCAGCATGTCCGGCGCCCGCGCCTGCCACGCGCCCGTGTCGTGGCCGGCGCCTGGGGCCTCGACGAAGCGGACGAGCGCGGCGTCCCATCCGGTCTCGACGAGCAGCGCCGCCAGCCGCCGCGCGTCGGGGACCATCGAGCCGCCCTCCTCAGTGCCGATGTCGACCCAGACGCGCTGGCCGGGCGACGGCGTCGCGTCCGCGACGGTCCGGAGCAGCACCTTGTCGTCCCACCAGACGGACGGGGAGGCAACCAACAGACGCCCGAACACGTCGGGCCGCGTGGCGCCGAGGTGCATCGTGATCAGGCCGCCGAGCGACGCGCCGCCCAAGCCGGTATGGGCCGCCTCGGGGCGCGTCCGGAACAGCTCGTCGACCTGGGGCTTGAGCACGTCGATGAGGAACCGGCCGTAGGTGTCGCCGAGCCCGCCCGCCGGCGGGCGCGTGGCGACGACGCGCGCGACCGTCCCGTCGGCGGCGGCGGGGAACGACAGCGTCGTCGGGTCGCCGGGCATCGTGTACGTCCCGTCGTCGCCGGCGACCATCGGGACCGACCGCTCCGTCCCGGGCGGATCGAGCACGAGCGCCCCGTCGCGCAGGGCGATCACGAGCGAGTCGGGGCCGATGGCGTAGGCGCCGGTGATGGCGCCGAGCGGGCCGTCGGCGGTCGGCGGCCGGATGCGGAGGGCGGTCTGCGTCCAGGTGTGGACGGTCGGCGTGTACTCGTCGGTGCGGCGGTCGGTGTTCGAGACGGCGACGATGATCAGCGGCTCGATCTCGCCGGCCTCGATGAGCGCGGTCGCGGCCTCGTCCATGCCCCACTCGGATCCGGCCTCGGTCCCGAACACGCCCGCGCCGTCGTGGAGGTAGAGCACGGGGTAGCGGGCGTCGGTGTCGGCGTAGCCCGGGGGGAGCCAGACGTAGACGTCGCGCGGGGCCAGCCCGGCGCCCTCGACGGCGGGCATCGTGTCGATCCGCCCGGTGATGCTCGACGGCGGGGCGACAGGCCGCGCCGACCACCGGAGCATCAGCCCAGCGCCCACGCCTGCGGTTAGCTCGACGGCGTGGTTGGCGCCCTCCTGCCACCCGTCGTTGGGCGCGTCGCCGTCACCGTCGTCCACCTTGATCTTGAGCTCGACGCGGAGCCCGCCCTCGGGGACCATGAACGGGACGGCGAGCTGGTAGAGGCCGTCGCCGTCGGGGTCGGTGGCGGGCGTGGTGGCGCCCCACGAGAGCGGGGCGACGCTGCCGCGCAAGCCGACCGGCTCGCCGTCGTCGACCCAGCCCGCTGCCAGCGGCTCGCGGAGGTCGAGCGTGGCGTAGAGCGGGGTCGTCTGGGCGTGGACCCCGACGACGAGCAGGGCGAGGGCGAGCGGAGCGACGCGCATAACAGCCGGGGTTGGGGCGCTCCAAGATCGGACGCCAGCAGCCACCCGGCCCGCGCCGCCCCCGCCTCGGCGCGGAGGCGGGGCGGCAGGGCTCCAAGGGGGGCGATCGGCGCGTGGCGGAGAGGGGGAGGGCCTTCAGGAGAGCCCGGGGCGCGCGATAACCAGGGAGCCGCCAGAGGACGCCCAATGCTCGCTATGTCTCCCCGCCAGATTCGGCGGCGCCTCACCGGGCGCTACCGCGTGGCCCTGGTCCTCATCGCACTGATGGGGAGCGCGGCGGCCGGGCTGGCCCTCACCACGCTACAGAAGCGGATCGCCGATGGGTCGGAGGTGAACCTGGCGGGCCGGCAGCGGATGCTGACCCAGCGCGTGGCCCGGGCGGCCCTCGCTGCCCGTTTCGACCTTCCCTGGGCCGGGGACGTCGGAACGATGGAGGAGGCCACGGCGATGTGGGCCCGGAGCCACACCGCGCTCCTCGACGGCGACGCCGGGCTCGACGTGACGGCCATCACCTACCCGGAAGTCCGCGCGCGGCTGACGGCGCTCTCGCCCCAGGTGGCTCAGGCACAGAGGGAAGCCGCCGCGCTGCGGCGGGCCCTGGAGGCCGACGACGAGGCCCGGGCCGACGCGGCGGCCCGGGCCATCCTCGACGTCGAGCGTGCGTACCTGGCGGAGCTGGACCCGGTGGTGTTTCAACTCGCCGCCTCGGCCGCCGCCATCCACCAGCTGCAATGGGGCGTCCTCGTGCTGGTGGTCGGGCTGATAGGCATGCTCGTCCTCGTTGGGAGGACCGTGTTCCGGCCGGCTGTCGAGAGCGTGGTCCAGTCGGTGGAGGAGGCGCTCGCGCAGGGCCGCTTGCTCCGGCTCGTCATCGACACCATCCCGGACCACATCTACGTCAAGGACGTCGAGGGCCGGTCCACCTTGCGCAACCTCGCCAGCGCCGTCGCCCTCGGCTT
This sequence comes from Rubrivirga aquatilis, assembly GCF_046845665.1. GTDB lineage: Bacteria > Bacteroidota > Rhodothermia > Rhodothermales > Rubricoccaceae > Rubrivirga. The sequence goes on along the minus strand of NZ_CP177355.1, from coordinate 394,572 downwards.
CGAAGACCCCGCCAGCGCGGTCGGGCAGACCGACCTCGAGGTCTCGGCCGCCCTCGGGAAGCCAGAATTGGGCGAGGCCGCCCTCGCCGATGACCTCGCCGTCATCCGGACCGGTGTGCCGGTCGAGAACCGGGAGGAGCGCTCGGCCGAGGGCGGCTGGCTGCTCACCACCAAAATGCCGCTGCTCGGGCCCGACGGCGACGTGGTCGGCGTGGTCGGCGTGTCGCGCGACGTGACCGCGGCGCGGGCCGCTGAGGCCCGCTTCCGCGACCTCGTCGAGCACTCCGTGGTGGGGACCGCCATCATGCAGGATGGCTGCTTCGTCTACGTCAACCCCCGCATGGCCGACATCTTCGGTTACGCCGAGGGCGAGATGCACGGGCTCAGCGTGCTCTCCATCCTCCACCCGGACGACCGCGCGATGGCCGCCGAAAACCTGCGCCGCCGTGTCGATGGCGAGGTGAGCGTGCTCACCTACACCGCCCGCGGGCGCCGCAAGGACGGCCGCACCATCCAGCTCGAACTCGCCGGTGTGCGGGTGGAGCACGACGGCCGCCCGGCCGTGATCGGCACCGTCAACGACATCACCGAGCGGCACCAGGTGGAGCGTGTGCTCTACCACCAGGCCCACCACGACGACCTCACCGGGCTCCCCAACCGCGCCCTGTTCGCCAGCCGTCTCGAGGAGGCCATCGCCGAGGCCGACCGCGATGGGGTCTTTACGGTGCTCTTTATCGACCTCGACCGCTTCAAGGTGGTCAACGACAGCCTGGGCCACTCGGCCGGCGACCGGCTGCTCCAGGAGGTCGCCACCCGGATCCGGGGTGCGCTCCGGCCGGGCGATACCGTGGCCCGCCTCGGCGGCGACGAGTTCGCAGTGCTCCTCGTGGAGGCCCCGAGCCCCCGCCACGGCGAGGTCGTCGCCGCGCGCATCCAGGAGGCCCTCGTGGCCACCGTCCGTATCGACGGCCACGACCTCTCGGTGGGCGCCTCCATCGGCGTGGTCTCCAGCCGCACCGACCACGTCTCGCCCGACGCCATCCTCCGGGAGGCCGACCTCGCCATGTACGACGTGAAGGGGGCCGGCCGCGGTGGCCACGCCACCTTCAGCCCGGGCAGCCACGATGCGGCCGCCCAGCGGTTCCGCCTCGAGATGGACCTCCACCACGCCGCCGAGCGCGGCGAGCTCCGGCTGGCCTACCAGCCCATCGTCCGGCTTGCCGACGGCGCCCTCGTCGGCTTCGAGGCGCTCGTCCGCTGGCAGCACCCCGACCTCGGGCTGCTCTTCCCGGACGCCTTCATCGGCCCCGCCGAGGAGAGCGGGCAGGTGATCGACATCGACCGCTGGGTGCTCACCGAGGCGACCCGGCAGATGGCCGCCTGGCGCCTCGAGGCTGACGACGCCATCCTGCTGCTCAGCGTCAACTGCACCGGTCGCGACCTGCTGGAGAACACCTACCTCGACGCCGTCCATGCGGTGATCGAAGAGCATGGGATCAGGCCCCAACAACTCTTCCTCGAGATCACCGAGTCGCTCATGGTCGAGGACCCGGAGGCCGTCGCCGCCGAGCTCCACCGGCTCCGCGGGCGCGGGGTCGGGTTCTGCATCGACGACTTCGGGACGGGCTACTCGTCGCTCTCGACGCTGCACACCTTGCCCGTCGACACCATCAAGGTGGACCGCGCCTTCGTCGCAGAGATGGGTGTCGAGGAGCGGAGCACCCAGCTCGTGCGGACGGTGGTCCGGATGGGCGAGGCCCTCGGGAAGACGGTCGTGGCAGAGGGCATCGAGAGGGCCGACCAGCTCGCGGCGCTCCGCGCCATGGACTGCGCCTACGGGCAGGGCTACCTCTTCGCCCGCCCGATGGCCCCCGAGGCTGCCTCCGCGCTGGTCGGCGCCGCCGAGCTGCCGTGGCGGGCCCACTGGGCGGCCAAGGGCGCGCCGGGCGACCTGCCCCTGTTGGTCCGGGGTCCGGGCCACGCGGAGCGCCAGCCCCAGCCCTCGTAGGGCTGGCCGGGAGGCGCCCACTCCCCAACGCCCCGCCCTCGCCAGCCCCCTCCGACTCGGCGCCGACGCGGGCAGGGCCGAGGCCGCACCGTCCCGGGTCAGAGAGCCTCGATGGCAGGGTGCCGAACACCGATCCCAGGCCCCCATGCGGAAACCGTCCCCGCCCGACGGCGCTTCACGCGTCGCCCCCTCCCGCCCCCGCCCATGTCTCGCCCGTGGTGGCAGACGGCCGTCGTCTACCAGATCTACCCCCGCTCCTTCCAGGACTCGAACGCCGACGGCCTGGGCGACCTCCCCGGCATCACCGCCCGGCTGCCCTACCTCGCCGACCTCGGCGTGGGGGCGGTCTGGCTGAGCCCCTTCTACCCGTCCCCGCAAGCGGACTTTGGGTACGACGTGTCCGATTACCGGGATGTGGACCCGCCGTACGGGACGCTGGCCGACTTCGACCGGCTCGCGGAGCGCGCGCACGGGCTGGGCCTGAAGCTGATCGTGGACTTCGTGCCCAACCACTCGTCCGACCAGCACGCGTGGTTCGTCGAGAGCCGGGCCTCGCGGGACAACCCGAAGCGGGACTGGTACGTCTGGCGCGATCCGAAGCCCGACGGGTCGCCGCCGAACAACTGGCTGAGCCACTTTGGCGGCCCGGCGTGGACCTTCGATGAGGCGACGGGCCAGTACTACCTGCACTCGTTCCTGCGCGAGCAGCCCGACCTCAACTGGCGCAACCCGTCCGTCGTCGACGAGATGATGGACACGCTGCGGTTTTGGATGGCGCGCGGCGTCGACGGCTTCCGGATCGACGTGGCGCACCTCATCGCCAAGGACCCGGCGATGCGCGACAACCCGCTGGCGCCCGTGCCGGCCGTCATGCACAAGCCGCGCGGCGAGTACGACTCGCAAATCCACCTCCACGACAAGGGCCACCCCGACGTGCACGGGCTGTTCGCGCGCATCCGCCAGACCATCGACGGCTTCGACGGGCAGGACCGCGTGGCGATCGGCGAGATCCACGGGTTCGACGACCTCCCGACGTGGGCCGGCTACTACGGCACGCCGACCGCCGACGGATCGCTGGGCGGCTTGCACCTGCCGTTCAACTTCGGCCTGCTGGCGACCGAGTGGACAGCCGCCAGCGTGCGCGCGCACGTCGACGCGCTGGAGGCGGCGCTGTCCGACGGCGCGTGGCCGAACTACGTGCTCGGCAACCACGACGAGCGGCGGCTGGCGACCCGGCTCGGGCCGGCGTCGGTGCGGCTGGCGGGCTTGCTGCTGCTGACGCTGCGCGGCGCGCCGACGCTGTACTACGGCGACGAACTGGGGATGCCCGAGGTGGACGTGCCCGCTAACCGGCGCGTCGATCCGTGGGGCATCCGGAGCGGCCTGCCCGAGCTGTCACGCGACGGCTGCCGCACACCGATGGCCTGGGACGCCTCGCCCGGCGCGGGCTTTTCGGACGCCGATCCGTCTGACTGTTGGCTGCCGCTCCACCCGACCCATGAAACGGTCAACGTGGCGACGGAGGCGGCCGATCCGGACTCGCACCTCGCGTTCTATCGGCGCGCGCTCGCGGTGCGGGCGGCCTCGGCGTCGCTGCAGGCGGGCGACTACGTCCCGCTCGATGGCGTGCCGGACGACGTGTTCGCGTTCGTGCGCGGCGGCGACACACTCGTCTTGCTCCACCTCGACGACGGGACGGCCGAGGTGGCCGTGCCCGAGGCGTTCCGGGGCGCGATGGTCCGTCTGGCGACGGCGCGGGGCGACGAGGGCGTCGAGGTGGGGGAGACGCTGGCGCTCGGGCCGTGGAGGGGCGCGGTGGTCGGGTAGGGACGCTCCGGCGGTGCGTCCCCACCGATTGGCGTCGCCCGTTCCGTCGGCACCGCTCGCCCCGTCGCCGGTATGCTCCGACGTCCCGCCCCGAGCCCCATGCCGTTCGTCCTCGCCCTCGACCAGGGCACGACCTCGTCCCGCGCCATCGTCTTCGACGGCACGGGCGCCGCCGTCGCGACGGCCCAGCGCGAGATCGCGCAGCACTTTCCCCGGCCCGGCTGGGTGGAGCACGACGCCGGCGAGATTTGGGCGACCCAGCTCGCGACCGCCCGCGAGGCGCTGGCGCACGCGGGCATCGCGGCGGCCGAGCTCGCGGCCATCGGCATCACGAATCAGCGCGAGACGACCGTCGTGTGGGACCGCGCTACGGGTGAGCCGATCCACCGCGCCGTCGTCTGGCAGGACCGCCGCACCGCCGACACCTGCGAGCGCCTCAAGTCGGAAGGCCACGAGCCCGCCGTCCGCGCCCGCACCGGGCTCGTGCTCGACCCCTACTTCTCGGGCACCAAAATCGCCTGGATCTTGGACCATGTCGACGGTGCCCGCGCCCGAGCGCAAGCGGGCGAGCTGGCGGTCGGGACCGTCGACAGCTGGCTGCTGTGGAAGCTGACCGGCGGCCGCGTCCACGCGACCGACGTGACGAACGCGAGCCGGACGCTCCTCTTCGACATCCACGCGCTCGACTGGAGCGACGAGCAACTCGCGCTCTTGGACGTGCCGCGCGCCGTGCTCCCCGAGGTGCGCCCGTCGTCGGGCGCCATCGGCGAGACGGACGCCGACGTGCTCGGCGCGGCCGTGCCCATCACGGGCGTCGCGGGCGACCAGCACGCTGCGCTCTTCGGCCAGCGCTGCCGGCCGGGGATGGCCAAGAACACGTATGGCACGGGCTGCTTTCTGCTCTACAACACCGGCGCCGAGCCCGTCGCGAGCGAGCACGGGCTGTTGACCACGCTCGCGTGGCAGGTCGAGGGCGAACCGGCGCAGTACGCGCTCGAAGGGTCGGTTTTCGTGGCGGGCGCCGCCGTGCAGTGGCTCCGCGACGAGTTGCAGATCATCGAGACCTCGGCCGAGGTCGAGGCGCTCGCGGCATCCGTCCCCGACAGCGACGGCGTCGTCGTGGTCCCCGCGTTCGTCGGGCTCGGCGCGCCGCACTGGGACCCGTACGCCCGGGGCACCGTCCTCGGGATCACGCGCGGCACGAACCGCGCCCATCTCGCGCGTGCCACGCTCGACGGCGTTGCCCACCAGTCGGCCGACCTGTTGGACGCGATGACGGCCGACTCGGGCAGTGCGCTCGCGGAGCTCCGCGTCGACGGCGGGATGACGCACAACGGGCTGCTGATGCAGACGCAGGCCGACTTGGTCGGCGTCCCGGTCGTCCGCCCGGCGATTGCCGAGACGACGGCGCTCGGCGCGGCGTACCTCGCGGGCCTGGGCGCGGGCGTCTGGACTGAGGCCGACCTCGACGCGCAGTGGGCCGCCTCGGCGCGCTGGTCGCCGGACCCGGAGGCCGACCCTGGCGCCGCGCGCGCGCGCTGGCGCCGCGCCGTCGAGCGCGCCAAGGACTGGGCGCGAGAGGAGGAAAGAGAAGAGGAGTAGGGGGGAGGGAGACGGACGCGTCGTCGCGACCGGGCCACGCGTCTTCTGCCCTCTTCTCCTCTTCGCGCCCCCTGCGCCCCGCGCGGAGCGGAACCGCCCGCCCGGCCCGCGCGCTCTACCCGCCCGACCCCGCGCCGCCATGACCCCGATCCCCTTCCGCCGCGACGCCATGCGCGACGCGCTCGCCGCCCCGGGCGTCTTCGACATCGTCATCGTCGGCGGCGGGGCGACCGGCCTGGGCTGCGCCGTCGACGCCGCCGCGCGCGGCTACCGGACCGCGCTCGTCGAGCGCGTCGACTTCGGGGCGGGCACCTCGTCGCGGTCGACGAAGCTGGTCCACGGCGGCGTGCGGTACCTCGCGCGGGGCGACGTCCGGCTCGTCCGCGAGGCGCTCCGCGAGCGGGGGCGGCTGCTGGCGAACGCGCCCCACATCGCGCACTCGCGCGCCTTCGCCGTGCCCGCGTACTCGTGGTGGGAAAAGCCGTACTACGGCGCCGGCCTATTCGCCTACGACCGGCTCGCGGCGAGCCTGGGCATCGGCTCGACCGAGCTGCTCTCCGAAGACGAGTACGTCGAGCGCGTGCCGACCGCGAACCGCGAGGGGCTCGACGGCGGCGTGCTGTACTACGACGGCCAGTTCGACGACGCCCGCCTCGCCGTCGCGCTCGCGCGGACCGCCGCCGACCTCGGGGCCGTCGTGCTCAACCACACCGCCGCCGTCGGCTTCGAAAAGAGCCGCAGCGTCATCGACGGCGTCCGCGTCCGAGACCAGGAGGACGGGGCCGAGCGGACGGTCCGCGCGCGCGTGGTCATCAACGCGACGGGCGTCTGGGCCGACCGCGTGCGCCGGCTCGACAAGCCGTCGGCGAACAACATGCTGGAGCCGAGCCGGGGCGCGCACATCGTGCTCGACAAGCGGTTCCTGCCCGGCGACACGGCTGTGATGGTGCCCAAGACCGACGACGGCCGCGTCCTCTTCGCGATTCCCTGGCTCGGGAGCACCGTCATCGGCACGACGGACGTGCCGGTCGACGCGCCGACGCCCGAACCGCAGCCCTCGCACGACGAGGTCGACTACATCCTCGAGCACGCCGGCCGCTACCTCACGCCCGCGCCCACGCGCGCCGACGTCCGCGCCGTCTGGGCCGGCCTGCGCCCACTCATCTCCGACCCCGACGCCGAGGGCACCGCCGCGCTCTCGCGCGAGCACGTCGTGTCCGTCTCGGCCTCCAAGCTGGTGACGGTCACTGGCGGAAAGTGGACCACCTACCGCGTGATGGCCGAGGACGCCGTCGACCACGCCGCCGACACGGCCGGGCTCGCCGAGCGCCCCCACGACACCTCCGACCTCCGCCTGCGTGGCTGGCTCCCCGACGCCCTCGCCGAGTCCGGCGACGCCTTCGCGAGCTACGGCGCCGACGCCGCCGACGTCCGTGCCATCGCCGACGACGACCCGGCGCTGGCGTTGCCCGTCCACCCTCGGTTGCCCTCGGTCACCGGCGCGCAGATCGTCTACGCCGCCCGCCACGAGCAAGCCCGGACGGCCGCCGACGCGCTCGCCCGCCGCACCCGCGGCCTGTTTTTGGACGCCGACGCCAGCGCGGAATCAGCCGACACCGTCGCGGCGCTCGTCGCCAGCGAGACCGGCCGCGACGACGCCTGGGCCGCCGAGCAGGGCGAGGCCGTCCGCCGGATCGCTCGCGGGGAGACGGTGTAGCTGCGGGCCTCTGAGGACCGTGCCCGGGTCAGGATGTGGCGCCTCGGAACCTCTGGTTGACCAAGGGGTTAAGTCGGTTAACCATTCGGTTAAAACCCGATGCCTGAGGCTGACGCCGCCACCCGGGACCGCATCTTGGAAGCCGCCCATCGCGTGTTTTTGCGCCGCAGCGTCGCGGCGGCGCGGACGCAGGAGATCGCCGACGAGGCCGGCGTCAACAAGGCCCTGCTGCACTACTACTTCCGCACGAAGGAGGGGCTGGCGGACGCCGTCTTTCTCCGGGCCGCCGCCGGGCTTTTCCCCCAGTTGTTGGGCGCCTTGGCCTCCGACCTCCCGCTCCGCGACAAGCTGCAGGCCGCCATCAACGTCGAGATGGACGCGCTCGAGGGCGACCCCTTCCTGCCCGGCTACATCCTGTGCGAGCTGCGGACCGACCCCGCCCGGCTCTCGGCCCTCTTGCACGAGACGCTGCCCGTCGAGCAGGTCCGCGCCCAGGTGTTCGGCGTGGTGCAGGCGCAGATCGACGCCGAGGTCGCCGCGGGGCGCCTCCGCCCGATCACGTCGCAGCAGCTCGTCGTCACGCTGATGTCGCTGCTCCTCTTCCCGCACGCGGCAGCCCACATGTTGGAGGTCGCTGCCGGGCTCGGCGCCGACGCGCAGGCCGCGCTCTCGCGCTGGCGCCGAGAGAACCTCGCCGACTTCGTCCTGCGCGGCTTCGCCCCCGACCCGGCATGACGCTGCTCCTCGCCCTCCTTTTCCTTGGAGCCCCGGCCGATTCCCTCGACCTCGCGACGGCGCGGGCGGTGGCCGAGGCGCAGGACCCCCGCGTCGTGCAGCCCGTCCTCACCGAGCGCGCGACGGCGCTCCGGCTGGAGGCGATCCGCTTGGGGCGCTTGCCGCAGCTCGCGTTCAGCGGGCAGGCGTCGGTCCAGAGCGCGGTCCCGACGATCCCAGTCGTGCTCCCCGACGGGACGACGCCGAGCGCGCCCAAGGAGCAGGCCCGCATCCAGGCCGAGGCCGACTGGGCCGTCCTCGACGGCGGACGCGCCGAGCGGCAGGCGGACGTGGTGCGAGCGCAGGCGGCGGAGCAGTCGGCCGGGGCGCGCGTCGCGCTGTACAGCCTGCGGGAGGCCACGACGGAGGCCTTCTTCGGGGCGCTCCTCTTGTCGTCGCAGGCTGAGACGCTGGGATTGGCCGTCGAGGATTTGTCGGCCCGGCTCGCCGTCTTGCGGGCGCGTGCTGCCCAAGGCGCCGCGCTGTCCGCTCATGCCGACGCCCTCGAAGCCGACCTCTTGGGGCTCCGCCAGCAGGTCGCCGAAGCCCACGCGGGCCGGGCCGCCGCGCTCGCCGTGCTGGCGGACCTGACCGGCCTGGCGCTCGGCCCCGACGCCGTGCTCGTCACCCCCGACCTCGGCGAGACGGCCGCCCTCCTCCGCCAGCAGGGCGCACTCGTCGACGACGACGAACTCGACGACGCGCTCGACACGGCCGAGCGGCCCGAGTTCGCCCGCTTTGCCGCAACGGTCCACCGCGCGGAGGCTGAAGCCCGGCTCGCCCGCGCCGCGACGGCGCCCGTCGTCAGCTTGTTCGGGCAAGCCGGCGTCGGCCGCCCGAGCCCGTTCGACTTTCTGAGCGACACCGCCCGTGAGTACGCCATCGCTGGCGTCCGCCTCCGCTGGGCGCCCGTTGACTGGGGACGATCGCGCCGAGAGGCGGAGGCCGCACGCGTCACGGCCGACCTCGCCCGGACCGAGGCCGACGCCTTTGCCCGCCAGCTCCGCCGCGCGACGATCGACGACGTGGTTGAGATCGACCGGCTCACCGACGCCCTCGCCCTCGACGCCCGCATCGTGGCCCTTCGTCAAGAGGCCCTGCGTGTCGCCGGTCGCCAGCTCGACGAGGGCGTCTTGTTGCCCGATGCGTACACGGACCGCGTGACCGACCTCGCGGCGGCCCGCTTGGCCGAAGCCCGCCACCGGATCGAGCGGTCCCGCGCGCAGGCTCGCGCCCTCTCGAACCTTGGCCTGTTTCCTGAAGGAGCCGCCCCTCCGGTCACCGACCCCGACGCCCTCGACCGATGACTGCCTCCCGCTTCCCCCTGCTCGCGCTGCTGCTCGGCGCCCTCGCCGTCGCCGGCTGCTCGTCCGACGACGTGCCCGACGCGTACGGCACCTTTGAGGCCAGCGAGACGACCGTCTCGGCCCAGGCCGAGGGCCGCCTTCTTTCGTTCGACGTCGACGCGGGCGACGTGCTCGCGCCCGGCGCCATCGTCGGGTTGGTGGACACGACGCAGCTCGCCGCCCAGCGCACCGCCCTCCTCGCCCAGCGTCGGCAGCTCTTGGGGCAGCAGCGGTCGCTGCAGGCGCAGGCCCGGGCGTCGCTGGCCTCCCGGGATGCCGCGCTCGCGACGGGCACCGCGACGCTCGCGGGCGTCGCCGAGGCCGAGGCCGGAGCCGCCGCGCTGGCGGCTCAACTCGCGACGGCGCGGGAGGAGCTGGCCCGGACGCAGCGCCTCGTCGACGCCCAGGCCGCGACGGCGCGAGAGCTGAACGAGCGGCAGGGGCAGGTCGCGGCGTTGGCTCAGCAACTCGCGCAAGCGCAGGCGAGGACAACGTCGATCCGTGCCCAAGCGCAGACGGCGGGCGCCCAGGCCCGTGTCCAGTCCGTGCAGGCCGGCGTCCCCGAGGCGCAGGCCGCGGCGCTCGACGACCAGGTGGCCGGGATCGACGCCCAGCTCGAGGGCATCGCCGCGCGGATCGCGAACGCGGCCGTCGAGAACCCCGTCGGCGGGACCGTGCTGTCGGTGATCGCCGAGCCCGGCGAGACGGTCGCGACGGGGAGCCCGCTCTACACCATCGCCAACCTGTCGAGCCTCAAGCTCCGGGCCTACGCGACGGGCGACCAGCTCGCGCGCATCCGCCTCGGTCAGGCCGCGGCGGTGTTCGTGGAGGACGGGGCCGGCGGCGTCCGCGAGGTCCGCGGGACGGTCACGGCCGTCGCGTCGCAAGCCCAGTTCACGCCGACGCCGATCCAGACGCGCGACGCGCGTGCCGAGCTGGTCTACGCCGTCGACATCCGCGTGCCGAATCCAGACGGACTGCTGAAGGTCGGGATGCCGGGCGACGTTCGGTTTCTGAGCGGCGCCGACACGGGCAGCGACCGCGCGCCAGCCGACACGACCCGGATCGAGCGGTGACCGACTCCGCCCCCGCATCCGTCGAGGTCCGAGGCCTCGAAAAGCGCTACGGCGAGACCGTGGCGCTGGGCGGCGTCTCGTTCGACGTCGCGCCCGGCGAGCTGTTCGGGCTGATCGGCCCTGACGGCGCGGGCAAGTCGACGCTGCTGCGGATCTTGGTCACCGTCATCTTGCCCGACGCTGGCGGCGCGACGCTCGACGGCCTCGATGTGGTGGCCGACTACCGCGAGATCCGGCGGCGCGTGGGCTACATGCCCGGCCGGTTCTCGCTGTACCCGGACCTCACTGTCCGCGAGAACCTGGAGTTCTTCGCCTCGGTGTTCGGGACGACCGTCGAGGCCGAGATCGGCCTGATCGCGCCGATCTACTCCCAGATCCAGCCGTTCGACGACCGCCGCGCGGGCGACCTGTCGGGCGGGATGAAGCAGAAGCTGGCCCTGTGCTGCGCGCTCGTCCACCGCCCCCGCGTGCTCCTCTTGGACGAGCCGACGACCGGCGTCGACGCCGTCTCCCGGGTCGAGTTCTGGGACATGCTCGACGCCATGACCGCCCAAGGCATCACGACCATCGTCTCGACGCCGTATATGGACGAGGCCGCGCGCTGCGGTCGGATCGCCCTCGTGCAGACGGGGCAGTTGCTTGGTCCGCCCGACACGCCCGCGGCCGTCGCCGCCAGCTTCGGCGCCCCGCTCGCGAGGGCCCGCGCCGACGGCGACCGCGCCGCCTTCTTGGCCGCCCTCCGTGCCTCGGACGGCGTCGCGAGCGCGGCGGTTTTTGGCGAGTGGGTCCACGTCACCGGCACCGCCGACCGGTCCGCCGCCCCGCTGTCGGCCGACCTCGTCCGGTCGCTCGCCGAGGCGGGGTGGGTCGGGGTCGCCGCCGAGCCCGCGACGGCGACCGTCGAGGACGTGTTCATGGCGCGGATGGGGGAGGGCGGGGAACGGGGGACGGGGAACGGGGAACGGGCAGAGAAGGACGCCGTCAGCGCTCCGGGCCGATGACCGTCCGTCCCCCTTGTCATTCTGAACGCAGTGAAGGATCGCAACTCGGTTCTCCAGGCCGTCCGCACCGGCCCCGACGGCCGGGGACATTGGCGTCGAGATCCTCCGCTCTGCTCAGGATGACGGGCGCGGAACGTGTGTCGTCGGCTCCACCCCCGAGCCGATGACTCCGAGTCCCCAGTCCCTCGTCCTCAGTCTCAACGCCGCCGTCTGGGCCCAAGGCCTCACCCGCACCTTCGGCGACTTCACGGCCGTCGACGCGATCTCGTTCGAGGTGGCCAAGGGCGAGGTGTTCGGGTTCCTTGGCGCGAACGGGGCCGGCAAGACGACCGCCATCAAGATGCTGACCGGCCTGCTGGCGCCGTCGGCGGGCGAGGCGCGGACGGCGGGGTTCGACGTGGCGACCGAGCCCGAGCAGGTCAAGCGGCGGATCGGCTACATGAGCCAGCGCTTCGCCCTCTACGACGACCTCACGGTGACCGAGAACGTCCGCTTCTATGGCGGGGTCTACGGGCTGACGGACCGCCAGATCGCCGACCGCATGGCGACGGCGCTGCACATGTTGGGCATCGAGCACCTCGTCGACGAGCGGGTCGGGCGGCTGCCGCTGGGGTGGAAGCAGAAGCTGGCGTTCTCAGTCGCCCTGCTCCACGAGCCCGAGGTCGTCTTCCTCGACGAGCCCACGGGCGGGGTCGACCCCGTCACGCGGCGGCAGTTCTGGGAGATGATCTACGCCGCCGCCGCCGCCGGCACGACGGTCTTCGTGACGACGCACTACATGGACGAGGCCGAGTACTGCGACCGCGTCTCGATCATGGTCGCGGGCAAAATCGCCGCCCTCGGCACGCCCGCCGAGCTCAAGGCCCAGTTCGGCGCCGCCTCCATCGACGAGGTGTTCGTGGGGCTGGCGAGGCCCGGAGGCGGGGGACGGGGGACGGGGGACGGGGAACGGGCAGAGGGCGCTGGCGACGGCATCGGAGTCGAGCCCCACCCCGAAGCCACGGGCGACGAATTCTGAACCCCGAAGCCATGAGCCCCTTCCGAGCCTTCGTCGTCAAGGAGACGCGCCACATCCTGCGCGACCGGCAGACGCTGGCCGTGCTGCTGGCGCTGCCCTTCACGATGGTGCTCCTGTTCGGGTTCGCCATCCGCACCGACGTCGAGAACGTCGCCGTGGTCGTCGTGGACCCGAGCCGGGACGCGCGGAGCGCGGAGCTGACGCGGGCCGTCGCCAGCACGCCGTCGCTTCAGTTGGTCGCGGTGCTTACGAGCGTCGCTGAGGTCGAGCCGCTGCTGCGGGCCGGCGACGCCGAGGTGGCGCTCGTGCTGCCGACCGGGTTCGCGCGCGGGGTCGCCCGGGGGACCGCCGAGGTGCTCATCGTCAGCGACGGCATCAACGCCAACTACGCCACGACCGTCGAGACGTACGTCCGCAGGGTCGTCCAGGCGTGGGTGGCCGAGCAGGAGGGCGGGGCGCCGACCGTGCGCGTCTCGACGCGGATGCGGTTCAACCCGACGCTGGCGTCCGAGAACCTGTTCGTGCCCGGCCTCTTGGCCTTCGTGCTGACGCTCGTCAGCGCGCTGATGACGGCCATCTCCATCGCGCGCGAAAAGGAGAGCGGCACGATGGAGGTGCTGCTCGTGTCGCCGCTGCGGCCGATCCAGATCGTCGTCGGGAAGGTGACGCCGTACCTCGCGCTCGCCTTCTTGAATGCCGTGACGGCCCTCGGCGTGGCGTTCGTCGTGTTCGGCGTGCCCGTCCGCGGGAGCGTGGCGCTGCTGCTGGCGGCGTCGCTCGTCTACGTGCTCGTGTCGCTGGCCTTGGGCGTGCTCATCGCCACGCGCGTGCCCGACCAGCGGACGGCCATGATGGGCGTCTTGCTCGGCCTCCTCATCCCGACACTCGCGCTGACGGGCTTCATCTTCCCCATCGCCTCGATGCCGGGCTGGCTGCAGCCGGTCACCAACGTCGTCCCGGCGACGTGGTACATCGTCGTCGCGCGGGGCATCATGCTGAAGGGCGTCGGCGTGGCGGTTCTGTGGAAGCCGCTCCTGATCCTGTGCGCGATGGCCGTCGTCCTGCTCGCCGCCAGCACCCGCGCCCTCAACGACAGGATTGAATGAGGGGACTGAGGGACTGTCGGGACTGGGGACATAGGGATCCTCGTCCGCTCCCTCGCCCCAATCCCAGACCCCGCAGTCCCCAGTCCCCGTAGTCCCCAAGTCCCCTTGAGAACCATCCTCTTCATCATTCGGAAGGAGATCCGCCAGGTGCTGCGGGACCGGATCATGCTGGTCCAGATCTTCGTGCCGCCGATCGTGCAGCTGCTGATCGTGGCGCAGGCGATGACCTTCGAGGTGGCGACGGCCGACCTCGCGCTCGTCGACCTCGACCGGAGCGCGGCGTCCGAGCGGCTCGTGGAAGGGTTCACGGCGTCCGGCCGGTTCGCCGTGACCGTCGTGACAGCGTCGGGCGACCGGGCGGACGAGGCGCTGCTGACGCGGGAGGCCAGCGTGGTGCTGCGGATCCCGGCCGGCTTCGAGCGCGACCTCCAGCGCCGCGCGTCGCCCGAGGTGCAGTTGGTGATGAACGCCGAGGACGGGGCGTCGGCGGGCGTCGTGCAGGCGTACGCGAGCCAGATCGTCGGGCGGTTCGCCCAAGCCGAGGCGCAATCGGCACAGGCGGCTGGAGTTGTCGCGGCGGCGGCGAGAGCGTCCGCCTCGATCGGAGGGCGGCCGGTGCGCGCGCGTCCGCCGCCGGGGGTGACGGTCCAGACGCGGACGCTCTACAACCCCGAGGGCGAGTACCTCGGCTACATGGCCATCGGGCTGCTGGCGTCGCTCGTGACGCTCGTCGGCATCCTGCTGACGGCGCAGAACATCGCCCGCGAGCGCGAGATCGGGACGCTCGAGCAGCTCAACGTGACGCCCATCACCAGAAGCCAGTTCATCCTGGGCAAGCTGATCCCGTTCTGGCTCCTGGGCCTCATCGAGCTGACGATCGGGCTGGTCATCATCCGCTACGCGTTCGGAACCCCGTTCCTGGGGAGCGTCGGCTGGGTGTACGCCGCGGGCGGTGTGTACCTAGTGGCCGCGCTCAGCCTGGGGCTGCTCATCTCAACGGCCGTCGCGACGCAGCAGCAGGCCATGTTCGTGACCTTCTTCGTGCTGGTGACGATGCTCTTCCTGGGGGGCATCTTCACCCCGGCCCAGTCGATGCCCGGCTGGGCGCAGGCGGTTGCGGCGGGCAACCCCATCAAGCACTTCGTGGACGTGCTCCGGGGCGTGCTGATGAAGGGGGCCGGGGCGGCCGAGGTGTGGCCGTCGGTGCTGGCGATGGCGGCGTTCGCGGCCGTCGTGCTGCCGCTGGCGCTGCTCCGCTACCGGAAGACGGCGTCGTAGAGCCGTGGGGCGTGGGCAGGATCTGGTACGTGTTTCGTGTTGCGTGTACCAGCCGCCCGGCGACGCACCCCGAAGGGCGGGCGCAGCCAACACGCAACACGTACCACTCGCCGACCTGACACAATGAGTTGACGCTGCGTCGGCCCCGCCTCGGTCCCCCGCCGGCCCCCCGAGGCGGGCACTATGGGCTGGGGCTTGGCGTTAGGGGCGGCCGGGAGCCCCTCCCGCCCGTCGCCTTCGCCGAACCCTCCGCGAGCCGACGGACTCCGCGCCCTAGCTTTGCTCCGTGAGCTCCTCGTCCCCCCGATTCACCCGAGCGGTCCGCCTGCTGGCGGCCTTGCTCGTGCCCATGGTGGCGCTCCCGGCGCTGGCCGGGCTGGTGGTGTGCGCCTCGGACGCGGGCGTGACGACCTCGTGGGGCGAGCGGCCGTGCCCGAAAAAGGGGGCGGTCCCGGGGCTCACGGCCGACGACGGCGTCGCCATTGCGTGCGTGGTCGTCCCCGAGGCGCACCCGGCCCCGCTCGTCGCCGCGCCCGACCTCCGGGCCCCGGCGCCCGCCGCGCTCCCGGCGCTGGCCGCGGCGCTCCCGCTCCCGCCGGCCGCCCCGGTCGCCCTCCTGGACGGGCCGCGGGGTCCGCCCTCCGGATCGCTCGCCGCGCTCCGGACGATCGTCCTGCGGGTCTAGACGGACCGACGCCGGCCGCGCTCGCGGTCGGCGGCTCGTGTTTCCCGTCTCGACCATTCCCCGCAGTACCCATGGACCGATTTCTCATCAAGGCGTCGGCTATCGCCGCCGTCCTCCTCCTCGTCATCGTTGGCGTCGCCGCCGCCAGCTCCCCCTCCCCGGCGCCCGCTCAGGCGACCTCCGCCCAGGCCCCCGACCTCCCTCCGTCCGGCCCCGAGGGCCCGTCGCCCGACCCGGACCCGATCCCGGCCCCGGACTTCGCGATCGCCACGCGCTCGGGCGAGACGTTCCGGTTGTCCGAGCATCGCGGCGAGGTCGTCGTGCTCAACCTGTGGGCCACGTGGTGCCCACCGTGCCGCCACGAGATCCCCGACTTTATCGAGCTCCAGGACGAGCTGGGCGATGAGGGCCTGACGGTCGTCGGCGTCGCGCTCGACGAGGGCGGCTGGGACGCCGTCGGCCCGTTCGCCGACGAGATGGCGATCAACTACGCCGTCGCCGTCGACGACGGGACCGTGGAGGGACTCTATGGCCCGACCGTCTCACTCCCGACGACCTTCGTGATCGACCGCGAGGGCAACGTCGCTCACTACATCCCGGGGATGATCCTGCGCGATCAGCTCGAGCCGCTCGTCCGGCCGCTCCTCGACGGGTCGGGATCGTGAGCCGCGACGCCCGCCCCGACGCCGCGACGTGGCGACGGCGGGCGTGGGTGGCCCTCCAGTGGGGGGCCATCCTCGTCTTGGCCGTCGTCGCGTTCCGCCGCCTGGTCCCCGACCTCGACCTCCCCGATCTGGGGCCCGCCCCGGTCCTGACGTACCGCGCCCTCGACGGGCGCGCGGTCGGGCCGGCCGACTACGACGGCCAGGTCGTCGTGCTCAACGTGTGGGCCACGTGGTGCCCGCCGTGCGTCGTCGAGACGCCCGGGTTCGTCGACCTCCAAGAGGAGTTCGCGGGCGATGTCCAGTTTCTCGGGCTCTCGCAAGACGAGGACCCCGCCGACGTCCGCGCCTTTGCCGCTCGGTACGGCGTGGAGTACCCGCTCTTGGTCGGCCCGCCGACGGCCGGGGCCGCGCCGCCGACGGCCGTGCTCCCCACCACCTTCGTCATCGACCGGAGCGGCCGCGTCCGGATGCGCCACGAGGGGCTCCTGGTCGAGCCCGCGCTCCGGTCCGCCCTCCGCACGCTCGTCGCCGAGCGCTAACCCATGCGATCCCTCCTCTCCCTCCTCGTCGTCGTCGCCGCGTTCGCGGCTCCGTCCGACGCCCAGCCCGCCTTCTTCGGCGGCGCCCCGCCGCCCGACCCCGACGAACTCGTGGTCTGGACCGGCCCCTCTGATCCCATCGCTCTCACGCCGGGCGAGGCCGCCTCCGTCCGCTTGGGCGTCACCATCGCTGACGGCTGGCACGTCTACGCGCTCGACTCGCCGACCGGGCTCCCGCTCCGGGTCGAGGCCGCGCTCCCGGCGGGCGTCCGCGTCGACGGCCTCCGCCAGTCCCCGCCGATCGACGCCATCGACCAGGCGCTCGGCGAGCCCGTGCGGTGGTTCGAGGGTGAGGCGTCCGTCGAGCTCGCCGTCCTCGCGTCGGGCGCGGTCGGCGCAGGCGAGCACCGGGCGTCGGTCGACGTCACGTTCGGGGTGTGCGACGACCAGATCTGCCTCCCGCCGCGGACGCGGACGCTCCCGCTCCAGCTCGCCGTCGCGACTCCGGCGCCCGCCCCTCCATCGACCGAGGGGCCTCTCGCAGAGGCGCCGCTGGCGGAGGGGCCCGTCCCGGCGGACACCACCGAGGCCGACCTCGCGCTCGTCCCCGTCGACATCTCGGACGACGATGACTCGGCGACTGCCGCGGTTGCCGCGCCGCCCGTTCGGGGTGGGGCGGGGGAGGGGCTCGCGGGGTTCCTCCTGCTCGCCGTAGGCGCCGGGCTGGCGGCGCTGCTGACGCCGTGCGTGTTTCCGCTCGTCCCGCTGACCGTCGGGGCGTTCTCGCACGGGGCGGGGTCGCGGGGCGGCGCGGTCGGGCGGGCGCTGGGGTTTGGGTTGGCCGTCGTCGCCGTGTTCACGGCGCTGGGGGCCGCGGCGTCCGTGGCGCTGGGCGCGGCGGGCGCGCAGCAGGTCGCCGCCAACCCGTGGGTCAACCTCGCGCTCGGGGCGGCCTTTGTCGTGTTCGCGCTCTCGCTCTTGGGGCTCGTCGAGTTGCGGCTGCCGGCGCGGTGGGCGACGGCTGTCGACGGCGCCTCCCGGAAGCGGACGGGCGTGATGGGCACGCTGCTGGCGGCGCTCGCGCTCGCCGTCGTCTCGTTCTCGTGCACGGCCCCGTTCGTGGGCGGGCTCCTCGCGACGGCCGCCGGCAGCGGGGCGCCGGGCGGGTGGGCGCGCCCGCTGCTCGGGATGGCCGCGTTCTCGGCCGCCTTCGCGACGCCGTTCGTCGTCCTGGCCGCGGCGCCGGGGCTGGCGGCGCGGCTCCCCCGGTCGGGCGGCTGGATGGCGACCGTCAAGGGGACGCTGGGGTTCGTGGAGCTGGCCGCCGCACTGAAGTTTCTGTCGAACGCCGACCTCGTCTGGGGCGTCGGCGTGTTGACGCGGCCCGTCGTGGTGGCGCTCACGATGGCCGTCGCGCTGCTTGCCGTGGGGTTCCTCCTCGGCCGGCTCCGGGTCGGGCCCGACGCCCCGCCCGCCTCCATCGGTGCGGGCCGGTTGCTCGGCGCAACCGTCGCCCTGGCCGCCGTCTTGGTGCTCGCGCCCGGCCTGGGCGGCGCCGCCGTGCCGCTCGCCGACGCCTTTCTCCCCCCGCGGACCGCGCCCGCCGACGGCCCGGCGGCGGACGGCGAGCTGGCCTGGCACACCGACGACCTCGACGCCGCGCGCGCCGAGGCCGCCGCGACCGACACGCCGCTCTTCGTCGACTTTACCGGCTACACCTGCACGAACTGCCGGGCGATGGAGGCGTCGGTCTTCCCGGCCCCCGAGGTCGCGCCCCTCCTGGCAGACGAGATGGTCCGCGCCAAGCTGTTCACCGACGGCCGCCCGCTCGGCCCGGCCTTCCAAGAGATCCAGCAGATGCTCACCGGGACCGTGGCCATGCCGACGTACGCCGTCCTCTCGCCCTCTGGCGAGGTCGTCGGGGTGTGGTCGGGGATGGCCACGCCCGAGGACTTTGCCGCCTTCCTTCGCTCCGCCCTCGCCCGTGTTTAGACCCATGCACCCGACCTCCCGCTTCGTCTGGGGCCTCGCCCTGCTGGCGGCGCTCGCCGTCCCCACGGCCGCGGCCCAGACCTACGACCAGTCCGTGCTCGGGGCCATCCTCGAGCGCCAGGCCCGGCTCCCCGACACGCCCGTCCGCTACGCGACCTACCGCGTGGAGCACCCGTCGGGCAACTCGCTGTTGGCGCGTCACGCCCTCTACGAGCAGGTTGGCGAGGGCGACGCCGCGCTCGGCCGCGACCGCCTCCGCCTCGGTCAACTCCTCGGCGCCCCGCGGATCGGGGACCTCCGGATCGGCGACACGCTCGTGCTCCCCGCCCGGCCCGCCGACTTCGACCTGTCGCCGATCGCGTACGCCCCGTACCCGCGGACGTGGCCCGGCGCCGCCGAGATCGAGAAGGCCGTCGTCGTCGACAAGACGACCCAGACGTGGGCGGCCTACGACCGGGGCCGGCTCGCGCGCTGGGGCCCGGCCTCGACCGGCGCCGCCGAGACGCCCACGCCGTCGGGCCGCTTTTCGATGAACTGGCGGACACTCGAGCGCTACTCGTCGGAGGCCCCGCCCGGCGAGCGCTGGCTGATGCGCTACGTCATGAACATCCACGCCGCGCGCGGCATCCACCTCCACCAGTACGACGTCGTCCCGACGGGCCCGCCGCAAGGCCACGGCTGCGTGCGGATGGTAACGTCCGACGCCGAGTGGCTCTACGCCTGGTCCGACGGCTGGCAGACGACGGCGGGGCCCGGCGCCCTCGGCGGCCGGCCGACGGCGCCGGGCACACTCGTGATCGTGCAGGGGACGGAGCCCGCCGGCCCAGCCGTCCGCTTCGTCGACGGTCCGGATGGCCCCGAGCGCGTCGTGGTGGCGCTTCCATCCGACCCGATGGCCGTGCCCCGTGGCGACCGCTAGCCCGAACGCCCGCCCACGCCCCGCGTATCTCCTCCCCCCACCACACATCATCATGGTTCGCCTCCTTTTCGCTCTCCTCGTCGCCGCCATGGCCCTTCCCGCCGCCGCCCAGGCCGACCTTCCCGACTGGCACACGCCCGTCGTCGAGGGCGTCGGCCCGTCGGTCCACCTTCCCGGCGCAGCCGTCCCGCCCGACACGTCGCTGACGTACCGGTTGGTGTTCGACGTGATCGAGGGCGGAGCCGAGGGGAAGGCGCCGCTCGGTCTCATCCAGGTCGCCCGGACCCTCAACTCGTTCGCGCTCTACGGCATGACGCCGGAGCGGATGGAGATCGTCGCCGTCCTCCACGGCCCCGCCACGGCCGCTGCCCTCGGCGACGCCGCGCACCGTGCGCACGTCGGTGGCGACAACCCGGCGCTCGGGCTCGTCCGGCGGCTCCGCGAGCTGGGCGTCGAGGTGTTCGTCTGCGGCAACGCGCTGACGGGCCACGGCTACGCGACGGCGGAGGTGGCGGACGAGGTGACGGTCGCGACCTCGGCGCTGGCGGTCGTGTCCACGTATCAACTCCGCGGCTACGCGCTGATGGCGTTCTAGCGAGCCCGCCCGCCCGGGTGCCGTCGCCGAGGCGGGCGGCGTCCGTCGGCGAGACCGCGTCACTCGGGCCGGCATGCGGCGACCGCCTCCGGTGCGAGACCGAACGCGCGAAGGATGAAGGCACGGCTCTCGATGGGCGCGATCTGACGGTCCTGGTCGTGGCCCGCCCTCGGGTGGAACTGCACGTCGAGGCACGCGCCCGGGTCGCGCTCGCCCTCGTAGCGGGCGACGAAGTCCCGCCCGTTGACGATGGGGACGATCGAGTCCTCAATGCCCCAGTGGACCTGGGCGAGCGGCAGGAGATCGGCGTGGTAGAGCGCGGAACTGGCGATGAGGTGTCGTCGGGTCGCGGCGAGGGTGCGGCCTTGGTCGCGCGCGCGGCTCAGGAAGTAATCGATGAACTGGCCGCCCGTCTCGCCTGGGGCCGCCCGGTTGCGCAAGCCGTCGGCGACGAGCTCAGCCTGGGTCCACCCGCTCAGGTCCATCCGCGAGAACCAGTCGGTCGGAGCGGCCCACGAGACCACGCAATCCACCTGCGGCTCCCGGATGCCGGTCAGCAAGGCGACGGCTCCGCCCCGGCTCCGGCCGTACACGCAGACGCGCGAGGCGTCGGCCTCAGGCGTGGCGGCGAGGGCCGCGTGGAGGAACGCGATCGCGTCGTCGGTGGCGCCGTCCCAGGCGTCGGAGCGGTCGCCCTCGGACGCCACCGTGTCGGCCCCGATCACGACCCGCTCGCCCCGGTAGCCGGGCGCCACATAGATCACCTGGCCCCGCTCGGCGCCCATAAACCCGGGGCTCGTCAGGCCGCCCGGGACCTCGAGCGGGGGGAAGCTCGGCGAGACGCCCTTGGCCTCGACGAGGACCGGGAGCGGCCCCGTCGCGCCGTCCGGCACGATGACGACCCCGAGGTGGCGCTGGCCGTGGACGTCGTGCGCGACGACGCGGGCCTCGGCCGGGACGCCGCCCAGATCGATCTGACGCCGGAGGACGACCTCGACGCCTCGGGCCGAGAGGTCGCGCCGGGCCCACTCGGCTCGGACGGCGGCCACCTCGTCCGGGCGGGGCGCTTGAAAGAGGTCGGCGAGGGCGAACGGCAGCGTCCACCCCTCGTCGGTAGAGGGCTCCCGCCCGCCCAAGCGGACGAGGGCCACGAGGGCCCCCTCGTGGGCGGGGTCGAGCGCGAGGGCCTGCTCGTAGGCGCGCTGGGCGCCGGCTCGGTCCCCGGCGGCGACGAGAGCGTCGCCGAGGGCCGCATGGGCGGACGCCGCCTCGGGGACGAGCCGGACGAGCTCGGCGAGGAACGCGGCGGTCTCGGCCGCCCGCGTCGGGGCGCTGCGGAGCCACTGCCGAGCGGCCCCCACGGCCGCCTCTGGGCGGGCCGGGTCGGCCGCGTAGGCGCGGGCCGCCTCCATCGGATGGCCGCCGACGAGGAGTTGGACCGCCCGCGGAGGGGCGTCCCCGAGGCGGCCGTAGTCGATGTCGTCCGTCAAGCCGTGCACGCGAGCGCCGGTCACGCACCCGTCCGCATCCCGGACGAACGCGGCCCCGAACCGGGGGTGGGCCGCGACGACGAACGAATCGGCCTCGACGGGGCGCAAGACCATCGGCCCGCTCCAGAGGACCGGGTCCATGAGGAGCGTGCCCCGCCGCTCGACGAACGTGACCACGTCGTCGCTCGCCGGTCCGCCCGCGCCGAACGCCCCCTCGAAGGCGGCGAGGGCACTCGAGCAGTCCGGCTGGGCCACACCTTCGAGAGGCACACACGCTCCAACCATGACGACGACGAGGGCGAGGGGCAGGCGCATGGGTCCGGCGAGAGCGGTCTGGCCGAGACGGCTGCCGAGGCCGAGGGTTTCAGGCACGGCTTGTGGCGTTCCGAATGGGAGGGCGCTTCCCGTCCCGAGACGCCCGGGCCCGATGTGCCCTCTGCGCCGGGCGGGCGCTCGCCGGGCCGGGGGGGGCTCAGCGGCCGTCGGCGACGGCCCAGCCGTAGTCCAGGAGCGGCCGGAGCGCCTCGGCGGTCTCGACGGCGAGGTCGGTGAATCCGGGCGACTGCACCGCCGCGTCCGGCACGTCGTCGCGGAAGGCCACGAAGCCGGCCTTCCAGCGTAGGAACTCGGCGACGGGCGAGTCGGCAAACGACTCGAACCCGCGCGGCAACCGCTTCAGCAGGTTGGGGCCCGTCGCCTGGAACCGCAGGCCGCTCGCGCGGACCGCCTCGACCACGTCGAGCCACGCCTGCGGCTCGGCCACCATCCGCTCGCGCCAGCGCCGCAGGAAGGGCGACTCGGGCTGCCAGAACCCGCCGCCGACCAGCGACCCACCCGGTTCGATGTGGACGTAGAGCACGCCCGGCGCCTTCTTGTCACCGTTCCGCCCCAACGACGCGGCGATGTGCGTCTTGTACGGCGTCTTGTCTTTCCCAAACCGCGTGTCGCGGTAGATCCGGAAGACGCCCTTGCGCGGGTCCGCCGAGAGCGGGATCCCCGCCTCTGGCAGCCGCCGGCTGAGGTCGGCCACCAGCATCCGCAGCGGCGCCAGCAACTCGTCGTCGTAGGTCGCCTTGCGTGGCTTGAACCACTCGCGGTCGTTGTGCTCGCGCAGGGCGCGCAGGAACGCCAGTCCCTCGTTGGAGACGCCGGGGAAGGGGGGCAAGAGGTCGGGCGGAGGAGCGGCCACGGCGAGTCGAGGGAGGCGTACGGCCACGATAGCCATGCCCCCTGACGATGGTGAGTCGCAGGGGACGCCCAAGGCCCAGGCTCGCGCCGCCCGCTGGCAGACCCACAGGTGCGTTGGTCGATCCAGCCTGCCTTCCCCGCCGACCGCGTCGCAGCACCGCTCGATCATCGTACGCGCGCCCTTCCCGGCTGGGCGTCGGTCCGATCACGCAAGCCACGCGGGCGCCGCCCCAAGGCTCGACGGCCTCGGGGCGGCGGCGCACCGACTACCGAGCAACGGTGAGCTTGCGCGTGCCAGACACCGTCTCGCCGACGATCCGCACCACGTACGTGCCCGGCGCCAACCGGCCGCCGACCTCGATACGCTCCACGCCCGACACGCGGCCCTCGAACGGGACCCCCACGACGCGGCCGACGGCGTCGAGAACCTCCACGCGGACGCGCTGCGGAACGTCGACCGCGACCTCCAGCCAGGCTGAGCCGGTCGTCGGGTTGGGGTACGCGAGGCCAACCGATGACTCCTCGACGTCGGCCTCGTTGGCCACAGGGTTGTCGTTGTCGGTGATCGTGAGGGTGAGCCGCGCGCGGTCCAGGGCCAGGCCCTCCCCGTCGCCACCGGTGGCGTTCTGGATCTCGAACTCGAACGTCTCCGGGCCCTCCGCAAGGGCGTCGTCGGTGACGGGGATCTCGACGGTCACCGAGGTCGCTCCGGCTTGGACCTCGACGGTGACAGCCTCGAACCCGTCGAGGTCGTCGGGGCCGGCGCCGTCCGGGGCCGAGCCGGCGAGCACGATGTCAAACGAGCCGCCCTCGGCGAGCGCTTCGCCGAACTCGACGTCAAGCTCGACAGTGTCGACGCCCTCGGTCGCCGTCAGATCGCCGGCTGAGAACGAGATGGAGGTCGCAGATGGATCGACCGTGACGACCGTCTGCGCCGGCGTGCCGACCTCGAGGCCGGTCGCGTTCTGAATCTCGAACGTGAACGCCTCCGCGCCCTCGGTCCGGCCGTCGTCAGTGATCGCGATCGCAATGGCGGCAGTCAAGTCGCCCGTGGCGAACGTGACCGTCTGCGTCTCGAACCCTCCGACATCGTCGGCGTCGGCGCCGTCGGGAGAGGTGGCGACGAGCACGACCTCGACGGTCTCGCCGCCGCCGGCCGGTGACCCCAGCGTCAGGGTGAGCGTCGCCGTGGCGCCCTCGGCGACCATGAATGCCGCATCGGCGAACTGGACGGCGGCTTTCGAGGGGGCGACGGTGATCGTCGTCTCGTCCTCGACGGAGACATCCAAGCCGTCGGCGTCCCCGAGGGAAAGCGTAAACGTCTCGGTGCCCTCCGCGATGCCGTCACGCGTGATCGGGACCACGACCGTGGCCGACATCGCGCCGTCGGCAAAGGTGACCGTCGCCGACGTGAACCCACCCAGGTCCTCCGAGGTGGCGCCGGGCCCGGACGTGTCGGTGAGCGCGATCTCGACGGCCTCCCCGCCGACGGCCGCGTCGCTGAGGGTGACCTCGACCTCGACGGCATCGCCTTCCTCGGCGTTGTAGGCGGAGATCTCGAGGGCGACGGTCGCAATCGAGAGCGCGACCGTCAGGACGGTCTCGGAGGGGGTGCCCAGGCCCAGGCCCACGAGGTTCTGGAGTTCGAACGTGAACGCCTCGTCGCCCTCGGTCCGGCCGTCGCGTGGGACGGCGATCGTGACGACGGCCTCGAGGTCGCCTTCGTCGAAGTCGATCGTCGTGGACGTGAAGCCGTCGAGGTCGTCGGAGTCCGCGCTCGTCGGGTCCCCGTCGGCGAACACGACGTCGACGGCCTCGGTGCCGGCGGCGGCCTCAGAGAGCGTGACGCGGAGCTCGACCGTGTCGCCCTCCTCGGCGACGTACGCCTCTGCTGCGAACTGGATGGCCGGCGCGTCCTCGATGGTCAACGTGATGTCGCCGTCGATGATCGTCGCGTCGGGGCTGGTGACCTCGAGCGTGGCGATCTCGTCGCCTTCGACGACGCCGTCGTCTTCGAGAGCGACGGCGACCTGGAAGTCGGTGCCGCTCGGCGTGCCGGCGAGTGCCGTCAGCGTCTCGGGGAAGTCGCCGTCGAAGGGGGCGGTGCCGGCTGTCGACGGGGCGAAGTCGTCGTTGTCGGCCGAGCCGTCGACCTGGGTGAAAGTGAACGAGGCGTTCTCGCCGAGCGGGGCGCCGTCGCCGGTCGTGAGCGTCGCGGTGAGGGTCGTCGTCTGGCCCTCGCGCGCCGAGTACTCGGTGGTGGCGAACGCGACCGTGACCGTCTGCTCGGAGGCGGCGACCTCGAGGTCGAAGCGGGACGGCTGGGCGACGAAGGCGCCGGTGGCGTTCTCGAGGTCGAAGAGGAAGCTCTCGACGCCCTCGGCCGCCCCGTCCTCCGTGATCGTCAGGGGGACCGTCTGGGAGGTTTCGCCGGCCGCGAACGTGACCGTCTCGGTCTGGGCCGTGAAGCCGCCCAAGTCGCCGGGCGTGGTCGCGTCGTCCTCGTCCTCGACGAGGACGATCTCGACGGTGACGCCGCCGGTCGGTGCCGGCGTGGAGAGTGTGACCGTGAGGTCGACGGTGTCGCCCTCTTCGGCCGATGCCGACGCCGGGGTGGCGAACTGCACGGTGGGCGCCACCCGGACGGCGCGCGAGAACTCGCTCGTCCCGCCGAAGTCGCTTCCGCTGGTCGGCGTCGCGGTCGCCGTCACGATGTCGCCGGGGTCAAGGCCTTCCGTCGCGATGGATCCCACCGCGGTCCCGCCGTCGGCAGCGACCGTGAGGAGCCGGGCGCCGACGAACCGGGCGCCCTCGCCGAAGCCCGATGCGTCGGCTGCGTCGCTGGCAAAGATCTCGATGAGGTACGAGCCCTGTGCCGAAGTGAGTGAGACGTCGACGGCCCCGCCGGTCTCGGTCGGGGTCGCGGCCGTGATCACCGGGTAATTCTGGAGGTCGTTGGGGCCGCTGTCCGAGTCGTCGGCGTCGTTCTCCGTGACGCCAGATCCGTCCTCGGTTCCGCCCTCGAGGTCGATCCCGAGCCCGCCGTTGCTGAAGATGCGGTTGCCGAGGATGGAGGCGTCTCCATCTTGCCCTCCCGACACGCCCACCAGCACGCCTTGGCCAGCGTTGAACGCGATCAGGTTGGACTCGGCGTCGATGGCGCTCCCGCGGGTGCCCACCCTGGCATTCTGCGCTCCGCTGATGAGGACGCCCTCGTCCCGGTTGCCGAGGGCGCTCGTCCCGTCTGCGCCGACGCCGATGTAGTTGCCAGCGACGATGGCGTTCGGGCTCGGCGCGGTCGGCGTCCCTCCGATCGTAACGCCCGAGCCCTCGTTCCCCGAGATCACGTTGCGCTCGTCCGCATCCCCGGTGTCGTTCCCGTCGGTTCCGACGCGGAGGTTCGACGAGTTGGCGAAGGCGAAGATGCCGTCGCTCTGGTTCCCCAGCTCGACGGTCCCCGTCGCGTCGGTCCCGATGTAGTTGCCGGCGATGGTGATGTCCGCAGCGTCCTGGAGGCGGACGCCGTTGCTCAAGTTCCCCGAGATCACGTTGCGCTCCGCCGCGTCGTTCTGCCCATCGCCGTCCGTACCGACGAGGATGCCCGCCGTGAAGAGCGTGAACACCCCGAAGTTGTTGTTGCCGAGGGCGGCCGTACCACTCGCATCGGTCCCGATGTAGTTGCCCGCGATGACGGAGCCCGTCGACCCGGTACCGACGGGGCTGACGCCGGACCCCCGGTTGCCGGAGAGCACGTTGCGCTCGCCCTGGTCGTTCTGCCCATCGCCGTTCGTACCGACGAGGGTGTTCGGTGAATCAGCGATCGTGATCCCGAAGACGTTGCCCAAGCGTTGGGTCCCTGCGGCGTCGGTCCCGATGTGGTTGCCTTCGATGACCGCGCCCGAGGCGTTCTGGAGGCGGATCCCACTGCCGTTGAAGCTGTACACGGCGAGCCCTCGGATGGTGACGTCGGCCACCGACTGGACCGAGAGCCCGATCGGGCTGTCGAACGATCCCGCCTCTCCGGCGCCTGACCCGTCGAGCTGGACCCGAATCACCGCGTTCGAGCCGACCGCCAGCGTGTTCGGGCTCGACCCCGGCTGCGTGTATCCGTCGATGTCGACGCCGTCGTCGGTGATGCCGGGGAGTGCGCTTGTGGGCGCGATCGTGGCGGTGCCCCCGACGGCGCCGAACGCGTCCAGCACCTCGAAGCCGATGGTGTCGAGGTTCGGTACCTCCTGGCCGTCGTTGGCGTTCGCGACCTGGATGGCCTCGCGCAGCGTGCAGTCGCCGTCGAGCTCGCCGTCGGTGCACGCCGCCATCGAGGTCGTGGCGTCGTAGGGCTGGTCGTCGGCCGTCGTGTCCACCAAGAGGTCGACGCCGGTCACGGTGGCTTGGAACGGGCCGATGATCGAGACGCTGTCGCCGCTGAAGTTGGCGACGTAGACCCGGTTCGTGGCAGCGTTGACACCGACACCAAAGGGGGCCACCGTAAACGGGCCCGTGCCGACGTCGAGGGTCGCAAGGACCTGGTCGGTAACGGCGTCGATGACCGACACGGTGGCATCGTCCTCGTTCGCGACGTAGACGAGACCTCGGCCTGCGTCGACGGCTATGCCCTGCGGGCCGACGCCGACGGGGATGGTCGCCAGAACTAGGTTGGTCGCACCGTCAACGACGACGACGACGTCATTGCCGCGATCGGACACGTAGACCCGGTTCGTCGTCTCGTCCACAGCGACCCGCTGGGGGTTGGCCCCGACCACGGGGTTGGCGAGGACTGCGCCCGTGGTGGCATCGACGACGGTCAGCTCGCCATCCCGCTCTGCCACATAGAGGCGGTTGGTCGTCTCGTTGACGGCGAGCGAGAGGGGCTGTTGGGATCCCAGACCGGTCGTCGGCAAGGTGGCCGAGTTGTCGGACCCGTCGATGAACGTGACCGCCCCTGCCGTTTGGTTCGCGACGTAGATCGTGTTGGTCGTCTCGTTGACGGCGACGCCGAGTGGGCCGCCGCCGACGAGGATTCTGGTCACGATGGTCCGATCCGATCCATCGATGACGACGACGTTCCCTGCGCTCGACTCTGTGACATAGAGGGTGTTCGTCGTAGCGTTCACCCCTGCGCCATGTAGACCGACCGTACCCACGGCGATCGTCTCCAGCCCATTGGTGGCTCCGTCGATCACGGACACCGTCCCGTCGAAGTTGCCCACGTAGATCGTGTTGGTCGTCTCGTCGATCGCGACCGGATCCGGCCCCGCATCGGCTGGCAGGTCGATCGTCCCGAGGACGGTCTGGGCCGACAACGGGGATGCGAGGGCGAGGGTGAGGAGGGCGAGGAGGTTCAGTCGCGTCATGTCAGAGAGCGGTATGGCTGGCCCTCAGGGTCGGGGAGTGACAGGGGCCGGCTCGCAAAGTGGGGCACCGGAGCCCCCTGCGCTTGTCTGTAGGCCTCAATCTGTTGTCCGTGTGACGCATGCCGCCTTGCGGCACCTCCTTGGTGCTCCTCCAGGGAGGGCCGCCAGCGCCGCGCTTCGTTCCGGCGTGGGCGCGCTAAGGAGGGAGAAGCGGTCGGGGTGCCTCCGCCCGGGCCCGGTGACGGCCGTGCAGCGCCACACGGCGGTTCAGACCAGCTCTCTGCTCGCGGGCGGCGTCCCCGCCCGTGCCGACCTCTGTAGACGCCATCTGCGACCACGCCGAGCAAGCCCCGGCACCTCCCCGATAAGGCCGGGGACTTGGGCAAAGGCGGGGACTGGGCAGGGTGGCACCCGGATCTCTTCGGCAAGGCCCAGAGCCGCGTGGGCACGAGGTTGGACCCCCGAGACATGGACGCAGACCTCCACCCCCCTCCGCCCACGGCGTCCTGCCACCCCCGAGAGCGGGCCGGGGAGGGTGCTGCCCGCCCGCCCGTCTCCTGCTGGCTGCCCGCCTCCACTCCCGCCCACGCTAGGTTCGGGCCCGATGCCGACCGTCCGTTTCCTCCTGCTCCTTCTCGTTGCCGCCCTCGCGGGCTGTGGCGAGCGCCCCGGCGCCGTCGCCCCCGGCACCGCCCGCATGGCCGACACGCTCGCCGCCCGCGTCGCCGCCGCGGAGGCGAGCCCGATGCCGTACTTCATCCTGAACACGGCGC
Source organism: Rubrivirga aquatilis (assembly GCF_046845665.1). Classification (GTDB taxonomy): domain Bacteria; phylum Bacteroidota; class Rhodothermia; order Rhodothermales; family Rubricoccaceae; genus Rubrivirga. The sequence continues at coordinate 365,619 of NZ_CP177355.1, read as the reverse complement.
GAGCGGACCTTTTGGAAGCCGCCGCCGGACAGTACCGCGGCGAGAGTCTCTTGCGCGCCCGCTTCGACCTTGCGCGCGAGCGCCTCAACGCGGGCGACACCGACGCCGCCATCGGGCACCTCGTCGACCTCGCCGACGCCAGCGGTGGCCCCGACGCCATCGCCGCCAGCCCCCTCGCGCACGCCGTCTACACCCTGCTGGCGACGGCCTACCTCCGGCGCGGCGAGCAGGCCAACTGCCTCGCCAACCACCACGCGGGTGAGGTCTGCGTGTTGCCCTTCCGCGGCGCCGCCGTCCACGCCGACCCCGACGGCGCCCAGCGCGCTGCCGACGTGCTCGAAGACCTGCTGGCGGCCGATCCGGGCGACCTCCGTGCGCAGTGGCTGTTCAACGTCGCCCACCAGGCCCTCGGCACGTACCCCGACGGCGCCGGCGAGCACGCCCTGCCTGGGCTCGGCGCGCCCGACGCCGCGCCGCGCTGGCGCAACACGGCCCCCCAGCGCGGCGCCGCCCTCGACGGCATCTCCGGCGGCGTCTCCGCCGAGGACTTCGACGGCGACGGCGACGCCGACCTGCTCGTCACCAGCTACGGGCTGGCGGATCCGATCCGCTACCTCGAAAACCGGGGCGGCCAGTTTGTTGACGCGACCGAGGCCGCCGGGCTGACGGGCCTGACCGGCGGCCTCAACACCATCCACGGCGACATCGACCATGACGGCGACGCGGACGTGCTCGTTCTGCGCGGCGGCTGGTTCGGCGCCGTCGGCGCGTGGCCCAACTCGCTCCTGCTCAACGACGGGACGGGGCGGTTCGAGGACGTCACGTATGCCGCTGGCCTGGGCGACGAGCGCCCCACCCAGACGGCCGCGTTCGCCGACATCGACGGCGACGGCGACCTGGACCTCTTCGTCGGCAACGAGAGCGGCGGCGCCTACCCCGACGCGCTCGGCGAGACGGCGACTTCGGCAGAGCACCCGTCCCAGCTCTTCCTTAACGAGGGCACCGACGCTGACGGCGTCCCCCGCTTCCGCGACATCTCCGCCGAGTCCGGCGTCGCGCTCGCGGCGTTCGTCAAGGGCTCTGCGTTTGGCGATGTCGAGGGCGACGGGCGGCCCGACCTCTACGTGTCGGTCTTGGGCGGCCCGAACAAGCTGTACCTCAACCGCACCGAAGGCGGGCGCGTCCGGTTCGTCGAAGGCGCCGACGCGGCGGGCGTCGCCGACCCCACCTTCAGCTTCCCCGTCGCCTGGTTCGACGCCGACGGCGACGGGCGTGACGACTTGGTCGCCGTCAGTTACGACGTGGCCCACTTTTTCGAGACGCCGGCCGACGCGGCCCGCGAGGCGCTCGGGCTCGCGCCCACCGCCGAGACCACCCGCCTCTTTCTCAACCGCGGCGACGGCACCTTCCGCGATGCCAGTGCCGACGCCGGCTTGGCGCTCCCCTTGTTCGGGATGGGCTTGGGTGTCGGCGACCTCGACGGCGACGGCCGGCTCGACCTGTACGTCGGCACTGGCGCGCCGGAGCTCGCCTCACTCATCCCCAACCGCGTCTTCCTCAACCGCTCGACCCCAGGCGCGCCAGCCTTCCGAGACGCCACGCTCACCTCCGGCCTGGGTCACCTCCAGAAAGGCCACGCCATCGCCGTCGGCGACCTCGACGGCGACGGCGACGAGGACATCTATCAGGTGATGGGTGGCGCCGTCGAGGGCGACCGCGCCCGCAACGTCCTGTTCGAGGGCCCCGACGGCGGGCGCTGGCTGACCGTTACCCTCGTCGGCCGCGCACACGCCGCGCACGGCGCGCGCCTCGCGCTCCGCGTGCGCCGGCCCGACGGCACCGCGCGCACGCTTGTGCGGACCGTCGGCACCGGCGCCAGCTTCGGGGCGGGCACGCTCGCGCTCGAGATCGGTCTGGGCGACGGCGTCGTGCAAGGCGCGACGGTCCGGTGGCCGGGCGGGCCCGAGGAGGCGGTCGAGGGGCTGTCGGCAGGTGGCCGGTTCCGGCTTGACGAAGGAACGGGCCGGGCCGAGCGGGTCGCCGAGGACGCCTAAGGGGCCGTCGGAGGGCCTTGGGGAGAGACCGGCGATCCTCTACATTGATGGAACCTCCCTGCTGTCGCCATGCGTGTCGCCCTCGTCCTCGCTGCCCTCCTCGCCGTCGGTTGCGGGTCCGGCAACGGGGTCCGCGAGGCCGACGACCCCGACGTCATCGAGGGCGACGACATCGAGCGGCGCGACCTCCAGCGCATCGAGGCGATGCTCCGGGGGCAGGTCGCCGGGGTCCAAGTCATCCAGCAGGGCTCAAGCTTTGCCATCCGCATTCGGGGCGCCGACTCCTTCGGCAACAGCAACGCCGACCCGCTTTTCGTGGTCGACGGCGTCGCGCTCCCCCTCGGCCTCGACGGCGCGCTCGACGGACTGAACCCTCGCGACGTCGAGTCGATCCGCGTGCTCAAGAACGCCAGCGACACGGCGATGTACGGTGCCCGCGGGGCGAACGGGGTCATCATCATAACGACCATACGCCCCCCGCCGCCCGACGGCGTGTAGCTCGCGACGTAGAGTGGATGGGCCGACGAGCGGTTTTTTTTAGGCGCTTCCGAGTGCGGCGGGGCGCTCCGGGGGGCCGTTTCAGCCGTTCCAACATGCCGTTTCGGCTTGGAATCGCGGATGTAAGCGGTTGCACAGACCTAGCCGAGCCGTTAACATCTTCTCTGACCGATAGCGCTTCCGAAGGCCCCCGATACGCTGGGGCGTGGCGCTTGCGCGGACACACTCACACACCACAATCCAGATGAGTCGGATCGCTACCCTCCTCGGACTGGCCACCCTCCTGGCGCTCGGAACGACGGATGCCACCGCCCAGTCGCGGACGGTCACCGGCACCGTGACCGACGCCAACTCGGGCGACACCCTCCCCTTCGTCAACGTCATCATCCAGGGCACGACCCGGGGGGCCGCGACGAACATCGACGGCGAGTACTCGATCGCGGTCGACGGCCCAGACGCCGTGCTCGTCTATCGCTTCCTCGGCTACGTCGAGCACGTTGAGACCGTCGGCAGCCGCTCCGTCATCGACGTCGCGCTCGCCGAGGACTCCAACATCCTGGACGACGTCGTCGTGGTCGGCTACGGCACCCAGCGCCGCGGCGACGTCACGGCCTCCGTCGCGACGGTCGACATCGACGACGCCAACGAGGGGCTTGTGACGGCGCCGACCGACTTCCTGGAGGGCCGCGTGGCTGGCGTCAACGTGATCGAGAACGGCGGCGAGCCTGGCGCCAACGTGTCCGTCCGGATCCGTGGCGGCACGTCGATCACGGCCTCCAACGAGCCGCTTTACGTCATCGACGGGATCCCGATCTCGAACGACAACGTGACGCCGGGCGGGGCCGGGGAGGCCTCGAACGGCCCGGCCCGCAACCCGCTCACGCTCATCAACCCGAACGACATCGCGTCGATCTCCGTGCTGAAGGACGCCTCGGCGACGGCCATCTACGGCTCGCGCGGGGCGAACGGCGTCGTCCTGATCACGACCAAGAACGGGGCCTCGGGCCAGGTCTCGGTGGACTACGAGGGGACGACCTCGTTCTCGTCGGCGAGCAACAACTACGACGTGCTCACGGCCGACGAGTACCGGTCCTTCGTGACCCAGAACGCCAGCTTCTTCGGAGCCGGCGCGCTCGCGGGCCCCGACGGCTCGATCGACTTCAATACCATCAACTCCGACTTTGTCGACGCCATCTTCCGGACGGCCGTCTCGCAGTCGCACAACCTGTCGTTCGGCGGGGGCACCCCGACGACGCAGTACCGCGCCAGCCTCAGCTACCTCGACCAGCAGGGGATCGTGATCTCGTCGGGCTTGGAGCGCGTGACGGCGCGGCTCAACGCCAACAACCAGCTGTTCGACAACAAGCTCCGGCTCGGCCTCAACCTGACGTCCGCGCTGACCGACGACGACTTCGTCCCGGCCAACGACGTCGGCGGGTTCGAGGGCGGCCTGTTCCAGAACGCCCTGCAGTACCGCCCCGTCGCCCCGATCTACTCGGACGCCTCGGGCGACGGGTTCTACGAGGTCCCCAACCAGCGCTCGTTCCGCAACCCGGTCGCGCTCGCCGAGCAGATCGACGAGACGGCCCGGACCGTCCGGACGCTCGGCAACATCTCGGCCGAGCTCGAGCTCATCGACGGGCTGACGGCCTCGCTGAACCTGGGCGGCGACCGCTCCGTCGGCACGCGCCGCTCGTACATCCCGGGCGTCAGCCCGCTCGGCGAGCCCTACGCCAGCGCCACCACGAACGGCGGCTCCGGCTACCGGCGGACGCTGGAGCGGACCTCGGCCACGCTCTCGACCTACCTGACGTACGCCTCGCGGCTCGGTCAGGACACCAACTTCGACATCTTGGGCGGCTACGAGTACCAGTCGTTCAACGTGAGTGAGACCTCGGTCCAGGCCTCGGGCTTCGTGACCGACGTCACGGCCGACGACCTCTTGCAGTCGGGCGCGCTCATCCAGGTCAACGGCAACGCCGCCGGCCCGGGCACCTTCTCGTACCGCGGCGAGAACCTGCTGGCCTCGTTCTTTACCCGGACCAACGTCAACTACGCCGACCGCTACTACCTCACGGGCTCGCTCCGCTACGACGGGTCCTCGCGCTTTTCTGAGGACAACCGGTACGCGCTCTTCCCGGCCGTCTCGGGCGCCTGGCGCATCACCGAGGAGCCGTTCTTCGACGGCGGCACGGCCGTCACCGACCTCCGCCTGCGCGCCGGCTACGGCGTCGTCGGCAACCAGGCCATCGGCGACTACCTGTTCCTGCCGCTGCTCGGCGCCAACCCGGCCAACTCGGCCGTCCTCAACGGCGTCATCGTGCCGGGCTACGCCCCGACGCAGCTCGCCAACCCCGACCTCCAGTGGGAGGAAAAGGAGGAGTTCACGGTCGGCCTCGACTACCGGCTCCTGAGCGACCGGCTCTACGGCTCGGTCGAGTTCTACCGGAACACGACCAACGACCTGCTCCTGCAGGTCCCGATCCTGGCCTCGGTCGTCTCGACCCAGCTCCAGAACGTCGGGTCGCTCCGCAACACGGGCGTCGACCTCGCGCTCGACGCGCTCCTGTTCGAGAACGACGCGGCCAGCTTCACGCTCGGCTTCACATTCAACACCAACCAGAACGAGATCCTCGACCTCGGCGGCGCCAACCAGCTCCTGACCGGCAACGTGTCGGGCGAGGGCCAGTCGAACGTCCAGACGCTGCTCCTCACCCCGGGCGAGCAGTTCCCGGTCTTTTACGGCTACGAGTGGACCGGGGCCTTCGAGAACGGGGTCGCGGTCTACAACGACTACGAGCCGGTCGACCTCGACGGCGACGGCGTCATCGGCCCGCTCGAGCGCGAGCTCGTCGGGACCACGACGGCCCCCAACGACGGGACGGACCGCGTCAAGATCGGCAGCCCCCGCCCGGACTTCACCTACGGCATCCGCCTCAACGGCACCGTCGGCGACCTCGGCATCCGCGCCTTCTTCCGGGGCGAGCAGGGCCGCGAGCTGTTCAACAACACGTCCCTCGTGTATGGCGGTCGCAACTCGGCCGGCAACCGCAACTTCCTCGACCTCGACTTCCCGGCCGAGGAGGACATCGCCGCGTCGCGCGTCTATTCGTCGCGCTACGTCGAGGACGCCTCGTTCCTGCGCCTCGACCAGCTCACGCTCGACTACCGCCTGGGCGGCATCATCCCGCAGGTCCGGAACGCGCGTGTCTTCGTGACCGGCAACAACCTCTTCGTGATCACGCCCTACACGGGCATCGACCCCGAGGTCAACGCGCCCGGCGCGTCGGTCGCCGGGATCTCTTCCGTCGGCGTCGACTACCTGTCGTACCCCCGCGCCCGGACGTTCACGATCGGCGTCAACCTCGGCCTCTAGACACGTCCATCACGAGGTAGGCCGGCGGTCTTCGGTGCCGGCCCACCCCCCCAACACCATGAATACGAACTCCACTCGCGGACGTGTCGCTCTCTTGGCGGCCGTGCTCGTGCCGGTCCTCGGACTCGGCGCCTGCACCGACCTCTCGGTCGACCCGTTCAGCTCGGTGACCCCCGAGAACTTCTACCAGAACGACACCGAGGTCATCGCGGCGCTGTCGCCCGTGTACTCGCAGCTGCGCGGGACGCTCTGGGCCTACCACAACCTCAGCCAGGTCACCTCCGACGAGACGATTGTCCCGACGCGCGGCAACGACTGGTTCGACGGCGGCGACTGGCTCTCGCTCCACCAGCACAGCTGGACGCCGACACTGGGCTTCCTCAACGACGCCTGGAACACGTCGTACTCCGGGATCGCCCGGGCGAACAGCCTGCTCCGTGACCTCGAGTCGATCGAGAACGTCCCGAACCGCGAGGGCCTGATCGCCGAGATCCGCGGCCTGCGCGGGTTCTACTACTACACCCTCCTCGACCTCTTCGGAAACATCCCGCTCATCGGCGACGAGGAGGGCGAGTTCTCCGTCGACCCGGACAACCCGCCGCAGACCGAGACGCGCGCGACCGTCTTCGCGTTCGTCGTCAGCGAGTTCGAGGACATCCGGAGCGACCTGCCCGTCGCCGGCGCCGGCAACGGCGGTCGGTTCTCCCAGGGCGCCGCCGACGCGATCCTGGCCAGCCTCTACCTCAACGCCGAGGTGTTCGGCGGGACGGTGACGGCCGGCGGCTTGCAGCGCGGCCCCGCCCGCTACCAGGACGCCCTCGACGCCGCGACCCGCGTGATCAGCGGGCCCTACAGCCTCAACCAGGGCATCGACGCGTGGCAGGACCAGTTCTCGCCGACCAACCAGGACGACCCGGAGCACATCTTCGTGGTCCAGCACCTCAACGAGGACGGCTACGGCGTCAACTTCCCGTTCCGCGCGCTCCACTACAACTCGTTCGCGGGCGGGGGCTGGAACGGGTTCTCGACGATCGCCGAGACCTACGCCAAGTTCGACACCGACCCACGTCGCGTCATCTTCGCCGAGGGCCAGGCCATCAACTACGACACCGGCGAGCCGATCACGGACCGCAACGGCGACCCGCTCGTGTTCACGCCCGACTTCCCGAACGGCGTCACGCCGGCCGGCGGCGGCGCGGGCGAGGGCGATGGCATCCGCGTCCTCAAGTTCCCGGTCGACGTCGACCGCGTCGGCTCGAACGGCAACAACGACTACCCGTACTTCCGCCTCGGTGAGATGTACCTGATCCGGGCCGAGGCGCTGTTCCGTACCGGCAACACGGCGGGCGCCCTCGCCGACATCAACGCCATCCGGACGCGCGTCGGGGCGACCCCCCTCGCGAGCGTCTCGCTCGACGACATCCTGGAAGAGCGGCTCCTAGAGCTGACCTACGAGGCCCGCCGTCGTCAGGACCTGATCCGCTTCGACCAGTTCGTCACCGGCGACTGGTCGTTCAAGAACGGGAGCGCGCCGTTCCGCGTGCTCTTCGCGATCCCGCAGACGCAGATCGACGCGTCCGACGGCGTCCTCCAGCAGAACCCGGGCTACTAAGGCCTGACGGCCGGCGGTCTCCGCCGAACACGCGAGCGCCCCGCCCCCCACAGGGCGGGGCGCTCGTCCGTTTCCCCGGCCTGCACGACCGCGCCCTGCCGCGCCGTTCGCCCTCCGATGCTCGCACCCCGCTTGCCCCGTCGACTCCTCCCCGCCCTGCTGACGTCGTCGACCCTGATCGGGTTGTCGCTCGCCTTGGGCGGCTGCGCCGACGGCGCCGGCGGCGACGCCCTGTTCACGTCGCTCGCGCCCCAAGCGACCGGGCTGGTGTTCGAGAACCGGATCGAAGAGACGCAAGAGCTCAACGTCTTCACCTACCGCAACTTCTTCAACGGCGGCGGGGTCGGCGTGGGGGACCTCGACGGCGACGGCCGGCCGGACGTGTACCTGACGGCCAACCTCGGGCCCAACCGGCTCTTCCTCAACCGCACCGAGCCCGGCGGCGAGGTCCGCTTCGAGGACGTGACCGACGCCGCTGGCGTGGCCGGCGCGCGGTCGTGGAGCACCGGCGTCTCGGTTGCCGACGTCGACGGCGACGGGCTCCTCGACCTCTACGTCTCGAACGCGGGCACGGCGGACGGCGAGGGGCGCGCGAACGAGCTGTTCCGCAACCTCGGGCCCGGCCCCGACGGCGTGCCCCGCTTCCGCGACGTGGCCGCCGCGTGGGGCGTCGCCGACGAGGGCACGTCGACGCACGGCGCCTTTTTCGACGCCGACGCGGATGGCGACCTCGATCTCTACGTCCTCAACAACTCATTCCGGCCCGTCTCGTCGTTCGGGCTCCGCAACATCCGCGACGAGCGGAACGCGGTCGGCGGCGACAAGCTGTACCGCAACGAGGCCGGCCCCGGGGAGGCGCCCCAGTTCGTCGACGCCAGCGAGGCGGCGGGCATCTACGGCTCCGAGATCGCCTTCGGGTTGGGCGTCACGCTCGGCGACACCGACGACGACGGCGACCTCGACATCTACGTCTCGAACGACTTTTTCGAGCGCGACTACCTCTACCTCAACAACGGCGACGGCACGTTCGCGGAGGTGCTCGAAGACGCCATGCCGACGATCGCGCTGTCGTCGATGGGCGCCGACATGGCGGACCTGACGGGCGACGGCCGGCCGGAGGTGTTCGTGGTCGACATGCTGCCCGACGACGACGACCGGCTCAAGGCGTCGAGCAGCTACGAGGGCCACAACCTGCAGCGCGCGAAGGTGGCGAACGGCTACCACCACCAGTTCATGCGCAACACGCTGCAGCGCAACAATGCCGACGGCACGTTCTCCGAGCTGGCGTCGGTCGCCGGCGTCGACGCGACGGACTGGAGCTGGGCCGCGATTTTCGCCGACCTCGACCTCGACGCCCGCGCCGACCTCTTCGTGACGAACGGCACGATGCGCGACGTGACCGACCAGGACTACATCGCGTTTCTGGCCGACACGCAGAACCAGAACGCGATGGCGACCGGCCAGGGCGTCGACTTTCTGGAACTGCTGGAGGTGATGCCGTCGACGCCGCTCGCGAACGTCGCCTTCCGCAACGTCGGCCGGGGCGACTCGGTCGCGTTCGAGCGCGCGCCGGAGTGGGGGCTGGGCGAGGAGGGCTTCTCGAACGGCGCCGCGACGGGCGACTTCGACGGCGACGGCGACCTCGACCTCATCGTCAACAACGTCAACGAGCCCGCGAGCTTCTTTTTGAACCACGCCGCCGAGCGGGGCGGGCGATCGCTGGCGCTTGCGCTGGAGGGCGAGGGTGGCAACACGGGCGGGATCGGCGCGAAGGTGGCCGTGTGGAGTGGGGGAGAGGTCCAGATTCGGGAGGCCGTTCCGACGCGCGGCTTCCAGTCGAGCGTCGACCCCGTGCTCCACGTCGGGCTGGGCGACGCGCTTGCGGCCGACTCCGTTGTCGTCCGCTGGCCGGACGGGCGGACGCAGGCGCTGGCGGACGTGCCCGCCGGGCGCCTGGTCCTGCGCCAGCGCGAGGCGACCGGGGCGTTCCGACCCCTCGCGGTCCCGCTCGCGGAGCCGCTCTTCCAAGACGTGACGGCGACCGCCGCGCCCGAGTGGGCGCACCGCGAGAACGCCTTCGTCGACTACGACCGCGAGCTGCTGATGCCGTGGCCGCGCTCGCAAGACGGCCCGGCCGCCGCCGTCGGCGACGTGGACGGCGACGGCGACGACGACCTCTTCCTGGGCGGCGCGGCCGGGCAGCCGGGCGTCCTCTGGCTCCGCCGCGGCGACCGGTTTTCGATGGCCGAGCCGCTGGCCTTCGCAAGCGATGCCGCCTCCGAAGACGTGGCTGCGGCCTTCGTCGACGGCGACGGCGACGGCGACCTCGACTTGTACGTCGGCTCCGGCGGGTCGGAGATGCCGCCCGGCGACCCCCGCTTGCGCGACCGCTTGTACCTCGGCGACGGCGCGGGCGGGTTCGAGCCTGCGCCCGACGGGTCGGTCCCCGCGACGACCGAGGCGGTCGGCACGGTCGCCGCGGGCGACTGGGACGGCGACGGCGACACGGACCTCTTCGTCGGCGCCCGGCTCGTGCCGGGCAGCTACGGCGCGATTCCCCGGAGCGCCCTTTTGCGCAACGACGGCCGCCCCGGTGCCCCCCGCTTCGTGGACGTGACGCGCGGGACGGCGCCGGGCCTGGACGAGGCCGGAATGATCGCGGGCGCCGCCTTTTTCGACGCCGACGGCGACGGCGACACCGACCTCGCGACGGCCGCCGAGTGGGACACGATCACGGTCTGGACGAACGACGCCGGCCGGTTCTCGCCGACACCCATCGCGGGCACGACGGGCCTGTGGCAGGGCCTCACCGCCGCCGACCTCGACGGCGACGGCGACACCGACCTCGTCGCTGCCAACTGGGGCCTGAACAGCCGACTGGTCGCGAGTGCCGGCGAGCCGCTCCGCCTCCACGTCGGCGACTTCGACGGGAACGGCCGGAGCGACCCGCTGCTCTCCGTCCCCAACCGCGGCCGGAGCCTGCCGTTCGCGCTGCGCAACGAGCTGACGGCCCAACTCCCCGGCCTCAAGCGCGAGTACCTCACGCCGTCGTCGTACGTCGGCAAGTCGGTCGAGGACCTGTTGACGCCCGCCCAGCTCGAGCGCGCGGACGTGTACGAGGCGGCAGAGCTGGCGTCGGTCGTGCTCGTCAACGACGGCGGCGCGTGGCGCGTGCAGCGCCTCCCGTTCGAGGCCCAACTCGCCCCGCTCGCGGCCCCGCTCGCGCTCGACGCCGACGGCGACGGCGTCACGGACCTGCTGGTGGCCGGCAACCGCGACGACCTCAAGCCCGACCTCGGGCGTCAGATGTCGGGCGTCGGCGCCCTGCTGCGCGGGACCGGTGGCGGGTTCGCGAGTGTGCCCGGCGCGTTCCGGGTGCGCGGCGAGGTCCGCCACCTCCTCCGCCTCGACGGCGCCGCGGGCGTGGTCGTCGTCGCCGTGCGCAATGGCGACGCGCCCGCCGTGTTCGCGCCCGTCGGCGAGTCTCGCGAGTAGTCTGACCCCTCACCCTGTCCCTCTCCCGGCGGGAGAGGGGACGCCCTCTGGAAGCCTGTGCTCACGTCTGATTCTCTGCCGGCCGAAAGCGTCTCTACGACGTCCCTTCTCCCTCGGGGAGAGGGAGAGGGGACGCGAGGCTGGCGTGTCGTCGTCGCCATGTTCGCGCTCGTCTTCGCCGGGTGCGGCGGTGGGGGAGAGGCGCCCCTGTTCGAGGCGCTCGCGCCCGAGGCGTCGGGCGTGACGTTCGCGAACAGCCTGGAGGAGAGCGCCGAGTTCAACATCCTGAGCTACCTCTACTACTACAACGGCGGCGGCGTGGCCGCGGGCGACGTGGACGGCGACGGCCGGCCGGACCTGTACTTCACCGCCAACGAGCAGCCCAACCGGCTCTACCTCAACCGCTCCGACGAGACGGGCGTCCGCTTCGAGGACGTCACCGAGGTGGCCGGGGTCGCGGGCACCTCCGATTGGACGACGGGCACGACGATGGCCGACGTCGACGGCGACGGGCTGCTCGACATCTACGTCGCCGCGCTCGGCGCCCACCAGGGGCGGCGCGGTCGCAACGAGCTCTTCCTCAACCAGGGCCCCGGGCCGGACGGCGTCCCGCGCTTCCGCGAGGCCGCCGCCGAGGTCGGCCTCGACTTCGAGGGCTTCGGCACGCAAGCGACGTTCTTCGACTACGACCGCGACGGCGACCTCGACGCGTACCTCTTGAACCACGCCGTCCACACCGCGCGGACGTACAAGCGGCCCGCCGAGACGCGCGCCCGCGACGAGCGCTCCGGCGACCGCCTGTACCGCAACGACGGCGAGCCGGGCCACACGCCCGTCTTTGTGGAGGTCACCGAGGAGGCCGGCATCGTGTCCGGCATCAGCGGCTACGGGCTGTCGGTCGTCGCCAGCGACCTCGACGGCGACGGGTGGACGGACCTCTACGTCGGCAACGACTTCCACGAGAACGACTTCGTCTACCTCAACAACGCCGACGGCACGTTCCGCGAGGTCGCCCAGACCGCGCTCGCGCACGCGTCGCGCTTCTCGATGGGCGCGGACGTGGCGGACGTGGACCACGACGGCGACGCGGACATCGTCGTGCTCGACATGATGCCGCGCGACGAGGCCATCCGCCAGACCGCCGGTGGCGACGACACCTACGACCTCGCCGAGCTCAAGCGCCAGATCGGCTACGGGCCCCAGGTCGCCCGCAACTCGCTCCAGATCAACCGCGGGCTCGGCGCCGACGGCACGCCCCGCTTTTCGGACGTGGCGACGCTGTCGGGCATCGAAGCGACGGACTGGAGCTGGACCGCCTTGCTCGCGGACCTCGACCTCGACGGCCACCGCGACCTGTTCGTCACGAACGGCATCTGGCGGCGGCCCAACGACCTCGACTACATCAACTACGTCTCCGACGCCCAGATCCAGCAGTCGCTGGCGCTGGGGATCGGGGAGGACGAGGTGGCGCTGCTGGAGCAGATGCCCCAGGTGGCGATCTCGAACGAGACGTTTCGCGGGCTCGGCGGTGTCCGGTTCGAGGAGGTCGACTGGGGGCTCGGTGCGCCCGGCTTCTCGAACGGCGCCGCGACCGTCGACCTCGACAACGACGGCGACCTCGACGTGGTCGTCAACAACGTCAACGCCCCGGCGGGGATCTTTTTGAACACGGCGGCCGACCGGGGCGCGCGGTCGCTCGTGATCACGCTCGACGGCGACGGCGCGAACACCGGCGGGATCGGCGCGCGCGTGGTCGTCGAGGCCGGCGGGCTGGCGCAGACGACGGAGGCGCAGCCCACGCGCGGCTTCCTGTCGTCCGTCGACCCCCGGCTCGTCGTCGGGCTGGCGGATGCCGACCGCGCCGACCGCGTCCGCGTGACGTGGGCCGACGGCCGGGTGCAGACGCTGACCGACGTGCCCGCCGGGCCGCTGACCATCCGCCAGCGCGACGCCGGGCCCGCGTCGGAGGCCCCCACGCCCGCCCCGGCCGTCCGGCTCGCGCAAGCCGCGGGCGTGCTGGACTGGACGCACGTCGAGAACGTGTTCGTCGACTTCAACCGCGAGCGGCTGATGCCCCACATGCTGTCGCGGCTGGGGCCCGCCCTCGCCGTCGCGGACGTGACCGGCGACGGGCGCGACGACGTGTTTATCGGTGGGGCCCGCGCGCAAGCGAGCGCGCTGTTCATCCAGACCCCAAGTGGGACGTTCGTCGAAGCGGACGTGCCCGCGTTCGCGGCCGACACCGAGCCCGAGGCCGTCGACGCCGTGTTCTTCGACGCCGACGGCGACGGCGCGCTCGACCTCTACGTCGCCACGGCCGGCAACGAGTTCCGGGGCGAGCGCGACGAGATCCGCGACCGCCTCTACCTCGGCGACGGTGCCGGTGGGTTCGAGCCCGCGCCTGCCGGCGCCTTGCCCGACCGCTTCGGCCACGCGGGCGCCGTCGCCGCCAGCGACTGGGACGGCGACGGCGACCTCGACCTCTTCGTCGGAGGCCGCGTCGTGCCCCGCGCGTACGGGATGCCTGCGCCGAGCGCGCTGTTGGAGAACGACGGGACCGGCCGGTTCACCGACGCCACCGACCGCCTCGCGCCCGGGCTCGCCGAGGTCGGGATGGTCAGCCGCGCCGCCTTCGGCGACCTCGACGGCGACGGCCGCGACGACTTGATTCTCGTCGGCGAGTGGATGGCGCCGACCGTCTACCGCGCGACCGGGACGGGCTTCGAGCCGCTCGACACCGGGCTCGGCGACGCGACGGGCTGGTGGACCGCTCTCGACCTCGCCGACCTCGACGGCGACGGCGACCTCGACCTCGCGCTCGGCAACCTCGGCCTCAACTCCCGCATCAAGGCCTCGCCCGAGCGCCCCGCGCGGCTGTGGCTCGCCGACTTCGACGGCAACGACGTGCTCGACGGCATCCTGACCTCGTTCCGCGACGGTGACGACTACCCGCTCGCGGGCGTCGACGTGCTCCGCCAACAGTTCCCCGTCCTCCGTCAGCGCTACGACTCCTACGCCGCGTTCGGCGCGCGGACCGTCCCGGACCTGTTCGGCACAACGGCGCGCGACGCCGAGATTCGCGCGGCGACGACGTTCGCCAGCGCCGTCGCGCTCAACGACGGCACGGGCCAGTTCACGCTCACGCCGCTGCCCGACCTCGCCCAGATCGAGCCGGTCTACGCCATCACGCACACCGATCTCGACGGTGACGGCGTGCTCGACTTGGTGCTCGGCGGCGGGCTGCTGGGCGTCCGCCCTGACCGGGGCCGCTACGACGCCGGGCTGGGGCTGGCGCTGCTCGGCGACGGGGCCGGCGGGTTCGTGCCCGCGCCGCTGTCGGCTGGGCTGGTGCTGGAGGGCGAGGTCCGCGCGCTCGCGGTCGCCGACGGGTCGCTGCTGATCGCCGCGCCGAGCAACGGGCCGGTGCAGACGTTCCGCCTCGGGCCCGGCGTTCTCGCGGCCCGGTGAGGCGGGCGCGTGCCTTGTCGCCGGCCTGCAAACCCCCGATATTGACCGGATACGACTGAAGGACTCGATGACGATGCGACTGCTTCCGCTTGCCCTCGTCGCCCTGCTGGCGGCTGGCTGCCAGGACGGCGGCCCGGCGACAGTCCCGCCCGAGGCGGCCGACCCTGAACTCCTCCACGGGGCGATCCAGCGGGTCACCGACGTGATGACGTACGACATCTTCAGCCCACCCCAGGCGAGCCGCGTCTACGCCTACACGTCGCTGGCGGCCTACGAGGCCGTCGCGCCCACCGACCCCGACCTGGCGTCGCTGGCGGGCCAGCTCCGCGACTATGAGGCGCCGCCCGCCGCCGACGGAGAGGTCCACGGGCCGACGGCGGCGGTCTACGCCGCGCTCGCCGTGGGCGAGGCGCTGACGTTCTCGAGCGACCGCGTGGCCGACTACCGCCTCGAGGTCGAGGACGCGCTCCGCGCCAGCGGCATGCCGCGACGCCTGCTGGCGGCGTCGGAGGCGCACGGCGAGGCCGTCGCCCGCCACGTGCTCGCGTACGCCGACGCCGACGGCTACGCCCAGACCCGGAGCGGGCCCGCGTACACCATCACCGGGGCCGAGGGCGAGTGGCAGCCCACGCCGCCCGCCTACCTCGACGCCATCGAGCCCAACTGGCAGACGCTGCGCCCGTTCGTGCTCGACTCGGCCGCCCAGTTCAAGCCGCCGCCGCCGCCGCCGTACTCGCTCGAGCCCGGCAGCCCGTTCCGTCAGGAGGTCGACGAGGTCTACGCCGTCACGACCGAGATGACCGACGAGCAGCGCGCCATCGCCAGCTTCTGGGACTGCAACCCGTACGTGATGCACACGCGCGGGCATGCCATGTTCGCGACGAAGAAGATCACGCCGGGCGGCCACTGGATGGGCATCGCCGCGATCGCCAGCCGCGAGGCCGGCGACGACGTGTCGGGCGCCGCCGAGGCCTACGTCCGGACCGCGCTCGCGCTCGCCGACGGGTTCCTGTCGGTGTGGGACGAGAAGTACCGCTCCCGCTTGGTCCGCCCCGAGACCGTCATCAACGAGCACCTCGACGAGGACTGGATGCCGCTCCTGCAGACGCCCCCGTTCCCCGAGTACTCGTCGGGCCACAGCGTCATCTCGGCCGCCGCCGCCGAGGCGCTGACGGCGCTCTACGGCGACCTCGCCTTCCTCGACACGACCGAGATCCCGTACGGCCTGCCCGCGCGCCCGTTCACGTCGTTCCGTGAGGCCGCCGAGGAGGCCGCCATCAGCCGCCTCTACGGCGGCATCCACTACCCGATGGCCGCGAGCGAGGGGCTCGCGCAGGGCCGGGGCGTCGGCGCGCTCCACGTCGAGCGGCTGGCAACGCGGGCCGACGCCGTCGCCCAGCGGTAGGGCACGCCGCGAGGCTTGCGAGCGGTTTGATCGACCCGAGCGCACGCTAGCTTCGGGCCCCACCCGACCGTCGCCATGACCCGCCGCCTCGCCGTCCTCTCACTGGCCCTGCTCGCGCTCGCCGCGCTCCCCGCCTGCGACTCCGGCTCCGACGCCATCGGCCTGACGGGCACCTGGGAGGGCGAGATCTACGACCCCAACGACGCGACGGCCCCGCGCTACCCGGTCACGCTGCGGCTCTCCGACGACGGCATGCGCGTCACGGGGAACGGCGTCGTCGCCAGCCTGCCCGAGGGCGACCTCCCGTTCCTGGTCGTCGACGGCACGTTTATCGGCACGCTCGTCAACCTGACCCTGCGCTACGACGTCCCGCCGTTTATGGGCTCGCTCAGTGGGACGCTCGTCGGCACCGATCCGGGGATGATCCGTGGCACGTTTACCGGGCGCGGCGAGGCGAACGGCAACGTGGAGATCGAACTGGTGGCCCGGCGGATCTAGCGCGGGCCGCGCGGCAGGAGCCGGGTGAAAGGGCTTCCATTCGGGTCCGGGCGCCTCTACATTGACGGTCCTTCACGGTCTGTTGATGCACGCACGCGCTGTTCTCGCCCTGCTCCTTCTCGGCCTCCTCGCGGCCTGCGGCCAGATCGGCGGCGCGGATGGAGCCAATGCCAGTGGCCGAACACCCGCCGAGGCCGGCTGGGTCGACCTCTTCGATGGCGCCACGCTCGACGGCTGGCACGGCTACGCGACGGCCGACCGCTCCCCGAAGTGGTCCGTCGTCGACGGCGTGATGACGCTGACGCCCGAAGGCGACTGGGACGGCGACCTCGTCGCGCCCGGCGGGCCGTACGCCGACTTCGAGCTCGAAGTCGAGTGGTGGGTCCAGCCGTGCGGCAACTCGGGCATCTTCTACCGGGGCGAGGAGGACCCCGCGCTCGCGCCCATCTGGCGGACCTCGCTCGAGTCCCAGATCCTCGACGACACCTGCCACCCGGATGGCAAATACCCCAGCCACCGCGCCGGCGGGATCTACGACCTGTACACGCCCGAGACGGACGCGCCGACGGAGGGCGGCGCGTGGCACACGACCCGCATCGTCGCCGACGGCGACCGGATCACGCACGTGCTCGACGGCCGGACCGTCGTCCAAGCCGTCCAGGGCTCGGCCGACTGGGACGCCCGGATCGCCGTCAGCAAGTTCCGCGACGGCGACGCCTTCCCTGGCTACGGCACGCGCCGCGCCGGCTTCGTCGGGCTCCAGGACCACGGCGACACGCTCCGGGTCCGGCGCGTCCGAATCCGCACCCTTTAACCCCACGCACGCATGACCGCGATCAAGGCTCGGCTGAGCACGATGATGTTCTTGGAGTTCTTCGTCTGGGGGGCGTGGTACACGACGGTCGCCGTCTACATGGCCGCCGAGGGGCTCGGCGACCTCACGCACTGGCCGTACACCGTGAACCCGCTCGCGGCCATCATCGCGCCGTTCTTCCTGGGGCTCGTGGCCGACCGTTACTTCGCGGCCCAGAACGTGTTCGGCGTGCTGCACCTGCTGGGCGGCGTGTTCATGCTGGCGGCCCCGTCGCTCATTGGGAGCCCGACGCTGTTCATCCTGGCCCTGCTGGCGTACAACCTGTGCTACATGCCGACGCTGGGGCTGTCGAACACGATCGCGTTCGAGCAACTCGAGGACCAGGAAAAGGAGTTCCCCATCATCCGCGTCTTCGGGACGCTGGGCTGGATCGTGGCCGGGCTGGCGATCTCGTTCGTGCTGTCGCCCGTGCTCGGTGTCGAGTCCGCCGAGGCGACGGCGTGGCCGCTGTACCTGACCGGCATCGGGTCGATCGTGCTGGGCCTGTTCTCGTTCACGCTCCCGAACACGCCGCCGGTCGCCAAGGGCCAGCCGGTGTCGCTGCGCTCGATCGCCGGCGTCGACGCCTTCAAACAGCTCGGGAGCCGGCCGTTCTACATCTTCCTGGCCGCCAGCTTCCTGATCTGCATCCCGCTCGCGGCGTACTACAACTTCACCCAGCTCTTCCTCGGGGCGACGGGCTTCGAGAACATCGCCGCGACGCAGTCGCTGGGGCAGGTCTCCGAGGTGCTGTTCATGTTGCTGATGCCGCTGCTGTTCGTGCGGTGGGGCGTCAAGTGGATGCTGGCGGCGGGGATGCTGGCGTGGGTGATCCGCTACGCGCTCTTCGCGCTCGCCGCGCCCGCGTCGGTGACGTGGATGATCGTCGGCGGCATCGCGCTGCACGGCATCTGCTACGACTTCTTCTTCGTGACGGGCCAGATCTACGTCGAGAAAAAGAGCACGCCGGCCGTACGCGGACAGGCGCAGGGGCTGCTCGTGCTCGTCACGTATGGCGTCGGGATGCTGATCGGCGCGCAGGTGGCCGGGCAGGTCTACAACGGCTTCCTGTCCGACCGCGCCGCGCTGCCCCTCGCCGAGTGGGCCCAGTTCTGGTGGATCCCGGCGGCCTTCGCGGGCGCCGTGCTCGTCCTGTTCATCGTCTCCTTCAACGACCGCGTCGACCGGACGGCCGAGACCGTCGCGCCCGCCGGCGATGCCCCGGGCGCCAGCCTGACCCCGGCGACCGAGGCCGGCGTCCCGGCCGCTACGTAGCCCGCCGGGCGTGGAGCGTGGGCGGTCCCACCTCGACGCCTCGCCCGGGAGCCGCACGCCCTACGACCTACGACCCACCCTTTCCATGTTCAATCCCACCATCGACCGCCGCTCCGCGCTCCGCCGGCTCTCGGCCGTGCTCGGCGGCGTCGCCACGGCCCCGCTCGCGGCGGGCCTCCTCGGCGGCTGCCGGACGCCCGGCGGCGCCGACCTCGCGGCCTACGAGTACCAGACGCTGACCGGCGGCCAGCCCGACCTGCTGGCGGCGCTCGTCGACCAGATCATCCCGCCGACCGACACGCCCGGCGCGGCGGACGCGGGCGTCCCCCAGTTTATCGACACGATGCTGACGGACTGGTACGCGGACGAGGAGCGCGCCGGCTTCCTGGCCGGCCTCGACGCCGTCGACCGCCGCGCCGAGGGTTCGTTTGTGGGCTTGGACGATGCGGCGCGCGCGACGCTCGTCGCGACGATGGACGCCGAGGCGTTCGCGCCCGAGCCCGGCGCCGTCGGCGGGGCCGCCGAGCCCGACGAGGACCTTCCCGACGGCGACGTGGCGGGTGCGGCCCAGGAGGGGACCTACCAGGCCGGCGAGGAGGAGGAGAACGAGGTCGCCGGCATGCAGGGCGACCTGGGCGAGGCGATGGACGACGACGAGCCGACCGAGCTCAACACGGGCGAGGGCACGACGTCGACCGGCGGGGCCGCCGAGGCGCCCCCGTTCTACCGCCAGCTCAAGGAGCTCACGCTCGCGGGCTACTACACGTCCGAGCCCGGCGCCACCCAGGAGCTCCAGTGGCTCGCCTCCCCGGGCCGCTACGACGCCGACGTGCCTCTTTCCGAGGTCGGCCGCGCCTGGGCCTAGGCCCTTGAACCGGGGGCGGTTCTGAGTCGAGCGGTCCCCAAGCGATGGCGTTCCACATCGCGCTTTCCATCTTCCCACCGACATGCAGCATTCCCACGGATCCACCATCGCCCCGCTCCGCGTCGAGCCCGTCCAGGCGGGCGCCGAGACGTACGACGCCATCGTCATCGGCTCGGGGATGTCGGGCGGCTGGGCCGCCAAGGAGTTGACCGAGAAAGGGCTCAAGACGCTCGTGCTCGAGCGCGGCCGCAACGTCGAGCACGGAACGGACTACGTCACCGAGCACCGCGCGCCCTGGGAGACACCCTTCCGCGGGCGCGGCGACCGGAAGCACGCCGAGGAGCGCCAGTTCCGCCAGAAGAAGGCCGGGCCGTACAACGAGAACACGGCCCACTGGTACGTCGACGACGTGGACCACCCGTACGAGACCGAGGACGACACGCCTAACGAGGTCCTCTACGTGCGCGGCCACCACGTCGGCGGGCGCTCCATCATGTGGGGCCGCCAGACGTACCGGTTGTCCGACATGGACTTCACGGCCAACGAGCGCGACGGCCGCGGCACGCGGTGGCCCATCGGCTACGCCGACATCGAGCCGTGGTACTCCTACGTCGAGCGCTTTGTCGGCATCTCGGGCGAGTCGTTGGGGCTGGAGCAACTCCCGGACTCCGAGTTTATCCCGGCCATGCCGCTGACGGCCGTCGAGAAGAAGGTCCGCCAGTCGATCGCCGACGAGTACGGCCGGACGCTCACCATCGGCCGGTGCGCGATCCTGACGCAGCCGCACAACGGCCGCGCGGGCTGCCACTACTGCGGGCCCTGCGACCGCGGCTGCACGGCCGGCGCCTACTTCTGCTCGCTGTCGTCGACGTTGCCCGCCGCCCAGGCGACCGGCAACCTGACCTTGCGGCCGGACTCCATCGTCCACTCGCTCGTCTACGACGAGACCGCCGACCGCGTCACGGGCGTCCGCGTGATCGACCGGCTGACGAAGGAGGAGATGGTCTTCAACGCACGGCTGGTCTTCCTCAACGCGAGCGCGTTCGGGTCGGCGCAGATCCTGATGAACTCCAAGACCCCGCGCTTCCCCGACGGGCTCGGCAACCAGTCGGGCCTGCTCGGCAAGGGCATCATGGACCACCACTTCATGGTGGGCGCGTCCGGCGAGATGCCCGGGTTCGAGGACCGCTACACGTATGGCAACCGGCCCAACGGCATCTACATCCCGCGCTTCCAGAACCTGCCGTGGGACCCGGCCACGTCCCGCGACTTTATCCGCGGCTACGGCTACCAGGGCGGCTCGGGGCGCGGCGGCTGGGGCCGCGGCGCCGGGATGCCGGGCATCGGCGTGGCGCTCAAGGAGTCGCTGCAGGAGCCGGGGCAGTGGAGCTTCACCATGTTCCCCTTCGGCGAGACGTTGGCGTACGACGACAACCGGATCGAGCTGACCGACGAGGTCGACCAGTGGGGCATCCCGATTCCCCGCATCGTGGGTTCCATCCGGGACAACGAGCAGCGGATGCGCGTGGCCATGAAGAGCGACGGCGCCGAGATGCTGGAGGCCGCGGGCGCGGTCAACGTCAACGAGTGGGAGGCGCCGTACCGGCTCGGCGAGGGGATCCACGAGATGGGGACGGCGCGCATGAGCGCCACGCCCGAGACCGGCTGCGTCGACGAATGGAACCGGGTCCACGAGATCCCCAACCTCTACGTCACCGACGGCGCCTTCATGACCTCGGCCGGCTGCCAGAACCCGTCGCTGACCTATATGGCCATGACGGCCCGCGCCGTCGACCACGCCGTCAAGGCCGTCAACAACGGCGACCTGCGGGTGTGAGGTGTGAGGGGTAAAGAGTGATGGGCTCTTTTCCTCCTCCCGCTCATCACCCATCACCCATGACTCCTCACCCATGAAGCGTCGAGACTTTGTCCGCTCCACCGCCGCCGCCGGCGTCGCGCCGTTCATCGTGCCCCGGCACGTCTTGGGCGGGGCCGGGTTCGTGGCGCCCAGCGACACCGTCGCGATTGGCGTCATCGGGGCCGGCGGGATGGGCGCGTCGAACGCGGCGCCCCTCGCGGTGATGGACGACGTGCGGATCGCGGCGATCGCCGACATCGACATGGGCCACGTGCGGGCGGGCATCGCGCGGCGCCTCGGCTCCGACGACGCGGGCGCGCGGCAGGCCGGCGCGGCGCTGCGCGACGCCTACGACGGCGCGACGGGCTACGCCGACTACCGCGAGCTGCTGGCGCGCGAGACCGGCCTCGACGGCGTCGTGATCGCCACGCCGGACCACGTCCACGCGCACGCGGCGCTCACGGCGATGAACGGCGGGCTCGCGGTCTACGCCCAGAAGCCGCTGACGTACACCGTCGACGAGAGCCGCCGGCTGGCGGCGAAGGCCGCGGCGACCGGCGTCGTGACCCAGATGGGCAACCAGGGGCACTCCGGCGACGACGGGCGGCGCGTGGTCGAGGTGATCCGCGCGGGCGTGCTCGGGCCGATCCGCGAGGTCCAGTCGTGGACGAACCGGCCGAACGGCTGGTGGCCCCAGGGCGTCCCGCTGCCCGACCCGGCGCCCGTCCCCGACGACGTGTCGTGGGACCTGTACCTCGGCCCGAATGAGACGCAGCCGTACCGCCCCGGCATCCACCCGTTCGGCTGGCGTGGCTTCGTCGGCTTCGGCGTCGGATCCCTCGGCGACATGGGCGCGCACCTCGTCGACTTCCCCGTGTGGGCGCTCGACCTCGGCCGCCCGAGCCGGGTCGAGACCCGGCACACGCCGTGGGGCGGCGAGGGCGACACGCGCGGCACGTACCCGCTGGCGACGCTGACGAAGTACGAGTTCGACGGACTCGGCGCCGACGCCGGCCAGGCCGACGCCGGCCAGTCGGTGACGATGACGTGGTACGACGGCGGCCTCCTCCCGCCGACGCCGCCGCAAGCGCCCGAGGGCTTCGAACTCGACCCCAATGGCGGCGTCATCTTCATCGGCGACCGCGGGATGCTGATCCACGAGACGTACGGCACGAACCCGCGCTTCCTGCCCGCCGCGCCCGACCTCGACCTCGCCGCCGAGGCCGCCGCCGTGCCGACCTCGCTCCGCCGCATCGACGGCGGGATCCGCGCGCACGAGGCGAACTGGATCCGCGCGATCCAGGGGACCGAGGCCATCTCGTGCCCCTTCGCCTACGCCGCCCACCTCAACGAGATCATGCTGCTCGGCGTCGCCGCGATGGCGGCCGGGCACCCGCTCACGGTCGCCCCTGACGGCACGATCACGAATCACGACGCCTCCATCCTGACGCGCCCCTACCGTGCCGGCTGGGAGCTGCCCGGGTAAGGAGTGAAGGGTGAAGGGTGATGAGCCTTTCTTCCCATCACTCATCACCCATGACCCATCACGCCATGAACCGCCGCCACTTTCTCCGCCAGTCCGGCGCCGCCGTCGCGCTGGGCGCCGCGCTGGGGCCGGGTGCTGCTCGCGCCTTGGCTGCCGCCCGCGCCGCCGACATCCCCGCCGAGATCGGGATCCAGCTGTGGACCGTCCGCGACGTGCTGCCCGGCGACGTCAACGGCGTGCTCGAGATGCTGGCGCGATATGGGATCGGCGAGGTCGAGACGGCGGGCTACGCCGACCGTGACCCGGCCGCCTTCCGCGACGCGCTCGCAGCCCACGGCCTCGCGACGCCCGCGGCCCACCAACTCGTCGCCGAGCTCGTCGCCGACTCCGCGAGCATGGCCGAGGCCGGCCTGCCCGACTTCGACACCGCGCTGGAGACCATCACCACGGTCGGCCACGACTACTTCGTGATCCCGTGGCTCCCGCCGGACGCGCGGCCCGACCGCGACGGCTACCTCCGCCTCGCCGACCAGCTCAACGGGATGGGCGAGCGCGCGAACGCGGCGGGCGTCCGGCTGGCGTACCACAACCACGACTTCGAGTTCGACACCTTCGGGACCGACCGCCCGGCCTACTTCGACTTTGTCGAGCGTCTGGAGCCGGACCTCGTCACGCTCGAGCTGGACCTCTACTGGGCCGTCGTCGCCGGCCACGACCCCGTCGACATTTTCCGGAGGTACCCCGGCCGCTTCCCGCTGTGGCACGTCAAGGACGGCGCGGGCGACGAGATGGCGCAGACGGTCGTCGGGCAGGGCACCATCGACTGGCCCCGCATCTTCGCCGCCAGCGAGACGGCCGGCTTGCGCCACGCCTTCCTGGAGGCCGACAACCCGCCCGACGGCAGCCTCGCCTTCGCCCGCGACAGCATGGCCTACGTCGACTCGCTGCGGTAACGGCTCGGAGGGTCGGGGCGGAGCCCTGCCGGCCGTGGCCACTCGGACCTCAGACCCCACCCCTCGGACCCGTCCCATGAACCGTCGAGACTTCGTCCGCGCCGCCGGCGCTGCGCTGCCGCTCGCGGGGTGCGCACCCGCCGCGCTCGCGCCCGCCGAGGCGCAGACGCCAGCCGGTCCGGTGCTGGAGACGGCCGGGCCGGTGATGGCGGGCCCGCTCCGCGCGCCGTCGTTCCGGCACTCCGTCTGCCGGTGGCCGTTTTCGGGGTGGCCGCTCGACACGTTGTGCGGCGTCGCCGCCGACCTCGGCATCGCCTCCGTCGAACTCGTGCAGCCGGCCGACGCGCCCGTCCTCGCGCGGCACGGCCTGACGTGCGCCATGACCGCTCACCCCGACGCCGCCGTCGACGCCCTCCGAAAAGGCTGGAATCGGGCCGCGCACCACGAGTGGCTGGTGCCCGCGTACCGCCGCCAGCTCGCGGCGACCGCCGACGCCGGGTGGCCCAACTTGATCGTCTTCTCCGGCAACCGCGACGGGCTCGACGACGCAACAGGCCTGGAGACGATGGCCCGGGGCATCGAGCAGATCCTGCCCGACGCCGAGCGCCTGGGCGTGACGCTGTGCATCGAGCTGTTCAACTCGAAGGTCGACCACCCCGATTACCAGGCCGACTCGACCGCGTGGGGGCTGGCGCTCGTCGAGCGGCTGGGCTCGCCGCGCTTCAAGATCCTCTATGACATCTACCACATGCAGATCATGGAGGGCGACGTGATCCGCACCGTCACGGACCACCTCGACGCCATCGCGCACGTCCACACGGCCGGCGTGCCCGGGCGCCACGAGATCGACGAGTCCCAAGAGCTGTTCTACCCCGCCATCATGCGCGCGCTCGACGCGGCCGGCTTCGACGGGTTCGTGGCCCAGGAGTTCATCCCCACCGGCGACCCCCGCGCCGCCCTCGCCGACGCCATCGCGCGCTGCACCGTATGACCGATACCCCACGCCCCAACCCGATGCAGGGCGGCAGCTACGCCGTGCTGGCGCTGTTCTTCCTGGTCGTCGGCGTGCGCGACATGACGGCCACGCCGCCGAACGCGCTCGCGGCCGGGTGGGAGCTGGCGTTCGCCGCCGCGAACGCGCTCTTTTTCTGGACCTTCCGCGGCGCCCCGCCGTGGGTCAAGCCCGCCGCCGTCGGCCTCTTCGTGCTCGGCCTCGCGGGCGCCATCTCCAGCTTTCTCCTCTAGCCCTTTCGACCTGTGTCTCTGAATCGACCCCTTCGCGCCGGCATGGTCGGCGGCGGCCCCGGCGCCTTTATCGGCGACGTCCACCGCCGCGCGATGCGCATGGACGGGCTCGCGACCCTCGTCGCGGGCGTCTTCTCGTCCGACCCCGACAAGTCGCGAGCGCACGCGGCCACGCTCGGTGTCGAGCGCGCCTACGGCTCCTTTGACGAGATGGCCGAGACGGAAAGTCAGCGCGAGGACGGCATCGACGTGGTGTCGATCGTGACGCCCAATTGGCTCCACGCGCCCGCTGCGCTGGCGTTTATCGAGCGCGGCATCTCGGTCGTCTGCGACAAGCCGATGACGACGACGCTGGAGGACGCCGAGGCGCTCGCGCGAGCCGTCCAGTCCAACGGCGTCACGTTCGCGCTGACGCACAACTACACGGGCTACCCGATGATCAAGGAGGCGCGTGCGATGATCGCCGACGGCGCCATCGGCGAGGTCCGCAAGGTGGTCGCCGAGTACAGCCAGGGCTGGCTCTCGGAGCCCATCGAGCAGGACGGCATGAAGCAGGCCGTCTGGCGGACCGATCCCAAGAAGGCCGGCGCCGGCGCGCTCGGCGACATCGGCAGCCACGCCGAGAACC
Source organism: Rubrivirga aquatilis (assembly GCF_046845665.1). Taxonomy (GTDB): domain Bacteria; phylum Bacteroidota; class Rhodothermia; order Rhodothermales; family Rubricoccaceae; genus Rubrivirga. Next base: position 340,050 of record NZ_CP177355.1, on the reverse strand, counting down.
TCGCGACGTATGTGACGGGTCTGCACCTCGACCGGATGTGCGCCGACGTCCGCACGTTCGTCCCGGGCCGCGCCATTGACGACGACGCGAACGTGCTGCTCCGGTTCGAGGGCGGCGCGGGCGGGGTGCTCCACTGCTCGCAGATCGCGGCCGGCATCGAGAACGACCTGCGCCTGCGGGTCTCGGGCACGGAGGGCACGCTGACGTGGCTTCAGGAGGACCCCAACGAACTGCACCACCACCCGCGCGACGGCACGGCCCGCGTCATCCGCCGGGGGCACGACCACCTCTCGCCCGCCGCGCAGCACGCCAGCCGCCTGCCGCCGGGCCACCCGGAGGCGTTCAACGAGGCGTTCGCCAACGTCTACTCGAACGCGCTCCGGACCATCGCCGCCCGGCTCGCGGGCGAGACGCCCGACCCGCTCGACCTCGACTTCCCGACCGTCGAGGACGGCGCGCGGGGCGTCCACTTTATCCTGACGGCGCTCGAGAGCGGGCGCCAGCAGGCGTGGGTCGACGCCAGCTACACGCCGCCAGCAGGGCAAGGGGCCTGAGGGAAGGGGCAAGTGGCGGTACCCCGCCTGCGACGCCCCCGGCCCCTCGATACGCAGTCTTCCCCTTGCCTCCTCCCGCTTGCCTCATGCCCACAACCGTCGTCTTCGACCTCGGCGCGGTCCTCATCGACTGGGACCCGCGCTACGCGTACCGCCAGATGGGCGGGACCGAGGCCGAGATCGAGCACTTCCTGGCCCACGTCGCCACCTCGGAGTGGAACCGACAGTTCGACGCCGGGCGCCCCTTCGCCGACGGCATCGCCGAGCGCAAGCGGCGCTTCCCCGAGCACGCCGACTGGCTCGACGCGTGGTGGAGCAAGTGGCCCGACATGCTGGGCGGACCCATCGACGGCACCGTCGAGATCCTTCGCGAACTGAAGACGGCCGGCGTGCCGCTACTGGCGCTCACCAACTGGTCGGCCGAGACCTTCCCCATCGCCCGCCAGCGGTTCGATTTTCTGGGATGGTTCGAGGGGATCGTCGTCTCGGGCGAGGTGGGCCTGGCGAAGCCCGACGTCCTCCTCTTCGAGCACTTGGTGGACCGCTTCGAGCTCGACCCCCGGCGACGCCGTGTTCATCGACGACTCGCTCCTGAACGTCGAGGCGGCCGACGCGCTCGGCTTCCACACCGTCCACTTTTCCGGCCCCTCCGCCTTGCGCCGCGCCCTCGGCGCCCTCGGCCTGCCTGTTTCCGCGACGTAGGGCGTCGTGCGTAGAGCGTGGGGAGTTCGCCCTACGCACAACGCCCCACGAACGACATCCACCCATCCCTCCTCACCCGGTCCCCCGCACGCCCATGGCCCGCCCCGTCACCCTCTTTACCGGCCAGTGGGCCGACATGCCCATCGCCGAGCTCGCGCCGAAGGCGGCGTCGTGGGGCTACGACGGCCTCGAACTCGCGACGTGGGGCGACCACCTCGACATCCACCGAGTCCTGGACGAGGACGGCTACGCGGAGTCGCACCGACAGCTGCTGGCGGACAACGAGCTGAGCCTGTACGCCATCTCGTGCCACCTCGTCGGGCAGGCCGTGGCCGACAAGATGATCGACGGGCGCCACAAGGCCATCGTGCCGGCCCACGTCTGGGGCGACGGCGAGCCCGAGGGCGTCCGCCAGCGGGCGGCCGAGGAGGTGGTAAAGACCGCCCAGGCCGCGGCAAAGCTGGGCTTGGACGTCATCACGGGCTTCACCGGCTCGCCGATCTGGCACCTGTTCTACTCGTGGCCGCCGAACCTCCCCGAGGACATCGAGGCCGGATTCCAGGAGACCGCCGAGCGCTGGGTCCCCATCCTGGACCAGATGCAGGACCTCGGCGTCCGGTTCGCGCTCGAAGTGCACCCGTCCGAGATCGCCTTCGACGGGCCGAGCTGGGCGCGCGCGCTCGACGCCATGGGCGGCCACCCGATGTTCGGGATCAACTTCGACCCCAGCCACTTCGGCTACCAGAACGCCGACTACGTCCGCTTTATCCGCGACCACGGCGACCGCATCTTCCACGTCCACATGAAGGACGTCTGGTGGTCCGACGTCCGCACCGAGGCGGGCACGTTGGGCGGCCACACCGAGTTCGGCGACGCGCGGCGGAGCTGGGACTTCCGGAGCCTGGGGCGGGGCAAGATCCGCTTCGAGGAGATCATCCGGGCCCTCAACGACGTCGGCTACACCGGCCCGCTGTCGGTCGAGTGGGAGGACATGAAGATGGACCGCGAGCACGGCGCCGCCGAGGCGGCGGCGTTCGTCAAGCGGATCGACTTCCCGCCGTCCGACATCGTCTTCGACCAGCAGTTCTCGAAGGCGAGCGAGGGGTAGCTGGCTCCACCGACCTCCGGTTCGCTTCGCTCGCGGAACTGGGAAAGGGGAAGGGGACAGGGCAGAGCGTCTCGTCGTGGCGCGGGCGGCGGGCGACACGCATCTTGCCCGTCCCCCGTCCCCCGTCCCCCGTCCCCCGTCCCCCGTCCCCATGGAACGCGTCCTCGGCCTCGGCGGCCTCTTTCTGAAAGCCAGCGATCCCACGGCGCTCGCGGCGTGGTACCGCGACGTGCTCGGCGTGCCCATCGACGACGGGCAGACCTACGGCACGTTCACCGCCGCGGCCGGCGAGCAGACCGTGTGGTCGGCCTTCCCCCACGACTCCGACTACTTCGGGAGCCCGGCCCCGTTCATGGTCAACTACCGCGTGGCCGACCTCGACGCCATGTTGACCCAACTCCGCGCCGCGGGCGCCGACGTGGACGACCGCGTCGAGGACTACCCGTACGGCCGGTTCGGGTGGGCGACCGACCCCGAGGGCAACCGGTTTGAGCTGTGGCAACCCGCGGGCCCCGGCTTCTGAGACGGAGGACGGCGGGCCGGCGCTGTCGCTCGGGCCCGTCCCTCGCGCCCAGGGAGGAGCCCCCGCCTGTCGCCGGAGGTGGCCCCGTTGCGGCGACGCGCCGGGCGGGAAACAATGCGCCGCGCCGAGGTCTCAGGCCCCGCCCTTGGCCCCCCCCCCAGCCCTGACGTACCTCCAGTTCCACCTCGCGTTTACCGTCCCGCCGCTCTTCGCCCTCGCCCTCCTGCAGGGCCGGACGCGCGAGCCGTGGGGCCCGTTGGCCCTCCTCGTCGGGATCGCGTTCGCGTACACGACGCCCTGGGACAACTACCTCGTCGCCCGGGAGGTGTGGACCTACCCGCCCGGCCGGGTCCTCGCCACGGTCGGCTACGTGCCGGTCGAGGAGTACGCCTTCTTCGTCATCCAGACGGTGCTGACGGGCCTGTGGACGCGGCTCCTGCAGGCGCGGTGGCCGGCCCTCGAGGCGCCGCCCTCGGACGCGCGGGTGCGGGCGGCCGGCGTCGCCGGGTTTGGGGCCCTGGCGGTGCTCGGCGCGGTCTTGGTGGCGCTCGGGGGGCACGGGCTCTACCTCGGGCTCATCGTGGCGTGGGCCTTCCCGGTCCTCGCGCTCATGTGGGGAGTCGGCGGGCACCTGATCTGGGCGCGCCGCCGCCTCGTCGGCTGGGCCGTCGTCCCGACAACGCTCTACCTCTGGGGCGCCGACCGGGTCGCCATCGGGCTCGGGATCTGGGACATCACCGACGCCTCGCGGACGGGCGTGGAGCTCGCGGGCCTGCCCATCGAGGAGGCCCTGTTCTTCGCCGTCACGAACCTGTTGGTGGTCCAAGGGCTCGTGTTGTTGGAAGGCCCGGCGCTCTCCGAGATCGTCGGGCGCCTGGTCCGTCGGCGGGCGGCGGCATGACGGCGCCGTTTGCATGGCCGAGGGGCGGGCTCGCGTTGGCGTGGGGCGGCGTGGCGGTGTCGGTGGCCCTCGCCCCGCTTCTCGCCGGCGCGCCCGTGTGGGTGTTGGCCCTGCCGTGGGCCGCGAGCGCCGTCGTCCTGGGGCTCCCGCACGGCGCGGCCGACCCCGTCGTCCCGTTCGCGATGCGGGGGGAGGCGCTGCGTTTCGGCCGCGTCGCCGCGTTCTGCCTGGCCTACCTCGCGGCCGCGTGCGTGGCGCTCGCGGTCTGGGCCGCGCTCCCGACGGCCGCCGCCGTCGGGTTCCTGCTCCTCACGTGGGCGCACTGGGGGCAGGGCGACGTCTACGCGCTCCGTGCGTTGGGGTGGGACGTCCACCTCCGCAGCCCGGCGCAGCGGCTGCTGGCGGGCGCCGTGCGCGGTGCGCTGCCGATGGCCGTCCCCCTGGCCGCGTACCCCGCCACGTACGCCGAGGTCGTCGGGGCCATGGCGGCGGCGTTCCGTCCGGAGCGCGCCGAGGCAGCCCGGCAACTCGTCCTCGACCTGCCCTCGGGGGCGGTGTGGGCGGGGCTGGCGGTTCTGGGCGCGGTCTACGGGGGGTGGGGCCTCGCGCGCGCGCGCCGGCAGCCCGGCGCGGGGCGGGCGCTCGCCCTCGACCTCGGCGAGGTCGCCGGCCTGACGGCCTTCTTTGCCCTCGTGCCCCCGCTGTGGAGCGTGGGCGTGTACTTCTGCCTGTGGCACGCGCTCCGTCACCTCGCCCGCCTCGCCCCGCTCGTGGCCGGCGGATCGGCCCGCCGCCTCGCCGGCCTCGCGGCGCCGGCCACGATCGGCGCGCTGGGGCTGATCGGCGCGCTCGCCGCCCGCGTGCTCAGCCGCCCCGACCCCGTCGCCGGCGTGGGCGTCTACCTGGTGGGGATCGCGGCGCTCACCGTCCCGCACGTGCTGGTCGTGGTCTGGATGGACCTCCGGCAGCGCGTCTGGACCGCCCCCTGACCCCGGCCCGTCGCGGGCGGGCCTCGCCCCGAACGTGCCCGAACCGCCGGAGGCGACGAGCCTAGGCCGGGACGATCGTGATGGCGCCCGTCCGCTCGACGACGGCGTAGCGGACCTGGTCGAGCCGCTCCAGTCCGTGGTGCTCGCGGGCGGCCAGGAGCACGTCGTCGGCCCCCACGCCGACGTGCGCCGCCCGCGTCGCGAGGAGCCGGCCGTCGGCGACGACCACGAGCGGCGGCCCGCCGCCGAGCCACCGGTCCGCCCCGCCCACGCGCGCCTTGACCGCCGCCAGGCCGAGGTGGATCCCGAGCAGCGTCAGGATGAGGAGGACCGCGTTCGTGACGGAGTAGTCGTCGCCGAGGAGCGCGAGCTGCGTCGACTGCCCGATGATGATGATCAGGAGCAGGTCGAAGTTGGTCGTCTGCACGAGCGTCCGCCGCCCGAGCACGCTGAAGACGAGGACGAGGAAGGCGTAGACGGCGGCGCCTCGGAGGACGGCGTCCATGGATCAGGGGTAGATGACGTGGCGGACGGCGAGGCGCCGGCCGTCGTCGAGGAGGAGGGCCCCCCGGAGCACGCCGAACCGGAGCGGCCGGGCGTGGAGCGTCAGCGTCGCCGGCCCCGGCCCGGAGGCCACGACGAAGCGGACGCCGTCCGGCCGGGACTGCTCGGAGCGGGGGGCGGGGGAGGTGGCCTCCATCTGGAGGTCGGTCGCGAGGTCGCCGGTGACCGTGACGGCCGAGTCGCCCGGGGGGAGGGCGACGTCGAGCCGCAAGGGGGCGTCGAGCCGTGCGAACCGGTCGTAGCGGACGGTGAACCCGTCTGGCCCGGCCGCCTCGGCCCGCACAAGGGGGCCGCCGCCGCCGAACACGCCGAGCGCGGCCAGCCCCACGACCCCGGCGAGGACCGCCCGGGCCACCCGCCCCACGACGACGGCCCGGCGCTGGTGCGCCGGGTCGTCGCGGACGTCCAGCCCGGGCGCGTCGAGCGGCTCCACCTAGACCCGCACGCGGGCCTGCGACGGCACGGGCTCGAAGGCCGCGGCGTCGCCGTTCGTCTCGATCTGGCGGAGCGAGCTGGCGGCGAGGAACCCGAACCCGACCTTGGCGGCCACGTCGAGCACCATGAAGAGGAGTGCTTCGACGTCGGAGGGCACCACGGCCACGCCCTCGGGCGAGAGCATCCACACGACCGGGTAGGCCGTCCAGAGCACGAGGTGGACGAGGACGATCCGGTCGAAGACGGCCGCCGACGACGGCAGCGCGGCCCGAGCCTCACGCTTGTAGCGCCCGAGGAACGCGGCTGCGATGGCCACATAGGCGCCCGACGAGATCAGCCACCAGACGTTGGCGAGCGTGCCCTCGTCCAGGAGCGTGGCGACGAGTCCCGTCAGGATCATGAAGGCGTTGGCGCCGAGGAGCGCCGTCGTGAGCGGGAGCGAGGAGCGCCCGAGGTAGGTCAGGGCCAGGAGCAGCAGCGGCGTGGACGTGAACCACGTCACGTACCGGACCCAGACCGTCTGCCGACCGGCCTCGGCCTCCACGGCGCCGTAGCCCGTCGCCATGACGAGGTACAAGACCGCGGCGATGAGGCAGATGAAGAAGTAGAGCTGCCAGAGGATCTGCCAGCGGCGCGCCGTCGCGCGGTACGCCTGAGCGCCGAAGTAGACCGAGCCGACCGCCATCGCGGCGAGGCCAATCCAGTACCACGTTTGAGCCATGGGAAGAGGGGAGGTGTGAGGGCGAGGGTACCGGTCCGTCCGGCCGCCACGTCAACTTCGGCGTGCCTGTTCGGGTCCGAGTCGGGCGCGCGCGCGCCGGATGTCGGGAAATGCCTGTCGGCTCCATGGGCCGCCGTGCCGGCGCCCGCCGTAGACTCCGTTCACACGCCCTCCACCCCGTCATGTCCGACCCCGTCTCCCGCCGCCGTTTCCTCGTCTCCGCCGGTGCTGTCCTCGGCGTCGGCCCCCTGCTCGCGGCCTGCGGCGGCGACTCCGCCGTGACGGCCTCGTCGTGCGCCGGCTACGGCGACCTCGACGGGCAGGCGCTCCAGAACCGGGCCGCGCTCAACTACGTCGACAACTCGGCGACGCCGGGCCAGCTGTGCAGCAACTGCCGGCTCTACAACGCGCCCGAGGGCGAATCGCCGTGCGGCGGGTGCCAGCTCTTCGCTGGGCCGGTCGCCCCGGGCGGCTGGTGCTCCACGTGGCAGGCGGCGGCCTAGCGCGTTCCAGCGGGCGGCGCTCGGAGCGGCCGGTCTAGCGGCCGGTCAGTCGAGCGGGACGAACGCGAGCCCGTTGTGCGAGAGCATCGGGACGACGAGCCGGTCCGCGCCCGCGTCGTAGCACATCGAGGCGGCGCCGGGGATGCCCCGTGCGATGAGCTCGGCGGGCTCGCCCGGCCGCAAGCGCGAGACGCCGCCCTGCGCGACGCTCGACACGTACGTCGTCCCGTCGTCCAGGATCACGAGCCCGTCGCTGCCCGCTTGCGCCGCGTGCCGGGTCTCGAGCAGCTCGCCCGAGGCCGAGAAGGTGAGGACGGCGTCGTCCCCGTAGTTGGCGACGACGAGGTGGCCCCCATCGAGGGCGATCCCGTTCGGCAGGTTCAGCGGTGCGCCCTCGACGACGACCGAGACCGTCCCGTCCGGCGCGATGCGCCAGACCCGGAACGTCGCCGGGTCGGGGTCCGGCCCGAGGTCGCCCGTCTGCGTCGCGTAGACCGTCCCGTCCGGCGCGACGGCGACGTCGTTGATCCAGGGCGACTCCGGGATCGGGGTCTCGCCGAGGGGCGCCCCCGTCCGCGCGTCGAACCGGCGGACGACGGCCGTGCTCGGGTCGTCCGGGCCCGCGCCGCCATCGCGGTCGGCGATGTAGAGGACGCCGCCGGCGATCTCGCTCCCCAGCGGGTCGTTGAGCACGAGCGGCGGCGCGAGGCCGGCGCGCTGGTCCGGCCGCTGGACGCCGATCCACCGGGCCGTATGGACCGACCCGTCGGAGCGGACGAGCGAGACCCAGGCGTCATTCGCCAGGACGGCCTGCGAGGCGCCCCGGTTGACGACGACGATCATGCCGCGATCGGCGTCGTAGGCGCAGCTCTCGGCGTTGACGATCGCGCCGTAGACCGTGACGTTGGACGAGACCGGGTCGAAGGCGCCGTCGGCGCCCGCCACGCCGAGTGAGTCACCGACGGCGTAGGGCGCGAGCTCTTGCGCGAGCGCCGGGCCGGCGGACAAGAGGAGGGCAAGCGCGAGGAGACGAAGCATGGGGGCGGGGTTGGAGGTGCGGACCCCCTCGCGGGCAGGGCCGAGGGCGGGGGCAGGATTAGGCCTACTGCTCGAGTTCGTGGCCGTCCCGGATGCTGCTGAACGTCAGGGCCAGGAGCGTCCACGCCCCGCCCTCGCGCTGGTACACCTCCGTCACAGTAAAGGGGTTGGTGACCTCTTGCCCCCGCACCTCCGCCAGCAGGGTGATCCGGTTCCACACGACGGCCGTGGTGCCGAACGTCTCGACGACGGCGTCGTGGACGTCGGCCTGTTTGTAGTGGATGCTTCCGCTCTCGATAATCTCGAGCTCGCGCGCGGTCCCCCATGTCCCGCTCATGTGGACGAACCGGGCGTCGGGGTGGAAGAGGGCGCCGAGGGCGTCCACGTCCTTGTCGGCCATCCAGCGCCACTTCTGGCGCGACAGGTCGAGAAGGTCCTGCTCGACCGCGGCGCTCGGTCGGGGAGGAGCGACCTCGCGCTGTGGGGCACACGACCACAGCAGGGTCGCCAGCAAAAGAACGAGTCCGGTCGAGGTCAGGGGCGCCATGGGTCAGTGGAGTGGGGACCATTGACATGGTACCAGGCCCTCGCCGCTAGAGCTCGCGGACGGGTGACCGAGTCACGACGTCGAGCCGCTCGCCAGCCTGCAGGGGCGGTGTGTGGAACCGCTTACACCGCGCGTGTACCTTCACGGACCCTCCACGCGCTCGCCCATGCCTGACTTCGCACTCACGACGCTCGACATCACGGCCGTCGTCATCTACGCCATCGTGATCTTCGGGATCGGGCTCTGGTTCTCGCGCCAGACCGAGGACGGCGAGGACTACTTCCTGGCCGGCCGGAGCCTGAGCTGGGGACTCATCGGGATCAGCCTGCTCGCGTCGAACCTGTCGTCGTCGTCGATGATCGGGATGGCGGGCGAGGCGTACGGCGGGATCGGGCTGGCCGTCTTCAACTACGAGTGGATGGCGGCGATGGTGCTCGTCGTGTTTGTGCTGTTCTTCCTGCCGTTCTACATCAAGACGGGCATCTATACGATGCCGGAGTTTCTGGAGAAGCGGTTCGACGGCCGCAGCCGGGTCTACTTCTCGGCGATGAGCATCTTCCTGTCGGTCGTCGTCGACACGGCCGCGGCCCTCTTTGCGGGCGCGCTCGTCATCGAACTGGTCTACCCCGACTTCCCGATGTGGATGACGATGGCGATCCTGGCGCTCATCGCCGGGGCGTACACGATCGCGGGCGGGCTCAAGGCGGTCGTCTACACCGACGCCATCCAGGGCACGCTCCTCCTCATCGGCGCCGGCGCCGTGTCCGTCATGGCCTGGAACGCGATTGGCGGCTGGGACGCCGTGACGGCCGTGACGCCGGCCGAGAGCCTGTCGCTCGTCCAGTCGTTCGACCTCGACCCGGACCTCCCGTGGTACCAGGAAAACGGCATGACGTGGCTGAGCCTGATGACCGGCGTCTTCCTGCTGGGCTTCTATTTCTGGACCACCAACCAGTTCATGGTGCAGCGCGTGCTGGGCGCCAAGAACCTCGACCACGGGCGCTGGGGCGCGCTCTTCGGCGGCCTGCTCAAGTTGCCCATCCTGTTCCTGATGGTGATGCCGGGCACGTTCGCCCGCGTCCTCTACCCCAACCTCGAGCGCGCCGACCAAGTCTTCCCGACGTTGCTGTTCGACCTGCTGCCGGGCGGCTTCCGCGCGCTCGTGCTGACGGCCATGCTCGCCGCCATCATGTCGTCCGTCGACTCGACGCTCAACGCGGCCTCGACACTCGTGACGATGGACTTTATCAAGCGCAAGAAGCCGGACACGTCGCCCCGGGCGCTCGTCCGCTGGGGCCGGATCGTGACCTTCCTCTGCATGGTGTTCGCCATCGCCTGGAGCCCCGTCATCGTCGGGTTCGACACGCTGTGGAGCTACCTCCAGACGACGCTGGCGTACGTGGCGCCGCCGGCGCTGGCGCTGTTCATCGTGGGCGTGTTCTGGAAGCGCGCCAACGGGACGGGCGCCATCGCCGGGATGGCCGCCGGCCACCTCACGGCCGTCCTCTTTCTGATCGGCGGCCCGATCTGGACGTCCCAGACGGGGGCGCCGCTCGCGCAGATCTTCAACGTCAACTTCCTGTACCTCGCGCCGCTCCTGCTCGCGGTCGCGATGGTCGTGATGGTGGTCGTGAGCCTGCAGGGCGAGGCCCCGGCGGCCGACAAGACCGACGACACGACGTGGACGCTCGCCTTCTTCCGCGCCGAGAGCGCCGAGCTCGCCTCCGTCGCGTGGTGGAAGAACTACCGCATCCAGTCGGCGATTCTCGTGACGCTGACGGCGATCCTGGTGGGCTTCTTCTGGTAGCGACGCGGGCAGGCGGCCCCGCGGGGCGGGGGAACCGCGTCCGGGCCTCTCGGCTCTTGCCCTTTTCCTCGTGCCCCGGTGACCTACCTCCAGTTCCACCTCGTCTTTACGCTGCCCCTGCTGGCGGTGCTGGCGCTGTTCCAGCGGCGGACGCGCGAGCCGTGGTGGCCACTCGCCGCGCTTGTCGGCATCGCGTTCGTCTACACGACGCCGTGGGACAACTACCTCGTCGCGCGTGCGGTCTGGACGTACCCGCCGGACCGCGTCCTCGCGACGATCGGCTACGTGCCGGTCGAGGAGTACGCCTTCTTCGTCATCCAGACGATCATTACCGGCTTGTGGGTGCGGCTGCTCCAGGCGCGCGAGCCGGTCCACCAGCAGCCCCCGCCGACGCTGGGCGTCCGGGCGGCGGGCGCGAGCGTGTTCGGGCTGGCGACGGCCATCGGTGCGGCGTGCGTCGTGGCGGGCGGGCACTGGCTGTACCTCGGGCTGATCGTGGCGTGGGCCGCGCCGGTGCTGGCGGGGATGTGGTGGCTGGGCGGTCACCTGATCTGGGCGCGGCGGCGGCTCGTGGCGCTGGCGGTCGTCCCGATCACGCTCTACTTGTGGGTGGCCGACCGCATCGCCATCGGCCTCGGCATCTGGGACATCACCGACGCCACGCGGACGGGCTGGGAGCTGGCGGGCCTGCCCGTCGAGGAGGCCCTGTTCTTCCTGCTCACGAACCTGCTCGTGGCGCAGGGCCTGGTGATGCTCGAAAGGGTTCGGGGTTCAGAGGTTGAGGGTTCGCGAGATCCCACCCTTTTGCGAACCCCGAGTCCTGAACCCCGAACCACGCCGTGACCGCCCTCGACCTCCTGCGCGCCTCGCTCTCGGCCGACGGCTTTCTCGCCTCGCCGACCGAGCGGACCAACTACCGCCGCGTCTGGGCGCGCGACGGCGTCATCTGCGGGCTGGCGGGGCTGGCGTCGGGCGACGACGCGCTCGCGGGTGGCCTGCGGCGGACCGTCGAGACGCTGTTCGCGCACGCCGGGCCCCAGGGGCAGGTGCCCTCGAACGTCGCCGCCGACGGCGCCGTCAGCTACGGCGGGCTTGCGGGCCGCGTCGACGCCGGGCCGTGGGCGGTGCTCGGGGCCGCCGCGACGGCGCGCGCCCAGATCGACCCCGCGTTCGTGGCCCGGCTGGCGGGGCCGGTCACCGACGCCCTCGCCCTCCTCGACGCCTGGGAGTTCAACGCGCGTGGGCTCGTGTACGTCCCGCAGTCCGGCGACTGGGCCGACGAGTACGACCTGCACGGGTACCTCCTCTACGACCAGGTGCTCCGGCTCCTCGCGTTGCGCGCGGTCGTCCCGTTCGCACCCTCGCCCGACCGGCTGGCGGCGCGCGCCGACCGGCTCGCGGCGCTCATCGAGGCGACGTACTGGCCCGAGCCCGGCGGCGACGCCGAGGCGGCCTACCACCCCGCCGCGTACCGCGCGGCGTCCGAGACCCAGGCGCCGTTCCCGTTCGCCGCGCTCACGCCCGGCGGCTACGTCAAGCGCTTCGACGCGCTCGGCTCCGCGCTCGCCGTCCTGGCCGACCTCTGGCCCGACCGCCGCGACACCTTGCTGACGCACGGGCTGAAGCTGGCCGCATCGACCGCCCCGTCGCTCGTCCCCGCCTTCGCCCCGACCGTCCGCCCCGGCGACCCCGCATGGGCGACGCTGCGCGGGAACGTGAGAGACACGTTTTCGAACGCGCCCGGCCACTACCACAACGGCGGGTGCTGGCCGATGGTCAACGGCTGGTGGGTGGCCGCGCTCGCGCACGCCGGGCGGCCCGTCGACGCGGCCGACCTGCTGGCGCGCGTCCGCGCCGCGAATGCCGACACGTTCCCCGAGTATCTCGACGCCGAGCACGGGGAGCGGCTGGGCACGACGCCGCTCGCGTGGAGCGCGGCCGGCGAGGTCATCGGCGCGGCCGCCCTGCGCGGCCCGCTCCCGTGGCTGACGGACGCGTCGGTCCCCGAAGCCGCCCCGCCCGCGTCGCCGCTCGCGCCGTCCGTCGTCGTCGCCGGCGAGGTCTTGGTCGACTTTATCACGACCGAGCCCGTCTACGACCTGGGCGCCGCGGCGGCGTTCGAGCGGCACGCGGGCGGGAGCCCGGCGAACCTGGCCACCAACCTGGCCCGCCTGGGCGTCCCCGTCGCCCTCGTCGCCTCGGTCGGCGACGACAGCCTGGGCCGCTTTCTCGAGCGCGAGGTCCTGTCCGTCGGCGTCGACGCCCGCTTTGCGGCGCGCGCGGACCGCCCCACGAGCGTCGTGACCGTCGCCCGGTCGGCCGGCACGCCCGACTTCGCGGTCTACCGCATGGCCGACCGCGACTTGCGCCCGGACCAGCTCCCGGACCGCCTGCTCCGCCACGCGCGCCTCTTCCACACCTCCGGCTTCGCGCTCAGCCGCGAGCCCTCGCGCGGGACGCTCCTGGCCGCCGCCGCGCGCGCCGTCGAGCTGGGGCTGGCGCTGTCCATCGACGTCAATTTCGCGCCCAAGACGCCAGCCCGCCGGGCCGAGCAACAGGCGGCCGCGCGGCAGTTCCTGGCCCTCGCCCCGCTCGTCAAGTGCAGCCGCGACGACCTCGCGCGCCTGTGGGGCGACGATCCCGCCAGCGACACCGCCGCTGCCGACCGCCTGCGCGGGCTCGGCGCCTCCCTCGTCTGCCTGACGCGCGGCGCCGACGGCGCGCTCGTCGTCTGGGAGGGCGGCTCCGTCGAGGTCGCCGCCGAGCCCGTCGACGCCGTCGACGCGACGGGCGCGGGCGACGCCTTCTGGTCGGGCTTCCTGGCCGCGTGGCTGGCGGGATTCGCGCCGCCCGAGTGCGCGAGCGCCGGGGGCCGGATGGCCGCCCTCAAGCTGGCGCGCGTCGGGCCCCTCCCCGAGCGCGTGGACGCCGCGGCCGTGCTGGGCTGACCGACAGCCGCACCCCTGCCGTACGGGCGACCCGCCGGATCGCCCCTACCGAGCACCGCATGCCGAGGCTGGCCGGCGCCATTGCAGGAGCGGCCCCGCCAGCAAAGCCGAGGGGTGGCCGCCATTCCTCTGCTCGTTCCCCGTCCCCCTTTCCCATTTCCCCGCGAGCGGAGAGAGCCCGATCGCGCGACCTTGCGGCATGGAGACCCCCGCCCTCGACGCCGAAGCCCTCAGCGTCTTCGACATGCTCAAGATCGGCGTCGGCCCGTCGTCGTCGCACACGTTGGGCCCGTGGCGCGCCGTCCAGCGGTGGCTCGGCGAGCTGATCGACGCCGACCTGCTGGCGGAGGTCGAGACCGTCCGCGTCCACCTCTACGGCTCGCTCGCGCTGACCGGCCGCGGGCACTGCACCGATCAGGCCATCGCCCTCGCCCTCTTGGGCCACGACCCCGTCACGGTCGACGTGGAGCGCATCGCGGAGTACGTCGCCGAGCTGGCCCAGCGGCGGACCGTCACGCTCGCGGGCCGCACCGTGCCCTTCGACCCGGCCGCCGACATCGTGCTCCACCGCGACGAGCGGCTGCCGGGCCACGCCAACGGCATGGCGTGCGAGGCGACGGTCGGCGGCACGGTCCGGCGGTCCGTGTACTACTCCGTCGGCGGCGGCTTCGTGGTCGCCGAGGGCGAGGCGCGCGCGCAAGCGGCGGGCATCCGCCTCCCGCACCCCGCCCAGGTCCCCGCTGAGATGCTCGCGCACTGCGCGGGTGGCGACTGCCGGCTGGCGGACGTGGTCCGCCGCAACGAGCGGTCGTGGCGCACCGACGCCGAGATCGACGCCGAGCTGGGCGCCATCTGGGCCGTCATGCGAGAGGGGGTCTGGCGCGGCTGCCACACCGACGGCATCCTGCCCGGCGGGCTGGGCGTCGAGCGCCGCGCGGCCCCCATCAACCGGGCCTTGCTGGGCGACGCCGACCCGGGCGAGGGCGCCGACGCCTGGGTCGCCGCCATCCGCGCCCAGACGTATCGCTTCCCCCAGATCCTGCGCTGGGTCAGCGCCTTCGCGCTCGCGGTCAACGAGGAGAACGCCAACCTCGGGCGTGTCGTCACCGCCCCCACGAACGGCGCGGCGGGCGTCATCCCGGCCGTCCTCTTTTACCACGTCTGCTTCTCAGAGGAGCCCGTCACCGAGGCGGCCATTCTCGACTTCCTCCTCGTCGCGGGCGAGGTCGGGACCTTCTTCAAGAAAGGGGCCACCATCTCGGCCGCGATGGGCGGCTGCCAGGCCGAGGTCGGCGTCTCCAGCGCGATGGCCGCCGCCGCACTGTGCGAGGCCCAGGGCGGCACGCCTGCCCAGGCGTTCCAGGCCGCCGAGATCGCGATGGAGCACCACCTCGGCATGACGTGCGATCCCATCGGCGGGCTCGTCCAGATCCCCTGCATCGAGCGCAACACCATGGGCGCCGTCAAGGCCATCAACGCCGCCGAACTGGCGCTCGCCGGGGCGCCCGAGCGCGCGCGCGTCTCGCTCGACGCCGTCATCCGCACGCTGCGCCAGACGGCCGAGGACATGTCGGACCGCTACAAGGAAACGTCGCAGGGCGGGCTGGCGACGAACGTGTCGGTGCGGTTCACGGAGTGTTGAGAGGGGAGGACCGAGGAACGGGCAGAGGGGGACCGTGCCACCGGCCTTGGCCTCGACGCTGCAGCGGACGCAAGAACAGTCCCCCTCCTGGACAACGCGAAGCGTCGGCGCAGCCAAGAGGGGCTAGGGGTGGTGGGCCGAGCGCACGCCACCCTGCTGGCGAGACGCCCCCTGCGGTGTCCCCTCTCTCCCTGAGAGAGGGATAGGGTGAGCCACCCGCTTGTGCAAATCCACCCGCTTGTGCAAATCCACCCGCTTGCGCAAGCGGGTGGCTCACCCGTCTGCCAGCAGGCGGTCGATCTCGGTGTCCACGTCCGCCAGCACCGACGGCAGGCTCACCCGGCGGACTGTCCCGCGCGCCGCGCGTCGCCGACCAGGCGGAGCAGCAGCGCCCGCGCCAGCCCCTCCATCTCGGCCGACGACGGGCCCCGGTAGATCGCCTCCAGCCGCGCCTGGCCCCCCGCGCGGTCGCCCGACGCGAACCGGATCGCCGCCACCAAGGCCAGCGCATAGAGGCTCGGCTCGTCGCCCGGGAGGGCCACCCACCCCTCGACCGCCTCGACGCGTCGCGCCGCCGCCAGGGCCTCTGGGAGTTTCCCCGCGTCGGCCAGCAACGTGGCCAGGCTGCTCAGCACCATCAACGCTGACGGGGCCGTCGGGCCCAACTCGCGCTCGAACGTCGCCGGCCGTCGCCGGAGCGCGCTACCGCCCGACGGAGTCGCGCAGCGCCAGCAGGCTCGCCAGATTCCCCCGCGCGTAGTCCGTGAACGGGTGGTCCACCCCCAGCGCCGTCTCGCCGATGGCGATGGACCGCTGCTGGTCGGCGATGGCCCGGTCGAAGTCGTGGCGGTGCTGGTGGATGGCGACGCGCGAGTTGAGGGCGAACGCCACGTAGGGGTGGTTCGGGCCCCGGGTCTCCTCGCACAGCGCGATGCCCTCGTCTAGGATCGCCTCGGCCTCGTCGAACCGCCCCAGGTCGATCAGGATGAGGCCCAAGTTTCCCAGGTTGACGCCCAGGTCGATCCGGGCCTCCTCGCTGCCGTCGGCCCGGCGGCCCGCCACGACGTCCCCGACCACGCGCGCGGCCTCCTCCAATTGCCCGGTGTCGGAGAGCACGAGCCCGATGGTGTTCAAGATGGCCAGCCGCTCGCTCTCGTCGGGCGCCGCGTGGAGCGAGTCGAGCCGCAAGGCGTGGCGTGCGTAGTGGTCGGCGGGGTCGTAGGCCTCCTTGCGGTACTCGAGGTTGGCGAGTTCGAGCAGCGCGTCGCGGTGGCCGAGCGGGTCGCCGCCGGTCGAAGCGTAGAGGGCGACGGCGTCGCGTAGGGCCGGCTCGGAGGCGTCGTAGAGCCCGACGGCGCGGTACACGCGGCCGATCGTGCCGAGCATCTGCGCCAGCACGAGCGGCTCTTCGGCGAGGTCGGCGCGGGCTTGCGCGGCGCCGGCATCGAGGAGCTGGCGGGCCGAGAGCGAGTCCGGGTGGCCAGCGCCGGTCGGGTCGGAGCCGGCGAAGATGCCTTCGAGAAAGTCGGCCGTGCGCTCGGCGCGCGTGGCGGCCTGCTCGGCGCGGTCGCGCTCGGCCGCGAGGCGCGCCGTGTAGAAGGCCGTTCCGGTGATGGCCGCCAGCAGCACCAGGGCCGTCGCCGCGACGCCGAGCCGGTGGCGGCCCACGAAGCGCCGCGCCCGGTACCGCACCGTCGGCGCCCGCGCCACGACCGGGTCGCCGCGCTTCAAGCGGCGGAGGTCCGTCGCGAGGTCGTCGGCGGAACCGTAGCGCTGGGCGGGGTCCTTGGCGAGCGCCTTCAGCACGATCGTGTCGAGGTCGCCGCGCAAGGCCCGGCGCCGTCCCTCGCTGGCGACGGCCGAGGGCGGCGGCGGCTCCGTGTCGCGGACGGTCGCCACGATGCCGCTCAGCGTCGAGCGCTCGATGGCGTACGGCCGCGTCCCCGCCAGCAGCTCGTAGAGCACGACGCCGAGCGCGTACACGTCCGTCGCCGTCGTGATGACGCCGCCGGTGACCTGCTCGGGCGCGGCGTACTCGGGCGTCAGCATCGGGAGCGCCGTCTCCGGCCCGCCGCTCGGCTCGGCCGCCTCGTCGATCAGCCGCGCGATCCCGAAGTCGAGCAACTTCACCCCGCCCTCGGCCGTCACGAACACGTTCGACGGTTTGAGGTCGCGGTGGACGACCAGGTGCCGGTGCGCGTAGCCGACGGCGTCGCAGACCTGCAAGAACCTCTCGATGCGCGCGTCCACCGACAGGTCGTGGGCGTCGGCGTACGCCGTGAGCGGCTCGCCCTCGACGTACTCCATGACGAGGTACGGCGTCCCCTCGGTGCCGACGCCGCCGTCCAGGAGCCGCGCGATGCCGGGGTGGTCGAGCCGGGCCAGGATCTGGCGCTCGCGCACGAACAGGCGGACGCGGTCGCTGGCGACCAGCCCCAGCCGCTTCAGCGCCGCGAGCTGGTCGTAGGCGCCGTCGGCACGCTCCACCAAGTCGACGCGGCCCATCCCGCCTCGGCCCAGCTCGCGGACGACCCGCCACGGCCCGATCCGCTCGCCCGCGACGGCCGCGTCGGCCACGAGCGCGGCGGCGTCGGCGGCGTCGAGCGGCCCGAGCCCCCCGGTGTCCGCAGCCGCGTCGGCCGCCAGCAGGCTCTCCACCTCGGCGCGGAGCGCGTCGTCCGGGCGCCCGTCGACGTCGCGGCACAGGCGGTCGAGCGCGGCGGGCCGCTCGGCAGGGGGGCGGTCCACGACGGCGTCGAAGACGTCCCCGACGCGGGTCCAGCCGGCAGCGGGGTCAGGCGGCATCGGCGGAGGGGGCGTCCGAGTCGTCGCCCAGGGAGCGGTGGAGCCAGGCGCGGGCTCGGCGCCAGTCGCGCTTGGCCGTGGCCACGCTGACGCCGAGCGCGGCGGCCGTCTCCTCGAACGAGAGCCCACCGAAGTAGCGGCACTCGACCACCTGCGCCGCCCTCGCATCCAGCGCCGCCAGCCCGTCGAGCGCGTGGTCGACGTCGAGCAGGCGAGAGGTCAGCCGGTCGAGGTCGGCGTTGGCGTCGGGGATCGCGCCGGCTGTCGTGAGGCCGACCGGGCTGGCGGCGCCGCCCCGCTTGGCCGCGTGCCGCCGCCGGGCGTGGTCGACGAGCACGTTGCGCATGGCCCGGGCCGCCGACGCGAACACGTAGGCGCGGTCCGGCACCAACGCCTGCCCGGCCATCCGGAGGTAGGCCTCGTGGACGAGCGCCGTCGTCTGGAACCCGTCTACGTCGTAGCGCCGCCGCTGGGCCCGCGCGATGTCGCGGAGCTCGTCGTAGACGATCGGCATCAGCCGCTCCACCAGGGCCTCCGGCGACTCGTCTCCCGAGGCGACTTGGGAGAGCAGGGCCGTCACTTCGCCGACGCGATCCTCATGACGAGGCGGGGCATCCGGGAAACGCATGG
Organism: Rubrivirga aquatilis; assembly: GCF_046845665.1. Taxonomy (GTDB): domain Bacteria; phylum Bacteroidota; class Rhodothermia; order Rhodothermales; family Rubricoccaceae; genus Rubrivirga. Next base: position 321,633 of record NZ_CP177355.1, on the reverse strand, counting down.
CGACGGTGGTGGGAGCCCAAAAGTAGACCGGAGGAGCTGCCCCGGCCACTCGTCCCCTAAACGTCTAACGGCTTGACCCCAGACGACATCGCGCCCGCCCGAGGCGTGCCGGGCACGGCGCCCCGACACGGCACCGCCCCGCCAGCGTGTGAGCCAGCGGGGCGGTGTCGTGTCGAGCCGGGAGGGTGGGCTAGCGGCCCGAGAACAGCATCTCTCGATAGGTCGGCAGCGGCCACAGGTCGGCCGGGACGTGCGCCTCCAGGGCGTCGCAGGCCGCGCGGACGGCCGCCATCGCGGGGATCACCTCGGTCTGCATCGCCACGGCCTCGTCGTCGGCGTCGTGGGCCGCGTGGCGGGCGGCCTTCAGCGCCTCGGCCCCCGTGCGCAGCGCGTTGACCTGATCGGCCACGGCCCGGGCGGTCGCCTTGATGCCGTCGTCGTCCAAGCCGAGGTCGCCGAGCGCCTGCGCCGCCTCGCCCAACTCGGCGAGGGTGCGGACGGCCGCCGGCAGCACCAGCGTCCTCGCCATCGACTCGGTCGTCGCTGCCTCCACGTTGATCGTCAGCACGTACTGCTCGGTCAGGATGTCGGCGCGGCTCTGCAGCTCGGGCGCGCTGAGCACGTCGTAGGCTTGGAAGAGCGCTGCGTTGGCCTCCGTGGGCAGCGCCGCCAGCGCCTCGGGCGTCGTCTTGAGGTTGAGCAGGCCGCGTTCCTCGACGGCCTCGCGGTGCCACGCGTCGGAGTAGCCGTCGCCGTTGAAGACGATCTTGGTGTGCTCGCGGATCGAGTCGGTGATGACCTCGCGGACGGCCGCTTCGAGGGCCTTCTTGGAGGGCCGCTTGTCGAGCTTCTCGTCGAGCTTCGTCGTGAGGTCGTCGATGGACTCGGCGACGATCGTGTTCAGGACGGTGAGCGGGAAGCTGACGCTCTGCGACGAGCCGACCGCGCGGAACTCGAACTTGTTGCCGGTAAAGGCGAACGGGCTCGTCCGGTTGCGGTCGCCGGCGTGGCGCGGCAGCGTCGGCAAGACCGGCGTGCCCAGGCCCAAGAAGCCGGAGGGCTTGCTCTCGGTCGCCTCGCCCGTCGCCGTGATTTGCTCGAAGACGTGCGAGAGTTGCTCGCCCAGGAAGATGGACAGAATCGCCGGCGGGGCCTCGTTCGCTCCCAGGCGGTGGTCATTTGCGGCCGTCGCGATCGACGCGCGCAACAGGTCCTGATGGAGGTGGACGGCCTGCACGACGGCCGTGCAGAAGAACAGGAAGCGCAGGTTCGAGTGCGGCGTGTCGCCGGGCTCGAGGAGGTTCTCGCCCGTGTCGGTCGACATCGACCAGTTGACGTGCTTGCCGGACCCGTTGATGCCTGCGAACGGCTTCTCGTGGAGCAGGCACGCCAGCCCGTACTGCTTGCCGACGCGCTGCAGCGTCATCATCATGAGCTGCTGGTGGTCGGCGGCGACGTTCGCGTCCTCGAAGATCGGCGCGAACTCGTACTGGCCCGGGGCCACCTCGTTGTGCCGCGTCGCGACGGGCACGCCCAGCTTGTAGAGCTCGAGCTCGACGGCGTTCATGTAGGCCAGGATCCGCTCTGGGATGGACCCGAAGTAGTGGTCGTCGAACTCCTGACCGCGCGGCGGCGCGGCGCCCACCAGCGTCCGCCCGGCCACTAGGAGGTCGGGGCGGTCCTCGAAGTAAGCCTCGTCGACCAGGAAGTACTCCTGCTCCGAGCCGCACGTCGCGTAGACGCGGCCCACCTCGTCGCCCAGGACGCCGAGCGCGCGCGTGGCCTGCACGTTGAGCGCGTCCAGGCTCCGCAGGAGCGGGATCTTGTGGTCGAGCGCCTCGCCCGTCCACGATGCAAAGGCGGTGGGGATGCACAGCGTCGCCGAGCCGTTGTGCTCGACGAGGAAGGCCGGGCTGGTGGGGTCGTAGGCGGTGTACCCACGCGCCTCGAACGTCGCCCGCAGGCCGCCGCCGGGGAACGAGCTGGCGTCGGGCTCGCCCTGGATGAGGTTCTTGCCCGAGAACTCCGCCACGGCGCCGCCACCCGCGTTCGGGGTGATGAACGAGTCGTGCTTCTCGGCCGTGCGGCCGGTGAGCGGCTGGAACCAATGCGTGTAGTGCGTCGCCCCACGCTCGACGGCCCACTCCTTCATGGCCAGCGCGACGGCATCGGCGACGGTCTCGTCGAACGGCTCTCCGTCTTCGATCGTCGCCGTGAGCCGCTTGTAGACGGCCTTCGGCAAGCGCGTCTTCATCTCGGCGAGCCCGAACGTGTTCTGGCCGAACAGGGCCTCGACGTCCTGCAGCGAGCCGCTGGCGCGGTGGCCGTTTCCGTTCGTGGTGGGGCGGGTGAGGGTGGGCATGAGTCGGGAGTCGGGAAGTCAGGGGGGCGGTTCGCCCTGCACGCAGGGCGGGGACGAGGGGCCGTCTAGTCGGTCGGCGCGAGCGTCATCGGCTCGGCCGGGAGGTAGGTCGTCTCCTTGTGCGTCGAGAGGACCAGGCTCGTCCGTGTGCCGCGCACGCCGGGCAGGCCCTGAACGGTCGCCAGCAGCCGCTCCAGCGCCGTGGTATTGCGGACGCGCACCTTGAGCACGTGCGAGCCGTCGCCGGTGACGGAGTGGAGCTCCTGGACCTCGTCGAGCGCCGCCACGCCTTCGACGAAGGCGCCGTAGTGCTCGCTGCCGGTCGACTGCACGAACACGAACGCCATCACGTCGTGGCCGAGCCGCTTGGCATCGACGGCGGCGTGGTAGCCGGTCAGCACGCCGCGCGCCTCCAGCTTGCGCATTCGGTCGGAGACCGAGGGCGTCGACAAGCCGACGGCCTCGGCGAGCGCGGTCCGCTTGGCGCGGCCGTCGCGCTGCAAGAGGTCGAGGAGGCGAACGTCGGTGTCGTCGAGCTTGTCCACGGGCGGCGGGGGAGACAGGGATGAGTCTACCCAGTGTTGAAAGGAGGATCGGGGGTTACGCCTTCGTTTTTTATGTCTGAATCCTGATTTCACACGAACGAGATGGATGGCGGACCGTGTGTCCTCCGTTTTGCTGGCGTCTGAACCCTGGGGCGGCCGTCCCGTAGGCCCGCGCCCCTCTCCCCGGACCCATGAACCGCCCCGGTACCGCCGCCGTCCTCAGTTTCGTCGTCCCCGGCGTCGGCCAGTTCTACAACGGGACGTTCTGGCGCGGCCTCTTCTGGCTGGTCGTCACGCCCGGCTTCTGGCTCGGCACCGGCGGCCTCTTCGGATGGGTCGCCCACGTCATCGCGGCGTGGACGGCCTACAGGTACGCCGAGCGCGCGAGCAATTAGAGCACGGCATAGCGTCGGGTGAGAGGTGGGCTTAGCGCAAAAGCCCCCCATTCGTCACCCTGAGCGTGCGGAGGATCTCGACGCTAGCGCTTGGGGCCGCCGGAACCGGATGTCGTGGCTTGCGGACTCGCGCTGAGATCCTTCGCTGGCGCTCAGGATGACAAGGTGAGGGGTTGGCATTGCTGACGCGAGCACGCGGCTCGCGCCCGCCGCCCGCCCCGTCAGCGGACGAACGCGAGCCGCTCGGCGCCCAGCGAGTCGAGCAGCACCAACCCCTCGCCGAGGCGGGCGGTGTGGGCCAGGCCGAGGCGCTCGCTGAACGCGGCCTCGAGCGAGTCGGCCGCGCCGCCGCACGACTGGAGGTGCCAGATCACGTCGTCCGCCAGCCGGAAGCGGTCGCCGTCGAGCGCGTAGCCGGTCCAGTAGTCGTTGCAGCCGCCGGACCCGCTCAGGCGGTGGCCCGAGAAGGTGGCCGTGGCGATCGGGCCATCCGCGAGCGCGACGCCATCGAGGGCCGCCAGCCGCCACGTGCCCGACAGCACGATGGGCGCGGAGTCGGGTGCGTTTGCGGCGTCCGCTGGCGGAGCGTCTGGCGCGCAGGCCGAGAGGACGAGGGCGAAGAGGAGAGCGCGCACGGCTCAGCGGGTGAAGGTAGAGGGTTGCCCGTTCTCGTCGAACAGCACCAGCCGATCGTCCGAGACCTCGATTTCGCCGCCGCCCAGGGGGCTCCAAAAGGCCGCCTCGGGCACGCCGCCGGTGCAGCCGGAGTCGTCGGCGGCGAGCTCGCGGATCCGAAGGTCGGCGCCGTCCAGCGCGACCGTGCCGCGCAGCACCCGGCACGCGACTGTGGCCTCGACCGTCGAGTCTCGAAACACGACCTCGACGCGGGGCAGGGGAGAGGGGGCCCCGCTCTCGCTGGAGGCCAGCCGCCAGCGCCCCCGCCGCAGTGCCGCCGCGTCGACCGACCGCTCGGGGTGCGCGCGGAACGCCAGCCGCACCGCGCCCGCCGAGTCGGCCAGCGCCAGCCGGTCGCCGTCGCGCGCCACGGTCCGCACCTGCCCCAGCGCCGCGTAGTAGGCCGTCTCCTGCTCGCCGATGGGGGAGGCGCACCCGCGCTCGGTCGACATCACGGGCCCCGCCGTCAGCAGGCGCCAGCGGTCCGGGCCGAGCGCGTCGAGCCGGTAGCCGCCGCCGAACCAGTTGCAGCCCGAGTACCCGCCGAACTGGTCGAACCCGTCGTCGGGGCCGGGGCCGATGGGCTGCGACGAGAACCGCAGCGTGGCGACGGTGGCGTCGAGGGCGGGCGTGCCGTCGATCGTCACCAGGTCCCACGCGGTGTCATCCAGAGGCCCCGGCTGGCGGGGCGGGTCGGCGCGGAACGTCGCGAGTGTGTCGGCGCCCCGGACGAGCGCCAGTCGCCGCCCGTCGCGGGCCACACGGGGCGTCGCCAGCAGCGCCGCCGCCAGCCCCTCGGCTTGCGCCACCTCCGCCTTGGACGACATCCGAGTCAGGTGGTACGGGGCCCGGACGAGGAGCGTGTCGCCGTCCAACCGGTACGGCACGTGCAACGGCCCGACCCCGCTCTCGCCCGTCAGCAGCGACCACCCGGCCAGGTCTGCCGGGTACGGCCGGTCGTAGAGGTCGCGCTCGGCGAGCGTCGCGCGAAAAACCAGCACTGGTCGCACGCCCTCGGCGGGCGCCTCTCCCGCCAGCGACGCCAGCCGCCACTGCGTGCCCACGAGCGGCGGATCCGCGGGGACGGACGCCGGCGCCGGGTCGTCGGTGGGCGCGGCGGCATCCGGCGAGGTCGGCCTGCAGGCGGCGAGGGCGAGCGCGAACCCGACCAGGGTCGACGACGTCAGCAGGGCGAGGGCAGAGGGGAGGGGCATCCAGGCGGCGGTCGTGACCGCCCCAACGCGCCGACCGCCCCGCCGGGTATCTGGGCGCGAGCCGCCCCCCGCGTACGTGCGGTGGGCCTCTCCGGCTGGCGAGCCCCCACACGATCCTCCCCCGGACGGGGTCGGCTGGCGGGAGCCCCATGCGATCCTGCCTCCAGCCTGTCCCCGCGTTGGCGGGGAGGAGGGGCCGGGGAAGGGCGACGGGCACAGCGCCCGCGCCAGGCAGGGAGACGCCGCGCCGCGTTAGCTTGCGGCCGCGCCGCGGGCCTGTAGCATAGCGGTTGAATGCAGTCGGCTCATAACCGAACGATCGTAGGTTCAAATCCTACCAGGCCCACCCTCGTCGAAGTAGTCCGCGTACTTCGAGATGGAGAGCGAGTCCTCCAACTCCATGTGGCAGTTCGCGCACAGGAGGTCGCACTTTGAGGCTTCTGCAACGGCCTCCTCCCACGAGACCGACATGATGAGTCGGGCGTTGAGGCCGAACGATTTCTGGGAGGGGTCCCGATGATGGAAGGTGAGTGCGCGGACCGACTTGCTGTATCCGCACGAGAGGCACGCCCCTCCGAAGGTGGCCACTAGCCTCTCCATTCGTTGCCGCCGACGGTGGAACTGCCACGCTCGGTTCCGCTGCTCAGCCTCTTCGCTCCACTCCGAGAAGGGGACCCGCTTTCCGTCGACGATCGGGCGAGCCACGTGTGTCCCGAGCCGCTCCTTCGGCCGTGTGTTGTGCTGACCAAAAGGGGAGCACTCCAGGCAAAACCGCCGGCTGCTCAGATTGCGCTCCTTCCCGTCGATCCAGACGCGCGATGGGATCCGAGCGCCACACTGGCAGCAGGTTCTCTTCTTTCGGACCTCCAAGGCGCTGGCAGGGGTGCCCCAACACGATATAGCGTCTCGGCTCATAACCGGACGGTTGCAGGTTCAAATCCTGCCGGGCCCACGCTGCATCGGACGAGAAGGCGCTCTGGGAGCTCAGGCGCAGCCTTCCGCTGACAGTGAAAGCTGAGGGCCAGATCCCCTATCGAAGATCCGATCTGCGCCGACGCCCGCATCACCGTCGACCGCGAGCGCGGCCGCCGCCTCATCCCTGCCGACGGGGACCCGGCCTGAACCTGTCGCCCCGACAGACCGCGCCCCCGCCGACACATGCTGGCGGGGGCGCGAGGCCGTCTGAGAGAGACGTGGGTTAGCCGCGAGCGGCGTCGTCGCGCACCTCCTGGGCGAGCGCGGCCATGCCCGGGTCGTGGCGGAAGGCGTCCGGGCCGAAGTGGTCGAGCAGCGTCGACAGGAGCGCGCGGCGGAAGGCGCGCGGGCCGGGCGTGTAGATGTCGGTGCGGAGCTCGGCCATGGCGCCCTCGTCGGCCGACAGGCGGAGCGCGGAGAGCGCGAGCAGGCGGTGGCTCTCCGCCAGGTCCGACCGCACGATCGCCAGCAGGGCGGGGACCGCCGGGCGCACGTCGAGGCGGGGCGTGGCGACGGCCATCGAGGCGACCGTGTGGAGCGCGGCGGCCCGCACGTCGGCGTCGGCGGATTCGATCTCGGCGACCAGGCGGTCACTCACGCGGGCCGTCCAGTCGGCGTCGCCGGCCTCGATGGCGGCGTCGAGGTCGTCGGTGGGGCCGGGCTGGGCCAGGGCGGCGGGAGCGGAGAGGGCGAGCGCGCCGAGCAGGCCGGCGGAGAGGAGGGACTTCAGCATGGGAGGAGGGGGGGAGTGGACCCCCGGCCCGTACGGGGCCTGTTAATTTTGTTGCATCTGCCCGGCGGTTTGGGTCTCCGCACCCCCCGGCGGCCCGCCCCCGATCCCAGCCGGGATCGAGCCGTGCGTCGCCTGTCGCCCCCTCCGGCCGGCCATCCTGCCTTGACAAAAAAAGCCCCCGCCGAGACGTCTCGGCGGGGGCCCTGAGCCTGTCTAGAATCCCGGAGCTACCGGACGAGCAGCACCTGACGCGTGGCCGAGAACGACCCGGCCGTCATCCGCACCAGGTACACGCCGCCGGCCAGACCGGCCGGACGCCACGTCACGCGGTGCGTCCCGGCCGGCGTCTCGCCCGACGCCAGCACGGCCACCTCGCGGCCCGTCACGTCGTACACCGCCAGCCGGACTCCGCCCGCCTCGGCGAGCGAGAACCAGACGTCGGTCGACGTCGAGAACGGGTTCGGCGCGTTCGCGTCGAGCGAGGTCACTGCGTCCGCCACGCGGGCCGCCGCACTCGGGGCCGCCGCGGCCACCATCGCCGCCGCCGGGGCCGCGATGGGCGAGCAGCCGGACTCGACGGTGTAGGCCACGCCGCTGTCGACGGCGTCCTTCCGGCCCTTCGGGACGCCGATCGTGAACGAGGCCGTCCCGACGTTTCCGGCGAGGTCGGCCACGGCCAGTGTCACCGTGTACACGCGGCCGTCGCCGCGCCCGGACCGCTCGGCCCGGACCTCGAACCCGTCGCACCCGACCATGATGTCCGTCCCGGTCGAGCCGTCGCCGCTGCCGTCGGCCGGCTCGTCGCTCGAGACCGAGACGACGACGACCGAGGCCGGGTCGAGCGCGGCGCCGCCGTCGGTCACCGAGGCGACCACGTCGGCCGCCTCGAACCGGACGAGCCGGTGGTTCGGCGGGGTGAGCACGAACGGCCCGGCGGCGAGCACCAGCTCCGGGGCCGTGTCGTCGCGGAGGTCCGTCTCCAGGACCGGCACGAGCTGGTAGTCGCCCCGGAACTCGCCGATCACGCCAACGAACGAAACGGTGCCGGTCGGGACGGCCGTCCCGTCGAGCAGGCCGTCGTCGGCGGACGGCGTCCGGAGCGTGACCTCGGTCACGCCGTCGGTCACCGTGTACGAGCGGTTCGCCGCGAACACGGCGTCCTCCGTGAGGACGGTCAGCCCGTCGATCCGGACGAGCTCGCTCTCGTACGCCTCGCCGTTCGCGACGAGCTCGGCGAGCGTGACGGGCTGTGGCGTCGGGAGGTCGTTCCCGCGCGAGAGCACCTCGAACGCCGAGGGGTTGATCTGGCGGAGCCCGTTGAACGTCGCCATCGTGCCGACGATGCGGAGCGTGTCGCCCTCGGCGATCGTCCCGTCCTCGACGGCCGCGCGGACCGCGCCCGAGGACTGGAAGACGGTGAGGCCGACGCCGCCGTCCTCGAACCGGGTGAACCGGCCCTCGGCCCTCGTCACCACGCCCTCGACGGCCACCAGGTCGCCGTCGGAGCGCTGGCGGGCCTCGGCAATCGTGACCTCGTCGGGCGTCGGCGGCACGATGTCCGAGACGGCCCGGTCGAGGAGCGTGTCGTCGAGCAGGAACGGGTTGACGTTCCCCTGGCGGCGCGCGATCTCGTACGTCCGGACGACCTCGGCGATGTCCGCCGGGTCCGTCTCGTCCCAGGCCACGAACGCGTCGCGCTGCTCGAGCAGGAACGGGAGGTCGGCGAGCGCCTCGTAGATCGTGTAGAAGTAGACGCCGGCCCGCGCCGCATTCCCCTCGTGGACCTCGCGCGGCTCGAACCCGAACACGGTCGACTCGCTGTAGCTGTCGCGGTCGGTCGCCGGCGGCGTCGTGGTCGACGTGGTGAACCGGTACCACACGTCGGTCTGGGCGTCGTCGATCTCGACGAGCGGCTTGTTGCTCCGGGCCGAGTTCACGTTGTCCTTGGCCGGGAACAGGTTGTGGATGTCGCTCCGGCCCGGCTCGTCGCCGGCGCCCTTCGACTGCGGCCACGTGTGCTCGGCGTTGATCCCGTTCTGGAACAGGTACGTGCTCGGGTCCACGCCGTCGGGCAGGAACACCGAGTACCCGGTGTAGACGCCGGCGACGGTCCCGTCGGGCTGCCGGTCGATCTCGCCGTACATCACGTCGCGGGCGGGCCCGTAGCCCAGCGTCAGGTCGGGCGTGTAGGCCGCCCGGATCGAGGCGCGCAGCTCGGCGCCGCTCTGCCCGGGGAACAGCGTGCCGCGGACGCCGACGACCGCCGTGGTCGTGGCCGACGCGGTGCCGTCGGTGGCCGAGACGGTCACGGCGTAGACGCCGGTCGTCGAGGTCGTCCAGGCGAACACGCCGGTCGCCGGGTCGATCGTGGCGCCGGCCGGCCCGTCGATGAGGGCGAACGTGACCGGGTCGCCCTCGGGGTCTTCGGCGTCGTAGTCGAACGCGATGGGCGTCCCGCCGTCGACGAAGGCGTCCGGGAGCGCGGCCGTAAACGCCGGCGCGCCGGTGCCCCCGCCGCCGCCGTCGAGGCACGTCCCGTCGTACGAGCCGAGCCCGTCGAACGTGTCGTTTGCGAGCCCGTCGTAGCGCGTGTCCGGGTCGAACGCGTCGGTCGCCAGCGCGTCGCCCTCACACGAGTCCGCCTTGCGGCGGAGCGTGGCGTTCGCCGTCGACGTGTCGCCGGAGCCCCACTGGGAGCCCGGGTCGTTGCCGACCTGCCCGATCGCGTCGGCGATCCCGCCCGGGCCGCGAAGCACGATGGCGTCGTCGCCGTTGAAGAACGTGACCGTCGAGGTGATGTCGGCGGCGGCCAGAATCGCCGGGTCCGCCGACGCGTTCGCGATCACGTACACGTCGCCCGCCGCGAGCGTGCCCGCGAGCGTCTCCGTCCGGCCCGGCGACGTCGCGCCGTTGAAGTACAGCTCGACCGTGTAGGCCGAGAGGTCGACCGGCCCGCCGGTCGCGTTCAGGATCTCGAGGGCCTTGTTGTTCGAGCTGCCCTCGACGTACTCCGAGAAGAAGACGCGGCTGCCGGGCCCGTCCGAGACCACGGTCAGCGTCGCGGAGGTGGAGGTCGTCGCCGTCCGGTCGGTGACCGTCACCGTGACGGCGACCGCCTGGCCCTGGTCGGCGTCGGCCGGCGTCCAGGCGAACTCGCCCGTGACCGGGTCGAGCGTGGCGCCGACGGGGCCCTCGGCGAGCGCGAACGTCAGCGCGTCCCCGTCGGCGTCGGTCGCGTCGTAGTCGAACGCGAACGCCGCGCCAGCCGGGATCGTCTGGTCGGCCAGCGAGGCCGTAAAGGACGGCGGCGTGTTGCCGGGGCCCGCGCCGCACGCGGCGGTGTGCGCGCCGAGCCCGTCGAACGTGTCGTTCGGAAACGCCTCGAACGCGACGGACGGGTCGAACGCGTCGGACGGGTCCGTGTCGCCGGTGCACGAGGCCGCCGCGCGGCGGATGGTGGCGTTCTGGGTCGAGACTCCGTTCGCGGACCACTGCGAGCCGGGGTCGACCCCCACCTGCCCGATCACGTCGGCCACGCCGAGTGCCCCGCGCAGGACCACGGCGTCGTCGCCGTTGAAGTTGGCCGTGCCCGACGTGAGGTCGGTGACCGCCTGGATGGCCGGATCGGCCTGCGAGTTCGAGACGACGTAGACGGCGCCGTCTGCGAGCGTGCCGGAGAGCGCCTGCGTCGAGGTGGCGGCGGCGCTCCCGTTCGAGTACAGTTCGAGCGTGTAGCCCGAGAGCTCGACCGGCGCGCCGGTCCCGTTGTAGATCTCGACGGCCTTATTGAAGCTGGAGCCCTCGACGTACTCCGTAATCAGGAGGTCGGTCGGCTGGGCGGTAGCGGCCCCGGCTGCCGCGAGGGCGAGGAGGACCGTAGCGAAGAATCGCATGCTGTGTGGTGGGAGAGGGTGGGGGGGCGACCCGCCGATCATACCACCGCCGAGGAGGGGATGGCGCGGACCCATGTCAACCCCATGTAAACTCCCGTGAACCCGGCGCTGGCGGCGGCCGGAGGGAGGGGCTGAGAGCGCCGGACGGCGGCCTCGCCGTCGGGCATGTGCGGCCGGCTCGCGACACGCACGACGGCGGCAACGGCTCCTCGCGTGGGGCACGCCCGTATGACGCGACGGTGCCCACCGCCGGTGCGACCTTGCAGACGGTCCCCCCCGACATCCCCATGCCCGAGTACCGCACGAATGCCCGCATCGGCGTCCCCCTCCGGCTCGGCGCCGACGGCGAGGTCGAGATGCTGATGGCCCCCTTTATCGTCGCCGTGGCCCAGGCCGAGCTGGCGGCGCCCGAGGGCGAGGCCTGGGACGCCGGCGCCGGCCACGCCGTGCCCCTACCCGAGGGCTGGCGCCCGGCCCTGTGGGAGCGCACCGGCATCAAGCCGACGGGCGCCTTCGTGGCCGAGGAGGTCCTGCCCGACGGGACCGCGCGCGGCCCCCTAGTGGTCGCCGTCTTCAGCCTGAACTGACGGGAGGACAGGAGACCGAGGACCAGGGAGCGAGACTGTGGACGCGCCCCCGCGCGCCGGGGGCGCCAGCGTGGCCGCCTCGCAAGCCGGACGACACCTGCAGACCCATCCCACGTGTCACCCCGAACGTATGTGAGGGATCGCAGCACGGCCCTCTCGACCGCGCTTCTTCCGTTTGCCGCAACTGAGAGGGTCACGCTGCTCGCGAGGCCCGGATGCCGTGGTCGGGGTTGTCCCGCAGGTACCCAAGAGACGCTCAGAACGACAGGGGAGAGAGGTCGTGTCCTAGGAGAACGGCCCCCCAGTCCCTGAGTCCCCAGCCCTTCCACCCCCGGAACGGGTTTCCGCCGCGCGGCACCCGCTTCCGCCGCCGACCCCGCTAGCAGGCTGGAGAGGGCTCCGGGGCTCGCGGCGGGCCCTTTGCAACGACATGGGCGCACCCCTCCCGCGCCCCGATGCTCCTCCGCCTCCGCAACGCCGCCGCCTCCATGGGCGAACTGGCCCAGCGACAGGACCGCGTCGCCAGCAACCTGGCTAACGCCAACACGATCGGCTACCGCCGCGACCGCGCCTTCTCGACGGCTCTGGCCGAGCGGATTGATCGCGAGGGCGCGCCCCAGAGCACGCGTGTCGCCGGCCAGGCCGCCGACGTCGCCCCCGGCGTCCCCGTCCAGACCGGCAACCCGCTCGACCTCGCCCTCGAAGGCGATGGCCTGTTTGCCATCCGCGACACCGACGGCCGGACGCGGTACACGCGTGCCGGCGAGTTCTTGCTCGACGCCGAGGGCACCGTCCGCACCACCCAGGGCCACGCCCTCCTCACCACCGACGGCGACCCGTTGACGCTCCCGCCCTCCGGCGGCGAGATCGGGGTCAACACGGCCGGCGAGGTGTCGGTCGGCGGCCTGCGGGTCGGCCGGATCGCCACGTTCGAGGTCGCCGACCCCGCCGGCTTGGTCCGCCTCGACGGCGCCACGTTCGAGGCCGCCGGCGTCGCCGCCCGCCCCTCCGAGACGCGCATGCGCCAGGGCTTCCTCGAAGGCTCCAACGTCGACGCCGTCGGCGAGATGGTGGAGTTGATGTCCCACGTCCGCCTGTTCGAGAGCCAACAGAAGGCCTTGCGCTCCGCCGACGACTCCCTGGGCGCCGCCACCCGCGACCTCGGCTCCTTCTAGAGGCATGGGGCAGGAAGCATGGAGCACGAGCCTCCTCGCATTCCGCCCCCTTGCCTCTTCCCCCTTGCCCCTTGCCCCCAAACCCATGCTTAGAGCCCTCCGCACCGCCGCCCTCGGCATGAGCGCCCAGCAGGCCAGCGTCGACAACACGGCGAACAACCTCGCCAACGCCAACACGACCGGCTTCAAGCGCTCGCGCGTCGCCTTCCAAGACCTCTTGTACCAGAGCGTCCGCGCCGCCGGTGGCGAAGACGGGTCCGCCGGGCCGGCCGCCACGCTGCAGATGGGCCACGGCGCGCTCGCCGTCGCGACCATCGGCACGTTCACCCAGGGCGGCCTCACCGAGACCGGCAACGCCCTCGACCTGGCCGTCAACGGCTCCGGCTTCTTCGCCATCCAGATGCCCGACGGCTCGCGGTCGTACTCCCGCGACGGCTCGTTCACGCTCTCGCCCGAGGGGATGCTGGTCAACCCGGCCGGCTTCGCCGTCGACCCCGGCATTGAGGTCCCGACCGACGCCCTCGAGCTCCGCATCCAGGCCGACGGCACGGTCCGCGCCCTGATCCCCGGCGAGACCGAGCCGGTTGAACTGGGCCAGATCGAGCTGGCGCGCTTCCCCAACCCCGCCGGGCTCCGCGCCATGGGCGGCAACCTCTTTGCCCAGACCGAGGCCAGCGGCGCCCCGGTCGTCGCGCCCCCGGGCGAGGATGGGGTGGGCACTGTCCAGCAGGGGATGCTGGAGGCCTCGAATGTCGACGTCGTCCAGGAGATGGTGGACCTCATCGCCAGCCAGAGGGCCTATGAGATGAACTCGAAGATGGTGCAGGCCGGCGAGGAGATGCTCCAGATCGCGAATGGCGTCAAGCGATGATCGCGCTCGCGACCCTGCTCGTTGCGCTTGCCAGCCTGCTTGCGGGCTCGGGAGAGGCGTCCGGTCCTGCGCCCTGCGCAGCAGACCGCCCGTTCGGACGCGCACACGCCGCGCAAGCCGAACAGGATCGGCGTGGCGCGCCCAAGCTGTCCCCCTTGACTGCGACGGTCCGCGCGGCGTCGTGCCATTCGGGCAACCAGGCCCCGGTGCTGGCGCCAGCCCTTCACCCTGCGCGCGGCGCGGACGGGGGGGCGGCGGGGCACACCGCCACCGAGGCCGATGTGGCTGAGGCCGCCCGCGCCGCCGTCGCCGCCGTCTGGCCCGACGCCGAGGTCGCCGTCGTCCGCCTCAGCGGCCGCGCCGCCGACGCCGCCCCCCCGCTCCGCGTCGTGTTCGACGACCCCGCGCCGAAGGGCGGCGTCTCCGCGCGTGTCGAGCACCAGACCGCCGCCGGCTGGGAGTCGGCCGGCTGGGCCTACCTCGACGTCGCCGTCTTCGAGACCGTCCCCGTCTTGACGCGCGACGTCGCGCGCGACGAGCCGCTCGCGGACGCCGTCGCCCTCCAGCGCGTCGAGACCACCACGGTGCGCGACGGGCTCGACGCGCGCCCCGGCGCCGACTGGCTCGCAACCCGATCCCTCCGCGCGGGCACCGTCCTGACCGCCCGCCACGTCCGCGCGCCCGCCGCCGTCGAGCCCGGCGACCCCGTCCGCGTCCGCTACACCCGGGGCGCCGTCGTCATCACCCTCGACTGCCAGGCGCGCGAGCGCGGCGCCGTCGGCGAGACGATCACCACGACGTGCCCCTCCGCCCGCGCCACGCGCGTCCGCCTTACCGCGCCCGGCGCCGCCGACTGGACCGCCACCCTCTGATCCCCCCCGGACCCATGCACCGTCTCTTCGCCCTGCTCCTGCTCACCGCCGCGCCCGCGCTTGCCCAGGCCGACGCGCCCGCCGAGCCCGCGCCGACGCGCATCGTCTCGATGTTTTCCGCCATCCGCGCCCACCAGCCCGGCGACCTGCTGACGGTCATCCTGGAAGAGCGGACCTCTGCCCGGCGCCAGTCCGCCAACTCCGCCAGCGCGAGCGCCGACGTGTCCGGTGGCGGCTCCGCCTCCACGGGCGGCGCCTTCGGCCTCGACGCGGGCGTCGGCGGCCGCCGCGACGCCGACAGCCGGACCGTCCAGAGCGACCTGCTCACCGGCACCTTGACCGCGCGCGTGGTCGAGGTCGACGCCGCCGGCAACCTCACCATCGAGGGCGAGCGCCGTCTCAACGTCGACGGCGACGTGCACCTGATGACCGTCCGAGGCGTCGTCCGCGCCGCGGACGTCGGGCCCTCCAACACCGTCTTGTCGACCCAGATCGCGAACGCGGACGTCGTGTACGCCCAGGAGGGGGGCGGCCCCAAGTTCCTGAAAGGCCGCTTCCTGACGCTCGTCGGGACGGTCGCCGTCATCGTCGGCGTGGTCGCGCTCGGCATGATGTCCGGCGGCGGTGGCGACGTGGTCGCGGACATCGCTCCCCCAGCCGAGTAACCCAGTGCGCCTCCTCACCCTCTTCCTGCTCGCGGCCCTGGCCGCCCCTGCGCTTGCGCAGCCCGCCGCCAGCGCCCGTCTCAAAGACCTCGTGGTGCCTGCGGGCGCCGCGCCGGTCCAACTCGTCGGCTACGGGATCGTGGTCGGCCTCGACCGTACCGGCGACCGCGCTCGCGGTCGGACGAGTGCTCCGTACACCGTCCAGAGCGTGGCCAACATGCTGGAGCGGTTCGGGATCGCCGTCGACCCCAGCACGCTGTCGTCGCGCAACGCCGCCGCCGTGATGGTGACGGCGACGCTGAGCCCGTACGCCGGGCAAGGCACCGCCCTCGACGTGACCGTCGCCTCGCTCGGCGACGCGCGGTCGCTGTCGGGCGGGATCCTGCTCCAGACGCCGCTCCTCGACCAGCTCTCCGGCGGCGCGGTCGCCGCGATGGCCCAGGGCTCCGTGCTGACGGGCGCTCTGCTGGCGTCGGCCGCCGGGAGCTCGGCGCGGACCGGCCCCACGAACACCGGCCGCGTCCCGTCCGGCGGGCTCGTCGTCCGCCCGTCCACGGCCGGCGTCCGCGAGGGACCGCTCGACCTGTCGCTGCTCCGGCCCGACTTCACGAACGCTGTCGCCATCGCCGACGCCGTCAACGGCGCCTTCCCGGACGCCGCCACAGCCGTCCACGCGGGTCTGGTCCGCGTCGCGATTCCGCCCGACGCCAGCGCCGCCGGGCTGATGGCCGCGCTCGAAGGGCTGCGCGTCGGCGTCGACGTGCCCGCGCGCATCGTCGTCAACGAGCGGACCGGGACGGTCGTCGCGGGCGGTGGGGTGACGATTGCCGAGGTGATGATCACGACCGGCGGCCTGACCATCTCGACCGCCGTCGACCCCGTCGTCTCCCAGCCGAACCCGCTCTCCGATGGCGAGACGGTCGCCATCCCTGTCGGCTCCGTCGACATCGACCAGGAAACGGCCCGGTCGGTCGTCTTGCAGCCGAACACGACGGTCGCCGAGCTGGCCGCGGCGCTCAACGAACTCGGGCTTGCGGCGCGCGACGTGATCGCCGTCTTCCAGGCCATCGACCGCGCGGGCGCCCTCCAGGGCGAGCTCGTCGTCCTCTGATCCCATGACTCCGATCCAACCCGCCGCCGCCCGTCCGTCCGCCACGCCCGGCGCTCCCGACGCCAAGTCGCCGGACGAGGCGGCCCGCCAGTTCGAGTCCGTGCTCGTCCGCCAGTTTGTCGAGGTGATGACCAAGGACCTCTTCCAGAGCGACCAAGAGGGCATGATGACCGGGCAGGCCGACCTCCAGCGCGACACGCTCACGGACACGCTCACCGACCACCTGGTCGACGCGGGCACCTTCGGCATCGCCGAACTGCTGACGGCTCAGTGGGAGCGGACGGGCCGCATTCCAGACGCAGGCGGCGGGATAACGACCCCGCCGGCCGGGCCACCGACATTTTCTTCGCGCGGCCCTAAAGCCCCGCCGCCGCCCATCGATATGACGACGAGGACCCCATGACCGACCCCTTCGCTCCCGAACGCGAGGCACTCGCCGCCATCGCCGCTGCCGCTCGCGCCCAGCGCCAGGCCCTCGCGGACGCCTCCATTGAGGCGTTCGAGACCGCCGCTGCGCGCACACTCGACGCCGTCGCCGAGCTCGACCGCCGCCGCCGCGACCGCGTCCGCTTCACGGCCCGGACCGACGCGCCGGCCGCCACGGCCGCGCAGCGGACCGCGCTCGAGACCACCGCCCGGGACGCCCGGGCCGCCTGCGACGCGCTCGAGGGGGCCCTCGACCATGCGGTCACCCTCGGCCGCGACCTCGTCGGCGCCTGGCGCCGGCTCTCGGCCCCGCCGACCGCCAACGTCTACACCGCGCGTGGCGCGGTCGGTGCCCCGGTCGGCCGGGGCGCCGTCCGCACCTAGCCCCCCGGCCCCATGAGCCTCAACAGCTTGTTCTCGACGGCCCGGCAGGCCCTGCTCGCCAGCCAAGCCGCCACGAACGCCACCGGCAGCAACATCGCCAACGTCGAGACGCCGGGCTACACACGCCGGAGCGCCTCGCTCCGCGCGACGCCGGTCCAGCGCGGCGGCGTGCTCATCCAGGGGCTCCCCAGCGCCGGCGACGGCGTCCACGTCAGCTCGTTCGACCGGGCCCGCAACGGGTTCCTCGACGCCGCCGTCCGCCGTGGCCGGGCCGGGGCCGACGGGGCCAGCGAGGGGGCCGTCCAACTCGCGGCCGTCGAGAACGCCGTCGGGCCCGACGGCTCGCGCCTGCTCGATCCGCTCCGCGCGTTTTTTGGGGCGTGGTCGGCCGTGGCCGACGCGCCGACCGAGCTGGCCGCCCGGGACGCCCTCGTGTCCGAGGGCGAGCGCCTCGCCCAGACGCTCCGGATGGTCGACGCCGGGCTCGCCGGGCTCGAGGCCTCGGCCGCGACCGGGCTCGCGGCGACCGTCGAGCGCACCAACGAGCTGCTCGCCGAGGTCGCCGAACTCAACATCGCGGTCCGCACGGCCCGGTCCCAGGGGGCCGAGGACCTCGACGCGCTCGACCGCCGCGACCTCGCCTTGGACGAGCTCTCGGGGATCGCCCCGTTCGCCCTGCGCCACCAGCCCGCCGGCGACGTGACGCTGTCGCTCGACGGGATGACGGTCGTCCAAGAAGGGGAGACCCTCCCGCTCCGCGTCGTCGGCCCGCCCACCGAGCCTCAGACGGCGCTCTTCGCGACCGGCTCCTCGCGCCCGCTCCGCCTGGGTGGCATCGAGGACGGCGTGCTCGGGGCCCAGCTCGACACGCTCAGCCGCGTCCTCCCTCAGACGCGGGCCGGCCTCGACGGCCTGGTGGCCCGGCTCGTCGACAGCGTCAACACTGCGCACGCGGCGGGGACCGGCCTCGACGGCTCGACCGGCCAGCCCTTTTTCGACCCCGCCGGCACGACCGCCGCCACGTTCGCCCTCGACGCCGCCCTCACCGCCGAGAGCATCGCCGCCGGTGCGTCCGGGCCGGGCGACGGGAGCACGGCCGAGGCCATCGCCGGTCTCGGCGGGGCCCTCGACGAGACGGCCGCGCGTCTGCTCTCGGGCGTCGGCTCCGAGGTCCGCCGCGCGACGGCGGCGTCCGAGGCCAACACGGCGGCGACGGCCTACGCCGAGGCCCTGCGCTCCGGCGTCTCCGAGGTCTCGCTCGACGAGGAGATGGCCAACCTCATCAAGTTCCAGCAGTCGTACGCCGCCTCCGCGCGTGTGCTCGAGACGGCCACCCAGATGTTCGACACGCTCCTCGCCATGTAGACCTACTGGTCTCCGCTCCCATGCCCCGTCCCATCGTCACCGCCCTTACGCGCGCCGTCGCGCAGTCGACGGCCGAGCGCGCCCTCCCGGGTGCCCGGGCCGCCGTCGATCAACTCACGGCCCAGCTGGCGACGGGCAAGCGGATCCATCGGCCCTCCGACGACCCCACCGGGTTCGCACAGGCCGCGTCGCTGGCCAACCTGCAGGACGAGCTAGGCCGCTACTCCGAGTCCATCGACGCGGCGACGCTGTGGACGGACCGGACCCAGGCCGAGCTGGCGGCCGCCGGCGACCTCTTCGTCGAAGCCAAGGTCCTTGGGCTTCGCGCCGCGAACGGCGTGATCTCGACCGACGAGATGGCGGCCCAGGTCGAGGGGCTCCGCACCGAGCTCCTCACCCGGCTCAACGCCCAGAGCGAGGGGGAATACCTCTTCGCCGGGACCCAGACCACGACCGCACCGCTCGACCCGTCGGGCGCCGTCGCGGCAGGCGACTTTTCCGGTGAGCGCCGCCGCGAGGTGGCGCCGGGCCTCCGCGTGTCGCTCAACGTCACCACGGCCCTGGAGGTCGACGGCGTCGCGGCCCCGGACCGCCTCCAGGCCCTCGCCGACGCCATCCGCGGCGGCGACCCGACGGCCATGGCCGACGCGCTCGCGGGCGTCGAGGCCGGCATCGACCACTACGCCCGGCTCGGCGGCCAGAGCGGGGCCGTCACCCGGACGCTCCGCCACGCCCGCGACGCCGTCGACCTCCAGGGCCTCCAGGCCGGCGAGCGTCGGGCCCAGATCGAGGAGATCGACCTCGCCGACGTGCTCGGCGCGCTCCAGCGCCGGCAGACCGGCCTCGAAGCCGCCTTGCGCGCCACGGCCGCCACGGTCCAGCAGACGCTGCTGGACTACATCTAGGCCAGGGCCGGCCTGCGGCGCGAGCGCCTGGGCACTACATGGGCGTCGGTTCGGGCCGATACGGCACGCCGGGGGCACCGCGCCCGACGCCCTCAGTTGAGCGACACAGAGCGGTGGAGGCGTCGTCTCTCCGCTGGCGCGGCGGCTGGTCGTCATGGGAACGTCGGGCCGAGCGGGTGGACGACCTCGCCTGCGCGGCCGCCCCGCCATCCGATCGGTCGGCGGGCCAGCGCGCGCCTCGCCCACGCTGGCGGGCGACCCACGCCTGGCCCGACGACGCCTGGGGCGCCGGCGACGGCAGGCCCTGGCCGGGGCGTCCCGTGAGAGCCACGCGTCGGCCCGGTCGACCTCCCTCTTGCGTCGGCCGTCCCGCCGGTACGCGTCTGGAATCGCGACGGTTGGGCATCCCGAGGGGCACGTCCGTCGGGAGCGACTCGACCGGGAGGCCGCGAATGATGCCGCCGGTCGGGAACACGTTCGCTCCAACCCGGGCGCATGATGGGGAAATCGGCCCTGTGGCGGGGGGCGGCGTGAAAGGGCCCGGGGCGGTCTCGATAAGCGGGGCGTGGCCGGATCCCCCGGCTCGCCAGAACACCCCCCACGCACCGCCCTCCGGGTTTTGCCATGTCCTTCCGCATCAACACCAACACGCAGGCCGCGCTCGCGCTGTCCTCGCTGAACAAGACGTCGAACGAGATCGGCGCCCGCCAGCTCCGCCTCGCCACGGGCAGCCGGATCAACTCGGCCGCCGACGACTCCGCCGGCTTCACGATCTCGAACAAGCTCACGGCCACGACCCGTGGGCAGGCCCAGGCCCTCTCGAACATCGGCGACGCCAAGTCGATGCTGACCGTCGCCGAGGGCGCGCTCGGCACGACGATGGACATCCTCCAGACGATGAAGGAGAAGGCCATCCAGGCCGGCAACGACTCGCTCGGCACCGAGGAGCGCGCGGCCATCCAGAGCCAGGTCGACGCCCTCACCTCCGAGGTCAACGACATCCTGGGCGGCGCCGACTTCAACGGCAAGGCCCTCTTCAGCGACTCCGGCGCGACCACGCTCAACTTCCAGGTCGGCGACAAGGCCGCCGACACGTTCGCCGCCTCGATCTCCGCCATGGGCGTCGCCACGCTCGGCATCGGCGCCGTCAGCGCCGGCACCGGGGAGGTCGCTTCGGTCGCGACGGTCGACAGCGCGACCGTCGGCGCCAACTACACCGCGACCGACAACACGGTCGCGGTCGATGCCAGCACCTACAAGGGCGACGCCAAGGACCTCTTCTTCAAGTACGACGACACCCAGGACTCGATCCTGGTCTCGACGTCCGACAACTTCGCGAACCCGATCGCCCAGATCTCGGCCGACAACGGGGATCAGGTGTTCAACTACGACACCGGCAACGGCAGCATCGAGATCGACTTCGGCGCGCCCCTCGCGTCCACCGACGATGGCGAGGGCTTCAAGCTCAGCCTCTCGGAGTTCACCGCCGCTACGACGGCCGGCACCACGACCTCGCTGCTCGACGTGACGAGCGCGGCGGGCGCCCAGACGGCGCTCGGGACGATCGACGCGGCCATCGCGCTGGTCAACAAGTCGGCTGGCGGCCTCGGCGACGTCCAGAACCGGCTCGACTTCAAGTCCCAGAACCTGGAGAGCTCGAAGACGAACTACGAGGCGGCCAACAGCCGCATCGCCGACGCCGACTTCGCCAAGGAGCAGATGGAGGTCGTCAAGCTCCAGATCCTGCAGCAGACCGGGTCGGCCATGTTCGCCCAGGCCAACGCGGCCGGGCAGTCCGTCCTCTCGTTCTTCTAGAGCGGGCGCCTACGGGCCCGGGCTGACCCCCGGGCCTGACCAGGGCGGGTCCCATACGGGGCACCCGGTTCTGGCGAACACTACGGGCCCCGCCCTCCGGCCCGCCGGCGCTTACGCGCTGGCGGGCCGGACTCGTTTTCCGCCGGGCGGCGAATCGTTCCGCCGCCGCCCCTAAAGCGGCCCGAGCCCCCCTCGATACTGAGGGCCCCGGCTCCCCCTCCCCCCGTCTCCCCCGCCTCGATGTCCGCAGCTGCCCTCCGCCACTACCAGCACCAGGCCGTCCGGTCCGCCTCTCCCGCCGCCCTCGTCGACAAGCTGTACGGGATCGGCGTGACGGCCGCCCGCGCCGGCGACCCTGTCCGCACGCGACGCGTGCTCGTCGAGCTAAGCTCGGCGCTCGACGTCGAGCGCGGCGGCCCGCTTGCGGAGTCGCTCCGCGAGCTGTACGCCTTCGCGATCCGGTCGGCGAACGCCGGCGATCTCGGGATCGTGGCCGACCTCCTCGACGGCCTGCGCGACGCGTGGCGGGCGGGCCCGCTCGCGACCGAGCGGGCCGGCGGGCCGGTCTCCGTCGCCGAACCCGCCCTCGCCGCCTAAGCCATGCCCAGCGTCTCTACCATCGCCAACTCGGGCTCGGCCTACGAGCAGCTCATCGCCTCGGTCATCGCGGTCGAGTCGCAGCCCCGGCTCAAGCTCCGGTCCCAGCAGACCGACCAGACCGTCTACAAGGCGATCCTGAGCGACTTCTCGAGCAAGGTCTCCTCGCTCGACACGGTCCTCGACCGGCTCACAGACCCGTTCCAGTCCCCGTTCGCCGGCAAGTCCGCGACGGTGGGGAGTGGCGGCGGGTTCAAGGCCACGGCTGCCGACGGCGCCAGCCCCGGCCGCCACCAGGTCCAGGTCACGCAGCTGGCCCAGGCCGACGCCCGGCTCTCGCGCCGCGTCGACGACGCCGGGACCGCGCTCGCCGACAAATTTATCGACCCCGGCGATCCCGGCGACCCCGGCGGCCCGTTTGGCGTCCCCCCGCCGACGCCGCCGACGCCCGACGCGTTCGGCGAGCGCACGTTCACCGTTCAGATCGCCCAGCCCGACGGCGCGGACCCCGTCGACCTGGTCGTCCGATACACCCCGGCCGAAGGCGACACCGACGGCGGCATCGTGACCGGGCTTTCGGCCGCCATCAACGCCGCCGCGTCCGAGGCCAAGGCGGACGGGCGGCTTGCCGAGGGGACCGGCGTTGCGGCGACGGTCGTGTCAGAAACCGACGGGACCTCGCGGCTCTCGCTCCGCAGCGCGGCCACCGGCTACGACAACCGGCTCACCTTCTCCGACCCCGACGGCATCCTGGCCGAGCTCCAGGTCGACCGGACGGCCGTCCGGTCGGGCACGGGCGGCGGCGCCGTCTACGCGGTCGGCACGAGCGCCGAGGACTCGGGGCTGAGCGCGACCCTCGAGATCGACGGGCTCCAGATCACCCGGGGCTCCAACACCATCGACGACGCGCTCGCCGGCATCACGTTCTCGCTGACGGCCGTGTCTGAGGGGCCGGTCTCGCTCGACGTCGGGTCCGACGCCAAGGGCATCCGCTCTGAGGTCGACGCCTTCGTGAGCGCCTACAACAAGCTCATCGGGTTCGTCCGCTCGAAGTCGGCCATCGACCCCGAGGCCGGCACGCGGGGCGTGTTCGCGAGCGACTCCGCCGTCCGCGGGCTCCAGTCCGGGCTCCGCGGCGACGTCGCGCGGCAAGTCCCCGGCGACGGCGACGTCCGGAGCCTCGCCGACCTCGGTATCACGGCCGAGCGCGACGGGACCCTCAAGGTCGACGCGGCCAAGCTCACGGCGGCGATCGAGGCCTCGCCCGACGCCGTCGGCGCCCTCTTCTCCGGCGACGATGGGATCGCCGCCCGGCTCGCCGCTCGGACGGAGGGGCTGACCGGGGCCTCCGGCACGATCGCCCAGCGCAAGGAGACGGCCGACGGCCGGATCAAGCGGCTCGACGACCAGATCAAGCGGTTCGACGCCCGACTGACCCGGCGCGAGGACTCGCTCCGCGCCCAGTTCGCGCTCCTCCAGGAGATCTCGACGCGGGCCCAAGGCCAGCAGGCCTCGATCGCCGGCCTCTTCTACTACTAAGCCATGCCCACGCCCTACCACCACGTCCTCGACGCTGGCGACCGCCTGATCGCCTCGGTCGCCGACGGCGACTTCGACCGCGCGGCGGCCGCGCTCGACGCGCGCGGCGCACTCATCGACGCGCTCGGCCCGGCGCCGGGCCCGCCGCCGGCCGACCTCGTCGAGCGGTTCCGCCAACAGGACGCCCGACTGTCCGACGTCCTGCGGGGCGGCCTGCGCTCGCTCGCTGACGACCTCGCGGCGACGGGCCGCACCGCCACCGCCGCCGGCGCCTACGCCCGCCCCGCACCGCCCGCGCACCTCGACACGGGCCGGCGATCCGCCCGCTCTTCACAGAGCGCCGGTTAAGTGGCCCCGCAACCGCTCGACTCTCTTGACACCCTCCGACCCCATCCCGTCATGACCATCCCCGACCGCCCCGATCCGCAGGCGACGCCGCTGGCTGCTGCGGTCCGCCCGGTCCGCCCCGACGCCACCGCGGCCGAGCGCGAGCGCTCCGCCGCGGGCGCCCCGCCGCCCGCCGAGGCCGGCGACCGGGTCGAGATCTCGGCGGCGGGCCGCGCGCAAGCCGCCACCGGCTCGACGGGGGCGAACGCCGACCTCGACTCCGCCCGCGTCGCCCTCCGCTCCGGCGCCGACCTCGGCGCCGCCCGCGTCGAGTCGCTCCGCGCCGACGTGCGTGCCGGCCGCTTCGACCAGCCCGAGGTCATCGCCCGGGTGGCCGAGGCCGCCGTCCAGAACCTCACCGAATGAGCCGAGCGGAGCCGGGCCGCCGTGAAGGCGCCGACTCCGCTCGGGACCGGCTCGCCAGAGACCGGTAGCTAAAATGGGGTACGGACTCTGGGCGTCCGCTCGGTCATCCCACCCCGTAGGGCGGGCATCGCCGGAGGCCGTCGGGCCCGCTGCCACGGCAGGGGGCCCGACGGCCTTTGTAGTCGCTCAGGAAAACACGGGGTAGGGCGTCGGTTGGTCCAGTGGAGAAACTCTCGAGTCCGCGGTGCGCTCTAGGCCGCGAGCGGGAGCGTCCCTTCCTCGCGGTACTTCTTGAGCTTGTTGCGGATGGTCCGGTCCGAGATCCCAAGCTGCTCCGCGGCGCGGACTTGGTTGCCCCCGCACGTGTCGAGGGCCTTCAGAATCATGGCCCGCTCCATCTCGTCGAGCGTCGTCACCGAGCGGGCGCGGGCCGCGAGCCCGCCCGACGGCGGCGCGTGGTCGACCAGGTCGGCGTGGTCCACGTCGGCCACCTCGATGGTCTCGCGCTCGGCGGAGAGCACCACGCCTCGGTGGACGAGGTTCTCGAGCTGGCGCACGTTGCCGGGCCAGTCGGCCGCAGCGAATCGGGCGAGCAGCGCCTCCGAGAGCGCCTTCGGGCCGAGCCCGTAGAGCGCGCGGTACTTCTCGACGAACACGTCCGCGAGCAGCGCCACGTCGTCGCCCCGCTCGCGCAGCGGCGGGAGCGCCACCGGGAACACCGCCAGTCGGTGGTAGAGGTCGTCGCGGAAGGCGCCCTCCGCGATGGCGTTCGTGACGTCGCGGTTGGTGGTCGCCACGATGCGCACGTCGACGGCCTTGGGGCGCCGTGCGCCGACGGCCTGGACCTCGCCCTCCTGCAGCACGCGGAGCAGCTTGGCCTGGATGCCGGGGTCCACCTCGGTCACCTCGTCGAGCAGCAGCGTCCCGCCGTCGGCCTCCTCGAAGACGCCGGTGTGGTCCGCCACGGCGCCGGTGAAGGCGCCCTTCTTGTGGCCGAAGAGCGCGCTCTCGACCAGCTCGCGCGGGAGGTTCGCGCAGTTGACGGCCACGAACGGGCCCGTCCGCCCACTCCGGGCATGGACGTACCGCGCCATGACTTCCTTGCCCGTCCCGCTCTCCCCGTGGACGAACACGGGCGCCTGGCTCGCGGCCACGCGGTCGGCGAGGTCGCGGAGCCGCACGATCGCCGGGTGCTCGCCCACGAACGTGACGCCTGCCGCGGTTGCCTTGCCGCCGCCCGAGGCCGCTCGCCCGAGCCGCCGCCGCCCGCCGATGTCCGTCAGGTCGGAGTGCTTCGCTGTCCGCCGCGCCTCGATCTGGCCGAGCACGCGGTCCGCCAGCCCGTCGACCGAGAAGGGCTTCGGCAGGTAGTCGACGGCGCCGCTCGTCATCGCCTGCACGGCGTGCTGCACGCTCGCGTGGCCCGTCATCATGATGGCCGGCATCGACGGGTAGTTCTCGCGGACGTGCGCCAGCAGCTCGAACCCGTCCATGTCGGGCATCTGGAAGTCGGTCAGCATCAGGTCGAACGGCTGATCGCGGAGCAGCTCGACGGCCGTCATCGCGTCGCCGGCCGTCGTCACGGAGGCACCGCGGCGGCCCAGCAGCCGAGACACGACGTCGCGGAGGGGGAGTTCGTCGTCGACGAACAGGACGCGGGGAGGGGCGTCAGCCATGGGTGGTGGGATCTGTCGGGGTGAGCACGCCGGGGGGGCACGGCGGGAGGAATCGCAACCGGTAAAGTAGAGAGCAGCCTAGGGGATGTGGTAGTATTGGAAGACTATCCCTGGATACAGGTTTTTTCGCAAGCGGAATAAATTAAATTCCTACCATCGGACTGGCGATTGGACGTCCGGGGGGCGAGGCGACGGCCGGCTGGGCTGCTCCGCCCCAGGCCCAGCGCCGCTCTCATGAAGGGGGTACGGCCGGGTATCGTGTCAAACATAGGCGCACGGGGCGGCGGTGCGGGGCAAGCCTTTCCACTCGGCCCGGACGATGATTCCGTCTGTTGGAACAAGGAGCTCGCACATGTGGCTGAAAGGAGGGAGTAGGAGGGCGTATGGGCGGGTTCGCGTCGGGGGAGAGGATCCGGCATCCCCTTGGCAAGGGGCGAAGACCTCCGGGAAACCCCCACGATGAACACCCCCCCCCTCCAGCTCCTTCGCAACGCCATGCAGGCCTATGCCTGGCGAATGGAAGGTCTCGCTTCGAACGTCGCCAACCTCGACACCCCCGGCTACGACCGGCTGGAGGTCCGCTTCGAGGAGTCCCTCCAGCGCGCCCGGCGCGGCGGGCCGGGCCTGGCCCAAGAGGTCGGCGCCGAGATGCTCCAGGAGGACCGCGCGCCCGTGCTCGAGGACGAGCTGATGGCGCTCGCCGACACCCAGATGCGCGTCCAGCTCGCCACCCGCGCGCTGCACGAGCACTTTTCGTTGGTCCGCACCGGGATCACCGGCCGGACCGGCTAAGCCATGCTCTCTCCGCTCCGCTCCTTTAGTCCCTTCCGAACGGCCGCTCGCGGCCTCGAGGCCCAGCGCATCGCGCTCGGCGTGGCGACCGAGAACGTCGCCAACGCCACGACGACGCGGACAGCCGACGGGGCCGTCTATCAGCCCAAGCGGGCCGTCCACGAGGCCCCCGCGGCGCTCCGGCGCTTCCAGGCCTCGCTCGGCCACGCCACGCTCGCCCTCCGCGGCACCGACGCCCGCCACATCGGCGGCTCGACGCGGGCTCGGCTGGCGGACGGGCCGGAGCTCGGCCCCCAGACCGAGGTCGTCGGCGAGGCGCGTGAGCGGCTCGAATACGACCCCACGCACCCCGACGCCGACACCGACGGATACGTCCATTACCCGGATGTAAATGTCGTCGACGAAATGGCCCGGATGATCTCTGCCAACCGGATCTACGAAGCCAACCTCACATCCGTGAAGGCGGCCAAGGAGATGATCAAACGATCGCTCGACATCTGACCTCCCACCCAGGCTCACACCTGCTATGACCGGACTCACGTTCCAGACCTCACGCCCGGCCGTCGTCGCTGCGCCCCGCGCCCCGCTGGCGGCCGCGGCCGCCAAGCTCTCCGCCGCCGAGCACGCCCGGATCGCCGACGCCTTCCCGGCGAAGCCGACGGTCGCCCAGCGCCTCTACGGCGCCGACCGCTCGGTGCAGGCCGCGCCCGCTCTCGGCGGCCGGCTCGACCTCCGGGGCTGAGATGACCGTCGCCGCCCTCGCCGCCCGCGTCCAGTCCGGAGGCCCGATCCGGGTTCAGAGCCAGCCCTCCGAAGGGCCCTCACCGAAGGGCCCCGCCTTCCGCGAGACGCTGACCGACGCCGTCGACCGCGTCGACGCAGCGCAGAAGACGGCCGACGCGCAAGTCGAGTCCTTCGTCGCGGGCGAGACCGACAACGTCCACGACGTGACGATCGCGCTGAACCAGGCCGAGCTCCATTTCCAGATGCTCGCCGAGGTCCGCAACAAGCTGCTCGACGGCTATCAGGAGCTCATGCGGATGCAGGTGTAGCGAGGTCCGCGGTGATCGGTCGTCGGTCATCTCCATCCTGCTGCTGCCCCGAGGTCGGACCCCCGACCACCGAGAACTGACCACCGAGAACTGACAACCCCATGCTCGCCCGCTTCCGCCAGTCCTTCGACCAGCTCCCGCCCGCGCGCCGCCTCCAACTGGCGGCCGTGGTGGTGGGCACCGTGGTGGCGCTCCTGGCCGTCGGCCGGTGGGCGTCCCAGCCCGACTACGCCCTCCTGTTCGGGAGCTTGCCCGCCGCCGACGCCGGCCGCATCGTCGAGCAGCTCGACGCGCAGGGCGTGACCTACGACCTGCGCGACGGCGGCACGGCGGTTTACGTGCCCAGCGACGAGGTCTACGGCCTGCGCCTGCGGATGGCGACCGAGGGGCTGGTCTCGGACGGCCCGGCGGGCTACGAGCTGTTCGACGGCGGCACGCTGGGCATGACCGACTTCATGCAGAGGCTCAACATGAAGCGGGCGCTCGAAGGGGAGCTCGCGCGGACGATCGGCGCGATCCGCCAGGTGCGGCGTGCGCGTGTCCACTTGGTGCTCCCGGAGCGGAGCCCGTTCCGCGACCGCCAGGCCGCCGCCAGCGCGTCCGTCGTGCTGGGCGTCGGCGGGACGCTCGCGCCGGACCAGGTGGCCGGGATCGCCGCGCTCGTGGCGGGCGCCGTCGAAGGGATGTCGCCCGCCGAAGTGACCGTGCTCGACGAGGCCGGCCGGATGCTGACCGGCCCGGGCGCCAGCGGCGCCGACGCCGGGCTCTCGACGACCCAGGTCCGGATGCGGCAGGAGGTAGAGGGCCACCTCGCCGAGGCGGGCCAGTCCATGTTGGACCGGATGCTCGGGCCCGGCCGCGCCGTCGTCCGCGTCGCCGCCGACCTCGACCTCTCGCGGACCAGCACCGAAACGCAGGAGGTCGACCCGGAGAGCCAGACCGTGCTCTCGGAGGAGACGCAGGCCGAGACCGGCCAGGGCGTCGGCGCCGAGTCGTCGGTCCGCAACTTCGAGGTCAGCCGCACGACGACGCGGTCGGAGCGCGAGGCCGGCACCATCCGCACGCTGACCGTGTCCGTCCTGCTCGACGAGGCCGCCCCGGCCCCCGAGCTCGCCCGCCCGCCGGAGGGTGGGGAGGCGACGCCGACGCCGTTCACCGACGACCAACTCCGCCAGATCGAGTCGCTCGTCAAGAACGCCGTCGGGTTCGACGACGAACGTGGCGATCGCTTCGCCGTCCAGCAGATCCGCTTCTCGGCACCGCCCGAGGCCGAGGCCAGCCTCTTTGCGAATGTCGACGCGTCGGTCTACATCGGGCTCGCGCTCCGCTATGGCGTGATGATCCTGGTGCTGCTGCTCGGCTACCGACTGCTCCGCCGCCTGGCCGACGGCGCGCTCGCCCCGGCCGACGCGGACGCCGCGCGCGGCGACCTCTCCGACACCCCGCAGCTCGCGCCGGCCGCGGCGCCCGCGCTGGCCGGCGCGCCCGGCCAACCCCAGCTGGCGGTCGGCGCGGACGGCCAGCTGCTCGGGCTCTCCGAAGCGGGCGCCCGGGCCACCATCGAGGCGGTCGAGGGCGACCCGTATGCCGCCAAGCTCTCGCCCGAGGCCCGACGGCTCGCGGAGGCGAGCGAGCTCGTCGAGAGCCTCCGCGCGTCGGTCGCCGCCGACGCGCCCGCCGCCGCCGCCACCGTCCGCACCTGGCTCCGCGAGCCGGTGGGCGCCTGAGTCCGTGGCTCGGGGGCTCCGTGCCACCGACCGACCCACCGCCGCCCCGCCGCCTCACCCATCCCACCGACCGACCGATGCTCACCTCCTCTTCCTTCGACGCCTTGACGGGCACCCAGCGAGCGGCCGTGCTCGTCGTGGCGCTCGGCGTCGAGACCGCCAGCCAGCTGCTGCCCGCGCTCGACGACGACGAGGTCGAGCGGCTGACCGTCGAGGTCGCCCGCCTCGACCGCGTCCCGGCCACGCTCGTCGCCGACGTGCTGGCGGCGTTCGCGGCCGCCTCGGGCCAGGAGACGCCCGTCGAGGCCGCCGGCGGGCTCGACGCCGCGCGCGCCCTGCTGGGAGGGCTCGACGGGGACCGCGCCGGGCTGATCCGCCCCCGCGTCGAGGCCGCCACCGAAGGGGCCGGGTTCGACCTTGTCCAGTCCGTCCCGTCGACCGAGCTGGCGGAGTTCCTCGCCGAGGAGCACCCCCAGGCCGCCGCCGTCATCCTGTCGCGGCTGCCCGCGCGCCCCGCCGCCGACGCCCTCGGCCACCTGCCCGAGGCGCTGCGCGGCGACGTGATCCGCCGCTTGTCGACGCTCGCGACGCCGCCGCCCGCTGCCCTCGCCTCGCTCGACGCCGCGCTCCGCGCCCGCTTCGGCGGCACTCGGGAGAGTGGTCCGAAGGGTCCCAAGCGCGCCGCCGACATCCTGATGCAGTCCGGCCGAGCGACGGGCCGCGCCGTGCTCGACGACCTCCAGCGCACCGACCCCCAGCTCGCCGACGAGATCGAGGGGATGCTGTTCGTCTTCGAGGACCTCGGCCGGATCGACCCGCTGGCGCTCGGCCGCGTGCTCTCGGCCTCCGACCAGGGCGCCCTGGCGCGCGCCCTCAGCGCCGCCGACGCCGACCTGTCCGACCGCGTCTTCGCCAACGTCAGTGAGCGCGTCGGCGCGGCGCTCCGCGAAGAGATCGAGATGGCCGGCACCGTCGCCCCGGCCGATGTGGAGGAGGCGCAGCGGGCCGTGGTGGCCGTCGCCCTCGAACTGGCCGAGGCCGGCAGCATCTCGCTGGAGCCGGTCCCCGAGCAGGTCGCTGAGCCGGTCGCCTGATGATGCCCCTCGCCCGTGTCCTCCGCCAGCCGACCGCCGCCGCCTACGCCTTCGGGGCGCTGGGCGACCCGCCCATCGAGCCGTTCGTCTTCGAGCCGATGCCGGAGCCCGACCCGCCCGGCGCCTTCGTGGCGGGCCGCGAGGCCGGGCTCGCCGAAGCGGAGGCCCAGGTAGAGGCCCTTCAGGCCGAGGTCGACCGGCTGGCCGCCGCGCTCGACGACGCTCGCGCCGCCGCCGCCAAGCGCGCCGCCTTCGCCGAGACCGCTGCCGCCGCGCTCCGCACCCGGTGGGACGAGGCCGTCCGTGGCCTTGAAGCCCCGCTCATCGAGCTGGCGGTCGAAGTCGCCGAGGCCGTCCTCGACGCGCCTCTCGGCCCGGCCCAGCGCGCCGCCGCCGAGGCCGCGCTCTCTAGCGCCGTCGACGCCGTCAGCGGCACGGCGCCGGTGACCGTCGCGCTCCACCCCGTCGACCTGCTCCACGTCCAAGAGACCGGTTTGGCCGCCTCGATCGAGGCGACGCACCCCGGCTTGCGCTGGGAGGCCGACCCCGCCCTCGCGGAGGGCGACTGGGGCGTCTCGACCTCGACGGCCGCCATCCAGCGCATCCGCACCGACATGATGACCGCGCTCCGCTCCCGCCTCTCCGTCGCCCCGACCTCATGATCGCCGAAGCCCTCCGCACGCTCCGTCAGTCGCCGCCGCGCCCCGCCCACTTCGGGCGCGTCCTGTCGGCGACCGGGCTCGTCATCGAGGCGACCGGGCTGGAGGCGGCCATCGGCGAGATGTGCACGATCCGGCCCGACACCCGGACCGGCGCCCCGGTCTCCGCCCAGGTCATCGGCATCCGGGGCGAGGCCGCCCTGCTGATGCCGCTCGGCGAGGCCGCCGGCCTCCGCGCGGGGAGCCTGGTCGAGCGCGGCACGCGCGAGCACGCCGTGGCCGTCGGCGACGGCCTGCTGGGCCGCGTCGTGGACGGCGCCGGCCAGCCGATCGACGGGCTCGGCCCGCTGCGGCTGGCCGAGAGCCGCGCCGTCCGCGCGGCCCCGCCCGCCCCGCTCGACCGCCAGCTTATCGACGCCCCGCTGTCGACCGGCGTCCGCGCCATCGACGGGCTTTTGACGATGGCCAAGGGCCAGCGCGTCGGCATCTTCGCCGGCTCGGGCGTGGGGAAGAGCACGCTCCTCGGCACCATCGCCGCGCGCTCCGAGGCCGACGTCAACGTGATCGCGCTGATCGGCGAGCGTGGGCGCGAGGTCCGCGAGTTCGTCCACGACACCCTGGGGCCCGAGGTGCTGGCGCGGTCCGTCGTCGTCGCCGTCACCGGCGACCAGGCGGCGCTGGCGCGCGTCAACGGCGCGCTCGTGGCGACGGCCATCGCCGAGCATTTCCGGGATGCCGGAAAGGATGTCCTACTGATGATGGACTCGGTGACGCGCGTCGCTCAGGCTCAGCGTGAAATCGGACTGGCCGCGGGCGAGCCGCCCACGACGCGCGGCTACACGCCCAGCGTGTTCGCCCTGCTGCCGCGGATCCTGGAGCGCGCCGGGCCCGGTGCCGTCGGCACCATCACGGGCCTGTTCACCGTCTTGGTCGACGGCGGCGACCTCGACGAGCCCATCGCCGACGCCGTGCGCGGCATCTTGGACGGGCACATCGTGCTGTCCCGCAAATTGGCCGATTCGGGCCACTTTCCGGCCATCGACGTGCCCGCCAGCGTCTCCCGCGTGATGCCGCGCGTGACGACGGAGGCCCACCAGCAGGCGGCCCGCGACGCCCGCGCGCTCATCGCCGACTACCGTGACGTGGAGCCGCTCGTCCGGGTCGGCGCCTTCGCGTCCGGGCAGGACCCCGCCGCCGACCGCGCCGTCGCGCTCCAGCCCGCGCTCACCGCCTTCTTGCGGCAGGGCCCGGACGAGGCCGCTGACGACGTGGCCGCGGCGCTCGCGGCGCTCGTGGCCCGGTCGTTGCCAGTCGTGGCATGATGCTGATCTCACCCGCCGCCGTCCGTCTGCACCGTCCTCGCCTTCGGGCTGAGGAGCGGGCGAGTAGAGAAGAGGGATAGAGGGCTGCCAACGAGCACCCTCTCCTCTTCTCGTCCCTCCCTCTTCTCGCATTTCGCCTCCCCCATGGCTCGCTCCCGCTTCCGCTTCCCCCTCGACCCCGTCCTGCGCCTGCGCGAGCGGTCGGTCGACACCGCGCGCGAAACGCTGGGTACCGCCGTCGCCACACGGCGGACGGCCGAGGCCATCGCCGACCGAGCCGCCCAGGCGTTCGACGCCGCGCTGGCGCCGACCGACACGACGACCGTCGCGGCCTTCGGCGGGCAGGCGGCCCACCGCGACCGCTTGCGCCGCGCCGAGGCCGCCACCGCCGCCGCCGCCGAGCGCGCCCTCGCCGACGAGCGCGAGGCCCGGACCGCCCTGGCCAGTGCGCTCCGCCAGCACCAAGCCGTGGACGCGCTCCGCGACGCCGCCGCCGAGACCCACCGCGCCGACGCCGCCCGCGCCGAGATCGCCGAGCTCGACGACCTCGCCACCCTCCGTGCCCGATGAAGACGCTCTTGCTCACCGTCGGCTTGACCGGCATGTTCTTCGCCGTCGGCGTCCTCTTCCTTCGGGGCGGGTTGCCCGGCCAGACGTCCGACGACGAGGCACGTGCCGACTCCAGCGCGAGCGCCCCCGTCGCGGCCGCCGAGGTCGATGCGATCGCCGACGAGCTCGCCACGCTCCAGCGGCGCTTGGCCGAGGCCGAGTCCCAGGCCGACTCCTTGCGCCGCGTCATCGACGCCCGCGACGTGGACGCCACGGGGGCCGACGCCGAAGCCACCGCCGCCGACATGCAGGTGACCGCCGAGTTGGCGACCACGCTGGCCAAGATGGAGGACGACCCGCTGGCAGCCGTCGTCCAGCGCTTGGACGGCCGCTCCTTCGTGCGCCTTTACGACGCCGCCTCCGCCCGCAACCGAGGCCGCCTGCTCGACGCGCTGACGCCCGCCCAGGCCGCCGCCTTCGTGCGCCACCGCCTCCCCGGCAGCGCCCCCGTCCACCTCGCCTCGGCCGCCGACACCACCGCCTCCCGATGATGCCCGCCCTCGACACGCTCTCCGCACTCGGCGCGCCCTCCGCTGCCTCCGCCGACGCTCCTGCTCCCGCCCCGGGCTTCGGTGCCCTGTTGTCGGCCTCCTCGAGCCCGCCCGCGCCGCCCGCTGCGCCGTCCGAGGCGCATCCCGAGGCGCCGCCGGAGAGCCATGCGTACCCGCTGGACGGGCGCGGGCTCCAGTCGTCGGCCGTCTCGCTTCCGCTGGAGGGGCTTTCGACCTCGGTGGACGGCCTCCCCGGCCTCACCCCGCAGCCCGGCCCGTCGGCCGACGACGAGGCGGCCGTTGTCGCTGCCGACACGGTGGGGGAGGAAGTGCCGGATGGCACCGCGCACGCGGAGGACGCGTCCACGGCGCTCCCCGCTGCAGGCGAGGATGCGGCGGCCTCGGACATTGGGCAGGTCCCGGAGATGATGACCTCCTCGGGTACCCGTCGCGCGGCGTCGGGCGATCAAACGCCGGTCCCCGGCAAGACGGTGGCGGAGGAGCACCCGAGCGCAGCGCTGGCGGGCCTTTCGCAGCGGGCCACCGGTGACCCGGCGAATGCTCCGGAGTCCACGACACAGCGGGGGAATCCGCCTCCCCCGGCCGCCTCGCCCGACCGCAGAACGCACGCGACCGAGGTGCCGCTCGCAAAGGGAAGCGTCTCGTCGTCCGCGCCCGGCACGGGTGCAGCCGCCGACGCCTCGCTGAACGCCGCAGGCCCGTCGGCACGGGCCGCTGAGGGAGGGGAGAGGCCCTCGGATGGGTCCGTCCAGACCCCGTCCGCGCCGGAGCCGACGAGTCGGGTTCGCGCGCAGCCTCTGGCAGACGCCCTGCCCTCCCCTGATCCCCGCGGCGACACGCGTGGCCCGCTGGCGGATACCCCTGCATCGACGGGCCTGCGCGGCGATACCCGTGGCCCGCTCGCGGAGGTTCCCTCGACGACCCACCGCCCACTTCCGTCCCCAGCGTCCACGCCGTCTCCGGAGTCCGGAAAGACTCCCGCGACGCGAAGCTCCTCCGAGACGACGCCGGCGCCCTCCGGGGGCGACGTGCGCACGGCCCCGCAAGCCGTCGCCGACGCCCTCCGCGAGGCGGCCGTGCCGACCCGGCGCGACCCGGCGAGCCGCTCCGCCCAGATCGACGCACCGGTGGGCGATCCCCCGGCGTCCCGGTCCGTCCCCGCTTCCGCCCAGTCGGGCGACGTCGACGCACACGCTCCATCCGCGCAGCCCCTCCCGACCGCACCGTCCGTGCGGAGCGCGGGGCTTGCCCCCGGGCCGATGCCCGCCGCTGAGGTTGCCGCCGCGCTGGCGGCCGTCGCCAGCGACGAGGCCGAGCTCGGGGCGCCGGACGCCAGCCTGGCCGAAGGCCCCGACGGGGTCGTCGGTGGCGCCGCATCCTCCTCCCCTTCCGCGACGACCCGCGCCGAGGCGCCGGCCCGGCTCGCCGCTCCCGCGTGGGGCCGCGCGCTCGACGCCGCCGGGGGCCGGGCCGTGCGGCTCGACCTCCCCGACGGCGGCTCGGTCCGCTTGCAGGCCGCCTCCGGCGCCGACGGCGTCGCCGTGTCGGTCCGGTTCAGCGACCCCGACCTCCAGGCGCTGGCGGGCGCCCACGCCGCCCAGCTCCGCGAGGTGCTCGACGCCCACTTCGGCGAGCCGGTCCGCCTCACCATCGCCGACGCCTCGGCGGCCTCCGCCGACGGACGTGCCGACGGACGTGCCGACGGCGACGCCTCCGGCTCTCCCGGTGACCGCCCGCACGGTGGTCACGGTGGCCCCGGCCCGCCCGACCCGACTTCGTCCACCCCCACGCCCTCGCCCGCCCCGGTCGTCACCGGCCGCTACGAGTGGTTCGGCTAAGCCCCCTGCCTCCATGACCGTTTCCTCCGCGACCACCCCCACGACCTCGGCTTCCACAGCCGGCGCCCTCGGCGGCCCCGACTTGGGGCGCGACGAGTTCCTGCAACTGCTCGTCGCTCAGCTCCGCAACCAGGACCCGACGAACCCGCAGGACGGCCACGAGTTCGCCGCCCAGCTGGCCCAGTTCTCCACCGTCGAGCAGCTCACGAGCATCAACGAGTCCGTCCAGGGGCAGGCCCGTCTGCTTTCCGGGCTGACGTCGGGCGTCCAGGGGCTCCAGGCCGGGCAGTCGGCAATGGCCGGCCGGCTCTCCAGCCGGATCGACCTCGGCTCGGCGACGGCGCTAATCGGCCAGACGGTCGAGATGAGCGGCGCGAGGGTCGAGTGGAGCGGTGGCGCGCCGGTCGACATCCCCGTCCGTGTAGGCGCCGAGGTCCGTGAGGTCACCGCCGTCGTCCGCGACGCCA
This sequence comes from Rubrivirga aquatilis, assembly GCF_046845665.1. GTDB lineage: Bacteria > Bacteroidota > Rhodothermia > Rhodothermales > Rubricoccaceae > Rubrivirga. The sequence continues at coordinate 286,028 of NZ_CP177355.1, read as the reverse complement.
GCGGGGCGGTCGTTCGCACGCTCCGTGCCGGCGGCCACGCCGCCGGTGGCCTGACGATCGAGTGGGACGGCTCGCTCGACGATGGGTCCGCCGCTCCCAACGGCACCTACTCCGTCAGCGTCTCGGCCGTCGGCGCCGACGGCGCGGCCGCCCCGGCCACGGCCGTCACGAGGGGCACCGTCGACCGGCTGACCATCGAGGGGGACGGCGTCTTCCTCTGGGTCGATGGCCGCCCGATTCCCTTTGCCGACCTGCTGTCCGTCCTGCCCGGCGCGCCGCCCGCATCGCCCGCGTCCGGCCTCACCCGGCCGGACTCGGCGGGCACCTTCGACCTCTCCCCGTAGCGCCCATGACCCGACCGCCGACCTGACCGACCGCGCCGCCCCGGCGCTTTCTGCATTCTCCCGACCCGCTCCCCGCCTCGTCCGAGGCCGCCCCGTCCGGGGCCAGGGCCCCCGCCGCGACGCTCCCGTCCGGCCCATCCTCCCGCTCACATGATTCGCTCCCTCCGCACCGGCATCACCGGTCTCCGCAGCAGCCAGCTCCGCCTCGACGTCATCGGCAACAACATCGCCGGCGTCAACACGGCGGGCTTCAAGCGCTCCCGCGTCCTGTTCCAGGACGCCCTCGCCCAGAACGTCTCGACGGGCGGCCGGCTCACCGGTCAGAACACCTCTATGACCTCCGACGTCGGCAACGGCGTGTCCGTCTCGGCCGTCGACCAGGTCTGGAGCCAGGGCGCCCTCGAGTACACCGACCTCGCCACCGACCTCGCCATCGCGGGCGACGGGTTCTTTGTGGCCTCCAGCGCCCAGGGCAACGTGCTCACGCGCAACGGCGCCACGCTCTTCGACGCCGACGGGTTCTTGGTGACGACCGGCGGGTTGCGCGTGCAGGGCTGGCTGGCGGGCCCCAACGGCACCATCCAGACGGGCGCGCTCGACGACATTCAGGTGGACCCGAACGCGAGCGACCCGCCCGTCCAGACCAGCGAGATCACGGTCGCGGGCAACCTCGCCTCCGACCGGGCCATCGACCCCGACGACCCGGTGACGATGTCGTCGGTCATCTACGACGGCACGGGCCGCGCCTACACGGCGGTGTTCGAGGTCGAGAAGACGGCCGAGGGCGCGTGGTCGGTCACCGGCGCCAAGCTCATCGACGGCGACACCGAGACCGACCTGACCATCGCCAACGGCGACCTCACCTTCGACACCGACGGCAAGCTCCTGACCGGCGGGGACGTCGACATCACGGGCGCCTTCCCGGACGGCTCGGCGCTCGCCTTCGACCTCGACCTGACGACCGTCACGCAGTACGGCGGCTCTACGACCACGGCCGTCGAGAGCCAGAACGGATCGGCGGTCGGCGAGCTCGTCGACTTCGGGTTCGACCAGGCGGGCACGTTGGTCCTCTCGTTCTCGAACGGCCAGCGCCGGCCCGTTGCCCAGCTCGCCATCGGCATGGTCGGCAACCCCGACGGGCTGTCGCAGGTCGGCGACGGGTTCTACACGACCACCGCGGCATCGGGCGATCTCCAGATCGGCCGCGCCGGATCGGAGATCTCGGCCGGCGTCATTTCGGGCGCCCTCGAGTCGAGCAACGTGGACCTCGCCCAGGAGTTCACCGAGATGATCATCGCCCAGCGCAGCTACCAGGCCAACGCCCGGGTCATCACGACCTCGGACGAGCTGCTGCAGGAGACGGTCCAGCTCAAGCGATAAGCCAGTCGTCGGCTTCGCGACGGCGGCTCCGGGACGTGGTCTCCGGAGCCGCCGTTTGTCGTGAGGGGCGCGCGCCCGCTGGCGGGCGTCGTCGAGGGGCGGGTGGCGAGGCAAACAGCCGGGCGGTACGGCACGCGAGCGTTCCTGCCCACAGGGTCCGAACGGAGCGGCGTGGAGCCGCCCCGCTACGATTCGAGAACGCGGATGTCTCCCCGCACCCATGGAAAAGTCCACCCCCATCGGCCTGGTCGCCGGTCTCGTCCTCGTGTTTGGCTCCGTCGCCATGGGCGACGGGGCCTCCACCTTCTTCGACCCGAAGTCGCTGCTGATCGTGGTGGGCGGGACCTTCGCCGGGCTTCTGGTCACGTTCACGATGGACGAGATGAAGCTGTGCCTGGGGAGCGCGAAGGGGCTGTTCGGGTTCGTCATGCCGGACTACGACGCGCTCGCCGAGCAGCTCGCCGACTTCGCGCGGACGGCCCGCCGCGACGGCCCGCTCGCGCTCGACGCCCGGCTCGTCGAGGTCGAGGACCCCATCCTGAAAAATGCTCTCGAGATGGCCATCGACGGCGTCCCCACCGAGCGCGCCGAGGCCACGCTGCGGACGCTCGCCAGCGAGGCCGCCCTGCCCGGCGTCATGTTCACGTCGTTCCTCAACAAGGCCGGGATGTACGCCCCGGCCTTCGGGATGGTGGGCACGCTCATCGGTCTGATCCAGATGCTGCAGAACCTCAACGATCCCGCCGCGATTGGCCCGGCGATGGCCGTGGCCATGATCACGACGTTCTGGGGCGCGCTCCTGGCCAACCTCGTCTTCCTGCCGATGGCCGGCAAGGCGCGGTCCCAGATGCTGGCGCGCGCCAAGGCCCACGAGATGATCCGCATCGGGGCGGTCGGCCTGCTCTCCGGCGAGGCACCCGGCGCCATCGCCCAGCAGCTGGCCCCCTACACCGGCGGCGACGGCGAGGCCGACGACCCCGCCCCGCTCCGCCGCGCCGCCTAAGCCATGGACCCCGCCCTCCTCGAAGACGAAGAGCCCTCGGCGCCATTCTGGATGGCGACGTTCAGCGACATGATGACGCTGCTGCTGGCGTTCTTCGTGATGCTGGTGGCGATGTCGTCGGTCGAGGTTAAGAAGTTCGAGGAGGCGCTGAGCTACTTCACCGGCCGGACCGGCATGATGCAGGAGGAGGGGATCGCCCCGGGCATCATGGGGATCGCCGCCGAGAAGGACTCGCGCGAGGAGGCCGATGCGTTCGAGGAGGTCGCCCGGCGTGTCCAGGCCGAAGGGCTCGGCGAGGCCGTCGAGCTCTCGCTGTCCGAGCGCGGCATCCGCGTCACCTTCGTCGACTCCATCGGGTTCGCCCCGGGCTCGGCCACCCTCGACGGCCCGGCCACCGACGTCCTGCGCGTCGTCGCGGCCGGCGCGTCGGTGGCCTACGGCGTCGAGGTGGAGGGCCACACCGACGACGTGCCCATCGCGTCGACCGTCTACCCCTCGAACTGGGAGCTCTCGGCGGCCCGCGCGGCCGCCGTCGTCCGGTTCCTCGTCGCGGACTCGTCGGCCCTCGCGCCCGACCGATACGCAGCCGTCGGGTTCGGCGAGCACCGCCCGCGCGCGCCCAATGACATCCCCGAAGGCCGCGCGCGCAACCGCCGCATCTCCGTTCTCTTCCGCTCCTCCGCCGTCGCTGACGACGCCGACCTCGCCCCGCTGACCGATGCCCGACGCTGACGCCCCCGCCAAAGCCCCCCGTTCCAAGAAGGCCTTCCTGATCCCCGCGCTCGCGCTGCTGGTCGGCGCGGGCGGCGCGGTCGCCGTGGCCCAGCCCGAGGCGCTCCGCCAGCTCACCGGCGGCGCACCGGCGGACTCGACCCAGGCCCCGGTCCCGGTCGAGTTCGGCCAGTTCGCCGAGCTCGACGCCGTCGTCGTCAACCCGAAGGGGACGGGCGGGCGGCGCTACCTGATGGTCAAGCTGGGCGTGGAGGCCGAGGAGGCCGAGACGCTCGCCCGGCTCGACGAGCTCCAGCCGGCGGCGGTCGACGCGGTGCTCCAGTTGCTCAGTGCAGAGACCGTCGAGCGGCTCTCCGACATCACCCTCCGAGACTCGCTCAAGGACGAGATCCGCACCCGATTCAACACCATGCTCGGGGAGGACGGACCGGTCACGCGGGTCTACTTCACGCAGTACGTGCTGCAGTAGGCTCGGCGGGGGCGTGCGGCGTCTGGCCCAGTCCTTGCCTGTCCGTCGGCCGCCCCCCCATCCCATGTCCGTAGAGCTCACCCCCCTCGTCCGCGCCCGGGATCCCGCCGACGCGCAGCCGTACGACTTCGCGCGCCCCGTCGCGTTCTCCGACCGCCAGATCCGGACGGTCGCCGAGACCCATGCCCAGCTCGCGGAAGGGTTCGCGGCGACGCTCGGCGACGCGCTCGGCGAGCCGGTCGTGGTCCGCTGTGAGGGCGTCGCCGAGGTGCAGGCCCAAGACGTCACCAACAGCCGCACCGTGCCGATGGCCGCCTTCGCGGGCCGGCTCGGCTCCAGTGGCCCCGCCTTGATCGTCGACCTCGCGGCCGACCTCGCGCTGCTCTGGGTCGAGCGCCAGCTCGGCGGCTCCGACCCGCTCGGAAGCTCGCCGAGGCCGCTCTCGGCGCTCGAGGAGGCCATCGTGGTGCGGGACTGGCTCCCGCGCCTGTCCGTTGCCATCGCCGAGGCCTGGGGCACGGTCCCGGCCGCGCTGGCGGGCGTCACGACCGAGGGGGTCCGTCGCCTGCTCGGCGGGGACGAGGCGCCCGTCGTGGTCGCGTCGCTGGCCCTCGAACTGGGCGGTGGGACGACGCGCCTCTCGCTGACCTACCCCGTCCCCACCCTCCGCGCCCTCCTCGGCATGGCCGAGCCCGCTCCCGCAGCGGCTCCCGAGCCGGCCCCGGTCGATGACTTGGTGGTGGAGCTGCGCGCCGAGCTGGGCCGCGTGCGCCTGCCCGTGGGCGACATCCACGCCCTGGCCGTCGGCGACGTGATCCCGCTCGACCGGACGCACGACGCGCCCGCCCCGGTCTGGATCGCCGACCGGCTCCGCTTCGACGCCCGCCCAGGCACGCGCGGCACCCGGATGGCCCTCGAAGTCCTGACCCTCCCCCACATCCCCCCGACCCCGTGACGACCGACGCCCCCGCCACCGCTCCACCAACGCAAGCACCCCCCGCCCCGTCGCCGCAGGCGCAGCCCCTCGGTGCGCTCCCCGACCTCTCGGGCCGCCCAGACGGCGTCGTCGGGGCCTCCCCGCTCGGCCCCCTAGGGATGCTGGCGGACATCGAGATCGAGCTGACGGTCGAGTTCGGCCGCCGCCGCCTGCCGCTTTCGCAAGTCGCCGGGCTGGAGGTGGGCAGCGTCATCGAGCTGGACTCGCTGGCCGGCGAGCCGCTCGTGATCTACGCCAACGGCCGCCGCATCGCCAGCGGCGACGCGGTCGTGGTGGACGGCCAGTTCGGCATCCGCATCCAGCGGATGGGGTAGGGGAGAGGCACGCCCTCGTTCTTTATCGTGGGCGCGCACGACCCCGCTCTGAGCGCCGGGTCCCAACGGTCGCCGAGGCGGAGTTCGGCGCTCCCACAACGAGGGCAGCGCCTCCGAGAGCGGCGTCGGGGCTCGGGGCCAGAGGTCGGCGCCTCGGAACGCGAGGCCGGCACGTTCAGGTGAGAGGTCGGTGCTTCTGAACGTGGAGTCGGCGCTCCCGAACGCGAGGTGGCCGCACCCCACCAGGCCCGGAGGCGCCTGCCCCGGCACGCGGTTGGCAACTGGGAGGGCAGCCCCAGCCGCCGCCCGCATGACCGTTCCGTCCGACCTCCGCGCCCGACTCGCCGCGCTCCCGCTCGATCGGGCCCCGCTGCGCCGGGCGGCCGTCCTGGCGGTGCTGCTGGTGGCGCTCCTCGTCGCTGGCAAGATGGTCGGGCCGTCGCGCCCGGCCCCGCCGGCCCGGCAGGATGTGCAGGGCGCGGCGGAAGCCGTTTCCGCCCCCCGTTCCGATCCGGCCGCCTGGACCAGCGGGCGCGTGCTCGCCGTCGTCCTGCTGGTGGGCGGCGGGCTGGGTGCCCTGGTGCTCCGCCGCCGCCGCCCTGCCACCGCCGCGGCCCGTCGCCTCGACGTGCTGGAGAGCCGGCCGCTGGGGTCCACGCCCGCCCTCCAACTGGTCGCCTGCGCCGACGAGGTGCTCCTCGTGAGCGTCGCTGCGGACGGCGCCCGCGTCCTGCGGCACTGGCCTCGCGACCGTTTCGACGGCGCCACCGCGCTGGCGGAGCTCGACCCGTTGGCGGCGACGGCCACGCAGACGCCTGCGCCCGTCGTCCTCACGGTCCCGCCACGCCCCGTGGTCGTCCCCCCGGCCGAGCCCGCCGCGTACCCCACGTTCGCCCGGGCGCTGGCGGACGCGGCCGACTTGGCCGGCCCCCCGCTCTCCGTCGCCAGCGACGCCCCGGTCACCAGCAGCCCCGCGCCCGCGCCATCTCCTCTCCCTGGGGAACAGGCGGAGGCGGACGTGGCGAGCGCCCCGAACTTGTCGGTCGCGAGTGCCGCCCCCGTTGCCCCGCCCGCCAGCGCAGCGCCGGTCGCCGCCGTCGCCGATCTCCCGCGGGCCGCCGCCCCGGTCGCCAGCGCCAGCCTCCCCTGGACCGTCGCCCCGACCGGCCTCCCTCAGTTCGGCGGGGCCCATGCGTAACGCGGCCCTCCTCCTCCTGCTCGCCCTTGCGGCCCCCGCGCTCGCCCAGCCCGCCATCGCCGCCGACGACCTCACCGTCGCCCAGCAGATCACCGACCAGGCCGTCGCTGACGCCGAGGCCGGCGCGCCGACCCAGCCGCTGGCGCCCGCCGCCCGCGAACTGGCCCCCGTTGACGGCGGCACGGGCACGGCCCCGGCCCGGCGGGTCGGCCGCGTCTCCGGCGCCTCGTCGCCCGTCCCCGGCGTCACGCTGACGGACGACGGCGACTACGCGCTCCCGGTCCAGCTGCTGCTGCTGATGACCGTGCTGACGCTGGCGCCGTCGATCCTGATTCTGATGACCAGCTTTACGCGGCTCGTCATCGTGTTCTCGATCCTGCGGACGGCGATGGGCATGCAGCAGAGCCCGCCGACACAGGTCATCATCGGGCTCTCGCTCTTCCTGACGTTCTTCGTCATGCAGCCCGTCTTCGCCGAGATCGACGAGGGCGCCCTCCAGCCCTACCTCAACGGCGAGCTGGAGCAGCGCGAGGCGCTGGAGGTGGCCTCGAAGCCCATCAAGGGGTTCATGCTGGCGCATACGCGCGACAAGGACCTCGTCCTCTTCCTCGACCTCGCCGACCTCCCCCCGATTGCCGCCGCCGCCGACGTGCCGCTCCACGTGCTCGTCCCGGCCTTCGTCATCTCCGAGCTCCGGGTGGCCTTCCAGATCGGGTTCATGCTCTTCCTGCCCTTCCTGGTCGTCGACCTCATCGTCGCCAGCGTGCTCATGTCGATGGGCATGATGATGCTGCCGCCGGTGATGATCTCGCTGCCCATCAAGCTGCTCCTCTTCGTGCTTACCGACGGCTGGTTCTTGATCGTCGAGTCCGTCGTCCGCGGCTACCTGGGCTAGCGCCCGCCCCCTTGCCATGACCCCCGAGACCGCCCTCTACTGGACCCAGACTGCGCTGACGCTGGCGCTGACCGTTTCGGCCCCGCTGCTCGGCGTGGCCCTCGCCGTCGGCCTGGCCGTCAGCCTGTTCCAGGCCATGACCTCGATCCAGGAGATGACGCTGAGCATGATCCCCAAGATGCTCGCCGTCGCCGCCGTGCTGTTCCTCCTCTCGCCCTGGATGCTGGAGATGCTGACCGACTTCTCGGGCGAGGTCTTCCGCGCCATCGCCGAGGTGTCGCACTAATGCGGGTACGCGGTACGCAGTGCGAGGTAGGTAGAGACGGCTCGGCGTGCGCCGTACCCGGTACCTCGTGCCGCGTCCCCGCGTAGCGATGGCCCTCGACCCCGCCTCTCTCATCCGCCTCGCGCTCGTGTTCGCCCGCGTGAGCGGCGTGCTGACGTCGGCGCCCGTGTTCGGGCAGAAGGGGGTCCCGGTGACGGCGCGCGTGCTGCTGGGCGTGCTGCTGAGCCTGATCCTGACCGGGTTCGCGACCGGCCCGCTCCCGGTCCACGTCGCCCACCCCGTGGGCTTCCTGCTGGCGGTCGCCGCCGAGGCGCTGACCGGGCTGCTGATGGGGTACGCCATCCGGTTCGTGTTCTGGGCGGTCGAGTTCGCCGGCGAGATGATCGGGTTCCAGATGAGCCTGTCGATGGCCCAGGCCTACGACCCCATGAGCGGCTCGTCGGCCAACCCGCTTGGGCGGATGATCTCCTGGCTGTTCCTGCTCCTGTTCGTCGTGCTCGACGGGCCGCAAGCCGTGGTCGCCGGGCTGGCGCGCTCGTTCGTGGCCGTCCCGCTCGGCGGCGCCAACTTGGCCGCCAGCGGGCCGCTCCTGCTGTCGTGGACCGGCGGCTTCTTCGTCACGGCCGTCCGCCTGGCGATGCCGTTCCTGGTGGCCCTCTTCCTGGTCGACGTCGCGCTGGGCGTCTTCGCGCGCGTGGTCCCGCAAGCGGACCTGTTCTCGATCAGCTTGCCGCTGAAGTTGCTGGCGGGCATGGCCATCGCGTCGGCCTTCGTCGGCACGTTGGTGCCGCTGGCGCCGGGCCTGGTCGAGGGCGCGACGGCCGGGCTCGACGCGCTGTTCGCCGCGATTGCGCCGTAGCTCCGCCCGCCTCGGGGACGGCCAAGGCGGCGGCCCGGAGCGCCGCCGCTCGGCGCCTCCCGGCAAACCGTTCCGGCGCCCGGCGCCATGTGCCGCGCGAGCCGGCTCACGATCGGGGCTCAGAGGACGCCTGAGGGCGTGGCACAGGCCGTGCAAGAGGGCGACCTCCACCGGCCCCCACCATGTCCGACGCCCCCGACCGCAGCGACAAGCAGTTCGACGCGACGCCCCAGCGCCTCAAGAAGGCGATGGAGGACGGCAACGTCTACCGCTCGCGCGAGCTGGCGTCGGTCGCCCTGCTGACGACGGCGATGGGCGTCTTTGCCGTCGGCGCCCGCGGCGGCATGGGCACGTTGCACCAGATGACGGCCCGGATCTTCGCCGAGGCCCCCGACACCGTGCTCACCCCGGCCTCCGTGCCGGTCGTGCTGGCGGGCATCGGCGGCGACGTGGTGCGAGTTGTCGGCCCGCTCTTCCTGGCGCTGATGCTGGTCGCGCTCGGCGCCAACATCGCCCAGAGCGGGTGGACGTTCTCGACCAAACCCATGAAGCCCAAGGGCAGCCGGATCTCGCCGATGGCGGGCGCCAAGCGGCTGTTCTCCTCGAAGGGCGTCTTCGAGCTCGGCAAGGCGCTCGCGAAGGTCGTCGCCGTCGGGCCCGTCGTCTACCTCGCGCTCAAGGCGTGGCTGCCCGACATCCTGCTGCTCCACGCGGTCCCGCTCGACGCCGGTATCAGCGAGGCGGGTGGGTGGGCCGCCGGGCTCGTCTCCCAGATGCTGCTCGTGCTCGCCATCATCTCCGGCGCGGACTACGCCTTCGGCAAGTGGAAGCACACCCAGGACCTCAAGATGACGTTCAAGGAGGTCAAGGACGAGGGCAAGGAGTCCGAGGGCGACCCGCAGCTGAAGGGGAAGCGCCGCGCGATCGCCCGCGAGCGAGCGCTCGGGCCGCGCCTCGACCACGCCCTGCTCAAGGCGGACGTCGTCGTGACCAACCCGACCCACTACGCCGTCGCCCTGCAGTACGACCTGGCCGACGGGCCCGCCCCCAAGGTGCTCGTCAAGGGTACGCGCAAGCGCGCGCTCCGGATCAAGGAGCTGGCCGCCGAGCACGGCGTGCCGACCGTCGAGGACGTGCCCCTCGCGCGGGCGCTCCACGCGACCGTCGACGAGGGCGCCTTTATCGACGAGGCGCTCTACCAGGCCGTCGCGGCGGTCTTGGCCGAGGTCTATCGCCAGCGAGGGACGACATGATGCGCCTCCCTTTTCGGCTCCGCCCCGGCTCGCCGCCGTGCCCCGCCCGTCCCGGTCGGGGGACCGCCCCGCGCGCCGCGCGCTCGTCTCTCGGCACGACGACGTGCCCCGACCCCACCTCGTCCCTGTGAGCGACCGTCCCCCCGTCTTCCGCCTCAACGGCGAGGTCTTCGCGGCCGTCGGCCTCGTGCTGGTGCTGTTCGTGATGGTGGTGCCGCTGCCCGGCTTCCTCCTCGACTTCCTGCTGGCGACCAACATCGCCATCAGCCTGGCCGTGCTGCTGACGGCGTTCTACGCCGAGCGCCCGCTCGACTTCGGCATCTTCCCGGGCCTGCTGCTGCTCACGACGCTCTTCCGGCTGTCGCTCAACGTGGCCTCGACGCGCCTGATCCTGGGCGAGGCCAAGGCGGGCGCCTTGATCGACGCCTTCGGTGAGTTCGTCGTCTCGGGGAATTACGTGGTCGGCGCGATCGTCTTCCTCGTCCTGGTGCTCATCAACTTCGTGGTCATCACGAAGGGCTCGGGCCGCATCGCCGAGGTCGGCGCCCGGTTCACGCTCGACGCCCTGCCCGGCAAGCAGATGGCCATCGACGCCGACCTCAACGCCGGGCTCATCGGCGAGGACGAGGCCAAGCAGCGCCGCTCCGACGTCTCGCGCGAGGCCGACTTCTACGGCGCCATGGACGGCGCCTCGAAGTTCGTCCGCGGCGACGCCATGGCCGGGCTCGTCATCACGGCCATCAACGTCATCGGCGGGCTCATCATCGGGGTCGCCCAGCACGGGATGACGCCGGGCGAGGCGGCCCAGACGTTTACGCTCCTGTCGATTGGCGACGGGCTCGTCAGCCAGATCCCGGCGCTGCTGATCTCGACGGCCGCCGGCCTGATCGTCAGCCGCGCCTCGGGCCAGGGCAACCTGTCCGGCGAGGCGAGCGCCCAGCTGCTCGGCCGGCCCGAGGCGCTCTTCGTGACGGCCGCCTTCATGGCCCTCCTCGGTGTCCTGCCCGGCCTCCCGATCGCCCCGTTCTGGGCGCTCGCCGGCGGCATCGGCTTTGTCGCCCTGCGCCGCGCGAACGTCGTCGCGGACGAAGCCGAGGCCGACGCCCATGTGCCCGAGGCGGGCCCCACGCCCGAGCCCGAGCCCGTCGACCTGCTGCTCGTCGACGAGCTCGAGCTGGAGGTCGGCTACGGGCTCATCGGCATGGTGGACCCGAACCAGGGCGGCGACCTCTTGGAGCGCGTCGCGATGCTGCGGCGCCAGCTGGCGGTCGAGATGGGCGTCGTGGTCCCGTCGGTCCGCATCCGCGACAACGCGGCGCTGGGCACGAACGACTACGTCGTGAAGCTGCGCGGCAACCCGGTCGCCAAGGGCGAGGCCCTGCCGGGCTACCACCTCGCGCTGTTGCTCGACCCCGACGAGGAGGTCCCGCCGGGCATCCGGACGACGGACCCGACGTTCGGGCTCGACGCCGTCTGGGTGGCCGAGCGCTCCCTGCCCGAGGCCGAGCGCCTGGGCTTGGCGACCGTCGAGGCGCCCGCCGTCGTGGCGACGCACCTCTTGGAGACGTTCCGCATCCACGCCCACTCGTTGCTGACGCGCCAGAACACGCGCGAGCTGCTCGACAAGGTGCAGGAGCAGGCGCCCGCCCTCGTCGCCGAGCTCGTCCCGGACCAGCTCTCCGTCGGGGCCGTCCAGCGCGTCCTCAAGGGGCTCTTGCGCGAGCGCGTCCCGATCCGCGACCTCGTCTTGATCCTCGAAGCGCTCGCGGACCGCGCCGCGACCACCAAGAGCCCCGAGGTGCTGACCGAGTTCGCCCGCGCCGCCCTCGCCCCGACGCTCACCGAGCACTACGCCGGGCCCGACGGCCGCTTGCGCGTCGTCGTCCTCGACCCGGCCTTGGAGCACCACTTGCTAGAGAGAGCACAGGCCGGTGAACTCAACCCGGCCACGCTCGGGCTCGACCCCGAGCGCGCCGCCCGGTTCCAGGCCGAGGCCGACGCCCAACTCACCCCGCTGATCGCCGACGGACGGCCCCCCATCCTCCTGACTTCCCCCGTGCTCCGCGCCACGCTCTTCGCCTTCCTCGACCCGGCCGTGGCCGACGTGGCCGTGCTGAGCTACCAGGACCTGGTGCCCGAAGCGCCGGTCGACGTGGAGGCCCAGATCAGCCTGCCCTAGCCCTAAGGCCCGATTATGACGCTCCAAACGCTTACCGGCCCGTCCATCCGCGACGCCCTCGCCGACGCCCGCCGCTTGTTCGGCGCCGACGTGGTGCTGCTCCAGTCCGCCCCGGCGGTCGGCGGCGACCCGGCCTCCGTCACGGTCGCCTTCGACGTGCCGAGCGCTGCGCCGGCCCAGCCCACGCAGCCGGCCGTCGTGGCCTCCTCGGCCCCGGCTCCCCGCGTCTACGGCTACGGCGCCCCCCGGAAGGCCCGTCCGGCCGCGACGGAATCGGTTGCCGCCGCGCTCCTCGCCGACCTCGGCCTCGCCGGCGGCGTCCCGAATGTTGGCGCGAGCCCGGCAGACACGACGCGCCACGTCCCCACGGATGACGGCTCGGTCACTCCCGCCTCGGCCGCCCCCGCCTCGGCGGCCGCGGCGAGCGTCCGCACCAGCGATGCTCTCCCGGCTACGTCTCCTCTCCCGACGGGAGAGGAGGCACAGACAGGGCGGCGCAGCCAGGATGACGAGGGCACGGCGACCGCCAGCCCCACGGCAACGGCCAGCCCTGAGCCCGTCGCCACGCCGGCCGCCGGCGCCGCGCCCGTAGCCAGCGCCGCCGCCCTCGCCGCGCTTCAGGCTCGCCTCTCCGACCTCGAAGCCGCGCTCGACGCCGTCCGCCCGGTCCCTGCGCCCGCCCGCCCGCCGGTCGTGTTCGTCGGGCCGGCCGGCGACGGGAAGTCCTCGCTGGCGCTCGGCCTCGCCCGGACGCCCGCCCTCTCTGCCGCTCGCTGCCCCGCCGCCATCGTCGTCGCCGAGGGCGACGCGCCCGATGCCGCCGCTCAGTTCTGGGCCGCCGGTGTCCCCGCCGCCGTCGTCCGCACGGCCGACGAGGTTCGCGACGCGCTCCGCACCTTCGCCGACGCCGACCTGATCGTCGTCGACACGCCCGCGCTCTCGCTCGACGCCGTCCGTGCCGCGCCCGCCGTCGCCCGGCTGGGTCAGCTGCTGGCGCCGCTCGGTGCCGTCGAGGTGGTGCTGGCGGTCAGCGCCGCCCGGTCGCGCCAGACGCTGGCCCTCGGGACGCTCGACGCGCTCGGGCTGCGCCCCGACGCCCTGGCGCTGACACGGCTCGACGAGGCGCCCGCCGCCGCCGCCGGCTGGACGCGCGCGCTCGCGCTCCCTCTCCGGTTCGTGTCGGCCGCGCCCGGCGCCGTCGAGCCCGCGCCCGTCACCGACGCCGCGCCCCCGCTCTCCCACGTCGAGCTCGGCCCCCTTGTCGGGCCGCTGCGGACCGAGGCCACCACGTCCCCGACGCCGACCCAGACCGTCTCCCCCGCCTTCTCGACGGGGACCCCTGTGCTCCCAGAGCCCGCCACGTCGGACCTGGCCGCCCCCCCCGTGCCGCCCCGTGTGCCGGCCCCCCGGTGGCGCCCGCTCCCCGTCGACCGCACCCGGACGCTCCCCGCGCCCCCCACCTCCGACCTGTGGGCGCTCGTCGCTCCTGCCTCCACTCTCGCCGCCTGATCCATGTTTGACTTCCCCTCCCGAGGCCTCGTCGTCGCCGTCGTCAGTGGCAAGGGCGGTACGGGCAAGAGCACGCTCGCCGTCAACCTCGCCGAGACGCTGGTCGCCGACGGGTGCGCCGTCGCCCTCCTCGACGCCGACCCGTGCCAGAGCTCGTGCGCGACGCTCCTCAACGAAGCGCCGTCCGCCAGCGTCGAGGCCGTCGCCCGCGGCGCCGTCGCCGCCGAACGTGTCTTCCACCAAACAGCCTCCGGGCTGACGCTCGTCTGCGGGGGCACCGCGGCCGGGTTCGAGGACTCGGGCGACGCCTTCTACGACGCGTTCGACGAGGTGCTCGACCTCGCCATCGCGCGCTACGACTTGGTGCTCATCGACGCGCCCGCCGGTCTGGAGGCCCCTGTCCAGTGGGCCCTCGACCGGTCCGACACCGGGCTCCTCGTCGTCGTCGGCGAGCCGACGGCCGTGACGGGTGCCTACGCCCTGGCCAAGGCCGTCTGGCACACCAACCCGAGCTACCCCCTGCTCGCCGTCGTCAACGCCGCCGACGCCGACGCCGAGGCGGCCCAGACCGCCGAGCGGTTCGGCGCGCTCACCGCCCAGTTCCTCGGCCAGTCGCCGACGCCCGTCGGCTACGTCCCCTACGACGCCCACGTCCGCGGGGCCGCCCGCGACCAAGTGCCGGCGGTCCACCGCTCGGCGCCGCTCCGCGCGGCCTTCGCGGGGCTGGCGGCCAGCTTCGCACCCCTGCTCCCCGCCCGGGCCTAAGCCCCGCGCCCTGTTCCTTCCTCCCACCAATCCATCCGTGTCCAACCTCCAGACCCTCGCCGAGCGCTACCACGCCGCGCCGACCCCGCTCAACCGCGAGGCCGCCGTGCTCGCTGGCGTCCCCCTCGTCCGCTCGATCGCGGGGAAGGTCCCCGTCCCGGACTCGCCGCTCGCCTGCCGCGAGGACCTCGAAGGTGCCGGTCTGGTCGCGCTCGTGGAGTCGCTCGACTCCTACGACCCCTCCGTCGGCGCCAAGTTCATGACGTACGCCTACCTCCGGGTGCGGGGCGCCATCGTGGACTACCTCCGCAAGCTCGACGTGCTCTCGCTCGACAAGCGCCGCCGGATGGCCGAGGCCGGGCGCGTCGCCGAGGCGCTCCGCCAGGAGCGCGGCGCCGAGCCGCCCGACCGCGACATCGCCGCCCGGATGGGGATCTCGGTCGCCGACTACGACCGCTTGCTCGTCGAGGCCCAGGCCCGCTTCGCGCTCTCCTTCGACGCGCCCGCCTACGACGACGGGGGCAGCCTTCACGACACCGTCGGCCACGCCGACGCCCGGTTCGACAGCGCCGACCACGACCACACGCTCGCGCTCGCCCGCTCCGTCATCGAGAACCTCCCGCAACGGACGCGCGCGATGGTGGCCATGTATTACGACGAGGGCCTCACGCTCCGGCAGATCGGGCAGGTGTTCGAGGTCAGCGAGGCCCGCGTCTCGCAGATCCTGGGCAAGACCATGCTGACCATCCGCGTCCAGCTCGAGCAGGAGCCCGCCCCGCCGTCGCCGTCGCCGACGCTGATCATCCGAGCCACTCCGCCGCCCGCCAGCGCCCCGTCGCCCGCTCGCGCCTCCTCGTCGCCCGTCGGTCGCCGATCCGTCGAGATCGGGCCGCTCGTCTAGAGCCGCCTCCGGATGCTTCGGGAAGGAGGGGGGCGTGGCAAGGGGAAAGAGGCGCCCTCCTGAGGGCCTCCTCGTGCCCCTTGCCACATCGCCCTTGTCGCAGCGACGCCCAGCACACCCTGTCAGGGGCGCGGGGCCTAGCGGAGCGCGGCGCTAGCCGGCCGCCGGGAGGTGGGCGTCGAGCCAGCGCCGAACCTGCGCCTCGGGCAGGGCGCCCGTGAACTCGCCCGCGACGGCCCCGTCGACGAACAGCTTCACGGCCGGAATCCCACGCACGCCGTAGGCCTGCGACAACTCGGGCTGGCCGTCGGAGTTGACCTTGACCAGCCGCCAGCGCCCGCCGGACTCGCGCGCCAGCTTCTCGATGGTGGGCCCGAGCGTGCGGCACGGCCCGCACCACGGGGCCCAGAAATCGACCACGACGGGCTTGTCGTGGCTCTTGTCGAGCACCTCGCGCTGGAAGAAGGGGGGGACGGCCATGGCAGGGGAGGGGAGAGGGCGGCCTACGCCGAGGCCCGCGGCTCCGATCCACCGGCCCGGTCGCTACTCGACTGCCACGCGGTTGCGCGTCACGAGCGAGGTCCGATCAAGCCCTCCGCACGCGACCGACTCGACATCGACGGCGATCTCGAAGGCAAACGTGCCCCCGTCGAGCTGCGCGGCGGTCGGGCTCCCGTCGGAGAAGCGGAGCGTGGTCAGCACTTCCACGATGAACCGCGTCGTAGGCACCTCTGGGCCCTGGGTGCCCGCCCATTCG
This sequence comes from Rubrivirga aquatilis, assembly GCF_046845665.1. GTDB lineage: Bacteria > Bacteroidota > Rhodothermia > Rhodothermales > Rubricoccaceae > Rubrivirga. The sequence goes on along the minus strand of NZ_CP177355.1, from coordinate 270,187 downwards.
TAGAGCACCTGCGGCGCGTCGCCCGACGGGGGCGTCCACGTCAGGGTGAACGCCCGCTCGACGGCGAGGGCGTGGTTCCCGCCCAGCCGCTCCCCGTTGTACAACGTGCTCAGGAAAAACCGCTCGCCCACCCGCAGGGTGTCGCCCTCGCCCGGACGGAACAGCTGCGGCGCTGGGGCGAACCCGCGGACCGGGAACGGGCAGCCGTCGGCCCGGTCGGTCTCGGAAGGGGCAGCGTCGCACGCGGCGAGGAGCAAGAGGGCCCCTGCACAGCGGAGGGGGATGGACACGGGTCGATTTGCGGGACGGATGCAAGCCTAGATCCTCCCCGCGCGCGGGGGCCGTGCAGATCGCCATACCCCTTCCGTCGCCGGCCTCCCCCGATCCGCCGCCGGTCCCGCCGGGGTCCATCGCGGGGAGCGCCCGTGGAGGCGCTCCATGCCGGGCAGGTGGCCCCGGGCACGGCGGGACGGACGGCGGTAGCATTTGACCCCCCACTCTTCTGCCTCATGACCCGCGAGCAGTACTGGCATGGCCAGGTCCGCCGGACCGCCGTCCTCCTGGCCATCTGGGCCGTCGTCGCGTTCGGGCTGTCCATCGGGCTGGCGCCCCTGCTCAACGAGGTCTCGCTGGGGGGCATCCCGCTCGGCTTCTGGATGGCGCAGCAGGGCTCGATCCTGGTGTTCGTCGCCCTCATCTGGGTCTTCGCCTGGACGTCCGACCGCGCCGACCGGGCGGCCGGGCTCGAGGAGGCGCCCGACGCGACCGCCCCCGCCCCGCCCGCGCACTGATGGACATCCAAGCCTGGACCTGGGTCACCGTCGGGGTGACCTTTGCCGCCTACCTGTGGATCGGCTACCGCAGCCGCGTCACCTCGACCGAGGGGTTCTACGTGGCCGGGCACGGCGTCCCCGCCATCGCGAATGGCGCCGCGACGGCGGCCGACTGGATGAGCGCGGCCTCGTTCATCTCGATGGCCGGGCTGATCTCGTTCCAGGGCTACGACGGGAGCGTCTACCTCATGGGCTGGACCGGCGGCTACGTGCTGCTGGCGCTCTTGCTGGCGCCATTCCTGCGCAAGTTCGGCCAGTACACCGTGCCCGACTTCGTCGCCGCCCGGTTCGACTCGAGGGCCGCCCGCGTGGTCGCCGCCGTCGCCGCCCTCTTCGTGTCGCTGACGTACGTGGCGGGGCAGATGGGCGGCGTCGGCGTGGCGTTCAGCCGGTTTCTGCAGGTCCCGTTCGAGGTCGGGGTGATGATCGGGATGGCGATCGTCGCCTTCTTTGCGGTGTTGGGCGGGATGAAGGGGATCACGTACACGCAGGTGGCCCAGTACTGCGTGCTGATCGTGGCCTACACGATCCCGGCCGTCGCCATCGCGATGCTCCTGTTCGGCAACCCGTTCCCCCAGGTCGCCATCGGCGACGCGCTCCCGATGCTGGACGCGCTCCAGCAGGACCTCGGCCTCGACCCGTACTCGAGCCCGTTCGTCAACAACGACATGCTGAACGTGGTCTGCATCACGCTCACGCTGATGGTCGGCACGGCCGGGCTGCCGCACGTGATCGTCCGGTTCTACACCGTCAAGTCGGTGCGCGACGCGCGGTGGTCGGCGTTCTGGGCGCTGCTGTTCATCTCGCTGCTCTACCTGACGGCGCCCGCCATCGCCATCTTCGCCAAGACGGCCATCCTGCAGCAGTACGTGGCGCTCGGCACCGATGGCTTCCTGGCGCAGGCCTGGGTCCAGAGCTGGGCCGCGACCGGGCTCATCGACACGGCCGCCATCGCCGCGAGCGCGGGCGACGCGACGGCCTTTTTGGACGCCATCAACCGCGACATCATCGTGCTGGCGACGCCCGAGATCGCCGGGCTCGGGCCGTTCATCGTCGCGCTCGTCGCCGCGGGCGGGCTGGCGGCGGCGCTCTCAACCGCCTCGGGCCTGCTGCTCGTCATTTCGTCGTCGCTGGCGCACGACATCTACGGCGAGATCATCAACCCCGGGGCCGACGACGCGCAGCGGCTGCGCATGGGGCGCTGGATGATCCTGGTGGCCGTGCTCGTCGCGGGCGTGTTGGGGATCTACCCGCTCGGATTCGTGGCCGAGGTGGTCGCCTTCGCGTTCGGGCTGGCCGCGGCGTCGTTTTTCCCGACCATCGTGCTGGGCATCTTCTGGAAGCGCGCCAACCGGCAGGGCGCCATCACCGGGATGGCGGCCGGGCTCGCGTTCACGTTCGTGATGATCGTGCTGATGCGGGCGCACGTGGTGGCGCCCGGCGTGTTCGGCGAGACGCCCATCTTGGAGACCTTCATGGGCATCAAGGCGCAGGGGATCGGCGTGGTCGGGATGCTGATCAACTTCGCGCTGACGGTCGGGGTGAGCCTGGCGACGCCGCCGCCGCCGCCGCATGTCCAGCGGCTGGTCGAGCAGATCCGGTCGCCGCGCCTGCTCTCCAGCGCGGAGATGGCGGGGCCGGACGAGGGGTCCCATGCCTGAGCGCGAGGCCTGGCTGAGCGGGCCGATCGACGGCGTCCCGGCGCTGCTGCAGCCCGTCGCCCATGCGCTCGTCCAGGCGCGCGCCGAGGTGACGGCGCTCGCCGCCGAACTCCCGCCGGACGCGCTGTGGGTCCGCCCCGGCGGCGCGGCGTCGGCGGGCTTCCACCTCGCGCACCTCGCGGGCGTCCTCGACCGGATGCTGACCTACGCGCGCGGCGAGCCGTTGACCGAGCGTCAATTGGCGGCGCTCGCGGCCGAGGGCGTCCCCGACCCGACCCTCACGCCCGACGTCCTCGCCGACGCCTTCGCAGCTGGCGTCGACGCCGCGCTCGCCCAGCTCCGCGCCACCGACCCGGCCACGCTCACCGACGCCCGGTCCGTCGGCCGCGCCCAGATTCCGCAGACGCACATCGGCCTGCTCGTCCACGCCGCCGAGCACACGACGCGCCACCTTGGCCAGCTGCTCGTCACCGTCCGCGTCGCCGCCGCACCGCGTTAGGTTTCTCCCCCCTCCGATCTCCCTCCCGACCGTGTCCGACCGCATCGCCCCCTCCGACGCCTTCCGCCAGCAGGCTCTCGTCCCGTCGCGCGACGCCTTCGACGCCCTCTACCAGCGCTCAGTCGACGACCCCGAGGGTTTCTGGCGCGAGCAGGCCGGGCGCATCGATTGGATGACGCCCTTCGAGACCGTCCGGGACGTGAGCTTCGGCCCCGGCGACGTGCACATCCGCTGGTTCGAAGACGGCACGCTCAACGCCTGCCACAACGCGCTCGACCGCCACGTGGCCGCCGGTCGGGGCGACAAGACGGCGCTCATCTTCGAGCCCGACGACCCGACCGACGACGCACGCAGCATCTCGTACGCCGACGCGCTCGCGGAGGTGGAGCGCGTCGCCAACGTCCTCCTGGCCCTCGGCGTCGAGCGCGGCGACCGCGTCACCATCTATCTCCCGATGATCCCCGAGGCCGCCTACGCCATGCTGGCGTGCGCGCGCATCGGGGCCATCTTCTCGGTGGTCTTCGCCGGCTTCAGCCCCGAGGCGCTCGCGGGCCGCCTGGTCGACGCCGCGAGCGACGTCGTCATCACGGCCGACGAGGGGCGGCGCGGCGGGAAGCGCGTCCCGCTGAAGGCGAACGTGGACGCGGCCGTCGAGCGGGCCGAGGCACAGGGCCAGCCCGTCCGTCACGTGCTCGTGGTCAAGAACACCGGCGCCGACGTGCCGGCCACCGACCGCGATACCTGGCTCCACGACGCCGCCGCGACCGTCGGCGCGAGGTGCCCGTGCGCCGAGATGGGCGCCGAGGACCCCCTCTTCATCCTGTACACCTCGGGCTCGACCGGGAAGCCGAAGGGCGTCGTCCACACGACGGGCGGCTACCTCGTCTACGCCAGCTACACCCACGAGCTCGTCTTCGACCTCCAGCCCGACGACGTCTTCTGGTGCACCGCGGACGTCGGCTGGATTACCGGCCACAGCTACATCGTGTTCGGGCCGATGGTCAACGGCGCCACGCAGGTCTTTTTCGAGGGCATCCCGACCTTCCCTGACGCCGGCCGGTTTTGGGACGTGGTCGACCGCCACGGCGTGACCCAGTTCTACACCGCCCCAACCGCGATCCGCGCGCTGATGGCCCGGGGCGACGACTTCGTGACCTCGCGCGACCGCTCCAGCTTGCGCCTGCTCGGGACCGTCGGCGAGCCCATCAACCCCGAGGCGTGGCGGTGGTATTCAGAGGTCGTCGGCGACGGCCGGTGCCCCGTCATCGACACGTGGTGGCAGACCGAGACCGGCGGCATCATGATCGTCGGCCTGCCCGGCGCGGTCGACCAGAAGCCGGGCGCCGCCGGGCTCCCGTTCCTGGGCGTCCAGCCCGCCGTCGTCGACGCCGATGGCCACACCTTGGAGGGCGAGGCCGAGGGGCTGCTGGTGCTCACGGACAGTTGGCCCGGCCAGGCGCGGACCGTCTACCGCGACCACGCCCGATTCGTCCAGACCTACTTCACCGCCTTCCCCGGCCGCTACTTCACCGGCGACGGCTGCCGCCGCGACGCCGACGGCACGTACTGGATCACGGGCAGGGTGGACGACGTGATCAACGTCTCCGGCCACCGCATGGGCACGGCCGAGGTCGAGAGCGCGCTCGTGCTGCACCCGGCGGTCGCCGAGGCCGCCGTCGTCGGCGTGCCGCACGCCATCAAGGGCCAGGGCATCTACGCCTACGTCACGCTCGGCGCCGACCATGCGCCGACGGAGGCCTTGCGCGCCGAGCTGGTGGCCCACGTCCGTGCCGTGATCTCGCCCATCGCCGCGCCCGAGGCCATCCAGTTCGCGCCCGCGCTCCCCAAGACGCGGTCCGGCAAGATCATGCGCCGCATCCTGCGCAAGATCGCCGAGGGCACGTCGGACACGCTCGGCGACACCTCCACGCTGGCAGACCCCGACGTCGTCGACCGGCTCGTGGAGGGCCGCCAGACCGACTGACCCCTCCCGCCTCGGGCCCGAGGCGGGAGGGGTCAGTCGGTCTGGCGTCGATGGGGGCGGTCAGTCCATCTTGTCGAAGCGCACGCCCCGCGTGCGACCGCTGCTGGCCGCGAAACCGGTCACCGCGCCGTCGGGCCCCCGGTCGAACGCGAGGCCTTGGATGGGATAGGTGCCCTTGAATCTCCCGTCCGCGCTGTGGAGGAGCGGGATGGGTGCGTCCATGCGGCGATGCGTGAGCACCAAGCCGTCGCCTTCGATCCGGACGGTGTAGACCGTCCCCAGTTCGTCGCTGTAGTAGCGGCCCACGTAGTCTGACAGCACGATGGGCTCTGGCTCGGTGGGAATACGGAAAGCCTCGAGGTCCCTTCCCTGGTGGAGCGTGAGGGTCTCGACCGAGCCGTCGGGTGAGGGGTGGAACGAAATCTCGAGCGACCCGCGCCGCGTCGAGAAGCGGGCCGGGCCAACGGGGACGATCTCGGTCTCCCGTTGCCCAATCACCTGCATGAGGTAGCGCTCGCCGTCTCGGCGGAAGCGGACGGTGTAGCCCGGCGGGCCGTCCAGTTCGTACCGGCCTGCGAAGGCGTCGAAGGTGGCCGGCTCAAACGCCACCGGCTCGACCTCCGCCGTGGGAGGCGTGGGCTCCGCCTCGGGGGTGTCCTCGGGCTCGAAGGCATCCGCAAAGAACACCTCGGCGACGGCCTGAGCCGAGGCGGGGACGGTCGGCGAGTTGGTGAGCACGATCACGCCCGACTCGATCTCGGGGTAGTAGACGAAGTCGGCGCGGTGGGCGGCGTCGGCTCCGCCGTGCTCGACCACCCGCAGTCCGCGGTGCTCGCCGAGGAATAGCCCGAGCCCGTAGCGGGTCGTGTCGCCGGTCGCAAGGACGGCCTTGGTGGTCATCTGGCGGAGCACGTCGGGGCCACCGAGCGAGGCGGTGCGGTAGGTGTCCATCCAGCGGAGCAGGTCGCCGGCCGTGGTGTAGATGAACCCGTCGCCCATCGCGCCGCCGAGGTCCGTGGCCTCCTTCCAGCCGCCGTCGTCGGCGGGGACATAGCCCATCGCGCGGCCGGGCACGACCTGGGCGGGGTCCGTCCGGACGACCGTGCGGTCCATGCCGAGCGGCTCGAACACCTCGGCCCGCATCCAGTCCTGAAACGGCACCCCCGCCACCCGCTCCACGACGAGGGCGAGCAGCCCGTAGCCGGTGTTGTTGTAGTTCCACTCGGCGCCCGGAGCGTTCTGGAGCGCAGGCTGGCGTACGACGACGCCCACGACATCGTCGCGGTCGATGTGGTCGTCCTCGACCGCGAGCCCGGCCATGGCCAGCGCGGTGAGGTACTCGCGGTAGCCGCTCGTGTGCGTGAGGAGGTGCCGGAGCGTGACAGTCTCGCCGAAGTCGGGCAGCTCGGGGATGTGCTGGCGCACGTCGTCGTCGAGCGAGAGCGCGCCCCGGTCTGCCAGGAGCGCGACCGCGAAGGCGGTGAACTGCTTCGAGGTGGACGCGATGTTGGACGGCGTCTCGACGGTGAACGGGGCGCCGTGCGTGAGGCTCGCCATGCCGTAGGATTTCTGGAACACGACCGCGCCGTGTGTCAAGACGCCTACGACGGCGCCCGGGGAGTCGTCGCGGTCGAGCGCGGCGAAGAACTGGTCGACGGTGCCCGCAGGCGTCGAGGCGACGGGTTCGGTGCGGTCGAGGCGCATGGTGTAGTGGCCCTCGTTGCCCCGGAAGGGCGTGACCGTCAGAGTGTAGGCGCCGGCCGTCTCGGTGATGAACTGGAAGGGCTCGGGACCCCGGGCGGGCTGGTCGAAGACCTGGAGCGTCTCGCCGTCGGGGCCTGTCAGCGTCACGACGACGTCGACGGTCAGCTGGTCGGCGGCGCCGAGGACGAACTGGCCGGCGGGGAGGTCGAGGGGGTAGGCGTGGGCGTCGCTCGCGGTGAGGGCGCGTTCGACCGGCTCGCCCAGCTGGAGGGCGGGCTGGGCGGAGGCGACCGAGGCCAGCGCGATGAGCGCGAGACCGAAGCGAACGAGGCGCATGGGGAGGGGTGGGAACGTCATGTGCATGTGTACCAACAGTTTGGAATGGACGTACGTCGGGGGCCCGACGCCGCCGGTGGGCTCGGGGGAAGAGGGCTAGGACCTGTCCTGGCTACTACGGGTGAGGCGCGGAGCTCTGCGGGGTCGCGGCGTCGGCGCCGACGGGCTGGGCGGCGACAGAGGCATCGAGGCGGGATGGGCTGGGAGTGCAGCAGCCTGGGGCCCCATCGGTGCGTTCCTGGATGGATGCGTTCCGAGCCTCGGTTTCAGCGTTTCGCATCTCCGTTCTAGCGTTGCGGGCGTCCGTTTGGACATTCTGCGTGTCCGTCGCGGCATTCCGTGCGTCGGTCTCGGCGTTCCGCATCTCCGTCGCAGCGTTTCGGGCCTTGGTCTCGGCATTCCGATCGACCACCAGCTCGTACCGCTGGACGGCGTGGTCCAGCGGTGACGCGCTCCTCTCGTGGGACGGAGCACTCCGCTCGGGCCGCTGGAGGGTCTCCGCTGCAGGCTGTGGGTCTCGTGCGACGGGTGGTACGTCGAGCGTGTCGACGGACCCGAGACGGGCGGTCCGCCTGACGGCGTCGCCCTCCTCCAGGTGGACGGTCGCTGCGGGGACGGGCTGGAAGGCCGCGAGCGGTCCGCCGACGAGCACCGCCAGCGCGAGCGTCGCGGCCATCGTCCAGCGGCTGACCTGTCCGCGACGGCGGCGGCCGTCGAGGATCGAGCGGACGCGCGTTTCGAGCTGGTCCGGTCCGATCATCGGAAGCACCGAGGCGAGTGGCCGGCGCGCGCCGAGGAGCTCCCTGGCGACGGCCACCAGGTGAGCGGCATACGCCGTCGGTGGGGCACCGATCTGGAGCACCGCGTCGTCACACGCCTGCTCGCGAGCGTGCAGGAATCGGCGGTAGGCGATCCACGCGAGCGGGTTTGGCCAGTGGAGCGCCAGCGCCGCCTGCGCGAGCGCTTGCGTCCAGGCGTCACGGCGGCGCAGATGCGCGATCTCATGGAGCAAGACGGCCGTCGCCAGCTCCGCGTCCCAGGTGGCGGACTGAGGCGGCAGCACGACCGTCGGACGACCCCAGCCCCAGGCCACCGGCACGCTGAGACACTCGGAGCGACGCAGCCAGACCGGTGTTCTTAGACCGCTCGCCTGCGCTGCGGCGCGGAGCCGAGTCGACCAGACCTCGTCGGTGAGGACCTGGGACGTGCGGACGAGGCGGCGTCCGAGCATGAATCCCCGGAGCCACCCAACGCCCACCCCGATCACGCCCAGTGACCAGAGCCACCCGAGCCATAGGGCGATGCTCGCGGGGCTCGGCGCGATGCCTAGCTCGCGGCGAGCGGGACCGGGGGACGGGGAGGACGCCGTCGGGTGGCCGATGGACGACTCGCGTGGACGCTCCGAGGGAGAGGTGAGGGGAGCCGGCGAGTGCGTCGAGACTGCGTCTGGAAGGATGGCGACGCGCCACGACGGCCCGAGCGCACCGAGAACGGGCACCGCGAGCAGAGCGCCGAACGTCGCCACCCAGACCCAGTGGAGGAGCGCGGCCGACGAGCGACGCAGCAGGGCCGCAGCCAACGCGCCGAGAGCGAGCACGACGGTGCCCTTGACGGCGAGCGGCAGGAGGAGCGGCACCATCACTCTGCCGACCGGCGCGCGTCCTGAATCATCGCGTCGAGCCGGTCCAGCTTTTCCGTTGTGAGGTCGGACGCCGTTTCGCTGAGGAGCGTGGCAAAGGCGTTCTCCGGCGCGTCCGCGAAAAAGGTCTGGACGAGGTGACGGAGCGCGTGCCGTCCCGCGGCCTCCGGCTCGACCGTGGGCACGTACAGAAACTTGCGGCCCTCCTTTTCGTGGCGAAGGTGCCCTTTGTCCTCCAATGTTCGGAGGTGCGCGCGAACGGCCGAGTTCGTCGGCGGGTCGGGCATCGTGGCGCGGACGTCTTCGGCCGAGGCACGGCCCAGGCGACGGACGACATCGAGGACCTCGCGCTCGCGGAGGTTGAGACGGGGGAGAGGCATGGCGAACTGTTGCTGTACCTGCAGATGATACAGGCGGTGGCGAGGCGGGTCAAGAACAAAATGTCGGTAGACCAACATTTGAGTGCCGGTCTCCCAGTGGGCTGGCCTGGCGACGTGGACCGACATGGTTGTCGAAGCGCTGGGGCCGGAGGCGTCGGGGCCGGTACTGCATCGACGACGCTGAAGAAGCCCGGGCTCGACGACCGGCCTCGGCTCCCACGGCGTCGCGGGCCGTTGCTGCGAACAAGCCCGAAGGGCAGGCAGGGACCGCGCGTGCTGGCGCCGCCCACCCGTCGACCGACTCGCCTCGGCCAGTCCGAGTCGCCGGCCCCCGGTCGCATCCGGCGACCCCAGAACTCAAGCTCAGGCCGCCCGCTTCCCCGTCGGCACGCGGTCCACGCGCTGGTCGGGCGCCAGCCAGCGGCCGTCGCCACCGTGCACCGGGTACGCATTCGGTGCGCCCGGCACCAGTCGGCGCGAGGCTCGCGCGGGCACCTTGCGGTAGCGGACGCCATTCCACCAGAAGAGCGCGCCCGGCGGCAGCAGCACGAACGCGACCGGCGACGGCGACGCGGGCGGCACGGTCACCCCGCACCGCGCCAGCGCCTCCTCGGCCGAGATCCCCTCCGCCAGCGCCAGCGCGACCGCCAGCGCGCGCGGCCCCTCCGCCGCGTCCGGCCCCAGGCGGGCCAGCGCTCGGTCCACCGCGATGCGGACGTCGTCGGGGGTGGGGGACGGCATGGTGGGGCGAACGCCTATTCCCACGCGTGGGCTCCGGCGGGAGGAGAAGAAGAGCAGAGGAGGGGAGGAGAAGAGGACGGGTGGACGCGCCGACGCTGCTGGCGACCGCCCTCCTCTTCTCTTCTGTCCCTCTGCTCGTCTGCTCCTCAGCTGAGAACGATCTGCCGCCGTAGCCGCGCGACGGGGATGTTCAGCTGCTCACGGTACTTCGTGACGGTCCGCCGCGCGATCGGGTAGCCCTTCTCTGCCAGCAGGTCGGCCAGCTTCTGGTCGCTCCACGGCTTCGTCTTGTCCTCCGCCTCCACGATCTGCTCCAGCAGCGCCTTGACCTCCTTGTTGGAGACCTCCTCGCCGTCGTCGCCCATGATGCCCTCGGAGAAGAAGTGCTTGAGCTCGTAGACGCCGTACTCGGTCTGGACGTACTTCCCGTTGACCACGCGCGACACCGTCGAGATGTCCATCTTGATGATCTCGGCGATGTCCTTCAAGATCATCGGCTTGAGGTGTCCCTCGCCGTGCTCAAAAAAGTCGCGCTGGATCTGGACGATGGCCTCCATCACCTTGAGCAAGGTGTTGCGGCGCTGCTGGATCGACGAGATGAACCACCGGGCGCTCTCGAGCCGCGTCTTGAGAAAGTCCTTGGTCTCCTTCGCGCCCGTGTCGCCCTTGGTGTCCGAGGTCGAGAGCTGGTTCCACATGTCCCGGTAGTGCCGGTTGACGCGGAGCTCGGGCGCGTTGCGGCCGTTGAGCAGGATCCGGAAGTCCTCGTCGTCGCGCTCGACGGTAAAGTCGGGCGTGATGTAGTTGGTCTGGACGGCGAAGTCGCCCTCGCCAGGCTTGGGGTCGAGGCTGCGGACCAAGTCGTAGGCCTCCTTGAGGTCGTAGTCGTCGAAGCCGAGCTTGCGCTTGATGGCGTCGAAGTGCTTCATCGTGAACGGCTTGTAGCAGTCCCGGAGCATGTCGATCGCGTTCTCGCGGCCGTCGACCTCGTCGCCCATCATGTCGAGCTGGACGAGCAGGCACTCGCGCAGGTCGCGCGCGGCGATCCCGACGGGGTCGAGCCGCTGGATCCGCGACAACACCTTTTCTACGTCGTCCTCGGTCAGCACGACGCCGTAGTTGAACATCACGTCGTCGAGGATCGACTCGATCGGGCGGCGCAGGTAGCCGTCCTCGTCGATGGACCCGATGATCTGGTCGGCCACCAACTCCGAGGTCTCGTCGAGGTCGAGCAGCCCGACCTGGTCGCTCAGCGACTCGGCCAGCGACGACATGGCGGGCATGGGCGCCTCGCGGTCGTCCTCTTCGGCCGAGTGGTCCACCTGGGCCTTGTAGCCGTACAAGTCGTCGGGTGCGTTCAAGAACTCGTCCCAGTCGAACTCGTCGTCCGAGGTGTCGGCCTTGTCGGCTTTGTCAGGGTCCTCGTTCGTGGTCTCCGAGCGGTCGTCGGTCGCGTCCACCTGGAGCTCGTCTTCCTCCTCGCCCTCTTCGAGCAGCGGGTTCTGCTCCATCTCGGCCTTGATCCGCTGCTCCAGCGCCAGCGTGGGCAGCTGCAGCAGTTTGATGTACTGGATCTGCTGCGGCGAGAGCTTCTGCTGGAGGGACTGCTTTTGTTGGAGGTTGAGCATGGGACCGGGGGACCGACGGGGTATCGGAGGGGCTGCGCGTCGATTAAAGAGACGCGTCGGGAGTGGGCAGGTCGGTCTGGGGGCCGATGCCCACGTCGCGGCGGCGCTGGCTCAGCGTCTCGCGGAACTGAACGAACCAGTCGGCGCCGTACTTGCGGGTGAGCGGCCGTTCGAGGAAGTCGGCCACCTGGACGCCGGTGCGCTTCCCGTGTGGGATGGCGGGCGCGCACAAGTCGATCCGCTCGTAGTTGAGCACGTCCACCTGGTCCTCGCCGACGCCGTACGTCTCGGCTCGGATGGGGTAGAGGTGGCACGAGACGGGCTTCTCCCAGCCCGTCTTGCCCTCCCAGTAGGCCTGCTGGATGGCGCACTTGGCGACGGCCGGCCCGGCCCCGCCGCCGTCGTAGACCACGAAGACGCACTCGCGCCCCCGGACCGTCGTCGTGTGGTAGCCTCGGCGCTCGTCGCCGACCCAGGCGCCTTGCTTGGCGATCTCGGCCTTGGCTTCAGGGCGCAAGCGGTCGCGGACGATCGCGAGCGCGTCGTCGACGGCGTCGCGCTCGTCGGCGTCGAGCGGGGCGCCCTGGTCGCCGTGGACGCAGCACGCGCCGAAGCACGAGCCGAGGTGACACGCGAAGGGCGCGTCCAGGACGGCGTCGGAGACGAGAACGTGGTCGACTGCAAACATGGCGCCAACGTAGGGTCTGGCACGGGCGGCGGTCAACGGAAAACGCCGCGCTCGCGCCGATCTCCGGGAGCCCCCGCTCCGCGCAGCGGGGTGGAGGCGGGGGAGGGCTGGCGCCTGTCCGCGATGGGACGTCCCGTCCTGTTGTTTTGCGAGGTGCTGGGCTGAAACGCCAGCGTGTCATCCTGAGCGTCCGCGGAGGATCCCGACGCCGCTACATCCGGCCCTCGAATCCTGCTCTGTTGGGCGTCAATCCCCATGCTGAGATCCTTCGCTCCGCTCAGGATGACAGGTCCGGAGGATTCCGGGCAAGGCTTAGGAGCGTTCGAGGAAGCCGAGTCGCTCGCGGAGCTGGGGGTGGCTGGCCAGTGCGTAGGCGGCGTCGAGGCCGTGAGGGCGGCGTGCTGGCGGAGCGCCTCGACGGCCGCCTTGCGGATGTCGCCGTCCTCCCGGGTCTGTGTCGTCCCCGCCCCACACACGACGCGGCCAGCCCCCGGAGGAGCCGGCCGCGTTGGAAACCAGACGACGTGCCGTCCAGGGGTTGAGCCCGGTTACCAACAGGTGTGAGCCCGCACCGGCCTTGGGCGCCGTGCCACAGAGGCGGGCTGTCGAGCCGAGAGGCGGATCACGTCCCGGCCGTCACTCTAGTCGCGCAGGACCTGCGCGCAACCGGTCACGGCTCGCGGAGAAAAATGGCCGGCGCTTCGGGAGGCCGTGGTCGTTCCGGGGCATCGGTAGCTTGCGCGGAGCGTCCCCCCTCCATGCCTTCGACCGCCGACATCACCCGTCTGCTTAACCGCGTCGACCTCGGCGACCGGGACGTGGTCGACCAGCTCGTGGAGGTGGTCTACCCGGACCTCGAGGCGATTGCGCACCGGCACCTCCTGGGCGAGCGCGCCGACCACACGCTCGACACGAACGCGCTCGTCCACGAGGCCTACCTCCGCCTCGCCCGCCAGGAGGGCACGCCGTGGGAGAACCGCGCCCACTTTTTCGGGGTCGCCGCGGTCACCATGCGCCACATCCTGATCAGCTACGCCCGGGCGCGGTCGGCTGACAAGCGCGGCGGCGGCGCCGACGCGGTCACCCTGATCGACGACGGTGTGGCTCGGGAGACGCGGCCCGACGAACTCCTCGCCCTCGACGAGGCGCTCGACCGGCTCGCGGCGACGGCCGAGCGGCCCGCGCGCGTCGTCGAGATGTGGTTTTTCGGGGGCCTCACCCAGCCCGAGATCGCCGAGGCCCTCGGCGTCTCCGAGGCCACGGTCCGCCGCGACTGGCGGATGGCGCGGGCGTGGCTGACCGTCGCCCTCGGCGAGGACATCTGACCGGGGCCCGGCGCGCGGGCTCAAGCGCTCGGGCGGGGGCGACGGGTCGAGACCCGCACGACGAGCCCACGCGCCGAGCGCCTTTCCCACCACACCCCTCGACCCCATGCCCCCCGTCCCCTGGACTCGGATCGAGACCCTGTTCGAGGAGGCGTTGCGCCACGCGCCCGACGCGCGCCAGGCGTGGCTCCGCGAGCAGTGCGGCGCCGACGACGCCCTCTTCGACCGCGTCGCGGCGCTGCTCGACGCCGACGCCGCCCCGGCCCCGGTGCTCGGGGGGCGGGCCCTGGCGGCGCTCTACGGCGAGGGCGCCCTCGCCGGGCAGCGCGTCGGCGCGTGGCGCGTGGCCGAGCACCTCGGCGTCGGCGGGATGGGCACCGTCTACCGCGCCGAGCGCGCCGAGGGGTTCGAGCAGGCCGTCGCGCTCAAGCTCATCAAGCGCGGGATGGACACCGACGCCGTGCTCCGCCGCTTCCAGGCCGAGCGACGCATCCTGGCGCGGCTCGAGCACCCCGGCATCGCCCGGCTGGTCGACGGCGGGGTGGGGGCGGACGGGCGGCCGTACCTCGCCATGGAGTACGTCGAGGGCGAGCCGATCACGGACTACTGCGACCGCCGCCGGCTCGGCGTCGAGGCCCGGCTCCGGCTCGTGGCGGATGCCTGCGAGGCCGTCGCCTACGCCCACCAGCGCCTGGTCGTCCACCGCGACCTCAAGCCCAGCAACCTCCTGGTGGCCGACACCGCAAGCGGGCCCCGAGTCAAGCTCCTCGACTTCGGGATCGCGAAGGTGCTCGAAGAGGAGGCCGCCGACGACCTCACGCGCACGGGCCAACGCCCCTTTACGCCGTCATACGCCGCGCCCGAGCAGCTCCGGGGCGGCGCCATCACGACGGCCACCGACGTGTACGGGCTCGGGGCCGTCCTCTACCGGCTGCTCGCCGGCACGCGGCCGACACCCGCCGAGGGCCGCTCGCCGGCCCAGGTCGAGATCGCCGTGCTGACGGAGGAGCCCACGCTCCCGAGCCGCGTCGTCCGGGGGCAGGCCGCCATCGCCGACGCCCGCGGGACGACGCCCGAGGCGCTCGCGCGGACGGTGGCGGGCGACCTCGACGGGATCGTGCTCCGCGCCCTCCGCAAGGACCCCGCCGAGCGCTACGCCGACGCCCGCGCGTTGCTCGACGACCTCCGCCGGTACCGCGAGGGCCTGCCCGTCGCCGCGCGCCCGCCGTCGCGGACGTACCGCGCGCGCAAGTTCGTCGGCCGCCACCGCGCGGCGCTCGCGGCGGCCGGGGTCGGCGTCCTCGCCGTCGCGCTCGTGACGGCGCTCGCCTTCGCCCGCGTCGGCGCCGAGCGCGACCTCGCCCGCGCCGAGGCCGCCAAGGCCGCCGAGGTCTCGGGCTTCCTCGCCGACCTCTTCGCCGACACCGACCCCGCCGAGACGCCCGGCGCTGAGTCCTTCGTCCGCGACCTGCTCGCTCGGGGCACCGCCCGCATCGACGCCGACCTCGCCGACGAGCCGGCCCTGCACGCCCAGATGCTCGCCGTCGTGGGCCGGGTCTACCGCCGCCGCGGGCTCTACGCCGCCGCCGACTCCGCGCTCGCTCGAGCGCTCGCGCTGCGGCACGGGCTCGTCGGCGACGGCCACCCGGACGTGGCCGCGGTGCTCAACGAGATCGGCCTGCTCCGCGAGGACGAGGGCGCGTACGCCGAGGCCGAGCGCGTGCTGGCCCGCGCCCTCGCCATCCACCGCGCCCACCCCGACGGCGACCCGCTGCTGCTCGCCAACACGCTCCACAACCTCGCCTTCGCCAACCTCCGCTTGGGCCGCTACGCGGAGGGCGAGGCCCAGATCCGCCAGGCCCTCGACCTCAAGGAGGCCGCCTACGGCGGGCCGCATTCGGACCTCGCCTACAGCCTCAACATCCTGGGCGACCTCCTGACCTTTCGCGAGCGCTTCGCCGAGGCCGAGGCCGTCCACCTCCGCGCCCTCGCCATGCGCCGCGCCTTGCTAGGGCCCGACCACCTCGACG
Organism: Rubrivirga aquatilis; assembly: GCF_046845665.1. Classification (GTDB taxonomy): domain Bacteria; phylum Bacteroidota; class Rhodothermia; order Rhodothermales; family Rubricoccaceae; genus Rubrivirga. The sequence continues at coordinate 254,739 of NZ_CP177355.1, read as the reverse complement.
TGTCGTCGACGCTCCACAACCTCGCGGCGACCTACCGCGACCAGGAGCGCTGGGCCGACGCCGAGCCGCTCTACCGCGACGCCCTCCGGATCTCGGAGGCCCACTACGGCCCGGACCACGGCGACCCCGCGAACACCCGGAGCCAGCTCGCGCTAGTGATCGGGATGCAGGGGCGGGATGCCGAAGCGGAGGCGCTGCACCGCCAGGCCGTGGCCGCCGGCCGCCGGGCGTTCGGCCCGTCTCACCCCATCCTCGCGAGCATCCTCAGCCGCCGGGGCGCGATGCTCGACACGAGGGGCCGGCCCGGCGACGCCCTGCCGCTCTTTCGGGAGGCGACCGCGATGACCCGCGCGCGCCTCGGGCCCGATCACCCGAATGCGATCCGGGGCGCCCTCCGCGTCGCCGTCACAGAGGCCCACCTCGGGCGGATCGCCGACGCCGAGCGCGGGCTCGGGCGGGTCGATGCCGCGTGCGCGACCGCCGAGGAAGGGCCCGAGAGCTGCCACCAGGCCGTCGCCGACGCCCGCGCGCTGGTCGCCGAGGCCCGACCCGGGCCCTGAGCCACGGCCTGGAGACCCCGGAGACCAGCGACCGGCCGGGCCTGCGGGCGTCGCTCCCACCACAGTTGCGACGCCGACGCAGCCCCGGCCGGGCCGGTCGAGGGGGGTGTCCCCACCTGTAAGAGCGCAGGGCTCGCACAAAACCGGTCATCGGCCTATAGAAAAAGTGCCGCCCCCGGATGATTGCCCGCCTCGGCGCTCGCGCACCGAGGCGGGCGGACACGTCGGCGCCCCACCGGTGCGAGACCAGCGGGGCGCCGACGAGCCATCCTGCGAGGGCTACCGGGCCACGGTCAGCGAGCGCGTCGCCACGCCGTCCGCGCTCTGGAGCCGGACCACATAGAGGCCCGGCGCGAGCCGGCCCACCTCGTAGCGCGCGTCGCCCGAGGCCACCGGGCCGTCGTGCAACACGGCGACCTCCCGGCCCAGCGCGTCCACCACAGACACGCGGGCCGGGCCGGTCACCCCCGTCACGGCGACCGTCGAGCGGCCGGCCGTGGGGTTTGGGAAGACCGACAGCGCCAGGGCCGCAGGGCCCGTCCCGGTCGCGACGCCGGTGCCGAGCGAGACGCGGACGGCGAACCGGCCCGTCAGGTCTTCGCCCTCGCCAGCCGTGAACACGAAGGGCTGGCCCTCGGAGACCGTCACCGACGTGGTCCCATCAAAGACCTCGACGACGACGGGCCGGTTGCCGACGAGGCCGTTGTCGGGGCCGACCAGCGCGAGCTCGTACGTGCCCGCCTCAGGCACCGAGACCTCAAGCGGGACGAGGGCCGGGGACCCGGCCGCGAGCGGGCCGACCGACATCGCTGCAAAGAGGGCGTCGGCGTCGGCCGCGCCGGAGGTCGGGGCGAACCCGCCGAGCGTGGCGCCGGTGGGGGCCTCGAGGTCGACGCCGTCGAACCGGTCGAGCCCGGCGCTGGCGCCGGTCAGGAACCGGATGGCGAACGTGTCGCCCATCGGTGCCGCCGTGCCGCTGGCGGCCGTCGGGCGGAGCGCGAGGACGACGGCCGTCTCGCCGTCGGTCGGCGCGAACGCCGCGTCGGCGATCGGCGTCGCCGTCGAGCCGGCGGTGCCCGTCGGCACGGAGACCGTCACGCCACACGTCGCGTCGTCGCAGTCGTCGGCGGCCGCGTCGACCTGGAGGATGACGACGTCGAAGGCTCCGAGGGCGACGCAGTCGGCCGTGCCGTCGCAGTCGTCGTCCAGGCCGCCGAGCGAGACCGGGCGGAACGAGCCGGCGGTCGGGTCGAACACGAGGGCCACGTCGGCCAGCGCCCCGCCCTCGACCGCGATGCCGTCGAGGGCGATCGGCCGGCCGGTCGGGTTGCCGACGGCGACGAGCACGCGGGACCCGCCTCCGGCCATGCCGCTGAGGTCGAGCGCGGCGACGGGGTACCCGACGGTCGAGGTCGGGGCCGAGCCCGTGAACGTGAGGTCCGCGCCCGGGGCCACGCCCACCAGGACCGGCTGGCCCGCCGCGATCACGAAGTCGTCGCCGACGGACACGAACCCGGGGCCGCCGTCCGGGCCGCCCATCGCGACGTAGACGTAGACCGTGTCGGCGCCGGAGGCCTGGGCGACGTCGCCGGCGGTGACGCCGCCGAGCGGGACGGCGAAGAGCCGGAGCCCGCCGTCCTCCGCGCCGTCGCCATCGCCGTCGGCCGGGGTGACGGTCACGGTCACGGCTTGGCCGTCGTTGTCGACGACGACGACGGCAGTCTGGGCCGAGGACCCGACCGAGAGGCCAGGGTCGCCGTCGCTCCGTGCCACGACCGAGAGCGTGAACAGGAACGTCTCTGAGTCCTCGACGAACGCGTCGTCGGTGACGGGGACGACGATGTCGATCGTGGCCGGCCCGCCGGCCGCGAACGTGACGGTCCGGGACGTGAACCCACCGAGGTCGGCGGGGTCGCCCGAGACGAGCGTGACGGTGACGTCGGTGTCGACGGCGGGGGCCTCGTCGGCGACGAGCGTGAGGGTGACCGCGCCGGCCCCCTCGCTCACGGCCTGCTGGACGGTGGCGAACCGGACGGCCGGGGCGTCGGTGCCGTCGGCGTCGCCGACTGGCACGGCGGCCGAGAACTCGCTCGTGCCGCCATAGTTGGCCCACCCGCCCACGGCGCCGGAGACCACCCGGTCGATGGTGTTCTGGTCGATGGTGGCGGTCGCCGTGAGGACCTCGCCGCCCACAATGTTCGTCACTTCGAACGTGCCGGCCGCGTCGCCGTCGTCGTCGGCCTGGACGCGGACCGCGCCGAGGAACCGGGCGCCCTCGCCGAACCCGGAGGGGTCGGCGGTGGGGCTGGCGAAGAACTCGATGCGGTACGTCGCCCGGAACTCATCGGAGTCGAGCGTGAAGGCGACGGTGAAGCCCGTGCCCTCCGGCGTGACCGACTCGATGACGGGGTAGTTCTGGAGCCGGTTGGGACCACGGTCCTCGTCGTCCGGGTCGTTGGGGGTAACGCCGGCGTCGGTCTCCTCGCCGCCGACGAGGTTGATCCCGAGCCCGCCGTTCGCGCGGATGACGTTGCCCAGGACGGACGCGCTCGTCTCTGGACCGCCGCTGACGCGGAACGCTCCAGCGTCTCGGCCGCGGACGCCATCGAGCCGGTTGTTCGCGATCACGTTGGCCTCGGCATCGTCGTGGCTCCCATCGCCGTTGGTCCCGACCTGGATGTCGGAGGACTCTTGCACAAAGATGCCTGAGCCCTCGTTGGGCAGGGCGGCCGTCCCGGCCGCGGTCGTGCCGATCCGGTTGCCCGCGACGCGGACGCTGAAGACCCGGAAGACCTCGACCCCGTCGCGCCCGTTGCCGGAGATCACGTTGCGCTCGGCGAGGTCGTCAACGCCGTCCCCGTCGGTCCCGATACGCGCGAAGGGCTGGCCCACGACGACGCCACGGCCCGTGTTCGGGCGCGGCGTTGTGCCGTCCGCAGACGTCCCGATGTACGTCCCCTCAACGACGGGCCGCTGGGGCGGTCCTCCGAAGGGGTTGAAGGTGCCCTGGATGGAAATCCCATCCCCGTCGAACTGGTTGATGACGAGCCCGCGGACGGTGGCGTTCGACTGGTCCAGGTCGAGGCCGTTCGAGGGGCCCGCGAGCGAGCCGTCAAGCTCGACGAGCAGCACGGCGTTGGTCCCCGTCACGCTCGTGTTGGCCTGGGCGCCCGGCTGCGTGTACCCGTCGATGATCACGTTCGGATTCGTGATCGCCGGGAGGGGAGCGAGGGGGCGGATGGTCCGGACGCCACTGCCTGGGATGTCGAAATAGATCTCCTCGAAGCTCCTCGATGCGTTGGCGATCTCGATGGCCTCGCGGAGCGTGCAGTCGCCGTCGGCGGTGTCGTCGGTGCAGGCCGCGAGGCTGGCGGCGGCGTCATAACCCTGGTCGTCGGCCGACGTGTCGACGGTGAGGATTCGGCCCCCGAGTGCGACGCCCTCGGGGGGGGCGAGGCGGCTGGGCTGGGCCCTAGACGGGGCCGCGAGGGCCGTCAGCAGGAGCAGGGCGAAGAGGGTGCGCATCGGGAGTGGGGGGAGAAGGGGCGCGAACGTATGTGTATCGCCCGTGCAGAACCGGACATGGACCTGGCCTGGCGGACGCAGTTTTTGTGAACCGTTCCGGCGTTAGCTCGGAGGGGTGGAGGACCGTCCCGCCACCGCTCGGTAAGCCCGGCGGAAGGCCGAGACGTCGCGGTAGCCGACGGCCCGGGCGGCCTCGCGCGCCGTCACACCGGGGGCGGCTAGCAGCCGGGCGGCCCGCTCCATACGGAGCCGGCGGAGCAGGTCGCGCGGGCCCTCGCCCGTTTCTGCAACCATCAAGCGGCGGACGTGCCGAGCCGTCAGCCCGAGCGTCGCTGCAAGGCGCTCGGCGCCGAACGTCGGGTCGGCGAGGTGGGCCTCGCACAGGGCGTGGACGCGGGCAGGGAAGGGGAGCGCCATGCGGCAGGGGCGAGAGGAGCCCCAACGTCTCGCCGCCGCTCGTGCGGGACCAGGCGCGCGCGCGGGCCAAATCGGACGCGCGCGCGGGCCAAATCGGACATCGGCGCAGAGTATGTGCGGAGCAATTGGAGCCTTAGCCCCCGGCGTTGCTCTGCTCGCGTCGGACGGCCGCGAGGGCCCGGCGGAGCCCCTTGGCATCGGCGTAGCCCACAGCTCCGGCGGCCTCGACGAGCGGGAGGCCGTCGTCGAGCAGCCGCTCGGCGGCCTCCGCGCGGGCCCGGCGCAGGCGCGCCACGGGCGCGTCGCCAGCCACGGCGCGGAGCTTGCGCCGGAGCTGGCGGGACGACAAAGAGAGCGTCTCGGCGAGGGCCTCGGCCCCAAACTGGGGGTCCCCAATCCCTGCGGCGATGCCGTCGTCGACCTCTCGGAGAAAGCGGCGGTCGGCGGCCGAGAGGCCGGGTGGCTCGGGCTCTTGAGAATCGCCCCCAGCGGAGTCGCCCCCGGCCGAGGGCACTCCGAGCAACCGCCGGCGCTCGGCGACGAGCGCGGCGGCCTGCGCGCGGAGGACGTCCGGCGCGAATGGCTTGGCGAGGTAGCCGTCGGCTCCAGAGCGGAAGCCTTCAGCCGTGCCCGGCGCGTCGGCCCGAGCCGTCAGCAGAAGCACGGGGATGTGGCTCGTGCGGCGGTCGGCCTTGAGGGCCCGCGTCAGCGCAAACCCATCGAGGCCCGGCATCATCACGTCGCTCACGACGAGGTCTGGGACGAATTTGAACGCGAAGGCGAGCGCGTCGTCGCCGTTGGCGGCCTGGACCACACGGGCGGGCTCGGCGAACCCGTTGCCGTCGCGGCGGGCGAGGTGGTCGGCGATGTAGCCTCGGAGGTCGTCGTGGTCGTCGACGACCAGGACCAGCAGGGCGTCGTCGGGTAGTGGTGGGACGCCCCCGCCGTCGCCCTGAGCTGGACCGACACCGGCGCAAGGCGTGGCGAGCGGGAGGACGAGGGTGAAGGTGGCGCCCTCCCCGAGTAGGCTCGCGACCTCGACACGTCCCCCGTGCCGCTCCATCCATTCCCGCGCGAGGGCGAGCCCCAGGCCGGACCCAACTCCGGCCTGCTCGTCGGCCCGGTAGAACCGGTCGAACAGATGGGGCCGGGCGTCCGGTGCGATGCCCGGTCCGGTGTCGGCGACGGCCACACGCGCTTCGCCGGGGGCCGCCGTCAACTGGACCGCGACGCGCCCACCGCGTGGCGTGTGCCGGAGGGCGTTCGCAACGAGGTTGCCGAGCGCCCGGTCCACCGTCGCGGCGTCGACCGTGGCGGCGAGGCGCTCGGGGGCCTCGACCTCGAGCGCGACGTCGGCGCGGTCGGCGTGGGCCCCGAACCGGTGCACCGCGTCGGCGACGAGGGCCGCGAGGTCGACGAGTTGGGGGCGGTGCGGCATCTGGCCCGCGTCGAGGCGGGCGGCGTCGAGCAACTCGTCGACCAGGTGACGCAGCCGATCCGCATTGTCGTGGGCGAGGTCGACGGCCCGGCGGACGGGCGTGTCGAGCGTCCCGTGGCGGCCCTGGGCGAGGTCGTCGAGCGGGCCGAGCGTGAGGGTGAGCGGGGTGCGGAGCTCGTGGCCCGCCGTCTGGAAAAAGCGGGCCTGGGCCTCGCGGGTCTCGCGGACGAGCGCGTTCGTCTGGGCGAGGTCGGCGTTGGCGTGGGCGAGGGCGCCGGCCTGGCTCTCGATCTCGGCGTTCGTGCGTCGGACGGCCCGGACGTAGAGGCCGCCGCCCACGGCTGCGAGCACGCCCACCACGAGCACGCCCAACAGCCCGAAGAGGAGGCGCTGGCGACGTCGCGCGGCGGCGGCGCGTTCGTCGGCGAAGGTGGCCTCGGCCTGCAGGCGCCCGACCTCGCGGGCCTGTTCGGTGCTCCGCAGGCTATCGGCGAGGGCCGCCGACCGCCGGAAGGACGCGAGCGCGCCGGCCGGGTCGCCGCCAGCGCTGAGGGCGGCGGCGTGCTCCGCGAAGGCGTCGCGGGCGGGCGCGGCCAGTGCAGCCCCCTCGGCCACGGCGATCGCGCGGGCGGCGTACGCGGCGGCTCGAGCGGGGCGCCCTCCGATACGGGCCTCTCGGGCGAGCAGCGTTAGAGCGAGGGCGTGGACTCCTGGCCCGGACGGGGACGCCACGACAGAGTCGGCGGCTGGGCGGAGCGCGTGGCGGACGGCTTCGCTCCACCCGTCGTCGGCCCGCGCGGCCGCCTCCAGGACGCGGAACTCGAACCGGTAGCGGGCGGTGGCCGAGCCCGCGAGCGCGTCGTGGCCGGCCCGGTAGGCGGCGACGGCCTCATCGGTCCGGCCCGCCTCGCGCAAGACGTCGCCGAGCAGCTGGTAGTAGCCCGAGGCGTAGCCGGCGTGCCCCCGGCCGGCTTCGGCGTCGGCGAGCTGCCGGAGCGTGGCCGCCGCCGCGTCGACCCGCCCGAGCGCGGCGTCGACGCGCGCCCGCCCGGCGTGGGCATCGGTGCCCCAGTCGGTCTCGGCGTCGGCGGCCACGGCCGCCGTCCCGGCATTCTCGTAGTGGCCAAGCGCGGCGACGAGGTCGCCGGCGGTCAGCGCCATGTCGCCGAGCGCGAGCGACGAGAGGCCGACGCTTTTCGCATCGCCGAGGGCGCGGGCCTCGCGTACGATCCGACGGTGTAGCGCGGCGGCCTCGGGCGCCTGCCCCGCGAAGGCGTGCTGGTTGGCGAGCAGGTTGAGTGAGACCAGCAGCGCCCGGCGCCCGTCGGCGCCCGCCATCGCTTGGTGGACGGCCACGGCCCGGCGGCCCAGCGCCAGGCCCTGGTCCCGGTCGGCGTCGCTTGCGGCCACGCCCTGCCACGCCAGCGCAACGCCCTCGGTGCGCCGGTCGCCCGCGCGGCGGGCGGCCGCGGCGGCCTGAGCGAAGAGCCGGTCCGTACCCGCCTCGCCTTGGTGGTAGCGAGCGTAGGCGGCGGCGTACAAGCTCTGGCCGACGCCTGCGGCCGACCCAGCCTGGCGGGCGAGCGCCAAGGCCTCTTCGGCGAGGGCGCGCCCGCGGTCGGGTGAGGGGGCGTCCAGCGCGAGCTCCGTCAGCCGCTCCGCGCGGGCAGCTAGGTTGGCCTCAGGAGGCACCGGCTGAGCCAAGGCCCCCACGGCCAGCAAAGCCGCGACCCCGGCGATCCGTCGACGATGCACGTGTCCTCTGCCCGTTGTGAGCGCACTAGATACGCCCGCTCTGAGGCCAGTCCGAGAGCATATCCACCCCACGACGGCGTGAACCGAGCGGTGCGAAAGGGTGGATCAGTTAGGGAATCCTCCGGTTGGGCCTCTAGGGGAGGGGCAAAAAATCCTCGCTCTGCATGACCGGTCGACCCGCTCCCTACGGGCGGCGGACACCGACATCGCGGCGCCCTGTCGGCACGACGCCGAGGGCACCGCCGTGTCGGCATCGTGCTGCCGCGCAATCCGTGTGACACCCTCGGCAAGTCGGCCGGTCCCACCGGCCACCCACCTCGTCACTGAGGCAGGTGGACACAACGGCGCCCCGCCGACACAAGGCCGACGGGGCGCCTATCCATCGATCGAGGGGCCGCTACCGAACGACCGTGAGCGACCGGACCCGCACGCCGTCCGGGCCCTCGGCGCGGACCACGTACACGCCCGGCGCCAGGCGGTCGACCGGCCACTCGGCCCCGGCCGCGACCACGCCCTCGTGCAGGCGGGCGACCTCCCGGCCCAGCGCGTCGTACACGGCCACCCGGACCGTCCCGGCCATGCCCGAGAGCGCGACCGTGGCCCGGCCCGCCGTCGGGTTCGGGTACACCGCCAGCGCCGCCAGCGCCGGGTCCCCCTCGGTGGCCACGTTCGAGATCACCGAGACGCGGACCGAGAACCGGCCCTCCACGCCGTCGGGCCCGACCATGTCCTCGCCGGCCTCGAACACGAACGGCGCCCCGTCCGTGACGACCGTCGCGGTGGTCCCGTCGAACACCTCGACGACGACCGGGCGGCCGTCGACCGAGCCGGGCACGTGGGCCAGGGCGAACTCGTACGTCCCGGCCTGGGGCACGGCGACGACGAGCGGGACCGTCACCGACTCCCCGACCGCGAGCGCGCCGCGCGACTCGGCCGCGAACCGGGCCCCCGCTCCGGCTGGGCCGGGCGAGGCGAGCATGGCGCCGCCGGGGCTCTCGAGGTCGACGGCGTCGGAGGGGTCGAGCCCCGCCGAGGCATCGGCCAGGAGCCGGAGGGCGAACGTGTCGCCCGGGGACGGGGCGTCAACGATCAACTGGGCCGTGGCGCCGTCGCCCGCCGGGGGCCGGAGCGCGAGGACGACCGCCGTCTCGCCGTCGGACGGCGTGAACACCTCGTCGCCGACGAGGTCGCCCGTGCCGGTGGACCCGCTGGTCGCGACCGAGACGGCCACGCCGTCGCAGTCGTCGTCGACGCCGTCCGTGGTGCAGGCGCCGTCGTCCGGGATCACCTGGAGCACGACGACCTCGAAGGCGCCGAGCGCGAGGTCCTGCCCGTCACCGATCTGGACCGGCCGGAAGGCGCCGGAGACCGCGTCGAAGACCAGGGCCACGTCGGCGAGCGTCCCACCGGTGACCTCGATGTCGCCGAGCGAGAGCCGCTCGCCGGTCGGGTTGCCGACCGCGAACAGCACGCGGTCGGCCTCGTCGTCCCCGCCCGTGGTCCCGCCGTCGAGGTCGAGCGAGGCGACGGGGTACGTCACCACGTCGTCCGGAGCGGAGCCGGAGAACGTGAGCTCGGCGCCCGGGGCGACGTCGGCCAGGATCGGCTCGCCAGCCTCGAACACGTAGTCGTCCTCGGCCTCCACGAAGCCGGGCGTGCCGCCAGGGCCGATGCCGGGCTCGGACCGGAACACCGAGCCGCCACCGGCGGCCTCAGCGATCTGGCTGGCCGTGACGCCATTGATGGGCAGCGAGAACAGGCGCGGGCCGCCGTCCTCCTCCCCGTCGCCGTCGGCGTCGCGCGGCGTGACAGTCACGGTCACCGGCGGGCCGTCGTTGTCGACCACGACCACGGCCATCTGGGCCGGGCCCCCGACCGTGAGCCCGCCGCCGTCGGCGCCGCCGCCGTCCGTCGAAAGCGCGAACGAAAACGTCTCGTTGTCCTCGACGAACGCGTCGTCGGTGATCGGGACGGTGACGGTGAAGGTGCCCCCGTTGGGAGCGACGGTCACGGTCTCGGAGGTGAACCCGCCGAGGTCGGCCGGGTCGCCCGAGACCAGCGTGACGGTGACGTCGGTGGCCACGGCGGACTCGCTGTCGACGGTCACCACGAGGTCGACAGAGCCGTCGCCCTCGTTTACAGCCTGCTGGATGGTCGCGAACGAGACGGTCCCGTTGGAGGCCGGCCCGACGCTGAAGAGGTCGACCTCGTAGCTCCCGACCTCGTCGCCCTCGTCGTCGTAGTCGTCGAGCGGGCCGTCTCCAGTGCTGTAGATATCTCCGTTGTCCGAGTCGAGGTGCACCTGGTTCAGGTCCGAGATGCACAGCGTGTAGGTGCCCGGCCCGTACCCGGCGTCGGCTAACTCGCCACGCCTGAACGTGGGGTACAGGGTGCCTCCGCCTCCGCGGGCGGCCGTGCGGCCGAAGGGATTGGAGAAGTCGTCGTCGTTGTAGAGGGCGAGGATGCCGTTCGCGTCGTAGAGGTGGAACTGCGGGTCCCGGATTTGGGGGTCGTCGTCGCCCCCGTACGCGAAGGCAGAGAAGTCGTCGGCGTCGAGGACGTTGAACGTGAAGCAGTCGACGTCGTCGCCGGGGTCGGCCTCGGGGCCGTTGCCGATGAACCCGTAGAAGTACGCGGCCTGTTCACCCTTGCCTTCGTAGAAGCTGTCTGAGGGCAGGGTCTGGGCCGGACTGTCGACGATGTTGCCGGCGTCGCTGGGCTGGCCGTTGTCGCCCTCGGGCGCCACGAATTCCGGGATCTCGACGGCGTTCGAGAACTCGGAGGTCGGGCCATTGACCGGGCCGCCCTGCTTCGAGCGGGCGTCGGCCACCGTCGCGAGCCAGCCGCGCGCGGCCGCGCGCTTCTCCCCCGGCGCCACGGTCACTTCTGGCGGCAAGCCCCCAAGCTTGGTGGCCGTAGCGGTTACGAAGCCGCCCTCCGGCAGCAGCCCGTCGAAGACAAAGGTCCCGCCGCCGTCGCCCTTCCCATCCGTCCCGTCAGCGGGGTCGCCGATCGGGATCTGACCCTCAGTAACGTCCCCGTCCGGCTCGTTGAAGTAGAACGAGAGGCCGTAGGTGGTGTTGGGCTCGCCCTGGATGGCGTAGTCGACGGAGGTCGCCGTGGGGTTCGAGAGCGTGATGGTGGCGGCGCCGATGTTGCCCCCACTCTTGGCGTCGCCGTTGTCGATCCCGAGCCCAATGTTGTCGTCGATGGAGCCCGCGATGATCGCTAGTTCAGACCCGTCTGTGACGCGGACACCCGTCCCGTTCGAGATGGTGGTCTCGGCGTCGGCGCCGAGGCCGATCAAGTTGCTCGCCACCGTGTTCGCGAACGCGTTGCTCCCCTCCGAGAGGATGCCAACGGTCGCGTTCCCGATCACGTTGACCGGGGCGTTGAAGCCTCGCCTGCGCGGTCCAAAGAAGAAGCTCCCGATCTCGTTGTTCTGGACGATTACCGAGAACCCGGAGAGCTGAATCCCCGCGCCGAACGAGCCCTGGGCCGTGACGCCGTCCGGGCGGACCCCGATAAAGTTGTCCCCGATAAAGTTGTCCTGGACAGTGGTGATAGAGTTGTCCTGGACACTGAATCCGAGCCGGCCCTCGGCGAGCCTCGTCGACCTGGACACGGAGCCGCCCAGGAAGATGCCGGCCGACCCCGACCCGTTGATCACGAGCCCGCCGATGGTGTTGCCGTTGCTGGAGACAGTGAGCAACGGGCCGAGGAGGTCGCGGCGCATCGGCCCGCTGGCGGACGTGATCTCGATGCGGAGGACCGACGACGAGCCGTCTGCGATGTCGAACGAGGAGTTGCGGCTGGTCCCCGGCTGGCTAAAGCCGTCGATCTCGATGCCGTTCTGACGGAGGGCCGGGAGCCCGGAGGTCCGGATCGTCCAGACGCCCGGCGCCGCGCCGGGGCCTTGCTGCCGGAGCGGGCTGCTCCCCATGTTCTGGTTGACAGCCCCGGTGGTCGCGTCGTTGTCGTAGCCGGGGTCGGACGTGGGGATGTCGAACGAGATGTACCGCCCACTCTCCCCGTTATCACAGTCGCCGTTGCCGGCTAGGTTGGCCTCGTCGATGGCCTCGCGCAATGTGCAGAACCCGTCGCCGGCCACCGAGTTGTCCGCCGTCGTGTTGACGACGGTGGGGACCACCTGGGCGCTGGCGGCGGCGGCGAAGAGGGTGGCGAGGAGAAGCAGGCCCATGGGGAGGGCGCGCGTCCGAAGTAACAAGGTCATAGGGGTAGCCGTGAGAGGGCAGCAACAGAGAGGAGGGCCGGCGGAGGGAGGTCCTGCGCAGGCCCGGCACGTCAAAATGTAAGCCGGAGGATTTTTAGACGTGCAAGGGCGAGTGCCTTGGCATGTGACGATTTGGTGGGGGCTTGGGTAGGGCCATCCGCACGCGGGGGCAGGGCCGGTGTGGAGACCCTGTTGTAGCGCCATGGCACCCAGTGGGTGTCAATTTTGCCATTCGGTTAGGTCGTGCCCGGCCGGCTCAGCCCTACGGGCCAAGGGGGCGAACGCCTTGACATTCTGGCGCTCCACCTCTGCGCCTGCGCAGACCTAACGCAATGAGACGCCCGCTCCCCTGACGCAGCGGGCGCCACGTGGCATGAGCATGACGTACCCGGCCATGTCGAGCCCACCGGCCTCCGAGACCGACCCTCCACCATCGCGGCAAACCAGGCCGCCAGCATGAGGAGCGGAGAGGACGGAGTCGTCGGCCGTGGGGTGTGGGCCAGGCAGTAGCGGTAGGCTGCCCCCTCGTCTGGGCCGCCCGCCGGTCCGAAGGAGAGGGAGAAGGCCGCCCGCCGGGCTGTGTCGCACACTAGAGAGCAAGCGAAATGAGAGCTGGTCCGTCGTCGACGATCGACCTGTCGCTGGCGGTGCGCCTTGCGGCAGCGGGTGCGGAGTCCGCCCGTGCGCCCCGCTCCTCGATCTCGCGACTCATGAGACGTGGCGCCGACGGCGGCTTTGGTTCACCGTGTGCTGTCGCCCCGCCCCGCTGGCTGGCATGAGACCATCCGTATGCGAGTCCTCCCCGCCTCGACGCCGAGGTCGGATACGATAGTGCGGAGGCCGGACGGGTGACGCGTCCTGTCACACCCGGCCCCTACCTTCCGGCAAACACCTGCATTCCGATGGACTCCGCTCCCCGCGACGCCAGCGCGCCGACCACGACGCCCGACGCCGACCTCGAAAAGGCCTTGCGCCCGCGTGCGCTCGACGACTTTATCGGCCAGCCCAAGATCAAGGACAACCTCCGGGTCTTCGTCACGGCCGCCTTGCAGCGCGGCGAAGCGCTGGACCACGTCATCCTGTCCGGCCCGCCCGGCCTCGGCAAGACGACGCTGGCGTACATCATCGCCGAGGAGATGGGCTCCGAGGTCAAGAGCACGTCCGGCCCCGCGCTCGACAAGCCGGCCAACATCGCCGGGCTGCTGACGAACCTCAACGAGGGCGACGTCCTGTTCATCGACGAGATCCACCGGCTGTCGCCCGTCGTCGAGGAGTACCTCTACTCCGCGATGGAGGACTACGCCATCGACATCCTGATCGACTCGGGCCCGAGCGCCCGGTCCGTCCGCATCGCGCTCCCCCCGTTCACGCTCATCGGCGCGACGACGCGCAAGGGCTTGCTCACGGCCCCGCTCCGCGCCCGCTTCGGCGTCGACTTCCGGTACGACTACTACGACGTCGATACGCTCCACCGGATCGTGCACCGCAGCGCGAACTTGATGAACGTCGACATCGACGACGACGGCGCCTACGAGATCGCCCGTCGCTCCCGGGGCACGCCGCGCATCGCCAACAAGCTGCTCCGCCGCACGCGCGACTTTGCCGAGGTGGAGACCGAAGCGGGCCCGGGCGACGGCAAGGTCTCGCGAGCGGTCGCCGACCACGCCCTCAACGCGCTTGACGTGGACGAGGCCGGCCTCGACGAGATGGACGCCCGGATCCTGACCGCGCTCATGGAGAAGTTCGACGGCGGCCCGGTCGGCATCTCGACGATTGCCGTGGCCGTCGGGGAGGACGCCGGGACGGTCGAGGAGGTCTACGAGCCGTACCTCATTCAGGAGGGGTTCATGGCGCGGACGCCGCGCGGCCGGGTCGCCACGCGCCGCGCCTACGACCACTTCGACATCGCGCCGCCGCTCAAGCAGTCCGACATCTTCGACGAGCTGATCGGGTAGGCCGCCTCGCTCGCCGCTCGCCGTAGAACGCGTCGTGGCCCGGGGTTAGCGGGACGAGCCGGGCGGCAACGTCCGGTCCCAGTCCCGGACGCCATACCGGTCCAGGATCTCGAGCACGCGGTCGACCGGGAGCGCCTCGACCGTGCCGCAGTGCCCGGCGACCGTCGTGGCCCGCAGCATCGAATTGTAGATCGCCTCCTCGGTGGCCTCGGCGACGGCCTGGAAGAGCGGCGACATGGCCCCGTTGCCGACGAGGGGGCCGTCGCCCCGCGCCGTCGAGAACGCGATCACGTAGTCGCCCGACCCGTTCGTCAGGCTGGCTCCGGTCCGGGCGAGGCCCCCGAGCGCCCGGGTCGCCAGCCGCTCCAGGAGCCGGGCGTCGAGCGGGGCGTCGGTGGCGACCACGATCATGATGCTGCCGTCGGCGCTCTCGCCCAGGGCTCGCTGGAACGCGAACTGCCCCAGTTCGCGCCCGACGGGCGCCCCGTTCATCGTGAGTACGCCGCCGAAGTTGGACTGGACGAGCACGCCGACCGTGTGGCCGCCGAGCGCCGCGGGCACGGCCCGCGAGCTCGTCCCGATGCCGCCCTTCCAGCCGAACGCCACCGTGCCGGTGCCCGCGCCGACGGAGCCCTCCGCGATCGGCCCGCCCGACGCTCGGACCAGCGCCTCGGCGACGTGCGCCGCGCCGACCGGCCGGCGCCGGATGTCGTTGAGGAACCCGTCGTTCGTCTCGCCGACGACGGGGTTGATCGACCGGACCTCCTCCATGCCCGGCTCCGCCAGCAGCAGGTCCACCAAGGCGTCCGCCGCGTTCCAGACGCAGAGCGTGCACGTCAGCAGGATCGGCGTCTCGAGCTCCCCCAGCTCGCGGACCTGGGTCACCCCCAACAGCTTCCCGTACCCGTTGCCGACGACGATCGCCGCCGGCACGCGCTCCCGGTACACGTTGCCGCCGTGGGGCCGGATCGCCGTCACGCCCGTCCGCACCGAGTCGCCCTCGATCACGGTGGCGTGGCCCACCTCCACGCCCGCGACATCGGTGATGGCGTTCAACGGCCCGGGCGGAAGGATGCCGACGACGAGACCGATGTCGCGGGCGCGTGGCCGCTCCGGTCCCTGAGCATGGAGCGCGGGGGCGGCAAGCAGCAGGGCCGTCGTCCACAGGAGAACGCGATGCATGGGGAGAGGGAGGAGCGAGGCCCAGTCTAATCCAGGTCCACGAGCCGGTCGGGGCAGCTCTCCCGGACGAGCGCACGGGCGAGGACGGCCGTGGCGTCGAGGAGCGGGATGCCTCGAACCTCCGGCATCCGGAGGGCGAGCGGGATCTCCGTACAGGCCAGCACGACCACCTCGGCACCCTGGCTGAGGAGCGCGTCGAGGCCGAGATGAAGACGGCGGACGGCCTGTGCATGGACCGGGTCGGCCACGCTCTTGATGCCGGTCGCCTCGTCGTAGATGGCCGGCTGCACGGTCGTCGCCTGAAGGGCCAGGGGAAGCTGGAGCACGTCGAGGCCCTGTGGCCTGAGGCGGTCCGGGTAGACGTTGGCCATAAGGGTCCCCGTCGTGGACAGCACCCCGATGCGGCGGGCGTCCGGAACGCGCCGGGCGAGCTCACGGCCGACTTCGTCGATCATGTGGACGAGGGTGCACCGCCCCTCGACCCGCTCCCGAACCACGTCGAAGATCTCCGGCGCGTGGGCCGTGTTGCAGGGAATGCCGACGACTTCAGCGCCCGCGTCCACCAAGCCGAGGGCGATCTCGGCGAGCGCCTCGCCCGGGTTGTCAACGGCGTGCCCCAGCAGGAACGCCGTCCGGTCGGGGATCCGGTGGGGAAAGGAGGCCAGCGTCACCGGAAGGTGGTCTTGATCGTTCCCCGCTCGCGTCGACGTCAAGACCTTTTGGAAGAGATCCAGGCCTGCCCGAGGCCCGACGCCTCCGAGGATGCCGATCGGTCGGGCGCGGTGGGAAGGGGTCATGTGACAGCGGTCGTGAGGCCGCAGGAGACGCTCTCGACAGTCGACGGATCCAAGCCGCGGCGTCGCCCGCGTACAGGCGGGCGCTCCCCGCGGCCGAGCGCACCGTCGCGGCCACGCGGACTGCGGGCTCACCGCCCTAGAGCCGCGACATCGCATCTGGTTCAGAGGGCCCCCGGTCAGGCGCGGATGCTCCAGGAGTAGATTGGCCATCGCCGGAGGCGATCGGCGCGCAAGGTCGCCTCATTCGGGATCTGCTGAGTCGTCCTCGGGCCGTGTGCTCCTTTCTCGCCAATCTCCCTCCGACTCGTGACGCGACCCGCTTTGTCCACTCGCTCCCAGGGTACCTCTCCGCGAGGAGTGCTCCTTGCCGGGCTGCTCGCGCTCGCTGCACCGTGTCTGGCACAGGGCGGGTTCGTAGAGGTCGCCGAAGAGGTCGGCGTCTACCACGTCCACAACGACCCCCGGCTGTCGGGCGGCGGCGTGGCCCTCTTCGACGCCAACGGGGACGGCCACCTCGACATCTACCTGACCGGCGGGAAAGACCGCGACGCCCTCTTCGTCAATGACGGGACGGGGCACTTTGCGTGGTCGGACGCCGGGCTCGACGTGACCGAGACCGTCCAGTCCGTCGGGGTCGTCACGGCCGACGTAGACGGTGACGGCGACCGCGACGTCTTCTTGACCACGGGCCCCAGTCGGGGCAACCGGCTCTTGCGCAACGACGGCGGGACGTTCGTCGACATTTCGGACATGGCCGGGGTCGCCGCGCTCGACGGGTACTCGTCGTCGGCTGCCTTCGGCGACGTCGACCTCGACGGCGACGTCGACCTGTTCGTCACGCGGTACATCCGGGTCCCAGCCTTCCATTACGACGCGGACGGGAACGTGACGGGGTTTGCCCACGAGTGCCTCGCTGACGTCCTGTACCTCAACGATGGGACGGGGCGGTTCACGGACCGCACTACCGAGTTCGGCATTGCCAACGCCGGCTGCGGGCTCGTCGCGGCGTTCTCGGACTACGACGGCGACACGGACCCAGACCTGTTCGTGCTCAACGACTTCGGCGCCTGGATCGAGCCGAATAGCCTCTACGAGAACCCCCGGATCGGCGGTGCCGGAGGGGTCGCGTTCGTCGATGTCGGGCCGGAGACGGGGATGGACCTCGCCATCTACGCGATGGGCTTGGCGCCCGGCGACTACGACGGCGACGGCGACCTCGACTACTACGTCACCAACATCGGCCGCAACATGTTGCTAGAGCACGGGCCCTCAGGCGCGTTCTCGAACGCGGCGCCCGCGCTCGGCCTCGAAAACGAGTTCGTCGACGGCGGGCCGTTGCAGTCGGCCAGCTGGGGGACCGCCCTCGCCGACTTCGACCAGGACGGGCACCTCGACGTGGTGATGGCGAACGGGTACGTCCCGGCGGCCCGGTTTATCGAGAACTCCCGGGAGTCGCCCGACCGGTTCTACCGCAACCGGGGCGACGGGACGTTCGAGGACGTCTCGGCCGCGGTCGGCTTCGACGACCGGAGCTGGGCGCGCGGGCTCGCCATCGGCGACCTCGACGGCGACGGGGACCTCGACGTGGTCGTCGCGGTGGTCGCCTCGGTCTCGGACCCCGACCCCAACCGGACCCCGCGCACCGTCATCTATCGGAACGACCTTGCCGACGGCCACTGGCTCCGGGTCCGGCCTGTCGGGACGCGGTCGAACCGGGACGGAATCGGGGCGCGCGTCGAAGCGCACGGCGGGGGGCGCCGGTGGATCCGCGAGGTCCGGGCCGGCGAGAGCTACCTCTCGCAGCACGAGGGAGCCGCGCACTTCGGGCTCGGCGCCGTCGCCCGGCTCGACTCGGTCGTGGTGGTGTGGCCGGGCGGCCACCGCGACGTCGTCCGCGACGTCGCGGTGGACCGGTCGATGGAGGTGGCGGAGAGCGCCGCGGTCGCCGACGAGCCCTCACCCCAGGCGGGGGGCCTCGCGATCCGGTCGGCCGGCCCGAACCCGACCCGCGGGGCGTTCGAAGTGGCTTACGAGGCGGTGGGGCCGGCGACGTTTGTCGTTTACGACGTGCTCGGCCGCGAGGTCGCCCGGCAGCACGCGGGGCGGGACGGGGCGGGCCAGTTCCGGTGGGACGGCCGCGCCGGCGACGGCCACCCAGCCGCGGCGGGCGTATACGCCTACGTGATCCGGGACGGGGACCGAGCGGTTCAGGGCACGTTCACACGCCTCCGATGAGCGTCGGTCTCTGACACGCCCGGCCGCGCCCCGTCGCGTCCCGAGCGTTCCTCCAGTCGAAGGTCGTCGAGGGTGGCCACCTCGGGTCCCCGTTCGCTCAGAGGTGGGAGGGGGGAGGCCGTTGCGACGGCCTCGCAGGGCGGCGCCAAGGCGTGTCGAAACCTTCCGTATCTAATCCCCTGAGGGACGGGCGCCCGCACCGGGCACGACGTGCCCCACGCGCTCGCCTCTCGCTCCGTTCGACTTGATCCCCGCTGGCTGATGCGTTTTGTCTCTCACCGTTTTGGACGTCCGAGCTCCCTCGGCCAGCAGGTTCTCCTCGTCGTGCTGGCCGTTGTGCTGGCCGCGCCCGCCGGGGCCCAGCCATCCGCCGCCCGCCAGTGGAACGAAGCGTTGCTGGAGGGCATCCGCTCGGACTACGCCCGGCCGACCGTCCACGCCCGCAACCTGTTCCACGTCTCGGTGGCCATGTACGACGTGTGGGCGGCCTACGACGAGGTCGCCTCGACGTACCTCCTGAACCAGACCCGGGGACCGGCGGCGTGTGCGATCGGGTCCGTCGGCACCCCCGCCGACCGGGAGGCCGCGCGGGCAGAGGCCCTCAGCTACGCCGCGTACCGACTCCTCGTCCACCGCTTCCACGACTCGCCGGGCGCCGACGAGACGCTCCCGCTCGCCGACAGCCTCCTGGCAGCGCTCGGCTACGACGCCTCCGTCACGACCACCGACCCCACCAGCCCGGCCGGGCTGGGCAACGCCGTCGCGGCGTGCCTCGTCGCCTTCGGGCAGGACGACGGTGCCGGCGAGGCGACCGGCTACGACTACCAGGACTACGCGCCGGTCAACCCCCCCCTCCTGATCTCACTCCCTGGCAACCCCGACCTCGTCGACCCCAACCGCTGGCAGCCCATCCAGTTCGACCTGTTCGTCGACCAGTCGGGCAACGTCGTGCCGGGCGGGACCCCGTCGTTCGTGGGGCCGGAGTGGGCGCGGGTCACGCCGTTCGCCCTCCGCTCCAGCGACCGGACGCCTTTCGACCGGGACGGCGCCGACTTCTCGGTCTACCACGACCCCGGCCCGCCCCCGCTCCTCGACACGCTCGCCTGGGGGGGGACGACCGACGCCTACCTCTGGGGCTTCGGCGTGGTGGCGCGCTGGAGTGGCCACCTCGACCCGTCGGACGGCGTGACGTGGGACGTCTCGCCCGGCGCCACCGGCGGACTGACCGACGGGGACCTGCCCGAGGGCATCGACGAGTACCCGGCGTACTACGACCCGGAAGGCCGGGCGGCGCTCGGGGCCGGCCGGGCGACCAACCCGGTGACCGGGCAGCCCTACGTCTCCAACCCCGTCCGCCGCGGCGACTTTACGCGCGTCCTCGCCGAGTTCTGGGCCGACGGCCCGGACTCGGAAACGCCGCCGGGCCACTGGTTCACGATCCTCAACACGGTCAGCGACGACGACCAACTCGTCAAGCGTCTCGGGGGGGACGGGCCCGAACTGTCCGACCTCGAATGGGACGTCAAGAGCTACCTCGCGCTCGGCGGCGCGATGCATGACGCGGCGGTGGTGGCCTGGGGCCTCAAGGGACGCTACGATTACATCCGGCCGGTCTCGGCGCTCCGCGCGATGGCCGAGCGTGGCCAGAGCTCCGACCCCTCGGCGCCGAGCTATCACCCGGGCGGGATCGCGCTCGTCCCCGGCGTCGTCGAGCGGATCGAGGAGGGCGACCCGCTGGCTGGCGCCTTCGGCCAGCGGACTGGGGAGATCAAGGTGTGGACGTGGCTGGGCCCGGACGCCGTCGTCGACCCCGAGGAGGACGTCGCGGGCGTCGGGTGGGTCCGGCTCAAGTCGTGGTGGCCGTACCAGCGGCCGACGTTCGTGACGCCCCCGTTCGCGGGCTACGTCTCGGGTCACTCGACCTTCTCACGAGCGGCGGCGGAAGTCCTGGAACGGCTCACGGGCAGCCCGTACTTCCCGGGCGGCCTCGGTGAGTTCGAGGCGCCAGCCGGCGAGTTCTTGGTGTTCGAGGACGGCCCGAGTGAGACCGTCCACCTCCAGTGGGCGACCTACCGCGACGCGGCCGACCAGTCCGCGCTGTCGCGGATCTGGGGCGGCATCCACCCACCCGCCGACGACATTCCGGGCCGCCGGATCGGGGCGGTCATCGGCCCCCAGGCGTTTGACCTGGCCGTCACGTTGTTCGAGGGACAGGCGCCCGTCGGAACCGAGCGGTCGCCGGTGCGCACCGTGCACGTCTATCCCAGCCCCCTCCGCTCCGGTCATCCCTTGATCGTCGAGGCCGCGCCGGGCGCCGACGTGACCGTCTGGGACCTCCAGGGCCGCCGCGTTCGGACCGCGACGGCGGGTACCGGCGGGCGCGTCCTCGTCCCGACGGCCGGATTGGCAGCGGGCGCGTACGTCGTCCGCGTCTGGTCGGGCGTCGAGGTCCGCTCGTCGCTCGTCCACGTCGTTGGAGAGGAGCGGTGACGGCGTCGCGGGCCTGCGGGTAAGCACGTTCGCGATCTCGCGCTAGTCCCCGTTCCGACCCCACGGCCAAGCTGGCGCCGTGTCTCGAGCCGGCCCCTCGACTCCGACCGCCTGTCCCAACCGACGGCGGCGCGGCGGCTCTCGTCCGGCGGGCCTGATTCCAAGGTCGCGATCGCCTGGGGAGGACGGAGTTCGTGAGGCCGAGCCGCAGGACGCAGCCCCATGTCCTTGCCGTTCGGGCGGTGGCGGATATACTGGAGAGCCCCTGACTTGCCGCTCCATGCCCCACCGTTTCGTCTTCTTGCTAGCCACTGCCCTCACGTTGGGGGCGTGCGATGCGGGGTCCGGCGAGGGCGACCTCGACGCAGCCCTCACCGATGCGCTCGCCACGGCGGGCGGCGCCGACTCGTTCGTGCTGCCGGCTGCGGCCGACCTCGCGGCGCTCCCCCAGGACCCACGCAACCCGCTCACGCCCGAGAAGGTGGCGCTCGGGCAGTTGCTGTTCCACGAGACAGCGCTGGCCGTCAACCCGGTTCGGCCCGAGGGGCTCGGGACGTACGCGTGCTCGTCGTGCCACGTAGCCGGGTCGGCGTTCCAGGCAGGGATCCCGCAGGGCTTGGGCGAGGGGGGCGTCGGGTTCGGGCGCTTTGGTGAGCGCCGCGTCCGCCACGCCGACTACGCCGAGGACGAACTCGACACCCAGCCGATCCGCGCGCCGAGCGTGCTCAACCGCGCATACCAGGACGTGGTCTTGTGGAACGGGCAGTTCGGGGCGACCGGCACGAATGCGGGCACCGAGGCTCGGTGGGAGGAGGGCACCCCGATCGCCGTCAACCGGCTCGGCTACCAGGGGCTCGAAACGCAAGCGATCGCCGGGCTGACCGTCCACCGCATGGGCGACGGGCCGGCGACCCTCTACGCGGCCTACCCCGCCTACCAGGCCTTGTTCGATGCCGCCTTCCCCGACCGTCCCGCTGGCGCCCGCGCCACGACGGAGACGGCCGGCCTCGCCATCGCCGCCTACGTCCGGACGCTCGTCACCGACCGGGCCCCCTTCCAGCGATGGCTCCGCGGCGACCGCGCCGCCATGACGCAAGCCCAGAAACGCGGCGCAGCCGTGTTCTTCGGAGACGCGGGCTGCGTGGCGTGTCACAACGGTCCCGGCTTGGCCTCGACCTCCTTCCACGCCTTGGGCATGGGCGAGCTGACCGGCCCCGGCGTCTTCAGCGACTTCAACCCCACCGACCCCGTCCACCTCGGACGGGCCTCGTTCACCGGCATCGACGCAGACGCGTACCAGTTCAAGACACAGCCGCTCTACAACTTGGCCGACCGCAGCTTCTTCGGGCATGGGTCGTCGTTCGTGTCCGTCCGCGAGGTGCTCGCGTACAAGAACGCGGCGGTCCCGCAGAGCGCGCGGGTGCCGAGAGACCGGCTGGCGCCGCGGTTCGTCCCCCTCGGCCTGACGCCGGACGAGATGGACGACCTGCTGATGTTCCTCACCGACGCGCTCTACGACCCCGACCTCGCCCGCTACCTCCCCGAGGCGCTGCCCTCGGGCCAGTGCTTCCCGAGCAACGACGCGCAGACGCGTGCCGACCTCGGCTGCGGCTCGGTGGCGGCCCGGCCGCTCTCGCTCGAGGGGCGCGGGCTCCAGACGGGCGCGGTGCGACGGTAGCCCTACGCCTCGGTCTCGCCTGTCTCGGCGTCTCCGCCGGCCGCGTTGGTGGTCTCCGGGCGCAGGAGGGGGAACAGTAGCACGTCGCGGATGGAGGGCTGGTCGGTCATCAGCATCACGAGCCGGTCGAGCCCGACGCCCAGGCCCGCCGCGGGCGGCATGCCGTACTCCAGCGCGCGCAAGTAGTCCTCGTCGACCGTGTTGACGGCCTCGTCGTCGCCGGCCGCCGCCAGCCCGGCCTGGCCCTCGAAGCGGGCGCGCTGGTCGAGCGGGTCGTTGAGTTCGGAGAACGCGTTGCACAGCTCCTTGCCGCCCACGATCAGCTCGAACCGCTCCACGAGCCCGGGCTTCGAGCGGTGGCGCTTCGCCAGAGGCGACAGCTCGACGGGGTAGTCGGTGATGAACGTCGGTTGGACCAAGCCCGGCTCGACGGCCTCGCCGAAGATCTCGTCGATCAGCTTGCCCGCGCCCATGCTGGCGTCGACGTCGACGCCGACCTGGCGAGCGACGGCCGCGATGGCGTCGCGGTCGGCGACCTGCCCGGCCGCGGCGTCGTAGAGCTGGTGGCCCGTCGCTTCTTCGATGGCGTCGAAGATGGGCACGCGGCGGAAGGGGGCCGAGAGGGTGAGGGTGTGCGTCTCGTCGCCGATCGTGCGCGGCACGTCCGTCGAGCCGTGGACGGCGACGGCGATCGCCTCCAGCATCCGCTCTACGAGCCCCATCATCCAGTCGTAGTCGCGGAAGGCGACGTACAACTCGAGCATGGTGAACTCGGGGTTGTGGAAGCGCGACAAGCCCTCGTTGCGGAAGTCCTTGGCGATCTCGTAGACGCCCTCGAACCCGCCGACGAGCAGGCGCTTGAGGTAGAGCTCGTCCGCGATCCGCAGGAAGAGCGGCATGTCGAGCGCGTTGTGGTGCGTCGTGAACGGGCGCGCGGCGGCGCCGCCGTAGAGCGGCTGGAGCGCGGGCGTCTCGACTTCGACGTAGCCCTGGTCATCGAGGAAGCCCTGGATAGTGCGGACGATCCGGTGCCGCGCCCTGAACACGTCGCGGACCTCCGGGTGGAGGGCGAGATCGGCGTAGCGCTGGCGGTAGCGGAATTCGGGGTCGGAGACTTCGTTGAAGGTCGTAGTCTCGCCCGTCGCCTCGTCGGTCACCGTCTTCTCGACGGGCAAGGGCTTGAGGCTCTTGGCCAGCAGCACCAAGCGGTCGGCCTCGACGGTCACCTCGCCCATGCGCGTCCGGAAGACGGTCCCCTCGATGCCGACCCAGTCGCCGGTGTCGAGCAGCTTCTTGAACACGCCGTTGTAGAACCCCTCGGGCAGGCTGTCGCGCTTGGCGTAGATCTGAACCGTCCCCGACTCGTCGGCGAGGTGGAAGAAGGCGGCCTTGCCCATGACCCGCTTGGTCATCATCCGCCCGGCGATGGTCACGCGCGTCGGCGTCGTGCCCTCGGCCTCGGGGTCGTGCTGGGCGTCGTCGTAGCCCGAGACCACGTCGGCGGCGCGGTGCGTGGTCGCCCACGCTTGGGCGGGGAACGGTTCGACGCCCGCCTCGCGCAGGGCGTCGAGGTGGGCGCGGCGGATCTGCTCTTGCTCGGTGAGGGCCATCGGTCGGGTCGGTGCGGGGCGGGCAGTCTACGCGCCGCCACCGTCACCGCTGTCCGAGGCGGCCATTCTGCGCCGAGGCTTCGGGAGGGGGGCGCGCGCCGCTCGCAGGGACGGGCAGGGGCGTGGGGGCGTGGGGGCGTGGCCAACCCCTTCACTCCTATCGCCCTGAGCGGAGTCGAAGGATCTCTGGTGCGACGGGGGCTCGCCATGAAGCCCAGGGCATCGGCCGGAGCGGACTGCTCGCCAGAGATCCTTGGTCTGCGGCCTTCGCTCAGGATGACGGTGCCTGGGCGGGACTGCGGCGTGCGAGAGGCTAGCGGTACACGCGGCCGACGAAGGCGCCATTCAGGAACGCCTCCGGGTCGAGGTCCATCTGGAGCACGACGCCCGCGTGACGGCCCGAGAGCAGCGCCTTCGCCGACTCCGCCAGCCCGGCGGCCGTCGTGGCCTGGATGGCGCGCATCGGCCCGTTCGGCGTGGCGATCGGGTCGACGACGACGCTGCGGTCGAGGCGGCGGCGGTGGCCGTCGCCGTCGGTGCCCTCCACGCTGGCGTAGAGCACCACGATGTCGTCCTCCACGAGCGGGATCTCGGCCTCCATGCGCGCCTGGAGCGCGTCGGGGTCGCGGCCGGTTTCGTCGAGCACGCCCTCGACCCAGGCGTAGTGGCCGGGGTAGCGGAGCGTCTTGTAGTCGAGCCGCTTCAACGTGCCGGCGAAGTGCTCCGGCATGTCGGCCGCGCCGCCCGAGGTGAGGTCGTCCTCGTAGACGACGCCGTCGAGCACGAGCCGGCCGCGCTCGGAGAGCGACGGCACCTCGCGGACCTCCCCGTCGCGCAGCACGATGGCGGGCTTGACGTACTCCGTCGCGACGCCGATGGGGCTCCAGGTGAACCCGTAGTGGTGCGGCCCGCACGCGTGGCGCGTCAGCGCGCCGACCTTCATCTCGACCGTGTCGACGGCGCCGCCGTGGTCGGCTTCGAACTGGTGCATCAGCCGGTGGCCGAGTACGTTGATGACGCCCGGCGCCAGGCCCGTCTGGAGCAGGAAGCCGGTCTCGGCGCCCTCCGCCATCGCCTTGATCGCGTTCGTCTCGGCGACGTACTCGGTCAGGTTGGCGTAGTGGCACCCGTGGTCGAGCGCGAGGCGGGCGACGGTCGGTGCGAGCCCGCCAGGCAGGCAGTCGAGGACGACGCTGGCGGCCGCGAACGCCTCTGCGAGCGCCGGCGCCGGCTTGGCGGCGACGGGCGCGTGGATCGTGTCCAGCCGAGCGCCGTGGCCGACGAAGGCTTGGGCCTGCGCCAGCCGTCCGGCGTCGGCGTCCGCCAAGACCACACGGCCGATCGGCACGTCGGCCCAGTCCAGGAGCATAAAGGCCACGGCCTCGCCGATGCCGCCGGCGCCGACGATGAGGATGGAAGGGGCGGACACGTCGGACATGAGGCGGTCGGGGGAGGAGAGGCGAGCGGCCCAACCTATCGACGCGCCGATTGTCCCGGGCGTCGGCCGTGTGAAGGCGCGGCGATCCGTCGGGCGGCCTCCGGCTTTCCCGAGCGCTTGGCGGGTGGCTCTGGGCCCGGGGCAAGAGACCTTGCCTTTCTTGCTCCGGGCCACTTCCCCCTCGCCTCGGCGACCGCGGGCACATCCTGCCGAGAGTCTCAGACCTCGCGAGTCGCTGCTCTAGGGTCTGTGGCGTAAGTCGGTCAGCGGCCTCGCGTAGCCCAGACCCGGATGAACGTGACAGGCCCTAATCCACAAGCCGGGCCACGTCTGCCAGAACCGCATCGCGCGCGTCGCGGAGGTGGGCGGCGACGCGGTCGCCCAGGGCACGGGCCGAGGACGGAGCGGGCTGGGCGGCGGCCAGCGTCGCGAGGTGATCGGCCGACTGGCCGAGGGCCTCGACAGCGGCGCTCGCGGCAGCGAGCCAGGTCGGCGACGGGCCCGGCCGGCCGGCGGCCTCGGCGGCGCGCTCGCGCAAGCGGGGGAGCCAGCCTGGGGCGGGGCGGAGCACGGCGCGCGCGAGGTCGGCCGGGCGGCGGCGGTCGAGGCACCGTGCCTGGGCCGAAACGCCCGCGTCGAGCGCCACGACAACGCCGTCGAGGTCGGTGGCGACCGCCGCGAGGCGGTCGCGCTGGCCTGCGCTCAGCGCCGCGTCGCGGGCTTGGACGACCGGGACACGCGTCTCGCGAACCGCGCACGCCGCCGCCGCCAGCAGCGACTGGAACGCAGCGGCGGACTCGCGGACGACGCTCCGCTCGGCGAGCGCAGCGACGGCCTCGGGTGAGAGGGCCTCGGTACAGACGGGAGAATCAGTCAGGGTCATAAGCACGCGGGCCGAGGCCCGCTGGCATCTGAATCGGCGAAGAAACGCGACAGTTGAAGGAGACGAGGCGCAGATCGGTCAATCCCGCCGACGCTTGGCTGTTCCGACGCACGGACTGCACGGCTCCTTCGCGTCGCCTTCGCAAAGTGAGGCGCGGGCGTCCAAGCCGGAGGAGAACAGGCATCTGAGATGCGAGAAGAGGAACAGGGGAGCCCGAACACTGGCCTCCTCTCCTCCCCGTCCCTTTCTCTAGGACCCTATGCCGTCGCCCGCGACGGGGCCGGAGGGCGCGGCGCGTCGGGCGTGGCCTGCGGGAGCGGCATCGTCACCATCCGCTCCATCAGCGTCAGCACGTCCTCCGCCTTCGACGGCGACAGCGTCCCGGCGCGGACCGCGAGGCGGACCGTCTCGACGGACAGCGCGGCGTAGGCAGGGACGAGGTGGGGGAGGTGCTTGCGGAGCGCGAGCCCGTGCATCCGCAGCGTCCCGAGGTCGCCCCGGGCGACGGGGCCGGTGAGCGCCTCCTCGACCGAGCCCGAGGACAGGTTGTCGAGCGTGCCCTGGACGAGCGGGCCGAGGATGGCCATCGCCTGGCGGCGGTCGACGTCGATCGACGCCAGCACCTCCTGCACCATGCCCATCAGCGTGACGAGCAGGTTCGAGGCCATCGCGGCGGCGAGGTGGTAGCGCGGCTTGGCGTCGGCGGCCACGATGAGGTAGCGCATCCCGAGCCCGACCGCTAACTCGATGCCAGCGGCGCGGCCGGGCTCCTCGCCCTCGATGCCAACGGCCACGCCGGCGAGGGTGTCGGCGTCGGCGTCGCGCGTGACGGCCTGGAGCGGGTGGAACGACAGGGTCCGGGCGCCCTCGGCGCGGAGCGGCTCCAGCGCCGAGGCCGTCTGGGCGCCCGAGGTGTGGAGCACGACGGCGCCCCGCCACGGGCGCGGCGCGTCGACGAGGGTCTCGGCCAGGTCCTCGATCTGGTCGTCCGGGACGGTCAGCAGCACGAGCGGGACGGCGGGCAGGTCGCCGAGTCGGTCCGACGCGCGCGCGCCGAGCTTGGTCGCCAGCGCCTCGGCGGAGCTGAGCGACCGGCTGATCACCATCTCGACGGGGTACCCGCTCTCGACCAGCCGGAGCCCCAGCGCGCGCCCCATGGCGCCGGCGCCGACGATGGCGACGGCCGGGCGTGAGGTGTCGAAGGCCGAGGAGAAGGTGTCCATGCGGGCGGGGAGAGTGGGCACTAGCCCTTCCAGAAAACGGCGGCGAGGGTGCCGGGGGTGCCGTCGCCGGGGGCGTCGAGCATCAGCACGCGAGCGGCCGTCGCACCGCGCTCCTTGGCGGCGATCAGCGCGGTCGCGACGGCGCCGATGCCCTCCACCTGCACGGCCTCGTCGGCCATCAGGCGGAGCACCGCGTGGGCGTCCATCGCCTCGACGGCGGCGCGCAGCGCGTCCAGCGCGTCGGCGTCGCCGGTGATCACGTCGCACGAGCCGACCACGATGGCGCGCTGGCCGTACATGATCTCGCCGACGGCACGGCCGAGTTCGAAGCAGTACGACGGGCTCTCGTCGCCCATCACGATGGGGACGGTGTCGAAGGCGTCGCCCAGCACGCGCTGCAAGAACGGGAGCTGCACGTCGGCGCCCTCCGTGTGGTAGTGGCCGGTGTCGTCGAGGAAGATGTCGTCGTCCTCGTCGCAGAGCTCGTTGCGGAGGTGGTCGTTGACGCGGACGTCGCCGAGCGGCGTCTGGTACGCGTCGGTCTGGCAGATCGACAGGCGCCCGAAGGCGCCGTGGTGACTCGGCGAGACGACGAGGGCAGTGGAGATGGTCGCGCCCGCCAGCAGCGAATACGCGGCGGCGGCGGCCGGCCCGCCGGAGGTCCGGTTCGAGTCCGGGACGATCAGCCCGACGATGGCGTCGGCGGGGATGTCGCTAGCGGGCGCGTCGGCGAGCAGGCCGTCGAGCTGGGTGCGGAGCGGGGCCGGCTGCGAGGGGTAGACCGCGCGGGAGGCGAGGCTCATGGGAGGGTGCGGGGCGTGGGAGGGGCGCGCGCCAGACCGCCCGACGCGCCGGCCCCCTACGCGCGAGCGGCGTGCGGGATGCCGAGACGGGAAAGGTCGGGTCGTGGAGTGAGACACTTCAAGAGCAGTGCGCGTCGCCGGTCGATTCCGTCGGGCCCCGGTATTCGGTCCGCCGGCGCGCCGACGCCTGGACAGGGGAGCTATCCAAACACGGTGCCACGCTTCTGCCCGGCTCGCGCGGGTCGGCAGGCTTGCGCGAGTGGGAAGGCTCCAGCCTCTCTGCCGAACCTCCCCTCCCGGCTGGGAGTGGCCGGGGGAGGGCGACCGGCACCGAGCCAGCCTGGCTTATGCCAACCTTGCCCCAACCGCTCGGGGCTCGGGCCTGAGGCGGAGTGGGCGGAGGCCCTGCTTTACCCCGCGTTCGGCTCCGGTTTGGCATCCCCTCACCCCCGTTCGGCGGCGTCTTCACACGCGACTGCCGGGCCGGGCGAGTTAGGTTTGAACCTGTGCAAAGCTATACATGAGCCCCCCGCCCCTCTTGTCCGTCAGCGCCGCCGCCGACCGCCTCGGCGTCCACGTCGGGACGGTCCGGCGCTGGACCGACGCGGGCGACCTGCCGGTCGTGCGGACGCCCGGCGGCCACCGCCGCATCCCGGCCGAGGCCGTCGAGCGGATGCGCCACGAGCGGGCCCGCGGCGCGAGCGAGATGTCTGCGACGCCGTCGGTCGGCGACCCGGCGGGCGAGGCGTGGGCCGAGCACGCCGTCGTCCACGCCCGCTACGAGGTCCGCGGCCAGGCCGACGCGACGTGGCACCAGTCGTTCACGCCCGACGAGCGCGCGCACCGGCGCGAGACCGGCCGCCAGCTCGTCGGCCTGCTGCTCCGACACGTGGCCGGGCAGGGCGACCCCGAGGCGCGAGACGCCGAAGTCCGCCGGCTGGCGTGGGGCTACGCGCTCGACATGAAGGACCGCGGGCTCCCGCTCTCCGAAGCGCTCCAAGCGACGCTCTTTTTCCGAGACGTGCTGACGGAGTCGACGGCGTACTACCCGCGCTTCGAAGAGCAGCCCGCCGCCGACCAGATCGCGCTGCTCCGCCGGGTCAACGAGTTCATGAACGACGTGCAGCTCACGATCGCCCGGGCCTACGAGGCCGACGAAGCATGACGACGCGCCCCACCATCGTCGGGCTCTGGCTCGACGGCGCGGCCTGCGCCGTCGACGTGCGCGAGGCGTGGGCGCTGGGCGCGCCCGACGCCGAGCGGCTCTACGCCGCGGCCCGGTCGGCCGGCTTGGGCGCCGTGCTCGTCTCGACGTGCTTCCGCGTCGAACTGCTCGTGTCGGGCCCGCGCCCGGCCACCGACCTGCTGGCGTGGGGCCGCGAGCAACTCGCGCTCGCCCGTCCGGATGCCCCGCTCCCCAGCTTCCGCCACGCAACCGGCGACGCCGCGCTCCGGCACCTTTTGCGCGTGGCGGCCGGGCTGGAGTCGGCGATTCTCGGAGAAGCCCAGATCCTGGGGCAGGTCCGCAAGGCACGCGCCGCGTCGGAGGCGGCCGGCGCGCTCCGGCCCGCCCTCCGCGAGGCGTTCGACGCGGCCGTCCGCACGGGCCAGTGGGCGCGGCGCGCGACGACGCTCGGCCGGGGTACCGCGTCGACCGCGTCGGCCGCCGTGCTGTGGGCCGAGGAGGCGCTCGGCGGGCTGGCGGGGCGTCGCCTCGTGGTCGTCGGGGCCGGCGAGATCGGGCGGCTGCTGATCGGCCGGCTGGAGGGCGTTCGTGCCGCGTCGCTCACGCTCGTCTCGGCGCACGCCCCCGCACACGCCGGCTTCGACGTGGTCCGCCCGGACGCGTTGGCCGACCTTCTGCCCACGACCGATGCCCTCTTCACGGGCACCGACCGCGCCGTGCTGAGCGCTGGCGAGGCCGCCCTCGCCTGGACCGACGGTGCCCCCCGCGCCGTCGTCGACCTCGGCGTGCCCCGCAACGTCGAGGCGGCCGTCGGCGACGTCGCCGGCGTGGCGCTGGCGGACGTCGACGCGCTCGGCGCCGTCGTCGACGCCAGCCTCAGCCGGCGCCTCGCCGCTGTGCCGCGTGTCGAGGCCAGGGTGGAGCAGGCCCTCGTCGCGCTCCGCGACGCGCTCGACGGACTCGCGCGCGAGCAGCTCGTCGGCGACTTCCGGCGTCGCGCCGAGGCCACCCGAATGGAGACGCTCGCGTACGTCTGCGGCAAGTGCGACGACCGCACCTGCGGCGGTGACGGCGCAGCGCCGGGCGACGGGCTGTGCTCCGACCCCGAGACGCTGTCGCGCACGTTGACCACGCGCCTGCTCCACGACGTCACCGCCGCGATCCGCTCCGGCGAGGGCGACGACGAGACCGTCCGCCGCCTGCTCGCGCTCGACCGCGATGACTGATCGCCTGCGTCTCGGGACGCGCACCTCCCGCCTCGCCCTGTGGCAGGCCGAGCACGTCGCCGACGCGCTCCGCGCCGCGTGGCCCGGGCTCGACGTGGCGCTCGTCCCGTTCGTCACCAAGGGCGACCGGACACTCGACCAGCCGCTCCCCGAGATCGGCGGCAAGGGGCTGTTCACGCTCGAACTCGAACAAGACCTGCTCGACGGCGCCATCGACCTCGCCGTCCACTCGCTCAAAGACCTGCCCACGGCCGACCCCGACGGGCTCGCGCTCGGCGCCACCACGGCCCGCGCGGACGCCCGCGACGCCTGGATTTGTCCGGATGGCCACAGCCTCCACGACCTGCCGCGCGGCGCGACGGTCGGCACCAGCAGCCTGCGGCGCGGCGCCCAGCTGTTGCGCCTCCGGCCGGACCTGGTGATCCAGTCCATTCGGGGCAACGTCGAGACGCGGATCCGCAAGATCTCGGGCGACGCCTACGACGCGGGCGTGCTCGCGCAAGCCGGCCTCGACCGACTCGGGCTGGCCGACGCCGCGCACTCGACGCTCGATCTCGACACGATGCTGCCCGCGCCCGGCCAGGCCGCGCTCGGCGTCCAGGTCCGCGACGGTGGCGACGCCGCGCGCCTGGTGGCCGCGCTCGATCACCCCCGGACTCGGGCGACGGTGACTGCCGAGCGTGCGTTCCTGTCCGGCCTGGGCGGCGGCTGCTCCGCGCCCATCGCCGCGCTCGGGACCGTCGACGGCGATCGGCTCCACTTGTGGACGCGCGTCGTGTCGACGGATGGCGCGCGGACCGTCGAGACGCGCGCCGACGGCCCCTTCGACCCGGCCGACGCGCTCGCGTCCGGCACCGCGCTCGGCGCCCAGGCCGCCGCCCTCGCCCTGGCCGACGGCGCCGCCGCGCTGCTCCCATGACGCGCGGCCGCACCATCGTCGTCACCCGGGCCGAGGAGCAGGCCGACGGGTTTTTGGACGGGCTCCGCGCTCGAGGAGCGACGCCGATTCTCGTCCCCGCCATCCGCTTCGAGCCCGCCGACCCGGCGCCGCTGGCGCGTGCGGCCCAGTCGCTCGGAGGCGCCGCCTGGGTCGTGTTCACGAGCGCGACCGGCGTGGCGTTCGGCTGGGCCGCCATCGAGGCGGCGGGCGGGCTGCTCGATGGCGTTCGCATTGCCGCCGTCGGCTCCGGCACGGCCGACGCGCTCCGCCAGCGCGGCGCGCCCGTCGACTTCGTCCCCGACCAGTTCGTCGGCGACGCGCTCGTCCGCGACCTCCCCCTTGCGCCCGGCGACCGCGTCGTGCTGCTCCGCTCGCACATCGGCCGCGAGGCGATCGCGACGGGCCTGGCCGACCGCGGCGCCGAGGTCGACGACGTAACCGCGTACCGCACCGTCGTCGGCGCCGACCCGGACGCGGTCGCCGACGCGCTGGCGCGCGCGCCGGATGCGGTCGCGTTTACCTCCCCGTCGACCGCTCGCGGGTTTTTGGAGGCCGCCGATCCCGGGGCGCTGGCGGGCGTCGCGCTCGTCGCCATCGGCCCCGTCACCGCCGCCGCGCTGGCGCCGTTCGGGCTCGCGCCGACCGCCGTCGCCGACCCGCACACGGTCCCCGGCCTGTTGGACTCGCTCGACCGGCTGTTCGCCGCCGACGTGCCCCCTCACCCTGGCTCCGCCGACCTACCGGTTGTCCCTCTCCCCGGAGGAGAGGGGACGCTGTAGCGACCTCTCCGCTGATGATCGACCTCCTGCCCCCGCCCGCTCTCGGCCCCGACCGTCCGATGCGGCTGCGCGGCTCGACCCCGCTCCGCCGGCTCGTCCGCGAGACGCGGCTCGACCCCGCCAGCTTCGTCTTGCCCCTCTTCGTCAAGGACGGTGAAGGCTTGCGCGACGAGATCGTGTCGATGCCCGGCGTCTTCCAGCTGTCGGTCGATGAGGCCGTGAAGGAGGCGGCCGCAGCGTCCGCGCTCGGCGTCGGCGGCGTCCTGCTGTTCGGGATCCCGGCGCACAAGGACGCCGAGGGGTCCGCCGCCAGCGACGACGGCGAGGCGGTCCAGCGGGCCGTGCGCGCGCTCAAGGCCGAGGTGCCCGGACTCGCGGTGATCACCGACGTGTGCCTGTGCGAGTACACCGACCACGGGCATTGCGGCTTCTTGGGAACGGACGGTGAGATCGAGCTGGAGGCGTCGCTGCCTGCCCACGTCGCCGCCGCCGTAAGCCACGCCCGCGCCGGGGCGGACCTGGTCGCGCCGTCGTCGATGATCGACGGGGTGGTGGGCCAGATCCGCGCTGGGCTCGACGCGGCGGGCTTCGGGCACGTCGGCATCTTCAGCTACGCCGTCAAGTACGCCTCCGCCTTCTACGGCCCCTTCCGCGACGCCGCCGACAGCGCGCCCGTCTTCGGCGACCGCCGGACGCATCAGATGGACCCGGCCAACCGCCGGGAGGCCCTGCGCGAGGCGGCGCTCGACATCGCCCAGGGCGCCGACATGCTGATGGTCAAGCCCGCCGTCGCCTACCTCGACATCGTGCGCGACCTCCGCGACGCTTTCCCGGACCGGCCCCTCGGCGCGTACCACGTCTCGGGCGAGTACGCCATGCTCAAGGCCGCCGCCGAGCGCGGCTGGCTCGACGAGCGCCGCGCGGTTTTGGAGGCGCTCACCGGCATCCGTCGCGCGGGCGCCGACATCGTCATCACGTACTACGCCTCGCAAGCCGCGCGCTGGCTGGCGGAGGGGGAATGAGGGACGAGGCCTGAGGAACGGGTAGAGCGCACGCGGCGGCCGCCAGCAGCTCCGGCGCACTCTCGGTGAAGCCCGCCGTCCGCCCCCCCGCCCTGTGATCCCGCGCGCCCGCCCCGCGTAGACGGCTTTCAACCGACACTGAAAATGGCCCTAGACATCCAGCCCGCCGACCGCACGGCGCCCGCCGACCGCACGGCGCCCGCCAGCGACGACGCCAGCCCCGGCCTCAGCCTGGCCGAGCGCGGCAAGACCGCCGACGGCGCACCGCAGACGCTCGACCGCCGCCTGTTCGTCCAGCTGCTGGCGTACACCGACTGCGCCGACACCGCCCCCCTCGCGCACGCCGCCGACGAGGCGGGCGTCGCGGGCGTGATTTACCAGAGCGCGCAGGACCCGCGCGGCGTCGCCGTCGTCACGTTCAGCGAAGACCCTGCCTTCTTTGTCGAGGACGGCCGCGCGCTCCACACGTCGCCGGCCTTCGCCGGGCTGACCCCCCTCCCCGCGCTGACGATGCTGGGCCGGACGTACTCGATTGGCTACGAGCAGGACCTGATCGGCGCGCTCGTCGCCAAGCCGGTCCAGACGATGACCGACCCGGACTGGCCGTGGGCCGTGTGGTACCCGCTGCGGCGGAGCGGCCGGTTCGAGCGCGAGCCGCGCGAGGAGCAGCGCAAGATGCTGATGGAGCACGGCGGCATCGGCAAGTCGTTCGGCCGCGCCGGGCTGGCGCGCGATGTCCGCTTGGCATGCCACGGCCTCGACCCGAACGACAACGACTTCGTCGCCGGGCTCGTCGGCAAAGCGCTGCACCCGCTGTCCGCCGTCGTCCAGCGGATGCGGTCGACGCGGCAGACCGCCGAGTTCATCGACAACCTCGGCCCCTTTTTCGTCGGCCGCGCCGTCTGGCAGAGCGCCGGCCCCTACGCCTGGGCGCTCGACCACCAAGGCACCGGCCACTAGGGCGTCGGACGTGGAGCGTGGGTGAGCCCACCTCGGCGTCCCGCCCGACCCACGCACCACGACCTACGCCCCACTTCGAATGTCCCGATTCCTCGACGCCCTCGCGGGCAAGCCCGTCGACGCCACGCCCGTGTGGTTCATGCGCCAGGCCGGGCGCTACCTCCCCGAGTACCGCGCCATCCGCGAGAAGCACGACTTCCTGACGATGGTCAAGACGCCCGAGATCGCGGCTGAGATCACGCTCCAGCCGATCCGGCGGTTCGGGCTCGACGCCGCCGTCATCTACTCGGACCTCTTGCCGCCGCTCCAGACGATGGGGCTCGGGCTCCACTTCGAGAAGGGCATCGGGCCCGTCATCGAGAACCCGATCAACTCCACGAAGGACGTGGACCTGCTGGCGACGCCGCCAGCCGGCGAGACGATGATGTACACGCCCGAAGCGATCAAGCTCGTCAAGCAAGAGCTCGACCCGCTGGGGATCCCCGTGCTCGGGTTCGCCGGTGCGCCGTTCACGCTCGCGGCCTACGCGATTGAGGGCGGCGGGTCGAAGAAGTACGAGAAGACGCGCGTGTTCATGTACACCGAGCCCGCCGCGTGGGCCCGGCTGATGGACAAGCTGGTGACCGTCGCGGGCAGCTTCCTGACCGAGCAGGCCAAGTCCGGCGCGAGCGCCCTGCAGGTCTTCGACTCGTGGGCCGGCGCGTTGTCGCGCTACGACTACGTCCGCTATGCGGCGCCGTACACGGCCAAGCTGATCGCGATCGCCCAGAAGACGGGCCTGCCGGTCGTCCACTTTACGACGGGCACCGCCGGCCACCTCGACGCCGTCGCGGCGGCGGGCGGCGACGCCATCGGGGTCGACTCCGGGCCGTCGCTCGTCGAGGCCCGCGAGCGCGTCGGCGGGCTGCCCATCCAGGGCAACCTCGACCCGTACCTCCTGCAGGCACCCTGGCGCGAGCTCCGGGCCCAGACCGACCGCGTGCTCGCGGAGGCCCCCGAGACCGGCTACGTCTTCAACACCGGCCACGGGCTCGTCCCGGCGACGCCGCCCGACGCCGTGGCCCGCCTCACCGACTACGTCCGCGAGCAGACCAGCCGGTGAGTGTTGCGTGACCTCCCGAGGAGCTACGCAACACGAAACACGACACAGCCCTCCTGACGGCCGCGGGCCCCCAGAATTCTCCAACCGATCCCAGACCGATGCCCACCGATTCCACAAAACCCATCGGCGTTCTCTTCATGGCCTACGGCGGGCCGGAGTCGCTCGACGAGATCCCCGGCTACCTCTCCGACATCCGCCACGGCCGCCCGACGACGAGCGCGGTGCTCGACGAGATCACCAACAACTACCGCTCGATCGGCGGCGCGTCGCCCATCATGGGGCTGACGCAGGCGCAGATCGCCGGTGCGATGGCGCACCTCAACCCGCCCGGCGAGCCCGCCCGCTACAAGGCCTACCTCGGGATGCGCCACTGGGCGCCGTGGATCGAGGAGACGGTCGCCGAGATGCTCGACGACGGCGTCGAGCGGGCCGTGGCCATCGTGCTCGCGCCCCACTTTTCGTCGATGTCGATCGCCAAGTACCAGGCCAAGGTCAAGGCCGGGCTGGAGCTGTACCGCGGCGACATCGACGTCTCGTACGTCGACGCCTACTTCGACGCCGACCTCCTGATCGACGCGTTCGCCGCGCGCGTCCGCCAGGGCATCGAGTCGTTCCCCGAGTCGGAGCGGGACGAGGTGCACGTGGTGCTGTCGGCGCACAGCCTACCGGTCCGCGTCCTCAAGATGGGCGACCCGTACCAGGACCAGCTGTGGACGACGGCCCGCCTCATCGCCGAGCGCGCCGGGCTCCGCCCAGACCAGTGGAGCTGGAGCTACCAGAGCGAGGGCCGGAGCCCGGAGCCGTGGCTCCAGCCCCAGCTTGAGGACCACGTCCCGGCGCTAGCGGCTCGCGGCGTCGACAAGATTGTGAGCCTGGCCATCGGGTTCGTGAGCGACCACGTCGAGATCCTGTTCGACATCGACATCGAGGCGCAGAAGGCGGCCCAGGAGAGCGGCGTCACGCTCGTCCGCCCGCCGTCGCTCAACGACGACCCGCGCTTTGTGCGCCTGCTGGCGGAGTTGGTCGAGGGCCAGGCTGCCGAGGCGGGCTGGGTCGAGTCCGACGTGCGCGCCGCCAGCGCGGGCGCCCCGGCGATGCCGATGCCCGAGGGCACGCTCGACGCCAGCGTCGCGGCGTAACCCTCGCTCCCCCCGTCCGAGCACCCATCGCTGCGCTCAAGGGCGCTCGGACTGTCCCCCTCACGCGTGAGGGGGACAGCGTGTCGAGCCGGGAGCGGAGTGACCTGCCGACACGCGGGGGGAGTGCCCCGCCAGCCTCCCACCTCCACAGCCTCCCATGCCCTCCCCCCGGACCGACCGCCTGCCCCGTCACAGCGAGGTGCTCGTGCTCGGCGGCGGCGTGGCCGGGCTGACGGCGGCGCTCCGGCTGGCGGAGGGCGGCGCGAGCGTCCGGCTCGTCGAGGCGTCCGACCGCCTCGGCGGAGTCGTCAAGACGATCCGCCGCGACGGGTTCGTGGCGGACGTGGGCCCCGACGTGTTCTTGATTCGCAAGCCGGCGGCGTTGGCGTTGGCCCAGCAGCTCGGCGTCGAGACGGCGACGCCAACGGGTGGCGCGCTGATTCAACGAAAGGGGAGGCTGCACCCGCTGCCCGCCGGGCTGACGGGCTTGGTCCCCGGACGACTCGGCCCCCTGCTGGCGACGCCCGCGCTCGGGCTGGGCGCCAAGCTCCGAGCCGCCATTGAGCCGTTCGTCCGCGCCCGGCGCGACGGCGCCGACGAGACGCTGGAGGCCTTCGCCGTCCGCCGCTTTGGGCGCGGCGCGTGGGAAGGGTTGATCGAGCCCCTCCTCGGCGGCCTGTACGGCGCCGACCTCCCGATCTCGCTCCGGGCCACGCTGCCGCACCTGCACGCGTCGGAGCGCACAGGCGGCTTCCTCAAGCTGCGCGGCCCGGCCGCCCCGGGCGTTTCGCCCTTCGCCCGGCCCGTCGACGGGATGGACGCGCTGGTCGACGCGCTCGCGCACGCGGTTCGCCAGCGGGGCGTGATCGTCGAGGCCGGCGCCCCGGTCGCCGCCGTCACGCCCGACGGGGTGCGGCTGGCGGACGGGACCGAGCGGCTCGCCGACGCCGTGCTCGTGGCGCTCCCCGCACCTGCCGCCGCGTCCGTGCTCGCGGACCTCGACCCGGCGCTCGCGGCTCCGTTCCAGAAGATTCCGATGGGGACCGCGACGGCCGTCGTCGTGGGCTTTCCGTCCGCGGGGCTGGCGGTGCCCGACGCCTCCGGCTGGCTGGTGCCGCGCGCCGAGGGTGGCCCGGTGCAGGCCGTGACGATGTTGTCGCGCAAGCACGCGGGCACGGCGCCGCCTGACCACGACCTCGCGCGCGTCTTCTTGCGCGCCGACACCCCCGACGACGACGCCGCGCTCGACGCCGCCATCGCCCACCTCCGCCAGCACCTCGGCGAGGTCCGCCCCGTCTTCACGGCCGTCCAGCGTTGGCGCGCGATCCAGCCGCGTTACACGATGGGCCACCCCGAGCGGCTGGCGGCGCTCGACGCCGCGCTCGCGAATCATCCCCGGCTCGCGCTGGCGGGTGCCTCGCTCCGCGGCGTCGGCCTGCCGGATGTGATCGCGCATGCGCAGGCCGCCGCCGACTCTCTTTTGTCCGCTCTCGACTCTCCCGACCGATGACCGCCACGACCCAGTCCGAACAGCTCTTCGCCGACGCCCAGACCCTGATGCCCGGCGGCGTCTCGTCGCCCGTCCGCGCCTTCAAGTCCGTCGGCGGCGTGCCGCGCTTTATCGCGGGTGGGGAGGGCGCGGTAATGACCGACGTCGACGGCAATCGATACATCGATTACGTGATGTCGTTCGGCCCGCTGCTGCTCGGCCACGCACCGCCTGCCGTCACGCAGGCCATCGCCGAGCAGGCGGGCCAGGGGACCACGTTCGGCGCGCCGAGCCCCCTCGAGGTCGACCTGGCGCGTCACATCCAGTCGGTCTACCCGTCGATGGAGCGCTTGCGGTTCGTCAACTCGGGGACGGAGGGGGCGATGAGCGCCGTCCGCGCCGCGCGCGCGTTCACCGGGCGGAACAAGGTGGTCAAGTTCGACGGCCACTACCACGGCCACGCCGACCTGCTGCTGGCGAAGGCCGGCTCGGGCGTCGCCACGCTGGGGCTTCCCGACTCGCCCGGCGTCCCCGCCGCCGTCACCGCCGACACGCTCGTCGTCCCGTTCAACGATGAGGCGGCGATGCGCGCGCTGTTCGAGGCCGAGGGGGAGCACATCGCGGCCGTGCTCGTCGAGCCGATCGCGGGCAACATGGGGCTCGTCCGCCCCAGCGAAGGGTTCTTGCAGTTCTTGCGCGAGATCACGCGCGAGCACGGCGCGCTCTTGGTGTTCGACGAGGTGATGGTCGGCTTCCGCGTCCACCCCGGCGGCGCGCAGGCGCTGTTCAGCGTGACCCCGGACGTGACCATTCTGGGCAAGGTCATCGGCGGCGGCCTGCCGGTCGGCGCCTACGGCGGGCGCGCCGACATCATGGACCTGATGGCGCCCTCGGGCCCGGTGTATCAGGCCGGGACGCTCTCGGGCAACCCGCTGGCGATGGCCGCCGGGCTAGCGCTCTTCCGCGAGGCCGATGCGACCGGCGCGTGGCAGCTCGCCGCCGACGCCGCGCGCGACACCGCCGCCGCCATCCAGTCGGCCGCCGACGCCGCCGGCGTGCCGTGCCAGACCGACGCCGTCGGCGCCATGTTCGGCTTCTTTCTGAATGACCGGCCGGTGACGGACTACGCGAGCGCGG
Organism: Rubrivirga aquatilis; assembly: GCF_046845665.1. GTDB lineage: Bacteria > Bacteroidota > Rhodothermia > Rhodothermales > Rubricoccaceae > Rubrivirga. The sequence continues at coordinate 215,536 of NZ_CP177355.1, read as the reverse complement.
CAACGAGCGACAAGGCGGCGTTCGCGCGCCTCCACGCGCTGCTGCTCGACCGGGGCGTCTACCTCCCGCCGTCGCCGTTCGAGGCGTGCTTTACGTCGAGCGCCCACACGCCGGAGGTGGTGGCCCAAGCGGCCGAGGCGTTCCGCAGCGCGTTCGCGGCGCTGTAACGGGCTGGCGAGCGCGCCGACCCCGCCCACCTCGGCGCCAGACCCGAGGCGGGCGGGCGGCCTCAGCGCCGCGCGAAGTAGTCCGTCGTCATCCGCCGGACGAGGCCCGAGAGCAGCACGAGCGCGATGAGGTTCGGGAACGTCACGATGCCGAGGAGCACGTCGCCCAGCGCCCACACGGTCGTGAGCGGCACGATGGCGCCGACGAAGTGCATGCCGACGTAGAGCACGCGGTAGGGGAGGGCGGCCCGCTCTCCGAACAGGTATGTCACGGTCCGGTCGCCGTAGTAGCTCCACGCGATCGAGGTCGAGACGGCAAACAGGATCGTCGAGACGACGACGAGGAGGCCGCCCCAGTCGCCGAGCGGCGAGAGGCCACGCGCGAAGGCGAGGGCCGTCAGCGGGGCGCCGGTCACGGGCGCGTCGCCGTAGAGCGTCGTCAGCCGGGTGCCGGCCGCCGTCACGGCCGCGCCCTCGGCGGGGCGGAGCGCGCCGGTGAAGGGCCGCGTCCGGGCCTCGTCCTCGTAGAGCGCCGCGACGGGCGCGCTGACCCAGGCGAACTGGGCGCCCTGGGCGGCTCCCTCGCGCACGTCGATGGCGTCGGGCGCCGCCGTCTGGTACACGCCGTCGGCGTCGAGGGCGACGACCGAGGCGTCGGCGGAGCCCAAGTCGAACCGGGTGGGGACCGGATCGCCCCAGGCGCCCGTCGTGAGGATCACCAGGCCCGTCAACGTGCAGATCAGGATGGTGTCGATGAACGGCTCGAGGAGCGCTACGAGCCCCTCGGTCACGGGCTCGTCGGTCTTGGCGGCGGCGTGGGCGATGGGCGCCGAGCCCTGGCCGGCCTCGTTGGAGTAGAGCCCGCGGCGGATGCCCCAGAGCATCGTCGTGAGGAACGCCCCGGCGCCGGCCCCGGCGACCCCGGCCGTCGGGTCGAACGCCTCGCGGACGATGAGCGCCAGCGTGGGGAGCACGGCGTCGGCGTTGAGGGCGAGGATGGCGAGGGCCCCGAGCACGTAGAGCCCGGCCATCACCGGCGTGAGCACGGCCGTCACGCGCCCGATCCGTCGGATCCCGCCCAGGATCACGACGCCGACGACGGCGGCGGCGACCAGGCCGGTCGCCCACGGCGCCCACCCGAACGCGTCCTGGCCCACGTCGGCCAGCGAGTTGGCCTGGATGGCGTTGCCGGAGAGGGCGTAGACGCTGAGCGCCCCGGCAAAGAACAGGGCGAGCGGCCGCCACCGCGGCCCCAGCCCCCGCTCGATGTAGTGCATCGGCCCGCCCGAGACCGTCTCGCCGCCGTCGGCCGACGGCGTGACGACGCGGAACCGCTGGGCGAGGGTGACCTCGGTGTACTTGACGGCCATGCCGAGCGCGGCCACGCACCACATCCAGAACAGCGCGCCCGGCCCGCCGTAGTGGATGGCGATGGCGACGCCGGCGATGTTGCCGATCCCGACCGTCGCCGAGAGCGCGGTCGTCAGCGCCTGGAAGTGGGAGACTTCGCCGGTCTCGGAGCCGGCGTCCTCGAGCCCGGCCGTGATCCGGACCCCGCGCCACAGCCCGCGGACCTGGATCAGCCGGAGCCGGAGCGTCAGGAACACGCCCGTCGAGACGAGCGCGAGGACGATGAAGGGGATGGGGCGGGGAAAGTCCCAGACGAGCCGGGAGAGCCCGTTGATGAGGGCGTCGAGGGTGTTCACAGAGCGTGGGGGCAACAAAAAAGCCCCCCCCGGCGACCGGGAGGGGCTCGAAACAGGCGGCGCGCCGAGGCGCTACTCCAGTCCCATAGCCTCTCGCCGGGCGGCGAGGTGCGGCATGGACATCCACCAGCGGCAGACGGAGGAGACGGGGCGGGGCGCGCGAGTCATGAGGATGCAGACGATAGGGCGAGGCCGGGGGCGCGGGCGTAGAGATTCCGCAGAGCCGGGCGCGGGCTCTGTCCCACCGCCGTGTCGGTCGGCCAGCCGGCTCGCCGAGGCGGGCTCGGGCCGCCGCTGGGCTCACCGACGCGGCGGCAACGCGGGACGGACGACCCGGCGAGCGGGGGGCGGCGGAGGACCGGCCACCGCCGGCTCGGGGTGGCGACGGCGGAAGCCCCACAGGCTCACGCCGGCCGGGACGGCGAGCGCGAGCGCCGAGAGTCCGTCGCCCCAGCCGTCGGCGACGAGCGCGGCGACGAGGCCGACCAGGCTGAGCACGCCGAGGACGACGGGCACCGCCCAGATCTGGCGCGGGGAGAGGACGCGGCTCATGCCATCACCTCCTCGGGGGCAGCGTCGGCGGGGCGCACGGCGCCGGCGCCGCGCGCGGTCCGGAGCCAGTCGTCGACCGTCACGTTCCGCTTCTTCAGCCAGAGGTAGACCCCGCTGCCGAGGACCACGATGGCGAGCAGGTCGAGGAGCGCCCACAGCACCTTGAGCGGGAGCCCGCCGTAGTCGCCGAAGTGGAGCGGCTGCGAGACGAACAGGACCTGGGTGTACCACGGCATCGACGCGACCTCGCGGACGTCGCCCGTCGCGGCGTCCACCATGACCGCCGTGAACAGCCGCTCGGTGCGGGCCTCGGCGCCGGCCATGAACGCGACGAAGTGCTGGGGGCTGGCGAACTCGTTGCCCGGGAAGGCCAGGAAGCTGAGGACCTTGCCCGGCGTCTCGGCCGAGGCGTTCGCGAGCACGGTATCCACCGAGACGAGGTCGGTCACGGGCGGGGCGCCGGGGGTGGCGTGCGTGGCCGTCATCTCGGCGAGCTCCGTGGCCTGCCACTGCTGGAAGATGGGGATCGCGAGCGCGTTGATGGTCCCCGTGGTCCCGACGACGAGCAGCCACACGAGCGTCCCGATGCCGAGCAGGTTGTGGAGGTCGAGCCACCGCAGCCGCGGCGTCTTCTCGCGGACGGTCCCGAACCTCAGCTTCCGCATCACGCGGCCGTAGAGGACGACGCCCGAGACCAGGGAAAGGAGCAGGAAGAGCCCCATCGAGCCGAGGAACAGCGTCCCCTTGAGCCCGGCGTAGAGGTCGACGTGGAGCCGCTCCATGACCTCCATGAAGCCGCCCTTCTCCAGGGGGTAGGCCACCAGGTGCTCGCCCGTCCGGGCGTCGTACGTGTCGAACACGTGGATCGTCGAGCCCTCCGGCGACGCCCCCATGCGGACGAACACGACGTTCGGGTCGTCGGGGTCGCCGACGACGAACTGCATGTGCTCGTCGGGGTAGCGGGCCTGGGCGTCGGCGATCATCGCGTCGACGGAGGCGCGCTCGGCCGGGACCTGGGCCAGCTCCGGCGGGTCGACGCTGTGGCCGAGCGCGTGGTCGATCTCGTGCGCGAAGATGAGCGGCAGCCCCGTCACGCACAGGAGCAGCAGGAAGAGCGTGCTGACCAGGCTCGTCCACTTGTGGACGAGGAACCAGGCGCGGAGGGCGTTCGGGCTCAACATGGGACGGCCGGGCTAGAAGCGGACCGAGAGGCCCGCCGAGATCTGGCGCCGCGCGCCGAGCGTGACCAGCGTCGTCGCCCGGTCGTACGCGGCGGCGACGTACTCCTCGTCGAGCACGTTCTGGACGTTGAGCTGGAAGCGGAACCGGCCGAACGCGTAGAAGGCGGCCGCGTCGGCGAGCGTGGCGCCGGGTGTCGCCAAGGTGTTGTCGGCGTTGCCGAACGTGGACCCGACGTGGCGGACGCCGGCGCCGAGGCCGACCCCCGCGAGCGGGCCGTCCTGGACCGTGTAGTTGGCCCAGAGCGAGCCCGTGGTCTCCGGGAGCTGCGTCGGGCGCATCCCGAGCTCGGCCGCGTTGCCCGACTCGGTGATCTCGACGTCGAGGAGCGTGAGCCCGGCCGTCACGTCGAGCCCGTTGAGCAGGCTCGCCACGGCCTCGAACTCGACGCCCCGCGAGGCGACCTCGCCCGTCTGGACCTGGGCGAACGTGGCGGGGTCGTACTGGAGGAAGTCCTGCCGGACAAGGTCGAACAGGGCGACCGTCACGAACGCGTTGAGCGCCGGCGGCTGGACCTTGACGCCCACCTCGACCTGCCGGCCCCTCTCGGGCGTGAACGGGGCGCCGTCGGGGGCGACCCCGATCTGGGGGAGGAAGGACGTGGCGTAGCTCGCGTACGGCGCGACGCCGAACGGCAGCTTGACGATGGCCCCGGCCCGCCACGTGAACGCCCGGTCGCTCTGCTCCGACGTGGCTTCGCCCTCGGCGAGCCGGTTGGTGGCCTCAGTCGTGGCCCAGTCGTAGCGGCCGTTGACCGAGAGGATCAGCCGCTCGGCCACGTCGAACTGGCCCTGGAGGTAGGCGCCCGTCTGCGACTGGCGGTACGCGTCGTGCCCCAGCGTCGGCACCTCGGAGAGGGCCTGGTCGTAGTCCGGCGCGAGCAGGTCGAGCGTCGGCGCCGCGAACAGGTAGGCCGTGGCGAGGTCGACGTCGACGCGCTGGACGTCGAGGCCGGCCAGGAGCGTCGCGCCGAGCGCCCCGGCCCCGGTCTCGACGCGGACCGAGTTGTCGAGGGCGAGGCCGTCGAGCGCGCCCAGGCGGCCGTAGGCCGAGCGCGAGATGGAGCGGCCGTCGTCCAGGATCCCGGTCGTGTAGACGACGAGGTCGTCGAGTTCGGCCGAGTAGGTCCGCGTGTTCTGGCGGACCGTCACGGCTTGGCCGATCCGGTGCTCGAACAGCGAGCTCGCCGACCACACGTCGCGGTCGTACCGGTCGACGCCGGGCGCGCCGGTGTAGACCCCGTAGGGCACGTCGGCGAGCGCCCCGCCCGCGTCCCTCGCCTCGATCGGGAGCGCCGGCGATGTGCCCGTGTCGTCGAGGAGGAGGTCGCCGAGCACGGTCCAGGTGGTCCGGTCGGTCGGCCGCCAGCTCAGGGCCGGCGCCACGAAGAGCCGGTCGTTGTCGAGGTGCTCGACCTGCGTCCCGCTCGACCGGGCGAGCCCCGTCAGGCGGTACGCGAACCGGCCCGCGGCGTCGATCGGGCCCGAGACGTCGGCCTGGGCCTGGACCCGGCCGAAGCTCCCGGTCTCGACCGTCGCCTCGCGCTGGGCCACCGGCGTCGGCCGCTTCGACGAGAACGCGACGACGCCGCCGGGGCTGCCGGCCCCGTACAGCACCGAGGCCGGCCCGCGGAGGACCTCGATCCGCTCCATCCCATACGGCTCGACGTTGTAGTCGACGGCGTAGTTGACGTTGCGGAGCTGGAGGCCGTCGCGGTAAAGCCCGGTCTGGGTCGCGTCGAACCCTCGGATCGTGAGCCAGGTGAACCGGGGCTCGTAGCCCCACACCTCGCCCTGGACGCCAGGCGTGTACCGGAGGGCCTCGGCGAGCGTCGTCGCGTCCTGGACCTCGAGCTGGTCCTGGGTGATGACCGACACCGACTGCGGCGTCTCCAGCGGCGAGGCGCCGATCTTGCTCGCCGACGACAGCGACGCCGGCACGAACCCGCCGCGCCGGCTGACGACCGTGATCGCGCCGAGGGCGGACGTCTGCTGCGAGAGGGCCACGTCGAGGACCACGCGCTCGCCTTCGCGCACCTCGACGGTGAGCGACGCGGCCTCGTAGCCGATCAGGCTCACGCGCAGGGTGTGGGTGTCGACGGGGACGGCCGCCAGCGTAAAGCGGCCGGACGGGCCGGCCGAGGAGCCCGTGGTCGTGCCGACCAGGTGGACGGTCGCGCCGGGCAACGGCTGCTGCGTCTCCGAATCGAGGACGCGGCCGGCGAGGGTGCCGGTCTGGGCGGCGGCGGGGACCACGACGAGGAGCGCCAGAAGGACGGCGGAGCGGAGGTGGGGCATCGAGGGGGACGGGTGGAGGGTTATCTGGATCCGATCTAAACTTAGACTCGATCCAGATAGGGCGCATGGCCGGGCGGCCCGCCTTGTCAAAACCTTCTCGCCGGGCCCTCCCGGCAGCGCCGGAGCGGCACGCGGGGCGGACAGATTCCGACGGGGCTTCGCGGTCTCGGGAAGGCCGCGACGCGACTCTGTGGCATGACCGACACGACTGTTCCGCCGCCGCGCCTCCTGGGCGTGCTCTTTCTGGGGACGCTGCTGGCGGCCCTCGACATCGCGATCGTGGGCCCCGCACTCCCGGCCCTGCGCGAGACGTTCGCCTTGACCGAGCGGGCCGTCGCGTGGACGTTCACGGCGTTCGTGCTGGCGAACCTCGCCGGGCTCCCCGTGATGGCCGCGCTCGCCGACCGCGTCGGCCGCAAGCGGGTCTACCTCGCGGACGTGGCCCTCTTCGCGGCCGGCACGCTCGTCGTGGTGCTGGCGCCGTCGTTCGGCGTGCTGTTGGCGGGTCGCGTGCTCCAGGGGCTGGGCGCGAGCGGCATCTTCCCCGTCGCGACGGCCGTGATCGGCGACACGTACCCGCCCGAGCGGCGAGGCCGGGCTGTGGGGATGCTGGGCGCCGTGTTCGGCGTGGCGTTCCTGGTGGGGCCGGCCGTGGGGGGAATCGTGCTGTCGGTCGCCAGCTGGCGCTGGCTGTTCGCGCTGTCGCTGCCCCTCGCGGCCGTCGTGTTCGGGCTGAGCGCCCGGCGCCTGCCCGAGTCGCGCGCCGCGGCGCCGGGCGCGTTCGACGCAGCGGGCGTGGCGACGCTGACGGCGCTGCTCGTCGCGCTCGTGGTCGGGCTGAGCGGGCTCGACGCCTCCGCGCCCTGGTTGGGGCTGGCCCAGCTCCGGGCGGGCGGGGCCTTGGCGCTGGCGGCGGTTTTGCTGGCCGTGCTCGTCGTCGTCGAGCGCCGCGCCCCGGTGCCCGTGATCCGGCCCGGGCTGGTGGCGCGGCGGCCCGTCCAAGTCGCGTGCGGGCTCGCGGTTGGGGCCGGAGCCGTCGAGGCCACGTTCGTGCTGCTGTCGGCGTACGCCGTCGCCGCGTTCGGCGTCGGCGAGTCGACGGCGTCGTACCTGCTTCTCCCGTTGGTGGCCGGCGTCGCGCTCGGGGCCCCCGTCTCCGGACGTCTGCTCGACCGCATCGGCCCGCGCCCGGTCGTGACCGTCGCGGCCGTCCTGGTGGCGCTCGGGATGGGCACGGTTGCGCTGGCGCCGTCGCTGGGCGTACACGTTGCCGGGACGGTCGTGCTCGGGCTCGGGCTCTCCGGCATCCTGGGCTCGTCGCTGAGCTACATCCTGCTGGCGGAGGCCGGCGCCGACGAGCGGGCGGTCGCCCAGGGGCTGTCGACCATCTTCCTGAGCGTCGGGCAACTGGCGGGCGCGGCGACGCTCGCGGCGCTGGCGACGTCCGCCAGCGACCCCGTCGAGGGCTTCCGGCTCGGGTTCGCGGTCGTGGCCGGGCTGGGCGCCGTCTTGGTCGTGGCTGCTCGGGCGCTCCCGGCACGTGTCGCCAGCTGAGATCGGAGAACCGGCAGCGCGCCCGCCCGGTAGGTTCAGCGTCCCACCGGGCGCCGCTGGCGCCAGCCTATGAGCGCGTTCGTCCGACTCCAGACCATCCTGCCGCAGCACCTGATCTCGCGCGCCGCCGGGGGGCTCGCGGCGTCCGAGGCGCGCTGGGTGCGCGGCCCGCTCATCCGCGCGTTCGCGAAGGCGTACGACGTCGACATGGCGCAGGCCGAGCGACCCGACCTCGCCGACTACCGCTCGTTCAACGACTTTTTCAGCCGCGCCCTCGCCCCGGACGCCCGGCCGATCGACCCCGCGCCGGGCGCCGTCGTCAGCCCCGCCGACGGCGTCGTGAGTCAGACCGGGATCATCGAGGAGGGGCAGCTGCTCCAGGCCAAGGGCATCCGCTACTCGTTCCAAGCCCTGGCAGACGTGTGCGCACGACCTGAGTTCGAGGGCGGCCCGTTCGCGACGGTCTACCTCTCGCCGAGCGACTACCACCGCGTCCACCTCCCGCTCGCGGGGCGGCTCGTGCGGACGGTCGCCATCCCGGGCAAGCTGTTTTCCGTCAACGCGGCGACCGAGGCGGGCGTCGAGGGCCTGTTCGCCGTCAACGAGCGCCTGGTCATGGAGTTCGAGACCGCGTATGGCCCGATGCTCGTCGTGATGGTGGGCGCGATGATCGTCGCCAGCATCGAGACGGTCTGGGACGGCCCGGCGTCGCCGTACCGCGAGCGGACGGTGACCGAGCACGACCTGGCCTTCGAGACCGGCGCCGAGATCGGGCGCTTCCTGCTGGGCAGCAGCGTCGTCCTGGCGTTCGAGCGCGGGCGCGTCGACCTCGACGCGTCGCTGGCAGCCGGGACAGTCGTGCGCATGGGCGAGGCCATCGGCGCCGCCCGCTGACGACGCGCCTTCCGCTGTCGTCCGTGGGCCCTGATGGATTTGAACCATCGACCTCTCGCGTGTGAGGCGAGCGCTCTAAACCCCTGAGCTAAGGGCCCGGTGCGCCAGCGACGAGCGCCAGCGGACGACGAAAGTAGCGGACGCGGGCCGCCTCGGGCAAGGCGCGACGGTGGAGAGACGACGAGGACCGCCCGCCTCGGCCCCTCGCCCGAGGCAGGCGCGGCCACAAAAAAGCGAGCCGCCCCGGAGGACGGCCCGCTTGGCTGGCTCAGGCTTACAGGCCTTGCGCCCCTACGGGGTTGATAGCTCGGGCCTACGCTTCCTCCGGGGAGTAGACCTCCTGGAGGATGCCCTGGAGCTTGGTGCGGCCCCGGTTGATGCGGCTCTTGACGGTGCCCATCGGGAGGCCCGTGATGTCGGCGATCTCCTCGTAGGCGAGCTGCTGGACGTCGCGCAGCACGACGACCTCACGGAACTCCTCGGGGATCTGCGCCAGCGCGTCCTGGATGTACTTGTCCTGGATCGTACCCTCGGCGTGCTTGTCCGGGAGGAACGTTTCGTCAGGGATCTCGACCTCATACTCCTCGTCGTCACGGTTGACGGACTGGAGGCTGTAGAGGCGGCGGCGCTTGCGCTTGCGGTACTCGCTGCGCGCTAGGTTGCCGGCGATGGTGTAGAGCCACGTCGAGAACTTGGCAATTCGGCGGTAGCTGTGCCGGTTGCGGTAGACACGCAGGAACGTCTCCTGGAGCAGGTCTTCGCACTCCTTGAGGTCACCCAGGAACCGGTAGATGTAGTTCGTCAGCGGGTCGTGGTAGCGCCCGACCAGGATGTCGAAGGCCTCGACCGTCCCCATCTGGAACTGGCTCATCAGGTCCTCGTCGTTCATCTGCGACAGGACGCCGTGGTTCTTCGAGGCCGGGGTGACGGTCCGGTTGGCCTTGGCGAACGTCTGCTTTTTCAGGGTCGGCATAGAGGGGAGGAGAGGGGAAGGGGCGGTGGGAGGCCGCCGGTTGGCAGCGGGAACAAAAAACGCAAGGAGCGTGCCCGGTCGCCTGTTGCAACGGAGGACTGCGGGGTCTTCGTAGAATCCCTGACGTGGATTCCCCGGTGGGCCTTACCGGGAAGGCGCTACTGCGCGGCGGAGCGCCAGCGTCAGAATCAGACGCTCATCGCGGTGAGAGGCTCCTTTTAGCTCGAGATCGGCCGCCAGCAGGGCCTCGAAGGCGCGCCGAATGCCGCGCTCGCCGTAGCGCTTGGCGGGTGACACATAGTCACGCAAGGCAAACGGCGGCACGCCGATTTGTCCGGCCCATTCGCGCTCGGGCACGTTCTGGGCGAGACATCCTGTCAGCTTCCACAGCTTCGTCACGTGCGAGGCCAGCAGCGCGACGATGCGGATCGCCTCGCCCCGGCGCTGCCCCGCTTGCGCCAGCAGTGCGTCGGCGATGGCCAGGGCGCGGGCGACATCGCCGCGGCCCAAGGCGTCCTGGAGCTCGAACGGGTTTTGCTCGGCCGAGTGGCCCGCCGCGCGCAACACGTCATCGCGGGTAATGAGGGCTCGGTCGCCGACGTACGTCACCAGCTTGTCGACCTCCGACTCGAGCGAGCGGAGGTCGGCGCCGGAGAGCTCGGCCAGCATCTGGGCCGCGCCGGACTCGGTCTCGACGCGCCGTGCGCGGAACCGTTTCTCGACCCACCCCGCTAGCTGGCGCTCTTTGAGCGGGTCAAACAGCGACCACACGGCCTTCTCGCGCAACGCCCGGTACGGGTGCGCCGAGACGTTAGGCTTCGAGTCGCAGAGCAAGATCACGACGGCCTGCGGGTTTGGCGCTGCGGCGTAGCCTTGGAACAGCTTGTTGTCGGCCAGCTTCTCGAACCCGCGCACGATGATCAGTCGCCGCGCGGCCATCATCGGGAACTGTGAGCACTGCGACAGCACGGCTTGCGCCGAGGCCTCAGGCCCAAACACCACGTCGACGTTGAAGTCGCGCTCGTGGGGCTCGACGGCGTGCTTGAGCGCTAGCCGCTGAAGCTCGTCCATGAACCACCCCTCCTGGCCATAGAAGAAGTACAGCGGGGCGAACTGGCCGTGTGCGAATCCGGTCGAGAGGTCGTCGAACGAAGCGCCGGTTTTGGAGCGGCCGTGAGCCATACAGTCGGGCGGGAGGGCAGGGCCCGAAGGTAGGCCCGGGGCGGGGCCTGACCCGGCGTCACCGGACCTCAGAGAGGCTCACCACGAGGGGCGGTACGCGCAGTCGCAGCGTGCGTCGGCGTCGACGTCGTGGGGGATCAGCCGCAGCCGCATAGCGTCGTCGAGCGTCATCTCGAGGCCGTCGTTGTCGCGGCATAGGCGCGGGGTGCCGGGCGTGCGCGGCGCGCGCAGACGGACGCGCTCGACGCCGGCCTCGCCCAGCACGAACAGCTGGTAGGCCTCGTACTCGCGCGCCGACATGCCGGGCGGGCAGGGCGGGACGACGGGAGGGCGGACGGGGTGTAGGCGTGGGGGCATGGCGATAAGAAACAGGTGCGAGCGGTGTGCGCCCGGCTGGCGGCCGGTTCAGGCACGCGAGCGTTCCAGCAGCCCGGACTGTCCGGTCTAGCTTCAGCCTTCCTTCTCCCTGGCTTCCCCGACCCATGGCTCCCAAGCTCATCACCGAGTTTCTCGGCACGTTCTTTCTCGTCCTCACGATCGGCCTGACCGTCCTGATCGGGAGCGCACTCGCGCCACTTGCCATCGCGGGCGTGCTGATCGCCGTCATCTATATGGGCGGCCACATCTCGGGGGCGCACTACAACCCGGCCGTCACACTCGCCGTCTGGATCCGGGGCAAGGTCACGCTGCCGGAGGCGGGGGGCTATGTGGCGGTCCAGGTGCTCGCGGGGGTGCTCGCGGCCTTCGCCGCCGACACCATCACCGGCGACGTGCTCCAGGTGATGCCCGCGGCTGAGACCGGGCTCGGCGCGTTCTTCCTGCTGGAGCTGCTGTTCACGTTCCTGCTCGCCCTCGTCATCCTGCACGTGGCGACCGCCAGCGACACGGCGGGCAACGACTACTACGGGCTGGCGATCGGGCTCGTCGTGCTGGCGGGTGCGCTGGCGGCCGGCCCGATCTCGGGCGGCGCCTTCAACCCGGCCGTCGCCATCGGTCCCATCTTGGTCGACCTCATCATCGGCGACGGCGCGTCACTCGGGGGCTTGTGGGTCTATCTCGTGGCGACGTTCGCTGGCGGCGCGCTGGCGGCGTTCACGTTCAAGGCCCAGATGCCGAATGAGGCCTGAACGGGACGAGGTGCTCGGGTAAGCCGGGCGGGGTGGGCGGCGTCGGAAGAGCATGCGTAGCACGTTCCTTCTGGCTGCCGTCCTCATGTTCGCCGGCTGCTCCCAAGCCCAGGCGCCCGAGCGCGCGCTGCCGGGCTTCGACACGAACACGGCGCGGCGGACCATCGAGCTGTCCGAGCTCCAGGCGGGCGGCCCGCCCAAGGACGGCATCCCGGCCATCGACGCGCCCGACTTCGTCGACGCCGACCGAGCGAGCGTGTGGTTGGCGGCCCGCGAGCCGGTGATCCTGCTCCGCCTCAACGGCGACGCCAAGATCTACCCGCTCCAGATCCTGACGTGGCACGAGATCGCGAACGACGAGGTCGGCGGCGAGCCCGTCGCGGTGACCTTTTGCCCGCTGTGCTACAGCGCCGTCGCCGTCCGCCGCACCGTCGAGACGCCCGACGGCCCGCGCGTGCTCGACTTCGGCGTCTCGGGCCTGCTCCGCCACTCAGACCTCGTCATGTTCGACCGCCAGACAGAGACGCTGTGGCAGCAGTACACCGGCGAGGCGCTCGTCGGGGATCTCGTGGGCTCGACGCTCGACGTGCTGCCCGCCCAGATCGTCTCCTTTGCCCAGGCGCGAGCCGCCGAGCCCGACGCGCCCGTGCTCTCGCGCACGACCGGCCACGAGCGGGAGTACGGCCGCAACCCCTACGTCGGCTACGACGACATCGCGCAGTCGCCCATCCTCTATGATGGCCCGCCCGACGGGCGGCTGGCGCCGATGGCGCGCGTCGTCGCCGTCGAGGCCGGCGGCGCGTTCCGGGCGTACCCCGCCGATGTGACGCGCGAGCGGGGGGTCGTCGAGGACCGCCTCGGTGGCGTCGAGATCGTCGTCTTCCACACCGGCGACACGGCGACGGCGCTCGGCGAAGACCGGATCGCAAGCGCCCGTACCGTGGGCTCCGCCGGGGCCTTCCGCCGGACGGTGTCGGTCGATGGCCGCCCGACCGCGCTCACCTTCCGCGTTGACGGGGGCGCCTTTGTGGACGCCGAGACCGGCAGCCGGTGGGACGCCACGGGCACGGCCATCGATGGCCCGCTGGCGGGGACGCGCCTGGCGCTGCTCCCCACGCACGACACGTTCGCCTTCGCGTGGTTCGCCTTCCGCCCCGAGACGACGGTGTGGGAATAGGGGCACGGGGCATGGGGAAAGGGGCACGGGCAGAGCTTGCGTCGAGACGGACCGCCCCCGCTGGAGCCTGGGCGCGGTCTGCCCGTTCCCAGTCCCTCGTTCCCCGTTCCCTCAATGCCCCACATCGGCCCCCTCACCGTTTCCGCCGTCGGCCTCGGCTGCAACAACTTCGGCTGGCACATTGACGAGGCCGCCTCGCAAGCCGTCGTCGACGCGGCGCTCGACGCGGGCATCACGCACTTTGACACGGCCGAACTCTACGGCGACGGCGCTAGCGAGCGGTTTCTGGGCCGCGCCCTCGGGTGTCGCCGAGAGGAGGTCGTGATCGCGACAAAGTGTGGGTACCGACCCAAGGGCGGGCCCGGCGGGCAGGCGACACCGGTGGCGGTCCGCGCGGCGTGCGAGGGCAGCTTGCGGCGCCTGGGCACCGACCGCATCGACCTCTACTACCTCCACCGCCCCGACACCGACACTCCCATCGCCGACACACTCGGCGCGCTGGCAGGTCTGGTGACCGAGGGCAAGGTGCGCGCGATCGCGTGCTCTGGCTTCTCCGCCGACCAGCTTCGTGAGGCCGAGGCCGCTGCCAGCGGGGCGCGGTTCGTGGCCGTGCAGAACGAGTACAGCCTGCTCCACCGCGAGCCCGAAGGTGGCGTCCTCGATGCGTGCCGCGAGCAGGGGCTGGCGTTCGTCCCCTACTTCCCGCTCAAGAGCGGCCTGCTCACCGGCAAGTACCGACGCGGCGACACGGATGCTGATGGACGGCTGAACGCGACCGAGGGCAAGTTCAAGACGATGGGCGACGAGGTCCTTACCGAGGCCAACCTCGATACCGTCGAGCGGCTGATGGCGTGGGCGGAGGGGCACGGCCATACGATCCTCGACCTCGCGTTCGCATACTTGCTGGCGCACGCGCCGGTCGCCTCCGTGATCGCGGGGGCCACCAAGCCCTCGCAGATCCGGGCGAACGTGGACGCCGCGGCGTGGGTGCTGACCGCCGACGATCTCGCCGAGGTGGACGCGGTGGTGGCGGGCTAGCGGGCCGCGAGCACGCGGGCCTTCGCGGCGCGGAAGCGGTCGCTGTCGCGCGTCCCGCCCTCCGGCATCGCCGCCGCCGCCTCGAGGGCCTGCTCGACGCGCTCCTCGCCGATCGGGTGCGTCCCGAACCACTGCTCGAACAGCCCGGGCTCGCGCTCGCGCAACGTGACCAGCGTCTCGAACATGGCCGCTTGGCCGTCGGGGTCGAAGCCGGCGTCGACGAGGTACGCGAGTCCCAGTTCGTCGGCCTCGCGCTCGTCGGACCGCGAGAAGCGAGCCAGCGCGCCCTGCCCGATGAGCCCGGCGACGAGCTGGCGGACAAGTCCCGGGTCGTTGCCCAGGACGAGCCCGGCGACGACCGACAGCCCCTGCGCTTTCACCATCCGCTCGGTGCTGTGCCGCGCCGCCACGTGGGCCACCTCGTGCCCCACGACCGACGCCAGCTCGGCCTCGGTCTCGGCCGCCGCGATCAGCCCGGCGTGGACGTAGACGTGCCCGCCGGGCAGGGCGAACGCGTTGACGGCCGGGTCGGCGACGGCGGTGAACGTCCACGCGCGGTCCGCCAACTCGGTCTCGGCCGCCAGCGCCGCGCCCAGCGCCGCGACGTAGAGCTGGACCTCCTTGTCGGGCACGATGGTGATCTGGGCGTCGACCTCGGCCGCGAGCTCCTGGCCCAGCGCCCACTCGTCGTCGAGCGAGACCAGGTTGAGGTCGCCGCGGTTGACGCTGTCGGAGGCGCAGGTACAGCCGGGCGCGAGCGCACAGGCGAGGAGGAGCAGGGCGGTGCGCATGGCAGGGCAATCGGGGGCTCCCCCTACGCGGCAGGATCGAGAGGGCTCCACCGTGGTCTCGTGTGGAGGCGCGAGCCACGTTCATCGAGTTCTGCCTTGTCGGGCCCGACGTCCGCACAAATCTTTGTCACACGCCTCTCCCGTCAGCCGTGACACGCCTCTCCCTGCTCGCGCTCCTCCTCGTGGTCGGCTGCGATACGACCACGCCCGGGCCCGATATGCCCAACCCTCCCGACCCGGAGGTCTCGGCTCGCGTCCAGTGCATCGGGGACGACCCGGCCGGGGTCGACGTGTTTCCCATCGTGGCGGATTCGGCGTGGGCGTTCTCGTTCGTGTCGACCTACATCGTGGACCGGCAGGGCACGACGGACCGTCGCGAGGGGACGCTCACGTGGACGTTCGGCGAGGGCGCGTGCGAGGAGTCGGTCTGGGCGACGCCGGTCGCCGAGCAGGCGGTGCTCGACGGGGGAGAGATCCTGTTTGAGCGCGACGCGAGCGTTCTCGAGCGCGCCGACGCTCGCCTCCGGTTCGTCTCGGGACCGGCCGTCTTGCGGGAGACGGCGTTCGCCTTCGAGGTCCGCCGGTTCCAGCCGTCGCCGGCGGACACGCTGGCGCCCGACGTGATCGAGGCGCAGGTCCAGCGGCAAGAGGTCCGGCTAGCACCCGGGCGCGGCGTGGTCGCGCTGGAGGGATATCAGTACTTCGGGTTCGGCACGAGCGGCGAGTTCCGGGCGGTGCGCTAGCGCCGACTTCGCCCCGAACGCACCGGGCCTCGGCTCGGGCCTCACCGTCCGGATCGGACCTTTCGGGTTCCTTTGCCGCCACCCGGCCCGCTATGCAGATCCGAAACGTCGCCATCGTCGCCCACGTCGACCACGGCAAGACCACGCTCGTGGACGCCCTGCTCCAGCAGAGCGGCACGTTCGCCGCCCACGAGGCCACCATCGAGCGCGTGATGGACTCGATGGACCTCGAGCGTGAGAAGGGCATCACGATCATGGCCAAGAACACGGCCGTGCGCTACGTCACCGACGCCGGCGAGCCCGTCAAGATCAACATCGTCGACACGCCCGGTCACGCCGACTTCGGCGGTGAGGTGGAGCGGACGCTGCGCATGGTCGACGGCATCATGCTGCTGGTCGACGCCGCCGAGGGGCCGCTGCCCCAGACGCGCTTTGTGCTGTCGAAGGCCCTCGCGCTCGGGCTCGTCCCGATCGTGGTGATCAACAAGATCGACCGCGGCGACGCGCGCGCCGAGGAGGTGCTCGACGAGATCTACGACCTCTTTATCGACCTCGACGCCGACGAGCACCAGCTCGAGTTCCCGGTCATCTACGCCGTCGCGCGTGACGGCGAGTGCACGCTGGAGCTGGGCACGGAGCTGACCGACCTCAAGCCGGTCTTCGAGACGATCGTGAGCACGGTCCCGGCCCCGGCCGGCGACCCCGACGCGACGCTGCAGGTGCTGGTCACCGACGTCAAGCCGGACGCCTACCTCGGCCCAATCGCGATCGCACGCGTCGTCAACGGCACGCTCAAGCTCAAGCAGCGCGTGCTGATGTGCCACCGGACGGGCGAGACCAAGGCGACCCAGGTCACGAGCCTGTTCGTCTCCGAGGGCCTGGACCGCGTCGAGGCCGAGACGGCGACGGCCGGCGACATCGTCTACATCGGCGGCCTGACCGGCATCGGCCTGGGCGAGTCGATCACCGACGTCGAGGACCCCCAGCCGCTCGCGGCGCTCGACATCGACGAGCCGACGCTCTCGATGGAGTTCCGCGTCAACGACTCGCCGTTCGTGGGCAAGGACGGCAAGTACGTGACCTCCCGCAACCTGCGCGACCGGCTGATGAAGGAGGGCGAGGCGAACCTCGCGCTCCGCATCGACGAGACCGAGAGCACCGACCGCTACCTCGTCTTCGGGCGCGGCGAGCTCCAGATGGCGATCCTGATCGAGCAGATGCGCCGCGAGAACTACGAGTTCGCTGTCGGCATGCCGCAGGTGATCACGAAGCAGGTCAACGGCAAGACGCACGAGCCCTACGAGCGCGCGACGGTCGACGTGGCCGAGGAGTTCATGGGCGTCGTCATCGAAACGTTGGGCACCCGCAAGGGCATGATGGTCGAGATGAAGAACAACGGCGGCGGGCGCATCCGGATGACCTTCGAGATCCCGGCGCGCGGGCTCATCGGCTACCGGACCGAGTTCCTGACCGACACCAAGGGTACGGGCCTCTTGACCCACCTGTTCGACGGCTACCGCCCGTGGGCCGGGCCGATCACGCACCGCGCGACCGGCGCCATCGTGGCCGACCGCAACGGCAAGGTGACGCCGTACACGATCGTCAACCTGCAGGAGCGCGGCCAGCTCTTCGTGGAGCCCGGCGACGAGGTCTACAACGGCATGATCGTCGGCGAGAACGCGCGCGACGAGGACATGGAGGTCAACGCGACCAAGGAGAAGAAGCTGACCAACATGCGCGCCTCGGGCTCGGACAACTTCCTCAAGATGAACCCGAGCAAGAAGATGTCGCTCGAGGAGGCCATCGAGTTCATCCGCGACGATGAGCTGATCGAGATCACGCCGACCTCGATGCGCCTGCGCAAGCGGCACCTCGACCCCCACGAGCGCAAGCGGGCCAACAACGCCCGCAAGAACGAGGAGGGGTAGCGTTCAGGCGCGCGAGCAGGCAGAATGTGAGCACGGGCCGCTCCCTCGGGGGGCGGTCCGTGTGTCGTTTGGGGCAAGAGTCTCGGCAGGCTCCCCGCCTGCGCGAGGCTTTGAGTGACCGCTGGCGCCGGCAGGGGACCCACGGCGCCGCCGGGCCGTGTACCCGCGCCCGAGTCCCGGTGTCCTTCTTGTCCGACCTCCGCGGCGCCGTCCGGCTCCTCGCCGACGCCGTCACCGGCACCACCGACATCGTCGAGGCCGCGCACGCGGCCGTCACGCGGCGGCGCAAAGTCGGCGCCCGCAAGCGGGGGATCGCGGGGCTCGTGTACCGGATGATCCGGGCGATCACGCGGGGCACGGCGCGGGCGGCCGACGGGGGGCTGGCGGTGACCGAGCGGATCCGGCCGGAGGCGCTCGACGGGGCGCGCGGCGAGATCCGCGACGCGGCCGTCGCGGCGCTCAACGGGGCCTTTGGCGACACGCTCGCGATGACGGGCAACGAGCTGGCGACGGCGACCGAGATCCGCTACGACGGTCGCCCGCTCGACACCGATGCGGTCGCCGACCCGTCCGAGACGCTGCTCGTCTTCGTCCACGGCCTGTGCATGCACGACGGGCAGTGGGGCGACGACGAGCACGACCCCGGCGCGGTGCTGGCGTCGGCGCTCGGCGCGAGCCGGCTCGGGCTCCGCTACAACAGCGGACGCCACGTCTCGGACAACGGGGCGGAGGCGGCGGAGGCGCTGGAGGCGGCCGTCAGAGCGTGGCCCGTCCCGGTGCGGCGGATCGTCGTCGTGGCGCACAGCATGGGCGGGCTGGTGATGCGGAGCGCGCTGGGGCACGCCGCCGAGGCGGGGCACGGATGGTCGTCGCGCGACGTGTCGCTGGTGTGCCTGGGGACGCCCCACCACGGGTCGCCACTAGAACGCGTAGGGAACGTGGTCGACTCGCTGCTGGGGGCGACGCGGTGGACGGCGCCGTACGCGGCGCTCGGGCAGGCGCGGAGCGCGGGCGTCACGGACCTGCGCTTCGGGAGCGTCGCCCGGTCAGACTGGGACGGGCGCGACCGCTTCGCCCGTGGCCCGGACCAACGCGAGCCGCTCCCGCTCCCCGACGGCGTCGCCGTGTACCTGGTGGCCGCGACGCTGGGGGACGGGAAAAACGGCGTGCGCGACCGGACCGTCGGTGACGGGCTCGTCCCGCTCGACAGCGGGCTCGGTCGCCACCCCGACCCGGCGCTCGCGCTGGCGGTGCCCGCCGAGCGCCAATACGTCCTGCCGGGCACGTCGCACTTCGACCTGCTCCGTCGGCCCGAGGTGACGGCGCAGGTGCTGGCGTGGCTGGCGCCTAGCGGAGCCGGATCTCGCCGCCCGACGGCGTGAGCAGGACGGTCGGTCCGTCCGACACCACCGCCAGCGCCAGCGTCTCGGTCAGGTAGGCCTCGCACGTGTCGTTGTGGGCGTCGTGGACGAGCCAGAGCTCGGTGGCGGTCGCGGCCGACCGGGAGCGAGGTTCGAAGGTGTGCTCCTGGCATCCGCCGCTGTAGCTCACGACGGCCGTCAGCACGTCGCCGTCGAGGCTCGCGGACTCGACGCGGTAGGTGCCGCCGACGTCGGGCGGGCCGCTGGCGGTGGAGTCGCAGGCGGCGAGGACGAGGGCGGCCAGGAGGAGGGTACGCATCGGTAGAACGGGGCGGGCGCACGAACCTCGGACACCCGCTGGCGCCCCGCAAGGCCATGTGGACGCCCACTCGCGTCTAGAGCAGGGGCTTGCGCCAGCAGGCGGGCTTGCGCTAGCGGGCCGGCTCGTGCCAGCGACGGAACCCCTCACCCTGGCTGCGCCGACCTGCCGGTTGTCCCTCTCCCACAGGGAGAGGGGACGTGGTCTGGTGCGGGTCCGCCTGCTTGCGAGGCCGACACCCTCGGAAGCGGAGCGGCGGGCTCAGCGCACCCAGTCGCCGACGAAGGCGCGATAGACGGCCGCGAAGTCGGGGTGGAAGGGGACGCGGTTGTGGCCGGCGGTCTCGAACACGACGAGCCGCTTGCGGCCTGGCGCGAGCGGGGAGGCGGCGTACAACTCCTCGCTCATCCACGCCGGGATGCGGGCGTCGAGCGCGCCGGCCAGGATCAGCAGCGGCTCGTCGATGCGGCGGACCGGCGCCAGGCTGCCCTCGTCCGCGAGCGCGTCGGAGACCTCCAGCCGGACGAACGGACGGAAGACGGGGTACAAGTCGAACCGCGACGCCGCGTAGTCGGCCGTCGTCGTCGCCGAGTTTTCCAGCACCACACCCGCCGTCGCGCGCTCGGCGCCGACGTGGCTCGCGAGAAAGCTGCCCAGCGAGTGCCCGTGGACGATCACGCGCTCTGGTCCGACAAGCGCCGCGACCGCGTCGAACGTCGCCAGCGCGTCGGCTTTCAGCGCGTGCGTCGAGGCCTCTCCGGTGCTTCGCCCGTGGCCCCGGTGGTCGATCAGCACCACGTCGACGCCGGTGCGCAGGAGCGGGACCAGCTTTTTCAAGCCGAGCTGCGAGATGCGGAAGCCGTTGCCGCCGAAGTACAAGACCGTCGGGCGCGCGTCGTCGGGCGCCGCGTGGCGGACCCGCCAGCCCGCCAGCACGGCGCTGTCCGTCGCCACGTCGAACGGCTCGACGGTCGCCCCGGGGACCGCATTGACGACGGCCGCCGCGTCGAGCGCGGGTGCGGAGGTGTCGGTGTCGAGGCGTGGGTGCAACACGTGCTCGGGCCCGACGGCGACCGTCACGCAGCCGGAGGCGGCGAGGGCGAGAGCGAGGGCGAATGCACGCATGGATTCAGAAGTCGAGGGCCTGTCAAGATCGCTGGCGGGCACGCGTCTGCAAGCCGGTGCTGCCCTGTCGTCGGTACGTTTGGGGTCCCTCCGATCGTGCCCCGTGGATCTGCCCGTCCCCCAGCTGCCCGTCACCGACCCCGTGTTGATCGTGGCGATCACGATGGGCATCCTGCTCGCGGGCCCGCTGCTGTTCGAGCGGTTCCGCGTGCCCGGGCTCGTCGGGCTGATCGCGCTCGGCGCCATCGCCGGGCCGAGCGTCACCGGGCTGTTGGAGCGCGACGCGACATTCGTGCTGCTAGGCACGTTCGGATTGCTGTACCTCATGTTCATGGCCGGCGTCACGCTCGACCTGGCCGAGTTCGCCAAACAACGGACGCAAGCGCTGGCGTTCGGGGCCCTGTCGTTCGCCGTCCCGATGGCGCTGGCGCTGACACTCGCGCCGAGCGTGCTGGGCTACGGGATGCCCGCGGCGGCGCTCCTGGGCAGCATCGTCGGGAGCCACACGCTGCTGGCGCTCCCGATTGCGGGGCGGCTGGGGATCTCGAAAAACCGCGCGCTCGTGATCGCGACCGGCGCGACGCTCGTCACCGATCTGTTCTCCCTCCTGGTGCTGGCCGTCGTGCAGGGCGTCGCCAGCGGAGAGGCCGATGCCGAGTTCTGGATGCTGTTTGTGGTCAAGGACATCGTGTGGGCGGCGGCCGTGCTGTGGCTGATGCCCAAGGCCGCGCGCGCGTTCTTTCGGCGCGTCCGCCGCGAGGACGACGCCGCGTTCGCGTTCCTGCTGGCGCTCGTCTTCTTCGCCGCGTGGACGGCGTCGCTGGCGGGGCTGGCACCCATCATCGGCGCGTTCCTGGCGGGCATCGCGCTCAACCCGCTGATCCCCAAGAGCAGCCCGCTGATGACGCGGCTGCAGTTTGTCGGCAACGCCTTCTTGGTCCCGTTCTTCTTGGTCTCGGTCGGGCTGCTCGTCGATGTCGGCGTGCTCGGGTCGCCGACCGTGTGGGGGCTGGCGCTGCTGTTCTCGGCGATCGTGTTCGTGGGCAAGGGTGGGGCCGCGATGCTGGGCATTCCCTTTTTCGGGTTCACCCGCGACGAGGCGCTGACCGTTGCCGGACTGACGATGCCGCAGGCGGCGGCCACGCTCGCCGTGACGTTGATCGGGTTCGATATCGGGCTGTTCTCGCAGACCGCCGTCAACGCCGTCGTCGTCGTGATCGTCCTGACGTGTCTCGTCGGTCCGAGCCTGGTGCAGGCCGTCGGGCGCCGCGTGGCGCTGGCGGAGGCGGACCGGCCGTACGAGCCGGCGTCGGCGCCCGAGCGGATCGTGGTGCCGCTCTCGAACCCCGAGACGGCGGCGGACTTGATGGAGCTGGCGCTCTTGCTGAGGAGCCCCCAAAGCGAAGAGCCGGTCTTCCCGGTCGCCGTCGCGCGAGCGGGCGCCGACGAGGCCGAGAACGTGGCCGCCGCCGAGCGGCTGATGGAGCGGGCCGTGCTCCACGCGACCGCCGCGTCCGTCCCCGTCTCGCCGACCGTCCGCATCGACGACAACGCGGTCCGGGGCATTCTGCGCGCCGGGCGGGAGGTCCGCGCGAGCGAGGTCGTGGCCGGGTGGAACGGGCAGCGGTCGCCGGGGGCGATGGTGTTCGGGCACGTCATCGACGGGGTGCTCGCGGAGAGCCGGGCGATGGTGGTCGTGGCGCGGCTCGTCGCCCCGCTCGCGGCGGCGCGGCGGCTCGTCGTGCTCGTCCCGCCGCTCGTCCACCGTGAGACCGGGTTTGCGCGCGCGGCGCGCGTGCTCAAGGTGCTGGCGGCGCAGAAGGGGCTCAGAGTGGTCGCCTTCGCCGCCAGCGACGACGCGTCCGAGGTGGAGCGCCGGCTGACGGAGGCCCGGCCCGAGGCGTCCGTCGAGGTCCGCCCGCTCGACGAGTGGTCCGGCGCCGTCCGCGCGCTCGACGACGAGGTCTCGACCGGCGACGTGCTCGTGCTGATCGGCGTCCGCCACGGCGCCGTCGCGTGGCGCCCCGCGCTGACGCGGCTGCCCCGCGTGCTCGCGCGCCGCCACCCCGGCCTCGACCTGCTGTCTATGACGCTGTCTGAAGCCGCAATCGTCCCGCTCGTCGCCGAGGCTGTCGACGGCGACGGGGTCGAGGACCTGTCGCTGCCGCCCGAGCACATCGTGCTCGACCTGAGCCCGGCGTCGGCCGAGGCGATGCTGCGGCGCCTGCTCACGCCCGGCTTCCCCGACCACCCCGGCGTGGCGGCGAAGCTCGCGACGCGGCTGGCGGCGATGCCCGACGACGCGCCCGAGGTGATGCCCGGCGTCGTGTTCTACCACGCGCACGTGCCCGAGGTGGAGGCGCCCCAGGTCCACGTCGGGGTGTGCCCGCGCGGGGCGCCGCTGCCGCACACCGGCCAGCCCGCGCGCGTGGTCGTGGTGCTGCTGGCGCCGGACGCGATGGACGCCGAGGCGTACCTCCGCCAGCTCGCGGTGACGGCGCAGCTGATCCGGTCCGAGTCGACGGTCGAGCGCTTGGTCGCGGCCGAGTCGCCCGAGGCCGCTCGCGACGCCCTCTTCGGCGCCGTCCGCGACGACCTCGCGATGGAGCCGGCGGACCTCCCCGCCACGAGCTAGGCGGACGACGGAAGGGGAGCCGGCCGCGCCCGTCTCGCCACGAGGCGAGCATGCAGGCAGACGCCGCCGCCGGTCGTGGGACCGCCCCGCGCGAGCGGCCCTCGTCTGCGAACGCACGGCGCAGGGCTCGACAAGAGTCTGTGGAGCCGCTCAAGACAGGAGTCAGGGGACCGATACCGGAGTAACTCCGAGCCGTTCTGACGCGTCTGTCAGTCCCCGACCGCCGAGACCATGCCGCCCGCTGCTGAAGCCCCCTACGAGATCGTCCCCGCCGGCCCCACGCTGGAGGGCATCGCGTGGCGGCAGGTCGCGTTCGTCGTGCTGGCGCTGATTGCGGGGCTCGCGCCGCTCGTGCTCGCGTACGCCCTCGCCGCGTAGCGCCCGGGGCGACGAGGGCTCCGCCAGGCGACGGCGGACGACGCTGGAACCGCGCGCGCGGTCTGGCCATCCCGGAGGCGCACCCCCGGCCGACCCATGCGCCTCGGACACCTCCGCCTCGACGTCGCCGACCTCGACCGCCAGACCGCGTTCTACACCGAGGTCCTGGGCCTGTCCGTCCGCGAGCGGGCGACGGACGACGTGAGTCACTACGCCTTCCTCACCGACCGCGCGCCCATCCCTGAGGGCGCGGCTGACGGAATGCACCACCGGCTCGTGCTCCGCCAAGCGCGCAAGCCTGCCCCCGCGAAGGCGGGGGGCTCCGCGCCGGGCCCGACCGGCCGGTTCGACCACTTCGCGTGGGAGGCCGAGACGCCGGCCGAACTGCTGGCGGTCGTCGATCGCGTCCGCGAGCGAGGCGGGGAGGTGGACCTGCAGGACGCGCAGATCGCGTGGCAGGCGTACTTCCACGACCCCGAGGGCACGCGCGTCGAGGTCTACTGCGACCGCCGCACGGCGCCTGACGGCGACCCGCTCTGGCGCGGCCGCCAGCAGGACCTCGACGAGGCCCGCTTGCGCAAGGCGGCAGGCCCGTGAGTCCTTGGTTGGGTTCGTGCGGATAGGTCGCGGCGGACCCTACGGCGTCCCTTCTCCCCACGGGAGAGGGACGGGGTGAGGGGGGCGAGCGAGCGTCACAGCCCCATCGTCTACTACTCCCAACCCCTCTTGGCTGCGCCGACGCTTCGCGTTGTCCAGGAGGGAGGCTCCGTCGCCCCCACCTTGGCGCCGAGGCAGACCCGGACCCCTCACTCCTCGTTTTTCCAGTACCCCCAGCTCGACTTCCGGACGCGGTCGCCGCCGAGCCCGGTGAACAGCATGAGCGGGCGGATCCAGCCGTGGAGCGTCTTCTTGACGCGGCCCTGGTCGAGGCGGCGGTGGTCGCGCTCGTAGACCTTGAGGCCGCCCGCGAACGTCACCCGCCAGCCCGCCTTCCGGACGCTCCACAGCGCGTAGATGTCCTCGTTCGCCGTCAGCGCCGGGTCGAAGCCGCCCGCGTCGAGGAGGGCCGTCCGGCGGAAGAGCATGTTCGAGCCCGAGCCCGCCGGGACCGTCAGCCACGACATGGCGCGGATGCCGAACGAGAACAGCTTGTAGTAGAGCCGGTAGTCGTCGTCGGCGGAGAGCTTGGCGCCCTGCACCGCGCCGACCTTCGGCCCGAGGTCGAGGGCCTGCCAGCCGGTCCAGTAGTCGTCGCCGAACGACATGTCGGCGTCGGTAAAGAGGACCCACTCCGTCGTGGCCGCCTCCAGCCCGATCTGCCTCGCGATGGGGATCGAGCCCCGATCCTCGATGACGACGGCCGGCGGGCGCCGGGCACGGATGATGTCGCGCGTGTCGTCGTCGCTGGCGTCCACGACTACGAGCCCGACGGCCGGGTCGATAGAGTCGAGGAACGGGCCGATGTTGGCGGCCTCGTCTTTCGTCGGGACGATGACGGTGAGGTCGGAGAGGAGCACGGGCGAGCAGGGCGGGGGACGGGGAAGGTCGGACGTGGGGACGAGGCGTGGGGAGAGCCCCGTCGCCTCTCACCCGTTACTCACCGTCGACGGGCTCCAGCCCGAGCACGGCCTCGCCCTGCTCGAAGACGACGTCGACCGGGATGCCCGCGTCGGCGACGCGGTCCAGGCTCTCCGAGAGCGCGGGCGACATCCGGCCGTACTGCTGCACGAAGGCGTCGACGGTGTCGTAGTCGCCGTCGCCCTGCAGCGTCAGGATCCGGCGCGCGAGCGCCTCGATGGCCGGGCCCATCCGCGCCGGGACCACGCGCCAGACCTGCCCGTCGGACGTGGCCTCGGGCTCGATGGCGCCCTGCTCGCGGAAAAAGTTGAACCGCACCAGGTTGGCTCGGCCGTGCGCGCTCGACGCGCCGAAGCGGATGGAGCGGAAGATGGAGGCCACAAACGTCACGTAGTGCTCGTCGAGCGAGGCCTCGGCCCAGTCGCCGCGCGCGATCAGCTGCTGCACCATGTAGAGGCCCAGCACGTCGGCCTTCCCCTCTTCGAGCGCGCTCGCGCGGTCCTGCAGCGCCTCGCGGACCGTCCCGCGCCCGTCGACGGTGGTCTTGATGCCCAGCCCGTGCGCCACCTCGTGGAACATGGTGTTGCCGAAAAAGGCCTCGAACGTCACGAGCTGGCGCTGATCGTCGGGGAGCAGCACGTCGGCGATGGGGACCAGGATGCGGTCGAACTTGGCCCGCATCACGTTCTGGAGCTGGAGCCGTCGCGAGCCCTTTTCGAGCTGCACCGACTCGTCATTCGGCAGGTTGATGGCGATCGTCTTCGAGCCCGAGTTGGCGTCGCCAGCCACGAACACCACGTCGTAGGCCCCCAGGTCGGCGTCTGCGCCGGGCGACTCGGCGCGGTAAATGCTGTCGACGGGCAGGCCGCGCTGAAGCTCGGGCAAGAGCGCCGCGTAGGCGCTCAGCCGCGCGCTCCACGCCTGGTCCTTGACGAGCACGAACGCCTCGTGCGCCGCCTTGAAGCCCGCCAGCCCGTCCTCGTACGTCTCGATGGGCCCGATCACGATGTCGAGCGGGTTCGTCCGCATGTCCATCCACGCGAGGTCGCTGGCGCGGTAGTCGTCGGTGAGGAGCGCGTCGGCGCGCAGGCGGAGAAAGGTCTCCAGACCGGGGTCTTGGGCGAGGTCGGCCGCCGCCCGCAGGTGCCGCGCGGCCGTCTCGTGGGCGCTGGCGAACGCCTGGTGGTACGGCACGCCCTGCAACTGCCCCGCCTCGTCGCGGCGGACGACGGTGTACAGCCCGGTCAGATTGCGCTCCGGGTAGAGGTCGGCGGCCGCCAGCAGCTCGTCTTTGCCCAAGCCGGCCGGGTAGAGGTTGGCGCCCGGCGCCTTGGCGGGCACGCCCGGCAGGAACGCCGCGTCGCCGTCGAGCCGGTCGTACGGCCCGTAGTTGACCTCGACGTAGCGCCGGGCGGGGGGCGACAGGCCCGCGAGCAGCGAGTCGCGGTCGCCATACGTTTGCTGCCAGAACACGTCGTCCATGGCGCGCGCCGCGGCGATGAGGTGCGGCAGCATCGCGCGCGTCGAGTCGCTCAGGCCCGACAGGTCGGAGGTCAGGCGAACCGTCGTGTACTGCGCCAGCTTGTCGAGCAGGACGGAGTCGGCGGCGTTGGCGGCCGCGAGCCCGTCCGTCGTGGCGGTCGGCGAGGGGCCGTCGGCGGCGTCGCCGGAGAGCTGACAGGCGCCGAGCGCGAGGACGAGGGCGAGGGCGGCGAGGGTCGGCTTCATGGGCGTCGGGGGCGTGCGCGGCCGAAGATACCCGGCGGGCCGTGCGCCCCGGATGCCAGACCTGCTGGCGCCAGCCCCCCTCTTGCGCCGACCGAGCCAAGGCCGTTCCCTCCGGTACACCAGGGCCGCCGAGTCCTGGCTCAACCCAACTTGGCATCTTGGGATCCCCGTCGCGCACCGCGTCCCGTCCGCGCTGGAGTCGGGCCGTGCTCGGCTGAGGTCCATCGACTCGCTGCGCTCGCTCGGGATGACAAAGGGGCTCGGTCACGGCCTTCGGAGTGGGGGGCGAGCTGACCGCAAGCCCGCAGCCAAGAGCTATACGCAGCACTCCGGCGACCGGAGCCTGAAGCCCACGCCGGGACGCTCGATAACCCCCACGTCCTCGGGGAGCCCGACCGTGCGCCGCCGAGGGTCTACATTCTCGGCGCACCCGAGACCCACGCCATGCCCACCGGCGGCGACGACGTCATCCGCTGCTCCTTCTGCAGCCGCACCGCCCACGAGGTCACCTCGATGGTGGCCGGGCCCGACGTCTACATCTGCGACCGCTGCATCCACGACGCCTCGGGCATCGTGCGCGGCGACCTCCAGGCCTACGTCCCGCCGACGGCCGCCGCCGCGGCCGCCCGCCGCTCGGGCCGCCCGCGCCGGATGACCCCGCGCGAGATCAAGGGCGCCCTCGACGAGCACGTCATCGGCCAGGACGGCGCCAAGCGGACGCTCGCAGTCGCCGTCTACAACCACTACAAGCGGATCGAGGCCGAGGAGTACCTCCACGCCTACGACGACGTCGAGCTCGAAAAGTCCAACATCCTGCTCCTCGGGCCCTCCGGCACCGGCAAGACCCTGCTGGCGCGGACGCTCGCGAAGATCCTCGACGTCCCGTTCTCCATCGCCGACGCGACGGCACTCACCGAGGCCGGCTACGTAGGCGAGGACGTCGAGTCGATCCTGAGCCACCTGCTCCAGTCGGCCGACTACGACGTCGAGCGCGCCGAGCGCGGGATCATCTACGTCGACGAGGTCGACAAGCTCTCGCGCCGCGGCGACAACGCCTCCATCACGCGCGACGTGTCGGGCGAGGGCGTTCAGCAGGCGCTCCTCAAGATGCTCGAGGGGACGGTCGCCGGCGTCCCGCCGAAGGGCGGCCGCAAGCACCCCGAGCAGTCGCTCGTCCAGTTCGACACCCGGAACGTCCTCTTCATCTGCGGCGGGGCCTTCGACGGGCTCGCGCCCCAGATCGCCCGGCGCCTCTCCCAGTCGCCCATCGGCTTCCACGCCAGCGACGCCCGCACGGTCGACGTGGCCGACCCGACGCTCTTCCGCCACGCCGAGCCCGACGACCTCCTGCGCTACGGGCTCATCCCCGAGCTCATCGGCCGCCTGCCCGTGCTGTCGTCGCTCGACGCGCTGACCCCCGAGGACTTGCGCCGCATCCTGACCGAGCCCAAGAACGCGCTCGTCCGCCAGTACCAGAAGCTGTTCGCCATGGACGGCGTGGACTTGGTGCTCGACGACGGCGCGCTCGACGCCGTCGTGGACCAGGCCGTCGAGCTGAAGACCGGGGCCCGCGGCCTGCGGTCCGTCCTTGAGCGCGCCATGCTCGACCTCATGTTCGAGGCGCCCGACACCCACGCCGGGCTCGTCTGCCGCATCACTGCGGCGACCATCGCCGACGGCGAGGCCCCGGTCTACGAGGAACGCAAGGCGTCGGCGTAGGGCTCGCGGGAGGGGACAGAGGGACGGGAAACCGGCAGAGGCTCTGCACCGACTGCGACGCCTGCCCGTCGGGGCGTAACGCAATACGCCCGGACCCGCTGCCTTGCCCGTCCACACGGTTATCCACGCCGTGGACAACTCCGTGGACCGCTGCCGCTTGCGCTATCGCCGCACCACGCGCCGGGAGACCACCGCCCCGTCCGCCTCGACGCGGACGCCGTAGACGCCCGCCGCCAGCGCCCCGAGCTCGATGTGCAGCAGACCAGGCCCGACGCGACCAGTCGTCCCCATGCGCCGCCCCAGCGCGTCGATGACTGTTGCCCGGACCTCGGCGCCCGCGCGGACCCGCACCGGCACCGACACCGCGCTCCCCGTCGGCACCGGGAACGGCGCACCGACCGCCAGCGCTAGCGGCCGGTCTTCGCCCGTCGTCGACGTCGCAAACACGCGGCCCGCCAGCGTGGCGTCGGTCACGAACGGGTTCACGCACGGCCCCGCCGCGCAGCCGGACTGGAAGCCGGCGACGCGCTCCGAACGGGCCACCTCCGCGTCGGTCGGCGGGTCAGCGGCGTGCCACTGGAGCAGGGTCGGCGCCTGGCTCTCGAACCACGGGGCGTCGACGCGGTCGGGGTAGGTGGCGGCGATGTAGAACATGGCCCGCGCCACGTCGCCCCGTACGGACGCGCGCGGCTCGAAGCCCGACGACGTGTCCTGGCTCCACGCGTCGGGGTCGGACGGCGTGGCCGACTGCGTCGCGTCGCCCTGGTACCAGCGCGAGGGGGCGGTGTCCGAGATCGTCCGGAACGGGTCGCTGCCCCGGTCCGCGTTCACGTCGACGCGCGTGGGGAAGAGGTGGTGCATGTCACGCTCGGCGAGGTGGTTGTCGGTGCCCCGCGAGCGCGGGAAGATGTGCTCCTGGTTGATGCCCTGCCCGTTGTTGAACACGTCCTGGCTCGGGTCCGAGTTGGGGACACCGTCGAAGGGCACGAACGCGCCCGAGTACAGTCCCACCACGCCGTCCTGCCCGGCGACGGTCGCGCGGTCGACGGTGTCGTAGAGCCGGTCCTTGCTGGCGGCGTCGGACAAGACCGACGTGGGCGAGTAGCGGGCATCCACGCAGTTGGCGGCCTCTGAGCCGACGAGACCGGGGCAGGCCTGGGCGCCAGCGGGCGCGGCGAGGAGGGCGGCGGCGAGCAAGAGCGGGCGCATGGCGTCGGTCGGGGGGCGGGCGCAAGGTCGCGCCGGAGGACGGGCAGGACCGCCCCCCCCCCCCCGCTCGGCAGCGCCTCGTCCCATCCCGCCGTCGGCCGGCGCTCCTGCGCACATGGTGGACCCCGCTCCCCGCCCAAGCGTACCCTGGGGCATGCTCCGGACCGCCGCGATCCACGTTCGAAAGGCCCTGACGCTGCCCCAGTACTACGGGGGCGGCCTGTTCAAGGTGTTCGCGACGGAGCCCGTGTTCATCTGGGCCCAGGCCATCGCCTTCAAGACGCTGGTGACGTTGCTGCCGCTTCTGGCGCTGGCGGCCGGCATCTTCGGGCTGGTGCTCAAGCAGGAGGAGCCGTTCACCACCGTCACCGAGTTCTTGCGGGGGTTCTTGCCGCGCGACCAGAGCGACGGCCTCGTCGACCTGGTGCTCCAGCTCCAAGAGGCGTCGACAGGGCTGACCGTGTTCGCCGCGGTGTTCTTCTTGGCGACCGTCATCACCATGTTCTCCACGCTGCGCTACGTCGTCGGCGCGGCGATGGGGGAGAGCCGCCACCAGATGCGGTCCATCGTCGGGGGTTACCTCTTCGACCTGCGGCTGGCGGCGCAGGTGGGCACCCTGTTCCTGCTGTCGTTCGCCATCACGGCCGGCGCGCGCGTGCTCTCGGCCCGGAGCGACTCGATGGCGGCCCAGGCCGGCCTCGACGCGGGCGCCGTCTCCGCGTTCACCGGCGGGCTGCTCCAACTCGTGACGCTGCTGATCCCGTATGCGCTGACGGTCGGGATGCTGGCCCAGCTCTACTACCTCGTGCCCCGGCCGCGCGTCCCGTTGCAGAGTGCGTTCTGGGGCGCCGCCGCTGCCGCCGTCCTGTTCGAAGTCGCCAAGAATGGGTTCGCGTACTACGCCACCTACGTCGCCAACTTCGACCGCTACGCGGGCCCCGAGGAGGGGCTGGGCGGCCTCGGCGGCGTGTTCGGGGTCATCCTGGCGTTCGTGTTCTGGGTCTATCTCTCGGGCCTGATCCTGGTGGCCGGCGCCGCGGTGACGTCTCTCCACGAGAAGCGGAACCGGCCGAGGCGCTCGCGCCTGCGCAAAAAGTGGGCACGCAAGGAGGGCGAGTTCCGCAAGCACCGCGAGCGGGTCGAAGCCGAGGCCGCCGAAGCGGTCGTGGCGACCGTCGAAGCGGCCGACAGCACGGCCGACGGGCCCGGCGGGGATGGCGCCGTGGGGGGCCCGTCTGTGCCAGAAACGGACATTTCCGCCCCAGAAAGCGGATCCGCAGCGACGTAGCTTCCGTGCCCCTTCCGCTCGGCCGCCGCGTGACCGCCGCCCGTCTCTTCTTCCGCTTCGCGGCGCTCGTCGCGGTCTTCGCCACGGCCCCGGCCCAGGCGCAGGCGCCGCTCACCCTCGTCGACGACGAGACGAGCGTCGGCTCGGTCGGCTTCGCGTTCTCCGAGGGGCAGACGCTGGAGGTCGCCAACCTGGAGCTTCAGATCGCGACGACGGCCCCGCCGGGCAAGATCCTGGGTGTGTTCGGCGGCGGCGACCGCGACGCGACGTACCCCTTTCTGCCGGTCGAACTGGCCAAGGACGTGGTCCGGTTAACGCGCTACTACGAGCAGAGCGGCTTCCCGCGGGCGTCGGTCGACTATGCCGTCGTGCTGGACACGACGCGCAACCGGGCGGCCGTCACGTTCGAGATCGCCGAGGGGCCGCCGCTGCTGGTCCGCGAGGTCACGTTCGCCGGGCCCGGCCAGAGCCCCGTCGCCGACGTGCTGGCGCCTGAACTCCGCAACGAGTGGCGCGAGTTCGCGCGCCGCCCCGTCGTGGCGACCGGCGACCGGCTCGACGCCTTCGCGCTCGTCCAGCTTCAGAGCCGGACGCTGGCGTGGCTCCGCAACCGGGGCTACGCCTGGGCCGACGCCGGCGCCGAGCAGTTCCCCGACTCGACCGGCCTGCGCGCCGACGTGCGTGTCAAGGTCAACGTCGGGCCGCGCGCTCGCGTGAGTGCGGTCCAGGTCGAGGGCGACTCGTCGCTGGCGCGCGGCGTCATCACGCGCGAGCTGCCGGTCCAGCCCGGCGACCTGTTCGACGCCAGCGCGCTCGTCGACGGCCAGCGCGAGGTGTTCGGGCTGGGCCTGTTCACGCTCGCCCTGGTCGACATCGCGCCCGAGGCCGTCCGCGGGGACACGTTGGTGCCGGTCGTCGTGCGCGTCCGGCGCGGCCCGAGCCGCATCCTCAATGCCTTCACGGGCTACTTCTCCGACGGCGGCGTGACGGTGCAGGCCTCGGCGACCCACCTCAACGCGTTCGGTGGCGCGAGGCGCCTGGGGGCGGCGCTGGAGTGGCGGACCGGCATCGGCGCCGGGCTCGGCGGCGGCGGCCGGGCGTCGGTCACCGGCGGCCCGATCCGCGACTTCCGCCTGTCGCTGCCCTTCCGCCAGCCCTACGTCTTCGACCGCCGGCTCTCGTACACCCTGCAGCCGTCGTACCGCGTCCGCGACGACGAGATCGAGTCGAGCACCCAGACCGAGCTGTCGAACACGCTGCTCTACACGCGCGGCCCGCTCCAGACGGCGGGCCTCTCGCTCACCGGCCGCGCCCGTGACCTCTCGCGCGGCCTGGGCCTGCGGATCCTGGATGCAGGTCAGTTCGCCGAGCCGCCCGGCCCGTTCCTGCCCGATACGCTGCAGGCCACGACCGGCGTCGTCGGGCTGGACGTGGTGTGGGGCAAGCTCGACGACGCGCTCCAGCCGACGCGCGGCTACGTCCTCCGGCCGTCCGCCTCCATCGCCGGCGGTGATGTCGCGTACGGCCGCGCCCGGCTGGCGGCCTCGGTCACGATCCCGCTGCAGCGCCGGGTCGGCGTCGTGGCCCGGCTGACGGTGGGGACGCTGGCGGCCTTCGGCAGAACGAGCCCCGACAACCTGGCCGACTACGTCCTCTTCCGCGACCAGCTCTTTTATGCGGGCGGCACCGGCGACGTGCGCGGCTGGGCCGCCGCCCGGCTGGGTCCGAAGACCTTCGCCGTCACGCCACCCGTCGTCACCGCAGGCGAGACGCCGAGCCCGTCGCTCATCACCAGCCCCGGGGACGTCAACTACGTCGGCGTCGGGGGCCGGTACAAGGCGTCGGGGAGCCTGCAGCTCAACCTGCCGCTCCCGCTCGGGCCGCAGTGGGGGGCGAACGTGTTCGCCGACGCGGGCCTCGTCGCCGCGCCCAGCGACGTGCCCGCCGAGGACCTGGTCCGCGCCGCCGGCACGCGCGCCGACGCCGACCTCGCGGACGTGCTGGCCGAAGAGGGCGGGCTGCGCGTCGGCGTCGGCGCGGGCATCCAGTACCTCACGCCGGTCGGGTTCGTCTCCATCGGGCTCGGCTTCAAGGTCAACCCCTCGGCGCTCGACATCCGCGAGCCGGCGGCCGTCTACTGCGGCTCGTCCATCTTCGCCGGGGAGCCCTCGTGCGGCGCCGACGCGCTCGGCGACGAAACGTACCCCGGCTACGTCGGCGCCCGCCAGCGCGGCGCGGCGTTCGACATCGACGACGTGCCGACCCGCAAGGTCTTGGGCCTCGGGGTGTTGGGCCGGCTCCAGCCCCACTTCTCGATCGGACAGACGTTCTAACCGGCCCTCGCCAGACCTTTCCGCCGCTCGCGGCGTTTCGCCTCCCGTGCCCACCGACCCCACCCGCACCGACCTCGGCCCCTCGGGCGACGGCGCCGCGCCTCGCGGTGCCGTGCCGGCGTCGGGCACGGGCGCGTCCGACGCGGCCGCGTCGGGCGCGGGGGCGGCGCGCGGGCGGCGGAGCCGCCGCAAGCAGGTGGGCAACGGGCTGCTCGTCGGGCTCGGCGCGCTGGCGACCGTCGTGGTGGGGGCCCTCGTGTTCTTGCAGACCACGCCCGGCCAGACGTGGGCGCGCGGGCTCGTCGTCGGGCAGATCGCCAACGTCTTCGCCGACGACGCCGAGATCTCGGCCGAGGGCTTGGAGGGCAACTTCCTGACCGGCGCCCGCCTCCGGGGCCTCACCGTCGCTAGGGACGGCGAGACGATCCTGGCCGTCGACACCGTCCTCGTCGACTACAACCTGACGACGCTCTTGCGGCGGACGTTCTCGGCCAGCGAACTCGCCATCCGCGGGCCGCGCCTCACCATCCGCCAGCGGGCCGACAGCACCTTCAACCTCGCGGGGCTGCTCAAGCCCGCCGATGAGGAAGAGCAGAAGGACCCCTTCGCCGTCGTCCTCGACCGGCTCGTCGTGACGAACGGCGCCGCCGACGTGATCTGGTACCGTCCCGACGGCCCGGACTCGGTCCACGCCGTCCGCGACGTGTCGGCGCTCGTCCGGGACTTCCGCTCCCGGGGCGACTCGCTCTCGGGCGACATCGAGGGGCTGGCGTTGCGGGCCATCGCTCCGTTCGAGCGCGCCACAGCCCAGCTTGCCGCCGCCGGGCGATTCTCGAAGCAAGAGCTCGACCTGCGCGAGCTGTCCATCGCGAGCACGTCGGGGACCGACGTGACGGGCCACGCCCGGCTGGCGTTCATGACCGACGGGTCGCTCCCCGTCTTCGACGCCGTCCTCGAGGCCACCCCCATCGCGCTCGAAGACGCCCGCGCCTTCGCCGGGGTCACGCTCTACGGCGACCCCCGGATGCGGCTCCGCGTCGACTCCGACGGCGACCTGCTGACGACCTCGCTGGCGGGCGCACTCGGCGACGCGACGATCTCGCTCGACGGCGAGTTCAGTCGGGAGACCGACGGGCCGGTCCGCTACCGCGCCCAGGGCACGTTGCAGCGCTTCGACCCGTCGGAGCTGACCGGCAACCCGGCGCAAGCCGCCGAGGTCACCGGCGACCTCCGCCTCAACCTCCAGGGCACCACGCTGGCGACGCTGAGCGGCCCCTTCAACGTGGCCCTGCGCGAGACGCGCGTCGGCGGGCGGACCATCGACCGGCTCGACGTGGACGGTTCGTTCGCCGCCGGCCGCGTGACGTTCGACATCGACGGCGCGCTCCCGGGCGCGACCATCGTCGCCGAGGGCCGCGCCCGGCCGTTCGACGAGGTCCCCACGATCCAGGTCGCGGGCACGGCGCAGGACGTGGACCTGGGCGTGCTGCTCCCTGGCTCGGGCCGGACCGACGCCTTCGCGGGCGAGTTCGCGCTCGTCGGTCGCGGCGCCTCGCTGGACACGTTCTCCGGCAACCTCGCCCTCGACCTCACCCGCGCCGACATCGGCCTGCGCGACCGACGCCTGAGGTTCACGGCCGTCGACCTCGACGCCGACATCGACCGGGGCGTCGTCGCCTTCGACACCGACGCGACGCTCGCCGACGGGGCCGGCCGGATCGTGGCGCTCGGCACGCTCCAACTCGGCGACCCCCTCGCGTACGAGGTGGTCGAGGGCGAGGCGTACGGGCTCAACCTCACCGCGCTCACCGGTAAGGAGACGCAAGACAGCGACCTCACGGGCTCGTTCACGTTGTCCGGCCAGGGCCTCGACCTCACGCAAGCGCCCATCGACTTGACGGCGAACCTTACGGACTCGCGGTACGGCACGTACGAGGTCGCCGCCAGCGACCTCGACGTGATCCTGCGCAACGGCACCGCCCAGATCGACGCCGCGCTCGACTTCGGCCCGGGCGGCCAGCTGACGGCGACCGGCACCGCCCAGCCCTTCGCGCTCCCGCTGAGCTACCGGCTAGAGGGGACGATGCAAAACCTCGACCTCGCCGAGGTGCAGGGCATCCCCGAGCGCTACAGCGACCTCACCGGGGCGTACTCCGTGAACGGGTCCGGCATCGACCCGACGACGGCCGTCCTGAGCGCGCAGGTCCGCATCACCGAGCCGTCGTCGTACGGTGAGCGCTTCGTCGACGGGGCGGACCTCGCCGTCACCCTCGACAACGGCTTCCTGACCGTCGACGGCGACTTGGTCACGCCCGAGGGCGCCTTCGACCTCGCCTTCTCCGGCCGCCCGTTCGACGCGAACCCGGGCTACGAGTTCGAGCACGCCTGCTTCTCCGACCTCGACGTGTCACGCTTCGCCGAGGCCGCCCCCCGGTCCGACCTCAACGGCTGCTTCTCCGGCCGCATCTCCGGCGTCGCCGAGATCGCCTCGGCCGACGGGCAGGGCGTCGTCACGCTCCGCCCGTCGCGCATCAACGACGCCGAGATCGACGACGGCCGCATCGCCTTCACCTTGCGCGACGGAGCGCTCGACGCCGACCTCGACCTGGCGCTGGCCTCGCCGGCCGCCGACGAGGGCGTGGCCGAGGGCGGGCGCGTCGTCGCCACGTTCGTCGGCCGCCCGTTCGACGAGGTCCCCAGCTACGCCGTCGAGGGCCGCACGGTCGGGCTCGACGCGGGGACGTTGCTCGACCTCCCGCCCGACAACCCGCTCCGCGTCACGCTGGCCTTCGACGTGACCGGCCGCGGGTTCGACCCGGCCACGATGACACTCGCGGGCGCGCTCGACGGCGGCCCGTCGACGTTGGGGCCCATCGGCCTCGACACGCTGCAGACGCGGTTCGCCCTCGACGGCGGCGTCGTCCGGTTCGACACGCTGCGCGTCGAGAGCGACCTCGCCACCGTGCGGGGCGCGGGCACGCTGGCGCTCTTCAACGACACGGCGCCCTCCGCCTTCCACCTTGAAGGGGCCATCGCCAGCTTGGCCCCGCTGGCGTCGATGACCGAGCGGACGATCGGGTTGGAGACGGGCACACTCGTGCTCGACGTGGCGGCCGAGGCGGGCGGGCCGTTGCGCATCGTCGGGGCCGCCGAGGCCCGCCAGATCATCGTCGACGACTACGCGCTGACCGGCCTCGACGCGACGCTCAACGCCGCCTACGACCGGTCCCTCCCGGACTCCGTCGCCGCGTTCGACCGCTTCGACGGCGCGCTCCGCGCCCAGTTCGCGGTGCTCAACGGGCCCACCTTCCGCGTCGAGCAGGGCCAGGCGGTCGTCGGCATGGACGACGGCACGTACACCGTCGAGGCCGGCGTCCGCGTCGACGACCGCCGCGACCTCGACCTGTTCGCCCGGTTCGACCCGACGGCCGAGGGCGTCCTGCTGGAGCGCGGTCGGTTCAAGCTCGACCGCAACGAGTGGTCGCTCCTGCAGCCCGCCGAGATCTCGCTCGCCGACGGCGTCATCGACGTGCGCGGCCTGATCCTCGCCTCCGACGACGGCGCCCGCCAGATCGCCGCCGACGGCACGCTCGACTTCGAGGGCCAGCAGAACTTCGTGCTCACCGTCGAGAGCCTGCCCATCGACGCGCTCACCGACTTCGTGGCGCTCGACGCGCTCGGCGGCGAGCTCTCGGCGACGCTCGACCTGACCGGCTCGGCGACCGCCCCCCGCATCGACGGCGTCGTGACGCTCGACGACCTCACCTCGCGCGGCCAGCCCGTCGGCGCGCTCGCCGCCGAGGTGGCGTATGCCGACAACCGGCTCCGCGTGGACGCCGTGCTCACCCACGTCGACGGCGAGACGCTGACCGTCGACGGGACCGTCCCCTTCCAGTTCTCGCTCGCCTCCGCCATCGGCGAGGCGCCGCTCCCCGACGAGCGCGTGGCCCTTCGTGCCCGCGCCCAGGCCTTCCCCATCGACTGGGCCCGCCCGTTCCTCGACGACCGCGTCTACAACGCGCTCGGCGGCACCTTGCGGCTCGATCTGAGCATCGCCGGCACGCAGGCGAGCCCCCGCCTCGACGGCGTCGCGACGTTGCAAAACGGCCGCCTCGGTGTCGTCAAGACGGGGCGCATCTACGAGCCCATCGTCGCCGACCTCACGTTCCAGAACGACCGGATCGTGCTCGACGACGTCCGCATCCTGGACGAGACCGGCCGGACGGCCCTCGACATTACCGGAGACATCCGCCTGCGCGAGTTGTCGGTGGGCGAGTTCGACCTGACCATCACCCCGCGCGAGTTCCTGGCGATGGACTCGCGGACGTACCGGGGCCTGACCATCAACCGGGGCCCGCAGCCGCTCCGCCTGACAGGCACGCTCGACAAGCCGGTCCTACGCGGCTCGGTCGTGCTCTCCGAGGGCGACATCTACCTCACCGACGAGCTCGTCCCGCCGGAGCTGGAGCCGGTGACGCTGACCGACGCCCAGATCCGCGAGGTCGAGGCCCGCTTCGGCCGCGTCGTCACGGCTCGCGACACGTCCCAGAGCCGCTTCGTCGACGCGCTCGACTACTCGCTCACCGTCGAGATCGAGCAGAACGTGTGGCTCCGCTCGAACGCCGGGCTCACGTTCGACATCGAGTTCTCCGGCGACGTGGAGGCCCGCAAGCGGTCGTACGCCGAGGGCAGCCAGCTCTTCGGCCGCATCGACCTCGGCCGGGGCACGGTCGAGACGCTCAACCGACAGTTCCAGCTCGAGGACGGGTCGATCCTGTTCAACGGCGACCCCCTCGCGGCCCGCGTCGACCTCGCGGCGACGCTCGACATCCGCCTGCCGGGCTCGGTCGCTGGGCAGTCGTCGGCGACGATCACGCTTTCCGCCGAGGGCCGCTTGGACGATAACCCGACGATCCGGCTCAGCGCGAACCCGGCCATGGAGGCCGCCGACATCGTGTCGCTCATCGCCACGGGCCGGCTCGCGGACGACTTCGTGGGGACGGGCGCGCTGGCGGGCGCGGGGACGGGCTTCCTCCTCGGCCAGGCCTCGGGCGTCTTCGAGGGGCTCGCGTCGGAGAAGCTGGGCCTCGAGATGGTCCAGATCGACTACGAGGGCGGCGACTTGGTCCTCAAGTTCGGCGACTACCTCGCTAGCCGCCTGTTCTGGACGGCGGGCGTCATCGTCCCGCTCGGCGACACGTCGCAGGGCGAGCAGCGCCTGCCACTGCTCCTGTCGCTGGACTACGAGCTGCTCCGCTGGCTCAGCGCCCAGGCGGAGTACTCGGGCCAGCGCGGCGTCGGTGCCGGCCTGGACTATGAGCTGAGCTGGTAGAGGCGGTAGGTCGCAGGGGCGGATCGCGAGACGCCCGTCCCGACCGTCGGGGATGTGCCGATCCGCCCGCAGGCTCCCTCGGTTCTGCGCCGAAGGACCTCCACCCCGGGCGCTACCTTCCGGGCCCCCGACGACCGCCATGCCGACCGACTCCCCCACGGACGGGGCGCAGCCCTCGCTCGCCGCCGACCCCGACGCGCCCCGCAAGCTCTACATCGCCGTCGCCGGCAACATCGGCGCGGGCAAGAGCACGCTGACCCAGATCCTGGCCGACACGTTCGGCTGGAGCCCGTTCTTCGAGGCCGTCGACGACAACCCGTACCTCGCCGACTTCTACGACGACATGCGGCGCTGGAGCTTCAACCTCCAGGTGTTCTTCCTGTCGAGCCGGTTCAAGCACCAGAAGCAGATCGAGGCCCAGCCGGGCTCCGTGGTGCAGGACCGGAGCATCTACGAGGACGTCGAGATCTTCGCCCGCAACCTCCACGACATGGAGCTGATGGACGGGCGCGACTACGTCAACTACGCCGAGCTGTTCTCGATCATGGTCGGGTACCTCCGCCCGCCGGACCTGCTGGTCTACCTCCGCGCCGACGTCCCGACGCTCGTCCGCCACATCCAGGCGCGCGGTCGGGAGTTCGAGACGTCCATCCGCCTCGACTACCTCGAGCGGCTCAACGAGCTCTACGAGGACTGGATCGACCGGTACCCGTACCCCAAGATGGTCGTCGAGACTGACGACCTCGACTTCGTCAACGAGGATGAGGACCGGTACGAGATCCTGAGCCGCATCGAGAACCGGCTGTTCGGGCTGTTCCCCGTCGAGGGGTGAGCCGGGAAGGGCACGGGGCGCGGGGCGTGGGGCACGAGGGGCTCCGGCGGCTGGCGCTCGTGGGGATGCTGGTGGTCGGAGGCGCGGGCGTGGCCTCGGCGCAGACCGATTCGACGGCGATGCCCGTCCCCACCGTCCCGGACTCGCTGGCGGCGCTGCCCGTGGCTCCGCCGGCCGGGCCGCCCG
Source organism: Rubrivirga aquatilis (assembly GCF_046845665.1). Taxonomy (GTDB): domain Bacteria; phylum Bacteroidota; class Rhodothermia; order Rhodothermales; family Rubricoccaceae; genus Rubrivirga. Next base: position 176,145 of record NZ_CP177355.1, on the reverse strand, counting down.
TCGCCCCGTTCGCGCTCGCCGGAGGCCGCGCCCTGGCGCCCGTCCCCGCGACGACGGCCGCGCTCGACCTGGGCGCCCTGCTGGCCGACGTGCCCGGCGCCTTCGGCTACGCGGCCGGCGCGCCAGGCCACACCGCCGGCACGTCGCTCGACGGGCTTGGCCCCGAGGCCCCCGGCCTGGCGCTCGACGGGCGGCCGCTGCACGACTTGGTCACCGGCGCGCCCCGTGTGGACCTGCTCCCGCTGGCGCTCATCGGCCCGCTCGTGGCCACCGACGGGGAATGGGGCCGCGCGCTGGGCGTGGCCGCCTCCACGCGGGATTTGCGGCTGGCGGTGCCTGTGACGGAGCTGCGCTACCTCGGGGGGCAGGACGGGATCCAGCACGTCTCGGGCTCGCACTCGCAGACGCGGCTGCCCCCGGCGTTCCTGCGCGGCGGCAGCCGCGAGAGTCGCCTCACCGTGACCGGCCACGCCGCCAGCCGGTCGGCCGACTCACCACTCGACGGCGGCGACCTCGCGCACACCGACGCGAGCGCGCGGCTCTTGCTCACGCGCCCTGGCGTGGCGATCGAGACCGGCGTGCTGTACACCGACCGCACCGTCGGCGCCCGCACCGGCGTCGTTCCCCGAGCGGGCCAGCCGCTGGCAGCCATCTTCAGCAGCAACACGGCGACCGTGCTGGGCCCCAGCGCCACGCGGCGGACGCTGCGGACGGAGGGCTGGCTCCGCGCTCGCGTCCCGATCGTGGGCGCGCCGACCGAGGCGGGGCTGGCGCTGGCAACGCAGCGGCTGGCGTTCGCGCCGGGGCTCGGGGCCGACACCGTCCGCGTCCACGCCGCGCGGTGGGCAGCCTTTGCCGAGCAGCCCGTCGCGGCGGGCGCCCACGCGCTCCGGTTGCGCGTCGACGTGACGGGCGAGCCGTCGCCGGGGCCGATCGGCGGAGCCCTCGCGGGCGGCACGCGGTTCGGCGTCCATGCCGGCGTGTCGGACTCGGTCCGCCTCGGGGCGCTGGCGGTCGCTGTGGCCGCAGGTGCGCACTCGGTCGGTGGAGATGCATGGCCGTCGGCGTCGGTGCGCGTCGCCAGCGGGGCGGCGTTCGCGAGCGTGCGGCTGGGGGGGCGCCCACGGTCGCGGCTGGCGGAAGCCGGGCTGCCCGGGCGCGTCCTCGTCGGCGGCGGGCTGGAGCGGACGCTGGCGGCGGACGTCGGGGCGGCGGCGCGGCGGGGCGACTGGCGCACCCACGTGCGGGCGTTTGCGGCGGCGACCGAGGGCGAGACCGTTGCGCTGGCGATCGGCGACTCGCTGGCGCAAATCGCGACGGCGCTCGACCCCGTCCTCCGCGTCGGCGGGACGCTGGGCGTGGGCTGGCGCGAGGCGACGGAGCGGGGCCTCTACGCCCGTACGCAGGGCACGGCGCAGGTGCTGAGCGGCGGCGGCGACTTGGGCGATCGCTTGGACGCCGCGCTCCCCCGCGCCTGGGGCGACGCCCGCTTGGGCGTGCGTGCCGACGACGTGGGCGACGGCGTCCTCGACCTCGATCTCTCCGTCCGCGTCCGCGCGTGGACCGACCTCCGCAGCCGCCGCATCGAGCCGACGACGGGGCTGCTGCTGCTCGCGGACGCGTCGGGCGACCTGGGGCCGCTCCTTCCCGCCCGCGCGCTCGTCGGGCTCGACGCCACGGCCACGTTCCAGACCCGCGCCTCGCTCTTCGTGCGCTACGACCACGCGCTCGGGGAGCGGGCCTACGGCGCCGTCGTCACGCAGGGCGAGCCGCTGGCCCCCCACGTCCTGCGCTTCGGCGTGTTCTGGGCGCTGCTGGACTAAGGATCAGGAATGATAGAGGGGCCGAGGCGTGCTCAGCTCCAGCCGAACCCGAGGCGCGAGACGCAGCGATGCGCCCCGGCTTCAGGGGTCTCTGAATCGGAGTTCGGTTCCCGCGCCGTCCGCCGCATCGTCCGTAGCGGAGCGACCGCCAGCGAGGCGCCCATCGCCATGGGGCGGCTGCTCCGCGCGGCGCCCAACCCGGTCGCGGACCGCGTCGCCGTCTGGTTTGAGCTGGCGGCGGCGCCGTCGGTCCGGCTGACGCTCGTCGACGCGCTCGGCCGCGAGGTGGCCGTCGTCACGTCCGGCGACCGGGCAGTGGGGCGGCACGACGTGGCAGCCGATGTCTGAGGGCTCGCGCCCGGGACGTACCTCGTCCGGCTGGCGACGGAGATCGGGCTGGACCCCCTGCCGGTCGTGGTGACGCGGTAGCGAGGTGTTCGACGCCGACGGCTCCCCCCGTCCGAGCACCCTTGAGCGAAGCGATGGCAGCGGGCGGGGGGGGCGAGAGCTACTTCGCAGCGGCGTCGGCCACGTCCCAACCGTACTCCAGGAGCGGGCGGACGGCCTCGGCCGTCTCGACCACCAGGTCGGCGAACGACGGCGAGGCCACGTCCTCCTCCGAGATGTCGGAGCGGACGGCCGCGAAGCCGCCGCGCCAGCGGAAGTAGTCGGCGGCGGCGTTGTCGCGGTGGTCCTCGAAGCCGCGCGGCATCCGGGTGAGCTCGCTGCCGGCCGTCTCCATCACCAAGCCCGCGCCCTCGGCGGCGGCGACGGCGTCGAGGAAGGGCTGCGGGTCGGCGGCCATCCGGGTCCGCCACGCGCGCAGGAACTCGCGGTCGGCCCGCCAGAACCCGCCGCCGACGCGGTTGGCCCCGGGCTCGACGTGGATGTAGAGCGCGCCCGGCGCCCGCTTGTCGCCGTCGCGCGAGAGGACGGCCGCGACGTGGGTCTTGTACGGCGCCTTGTTCTTCGAGAACCGCGTGTCGCGGTGGATCCGGAACACGGCGCGCTTGGGGTCGCCGGAGAGCGGGAGCCCGCGCTCGGGCAAGCGCCGGCTGAGGTCGGTGACGAGCATCCGCATCGGCTCGCGCAGCTCCTCGTTGTAGAGCTCCTTGCGGGGACGGAACCACTCGCGGTCGTTGTTGCGCTTGAGCCGGCGGAGAAAGGCGAAGGCGTCGTCGGTGAGGCCGGGGAAGGGGGCGAGCACGTCGGGCGGTGTGGCGATCACGGAGCGTCGGAGGGTCAGTTGAGAGAACAGGTCGGCCTCCTCCTACGCGCGAGTGCCGCCGGGTGTCCGAGCGGCGGCCCCGCGGCTGGGCACAGCGGTTGGGGGACGAGTCGGCCCCACGGACGAGCGCCCTCGTCGACGGGCGCGGTTTCCCTACGGACCCCTTCCCGCTGCGCGCGCGGGCGAACGCACCACCGGGCCGGTGGGCTCGGCGGCGTCCGCTCCCGCCCCGCGCACGGGTGTGATCCGGTTTCGACGGGGATCTCGGTCTCCTGTGTACCTGCCTCTCTGCCGTTTGGCATGGGGAGGCCTCCTCACCCCCTCTCCAACCGTCACCATGGCCCGCTTCCTCCTCCTCGCCGCCCTGTTGTTCTCGGTCGCCGCCTGCGACTCGGGTGAGCCCGAGGTCCTCGATCCGCCCGAGGCCCAGCCCACCTTCCAGATCGCCTCCGTCGTCGTGCCCTTCGGGGACGGAACGCAGGGCCTCCAGTTCGCCGCCATCCCCAATGCCGACGTCCGCATCGTCCGCGTCGACATCATCAACCCCATCGGCAACGCGATCGTGTTCAGCCCGCAGGAGTCCGTCATTCTGGCTGGCGAGCGCGTCCCGTTACAAGCCGGCAACGAGGCGTACTTCCGCGTGAGCGGGAGCTGGTCGTTCCGGTTCGTTGGCACGCGTGCGGCCGGGTCGCAGTCCTCGTTCGACGTGACGACGCCGCTGAGCGTCTCGGCCCGGACGCGTTGAGTCGGGTCCGGCACGTGCCCCACGCCGCGTCCGATGGCGTCGGGGCTCTGCACCGACAGGCGACGAACCGCTGACGGCAGCCGTGCCTCAGTTCTGGACCGTGCCCGGCGGTCCTCGGTCTCCTCCTGCCCGACCAAGGGCAGGGGGCGACCGCGAGCAACCGCTGCCTTGCCTACCGCGCCACCGCGTGTTCGCCCCACCGGCGACTCTCGTCTCCGGACAGGGCTTGGTCGCCCTCCCGTTCTGGCCTACGCCGCCAGCTGGCGGACCGCCAGCGCTGCGAGGAAGCCTGCCCCCGTCCGCAGCGCCTCCTCGTCGACCGTCATCCGAGGCGTGTGCAAGCCGTGCGTGATGCCCGCGGCGGGGTTGCCGACGCCGAGCACGGTAAAGCAGCCCGGCACCTGCTCGGTGTAGAAGGCGAAGTCTTCGGAGGCGTACCACATCGGCACGTCTAGCACGCGGTCCTCGCCGACGAAGTCGACGGCGACGGCGCGGGCGAACGTGGCGGCGGCCTCGTCATTCCGCAGGACCGGGTAGCCGGGGACGATCTCGACAGTGCACGTCGCGCCGAAGGCCTGCGCGGTGTGCTCGGCGGTCCGGCGGATGAGGTCGTGCGCGCGCTGGCGCCACGCCTCGTCCATCGACCGGAACGTGCCGTCGATGCGGACGCGGTCGGGGATGATGTTCGTCGCGCCGTCGCCGACGACGCGGCCGAACGACAGGATGGAGGCCACCTCGGGCGGTCGGTTGCGCGACATCACCGCCTGGAGCGCGGTCAGGATGTGCGCCTGCACGAGCACGGTGTCGGTGAGCTGGTGCGGCGCCGCCGCGTGGCCGCCCTCGCCCTCGATGGTCAGAAACACCTCGTCGTTCGCCGCCATGAACGGCCCGCCGCGCACGCCGATGACGCCGGCCGGGATCTGGGGGAAGACGTGTTGCCCGAAGATCCGCTCGACCGCGCCGTGCCCGGCCATCTCCGCGAGCACGCCCTCTTCGATCATCACGTTCGCCCCACCCGGCGCCTTCTCCTCGCTGGGCTGGAAGATGAGTCGGACGGATCCCGCCAGCTCGTCGCGGACGCCGTGCAGGATGCGCGCCGCGCCGAGCAGCATCGCCGTGTGCGCGTCGTGGCCGCACGCGTGCATCGCCCCGTCGATCTCCGATGCGAAGTCGAGCCCAGTTGCCTCCGTGATGGGGAGCGCGTCGATGTCGGCGCGGAGCGCGACGACGGGGCCCGGCTCGGCGCCCGAGATGTGGGCGACCACGCCGGTCGTGGCGATTCCGGTCTGGACATCGAGCCCGAGCCCGCGCAGGTCGTCGGCGATGAGCGCGGCCGTCTCGTGCTCCTGGAACGCCAGCTCGGGCCGGCGGTGGATGGCACGCCGCAAGCGGACGACCTCGGGGAAGACGTCGTCGGCGAGTTGGCGGACGCGGTCGAGCATGGCGGAATCGGGGGAGGAGCCGGACGATACGCGCGGCGCGCGGGAACGGATCGCTGCACACGCCCTTAACACAGTCTCATTTGCCCCCATCCCTGGCCCCATGCCCCTTCGCTCCTCTCTTCTCATCGCCCTGCTGGCGGTCCCCCTCGCCGTCGGCGCCCAGACGGCGACCGACGTCTCGCTGCTCGCGCCCGACGGCACGACGGTCGCCATCGACCGCGACGACTACGGCGTCCCCCACATCACCGCCGAGACCGAGGCCGCCGTCTTCTTCGGCCAGGGCTTCGCGACGGGCCAGGACCGGCTGTTCCAGCTCGAGACCTTCTGGCGCACGGCGACCGGCCGGCTCGCGGAGCTCCAGGGCTCGGCCGCGCTGGCCCAGGACCAGGGCATCCGCACGGTCTTCTACACGCCCGACGAGCGCGCCGCCCAGTTCGACGCGCTCACGCCCCGGCTCCAGACCATGATCGCGTCCTACGTCGACGGCATCAACGCCTACATCGACTCGACGGCGGCCGACCCGGCGACCTACCTCCCGGTCGAGTACGCCGTCGGCGGGTTCACGCCCGAGCCGTACACCGTCGACAAGGCGATGGCGGTGATGCAGTTCTTTATCCGCCGCTTTGGCGAGATCGGCGGCAACGAGCTGACGCGGCTCGCGGAGCTCCAGGCCAACGGGACCGACTGGTTCGAGGCCAACCGCCCCGTCAACGACCCGACGGCGTCGGTGACCATCGAGGCGTCGAGCCAGGCGCCCCAGGCGACGGGGAGCACGTACGCCGGCCCCCCCGTCGACCCGGCCGTGGCGGCGGCCGTCGAGCGCCAGCGGGCCGCGATGACGGACGGGCTGATCGCCAACGGCGTGCCCCACAAGTTCGGCTCGTTCGCGGCCGTGGTCTCGGGCGCGATGTCGGAGTCCGGCCACGTCCTTTTGCTCGGCGCCCCCCAGATGGGCCAGCCGCGCGTCGATAGCAAAGCGGTCACCGCCGAGTACGAGCTGCTCGTCGGCGCGCCCGAGGGCGACGGGCTCCACGTGGCGGGCATGAGCGTCCCCGGCATCCCCGGCGTCATCATCGGCCGGACGCGCGGGCGGACGTGGACCTTCACGACCGGCGCGACGGACAACACGGACACGTTCACGCTCACGCTCGGCCCGCCGACGGCGCAGGGCATCCCGACGTACCTCGTCGACGGCGCCTTCGTCCCGGCCGAGCCCGTGACCTCCACGATCAACGTCGCGGGGGGGAGCCCGGTGACGTACACCAGCTTCCGCACGGCGTACGGGCCCGTGTACTCGATCGACGCGGCGAACGGCCGGGCGTACGCCTATAAGTACGCCTTCGAGAACGAGGAGCTGGAGATGGCCGAGGCCCTCCTCGACGCCTGGGACGCGACCTCCATCGACGAATTTCGGGCCGCCGCCGCGCGCATCCCGGTCTCGTTCAACATGTTCTACGCCGACCAGGAGCAGAACATCGCCTACTGGCACGTCGGCCAGTACCCCATCCGCCCCGGCGACGCCGACCCGCGCTTGCCGCTCCAGGGCGACGGCTCGCAGGACTGGCTCGGGCTGACGGACTTTGCCCAGCACCCGCAGTCGGAGAACCCGGCGCAGGGCTACTTCGCGAACTGGAATAACAAGCCGGTCGCGTGGTGGAACCAGGGCGACAACGTCCGCTGGACCTCGACCTCGCCGGGCGGCTACCACCGCTACTACGACGGCGTCGAGGTCTTGAAGGACCACCTCGAGTCGGTGGGCGCCGTGTCGTTCGAGGAGCTCCAGGAGCTGACGCGCGTCGTCCGCACCAACGCGCAGTACCCGGAGTACCCGGCGACGTATCAGCAGGTCGTCGAGTTCGCCCAGGGCGGCAGCGACGCGGAGAACGTGATCCCGCCGGGCCAGAGCGGGTTCGTCAACGCGGCCGGCGTGCCGAGCGCCAACTTTGCCGACCAGTGGGCCTTTTACGAGTCGTCGGCGGGGACCGGCGAGATCGAGATGAAGCCGTTCACGTTTATCGGCGCGCAGCCGGTCGCGGCGGCCGACAGTCCAATCCCGATGCCTGCGTTCGGCCTGCCGTTCCCGAACCCGACCGCTCGCGCCGCGACGGTCGTCGTCCGCCTCGACGCGCCGGCCGAGGTCGAGGTCGCCGTGTTCGACGCGCTCGGTCGCCGCGTCGCCCTCGCCGCCTCGGGCCCGCACCCGGCCGGCGAGCACGCGGTGACGATCGACGCGAGCGCATTCGCGCCGGGCGTCTACGTCGTCCGGCTGGCGACGGGCGGCGCCGTCCAGTCGCGCCGGTTGGTGGTCGCCCGCTAGCGCGGACCGATCTCGCACAACGAAGCGCGGCCCCGCTCCCAGTGAAGGGGGCGGGGCCGCGCGGCGTTTGGAACCGGTGGCGAGCCCTAGTTGAACCCGACGCCCGAGACGGCCGGCCGCTCGTCGCGGTTGGCGATCTCCCAGGCCGTCCCGAAGACGAGCCGCCCGATCCGGGCCATCCGGTCGTAGTCGATCTTGTCGGCGCTGTCGCCGACGCCGTGGTAGTCCTCGTGCGTGCCCGTGAAGTAGAAGATGAACGGCACGTCGTACTTGCCGAAGTTCCAGTGGTCGCTGCGGCGGAAGAACTGGTTCGGGTCGTCGGGGCTGTTGAACCGGTCCGAGAGGAAGAGGCCCTGCCCCGTCGTCTCGTTGACGGCCGCGTTCCAGTCGTGGATGTCCTGGGAGATGAGGTCGCCGCCGATGATGTAGACGTAGTCGGTGGTGTCGAACCCGCGCTCGGGGTCGTACCGGCCGATCATGTCGATGTTGAGGTTGGCGGCCGTGTCCTCGATGGGCAAGAGCGGCTCGCGGTCGGCGTAGTACTCCGAGCCGAGCAGCCCCTTCTCCTCGCCGGTGACGTGGAGAAAGAGGATCGAGCGGCGCGGACCGTGGCCGTCGGCCTTCGCTTGCTGGAAGGCCTCTGCGATCTCCAGCATCGTCACCGTGCCCGAGCCGTCGTCGTCGGCGCCGTTGTAGATGGCGTCCTCGCCGTCGCCGTCGTCGCCGACGTGGTCGAGGTGGGCGGAGATGACGACGACCTCATTCATAAGGAGAGGGTCGGAGCCCTCGACGAAGGCGGCCACGTTCTCCGTCATCACGGTCTCCGTCGTGTACGTCGCGTCGAGCGCCAGCGACAGGCCGGTGGCGCCGAGCGGGTAGTCGTCGCCCGCGACGCCAGCGGCAGCCATCAACTCGGCGACGGCTTCGCGGCTGGTCATCAAGATGGTCGGGAGACCGGAGCCGTCGTCGTCGTCGCCGTCTTGGGCGGGGAGGGCGAGGCGGCCGGCGCGGAAGGCGCCCGCCACGCGGGGGGCGAGGTCGGCCGTCGTCGGGGCGGTGGCGAGGAGGGCGCCGCGGACGCCCGCCGCGCTGAGCGCGCCGAGCGCCGCCCGGACGGCGCCCTGGTCGGCACCCGGCAGGAGGACGGCGTAGGCGCCGTCGAGGTCGAGGCCGTCGAGCGCAGACCCGTCGCCGACGAAGACGAGCGGGCCCGGCGTGGCGTCGTCCATGGTCCCGTAGGCGGGCGCCAGCATGGCCCCGTCGAGGGCGTCGGCCGCGAGCGTATGGGTGACGACGACCTGCCCGCCCTGGCGGACCGTCACGTCGAGCGCCGTCAGGGTCTTCTGCTCGAGGCCGAACGGCTGGAGGTAGGCGTCGAGGGCGTACGGGCTGGCGGCGTCGCCGGTCCCCTTGGGCGCGATGCCCATCGTGGCGTACTGGCCGGCGAGGTAGCGGGCGGCGAAGCGCTGGCCCGGCGCGCCGGTCTCTCGCCCGGCGAGGTAGTCGTCGGCGTAGACGTAGAGGTGGCCCGCCAACTCGGCCGGGGTGATGGTGGCCTGGTAGCGGCCGACAAGGTCGACGTCGGCGAGGGCCGTGGGGGTCTGAGCGAAAGCCGGAGCCGCCAAGAGGACGGCGGCGACGAGAGCGAGGCGCATGGAGGAGGCGGAAGGAGAGGGAGGAAACGGAAGAGTAAAGGTCAGGACGGCGCGCGCGGGACAAGAAGTTTTGGGGTGGTCTAACCCGTCGGGGCAGTCTCGGTGCGAACCCCGTGCACGGCCCGGCGGCCCGGTTGCGCACGTCGTGCGCAGGGCAAATCTTGGGCAACGGCCTCAGGCCCGCTGAGGGCCGAAACCGGCACGGCGGCACTCCGCGAGCGGTTCGGCACGGATCCTGCAGGAGGCTGGCCACCGCACGAAGCCCGGGTGATTCTCACCTGGTCTGGACCTGATCCTCTGTGAGTATGACTATACTTGCGAAGCGTGTCTTCCCCGAGCCCCCGGCTCGTGGTGCGCGGCGTCTCCGACGTGCGATCTGTAAAACCCCCCACTCCCCACTCTTCAAATGACGAGTACCTCTACTCAACGGACCGGCGCTCGCCGGCTCCTCAATAGCGTTGCCGCGCTTGCCTTGCTGCTGCTCGCAGCCGGGGCGGCCGACGCGCAGACCCGCATCTTTGTCGACGACGACAACGGGGTCGACACCAACACGGGCGCCAGCGCCACCTCGCAGGGCTCCGACGGCCCGGTTCGGACGCTGGCCCAGGCGCTCACCATCGCGCGCCAGTCCAACAACTCCAACATCATCTCGCTGTCGGCCGGTACGTATGACCTCCTTGAGGACATCGGCGACGACACGAACGAGTTCAACCTCTCCTTCGAGGCCCGCCCCGACGGCGGGAGCGACACGGTCGTCGAGCTCGACTTCAACGGCAGCGACCGCCAGTTCGAGCCGAACACGAGCTTCACGGGCTCTGGCCAGGGCCAGTTCTCGTTCCTCTCGGCCGGCGCCACCTTCGACCTCGTCAACGTCTCGGTGCTCGACTTCGAGAACGGCGTGATCGCGCTCGGTACGGGCGTGGTCGAGATCGTCGACGCCGGTGAGATCGAGGTCACCTCGGCCACGGTCACGGGCGTCCCGGACTACCGGGCCATCCCCAACGAGTTCACCTTTGACGGTGTCGCCAGCGGCGGTGTGAACCCGTCGGGCAACGTGCTCCCGGCCATCATCGACGCGACCACGACCACCGGTACCATCACGATCAATGTGAGCCTGCCGGGCAACGGCACGCTCCGGCTCGACGGGCCGAAGCAGCTCGGCGACGACGGCGAGAACGTTTTCGTCTTCGTGGCGGGCAGCGACTCCATCGACGGCACGCTCAACATCGCCGACGGCGCTGGCACGGGCACCGCCGAAGTCTTCTTCCAGGGCGACGGCAACTTCGGCGACGTTCGCGTCTCCGCCGGTGCCGACCTCGTCGTCGAGAACGACGGCGTCTCCTTCGACAGCTTCACCCAGAGCGGTGGCACGGTCGATTCGGACGGCTTCCGCAACGAACTCATCGTCCGCGGCGACTTCGTCCGCACGGGCGGCGACTTTGACGAGGACTTCGTCCTGACGCTGGCCGGCAACGCCGCCGCCCAGTTCACGTCGGGCTCGAACCTCAGCCTCCAGGGCTTCCGCGTGACCGGCTCGCGCACCGTCGCCTTCGGTGGCGGCACGGCCGTCGAGATCGTCGGCGTCGGCTCGCTCACCGAGCCCGACCTCTTCGTGGCCGGCAGCGCCACGATCGACCTCAACGGTCAGACCCTCACGCTCCAGAGCCCGAGTGTGGTGATCGTGGACGGTGAGATCCAGGACGGTCTCGTCCGGTTCGCCGTCCCCGGTGGCACGATCGGCGGCAACGGCACCTACGACTCGATCCGTCTCGACGGCACGACGAACCTGTCGGCCCTCGCCGACGCCGAGTTCACGGGCAATCTGTTCCTCATTGAGGGGGACCTCGTGACCCAGGAGGCCTTCATCTCCACCACGCCGGGCGGGCCGCCGATCGGCCAGACCGCTGGCGACCTTTCGCCGGCCGCACGCATGGCCGGGGATTACCCGATGGTCATCGTCGACTTCACCAACTCCATCTCCCCCACGATCCAGGAGGTGGACACGGATGGTGACGGCGACCCGGACACCGGGTTCAACGGTCAGAACAACGAGTTCGACCTCACCTACCTCGACGACAACGGCACGACCAACAACTCGGCCCTGGCAGGCGACGAGTTCTACCTGGAGATCAACAACATCCACGACCTCATCATCGATGCGAACCGTGGCTTTGTCGAGTTCTCTGACTCGGAGCGCCGGACGGGCACGATCTCGGGCGACCTGATCGTCCGTGACGGGTTCCGTGGCTCGAGCAGCGTGGGCACCCGCGGTACGAGCTTCAACGGCCAGTACGGTGCTGAGTTTTACGATATCGGCCTCACCGTGGGCGGCAGCGTCCTCGTCGAGGACGACGCCTCGATCTTCCTGGACGGTGGCAACATCGGCTCGGGCGACTCGAACCCGTCGACCTACCTCCGCCTCAACGGCGCGGACAACGAGGTCCAGGGCTCGATCTTCGGCGAGGGTGACGTCCAGCTGACCGACGGCACGACCGTCACCGGCTTCGGCAACCGTCTCGCCTCCGGCGGCTCGGACATCGAAGCGGACGTGGTCCTCTTCGGGGACGACGCCAACGCGACCGTCCAGGGCTTCTCCGGCCTGGACAACTTCGGCAACTTCTTCTTCTCGGCTAACCTCAAGGACTACGGCTTCAGCGGCGGCACGCTGACGCTCGACCTCGAGGCCGACAGCGAGGTGTCGATCTTCGGTGGCGGCGCGGGCATCCCGTCCGTCCAGAACGCTGGCAACATGTCGGGTGACATCGAGCTCAACGGCTCGACGCTCCTGCTCGGCTCGGACATCCAGCAGATCTACACGGCGTCCAGCCTCCAGGTCGACATGCTCAACCTGGACGAGTACACCTTCTTCGTCGAAGGCGCTCCCGAGCTCCAGCTCGGCGGCGACGTCGCCGGCACCGGTGTCCTCTGGCTCGCCACGGGCGTTCCGACCGCCGCTCAGAACCCCAACCTGACGCCCGCCCAGGGTGATCTGAACGGGGACGGCTTCGTGAACGGTCAGGACGCGGCCCTCGCGGCTCCGATCATCGCGTCGCTCGACAACGACACGACCGGCCCCCTCGGTGGTCCGGACGGCCGTCTCGACGGCGACGACTCGTTCCCGGGCGACCTGAACGATGACGGCAACGTCAACCAGCAGGACCAGGACATCTTCGAGGCCATCGCTGCCCTCGCAGCGCCGAACAACCTCGTGACCGAGGATGATCTCGACGTGATCCGGAATGCGACCGATTCCAGCAACCAGATCGTCGCTGACGGTGACCTCAACGGCGACGACACGGTCAACTCCGTTGACCAGGCCATCTTTGACGCCGCTGACATCGACGACGACAACGACGTCGATGCCACCGACCTCGCTGCGGCTCAGGCGGGTGACGTGAACAACGACGGCATCGCCGATGGTGACATCGACGGCGACGGTGACTTGGACGCTGCCGACCAGATCATCCTGAACGCGTTTACGCAGCGGACCCCCGCGGATGCTGGGCCGACCGCGGCCGATCAGGCCATTCTCCAGGCCGCTGACCAGGTGGATAACTCCACCGGCACGGCGCCTGGTGATGGACTCGTCGACACGACCGGCGACATCAACGGTGATGGCTCGGTGGACGACCAGGATCAGCAGCTGGCCGACGCGGCGGATATCGACAACGATGGTGACATTGACGTCCAAGATTCGCAGCTGTTCGCCTTTGCTGACGACAGCCCGACCGACGGTGAGCTGGACATCCTCCAGGGCACCCTCGCGGGTGACATCGACCAGGACGGTGACTTCGACCAGGACGACCGCAACGGTCTGAACATCGCCAACCAGTTCACGCCGGGCGTGGCCAACACGTTCATCAACCTCACCGCCCAGTCGGGCGTTGCGGAGATCAACGTGGCCAACTTCCACCTCGGTGACGAGGCGACGGACGAGGTCAACTTCTTCGTCGACCTCGTGGTCGAGGACCTCCTGGTCCTCGAAGGCGTGCTCGACGCGGAGAACCCCGACACGTCCTCCAAGGACGTGGCGCTCTACCTCGCCGATGGCGGGACGCTCCGTCTCGAGGACGGCTACTCGATCGTGACCGACGGCACGGAGCCCGGCACGGACAAGGAGCTCGTCTTCCTGGGTGGCTACGACGTCATCCTCAACGAGGGTGGCCCGGTCGCCGGCACGACGGTCGGCATCCTCGGTGGATCCGTGGGCAACCTCACCGTCGGTGGAGCGGCTCAGCTCCCCGAGGTGAACGGCACCTCGGTCCGCCAGATGACCTTCACCGCGATGGACGTGACGATTCAGCCGGGCGCTCAGCTCGACCTGAACGGTCACATCTACGCGGCCTCGGGTGACCTGACGCTGAGTGGTGACAACGACATCATCAGCTCGCAGGCCAACCAGAGCCGTACCAGCAGCGCGAACCCCTTCTCGGAGTTCCAGTTTGTCGGTGCGGACACGTCGAAGGTCACCGTCCCGAGCGCTACGCTCTTGGGCGACGGCGTCGACATCCGGATCAACAAGACGGGCGGCCCCGTCGTGATGATGACCGGTTCGCTCCTGTTCGACGACGAGTTTGACGACACGCCGACGACCTCGACGGACCTCGCCAACGATGAGACGCTGTTCCTCGAGAGCGGCATCTTCATCGTCGGTACCGAGGACAACCAGCAGACGGTGTACATCCGCCTCGACCACGAGAACACGCCCCTGACGACGGAAGACGTCGACGGTGGCCAGGGCTTCGTGATCGTCGGTGCGGAGGGTCAGGACCAGTCGATCGCGGAGACGGACTCCTACGTCGCTGGCAACGTCCGCAAGCGCGTGGCCAACACGGGCACGCTGACCCCGGGCCGTGTCATCTACCCCACGGGTGAGATGACCGAGGTGACCACGAACGGTGACGGCAGCACGGACGACGACGACCGTGACTACGCGCCGTTCACGTTCGACTTCGAGTCGAACGGTGCCGGCTCCACGTTCGGGCTCCGCTCGATCAACGTGACCTTCGTCGGGATGTCCCCGGGTACGAACGACAGCCTCCCGCTGGCGGACACGACCCCGGCCATCGAGTCCACCCCGGAGTTCTACTGGCTCGTTTCGACGACCGGTAGCGCGCTCGGCCAGGGCACGACGTTCAACCTCGAGGCCCGCGCCGACGACTTCGTGGTCGTCAACAACGTGGACGACCTCGAGCTCATCCGTCGTCAGGATGGCAACGTCGAGACCAACAACTACGTTGGGATCGGCGGCGAGGCCACGACCTTCCAGATCGACATCGACGGCGAGACCGTCGTGATCGTTCAGGAGCAGGGCGTCGCCAGCTTCCTCGGGCCGCAGGGCACGATCGTCACCTTCGGGGAGACGACCGGCCAGCGCCCGGTGGCCACCGAGCCGACCGGCGTCCTCCCGACGTCGTTCGCCCTCAATGGCAACCTGCCCAACCCGTTCCGTACGCGGACCGCTCTCAGCTTCGACCTCGCCGAGGCCGCTGACGTGAGCGTTGACGTGTACGACACGATGGGCCGTCGCGTCGCCAACATCGACAAGGGCGCCATGAGCGCCGGTGCCGATCAGCGCGTCGAGATCGAGGGTGCCGGGCTCGCCTCGGGCGTCTACGTCTTCCGCCTCACGGTGAAGGGCGCGTCCGAGACGATCGTTCGGACCGGTCAGATCACGCTCGCCCGTTAAGGCTAGCAGATCGTAGACAAGGATCGAGGGGCCTCGGCGCGCAAGCGTCGGGGCCCCTCGACTGTTTAGGGGCCTCGGCGCGCGTGCGTCGAGGCCCCTGTTTCGTTGGGGGCGCCCGGCTCGCAGCGACTCGTCGCGCTCGGTCCCACGTCTTTCCCGGCTCGGGCCCTACGCCGCGGTCCCGCGCGCGCACGGCGATCAGCCGCTGAGGAGGCGGGGCACGGTATCGTGGAGCCAGGCTCGGACACGACGTGGGTGCGTGTCGAGGGGGCGGTCGTCGCCTGGGAGACCGCCGAACGCTCGGCCGGGCTGCCCGGCGTACACCTCCGGCTCAGCACGCCGACGGACTCACAGACCTGCAGGGCTAGACACTGGGGACTCACACAACGACGGCCCGCGCGTGGACCGAGACGGGGTGCGTGACGGATCGGAATCCTTCACCGCCCCCTTGTCGGCGGACGGTCAATACAGACGTCGGCGCTTGTCGAGGTAGGCGCGGAGCGCGTCGGCGTAGGGCCGGGCCGTGTCGAGTGGGACGTAGTCGACACCGGCCTCGCGGCAGCGCTGGCGGACGTGCTCGACGAAGGCCTCGGCGGCGGCGCGGTAGCCCTCGCGGACCTGGGCGGGCTGGAGCGTCCGCTCCTGGCCCGTCTCGAGGTCGCGAACGAGGATGGGCCGGTCGGCAAAGTCGAAGCGGCGCTCGGTCGCGGCATCCAAGACGTGGAAGACGACGACCTCATGGCCGCGATGCCGGAGATGGCGCAGGGCACGAACGGTGTCCTCAGGGCCCGACTCGAACAGGTCGGAGATGACGACGACGAGAGCACGGCGCGGGATGCGGTCCGCGACCTCGTGCAGGGCCGCGGCGGCGTTCGTGGCCGCGCCCGCGCTCTCGCCCGTGGACAAGGCCGCCAGGCGCGCCAGCAGGGCCCGGACGTGCGCGCGCGTGCCCTTGGGACGGATCAGCGTGTGGACGCCCTCGTCGAAGGCGACGAGGCCGGTGGCGTCGCGCTGGCGTGCCATCATCACGTGGAGCGCGCCCGCGAGCGTGGCGCCGTATGCCAGCTTGGTGAGCCCGGCCTCGCCGGCGTAGTGCATCGACGCGGAGGTGTCGAGCACGACGTAGTGGCGGAGGTTGGTCTCTTCCTCGTAGCGCTTGACGACGAGCCGGTCGCTGCGGCCGTAGACCTTCCAGTCGACGTGGCGGAGCGCGTCGCCGGGGTTGTAGGCGCGGTGCTCGGCGAACTCGACGGAGAACCCGTGGAAGGGACTCTTGTGCAGGCCCGTGATGAACCCCTCGACCACGGCGCGGGCGCGCAGTTCGAGCGACTCGATCTGGGCGAGCTCGGCGGGCGTGTGGAGGGCGTCGGGCATGGGGGAGGGTAACGCCGGGGCGTGGGCGTTCGCGCAAGCCGGAGAGAGTCGGGAGCTAACGCGGGCAGCGGGGCGGGCGATACCGGAGGCATGGGCCCGCTCGCGCTCCCGTCGAGACACGTCGTGGCGCCGTACCTGGTCGGCGTGGCGTTGCTGCCGCTGTGCGCGCTGCTCCTGTTCGGCGAGTACACCGTCGACCCGAACCCTCTGATCGTGCTCGTCCACACGTGGAACCTGATCATCCACGAGGCCGGGCACGACGTCTTCGGCCTTTTCGGGCGGACGATGATGATCGCGGGCGGCTCGATCTTACAACTCGCCTTGCCAGCGCTGTTCGTCTACCAGGGCGTGTACTGGAGCCGCCGGGTCGGGACGCAGCTGGCGCTGCTGCTGCTGGGGCAGAACGTTGTGGACGTGTCGATCTACGCCGCCGACGCGCAGGGGCGAGCGCTGCCGCACTTGGGCGGCGACCGGGTGAGCCACGACTGGCACACCCTGCTGGCGCAGGCCGGTCTGTTGGAGGCGACGCCGGTGATCGCCGGGCTGTTCGTGGTCGGGGCGCTGGCGTGCTGGGCGGCGATGCTGGCGGTGCCGCGCTGGATTCTCTAACGCCGCGCGGGGAGCGGAGACGGCCGCGCGTGTGGGGCGGCGGTAGCTTGCGGGCATGCCGCCGACCGACGCCGTCAAGGCCCACCTCATGGACGCCGCCGACGTGGCGCGGACGCTCGACCGTCTGGCGCGGCAGGTCGTGGAGGAACTCGACGACGACGCCTCGGCGGCGGACCGGCTGGCGCTCGTCGGGATGCAGACGCGGGGCGTGCACCTCGCGCGGCGCCTGCGCGACCGGATCGAGGCCATCGAGGGCGTGCGCCTGCCCTTCGGCGTGCTCGACGCGACGTTCTACCGCGACGACGTGGGCATGGGGACGGGCCGGCCGACGCCGCTCGTGCAGCCCACCGACATCCCGTTCTCGCTCGACGGCCGCCGCGTCGTGCTCGTCGACGACGTGGTGTACACGGGCCGGACCACGCGCGCGGCGCTCGACGCGCTCGTCGACATGGGGCGCCCCGCGAGTGTGCGCCTGTTGGCGTTCGTGGACCGCGGCCTGCGCGAGCTGCCCGTCGCCCCCGACTACGTGGGCCGCCATATCCCGACGGCCCCCGGCGAGCTCGTCCGCGTCCGCCTGACGGAGGAGGACGGCGAGGACGGCGTGTGGCTGGTGGAACGTTCGAAGGTGGACCGTTGAACGTGACGCCCTCTTCCGACTCCGATCCGAACATGGCACCTTCCACGTCACACGTTCAACCCGCAGAGCGGCTCCGACACCGGCATCTGCTGGGGCTGGCGGACTACGACGCCGACGAGATCCGGCTCGTGCTCCAGACCGCGCGGGCGTTCCGCGACGTGCTGGAGCGGCCCATCAAGCGCGTGCCCAGCTTGCGGGGCGTGACGTGCTGCAACCTCTTTTTTGAGAACTCGACCCGGACACGGCTGTCGTTCGAGCTCGCGCAAAAGCGGCTCTCGGCGGACGTGACCAACTTTTCCGCCTCGGGGTCGAGCGTGTCGAAGGGCGAGACGCTCAAGGACACCGCCCGCAACATCGAGGCGATGAAGATCGACCTCGCCGTCATCCGCCACCGCTCGGCGGGCGCGGCCCAGTTCCTGACCCGCTGCATCGACGGCGTGGTCGTAAACGCGGGCGACGGGCAGCACGAGCACCCCACGCAAGCCTTGCTCGACGCGCTGACGGTCTCGGACCTCGCCGTGCCCGGGCGCCCCGGCCTCAAGGGCTTCGACTTTTCAGGCATGAACGTCGCCATCATCGGCGACATCGCGCACAGCCGCGTGGCGCGCTCGAACGTCTACGGGCTGACGGCGCTCGGCGCGCGCGTGACGCTGTGCGGCCCGCGCACGATGATGCCGCGCGACATCGAGGAGGCCCTCGACGGCCGCGACGTGACGGTGACGGACCGGCTCGACGAGGCGCTCGACGGGTGCGACGTGGCGATGGCGCTGCGCATCCAACTCGAGCGCCAGTCCGACTCGATCGGGCTGACGCCGTCGCTGCGCGAGTACCACACGATGTACGGCCTGCGCCCGGAGCACCTCGACGCGAACCCGGACCTGTGGGTGATGCACCCCGGGCCGGTCAACCGCGGCGTCGAGATGGCGGGCGAGGTCGTCGACTCCGACCGCTCGGTCATTTTGCACCAGGTCACGAACGGGGTCGCCGTCCGGATGGCCGTGCTGTACCTGCTGGCGGGCGCCGACACGATGACGGACGCCGAGGCGGGGTCGTGAGCACGGTTCCGCTCCTAGCGCTGCTGGTGGTGCTGGTCGCCAGCGGGGCGTGTGCGCAGGCTCCGACGCCCAAGGCCGAGACATCGGAGGAGACGCCCGTCGCACGGACGATCGCGCTGACCGTCGACGACCTGCCCGTCGGGCGGCGTCACGCGCTGGCGCACGACCAGCGCGTGACGCGCGACCTGCTGGCGCAGATCGCCGAGGCGGGCGTCCCGGCCACTGCGTTCGTCAACGAGGGCAAGCTGGACGTGGCGGGCGAGCGGGCCGCGCGCGAGGCGATGCTCCAGGCCTGGGTCGACGCGGGCCACGACTTGGGCAACCACACCTACGACCACCCGTCGCTGTTCGACACCCCGCTGGCGGCCTTCCAAGAAGAGGTCCGGCGCGGCGATGTGGTCACGAACCGGCTGCTGGCGGCCCGGGGCGACTCCGTGCGCTACTTCCGGCACCCGTTCCTGAACGTCGGCCCGGATCTGGAGACGAAGCGGGCGTTCGAGGCGTGGCTGGCGGATGAAGGCTACACCATCGCCCCGGTCACGCACGACAACGCGGAGTACATCTACGCGCTCGCTTACGACCGCGCGGCTGACCGTGGCGACGTCGCACTCCAGGCCCGCATCGCCGACGCGTACCTCGTCTACATGGACTCGACGGCGTCGTACTTCGAGGCGCTTGGACACGAGCTGTTCGGACGCGAGCTGGCGCACGTGCTGCTGGTCCACGCCAACGCCCTCAACGCCGACCACCTCGGGCGGCTGGTGGCCGTCTTCCGCCGCCGCGGCTACACCTTCGTCACGCTCGACGACGCGCTCGCGGACCCCGTCTACGCCTCCGACGACACGTACACCGGCCGGGCCGGGATGTCGTGGCTCCAGCGCTGGGCGATCACGCGCGGCGTCCCCCTCACCTCCGAGCCTCACCCCGACGACTGGGTCGAGGCCATCGCGTACCCCAATGACTGATCGCATGACTGTCGGCTGGCAAGAGTGGCTGGCGTTCCCCGAGCTCAGCCTGCCCGCCGTCCGTGCCAAGATCGACACCGGCGCGCGGACCTCGGCGCTCCACGCCCGCGAGATCCGGACCGAGGTGCGCGGGGACGAGACGGTAGCGCTGTTCGTCGCCAACCCTCTCTTCCGCGGCCACCAGCTGGCGGTCGCGTGCGAGGCCGTAGTCGTGGACGAGCGCGAGGTGACGTCGTCGAGCGGGCACACCGAGCTGCGCGTCGTGATCGAGGCGATGCTGCGGCTGGGGCTGGCGACCGACGCGCCCGAGTGGCCCGTCGAGCTGTCGCTGACCGACCGCGACGGGATGCGCTTCCCGATGCTGCTCGGCCGCGAGGCCATGTCCGGCCGGGTGCTCGTCGACTCAGGCGGGTCGTACCTGCTGGGCCGCCCGGACCACCCGGGCGCGTTTTACGAATAGACGGGGACGGCGAGGGCCCGTGCACGGAGGTCGTTTGCGAATAGGCGGGGGACGAGGCGAAATGGGCGGGAGGCGGCGGTACTCTGAGAGCCCCGCCTGCCCTCGATTCCCCCGTCCGAATGCGCCTCGCGATCCTTTCCCGCAACCCCTCGCTGTACTCCACCCGGCGGCTCGTCGAGGCGGGCGAGGCGCGCGGCCACGAGGTCCAGATCCTCGACACGCTCCGGTGCACGGCGCACCTGACGGCGAACGGGCCGGAGGTCCACTACCACGGCGAGCGGCTCGACCCGCCGGACGCGATCATCCCGCGCGTCGGCGCCTCGATCACGTTCTACGGGCTCTCCATCGTGCGCCAGTTCGAGTCCATGGGCGTGTGGTCGCTCAACAGCGCGATGGGCATCACGCGCTCGCGCGACAAGTTGCGGGCCCACCAGTTCCTCGCCAAGAAGGGCATCGCGCTGCCCCGCACGGCGTTCGCCCACCAGGCCGACGACGCCGCCGACCTTATCACGTCCGTTGGGGGCCCGCCGGTGATCGTCAAGCTGCTCGAAGGGACGCAAGGCGTGGGTGTGGTGCTGTGCGAGACCAAGAAGGCAGCCGAGAGCGTCATCCAGGCGTTCCGCGGGATGAAGGCCTACCTCCTGGTGCAGGAGTTCATCAAGGAGGCCGGCGGCGCCGACGTCCGGCTGTTCGTGGTCGGCGACCGCGTCGTCGCCGGGATGAAACGGCAGGGCGCCGAGGGCGAGTTCCGCTCGAACCTCCACCGCGGCGGCAGCGCCAAACAGATCAAGATCACGCCGGCGGAGCGCAAGACGGCCGTGTTGGCGTGCAAGTCGCTCGGCCTCAGGGTCGGTGGCGTCGACGTGCTCCAGTCGGAGCGGGGGCCGCTGGTGCTGGAGGTCAACTCGTCGCCGGGCCTGGAAGGGATCGAGAAGGCGACCGAGAAGGACGTGGCCGGGACCATCATCACCTTCATCGAGAAGAGCCTGGCTGCGCGGAGCACGCCCGCCGCGAGCTAGGCGTCGGCGCGGCTCCCCCCGCGTTTCGGACTGGGAGCGGAGCGATGGCGGAAGAGCGGGGGGAGGCTACGCGAGCAGGCGACGATCTCCCTCACCCGAGCGCGGGCGAGGGCGCGTCGGAGCGGCGCGGGGCGATCCGGCGGCGGAGCCGGAGCGTCGGGCGCTCGATGACCCAGTAGAACCCGGCGCCGACGACGGCGACGGCCGCCAGCCCCGACGCCAGCGCCAGCGGGGCGGGGAGCCCGCCGAGCGGCGTCCGCGTGACGGCGTCGAAGACGGTCGCGTGCGTCATGTAGACGCTGTACGAGACGAGCGCCGTCCACCGCACGGCGGCGCTGGAGGCGAACGGGAGCGGCTTCCGGTCGGCCACGGCGACCAGCACGGCGACGAACGCGAGGTCGACCCCGGCGTAGGCGTAGCGGTTGAGGATGTCGACCGGGAGCCAGGGGATGGTCGCCACGAAGGCGAGGCCTGGCAGCGCGAGGACGGTCCCAGCGCGGCGGAGCGCGGGCCACAGGTCGGCCCGGCGGTGATAGACGTAGGCCGCCGCGACGCCGAGCGCCAGCCCTTCGAGCCGCATATGCGTGGCCGTGTACTGCAGCCCCCACGGGTCGGCGCCGTCGGCGACGGTGAGCACGCGCGCCAGCAGCGAGCCGAGCGCGGCGACGCCCAGCGCCAGCGGCACGCCCCCTCGGAACCGGCGCGACACCCCGAGCACGAGCGGGAGCGCGAGGTAAAAGTGCTCCTCGACGCACAGCGACCAGCTGACGGCCCAGTACGGGAGCCCGGTGTAGTTCTGGGCGAAGGCGAGGTACCGCCAGTCGAACGGCTCGGCGTTCGACGTGGCGACCGCTCGGACGCCGTAGATGACCACGAGGGCCACGAGGTACGGCGGGATGGTGCGGAGCCAGCGCCGCGCCCAGAACCGGCCCGTCTGGACGGAGCCGTACTCGGTCAGCTCGCGCCAGTAGAGCCCGCCGACGAGCCAGCCCGAGAGCACGAAGAACAGGTCGACGCCGACCCACCCGGACTGCAGCACGTGATCGCCCCAGGCGCCGGCGTTGATGATCCCCTCGCCGACGGCGTTGACGAGCACGACGGGCACGATCGCGAGCGCCCGCAGCAGGTCGAGGTTGGCGACCCGGCGGGTCTGGGGTGGTCCCGTACGGAGAACCGGCTCGCCACCGCCATGTCCGTCTCCCCCCGACTCGGTGCCGAGACGGACCCATTGTGGCAGGCGCGGAGGGGAAGAGAGAGAGCGGTCGGGCGTAGCGGCGAGCATAAGCGCTGAGGGGGTGTGTGAGCCGCATCAAGGGGCGTGCCCGATCGCGACGACGGGCCCCCGGGCGTCGGCACGACACGGCTCCATGACATCCGGACTCAGTGATGGGCCCCGGGTCCGTGGCCTGTCTTGGGTTGCCGGGGCCGGCGCGGGCGGCTATCCTCGCAGATCCCTCGCCTCCGTCCAATGCGAATCGCCTGCCCGTCGTGCGCCTGGGAGCCGACCGCCGACGCGCGGTGGTCGTGCATGTGCGGCCATGCGTGGAACACCTTCGAGACTGGCGGCCAGTGCCCGGCCTGCGGGCGTGTCTGGCGCGAGACCCAGTGCCTGGCGTGCGCGCAGTGGGCCAAGCACCACGACTGGTACCACGACCTCCCGCCCATCGACGCGTTGCTCGGGAAGACCGAGGCGGAGGGGTAGGCGAGGACGGGTTGACCCAAGCCCCGAGGCGCTCGCGCCCGGACGTCACCGTTTAGCTCGGCAGACCCCCGTCCGCGCGGCGGCCAGGGATGTGGGGCTAGCGCAAGCCCTGGGACGCTCACGCTCGGGCGGCACGCCACCACGCGGACGGTCCCCCTTGCCAAGGGGGGGCGCGTGGACGCGCAACGCTGGCCTCGCCAGGATGGCGCGTTGTGTGCGCGTCCGAGCGGGGGCTGCCGAGCGCGGCTCTGCCCATGGCGTCTCCTCGCCCTCTGGGAGAGGGACAGGGTGAGGGGCCCCCGAGCGGTGACGCCCAGGACGGGGCCAGCCTAGCCCGCGTGCGCCGTCGGCCACAGCGACTGTTGGCGGGCACCGACGACGAGGGCCACGAGCACCGCCAGCGCCGCGGCACCGACGGTCGCCAGCAACGCGCCCTCCACGCCCGTGCCGATGGCCGCGAACGCCCACCACAGCACGAGCGCCGCCGCGAGGTCGGCCGTCCGCGAGAGCCACCACGCGCCGACGGCGCCCACGGCGGCGATCACCAGGATCGGCCACACGACGGCGTCGGCGGTCCACCCCAAGCCGCGGAGCCAGACGGTCAGGTTGAGCGGGGTCGCGACGGCCAGCCACGCCAGCCACAGCGCCGTCGGGACGCCCAGCGCCCAGCGCTCGGCGCCGCGCAGGGCCAGCCGATCCAGGCGGACGTACAGGGCCACCAGCGAGGCCAGGATGCCGACGATGACGACGGCCGCCAGCCCGAACCGCCCCGTTAGCCACGGGATCTGCCACAGCCCGTTGAGCACGTTCGCCAGCACGAACGGCCCGGCGACGCGGTCGAGGCGGGCGCCGCGCTGGGCCGGCAGCGCCTGCCACACGGCGAACACGGCGACGCCGACGAAGATGACCGACCAGATGGAGAACGCCCACCCGGGCGGCGTGATCGGCGTGTCGTTGACGTCGGAGACGGCGCCGGTCTGGACCCCGAACAGCAGCCCGGCGCCCGCCAACCCGTTGAGCACGAGGTTGAAGACGGCGACGGCGACGACGACGAGTTGGCGGAGGCGGCCGTGCATGGGGCGGGGCGGAGGAGAGCCTGCGAACGCGACGCCGCGCGCGTGGCTCCCCGGACCCTCCCGGCACCGCCCTCCGTACCCCGGCCTCCCTCTATCGCCCCCGATGCTCGGACTCGACGCTTTGACCCCCAACGACCGCAGCCAGCTCCGCGCCGACCTGCGGATCGCGCTGACGGCCGGCATCGTGGCGACGGTGCTGATGGGCGCCGTCGTGGTGTTGCTCGGCAACGTCACCGACAGCGAGGCGCGGCTGCTGATCGAGGCCGCGCTCCCGACCGTCCGGACGTTCGCCTCGACGGCGATGGTGGTCAGCGCGTCCACGCTGGCGCTGATGCTCACGATCCTGGGGCTGACCACGAACTCGGACTCCGACATCCGAGGCGGCCACTTTGAGCGGATCCGCCAGATCGCGCTCGCCGACGTGGTCGTGTTTGCGATGGCGACGCTGTTGCTCGTCGTGCTCGTCATCCCGATCGGCGAGGCGAGCGGCATCCCGCACGCGTGGTACAGCGCCATCTTCTACGCGACGACGCTGCTCTCGGCCGTCATCGGCGGGCTGGCCGTCGGCGTGATGCTGCTGATCTACGCCGCCGTCCGCGACCTCACGATGACGTTCGGTCCCGGCGATGAGAACCCGCTGCTGGAGGACGAGGAGGAGACGGCAGGCCTCTAGGGCGCGTCTGAGTGGTCTGCACGGAGCGGAGGGGCCGGTCCTACTCGCCGCCCCCTCCATCGCCGTCATTCCCGGCCCCGACCAGGCCCCCGCTAGGGAAGGCGCCAGCCAATCCAGCGAGCGGGCCACCGCCGTGCTCCCGACCGCTGGGTCCTCGCGTGCACGGGAATGACGGCAGGGTGGATGTGAGAGAGGGAAGCGGACGAGCCCACTACAACTCGTCAGGCCGCGCTGAGGCCGCCGTCAACGAGGAGCATCTGGCCGGTGACGTAGGCGGCGGCGTCGGAGCACAGGTAGGCGACGGTGGCGGCAATCTCGTCGGGCTGCCCCAGGCGCCCGGCGGGGATGCGGCGCGCAAGGTCGGCGGGCGCCTGACCCATCGCGTCGAGCCCGCCAGTGAGCATTGGCGTCTCCGTAAAGCCGGGGCAGACCGCGTTGACGCGGATTCCGGTGCGGGCGACTTCGAGCGCCGTCGTCCGCGTCAGCCCCACGACCGCGTGCTTGGCGGCCGAGTATGCCGCGTGGAGCGGGAAGCCCTTGACGCCAGCCACGCTCGCGATGCTCACGATCGACCCGCGCCCGGCCGCCAGCAGGTGCGGGAGCGCGTGGCGGATCCCGTAGAACACGCCGTGGACGTTGACCTCGAACACGCGCCGCCAGTCGTCGGCGGCGACGGCGTGGACAGGCCGGACGGGCCCCTCGATCCCCGCGTTGTTGACGAGCACGTCGAGCCGACCGAACGTCTCGGTCGCCGTGTGGACCGCCGCCGCGACCTCGTCCTCGACGGCCACGTCGCAGGGCGCGAACCGGGCCACGGCGCCGAGCGCTTCGAGTTGGCGGACGGTCGCCAGCGCCCCGGTCTCGTCGCAGTCGGCGACGACGACGGCGTGCGCGGGGCGGCCGGGGGCAGACGCCGCGAGGGCAAGCGCGACCGCGCGGCCGATCCCGCTGGCGGCGCCGGTGACGAGGGCGACGGGGGTGTCCATGGAAAGGCGTGGAAGGTGCGGCGTTGAACGTGCGGCGTTCAGAGTACGCGATGAGGGGCTCGCAGTGGGCAGACGGGGGTGCGCCGCCGAACCTTCCACGCTCCACGCCGCACGTTCAGCCGTCCCCTTAGTCGAACGCCTCGGCGACCAACGTCTCCGCCTCGTCGTAGGCGTCGGCGGCGGCGGTCAGCTTGCCGAAGGCGCTCTCCAGCGAGCCCCCGCCGCCGGCCGCCGAGATCTCTTCGGGCGAGCCCGTCTGCAGGATCCGCCCGTCGCGCACCACGACGACGAGGTCGGCCACCTTCTCGACGGCGTCCAGCAGGTGCGACGAGTAGAACACGGACCGGCCCTTCGATGCCAGCGTCCGCAGCAGCGCCCGCGTCTGGAGCACGGCGTGTGCGTCCAAGCCGCCTAGCGGCTCGTCGAGCAGGAGAACGGCCGGGTCGTGGAGGAGGGCCGCCGAGATCAGGACCTTCTGCTTCATGCCCTTCGAGAAGCCCGTCATCGAGCGGTCGCCGTCGTCGGCGAGCCCCCAGAAGGCGAGGTGGGCCGCCGCGCGGGCGCGGATCGTCGCCTCGTCCAGGCGGTGCATCCGGCCGATGAAGGTGAGGTACTCGTCTGGGGTGAAGCTCTCGTAGACGTGGCCGTGCTCGGGCACGTATCCGAACCGCTGCTTCGCCGCCAGCGGGTCGGCCACCACGTCGATGCCGCCCACGACCACGCGCCCGGCGTCGGGCGGGAGCGCGCCGGTGAGCAGCCGCATCGTGGTCGTCTTGCCCGCCCCGTTCGGCCCGACGTAGCCGGCGACGGACCCGGCCTCGACCTCGAACGTGACCCCGTGCAAAATGGGCGTGCCGTCGATGGCGACGTGGACGTCCTGGACAGAGATCATGGGGAATTGGGAACGGGGACTGAGGGGACGAGCGGGACGAGGGGTAGAGGCGCCCAGTCCCCAGTCCCGAGTCCCCACAGTCCCTATCCCGGAGGCCACTGCAGGCCGCGCCCGCCCAAGAGGTGGACGTGGAGGTGGAAGACGGTCTGGCCCGCGCCCGCGCCGTTGTTGACGACGAGTCGGTAGTCGCTCAGCCCCTCGCCTTGCGCCACCTTGCGAGCGACCGTGAACAGGTGCCCGACAATCGCCTCGTCCTCGGGCTCGATGGCGTCGGCGCGCGGGATCGGCTTGCGGGGAACGACGAGGATGTGGACCGGCGCCTGCGGCGCGATGTCGCGGAACGCGATGGCCCGCTCGTCTTGGTAGACGAGGTCGGCCGGGATGTCGCCGTCGGCGATCTTCTGGAACAGCGTTCGGTCGTCGGCCACGGGCGGCGTATCGGCAGTGCGGGCGCGCAAGCTAAGCGGGGCTCGCGCACAGAGCGGACCGCCGCGAGCCGGTTGTGCGTAGCCGGAGCCCCCGCCTGCCGCCTGATGCGCGCCCACGTTCTTGCCGATCTCCCATGGTCCACCGTCCGCGACGCGTCGTACGACGTGGCGGTCCTGCCCTGGGGCGCCACGGAGCCCCACAACTTCCACCTCCCCTACGCGACCGACACGATCCAGGCGGAGGCCGTCGCCGTCGAGGCGGCCCGGCGGGCGTGGGCGCGGGGCGCGCGTGCGCTCGTCCTGCCCCCGATCCCGTTCGGCGCGAACGCCATGCAGCTCGGCCTGGGGCCGGTCATCGACCTGAGCCCGTCGACGCAAGCGGCCGTCTTGGGCGACGTGGTCCGGAGCCTGGAGGCCGCGGGCGTCCCTCGTCTGGTGCTCCTCAACGGGCACGGCGGCAACGACTTCAAGCCGATGGTCCGCGAGCTCCAGGGCCGGACCGACCTGTTCCTGGCGACCCTCGACTGGTGGCGCGCGGCCCCGGCCGCCGACCACTTCGACGCCCCGGGCGACCACGCCGGCGAGCTGGAGACGAGCGCGATGCTCCACCTCCGGCCCGACCTGGTGCGCCCGCTGGAGGAGGCGGGCGACGGGGCCGAGCGGCCGTTCCGCGTGGCCGCCCTCCGCGAGGGGTGGGCCTGGGCCCCCCGCGACTGGCGCCGCATGACGGCCGACACCGGCGTCGGCGACCCCCGCGCGGCGACGGCCGCCAAGGGCGCGGCCTTCGTCGACGCCGTCGCCGAGCGCGTCGCGTCGTTCTTGGTCGAGCTGGCGGCGATGGACCCGGCGGATCCGTACCGCTAGTCGCGCTCGCGGTAGACGTACTCCATCAGCACCTCGAAGGACTTCTCCATCTGGGCGTACTCCGCTGCGCACCGGCGCGCGCGGTCGAGGGGGAGGCCGTACTCGTCGGTGCGCTCGTCGCCATTCTCGTCGAAGACCAGCCACGCGTACTTGTCGACGTCCGAGCCGAGCACCCAGCACTGGACGTTGTACAAGCGCTGCGGGCCGAGCGAGTGCTCGTCGGCCAGCATGGGGCGCCCGCCGCCGCCGCCCGCGCGCCCGCCGCCGAGTCGGTAGAGGTAGTCGACGCCGTGGAGCGCCGCGAGCGCGCCTCGGTCGCCCTGGCGGAGCAGCGCGAGCGTGGCGAACTGGTCGGCCACGTCCTCCTCGCGCCCGGTGATCGGGATCTCGAGTTGGTCCGTCAGCGCGTGGCCGACCTCGTGGAGCATCACGAAGTCGTAGGCCCCGTCGACCACGCCCGCCAGCTGGTCTTGGGCGTACGCCTGCCCCAGCCGACCGACGATGTCGGCCATCAACTCGTAGCAGAACGTGATGTCGCCGGGCGTCGAGCGGTAGTAGGCGTTGATGTACGGGACGCTGGCGCCGGGCTCGGTGCACTCCGAAAACCGGATCGGGATGTTCTGCGGGACCGGGTACTCGGCCCCGAGCCGCTCCGAGATCCGCTCCAAGTGGCGGCCGTCGCGGACGAGCGTGCGGTACGCGTCGTAGTTGGCCGTCGTCTCGTACGAGAGCGGGGCCCACTTGCCCGCGAACCGCGAGGTCTCGGCGCCGCGCCGCGCCGGCCCCTCCGCCGTGGGCGTCGCTGGCGCCGCCGTCGGCTCCACCACGACGGTGTACGCGCCCGTCTCGCCGCCCGAGAGCGAGTTGGCCTGGACAGCGTACAGCCCGGACGCCCCGACCGTGAACCGGACCTGCGCGTCGCGCCCGCCGCCGCTGTCGTTGTCGCGCCCGACGACCGCCAGCTCCGACCCCTCGATGGTGCCGATCGACAGGTACGCGTCGAGGGCCGTCGACCGCATCGTGACGGTCACGGTCTCGCCCGGCGTCCCCCGGTAGACGTAGAGGTCGGCGAACGAGTCGTCGTCCAGGACCGTGTCGCCGGCCTCCAGCCGGCCCGAGGTGACCCGGCCCAGCTCCAGCGTCGCGTAGCCCGCTTCCTCCGCCTCCTCCTGGGCGACGGCGCCGGGACGCCCGATGGACACGGTGTACGCACCCGTCGCGCCGGCGGCGTACGAGTTGGCCACGACGACGTACGTCCCCGAGGCGTCGAGCGTCGCCCGGATCCGCGAGCTCGTGCCCTCGCCGCCGTCGTCGTCCTGCGCCACCAGCTCCAGCTCCTCCCCGACGATCCGCTGGAAGAGCATGTACGGGTCGAAGTCGCTCGACGTGAGCGTGATCACGACGTCCTCGCCCGCCGAGCCGCTGTAGGTGTAGAAGTCGAAGTGCGTGCCGTCGTCGAGCGTCGGGTCGCTGGCGTCGAGGCGGCCCGAGACGGACCGGCCGAGCGCCAGCGCCGTCACGCCGGGGAGCGCGGGGGCGGCGCCCGAGAGCGACCGCGCCGTCAAGAGATACGGGCCCGTGTCGCCGGCGGCGTACGAGTTGGCGAGCACGACGTACTGGCCGTCGGCGCCGGTCGTGACGCGCAGCCGGGCGTCGGTCCCGCCCGCGCCGTCGTCGTCGGTCGTCTCGGCGCTCCGTGCGGCCGCCAGCGTCGGGCCGCCCAGCAGGTACACGTCGAAGGCCTGCGACGCGAGCACGAACTCGATGTCCTCGTTCGGCGCGCCTTGGTACACGTAGGCGTCGGCGTACGAGTCGTCGCCGAGCTGGTCGTCGCCCGCCGCCAGCGACCCGTTGAGGCTCTGCCCGGCGCGGATCGGCGTGGCCCCGGCCACCGGCCCCGACGGCCCCGGCGCCGGTCCCGTGAGCGCCTCGGCCGACAGCGTGAACGGCCCCGTCTGGCTCGCCGTCAGCGAGTTGACGCGGATGCCGTACGCCCCGCTCGCGTCGAGCGTGACGACCATCTGCGCGTCCGTTCCGCCTCCGCTGTCGTCGTCGCTGGCGTCGGGCTGCACGGCCCCCCCGGCGACCGGCCCGCCCTGGAGGTAGGCGTCGAAGGCCGTCGACCGCATCGTCACGGCGACCTGCTGGCCCGGCGCCCCAGAGACCTCGAAGTCTTGGTAGTGCGAGCCGTCGTCGAGCGTCGCGTCGGTCGTGTTGAGCCGCCCCGTCACGGTGTCGCCGACCCGCAAAATGGGCAGGCCGCCCTGGGCGACCGCCGCGCCCCGGCCGCCGCCGAGCGACTCGGCGAAGATGGTGTACCGGCCCGTGGCCCCCGCGCCCAGCGAGTTGGCCTGAATCGCCGCCTGCCCCGTCGCCCCGATCTCGATGGTCAGCTGGGCGTCCGTCCCGCCCGCGCCGTCGTCGTCGGTCACGGTGTCCTCGATGCCGTCGCGGCCGAGCGCCCCGCCGATGAGGTAGGCGTCGAAGTCGTCCGAGCGCAGCGTGAGCACGAGGGTTTCGCCCGGCGAGCCGTCGTAGCGGTAGAGGTCGTAGTGCGAGCCGTCGTCGAGCGTGGGGTCGGACGGCGTCAGCGTGCCGGTCAGCGTCTCGCCCGAGCGGATCAGCCGGGCGCCGGCCCCGAACGACTGCGCCGCGAGGGGGGCGGACACGAGGGCGACGGCGGCGAACAGCAGGAGTCGATGCATCGGGACAGGGGAGAGCCTCGCCCGGATGCTACGGCGCCCCGCCCCGACGGCCCTCCCCTCGGAGGGGGAGAACCGGGACGCTTACTCCTCCACGCGGGCCGCACGGATCTCGTTGCCGCCCTGGAACAGCGTCACCGCCGGCGCCGGGTCGCCGGCCTCGAACACCAAGCGGGCGTCGAACGGTGGCGCGAACTCGGTCTCCGAGATCGGCGTCATCGGGAACGCGCTCTGGCCCGTCGCCTGGGTGATGAGCTGCCCGTCCTCCAGCCGCACCGTCAGCGCGAAGCCGGGCTGGATCTGGTAGCTCCCGACGTAGCGGTTCAGGATGGCGTCCGACAACGTCACCGTGTCGAGGTCGACGCCGAGCGCCTCCAGCGCGGCCCGGGGGGAAGGCGCGGCGGGGCTGATCTCGTGCGCCCGGCGGTAGCTCGCGATGGCGCCGGTCGTGTCGCCGGCCGCCAGCAGCCCCTCGCCCAGGCTGTCGTGCGGGTTCCAGGCCTCGGGGTACGCGGCCACGTTGAGGCGGAACAGCGCGACCGCCGTGTCGGTGTCGCCGTCGGCCAGCGCGAGGTAGCCGAGGGTGTTGAGGTCGCGCTCGGTGACGGTCACCTCGTCGCCCGCGCGCGCCGCGTCGAACGCCGTCTCCACCGCCTCCGCGCCGCCCTCCGCCAGCGCCTCACGCAGCAGGCCCAGCGCCGACGGCCGCGGGACCTCCGGCTCGTCGCCGTAGAGAATCGCTATGAGTCCCTGGATCATCTCGTCCGAGCCGTCTTGCGTGTTGCTACTCGCCGCGATCACCGCGTCGCGGTCGACCAAGCGCCAGAACCCCGTCGTGAACCCGTTGATGCCGCCGCCGTGCTGCACGATCGGCACCATCCGGCCGCCGACCTCCAAGTTGCCCACGAAGACGCCGTAGCCGTAGCCGCCGTCCTGGTCGAGCCCGGGGATCTCGGCGTGCCGCGTGTTCATCAGGGCAAGGGTCTCGGCCGACTCGAACACGTCCCCCGCGAAGAGCGCGTCGCTCCACGTCTTCAAGTCCTCGACGGACGCCAGCAGCATCCCCGCCGCGTACGGCACGCTCGTGTCGAGGTAGCTCGTCTGCCGCAAGCCCAACGTCCCGCGCGAGTAGCCGCTCGCGGCGCGGGCGTAGACCGTCACGCCGTCGTCGTAGGTCGAGGCCGTCATGCCGAGGGGGTCGAGCAGCCGTGACTGGAGTGCGTCCGCGTACGTCTCGCCCGTCACCGCCTCCACGATCATCCCGAGCAGGATGTAGCCCGAGTTGCTGTACGACCAGCTCTCGCCGGGCTCGAAGTCGAGCGGCATCCCCGCCGTCAGCGCCATCAGCTCGGCGGGCGTGTGCGGATCGCGCTGGAACGTCCCGAAGTCCGGCAGCGCCGTGTAGCTGTGCAGGCCGGAGGTGTGCGCCAGCAGGTGGTGCGTCGTGATCCGCGCGTCGACCGGCACCTCGGGCACGTACGTCGACACCGGCGCGTGCAGATCGATCGCGCCCGCCTCCATCAGTTGCAGGATGAGCGCGGCCGTGAACTGCTTGGTGACGGACCCGACGCGGAACCGCGTGTCGGCGGCGTTGGGGACCGCCCACTCGGCGTTCGCCAGCCCGACGCCGCCGCTCCAGACGACCTCGCCGCCGTCGGACACCAGCACGGACCCATTGAAGAGGTCGGCCTCGTGGTACGCCTCGACGAGCGCCTCGACGTCGGCGGCCACCTGCGCCCGAGCCGGCGCGGCGAGAAGGATGAGAAGGGCGAGGAGCGCGAGACGAAGCACAGAGCCAGGGGTGTGTGTGTGGACGGCCAACGGGAATCCAGCCGCCGGGTTACGATACCGGCGCGACGCGGGTCTGGGAGGGGCCGTCGCGCCCCAGACCCGCCCGCCCCCGCAGAGTTGCCCCGCGAGCCCTGCCGGCGCTGGGCCGGTCGCCCTCCCCCGGGCCCTCCCGTCCGGGAGGGCAGGTCCGAGGTCCCTGCCTGTCTACCTGCGCGAGCCTCCCCGTTGCGCCGTGTCGCATCACGCCGCCGGCCGATCGCGAGGCCACCCGCTGGCGCCGACCGCGCCCGCTGGCGACTTCCAGCTTCTACGCCTCGTCTCCTCCTCCCCCCGGAACGCCGCCCCACGCCCGGCGGTTGGCCCGGACGAACACGCGCCCTCCGATGCCGACCGTCTACGTCACGCGCAAAGCGCACTTCAACGCGGCCCACCGCCTGCACAACCCCGACAAGCCCGACGACTGGAATCGGGCCACCTTCGGGAAGTGCAACAGCCCCAACTGGCACGGCCACAACTACGAGCTCGACGTCACCGTCGCCGGCACGCCCGACCCCGACACCGGCTTCGTCGTCGACCTCGCCGACCTCAAGGCGGTCATCGAGACGCACGTCGTCGGCCCGCTCGACCACAAGAACCTCAACCTCGACGTCCCCTTTCTCGCGGGGAAGCAGACCTCGACGGAGACGCTGGCCGTCGCGATCTGGCAACAGCTCGCGCCCCACGTCCCCGGCCTCCACGAGGTGTCCCTCCGCGAGACCCACAACAACTCCGTCGTCTACCGTGGCGAATAACGACCCTGCCGGCCGCCGCCCCGACGCGATGGGCCCCGGCGCCTCCGACCTCGCCACCGAGTTCGCCAGCCCGCTCCTCTACGAGCGGTCCGACGTCTACCACGACGGCGCCACCGACGAGCTCGCCGCCCTCACCCGGCGCCAGCTCGAGATCGTCGGCGAGGACCCCGAGCGCGAGGGCTTGGTCAAGACGCCCGAGCGCGTCGCCAAGGCCTGGCAGTTCCTGACCCACGGCTACGGCCTCGACCCCGACGCGGTGCTCCGCAGCGCGGTCTTCGAGGAGGACTACTCCGAGATGGTGCTCGTCCGCGACATCGAGGTCTACTCCCTCTGCGAGCACCACGCGCTCCCCTTCTTCGGCAAGGCGCACGTCGCCTACATCCCGAAGGGCCGCATCGTCGGGCTGAGCAAGATCCCCCGCGTCGTCGACGTGTTCGCACGGCGCCTCCAGGTCCAGGAGCGGCTCACCCTCCAGATCCGCGACGCCATCGACCGCGTGCTCCAGCCCGAGGGCGTCGCCGTCGTCATCGAGGCGCAGCACCTGTGCATGATGATGCGCGGCGCCGAGAAGCAGAACTCGTCGACCACCACCAGCGCCATGTCGGGCATCTTCCTCGAGAACACCGACACGCGGGCTGAATTCATGCGCCTCATCTCGCGCTGAGTGCGGACGGGAGGCTCGCGCCGGGAGCCCCGTCCGCGCGGGGCTCCGCGAGCAGGGCCGGCGCCAGCCCCCAGGCGCTCACGCACGGGGGACAGGCCGCGCAACGCCAGCCCCACCGGCGCGCCGGCGCTATCTGCCGCGCCCGGCCGTTGATCCGCCGACTGCTCACCGTCCCCCCGGTCCCCGCTCTGTAGCTTGGCCCCCCCTCTGCCGCCGATCCCGTGACCGAGTTCCACCGCCTCGACCCCACTGCCGACGCCCGCTTCCTGCGGTCCGGCGTGGCCGATCCGCTCACGCGCGTCCCGTTCCGCCCGTCCAACGAGGTCGTGCTCTGCGCCACCTGCGGGACGGTGTCGCTGCGGGAGACCTGGGAGGCCGTCGGCGGGTGCCCCAAGGGGCACGACACGGCCGCGCGCTGGAGCGCGACGGCGGCGCTGGCGGGCGGCGACGGCGCCGCGACCGCCCCGCCCCGCCCGCGCACGGCGCCGGCGACCGAGGAGGAGCCGTCCCGGGGCTGGCTCTCGATGGTGCTGCTGGCGATCGGCGCCGCCGGCCTGCTGGTGCTGGGCGTCGTCGTGTTCGGGCTGATGACCGACGAGGGCGAGGCGCCCGTGGAGCAAGTCGTCGTGCCGACCGGCCCGACCGGCCCCGAGGCCATCGCCGTCACCGAGCCCGGCCTGATCGAAGGCGAGCTCACCGCCGACGACTTCGAGACCGAGGACGCCCGCTACCAGGACCTCTACACCTTCGCCGCCGACTCGTCGGGCCGCGTCCTCACCTTCCGCGTGTCCTCCGACGACTTCGAGCCCGACCTCGTGGTCGAAACGCCCGAGGGCGACCGCATCGAGGGCGACATCGTGGACGAGAACGGCGACACCGGCACCGTCACGGTCGCCGTCGGGAGCCTGCGCGCGCCCGGCCTCTACCGCATCCGCATCTCCTCGCGGCGCCCCAGCCAGGAGGGCGCCTACGCCTTCCGGATCCGTTCCGAGGAGCCCGTCCGACCGCTCGCCGCTGGCGGCCCGCCGGTCCAGGCCACGCTCGGCGAGTTCAGCGAGCGCGCCGACGGCTTCTTCCGCGACCGCTACCAGTTCCGGGGCGTCTCCGACCGCGAGCACACCCTGACGGTCCGCTCCAGCGAGTTCGCGCCGATCCTCGAAGTGCGCGGCCCCGACGGCGTGGTCCGTGGCGAGACCGGGCGCGCGGGCGGCGTCGTCACCTTCGTCTTCACCCCGGGCCAGACGGGCACCCACACCGTCGTTGTGTCGTCGCAGACGCCCGACACCAAGGGCAAGTACGCCGTGGAACTGGCGGTCGAGCCAGAGGTCGAGGCGACGCCCGAGCCCGCGGCCCGCCCGCTCTCCGACGGCGTCACCGCGAGGGACTCGCTCGCGGTCGGCGCGTCGCAGGCCTACGGCATCCGAGGCCGCGTCGGCGACCGGATCCGCCTGGAGGTCCGTACCGACGGGTTCACGCCGTCGCTCGTGCTCGTCGGCCCCGACGGCAGCCGGACCGTGGCCGAGCCCGATGGCGACCGTGCGCGGATCACGCTCACCCTCCAGACCGCCGGCACCTACCGCGCCATCGTCGGGGCGCCCGAGGGCAGCGGCGAAGCCCGGATCTCGCTCGAGCAGCGCGCCGCCGTCACCGCCGACGACATCCCCCGCTTCCCTGGGGCCGGTGGCGCTCCGGCGTCCCCGCCCGCTGATGACGGTGACGACGGCGGCACCGACTCGCCCCCGCCCAGCCGCGATGGCGATGCGCCCGACGGCCCCGGCCCCGGTGGCACGCCCGCGCCGTAGCTTTCGGCTCCCCTCCTGGGCCCCGGCCCCGACATGAGCGACGACGCCGACACCATCCGAGTCTCCAAGACGCGCCTCCGCGAGGTGAAGTCTGAGATCGACCGGCTCCAGGGCGAGCTGGACGCGCTCCGCCAGGAGCACGAGAACCTGCGCGCCCACCTCAAGGGCTCCATCACGGAGGTCGCCCGGCTGACGCGGGAGAACGAGCGCTTGCGATCATAGCGCGCGTCCGCCCTCGCAAGGAGGCAGTGTAGATTTGGGCGCCGGGCACCGCCCGATCCGGAGAGGTGGCAGAGTGGTCGAATGCGCCGGTCTTGAAAACCGGAGTGCCTTCACGGGTACCGTGGGTTCGAATCCCACCCTCTCCGCAACCCGCCGGCCCCGCTTCCGTCAAGGGCGCCGCCCCGCCCCCGACCGATGCATCCGTCTCTGAGAGCCCTCGCCCTCGCCGTCCTCGCCGCCCTCGCGCCCACCGCCGCCGCCCAGGACAGCACGGCCGTGACGCTCGCCGAGGCCGTCGCCCTCGCCATCGAGGAGAGCCCCGATGTCCGCCGGTCGGAGGCCGGGGACCGAGGCCGATCGGCGGCCGTCCGCGCCGCGCGCGCCAACCGGCTCCCCGACCTCTTCCTGAGCGTGTCGCCCCAGCAGCGCTATGGGCTCGGCTTCGACCAGACGACGGGCGAGGTGGTCTCCCAGACCGTAGAGACGGTGAACGTGGGCGTGCGGGCGTCGGTCGAGCTCTACGACGGGGGCCGGACCTCGGCGCTCGTCCGCGAGGCGCGCTTGCGCACCGACGCGGCCGAGGCCGGGCTGGGGCGGACGGAGCAGGCCGTGGCCCTCGACGTGGCCCAACGCTTCCTGACGCTCTTGCTCGACCGCGAGCTGCGCGCCATCGAGGCCGAGGCGCTGGCGTCGGCCGTCGCCCAGCGCGAACGCGTCGCCGAACTCGTCGCGGCCGGCGCGCGGCCCCGGGGCGACCTGCTGGCGCAGGAGGCCGTCGTCGCCGAGCGACGGACGGCGCTCGTCGTCGCTGAGGGCGCCGTCCAGAGCGACCGCGTCGGGCTCATCCAGACCATCGGCCTCGACCCGCTCGGGGCCTACCGCTTCGTTGGGCCGGACGTGGACCGGCTCCAGGCCTCGGGCTTGCTCGACGCGCCCACCGCCCCGCTGGCGGAGCTCCTCGACGCGGCCCGCGCGGCCCGCGCCGACCGCCGCGCCCAGGAGCTCGCCATCGAGGCCGCCGAGGCCGGCGTCGCCAGCGCTCGCGCCCAGGGCCGCCCCAGCCTGAGCCTGACCGCCACGGCGGGGACGGGCTACTCTAGCCTCCAGCAGCGCACCGTCGGCGTCACGCCCGTGCTCCCGGTCACGCTCGACGACGGGTCGCCCGTGCTCGTCGGCGGAGTGCCGCTCACGTTCCCCGGAAACCCGGCCTTCGAGACGACCCCGGTCTTTACCCAGGCCTCCGACAACCGCTCGGGGTCCATCGGCCTCCAGCTCTCGGTCCCCCTCTTCGACCGCTACCAGACGCGCCGGTCGGTCGTCGAGGCCGAGATCCGCGCCCAAGAGGCCCGCATCCAGCTCGACGCCCTCGACCGCCAGGTGGCCGCCGAGGTCCAGCAGTCGTTCGTCGAGGCCGGCACGGCGCGGGCGCGGCTGACGGCGGCGGTCGCCCAGGTGGAGGCGGCGACGGCGGCGTTGCGCGTCGAGCGCGACCGCTACCGCTTGGGCGCCGGCACCTTGTATGACGTGGCCGAGGCGCAGGCCGCCGTCGCACGCGCCCAGTCGGTCCGTGCCCAGGCCGCCTACGGGCTGCTCTTCCGGCAGGCCCTCGTGCGTTTGGCGGTCGGCGACATCGACCCGGCTGAGATCGCCGCGCTCGTCGGTCAGTAGGCCCTCCCGTAACCTTCGCTCGCCGATCGCGTCCAGCGACGACTTGACTCACCCTCGACTCTCGAAATGTCCCCCACCAAAAAGATTCTGATCGGCGTTGGCGTATTGCTCGTCGTGCTCGTTGGCGTGGCCGCTGTGATGGGCGGCGGCGAGGAAGGCATCGCCGTCGAGACGGCCGAGGTGCAGGTCCGCACCATCACCCAGACCGTGACCGCCTCCGGCACCGTGGCCAGCGAGGTCGAGGTCCCGATCTCGTCCGACGTGTCGGGCGAGGTCATCTTCCTGGCCGTCGAGGAGGGCGACCGCGTCCAGCGCGGCGACCTGCTCTTCCGCGTCCGCCCGGACGTCTACGCCAGCGAGGCCGAGCGCGCCCGCGCCCAGATCGCGACGGCCCAGAGCGGCGTCGGCGAGGCGCAGTCGGCCGTCGTCGAGTCGCAGCGCGCCGTCGAGCAGGCCCGCGCCGACCTCGCTCGCGCGACCGCCGAGCGCGAGCGCGCTCAGCGCGCCCTCGACCGCCAGCAGGACCTGTTCGACCGCGACGTGGCCTCGGCCATGGAGCTCGACGCCGCGCGCGGCGCCTTCGAGGTGGCCGCCGCGTCCGAGGCCGCCGCCCGCCAAGCCGTCAACGGCGCCACGGCCCGCGTCGGCTCGGCCCAGGGCCGCGTGCGGAGCGCCCGGACCCAGGTCCGCAGCGCCGAGGTCGGCGCGCGCCAAGCGGGCCAGCAGCTCGCGCAGACCGCCATCTACGCCCCCATGACCGGCACCGTCAGCCAGCTCAACATCGAGGTCGGCGAGCGCATCGTCGGCACGGCGACCATGACCGGCACCGACATCATGCGGATCGCCCGGCTCGACGCGATGACCATGGAGATCGACGTCAACGAGAACGACGTCGTGAACGTGGCCATCGGTGACTCGGCGCGCATCGAGGTCGACGCCTACCCCGAGGAGGGGTTGGGCGGGGCCGTCGTCCAGATCGCCAACTCGGCGCGGATCCAGAACGCGGGCACCTCGCAGGCCGTCACCAACTTCCCGGTCGTCGTCCGGCTGGCCGCCGCCGGCGACACGCCGGTCGACGCCGAGCGCGCGCCTGAGGAGGGCGTGCCCGCCGGCCCCGGCCCCCTCTTGCGGCCCGGCATGAGCGGGACCGTCGACATCTACACGCGCTCCGTGCCCGACGCGGTCGTCGTCCCGATCCAGGCGGTCACCGTCCGCGACTTCAACGAGATCGAGCGCGAGCGCCGTCGCAAGGCCGAGGCGAGCGGCGAGGAGGTGTCCGGGCCCGAGCCTGAGGGCGAGGACCTGCGCCGCGTCGTGTTCGTCGTCGTCGACGGCAAGGCCCAGATGCGCGAGGTCCAGACCGGCATCACCGACGACACGCACATCGAGATCCGAGGGGGCCTGACGGGCGGCGAGACCGTCATCACCGGCCCCTTCCGCCAGCTCCGCACCGAGCTCGAGGACGGCGACGCCGTGCGCGAGGACGACTGAGCCGACCGGCGATCCCTCGCCCGCTCCTGAGACGCCCGCACCCTCGACCACCCGCACACGCCGACCCCATGCCCGTCATCGACATCGCCGACGTCTGGAAGACGTATCGGATGGGGACCCAGAAGGTCCACGCCCTGCGCGGCTGCACGCTCGCCGTCGAGCGCGGCGAGTACGTCGCCATCATGGGCCCGTCCGGCTCCGGCAAGAGCACGCTGATGAACGTCATCGGCTGCCTCGACGTGCCGACGAGCGGCGTCTACAAGCTCGACGGGCGCGACGTGGGCTCGCTGAGCGACGACGAACTGGCGGCGGTCCGCAACGGCCAGATCGGGTTCGTCTTCCAGACCTTCAACCTGCTCCCCCGCCAGGACTGCCTCCAGAACGTCGAGCTGCCCCTCGTCTACGCGGGCGTCGGCCGGGCCGAGCGGCGCGCCCGGGCGGCCGAGTCGCTGGAGCGGGTCGGCCTCGGGGACCGGATGGACCACAAGCCCAACGAGCTCTCCGGCGGCCAGCGCCAGCGCGTCGCCGTGGCGCGCGCGCTCGTGAACCGCCCCGCGATCCTGCTGGCGGATGAGCCGACGGGCAACCTGGATTCGGGGACGTCCGACGAGATCATGCGCTTGTTCGAGCGGCTCTCCCGCGAGGGCAACACGGTCATCGTGGTGACGCACGAGGACGAGATCGCGGCGCACGCCCGGCGCATCGTCCGCCTGCGCGACGGCGTCGTGGAGACCGACCACCCCGTCGCGACGCCGGTGCTCGCGGGCATCGCGGAGGCCGACTTGGTGACGGAGGCCGCGTAACCCGCCGGCCCGTCGGGCGTACCGGGCGTCCATCTTGTCGTCCGGCACCATGGCCCCGCTTTCCCTCGTCCACACCGCGCTCGGCGTGACGGCGCTCGCGACGGGCGCGGCCGTGCTGGCGCGGCGCAAGGGCGACCGGCCCCACCGCATCGTGGGCCGCGTGTACGTCGGCGCGATGGTCGGGCTCTGCCTGCTGGCGTTCGGGCTGCGCGACACGACGCCCATGTTCCGTGGGTTCGGGCCGTTCCACGTCGCCTCGCTCATCAGCCTGGGCACCGTCGTGGCCGGGGCCGTCTCGGCATGGCGCCGCCGGCCGGGCTGGCTGCCGTGGCACTTTATGTGGATGGCGTGGTCCTACATCGGACTCGTGATGGCGACCGGCGGGCACCTCCAGGGCCCGCTGATGGTCGCCTTCGCGTCGGTGGGGCTGCCTCACGGAGCCGCCATCGGCCTGTCGTTGTTCGTCGTCTGGGGCCTCCCGCCCCTCGTCGGTCGGTGGTGGATCGCCCGGAGCCAACCCGGCTGGTTCGCGCTCGCCCCGTTCGTCGACCCCGAGGCCCCTCCGGCTCCGGGCCCGGAGCTGGCCCGCGAAGGCCGCGCGGCGGCGCGGTGAACGGGCGGTGAGTTCGGCGCCCGTCACGGAGTCGTCACGGGGTACCCTGTGGCGATTCGCGATCATCGGCCGCCCCTCCCCCCGTTTCCGTGCCTGACTTCGTAGCCGCGCTCGTCGCGGCGTTCCTGCCCCTCTTCGTCGCCATCAACATCCCGGGCATCCTGCCGCTCTATATCGGGATGACGGAGACGTTCTCTGCGCACGACCGGCGCCAGCTGCTGGTCCGTGCCCTGCTCGCGGCGGCCGTGTTGGCCGTGCTGATGCTCTTCGCCGGACAGGTCATCTTCGACACGCTGGGCATCACGCTCAACGACCTGCGCGTCGGCGGCGGCATCATCCTGCTCGTCATCGCCGTGACCGACCTCGCCTTCGGCGACATCAAGGACCGGCGCGGCGGCTCCAAAAAGGAGCGCGCCAAGCTCCACGACCACGCGCCCGACGAGCCCGTCGACTTGCCCGTCGTCCCGATCGGCATCCCGCTCATCATCGGGCCCGGCGCCATCACGACGATCCTGATCTCGGACGGCCAGTTCGGCTGGGTGGTCACGCTCGCGTCGATCCTGCTCAACATGTCGCTGGTGTTCATCACCTTCACGTTCGGCCCGGCGATCCTGAAGCTGGCGGGCCGGGGCACCTCGAAGGCCATCGCGAAGGTGGCCAGCCTGTTCCTGGCCGCCATCTCCGTCGCCATGATCCACGCCGGCATCTTGGGCATGATCGGCGCCGCGTAGCGCAGACGCCTTGCAGACCCTCCGCGAGCGCATCGCTCCGCGCGCGATCTGGCGCCGGCGCCGGCCCCACGTGTGGAGCGGTGCGTGGAGGGGGCTGTCGAGCACGTCCACCGGATCGCCAGCGCTCGAACGGCGGTACACCCCGCATGATCGCCACGCCCACGCTCGAAGTCCGCTGGTTCCATCCCGGCCCGATCCCCGGCCCGGTCGCCGCGTGGTTCGACGCGCTCGGCGAGCCGGTGGCCGACGAGGCCCGCACCGACCGCTACCTCGCGCCGTCGTCGGACGCGCTTGGGGTGAAGCTTCGTGAGGGGCGGATCGAGATGAAGCGCCGCGACGGGATGGCCGGGCCCGTCGCGGCGGGCGCGTCCCGGACCACCGCCGAGGCCTGGACAAAGTGGTCGTTCGCGCTGGCGGAGTCGGTGGGCGAGCTCGACGGCCCGTGGCTCGCGGTCGCCAAGCGCCGACGCCAGCGGGTGCTGGAGCTGACGACGGGGCAGTGCGCGCTGGAACTGTCGGCGGTGACGGTCGGCGTGGCCGCGTGGTGGTCGGTGTGTCTGGAGGCCGAAGGCGACACGGTCGACCGCCGCCGGACCTCGCTGGCGGCCGGCGCCGCGCGCTGGCTTGGCGTGGCGGACGCGCCCGCCCTTACCGCCGATGCCGCCTTCGGCTACCCGGCCTGGCTCCGGAAGGCCACGGGGGGGTGATGGCGTGTGCTCCGGCTCAGGCTCCCCCATAGGTCGGAGCTGTCCCGGGACGAGCGCGGATGAGGGGAACAGGGGGAGGGCTGGAGGGCTGGAGCGTATCCTCGGTCGCCTCCCGTCCGCCGCCATGCCCCGACTCACGACCGTCGTCGCCCTCCTCACGATGGCGACCGCTGCCGCCGCCCAGCCCGCGCTCGTCCCGCTCCCCGCCGAGGTCGCCTGGCGCGACGCCGCCCCGTTCGTCGTCACCGAGACGACGCCGATCGTGGCGACGGGCGCCGAGGCCCAGCGGATCGGCGCCGGGCTCGCGGCCCTCATCGGCAACACCGTCGACACGACGCCCCAGGTCGTGGAGGCCGCGACCGACCCCGCCATCGCGTTGCGGATCGACGCCGACGCCGGGCACGGCGCGGAGGGCTACGCGCTGGAGGTCGCCGCCGGCGGCGTCGAGATCGTCGCCTCGGCCCCGGCCGGGCTGTTCTACGGCGTCCAGACGCTGCGCCAGCTGATGCCGGTCCGCGTGGAGTACGGCGCGGCGCTCTTCCGGTCGCTCGCGGTCCCCGCCGTCCGCATCGTCGACGCGCCCCGGTTCGCGTGGCGCGGGATGATGCTCGACGTCGCCCGCCACTTTTTCGACGTGCCCGACGTGGAGCGCGTGCTCGACCTGATGGCGCTCCACAAGCTCAACCGGCTCCACCTCCACCTGAGCGACGACCAGGGCTGGCGGATCGAGATCCCCGGCCGCCCGGACCTCACCCGCGTCGGCGGGCGGACGCAGGTCGGCGGCGGGCCCGGCGGGTTCTACACGACCGAGGACTACGCGGGCTTGGTCACGTATGCGGCCGAGCGGTTCATCACCGTCGTCCCCGAGATCGACCTGCCCGGCCACACGAATGCGGCGCTGGCGTCGATCCCCGAGATCAACTGCGACGGCCGCGCGCGAGCCCCATACACCGGCACCAACGTCGGCTTCAGCGCCGTCTGCGTCGGCACCCCCGCGACGGACGCCTTCGTCGCCGACGTGGTCGCCGCGCTCGCGGCCTTCCCCGGCGACGCCATCCACTTGGGTGGCGACGAGGTCGAGGAGCTGAGCGCGGCCGAGTTCGCAGCGTTCGTCGAGGGTGCCCAGCGCGTCGTCGAGGCGACGGGCCGGACGTTCGTGGGGTGGGACGACGTGGCGGCGGCGGACCTCACGCCCGGCGCCGTCGTGCAGGTCTGGCGTCCCCAGGTGCCGGCCGTCGCCCGGCGCATCGCGCAAGCCGTCGCGGAGGGCGCTCGCGTGGTGCTCTCGCCGTCGGACCGGATCTACCTCGACATCAAGTACGACGCCGACACCATCTTGGGCCTGACGTGGCCCGGCCTGAACGGCGTCCGCGACGCCTACGACTGGGACCCGGCGACGGCCGTGGCGGGCGTCCCCGAGGCGGCCGTCTGGGGCGTCGAGGCGCCGCTGTGGTCGGAGACGCTGGCGACGATCTCCGACATCGAGTTCCTGGCCTTCCCCCGGCTCGCGGGCGTCGCCGAGATCGGGTGGACCCCGCAAGCGTCGCGTTCGTGGACCGGCTACCGCGCCCGCCTCGGTGCCTTCGGCCCTCGCTGGGCTGCCCTCGGGGTGTCGTTCTACCGCTCCCCCGAGGTCGACTGGGCCCCCGACGGCGTGGAGTGACGGACCGACGCCGGCGGGAGTCGACCCGCCTCCCGCTGGTTTCGGACCATCGCCGAACTCTCAATGTGTCATCCCGAGGGAAGCGGAGCGACGAGGGATCTCTGCTCGACCGCGTAGCCCTTCCTTCCGTTGGTCGAGAACTGGGCGCTCACGCTGAGATCCCTCGCGGAGCTCGGGATGACGTGTGCAGAGAGAGGATGGGCGCCTCCCTCGCTACTCGCTGACCGTCGCCAGCGCGAACACGTCGACGGCCTCGGGCGACTCGCCAGAAACCGTCGCCGTGGCCTCATGGCGCGTCAGCACCCTGTCGCCGCGGCGGACGGCGACCGAGACGCGCACCTCGGCGTCGGTGGCCTGCCCGCGCACCCTGACCCGGAACGTGCCCTCGGCCCGGTCGCCCATCTCGACCGTGCGCGTGAACGGGAACGTGGTCACCGTGTCCGTCACCCGCCCGCTATCGGCGCCGGTCGTAGTGACAGACGCCTGCTCCATCGTGCCGTCCACCTCGACGCGGTAGTCGACCGTGAGGCCTGTGTCGCTCGCGACCGGCGCTGCGAGGAGGGCTGCCGCGATGGCGCCGCCG
This sequence comes from Rubrivirga aquatilis, assembly GCF_046845665.1. GTDB lineage: Bacteria > Bacteroidota > Rhodothermia > Rhodothermales > Rubricoccaceae > Rubrivirga. Next base: position 132,275 of record NZ_CP177355.1, on the reverse strand, counting down.
AGCGCGAGCAGGGCGATGGCCGCGACGAGCACCACGCGGCGCGCAGCCGCCGGCGCGGGGGTGGCCTCGGCGTCGTCGGGGGAGACCAGCAGCCGGTAGCCCACCCTAGGGATCGTCTCGATAAACGTGGGCTCGCGGGCGTCGTCGCCGAGCGCCAGCCGGAGCTGCGACACGCACCGCGTCAGCGAGGCCTCGGTGACGACCACATCGGGCCAGACGGTCTCGACCAGCGCCTCGCGCGTGACGACCTCGCCGGGGTGCGCCGCCAGCATCACCAGAACGGCCGTCGCCTTCGGCTCCAGCCGGACCGTCGTGCCATTCGGCTGGCGGACCTCGTTGGCGTGCGGGACGACGGTCAACTCGCCGATCGAGAACGTCCAGTCGGGGGGCGGCGTCATGGCGGGGAGGGGAGAGGTGCGCTCTTTGGCGTCGGAGGAAGTTCGGAGGGCGGGCCTCCGCCGCCAAACGGCCCGCCTCCGACAGACCTCCGAGATCCCTTCGAGCGCCCTACGGCCCGGGCTGCCCGTCTGCCCCTAGCCTCGGGCCCCGTCGTCCCCGGTCCGATGCGCACCCTGCTGCTCCTATGCCTCGCCTTGCCCGCTGCCGCCCAGCCACTGGCGCCCGCCGACCACGCCATGCTGGCGGAGGCCGTCCGCCTGGTCGACGCGCTCGACGGCACGTTGTGGGAGAGCGGTGCCGTACCGTTCGCCGTGCTCGTGGTCGACGGCGACCGCGAGGTGCTCATCGGACACCCGACGCCGCCCGACGGCTGGGCGCCAGCGGGGGAGGACCCCGCGCTCGGCGGGGCGCTTCACGACCGCCCGCGTCAGTTCGCGCCCGGCCTGCTGGCGACGTTCCCCATCGCCGGCGTCCCCACCGTCGTCGTCGGCACGGCCGCGCAGACGGGGCGCGAGCCGACGGCCTGGGTGCTGACGCTGCTCCACGAGCGCGTCCACCAACGCCAGATGAGCCGTCCCGGCTACTTCGACGACGTGGCCGCGCTCGACTTGGCCGACGGCGACACGTCGGGGATGTGGATGCTCGACTTCCCGTTCCCGTACGCCGACCCGGCCGTGGGCGCGGCGTTCGACGGCTACCGACGAGCGCTCGCGTGCGCGCTCAGCGCCCGAGATCCCGACGCAGCACTGGCGCACGTCGCCCACGCGCGAGCGGCGCTGCGGGCCGTGCTGGCGCCGCGCGACGACCGCTACCTCGACTTCCAGCTGTGGCAGGAGGGCGTGGCCCGCTACGCCGAGATCCGGCTGGCGCAAGCCGCCGCGTCGTTGGACTCGCCCAGCGCGGCGTTCCAGACTCTTGGGGCCATCCCGTACGCGCAAGCCGCCGATGCCTTGCGAGTGTCGCTGGCGACGGAGCTTGCGGCGGCCAATCTTGCCCGCGACGGCCGGCTCGCGTTCTACGCCGTCGGCGCGGCGCACGCGCTCGTGCTCGACGCCGCCCGGCCCGGCTGGCACCGCCCCGTGCTCGCGCCACCCTTCGCGCTGCCCCGGCCGTAGGCCTACGGCATATAGACAAGTCTAGGCGACGCGTTGATGAGTCTCGGCCTCCCCTACGGCGTCCCCTCCCGTCCGGGAGGGGAGGGTCGGAACGACCTCTCGGGCGACGAGTGGTCGTCTCGTTCCCGAAGAGAGATGTGCCGCAGCGCCGTAGACTCGGGCCCCCACCCACCCGCCCGAGTGTGACCGTCCGCGTGCTCCTGTTCGATGTGCTCCGCCGCGAGATCGGCGCGCCCGAGGTGACGGCCGAGATGCCCGACGGGGCAACCGGCGACGCGCTGCTGGATCGGCTAGCGCTCTCGCACGCGCCCATCGCCCGGCACCGCCCGACGATCCGGCTCGCGGTCGGCCATCGCTACGTGCCGCTGGCGACGACGATCGCGCCCGGTGCCGAGGTGGCGCTCATTACGCCTGTCAGCGGCGGATGAGGCGGTGCCTCCCATGGGTGCTGGCGGCTCTTCTGGCGCTGCCGTGTGCGGGGCAGGGGAGTGGCTCGCTGCTCGACGCCCCGCGCGTCCAGATCGGCGCCGCCGCGACGGCGAAGGTCGGGACGCACGAGACGGCACTCGGCGCGCGCCTCCACGCCGCCGCGCCCCTGAGCAGTGGGCGCTCCGTAGGTCTGCTGGCGCGAGCCGGCGTCGGCGTCGAGGGCTTGGTCGACGACCTGGGGATCCCCGGCGCCAGCGTCGGCGCCCAGCCCGGCGTCGAGCTGGCCGTCGCGTTCGGGGCGTCCGTCCGGCGGGCGACCGGGGACGTGTTGCAGCTGAGCGTCCGGCGCCACGAGCTGGCGTACGCGCTCCTCGGCTACCTCGACTCCGACGGCACCTCGCAGGCGTCGGGCGGGATTCGGTACCGGCTGGCGACGGCGCGCTCGGTGGTGGAGGTCGCGTATGAGAACGACGCGTTCGCCCACCTGCTTCGCGACGAGTTTCGCACGGCCGCCATCCGAGTTCGCATCGTCCGGACCGACCGCGAGACGCCAGTCGGCCTCGGCATCCGCGCCGTGATCTGGACGGGCACGACGGCTGGGCTCGGCCGGCTCACGCGCGATGAGACCTACGACCTCTCGGCCCAACTCGGCGGCGCGTACTCGCACGGCGTCCTGGCGCTCGACGCCATCCACGGCGGCCTGACGCTGTCGCTCGGCGTCGACGCCGAGGGCATCCGGTCAGCGATCCAGAACACGTTTCACGACCTGATCGACGACGGCCAGATCCCGCGGCGCGACCAAGCGCCGCGCCTGTTCATCCGGCTCGCGCTCAACGAGGGCGGGGGGCTCTATTGACGGCGGATCGCGGGGAAAGGTGACAGCACGCGGCGTCGGCCCCGGTCGGTCTATGAATCGCGGGACCGCTCGAACGGGAGCCCGTTCCACACCAGGGACCGGACGCGGTCGCCGTCGAGGACGAACTGGATAGTCTGCCCGCTCTCGGGGATCAGCTCGACCCGAATCGTCTCCGGCTGGGTGAACGGCGTCGCGACGGCGTGGAGCCGCCCGAACTGGACCGCCAGCCGGGCGGCGTCGGCCAGGGGCGCCTCGACGACCATCGTCCCGTAGTCGGGGTGGGCGAACGTCCCGGCATAGGCCTCGGCGGGGAGCGAGAGCTGCCACGTCCGCGCGGCGCGCTGATCGAGGTCGGCGCGGGCGCGGGCCATGGCGCCTTGGAAGCCGTCGTAGAGGGCGTCGGCGGCGTCGCGAGCGTCGGCCATCACCGTGTCGCGCGCGTCGGGCGCAGCGGCCCACCAGTCGTAGATCGTCGTCGCGAACAAGGTCGCCAGCCGGCCGCCCGTGCCGGCCTCGTTCGCGAGGACGACGACGCCGACCCCGCGCTCGGGCATGAACGAGGTGTGGGCGTGGAAGCCTGCGAACCCGCCGAGGTGGTGAAGCAACCGGTCGCCGTCGTAGGTGCCGGTGTGCCAGCCGAGCGCGTAGCCGTCGCGGTCGAGCGCGCCGTAGCTCTCGCCCCGGCCCACCGCGACCGGCCGGTGCACCTCGGCGATGACGTCGGCGGGGACGATCTGTCGGCCATCGAGGCGCCCCCCGTCGAGGTGGACCGCGAGCCACCGCGCCAGGTCGTTGGCGCTCGCCATCATCCCGCCAGCCGCCTGCATCGTGTCGTCGTGCTTGACGAGCGCGATCCGCTCGGCGCCGCGCGTGGGGTGGACGGCGTACGGGACGGCCCCGCCCTCCGCCTCGGAGGCGACTGCCGTCGTGCGCGACATCCCGAGGGGCTCGAACACGCGCGCGGCGAGCTGCTCCTGCCACGGCGCGATCTCGTCGAGTCGCAGGCTGAGGACGTTGTAGCCGACGTTCGTGTAGTCGAAGGTCCCGCGTGGCGAGCCCTCCTCGACGGCCGTCCCCGCGAGCAGGCGCCGCATCTCGGTCGGCGTGTGCTGGCCGGTGAACGCCGCCCGGAACGCGAGCGGCCCGTTGTCGATGCCCGCCGTGTGCGAGAGGAGGTGGCGGACGGTCACGGCGTCGGCCTCGATGGCCGAGTCGAAGGCGACGTCCGGGAAGAGGTCGGCGAGCGTGGCGTCGAGCGCGAGCGTGCCCTCGTGGTCGAGGAGCGCCGCCAGCAGGGCCGTGAACGGCTTGGTGGCCGAGGCGATGTAGAACGGCGTGTCGGGCGTGGCCTCGAGCTGTGCCTCGCGGTCGGCGTGGCCGAAGCCGCGGGCGTAGACCGTCTCGCCGTCGCGGACGACGGCGACGGCCAGGCCGGGCACCGTCCCGAACCGGTCGAGCGTCTCGGCGACGAACGCGTCGGTGGCGTCGGCAAAGGCGGCCGTGTCCTGGGCGCAGGCGGAGGGCACGGCGAGGGCGAAGAGGGTGGCGGCGAGGAGGGCGCGCATAGGATCCGGGGGAAGCGGGCCCGCAGGGTAGGGCGGCGCCCGGCGCCCGGTCTTGAACGGATCGAACCCTACGCCAGGGCGCGGAGCTGGCCCGGCGTCAGCCCGAGCTCGGCGCGGAGCTCGCGGCAGAGGTGGCTCTGGTCGGCGAACCCCGCGTCGAGCGCGACGTGGGCCGCCGGCGCGTCGGTCGATGCCAGCAGGTCGGCCGCGACGCGCACGCGGAGGCGGCGGCGGTACGTCGTCGGGGCCACGCCGAAGGCGCGGCGGAACGCCCGCGCCAGCGACACCGGGTGGACGTCGGCGTCGGCGGCGAGGGCGGCGACCGACGGGGCCGCGGTCGGCTCGTCGTCCATCCGCTCGCGCGCCTGGGCCAGCCACGGCGCGACGGCCGTCGGCTCGCGCGAGGGGGGCGGGAGGACGGCCGCGAGCAGCGCCCACAGGTCGTCGGCCGCCTCCTCGGGGCGCTCGTGGACCGCCCGCGCCAGCCTCAGCGCCGCTGCCGCCGTAGGCCCCGCGTGGAGCCACCGCCAGCCGCCGAGGGCGCCGTCGAGGTGGGCCGGGGCGAGGTCGACCGAGAGGAGGCGGGCGCCCACGGGCCCGAACAGGTTCTGGTGCCGCGCGTCGGCGGGCTTGACCACGACGCTCGACGCGGTGGCCGTCTCGTCGCCCCGCCGGGTCTCCTCGCGGAGGCCGCCCCGCAGCACCACGCTGATCCGAGCGCGCCCGTCGACGTGTGGCGGGTAGCGGAAACCGGCCGGGTAGACACAATCCGCAACGCGGGCGCCGCCGACGAGGTCGGTGAGGATGAACGAGGGCCGGATCGGAGGGAGCATGGAGGCGGAGCGCGACGGCCTTCCGACGGGGCCTCCCCGGCGAGGTTGCGGCCCGTCGGTGGGCAGTTCCCGCCCCCCCGCGCCGAGACCGGCCTCGCTATTTCGCCACGGCGACGGCCCGGACCTCGCGGATGACCGTCACTGTGATCTGGCCCGGGTACTCCAGCTCTCGCTCGACGCGCTGCGAGATGTCGCGCGCCAGCGACTCCGCGATCGCGTCGGTGACGCGGTCGGTGTCGACGACGACGCGGACCTCGCGGCCGGCCTGGATGGCGTACGCCTGCTCGACGCCGTCGAACTCGGACGCCAGCCGCTCCAGCTTCTGCAACCGCTGCACGTAGCGTTCCAGCGACTCGCGCCGGGCACCGGGCCGCGCGCCGCTTGCGGCGTCCGCCGCCTGCACGAGCGGGGCGATGGGCGTCGCCATCGGGACCTCGTCGTGGTGTGCGCCGATGGCGTTGGCCACGTCGGGGTGCTCGTTGTAGCGCCGCGCCAACTCCATCCCGGCAATCGCGTGCGGCTGTTCGAGGTCGCCCTCGATGACTTTGCCGATGTCGTGGAGCAGGCCGGCGCGGCGCGCCTTGCGGGCGTCCAGGCCCAGCTCGGCCGCCATCAGCGACGCCAGCTTGGCCGTCTCGATGGAGTGGTGGAGCAGGTTCTGGCCGTAGCTGGCGCGGTACTTCATTCGGCCGACGAGCCGGACCAGCTCGGGGTGGAGGCCGTTGACCTGTAAGTCCAGCGCGGCCTGCTCGCCCGTCGCGACGATCTCGGCGTCAATTTCCGCCTTCGTCTCCGCGACGATCTCCTCGATCCGCGCCGGGTGAATGCGGCCGTCTTCCAGCAGCCGGACGAGGGACAGCCGCGCGACCTCGCGGCGGACGGGGTCGAAGCCCGACACCAGCACGGCGTCCGGCGTGTCGTCGACGATGACCTCGACGCCCGTCGCGGCCTCGAACGCCCGGATGTTGCGGCCCTCGCGCCCGATGACGCGGCCCTTCATGTCGTCCGACGCCAGCGCGACCGTCGAGACGGTGTGTTCGATGGTGGCCGTGGCGGCGATCCGTTGGATGGATTTCAGGATGGTCCGGGTGGCGTCGCGCTGGGCGGTCGCGCGGGCCTTCTCGCGCGCCTCCTTGACCGCGCCGGCGGCCTCCAGCTTGGCCGCGCGTGTGATCTCGGCCACGAGCGCCTCCCGCGCCTCGTCACGCGACATCCCGGCCACCTGCTCCAGCTTCCCAACGTGCTCTTCGATGAGCGCATCCAGCCGGTCGGCGTCGGCGTCGAGGCGGGTGCGCAGGGCCTCGGCCTCGCGCTCGCGCTCGGCGACCTCCTGCTGGCGGCGCCCGGCGGCGGCGGCCAGCGTCTGGACCTGCTCGCGCAAGGTGTCGGCCTCTTCTCGGCGGCGCTCGGCGGCGGCGGCGAGCGCGTCGAAGGCGTCGGCGGCGGCGTCGAGGGTCGCTTCGCGGGCGTCGAGGTGCTGCGTCCGGGCGTCGACGCGGGCCCGAGAGGCCTCGAGCTTGGCACGCGCGGCGGCCGTCTTGGCCTTCACGTCGACCACGCGGGCGTCGATGCGGGCGCGGCGCCGGCGGACCTCGTCGCGGGCGGCGGCGACCTCCTCGCGGGCCGTCGCCAACTCAGCGCGGGCGGCCTCGGCCTGGGCGCGGTGCCGCTCGGCCTCGGTCTCGGCGTGCCCGGCGGCCCGCTCCGCTCGGGCGGCCGCCTCATCGAGGCGGGCAGCGGCGGTCCCGCCCCGGACGGCTCTCCCGGCCATGAACCCTACGACGAGGGCCAGGGCGGTCGCGAGGGCTACGAGGGCGAGTGGGTCCATGGGGAAAACGGGAGGCGAGCGCCCCGGGGACGTCCCCGGGGCGCTCGCGCAGGTGACCGGCCGGCCGCGACGGAATCCCGCCGCGCCGACCCGGTCGGACAGAGACACCAGCCCACAGCGCTTGGACGAGAACCTTGCTCGTCTGACAATGTGGGAGCCCCTTGGACCCTCTCGCCTTCCGCGGCCCGGGGCGAACCCCGAGGCCCCGCCCGAAGGCGGGGTGCGGCCTGATGGTCAGATCCGAAACAGGACCCCCGCGGTAAACGCTGTTCAGGTTCCCATGCGGTGGCTGCAAGCCGGTGGGCGCGGACGGACCGAGGCCCGTGCCGCGCGTCCCCAATATCGCCCCGACCCGCACGACGTTCCGCGAGAGACGGCGAATTCCCCCGGAGAGCGATGGGCAGAGGCTCGGAGGGGCGCATCTCTTCACCCCACGGCCCTCCCGCTTTACTCCTCGGCGTCGCCCGCCAGCGCCCGCTCGATCCGGTCCGCCAGGCCCTGCGACTCGATCTCGAGGCGCGCGCGCAAGCGGTCGGTCTCGGCCCGGGCCGCGTACAGCTCCTCCGCCAGCTCCAGCGCCACCAGCACGGCGTGCGTCATGTCAGGCTGGGAGGGGAGTTGGCTGCGCAGCCGCCGGAGCCGCTCGTCGACGCGGGCGGCGAGGTGGACCGTGTAGTCCTCGTCGCCGGGCGCCACCCGGAGCGGGTAGTCCCGGTCCAGGATCCGGACGCGGACGGAGACGGGGTCGCTCATGACGTGCCCTCGGAGTCCTCAGGCGTCGCTTCCAGCAGGCCGTCGACGAGCGTCAGAAAGCCCTCGACGCGCGTGCGCAGGGCCTCGGGGTCCTCGCCGTCGCCGAAGGCGAACGAGGGGGCGGCGTCGCGGACGTCCTGGAGTTCGATGAGCCGCTTCGCCAGCGCCGCGTTCTCGGAGCGGAGCCGCCCGATCTCACGCACGGCCGCCTCGACGCGGTCGCGGAGCACGCTCAGCGATCGCCACTCGGGCCGGACATCGGCCCGGGCCGGCTCGTCCTCAGGGCGGTCGATGGGCTCCATAGCAGGGCGTTGGGGAGGTTCAAGATAGACATGAACTCCCCGGGGGTATCCCCGAGAGAACCCACCGTGGGGCCCGGCGACGGCCGATCGTTTCCGGGTCGTCTGAGCGCGCTGCGGATCAGGACCGCAGCGTCGCCCCGTGCTTGGCCTCCAGCGCCCCGACGATGCGGCGGACGCGGCCGTCGACTTCCTTGTCACGCAGTGTCTTGTCGGCGCCGAAGCGGAGGGCGACGGCCAGGCTCTTCTGCCCCTCGCCGACGCCCTCGCCCCGGTACACGTCGAACACGCGGACATCGTGCAAGAGCGGCTTGCCAGCGCTGCGGATCGTGTTGAGAAGAGGCCCGGCGGCTTGCGCCTCGGGGACCAAGAGCGCCAGGTCGCGCTCGACGGTCGGGAAGCGCGAGATGGGGACGTACCGCGCCGGCTGGTCGCGGGTGGCGAGCGCGGCGACTGCGTCCCAGTCCAGCTCGGCTACGTAGAGCGGCTCCACCAAGTCGGCGGCGTCGGCCACCGAGTCGGCGACGAGCCCCAAGCGGCCAATCCAGGTGTCGCCGACGGCGAGGTCGAGCGCGTAGGCTGTCAGCGCCTGGGGCGCCGGGTGCGGGGTCTCGGTGAGGGCATCGAGCCCGAGGTCCGCCAGCAGGTCGGCCACGACGCCCTTGAGGTCGTACACGTCGAGCGGGTGGGCCGGGCCCTCCCACGACGCGGGCGCGCTCCCGCTCATCCCCACGACGAGCGAGGTGTGCTCGTGGTAGCCCGAGACGGCGCCGTCGGCCGCGTCGGACGTCCGGTACACGTGGCCGGCCTCGAACAGCCGCAGCGCCCCGGCCCCACGCGCCTGGTTGTAGCTGGCGACCGCCAGCAGGCCGGGCAGCAGCGACGGCCGGAGCGCGGCCATCTCCTGCGAGATCGGGTTGAGCGTCTCGACGGCGTCGCCGGTGCGGCCGGTCCAGTCCGCGTCGGCGAAGGACGCGGCGGTCGCCTTCGGGAGCAGCGAGTTGGTGGTGATCTCGCGGAAGCCGAGCGCCGCGAGCCGCCCGCGCGTCCGGTCGAGCAGGCGGGCGTCGGGCGTGTCGCCGGCCGGGACGAGCGGGACCGGCGTGGCGTCGGGCACGGGCAGCCGGTCGTAGCCCCACAGCCGGGCGACCTCCTCGACCACGTCGACCTCGCGCTCGACGTCCGGGCGGAAGGGCGGGACGGTGACCGTGAGCGTGTCGTCGGCCGCCTGCACGCCCGCGCCGACACCGCCGGACTGCACGGCCTCGGCGAAGGCGTCGAGCGCGTCCGCGTCGTCGGCGATCTCGAACCCGATGGCGGTGAGCAGCCGCACGATCTCGTCGCGCGGGACCTCCATGCCCAGCACGCGCGCCACGCGCGAGGGGCGGAGCGTGACGGTCCGCGGCTCGTAGGGGAGGGGATGGGCGTCGATCCGGCCGTCGACGATCGTGCCGCCGGCGGTCTCGGCGATCAGCTCGGCGGCGCGCGCGACGGCGAGCGGCTGGCCCGTCGGGTCGGCGCCGCGCTCGAAGCGGTAGCTGGCGTCGGTCTGCAGGCCGAGCGCCTTGGAGGCGCGGCGGATCGAGGCCGGGTCCCAGTACGCGCCCTCGATGAACACGTCGGTCGTGGCGTCGCTCACCTCGCTGTCGAGCCCGCCCATCACGCCCGCGATGCCGACATACCCGGCGCCGTCGGCCACCATGACGGTCCCCTTCGCCAGCGTGCGCTCGACGCCGTCGAGCGTCGTGAACGTCTCGCCGCCGGGCGAGCGGCGGACGACGACGCGCGACTCCGCGAGCTTCGCCAAGTCGTAGGCGTGGAGCGGCTGGCCGGTCTCCAACATCACGAAGTTGGTCACGTCGACCACGTTCGAGATCGGCCGTAGGCCGACCGCGCGCAGGCGCTCCTGCATCCACTCCGGCGACGGGCCGACGGTCACGCCGCGCACCGCCATCCCGACGAAACGGGGGCACGCCTCGGGGTCTTCGATCGTCACCGACACGAGCGAATCCACGTTGCCGCCGACCTCGGGGATCGCGGCCGTCGGCGGCGCGAGGGGGAGATCCAAGAGCGCGGCCACGTCGCGGGCGACGCCGAGGTGACTTGTCGCGTCGGGCCGGTTCGGGGTGATCGACACGTCGAGCACGGCGTCGCCGGGGAGCGCGTCGCGCTGGCGGAGGTGGTCGGCAACCGGCTGGCCGACGGTCGCGTCCTCGGGCAGCACCAGGATCCCGTCGTGGCCGTCGCCGAGCCCGAGCTCGTCCTCGGCGCAGATCATCCCGAAGGAGACCTCGCCGCGGATCTTGCCCTTCTTGATGACCACCGGCTGGCGCTCGGCCGGGTCCTCGCGTGACGGCAGCAGCAGCTCCGTCCCGACGGTCGCGACCGGCACGCGCTGACCGTCGGCGACGTTCGGCGCGCCGCACACGATCTGGACCGGGTCGCCCTCGCCCAGGTCGACCTCGCAGATTCGCAAGCGGTCGGCGTTCGGGTGCGGGCGGACCGAGACGACGTGCCCGACGACGACGCCGTCGAGCGGCGGGGCGGTCGACTCGACGCCCTCGACCTCGAGGCCGGACATGGTCAGGCGCTCGGCGAGCGCGTCGGCGTCGAGCCCGTGCGCGACGTAGTCGGAGAGCCAGTTGAGGGAGACGTTCATGGCGAGAGAGGCATGCGGGAGGAGGCATGGAGGGATGCGGGGACTCTGCCCATGCCGCATCCCCCATCCCTCGATCCCTCTTAGAACTGCTGGAGGAAGCGGACGTCGTTCTCGTACAGGAGCCGGATGTCGTCGATGCCGTGGCGGAGCATCGCCAGCCGCTCGACGCCCATCCCGAAGGCGTAGCCCGTGTAGCGCTCGGCGTCGATGCCGACGTTCGTGAGCACGTTCGGGTCGACCATGCCGGAGCCCAGGATCTCCATCCAGCGCCCGCCGCCGGGCATCGACTCATCCGCCCACCACACGTCGACCTCGGCCGAGGGCTCGGTAAAGGGGAAGAAGTTGGGCCGGAAGCGCATGCGCGCCTCGCGCGCCGGGCCGTCGGAGGCGCCGAAGAAGGCCTTCCCGAACGCCATCAGCAGCGCCTTGAGGTCGGCGAAGCTGGCGGTCTCGTCGACCACGAGCCCCTCGACCTGGTGGAAAAGGCAGTAGCTCTTGTACGTGATGGCCTCGTTGCGGAAGACGCGGCCGGGCGCGATCACGCGGATCGGCGGGGCCTGGTGCTCCATCACGCGGACCTGGACGGGCGATGTGTGCGTGCGCAGCAGCACGCCGCGGCCCTCGGGCGCGGGCGGCTCCAGGAAGAACGTGTCCTGCATGTCCCGCGCCGGGTGGTCGGGCGGGAAGTTGAGCGCCGAGAAGTTGTGCCAGTCGTCCTCGATCTCGGGCCCGCGCGCGACGGCGAAGCCGAACGACCGGAAGATGTCCTGGATGTCGGTGAGCGTCTGGGTCAGCACGTGCAGGCTGCCCCGGCCGACGGGCGCGGGCACGCGGCCCGGCAGCGTCAGGTCGAGGTCGGTCGCCCCGGCCTCCGTCTCGCCCGCCAGTCCGGCCAGCGCGGCGTCGAGGCGCGACTGAGCGGCCTGCTTGAGCTCGTTGAGCCGCTGGCCGACCGCGCGGCGCTGGTCGCCGGGGACGGTCCCGATCTGGGCGAACAGGTCGGTGATCGCGCCGGACTTCCGGCCGAGGAACCGGACCCGATACGCCTCGGCCGTCTCGGCGTCGGTGATCGGGAGCGCGTCGATCTCGGCCTGGACGGCGGCGATCGCGGAGTCGAGGGAGGGCATCGTGGGCGTGGGGCGTGGGGCGTGGGGCCTCCGGCGAGCGGCGTCGGCGCGGGCGAACCCACGCTCGACGACCCACTCGCTACAAACAGAGACTCCCGCCGGGCCGGGGCCGAGCGGGAGTCGCGTGGTCGAACGGGTCCGGGGCTTACGCCGCGGCCAGCTCGACCACGGCGGTAAAGGCGGCCTTGTCGTGGACCGCGAGGTCCGCGAGGACCTTCCGGTTCAGCGGGACACCGGCCTTTGAGAGGGCGGCGATCAGACGCGAGTACGTGGTCCCGTTCTGACGGGCGGCAGCATTGATTCGGGCGATCCAGAGCCGCCGGAACTGCCGCTTGCGAGCGCGGCGATCCCGGTAGGCATACTGCATCCCCTTTTCGACGGAGTGCTTGGCAACGGTGTAGACGTTGCCACGGCGGCCCCAGTAACCTTTCGCTTGTGCAAGAACCTTGCGGCGACGGCGACGGGAGGCCACGAGATTTCGAGCTCGGGGCATCTTTGATCCGTGGGTGAGGGTGAGGGAGGAGGGGCGGTCGAGGCGTCAGGCCTCGTTACTTGCCGAGCAGCCGCTTCATGCGGGGCTCGTCGGCAGCCGTGACCAGCGTGGCGTCGCGGAGATTCCGCTTGCGCTTCGGCGACTTCTTGGTCAGGATGTGGCTCGTAAACGCCTTGTGACGCTTGACGCGACCCGTCCCGGTCAGCGTGAAGCGCTTCTTGGCGCCGCTGTTCGACTTCATCTTCGGCATCGGTCTCTCGGGGAGGGTCCGGACAAGGCCGCCCGCCGCGAATGCGCAGCGGGCGGAACGAACCCGGAAGCTAGAGGCCACCCTGGGCGGCGACCACCGGCCCGGGCGCTCTTCGCAGAGTGTTGGCGCGGTCCTAGACCTCGCGCTCGACGTGCAGGTAGACGTACACCGCCGCCCCGAACGAGGCCGCGTCGGTCGACGCGAGCCGCCAGCCGGCGGCGGTGTACGTGTCCCGCAGCGCCTGCACCTCCTCCTGGGAGGCCTCGGCGCCGTGGTTCTTGTCGAGGCTCGGCTTCGAGTAGAAGGCCCGAGCCTCGACGCGGTACTCCGTCACCGGTCTACTTCACCGGGGTCAGCATCGTCGTCATGCGACGGCCTTCCATGATCGGCGCCTGGTCCACCTTAGCGATGTCCGCGAGGTCCTCCGTGAACCGCTCGAGCATGTCGAGCCCCTGGTCCTTGTAGATGATGTCGCGGCCACGGAACTGGACCCACGCCTTGACCTTGTTGCCCTTGGTCAAGAACTCGCGCGCATGCTTGAGCTTGAAGTCGTAGTCGTGGTCGTCGGTGCGGGGGCGGAAGCGGACTTCCTTGAGCTCGCCCTGGTGCGCCTGCTTTTTGCGCTGCTCCTTGGCCTTCTTCTGCTGCTCGTACCGGAACTTCCCGTAGTCCATGATCTTCGTCACGGGCGGGTCCGACGTCGCGGAGATCTCGACCAAGTCCATGCCCATGCTGCGGGCAAGGTCGAGGGCCTCTTCGGTGGGCATGACCCCCTTCTGGCCGTCGCCGTCCATGACGACGCGGACCTGGGAGGCGCGAATGTGCTCGTTGATGTTGACGTCGGGCTCGCGGCGAGCCGGCTGCGGGCGACGGGATCTGCGTCGGGCTATGGTGGACCTCTCGGGTGGTTGGAAGCGGGTGCGCGACTGACGCGCGGGGTGTAGGAGATACGCCGCGCGGGGCCCGGTTGTTCGGGCGGAACCGGCGAAAACGTAGGGAATCGCCCGGTTCCCCGATGAATATCGGCGGGTCGGGGCCTTCTCTGAACGTAGAGGCGGGCCCATTCGCGCGTCGGGGCCTCCCGGGCCGGGCTAGCTTGGCCCCCCGCCCACCGCCCTTTCCGATGGACTTTACCACCGTCGACCTCCGGGTCGGGACCGTCGCCGAGGCCGCCATGGAAGGCGACGCGCTGCACCTGTCGATCGACGTGGGCGGCGTCCGCCAGACGGCGCTGGCGCACATCGGGGAGAACTACGGGCCCGACGACCTCGTGGGCACGCAGGTCGTCGTGGTGCCGGGCGACGGGGGCGTCGTCGTGCTGGCGGCGGTCAACGCGCAGGACGGCGCCGTGCTGCTCCGCCCGGACCGGCCCGTCGCCTCGGGCACGCGGGTGGTGTAGGGCGGCGTCGTGCGTGGGACGTAGAGCGTGGGGGTGCCCGCCGTTCCGCCCGCGCCCCACGTCCTGCGCACCACGCCCCGATCTCCCGACGTCAAATCGGGGCAGAGACCGGAGGGGCCGGCACCGACGCGCGGCCTGCGTCGTTGATTACCGCATGACCACGCCTACCGACACCGCCGCCCTCGACGTCGCCGCCGTCCGCGCCCAGTTCCCGATCCTTGGCCGGACCGTCTACGACGACCGCCCGCTCGTCTACCTCGACAACGCCGCGACGACGCAGAAGCCCCAAGTCGTGCTCGACCGGCTGGCGACGTACTACGGCCACGAGAACGCCAACGTCCACCGCGGGGTGCACTACTTGTCGGCGGAGGGGACGGAGGCATACGAGGCCGCGCGGCGCGTCGTGCAGGCCCACCTCGGCGCCGAGCACGCCCACGAGATCGTCTTTACCCGGGGCACGACCGAGGCCATCAACCTGGTCGCGAATGGCTTCGCGACGCGGCTGGCCGAGGGCGACACGGTCGTGGTCAGCGCGCTGGAGCACCATGCCAACATCGTCCCGTGGCAGCTCGCGTGCGAACGGTCCGGCGCGACGCTGCGCGTGATCCCCGCGCTCGACTCCGGCGACCTCGACGTGTCCGGCCTCGACGAGATCATCACCGAGGCGACCCAGGTGGTCGCCGTGACGCACACGTCGAACGCGCTCGGCACGGTCGTCGACCTCCGCCCGATCATCGCAGCGGCGCGAGCCGTGGACGCGGCGGTGCTCGTCGACGGCGCGCAAGCCGTCCCGCACACCGCCGTCGACGTGCAGGCGCTCGGGGCCGACTTTTTCGTGTTCTCGGGCCACAAGGCGTTCGGCCCGACCGGCATCGGCGCGCTGTGGGGCCGCGAGGACTGGCTCGAAACGCTGCCGCCGTACCAGGGCGGCGGCGACATGATCGACCAGGTCACGTTCGAGAAGACGACGTTCGCCGGGCTCCCGGCCAAGTTCGAGGCGGGCACGCCGCACGTGGCGGGCGGCATCGGGCTCGGGACCGCGCTGGCGTGGCTCGGGGATCTCGGGATGGACGCCGTGGCCGCGCACGAGCACGACGTGCTGGCGTACGCCGAAGAGCGGCTGGCGGTGATCGACGGGCTCCGGTTCGTCGGCACGCCCGAGCGCCGCGCGGGCGCGATCTCGTTCCTGCTCGGCGAGGTCCACCCGTACGACGCGGGCACCGTCCTCGACCGGCTCGGCATCGCCGTCCGCACCGGCCAGCACTGCGCTCAGCCCATCATGGACCGGCTCGCGGTGCCGGGCACCGTCCGCGCCTCGTTCGCCGTCTACAACACGCGCGAGGATGTAGATGCGCTCGTCGACGGGCTCGGCCGCGTCGCCGCGATGTTCGGCTGAGTGCGTCGTCGTCCGCTTTTTAGCCTGACCCGTCGCACGTTTACCCCCCGCCCGTTCCGCAGAGATGACCGAATCCGACCGCCGCCAGCAGGAGATCGTCGACGAGTTCGCGTTCCTCGACGACTGGATGCTCCGCTTCCAGCAGGTCATCGAGCACGGCGAGGCGATGGACCCGCTGCCCGACGACGTCAAGACCGACGACCGGCTCGTCCGCGGCTGCCAGTCGCGCGTTTGGCTCGACGCCCGTGCCGACGCCGAGGCCTTCCACGTCCGCGCCGACTCCGAGAGCCAGATCGTCAAGGGGCTGGCGTCGCTGCTCATCCGCGTCTATGACGGGCTCGACCCGGCCGAGGCGGCTGGCGCCGACCTCTGGTTTCCCGGCGAGATCGGGCTGGCTGAGCACCTCTCGCCGAACCGGGCGAACGGGCTCGACGCAATGCAGCGGGCCATCCGAACGGCGGCCCAGGCGTCGTAGCCAGTCCCGCCTCGGGCGCGTCGCGGACGTGTCCGCCGAGTCGTCAGCAGTCGAGCCCGCGCAGGAACGCCAGCGTCTCGGGCCCGACCACGCGGTCGTCGCGGCTGAGGTTGAACACGCCCGCCTCGTGGTTGATCGCGGGCATGATGGCCGCGCGGTGCCGGACGCCCGCGGCACGCAGGGCGCGAGCCATCGCGTCGACCTGGAGCTTAAACAGTTCGGCCTCGCCGTCGGCGTAGATCAGCAGCGTCGGCGGATCGCCGGCATCGATGTCGCTCGCGGGCGAGGCCTCGACCTGCCACGGGTACGGCTCGGCCGGCGGGCCGTCGATCGGCTCGCGCTCGGGCGAGAACCGCTCGGCGTAGTAGTCGAAGCCGGTCGTCTCCCACGTCGCCGCGTCCGTCAGGTCCATCCCCGCGCCGCTGACGGAGACCATCCCGCAGACACGCGCCGCCCCGGCCTGCTCGCGAGCCTCGGTGTCGTAGGCGACGTGTGCCGCGAGTTGGGCGCCGGCCGAGTGGCCCATCAGCACGACCGCATCCGGGTCGCCACCGAGGCGCGCGGTCTCGCGCTGCACGAACGCCAGCGCCGCCGCCACGTCCGCCACCTGCTCGCGCCACGTCGCGCCGGGCATCATGCGGTAACTGGTCACGGCCGTGGCGACGCCCTGCGTGGCGAAAAAGCGACCGACGTTGCCGTAGAGGTCCTCGCCGCCGAACGTGTAGGCCCGGTCGCCCTCGACCCACCCGCCGCCGTGGACGAACAGGATCGTGGGGCCGGAGGCGCCAGCCGAGTCGGGGGCGGGGGCGAACCAGTCGAGCCGGTGCTTGTCGTCGCCGTCGTCGATGTACGCGAGGTCGGCGCGGACGAGCGACGGGTCGAGGGCGGCTTCGTCGTAGAACACGTCGGTCAAGAGCGCCTTCGCCGGGCCGCAGGCGGCCAAGGCGAGGACGAGCGCGAGCGCGAGCGGGAGGAGTCGGTGCATGGGACCCCGTACCGCTGACGCCGTGCGGGGTGCCCTCCCTCGGTGGGCACCCCGAAGCGGGAGGGGCCGCTACGCCCGGCCCAGGCTCGTCGCGATCTCGGCCAGCAGCGCCTCGCGCAAGGCGTCCGGCGCCTGCGCGCCCTGGTCGCTCGCGTCGCCCAGCCCGTGGCGGCGGACGCTCACGGTCCCGGCCTCGGCCTCGTTCTTGCCGATCACCAGCATCACCGGGACCTTCTCGACCTCGGCGTCGCGGATCTTGCGGCCCACCTTCTCCGACCGCGTGTCGACCTCGACGCGCAGGCCCGCTTCGCGGAGCCCGTCGGCGACCTCGGCCGCGTAGTCGTTCTGGGCGTCGGTGATGGGCAGGAGCTTGACCTGGACCGGCGCCAGCCACAGCGGGAGGTTGCCGCCCGTGTGCTCCAGCATCACGCCGATAAACCGCTCCAGCGATCCGAACGGCGCGCGGTGGATCATGATCGGCCGGACGCGGTCGTCGTTTTCGTCGATGTACGTCAGGTCGAACCGCTCCGGCAGGTTGTTGTCGTACTGGACCGTCCCGAGCTGCCAGCTCCGGCCGAGCGCGTCCTTGACCATGAAGTCGAGCTTCGGCCCGTAGAAGGCGGCCTCGCCCTCCTCCTCGACGGTCTCCAGGCCCATCTCGGCGGCGGCCTCGCGGATGGCCTGCTCGGCGGCGTCCCACTCGGCCGGCTCGCCGATGTACTTCGTGGTGTTGGCCGGGTCGCGGAGCGAGACCTGGGCCGTGAAGTCGTCGAACGACAAGGCACGGAGCACGGTCAGCGTCAGGTCGATGACGTTCTTGAACTCCTCCTTGACCTGCGCGGGCGTGCAGAAAATGTGGGCGTCATCCTGCGTGAACCCGCGGACGCGCGTGAGCCCGCCGAGCTCGCCCGACTGCTCGTAGCGGTAGACCGTCCCGAACTCCGCCAGCCGGACCGGGAGGTCGCGGTAGCTCCGCGGCTTGTGGTCGTAGATCTGGGTGTGGTGCGGGCAGTTCATCGGCTTGAGCAGATACCCCTGCTCGTCGTCGTGGCCCTCGTGGCTGCGCGCGTCGGGGTCCTCGCCCTCCGGCAACGCCGGGCCCTTCTGGCCCTCCAGCATCGGCGGGAACTGGGAGTCCGAGTAGTACGGATAGTGGCCGGAGGTCCGGAACAGGTCGAGCCGGCCGATGTGGGGCGTGACCACGGGCTCGTAGCCGCGCCGCACCTGCTCCTCCTTGAGGAAGTCCATCAGCGTCTCGCGCAGCCGAGCGCCCTTGGGAAGCCACATCGGCAGGCCGGGGCCCACCTTGTCGCTGAACATGAACAGCTCGAGCTCCCGGCCCAGCTTGCGGTGGTCGCGCTGCTTCGCCAGCTCCAGCCGCTCGAGGTACTCCGTCAGCATCGACGCCTTCGGGAAGCTGACGCCGTAGATCCGCGTGAGCTGCGGGCGGCTCTCGTCGCCGCGCCAGTACGCGCCCGCCAGCGACATCACCTTGACGGCCTTGATTGGCTTGGTCGCCGCGATGTGTGGGCCGCGGCACAGGTCGGTGAATCCGCCCTGGGTGTAGAACGTGATCGTGCCGTCGTCGAGCCCCTCCAGCAGCTCCAGCTTGTACGGGTCACCCTTCTCTTCGAAGTGGGCGATGGCCTCGGCCTTCGGCACGTCGCGGCGCTCGAACGTGCTGTTCGCCCGCGCCAGCTCGATCATCTTTTTCTCGATGGCCGGGAAGTCGTCCGACGACAGCGTCGGGTGGTCCGTCTCGCTGAGGTCCACGTCGTAGTAGAACCCGGTCTCGATGGCCGGCCCGATGCCCAGCTTGACGCCGGGGTACAGCGCCTCCAGTGCCTCCGCGAGCAGGTGCGCCGACGAGTGCCAGAAGGCGTGCTTGCCGCCCTCGGAGTCCCACGTCAGGATGGCGACGGTCGCGCCGTCGGGGAGCGGCCGGTCGAGGTCGCGGACCTCGCCGTCGACCTCGACGGCGAGCGCGGCGCGGGCCAGGCCCGACGAGATGGACTGGGCCAGGTCGCGGCCCGTCGCGCCGTCGTCGAGCGTGCGGGCGGAGCCGTCGGGGAGGGTGATCTGCATTCCAGTGCGTGCGGGAGTCGGCCGGGAAGCTACCCGCGCGCCCGGACGGCCCTCGTCCGCGACCGGCGAAAACGATGCGAGAACCGGCCTGCGCCGGCAGGCGCTAGGCAGTGTGAGACAAATGGGCTCGGCGTAGCGTTGACCCGGCCCCTGCCGCCGACGCCATGCCGATGCTGACCGACGACGAGTGGGCCGCGCTGAAGGCGGCCCTCGACCACGCCCGCTCCGGACGTGGCCGCCCCTTCCGTGACGAGCGCGCGACCGTCGAGGGCGTGCTCTGGCGGCTCAAGAACGGGCCGCCGTGGCGGGCTGTCCCGGCCGAGTTCGGCCCGTGGTGGCGGGCCGCCCAACTCCACAAGCGGTGGTCCGGCGTCTGGGGCCGGGCCTTCGAACGGCTCCGCGACGGAGGCCGCCCGGACCTCGCCGCTGTCATGCTCGACGGGACCGTCGTCCGCGCCCACCCGAAGGCGGCCGGGGCGAAAAAGGGGGCTCCCGTCGGCACGGCCCGGTCGTCGACGTAGCGCTCGGCCGGAGCCAGGGCGGGTTCGGCACGAAGGCCGTCGTCGCCTGCGACCGTCGGGGCCGCGCGCTGGCCTTCCGGCTCCTGCCGGGCCACCGCTCGGAGCTCCGCGTCGCCGACGCGCTGCTCATCGCCGTGGTCGGGCTCGGTCGCGTCGGCCGGGTCATCTGTGACCGGGGCTACTCGTCGGCGTCGTGGCGGGCCGGGATCCGGGTCGTCGGGGCCGAGCCGGTCGTGCCCGCGAACCGGACGCACCGAGCCGCCGAGTACGACCGGGCGGCCTACCGCGAGCGGCACCGGGTCGAGCAGCTCTGGGGCCGGCTCAAGGAGTGGCGGGCTGTGGCGACGCGCTACGAGAAGACGTCCGAGAGCTACCTCGGCGCGCTCCACGTGGCGGCGGCGATGGATTGGATCAGGCACGGATTGTCTCACACGGCCTAGCGCACGCGGTCGAAGGCGACGCCGCGGAAGGGCCCGGTGTGCTGGCGGCCAGTATCCCCGCCCGTGTCGAAGACCAGGCGGTCGCCCTCGATGCGGGCCGTCGCCGGCTCGTCGTCGCCCATGTCGATCGTCACGACGCGGCAGGCGGCGTCGGTGCGCCAGCGGCCCGCGTGCTCGACGCCTGCGAGGGCCTCGGCGTCCTCATCACGGTACGTGGCGCGGCCGTCGTCGCCGAGCGCGAGCCTCAGGTGGGGCACGATCCCACCCGCTCGCGCCTCGGCCCGGACGCCTTGGTACGCCTCCTTCCGAGCGAGCCAGCTGACCTCCGCCAGCGAGCCCTCGTCGGGCCGGGGCCCGAGCTCCGCCAGCGAGGCCTCCATCGAGGCGACGACGTCGGCGACGATGGGCGCCCGGTCGAGGGCGTACGTCCCGGCCACGTCGCACGGGTCGGAGGGGGCCGAGGGCCAGAAGAGGACGGCCGAGAGGCCGAGCGCGAGCGGGGAGAGCAAGAGGCGCATGGGGGATCGGAGGGATGTGCTAAATATTTAACACATCGCGAGCCCGCGCGCAAGTCGGAGGCCCCGGCCCGGCGACCCTGGGCTCGGGCAGGGCGGTGGGAGCCATACCTAACGGTCGGGTTCGCAACATCTCGCGGGGTCGCCGCGTTAACCCCTTGTCCCGCAACTCGAAATGACCGCGCTGGAGAGCGCACGCCCCGATGGCCACCCCCAAGATGAACGACGACTGGCGCCGCCTCCGCGACCGCATCAAAGCGATGTGGGACGGCGTGACGTTCGACGACGACCGCCTCAAGAAGACGCGCGGCAGCTTGCGCCAGATGGTCTCGCTCATCAAGGACCGGACCGGGGAGTCGCGCGTCGAGATCCGCCGCAAGATCGCCGCCGTGATGTAGCGGCCGGTCAGGTCCTGCGGCCTACCTTGGGGTGCGCCCTCTGATGCCGTCCGTGCACCCCGAGTACCGCTACCGCGCCACCGTCGCCTCCGTCTACGACGGGGACACCTTCCGCGCCGACGTCGACCTCGGCTTCTCGGCCTGGCTCAAGAACGTCAGCTTCCGGCTGTTCGGGCTCAACACGCCTGAGATCCGGGGCGGCACCCCGGAGACCAAGGCGGCCGGGTACGCCGCTCGCGACCGGTTCCTAGAACTGGCGCCCGTCGGCACGCCGGTCTTTATCGAGTCGACGAAGGCCGGCAAGTACGGCCGCTACCTCGCCGACGTGTTCGTCGAGCAGCCCGACGGGACCGCGCTCCACGTCAACCAAATCCTCCTCGACGAGGGCCACGCGGTTTCCTATATGGTCTAGGTCGCTCATCTCCTGGCTGAGCCCTCCGCTCCACGCATGGGGCGGTCTGAGGAGGCACGCGTTCCCCGAACACCTGCACGACGTGGACCGCTTGTGGGGCCGCCCAGCGTAGTACCTCAGACCCCGCCGCAAGACCTACTCCGGTGCGTGGAGGACGGACTCGGGCGGGAGGTCCGACGCCACGGCCCGCGCCACCTCGGCCGCGAACGCCCGCACCAACTGGCGCCGCACCAACGTCGTCGCGTACACCAGCCGGACCGTCCGGGTCGGGGGCGGCGACCGGAACGGACGGACCGACGCCGGCGCGTGCGACCCCTCGCCCTGCACCGCCAGCCACGGCAGCACCGTCATCCCGAAGCCGCGGTCCACGATCCGCTGGAGCGTCTCGAGGTTGTCGCTCTCGAACTGGACGGCCTTCGCGTCGGGCTCCCCCGACCCCCGCGCCAGGAGCGCGAGCGCCTGGTCCCGGAAGCAGTGGCCCTCGCGCATGAGCCACACGTCGTCGGGGCTCAGGTCCTCGACGCCGAGCTCGGGCCGGCCGTAGAGCCGGTGGCCCGGCGCGACGTACCCCACGAGCGGCTCGTCGAAGAGCACGACCTCCTCGATGCCTCGCGCGGGCGGCGGCGTCGCGACGAGCCCGGCGTCGAGCAGGTCGCGCCGGACGTGGTCGACGATCGCTCCGGCCACCAGCTCCTCGAACACGAGCTCGACGCGGGGGTACCGCCGCGCGAACGGCCCGATCACCAAGGGGATGAGGTAGGGCGCGAGCGTCGACAGGATGCCGACCCGGAGCTCGCCGGCCAGCTCGCCCGTCGCCTCGCTCACGAGGTCCTCCAGCCGCTCGGCCTCGGCGAGCACGTGCCGCGCCTGGGCGACGACGGCGCGGCCCACCTCGGTCGGCGCGATGGGGTGGGACGTCCGGTCGAACAGGACCACGCCGAGCTCGGCCTCGAGCTTCTGGACCCCCGTGCTGAGCGCGGGCTGGGTGACGTGGCACGCCTCGGCGGCCCGTCCGAAGTGGCCGACGCGGTCGAGGGCGACGGCGTAGCTCAGCTGAAGCAGGGTCATGCCGATAAGGTCGGCTGATCGGTGGATGAGCACAAGCGATTGGACTAATGGCAGCCAGGGACCGAACCTTCGGGTAGCCGGGCCCTTGCCCGCCCCTCTCTCGTCCCGCCCGTCTCCGCTGCTCGGGGGCGGACGCCGCCGCGTCGGTCCCCCTGACCGGTTCCCCGCGTCGGGCCGAAGAGCCCCCCCTGCCATGACCACGCGTCCCCTCACCCTCACCACTCCTGACCGGGAGACCCTCGGCCTCATCCTGTCCACGCAGAACGCGGCGGCCGACGAGGCCCGGACCCTCGCCGACCTCATCATCGGGCTCGGCGAGGCCTCCGTCGTCCGCTCCGAAGACGTGCCCCCGACGGTCGTCACGCTCAACTCGCGCGTCCGCGTCCGCACCGTCGGGACCGACGCCGAGCGCGAGTTCACGCTCGTCGTGCCGGGGCACTCGGACCTCCGGAAGGGCCGGATCTCCGTGCTCACGCCGGTCGGCGCCGCGCTGCTGGGCCGCCGCGAGGGCGACACCGTCGCGTGCGAGGTGCCGGCCGGGACGGTCCGGCTCCGGATCGAGGCGGTCCTCTACCAGCCCGAGGCCGCCGGCGTCACCGATGTGGCCACCGCCTAGGCCCCGGCCCTCCCCCTCGTCCCACGGTGTCCTGATGCTCCACCCGGCCTTCCTGCTCGCCGCCGCCATCAACGACGACGGCTGGATCGAACTCCCCGCTGTGGGGACCGGGACCGCGTTCCCGATCGCCCGAGCCCTCTTCGGGGTCGACTCGGACGGTGGGTTCGCCCAGTGCGTCGTCGGCGGCCTCGCGACCGACGGGGAGTGGCGCCCCTTCGACATGGCCTTCTTCGCGCGGTGCCTCGCGCTTACGCTCGGCCCCGTCACGCCCGACCTCTTCGCCATCCGCGGCGTCGGGGCGGTGGGCCAGTCCTGCGGCCGTCTCGCCCGGGCCGACGCGGCCTCCGAGGAGGCCCGGCGTCAGGTGCTCCGCGGCGCCTTCCTCGTCCACCTCGCGGCCTACGAGGGCCGCCTTGTCTAGCCCGGCCATGGCCGCTTCGCTCACCGACAGGCGGCGTCCCGTGTCGGGGGTTAGAAGAGGTCCTGCTGGCGGCTCTCGAGGGCGAGCAGCGCCCGCTTGCGCTCGAGCCCGCCCGCGTAGCCTACGAGGGCCCCATCGGCCCCGACGACGCGGTGGCACGGCACGACGACGGCCGCCGGGTTCTGCCCGTTCGCCGCGCCGACAGCCTGCGCAGCGCCCGGCATCCCAAGGCGGGCCGCAAGCGCCCCGTAGCTCAGCGTCTCGCCATGCGGGATGGCGCAGAGCGCGGCCCAGACGCGCTCCTGGAACGGTGTCCCTCCGAGCGCCAGCGGCACGTCGAAGGCGACCGCCTCGCCCGCGAAGTACGCCGCCAACTGGGCGCTCGCGACGTCGAGCACGGTGTCGGCGCCTCCGTGGATGTCCTCGGCCTCGGGCCCGAGGCGGTCGGGGTCGAAGGTGGCCGCGGTGAGGGCGGCGCCGTCCGAGGCGAGCGTGAGGGGGCCGAGGGGCGTGTCGAGCGTGGCGCGGGGCATGGCCGCAAGCTAGGCTGTGCGCGGTGGCAGGGCCTGGCCACCGCGCGGTGGGGCCCTTGAGGAGCCAGGCGGCCCCTGGTTTTCGCGGCGGCTCCGCGCCGGGCGTCGGTACCATCCGGCCCCCCCAGCGCTCTGCCATGCGATTCAGCGTCTGCATCAACCAGGTCCCCGACGTCGCCGCCCCGTCCCAGGTCCGCGACCGCCAGCTCGTCCTCGACGCCGGGCGCGTCGTGCTCGACGCCTATGCGGCGTCCGCCGTCGAGGCGGCGCTCGTGCTCCAGGAGGCGCACGGCGGCGCCGTCGAGGTCGTGCTCATCGGGCCCGCGCGGGCGTCCGAGACCATCCGCAAGGCGCTCGCGATGGGCGCCGACTCCGGCGTCCACCTGCTCGTGCCCGACGACGCCGCGCTCGACTCCGCCGCCGTGACGGCGTTGCTGGCGGACCACCTGCGCGCCGCCGCGCCCGACGTGGTGCTGGCGGGCAAGCAGTCGCAAGACACCGACGCGGGTCTGGTGGGCGGGATGCTGGCGGAGGCGCTCGGGCGCTCGTACGTCACCAACGCCGTCAAGCTGGAGCAAGCGGGCGACGGGCTCGTCGTGACGCGCCAGGGCGACCGCGGGCAGGAGGTCATCGAGCTGCCCGCGCCATGCGTGGTGACGTGCTCGAACGACATGAACGACCCGCGCATCCCCAAGCTCAAGAACATCATGGCCTCGAAGAAGAAGCCGGTCGAGACCCGCGAGGTGGCCCCACAGGCGCCCGCCATCGCGACCGTCGCCTACGAGATGCCGCCCGCCCGAGAGCCCGGCCGTACCGTCCCCGGCGAGCCCGCCGACGCCGCCCGCGAGCTCGTCCGCCTCCTCGCCGACGAGGCCCGCGCGATTTAGCTGGACGCGTGATTCGGGATGCGTGACTCGTCACGAGCACCCTCACGAATGACGGATCACGTACCTGCCTTTCCCGACCCCATGCCGACGATCCTCACCTACGCCCCCGTCGCCGACGGGCAGCCCAGCCGGACCGCGCTCGAAGCGCTGACACGCGCCCGCCAGATCGCCCAGTCGCAGGGCTGGACGTGTGCCGCCGTCACGCTGGCGCCGGACGCTAGCGCCGCCGCCGAGGCGCTCGGCCGCTACGGCGCCGAGACGGTCTACGCCGTCTCCGACCCCGCCTTCGCCGAGCCGCTCAACGCGCCCGTCGTCGACGCGCTCGCGACGGTCATCGCCGAGGCCGGGCCGTCCGTCGTCGTCTTCCCGTCCAGCGAGGGCGTCAAAGACGCGCTCGGCGCGCTGGCGCAGCGGCTCGGCGCCCCGGCCCTGCCGGACGTGGCGTCGTTCGACGTGTCCGGCGCCACCGTCGAGGCTGTGCGCCCGGTGATGGCCGCCAAGTTCCGCGCCCGCGTCCAGGCCGAGATCGCCGACGGCACGCCCGTGCTCGTCTCCATCCGCGCCGGCTCGTACACGGCCGAGGAGTCCCCGGTCACGCCCGAGACCATCGACATCGCGCTCGCGAGCGATGCCGCCAGCCTGCGGCAGACGCTGCGCGAGATCGTGAAAGCGGCCGGTGGAACGGTCGATCTGAGCGAGGCGCAGGTCGTCGTCGCCGCGGGCCGTGGCGTCCGCGACGAGGCCGGCAAGGCCTTGGTGCAGGAGCTCGCCGACGTGCTGGGCGCCGCCATCGGCGCCAGCCGCGCCGTGGTGGAACTGGGCCTGTTCGGGCCCGAGACCCAGATCGGGCAGACCGGCAAGGTGGTCGCCCCCGACCTGTACTTCGCCGTCGGCATCTCGGGCGCCATCCAGCACGTCGCCGGCATGACGGGCAGCCGCACGATCGTGGCCATCAACAAAGACGCCGACGCGCCCATCTTCGACGTGGCCACCTACGGCATCGTCGGCGACCTCCACGCCGTCCTGCCGCCGCTCATCGAGGCGCTCCGCGAGGCCAAGGCGTAGCGCGCCTGCTGGCGCGATCCAGAACTACGACGTCCCCTCTCCCCTCGGGAGAGGGACAGGGTGAGGGTCTCCGTTGTGACTGCGAACGGGGCGTGCGCAAGCTCACCCACTGGCGTCGGCCTCCGGCGGAGGGGCGACCATGGCACGCGGGGCCCGGCGCTAGCTTCCCGACCCCCCGAAACGCGCCCGACCGCCCCGCATGGACGACGAGACCTTCGACTGCATCATTGTCGGCGGCGGCATCGCCGGGCTCTCGGCCGCGATGACGTTGGCCCGCGGCGGCGCCAAGTTCTTGCTTGCCGAGCGCGGCGAGTGGAGCGGTGCCAAAAACGTCTCCGGCGGTGTTTTGTGGGGCACTGACCTGAATCGTCTCGTCCCGGAGTACTGGGCGGAGGAGGACGGCGGCTGGGAGCGGTTCGTCAACCACCGGCGGCTGTCCCTCATGGACCCCGGCGCGTCGTTCTCGCTCGACTTCAAGAGCGACCACTTCGACACGCCGCCGTACACCGGCGTCACCGTCCTGCGCTCCCGGTTCGACGCCTGGCTCGCGGGAAAGGTCGACGAGGCCATCGCCGAGTCGCCCCACCCCGACGAGTCGTTTCTGGCGACCGACGTGCTGGTCGAGGAGATCTTGCTCGACGACACCGGTCGGGCGGTCGGCATCCGGGCCGGCGGCGAAGACTTCCACGCGCGGTGTGTGATCCTGGCCGAGGGCGTCAACAACCTGCTCACGCGCCAGGTCGGGCTCGAAAAAGACTACGTCCCGGCCGACCACGTGGCGGTCGGCGTCAAGGAGGTGATCCGGCTCGGCCGCGAGACCGTCGAGGACCGGTTCCAGCTCCGAGGTCGGAGCGGGCTCACGAATGAGTTCGTCGGCGCGGCGACCGACGGCATCGACGGCGGCGGCTTTTTGTACACCAACCTCGAGTCGCTGTCGGTCGGGCTGGTGATCGGGATGAAGGCCCTCCGTGAGGCGAAGAAGACGCCGTACGACCTGCTCAACGGGTTCAAGGCGCACCCCGCCGTCGCCGACATGGTGCGGGGCGGCGAGGTCGTCGAGTACAGCGCGAAGGTGGTCTCGACCGGCGACATCCGGGGCGTCCCGAAGGACCTCACGATGGACGGGCTGATGATCGCCGGTGAGGCCGCGCACCTCGTCCTCAACGCCGGCCGCGCCATCCAGGGCATGGACTACGCCATGCGGACCGGCATCCTGTCCGCCGAGACCGCGCTCGCCGCCGTCGCCGCGGGTGACACGTCGAAGGCCGGGCTCGCGAGCTACCGCGACGCGCTCGACGCCAGCTACGTGATGCAGGACATGAAGGGGTTCCAGAACGCCGTCCACCTGCTCCACTCGCCACACATGACGGGCGCGCTCCCCCGCATGGCCTGCGACTTCGGCCGGGAGTTCTTTACCGTCGACAACCGCCCCACGCGGAAGGCCTCCGCCATCCTGCGCGACGTCCGCAAGCGCCACATCAAGCTGTTCGACTTCCTCAAGCTCGGCGCCAAGGCCGGGCGGTCTCTTTGAGTTTCCTCCTCACCCCAATCACGTCGTCCTGAGCGGAGCGAAGGATCTCAACGCGAGCCCCCGAGCCTTGACAGCCGATACGGGCGGAGCGGACCGTCGGCGTCGAGATCCTTCGCTCCGCTCAGGATGACAAGAGAGCGACGTTCCACTATCTGACCGACCTGAGCCCAATGACTCCCCAATCCCCGACCCCCGACCCCGCGCCCCCGGTCGAGACCCTGTCGCTGGCGGAGCGCTTGGGCCGCGTGGCCTACCGCAACCAGGGCCGCAGCGAGGCCGAGCCCCACATCGTCGTCGACACGGCGATCTGCAACTCGGTCTGCCCCCACAAGTGCACGACCTACGTCTGCCCGGCCAACTGCTACACGCTGGACGACATGCTCCAGGTGCACTTCCAGTTTGAGGACTGCATCGAGTGCGGGACGTGCCTCTATGCCTGCGACCAGGGCGCCGTCGCCTGGAGCTACCCCGACCCCGAGGCCGGCCGCGGCGTCAACTGGCAGCGGGGGTAGGGCCACGCGCGCGTGCGGCGGTGATGCGGGGCGGGGTGCCGCACGCGTCGTCAGGAACGAGGAATGGGGAACGAGGAACGGGCAGAGGGTGCTCGGCGGGGTCTGCTCTGCCCGACTCGGCGCCCCGCAAACGGCCGAGGCGGGCGGCGGAGTGCCTACCTTGAGGGTTCATGGGGCGCCTGCTCGCGCCTCACCCCTCGTTCCTCGTCCCGCGCTCGCGGCACCCCGCCGCTCGCCCCCCGATCCGCCCCGCGCGCCCCCGCCATGGCCAAGCAGCCCTTCAATGTCGACGACGCCTTCCTCTTCGAGTCCATGCTGGGCGAGGAGGAGCGGCTGATCATGGAGTCCGCCCGGGAGTACGCGCAGACCAAGCTGGAGCCGCGCGCGCTCGAAGGCAACCAGGACGAGGTCTTCCACCCCGAGATCCCCCAGGAGATGGGTGAGATGGGGCTGCTGGGCGTCACCGTCGCTGAGGAGTGGGGAGGGCTCGGCGCCAGCTACACGGCGTATGGCCTCGTCGCCCGCGAGCTCGAGCGCGTCGACTCGTCGTACCGCTCGTTCGCGAGTGTCCAGTCATCCCTCGTGATGTACCCCATCGAGACGTTCGGGACCGAGGACCAGAAGGCCCGCTTCCTGCCGAAGCTGGCGACCGGCGAGCTCATCGGCTGCTTCGGCCTGACCGAGCCCAACCACGGGTCGGACCCGGGCTCGATGATCACGACGGCCCTCAAGGTCGACGGCGGGTACCGCCTCAACGGCGCCAAAATGTGGATCACCAACTCGCCCGTCGCGGACGTGGGCGTGGTGTGGGCCAAGATGAAGGAGACCCGGGACGACCCCGGCGTCATCAAGGGCTTCTTGGTCGAAAAGGGCATGGACGGCTACACGGCGCCCAAGACGCACAACAAGATGTCGCTCCGCGCGAGCATCACCGGCGAGATGGTCTTCGACGACGTGTTCGTCCCCGAGGAGAACGCCTTCCCCGACGTCAAGGGCCTCAAGGGCCCGTTCATGTGCCTCAACAACGCCCGCTACGGGATCTCGTGGGGCGCCGTCGGCGCCGCCGAGGACTGCTTCGGGCGCGCGCGCCAGTACGTGATGGAGCGCAAGCAGTTTGGCCACGCCCTCGGCTCGATGCAGCTCGTCCAGACCAAGCTGGCCAACATGCTGACCGACATCACCCAGATGCAGCTGCTGGCGTGGCGCCTGGGCGACCTCCGGGACACCGGCAAGGGCCACCCGTCGATGGTGTCGCTGGCGAAGCGCGCGAACGTCGGCAAGGCGCTCGAGATCGCGCGCGTGGCCCGCGACATGATGGGCGGCAACGGCATCACGGGCGAGTACCGCGTCATCCACCACATGGTCAACCTGGAGTCGGTCAACACCTACGAGGGGACGTATGACATCCACGGCCTGATCCTGGGCCGCGAGCTGACGGGGATCCAGGCGTTTACGCCGCTCGGCAACGACCGGCCCTCGGGCGACGGCGCGGCGACGGCGCCCCCGCAGGTCGCCAAGGAGGTCGGCTCGAACTAGTCCGTCGGCCTCGGTGGGCCCGTCGGGGCACCGAGGCCGCACGACTCGAAAACCGCGCCCCGTCGGCTCCGGCTGGCGGGGCGCCGTCATGGTTGGCGGGGCCGGACCACGGGGCGGGTCTTCGGCGTCCGTCGGCTTCTGCGGCGCCCGCCGCGCACGCCCCCCGGACCCCTCGTGACCCCTCCCTCTGCCTCGACCCCGGCCGCTGCCCCGGTGGCCGCCGTGCCCGGCTCGCGCGCGTGGCTCGTCGCCGGCATCGTGCTCGTGGCCCTCAACCTGCGCCCGGCGCTCGCGGGCGTCGGCCCGCTCGTGGCCGACATCCGGCTCGCGACCGGCCTGTCGAACACGGCGCTCGGGTTGCTGACCACGCTGCCGCTGCTCGCATTCGGCGTCGTCTCCGCGTTCACGCCCGTCGTCACGCGGCGGCTGGGCGTCGGGGGCGCGCTGGGGCTGGCGCTCGTGCTGATTGGCGTCGGGACCGGCGTGCGGTGGGTGCCGTCGGTGGCCCTGCTGTTCGGCGGGACGGCGCTCCTGGGGGTCGGCATCGCGCTCGGGAATGTGCTGTTGCCGGCCATCGTCAAGCGCGACTTTGCCGAGCGGTCGGGCCCGATGACGGCGCTGTACTCGAGCGCGATGGGGCTCGGCGCGGCGGCGGCGGCGGGCGTGAGCGTCCCGCTGGCGGCCGCGCTCGGGTGGCGCGGGGCGCTCGGGGTGTGGGCCGTGTTGGCGGCCGTCGCGCTCGCCGTGTGGCTCCCCCAGGTCCGGCGCCGCGTGCCGACCGCGCGCCGCGGCACGATCGTCGACTCGCTCCGGGACCTCGGCCGCTCGCGGCTGGCGTGGGCCGTGGCCCTCTTCATGGGCCTCCAGTCGCTCGCGTACTACGTCCTGCTCGCGTGGCTCCCCGACCTTTTGCAGAGCCAGGGGTTCAGCGCGGCCGAGGCCGGGTGGATGCTGGCGCTGTCGCAAGCGGCGGGCATCGCGGGCTCGGCGGTCGTCCCGATCTGGGCCGGGCGGCGGCCCGACCAGCGGCACATCGTGTGGGCGCTCGCTGTCGCCGAGGCGGTCGCGCTGGCCGGGCTGATGCTGCCGGGCGGAACACTCGCGGCGCTCTGGGTGACGCTGATCGGGTTCGTGCTCGGCGGCTCGTTCGGCCTGTCGCTCTTGTTCCTCGCGATCCGCGCCGACACGCCCGAGACGGCCGCCGAGCTGTCGGGCATGGCCCAGTCGATCGGCTACCTGGTGGCCGCCGTCGGGCCGGCGCTGTTCGGCGGGCTCCACGACCTCACCGGCGGCTGGGTGGTCCCGATCCTGTCGCTGGCCGTGGTGCTCGTCGCCAAGGTGGCCGCCGGGCTCCCCGCCGCGCGCGACGCGCAGGTCCGTCTCCCCGAGTAGTCGAGCCTTCGGTCGCCTCAGTCGTCGGGCGCGGGTGGATCCGAGGCCGTCGCCCGCACCGCGTCCAGGTCCAGCGTCCGGATGGCGCCGACGGCGCACTCCCAGGCGCCCGTGTAGCAGAGGCCGCTGATGGAGGCGTCCTCGAAGGCGTCGAGGGCGGCGCGCACGCACGCCTCGCGGACGGCCTCCGCCAGGCGGTCGGTCTGAGGCGATGGCGTCGGCTCGCGCATGGGGTCCGGGGAGGGGAGGGGCCCAGGTGCCCCGGCCGGTCCACTCGGTCGGCGTCGTCGAGTTCCGATCCGCCCGCCCGGTGAAGACGGCCCGCAGGACGAACCGACGCCGCTCGCGCAGGCGTTCGCCCCACCATTCCTCCCGGTCTCATGCCGCTCGCCCTGTCCGTCCTCGACCTGGTCCCCATCCCGTCCGGCGGGACGGCGACCGACGCGCTCCACCGGACCGTCGACCTCGCCCGGCTCGCCGAGCGCGCCGGCTACGCCCGCATCTGGTACGCCGAGCACCACGGGATGCCGAGCATCGCGAGCTCCGCGCCCGAGGTCATCATCGGGCACGTCGCCGCCGCGACCGAGACGATCCGCGTCGGGTCGGGCGGGGTGATGCTCCCGAACCACGCGCCGCTCCTGGTCGCCGAGCGGTACCACACGCTCGAGGCCCTCTTCCCCGGCCGGATCGACCTCGGCCTGGGCCGCGCGCCGGGCACCGACGCCGCCCACATCCGCGCGCTCCGCTCGTTCGACGCCGAGCACTTCCCGCACCAGCTCGCCGAGCTCGTCGCGATGTCGCGCGGGACGTTCGCGCCGGACCACCCGTTCGGGGCCGTCCGCGTCACGCCGGCCGGCGTCGACCTCCCGCCGATCTGGCTGTTGGGGTCGAGCGGCGCCAGCGCCGCCTTCGCCGGGACGAACGGGCTGGGCTACGCCTTCGCCAGCCACTTTTCGCCGACGCCCGCCGCGCCCGCCCTTGACGCCTACCGCGCCGCCTTCGAGCCCTCGCCCGCGTTCCCCGCGCCGCACGCCATCCTGGCCGTCTCCGTCGTCTGCGCCGACACCGACGCCGAGGCGCGCCGGCTCGCGCGCACGATGGAGCTGGCGTGGGCCCGCATCCGGACCGGCCGGTTCGAGCCGCTGCCCTCGCCCGAGGAGGCGCTCGCGCACGACTACACGCCGGCCGAGGCCCAGGCCGTCGCGCAGTACCGCCAGATCGCCGTCGTCGGCGACCCCGAGGCCGTCCGCGCCGAGCTCCAGCGCCGCGCCGACGCGGCGGGCGCCGACGAGCTGATGATTACCACGACCGTCCACGACCCCGCTGCCCGACTCCGCTCCTACGAGTTGCTGGCAGAGGCCTTCGCCCTCGCCCCGCTGGCGGCTTAACCCCCGTCGCCGTCCGGCAGCGTCGCCGTGAACGTGGCGCCCTGGCCGACCTCGGTCTCGACCGCGAGCTGCCCGCGGTGCGTCTGGACGACCGTCTCGTAGGCGAGCGCGAGCCCGAGGCCGGTGCCCTGGCCGGGCGGCTTGGTGGTGAAAAACGGCTCGTAGATGTGGGGCACGACGGCCGGCGCGATCCCCACGCCGTTGTCGCGGACGACGACGGCGACGCCCGTGCCCGCCTGCCGGGTCGCCACCGAGAGGCGCGGCGCGAACGCGTCTCCCGCGTGCGCGCGCTCCGCCAGGCTGTCGAGCGCGTTCGTGACCAGGTTGATCACCACGCGCCCGACGGCGTCGGCGTCGACGGCGATCTCGCCGACGGCCGGGTCGAAGGCGGTCTCGACGGCCACCCCCGCGGCGCGGGCGGGGTCTTCGTCGCACGCCAGCGCGAGGTGCTCAGCGACGAGCGCGTTCATGTCGGTGGGCACCAGCACCGGCGTGCTGTCGCGCGCCAGCTCCAGCATCGACCGGGCGATCCGGTCGGCCCGGTGCCCGTGGCGGCGCACTCGGGCGGCGTTGGCGGCGAGGTCGTCGAGGAGCTTGCCCGCCGTCCGGGAGAGGTCCGGCGCCGCGTCGCGCAGGTCGTCGGCCAGGGTCACCACGAACTCGCTGAAGTTGACGACGAAGTTGAGGGGGTTCTTGATCTCGTGCGCGATTCCCGCCGTGACGCGCCCCAGGCTGGCCATTTTCTCCTGCTGGAGGAGCTGGAGCTGCGTCTGGTGCAGCTCGTCCAAGAGCGCCTCGAGGCGGGCCCGCTCGGTCTCCAGCGCGGCCTCCAGCCCCTTCCGGTCGGTGATGTCGGTGTTCGTCCCGAACCAGCGGACGATGGCGCCGGCCTCGTCGCGGAGCGGGAGCGCGCGGCCGAGGTGCCAGTGGTAGGCGCCGTCGGCGTCGCGCAGGCGGAACTCGACCTCGTAGGGCTCGCCCGTCGCCAGCGCGTGCGCCCAGCGCTCGAAGGTCTCGGGCGCGTCGTCCGGGTGCACGGCTTCGACCCAGCCGTCCCCGAGTACGGCCTCGCGGGATCGGCCCAGGAACGTCGCCACGCGCCCGCTGACGTAGTCGAGCGCGCCGTCCGGGAGGGCAGTCCAGACGAGCTGGGGGATCGCCTCGGTCAGCGTCTCGAGGCGCTCGCGCTCCGCCGCCAGCGCGTCCTCGGCGGCCTTCTGCGCCGACACATCGCGCGTAACGGCGACGACCTCGTGGCCGCCGGCGCCGCCGGGGGCGACCTGCCCGCTCGTCTCGACCCAGACGTAGGTCCCGTCGGCGCGCCGCAGGCGGTACCGTGTCGTGGAGGTCCGCGACTCGTCGGCGAGGGCGGCCTCGTGGCCCTCCCGGACGACCGCCTGGTCGTCGGGGTGGATGAGGTCGTAGGCGAACCGCCCGACCAGGGCCTCGGGCTCGCGCCCGAGCAGCGTCCGGGCCGCCGGCGACGCGTACCGGTAGACGCCCGCCAGCGAGTGCGTCGAGATCATGTCCGAGGCGTTCTCGGTGAGCAGGCGGTGGTTGCGCAGGCTGCTCCGGAGGTTGATCTCCGTCATGGCCATGGCCGCCAGGTCGCCGAGCGCCTCGAGGTCCTCCGGTGCCCACGTCCGCGCGTGGTCGTCGATGGCGCAGAAGCTGCCCAGCACGTGGCCCTCGGGCGTCGTCAGCGGGACGCCCGCGTACGCGACGGCGCTCAGGTCGGCGATCGCCTCGTTGTCGTGCAAGACCGGGTCGAGTCGGGCGTCCTCGACCACGAGCGGCGCGCCCGTGCCCACGACGTACTGGCAGAACGAGTGCGAGAGCGGGGTCTCGCGCCACTGGGCCCACGGCTCGGGCAGGCCGACCTGGCTCTTGAAAAACTGCCGGTCGTTCTCGACCAGCGAGAGCAGCGCCGTCGGGACGCCGAGCAGCCGGGCCGCCAGCCGGGTCAGCCGGTCGAAGGCCTCCTCGGGGAGCGAGTCCAGCAGCTCGCTCTCGCGGAGCGTCGCCAGGCGGGCCGGGTCGCGGACGGCCGGCAGGGGAGAAGAGGCCAAGGGAATGGACGGATAGGAGGCAGAACATAGGCCTGCCAGAGCAGGGCCTCGTGTGTCTGCGTCCGGCTCACGGGGAGCGCCGCCGCGCCCTCCGATCGCGGGGACGGCGAGGCGACGCAGACGAGCGGGCCCGGGGCGCCCCGAGCGGCCTGCTCGCGACGCTCGGCCCGTCGCCTCCTGTGGGCAGTGCCCAGCCACCATCGAGGTGAGCACAAAAAACCCGGCCCCCGCATACGCAGAGGCCGATTCAGGTGGGCTCTATAGGCGCGGCGGCCGGACCCCGAGTCGATCCCGCTCCGCCTCGTCTACATGTCCGGCGAGGCGTTCACGCACGGGGTCGAGACCCACGACGTGGAGGGCGTCGGGGTCAGGGTCTACAGCCCGGCCAAGACCGTCGCCGACTGCTTCAAGTACCGGAGCCGCGTCGGGCTCGACGTGGCCATCGAGGCCCTCCGCGACTACCGTCGGAGCGAAGGCTTCGACGCCGACGCGCTCTGGCGCGCCGCCAGGTCTGCCGCGTCTCGACGGTCATGCGTCCCTACCTCGAGGCCGTCGCGTGAGTGCGCCGTCCAACCAAGCGGCCTCCGTCCGCCAGCGGCTCCTCAACCAGAGCCGCACGCGCGGCGTACACTGCCCGTCTGGCCACCCCCGACGCCATGCCCGCCCCGGCCCTCACGAACCTCCAGCGCGAGCTGCTCGACCTCTTCGCGACGGACCTCTCAGAGGACGAGCTCCGCGAGGTCCGTACGCTCCTGGCCCGCCACTTCGCCGAGAAGGCCACGGCCGCGTTCGACCGGCTCGCCGACGACCGGGGCCTCTCGGCCGACGACCTCGGCCGGCTCGCCCACGGCCACGAGCGCGCGCGGACCGACCGGCCCGCCTCCGCCGGCGACGGCGCGTAGGCCTGGCCGTGCGCGTCGTCCTCGATACCAACGTCCCCCTCGCGAGCGTCGGCACGCGGAGCCCTCTCCGGTGGCTCTTCGACGCCCTCCTCGAGGGGCGTTTCGTCCTCGTCGTCTCGACCCCGATCCTCCTCGAGTACGAGGAGGTCCTCGCCCGTCAGACCACGGCCGACATCGCGGGCAACGTCCTCCGCGCGCTCCTCGCGCTGCCCACGGCCGAGACCGTCGAGCCCCGGTTCCGCTGGCGGCTCCCGCCCGGCGACCCCGACGACGAGAAGTTCG
Source organism: Rubrivirga aquatilis (assembly GCF_046845665.1). Taxonomy (GTDB): domain Bacteria; phylum Bacteroidota; class Rhodothermia; order Rhodothermales; family Rubricoccaceae; genus Rubrivirga. The sequence goes on along the minus strand of NZ_CP177355.1, from coordinate 96,841 downwards.
TCGACGCCGCGCTCGCGGCCGGGGCCGATGCCGTCGTCACAAACGACGCCCACTTCGACGCGCTCGTGGGCCTCGACTTCCCGGCGGTCCGCGTCCTCGCGCCCGAGGCGTTTCGAGAGGCTCTGGGAGGCCCGTCCAGCTGACGGTTACCCCTTCCGGTACACCACCGCCCGGACGCGCTCCTCACTGAGGTAGTACGGCCGCCCGTCGACGTCCTCGTACGGCCCGACCAACTGGTCGACCGCTTCGGCCACGCTCGCGCCCTCCGCCCGGAGCGCAGCGAACCGCAGCCGTACCCGGCGATCGCGCACGACGAGGTGGACGGCCCTCTGCACGCGCCGGTCGCCAAGGGCCGCCTGGGCCTCAGCCGCGGCGGGTGGCCCGGTCGTCGGCCACACCCGCCGGACGGCGACTCGGGGCTCGGCCATGGGTCTCGGAAAAAAGTGGTACCCACAAAAACAAAACCGGCTCCCACGCGGTGCGGAAGCCGATTTTAGGCCGATTCAGGTGGGCTCTACTGGATTCGAACCAGTGACCTCGTCGATGTCAACGACGCGCTCTAACCAACTGAGCTAAGAGCCCGCAGCGCGGCACTGGGCCGACGCGGGGCGCCAACATAGCCCCCCGCCCGAGCGGCGGGCAAGGCGGCGCGGCCCCCAGCGTGTGAAGGCGTACGGAAGCTTGCGCCCGCCGCACGTTACGATTCCGGGCCCGGCCGGGCGGACGTGCGCCCCGGCCGACGGGCCGGCCGCCCCTCCCCGCGGGTTCAAGCACGACGGACGGCCGGGCCCGGCGACATTCCGGCGCCTAGAACCCGCCGGCCGGTTGGTCGTCGGGCACGCGCCGGTCGCGAGGGGCGCTGGTGGCACGCGCTTTGGGAATTGAGGGCCACCCCCCGGAACGTCCCCGTGCTCGCCCTCAGCGTCCAGTCTCCTTTCGCCTCGCCCCCCGCCGCGTCTTCGGATGGGGTTGTGGAGCGTGCGCTGGCGGAGGCCGGGACTGTCTCTGGCGCCTACGTCCGGTCGCCGTGCGGCTTCCGCCGCCTGGGGCCCGCCGCCGAGGCGCTCGTGCGGCCGCTCCGGGCAGGCGGCGTCTGGGTGCTCGTCACCGTCCGCGGGAGCGGCGAGAGCGGGCACCAGAGCCACCTCCACGAGCGCTGCCTGACCGCTGCGCAGCGGTTCATGCTCGCGCTCTCGTGCGACGGCGTCGACAACCGCTGGCACGGCACGGCCGTCCCGGACGCCGCCGCGTTCCGGGCGGCCGGCCTCGACCTCGGCGCCGACGAGCCGGTCGGGCTCGTCTGGTGCGCTGAGGGCTGACGGTAGGACCTGAACGCCCGCTCGCGGTACGTTGGGCGGGCCCCCTCGCGCCCGCCGTGCCGATCCTCCGCCTCCTGCTGCTCGCCGCGCTCGTCGCTGGCGCGCCCTCTGCCCAGACCGCCGACTCGCTGGCGGCCGACTCGGCCGCCGTCCCCGCCGACAGCACCGCGCTCGCGCTCCCGGACTCGTCCCGGAGGGGCGTCGTCAGCCTCTCCGACTCGGCCGCCGCCCGGCTCGACTCCGCCGCCGTCGCCGCGCTCGCCGACACCACCACGACCCTCGCCGATGCGCTCGGCGACGGCGTCGAGGTGACCCTGCTGGGCCGGACGCTGTTCACCATCTGGGGCGGGCTCGGCGAGGTCTCGCCGGTCGAGCGGGCCGCCCGGCTCTCGGCTCGGCTGGCGGACCTCGCCCAGAACCGCGACGTCGACGCCGACCGCATCCAGATCGTCGACGGCAACACGCTCACGACGCTCCAACTCGGCGACTTCATCGTGATGACGGTTACCGACGAGGACGCCCGTGGTCTCGCGCTCTCCCGCACCGAGGCCGCCCGGCACTACCGCACGCTCATCGCCGACGGGCTGGCGGCGTACCGCGAGCAGGCCACCATCCAGGGCGTGCTGTGGGGGCTGGCGTATTCCGCGCTCGCGCTCGTCGTGCTCGTGCTCGCGCTGCGCCTGCTGGGCCGCCTCTACCTGTGGCTCGACGAGCGGACGGCGCGCATGCGGGCCCAGTACCTGCGCGGCATCAAGATCGGGACGCTGGAGGTGGTCGGCCGCAACCAGGTGGCCCGGTTCGGCCGCGCGCTCGTCAGCCTGACGCGGCTCAGCTTGTCGCTCATCCTCGTCTACTTTTTCCTGACGTTCGTCTTCGGGCAGTTCGTCTGGACCCAGAGCTGGAGCGAGAACCTCCTCGACGCCGCGCTCTCGCCGCTCCGCCAGCTCGGCGCCGTGGTCCTGAGCTCGATCGACAACGTCATCGCCATCCTGGTGACCGTCGTCGTGGTCCGCTACGTCATGCGGATCTCGGACTACCTCTTCTCGCGCGTCGCCAGCGGCGAGGCCGAGATCGCCGGGTTCCACGCCGAGCTGGCCGACCCGACGCGCAAGATCGTCAAGTTCTTCCTGATCATGATGGGGCTCATGCTCATCTACCCGTACACGCCGATCGCCGACAACCGGGGCTTCCAGGGGCTGACGGTCTTTTTCGGACTGCTCTTGTCGCTAGGCTCCTCGACGGCCATCTCGAACATGGTGGCCGGCGTCGTCCTCACCTACACGCGCGCCTTCCGCGTCGGCGACCGCGTCCGCGTCGGCGACGTGTTCGGGGACGTGGTCGAGAAGACGTTCCTGGTCACCCGGATCCGGACGACCAAGAACGAGGACGTCTCGGTGCCGAACGCGAACGTGCTCTCGAACCACATCGTCAACTACTCGCGGATGGCGCGCGAGGGGAGCGGCGTCATCCTGCACACCTCGGTCACGATTGGCTACGACGTGCCGTGGCCGCGCGTCCACGCGCTGCTGATCGGGGCGGCCAAGGCGACGGACTGCATCGAGCCGGAGCCGCCGCCGTTCGTGCTCCAGACCGGGCTCGGCGACTTCTCGGTCGCCTACGAGCTCAACGCCTACACCAAGGAGGTGACGCGGATGGCGCGGATCTACAGCGACCTCCACCAGCACGTCCAGGACGCCTTCGGGGACGCGGGCGTCGAGATCCTGAGCCCGACGTACCAGGCCTTCCGCGACGGCCCCTCGACGGTCCCCGACGCCGAGGCCCTCCACGACCGCGCCGACCGCCGCGCCGCCGCGACGCCGGCCACGGCGACGGACGGCGCCGACGTGACGCCGCTGCCCGAGACCATGGTCCCGCCCGTCGAGCTACCTAGCTTCTTGCGCGACGAGAAGGACGAGGAGTCGTAGAGGCCGAGAGGCATAGAGACGAAGAGGGAGGCGGGGCGGTCGAATCCGGGCGTCCCCGCTGGCGCCGGGCCCTGCCGACCGCAAGCTTGGGGCCTGTTCATCGCTGCGTGCCCCGTGCCCGATCTGACCCTCCACCACGCCCACCGCTGGGACCTCACGCCGACCGAGGCGGTCGCCCTCCAGCGCGAGCTGGCGCCGCTCGTCCAGGAGACGCCGCTCGACCTCACCGCCGTCCGCACGGTCGCCGGGCTCGACGTGTCGGTCCGCGACGACCGCGTCCGCGCCGCCGTCGTCGTCTACGACGTGCGCGATCGCGCGGTCGTCGACCACGCGATCTGGGAGGGGCCGACGCCGTTCCCGTATGTGCCCGGCCTGCTCAGCTTCCGCGAGATGCCCGCCATCCTGCCCGCGCTCGAACAGTTGGCGGCGCTGCCGGACGTGTACATGCTGGACGCGCAGGGGCTCGCGCACCCCCGACGGTTCGGGCTCGCGTGCCACCTCGGCGTGCTGCTCGACGCGCCTGCGCTGGGCGTCGCCAAGTCGATTCTAGTGGGAACGGTGGACGGGCCGTTGAGAGAGGCCAAGGGGAGCGGCGCCCCGCTCGTCCACCGTGGCGAGACGGTCGGGCAGGCGCTCCGGACGCGCGAGGGCGTCAAGCCTGTCTACGTCTCAGTCGGCCACCGGGTCACGCTGCGCGACGCGGCCCGGCTCGCGCTGCGCCTAGCCGAGCGCTGGAAGCTCCCCCAGCCGACGCACCTCGCGCACCGCCTGAGCTACCGCGGCGAGCTGTGAGGAGGGGCGGCGGCGTTTCGAGGGCCGTCCTCGACCCCCGGTCCTCCCGCATCTGCCCAGGCCTCATTCTCCGAGAGCGGCGCAAGACCGTCGTCTCCTTGCCGATTTCCCGGTACTCGGCCTGCGAAACGGCGATCCTGCGCGGATCCCGCTCGCCACCGCCAGACCGCCCGTGCCGCTCCCCGAATCGTTCGTCGACAGGCTGCAGAAGATTGTCCCGGAGGACCGCCTCGACGCCGTGCTCGCCACCTTCGAGCAGCCGATTGCCACCGGCTTCCGCGTGAACACTATGCTGCGCGACGAGGACGACGTGCTGAGCGTGCTCGAGGACGAGGACGTTCCGTTCACGGCCGTCGTCGACGTGCAGGGCGCCTACACGGTGCCCGCCGAGGGCCGTGGGGCTCTGCTCGCGTCTCGGCCCTACGCCGACGGCCACGTCTACGTCCAGAACGTGTCGAGCCAACTGGCGCCGCTCGCGCTGGCGCCCCGCGTCGGCGAGCGCGTGCTCGACCTGTGCGCCGCGCCGGGCTCCAAGACCGGCCAGCTCTCGGCGCTCGTCGGGCCCAGCGGCGAGGTCACGGCGGTCGAGAAGGTGCGGCCCCGCTTCTACAAGCTCAAGGCCAACGTCTACGCCCAGGGCGCCACGAATGTGCTGCCCTGGATGGGCAACGGCGCCGTCTACTGGCGCCGCGAGCCGGAGTCGTTCGACCGCGTCCTCGTCGACGCGCCGTGCTCGACCGAGGGCCGCTTCCGCGCCCACGACCCCGAGACGACGGCCTACTGGAGCCTGCGCAAGATCCGCGAGATGCGCCAGAAGCAGGTCAAGCTGCTCTGGGCCGGTATCCAGGCCCTCAAGCCGGGCGGCACGCTCGTCTACTCGACGTGCACGTTCGCGCCTGAGGAGAACGAGGCGGTCGTGGCGAAGGTGCTCCGCACGTTCGGCGACACCATCGAGATCGTCGAGGCCGGGCTCCCGACGCGCGGGCCGGTCGCCGAGCAGATCGTGCCGGGCCTCACCGAGTGGAACGACCGGCCGTTCGCGCCGGCCCTCGCCAAGACGCGCCGCGTGCTCCCCAGCGACACCCTCGAAGGCTTCTACATCGCCCGCATCGCCAAGCGCTCCAGCACCGTCGACATCGACTAGTGGGGCTCAGGAGTGGTCGGACAGTGTGCCCCGTTGACTTCAGAGCGAGAGGACGGATAGGGGAGGGGTAAACGCCTGAAGCGGCCCTCTTTCCTACGTCTCTTTAGCGCACCCCGTGGGCGCTCACGCGCGGGCGCGCGGCCCGTCGAGGCGCGGGGTGTCGATGGGTGTTCGCACGCTCCCGAAGGGGTCGCTTCCGGAGAGGTCGTCGGCGAACATGGCGTCACGCGGGGACGGGCCTGAGGGGCGCTGTCCGGCGGCGGCGGCGAGGTCGAACAAATCGAAGGCGTTATCGGACGGCCCGGCGAGGTCCGCCATGCGCAAGGCGCCCGCCAGCGAGGCCGCCCGGCGCTCTCGCCAGTCGGCGCCCAGGACGTGGCCGAACACGGCCGTCCCGTGGCTGGCGAGGATCAGCGCCCACGCGGCGATGCCGACGACCGCCCATTGCGCGTCGATCCACACGAGCGACGCCACGACCGCCAGCGCCGCCGCGACGACGAACAGCCCGAGGTGGGCATAGAACTGGGACTCGGAGCGCGCCTGGGCGCGGGCTTCGGACAAGATCATCGTGGGGGGTGCAGCGAGAACCCAACGTACACACATACCTGCTATCTCCCTCTAGGTGAAGACACTAGGTCTGCCATCCCGTAGCAGGGACGGGGAGAGATGCGCGGGCTCGGGCGGGCTCAGGGCTCGCAGGCCGCCTGATACGTCGGTCCGACGCACGCGCGGAGTGCGCCCGGGACGGCCTCGAACGTGATCGGCGCGTTTGTCCGCAGCTCCCCGTCGACGTTGAACCACATGCCCGGCGTCGAGGCGACGTGCAGGCGCGAGACCCGATTGAACACCACGTCGTCGTCGTCGAGGTAGTCGCCCGCGAGCACGCGCGCGGCGAGGCGGGCGAGGTCGGCATCGGCACGGATCACCACCACATCGAGCAGCCCGTCCTCGGGGTTGGCGCGCGGCGCGACGGGCTTGCCGCCGCCGGCGGTCCGGGCGTTGGCGACGACCACGTTGTAGGCCGCCACGTGCTCCTCGGGCCCGTCGTCCCAGGCCAGCCGCGTGTCGTAGTCGGTGAGGTCGGGGAGCGCCTGCATCGCCCCGACGAGGTACGCGAGCGGGCCCCAATTCGCCTTCATCTCCGAGGTCAGGATCTCGTCGACGGCGCCCGAGAACCCGCCCGCGCACACGTTGATGGCGAACTGGGTGACCTCCCCGTCGTCGTCGTCGTGGGAGACGCGGATGACGTCGATCGCCCGGCGCTCGGCCCGGCGGAGCGCGTCGAGCGCCTCGAACGGGTGGGCCCCGATGGGGACCGCCAACGTGCGTGCCAGGTCGTTGCCCGTGCCGAGGGGAAGAATGCCGAGGACCGGCCGCGTCGCCGCCGTGGACCCGGCCTGCATCAGCCCGTTGGCGACCAGATGGACCGTCCCGTCGCCCCCCGCCGCCACCACCAGGTCGTGCCCTTCTAGCGACGCCTCCGCGGCGGCCCGCATCGTCATCTCGGGGTCGTCACAGTCGACGAGGTCGACGCCGGGGACCGTGCGGAGCGCGTCGACGTCGGCGCCCTCGGCGCTGCCGGCCTTCGAGTTGTAGAGGACGCGCATGGGTGGGGAAGAGGGGCGGGCACGTACGCGCTTCACGGCTCGTGGTGCCGGTGACGCGACGATGGCGCCGGGCGCGTGGACCTTGGGGCATGGACCGGTTCTTCCTTTGCTCCTACTGGCCGCTCGTCAAGACGCTCGGTGGGCGCCGCGCCGTCGAGGCCTGCGGCTTGCCCCCGTTCGCGAACGGGATGAGCCGCCGCGAGCCCGACTTCGAGCACCCGCGTCCGGCCCTCACCTCGTCGAGCCGGGGCCGCGGGTTCGTGCCGCGTCTGGCGGTCGGCGACACCGTCGTCTACACGACCACGAAGGGGCGGTGGGGGACCGGCGCGCCGCACTGGCGCCTGGTCGCCGTGCTCGAGGTGGCCGGCCGGTTCGCCACGCACGCCGCCGCTGCGGCCGACTACGCCGCGCGCGGGCTCCGGCCGCCGGGCAACTTGGTCGTCGACGGCAACCCTCCGCTCCCGGTCCCGCTCACGCTGTGGAACGGGAGGCCCCACGACGGCGACTGGGACGCTGTCTGCGCCGAGCGCGCGGCCGCGTGTGGGACGGTGCTGGCGTGCGAGACGCGCCTGCTCGACCTCTGGGACCCGCCCCCGCTCACCACGGACGACTGGCTGGCCGTTTTCGGGACGGTTCCCAACACGCGGACGCCGCCCGAGATCTCGGAGGCCCAGGCCGACCGCCTGCTGGCGCTGGTGGACGACCGTCGGGCCATCCGCCAGCGGGCGCCCTAGCGCGCCTCACGGGCACGCTGCGCGTAGGCAAAGAGCGCCTTCATCCTCTCCGGGGCCAGCCCCATCATCTGCGAGGCGCCCGACGGGTTGGCCTCGACGGCGGTCCCGAGTGACTGCCGGATCCCGGGGTCGCCGCCGGTGAACAGGGCCACCAGGTCGTCCCATCGTTCGACGAGCTCTTGGACGGCCGGGTCGGCGGGATCGGTGCCCGCATCCATCGCGGCGCCAACCGCTTCGAAGAGCCGAGGCCACTCGGCCTCGACATCTCGGATGGCGTCCTCGCCGAATGACTCGCGGCGGTCGGCGAGCTTCCGGAGTTGGTCCGGCGTGTAGTGGGCCTGGAGGTCGTTCATGAGTCGGGTGAGCGAGAGGAAGGTGTCGGAGTCGACCGCCGCGCCTGTCTCGGCGCGCTGGGCGAGCAGGCGGTCGAGGCCCGCGAGGCGGTCGGCGAGGGCACGCAAGCGCCCGGCCTCGGCGTCGAACGCGGCGCGCTGGCGGGCGACGACCGCCCGGGCGTCGAAGTCTGGCGCGTCGAGGGCCTCGGCGATGGCGTCGAGGCCGAGGCCGAGCGTGCGGAGCGCCGTCACGTGGTGGAGGCGTTCGACGTCGGCCGGGCCATAGCGGCGGTGCCCGGCCTCGCTCCGCCGGGCGCGGACGAGCCCGATCGCGTCGTAGTGGTGGAGGGTGCGGACGGTGACGCCGGCTCGGGCCGCCAGCGCGCCGACCGAGAGCGTGTCGGTCATGGCCGGAGCGTACGGCCCTCACGCGGCGTCAGGAGCAAGGCCACCCGGCTACCTTCATGGTCTCTTCGCCTCGCCACATGCGCCGCCTCCCCCTCCTTCTCGCCATGCTCTCGACCGCCGCCAGCGCCCAGTCCACCCTCGCCTACTCCGGCGGCTGGACCGACACCGCGGTCGGCGACCTGCTGGTCGCCCTCCCCGAGGGCTACGACGCCGACCCGGACCGAGAGTGGCCGCTGCTGATCTTCCTGCACGGCGCCGGCGAGCGGGGCGAGGATCTCGCCAGGGTCGGCATCCACGGGCCGCTCAAGGAGCGGCGGGAGGGGCGCGACCTGCCCTTCGTCATCGTTGCGCCCCAGGTGCCGACGGGCCAGCGCTGGACGGTCGGCCGCGTCGCCGCGAGCCTGGACGCCGCGCTGGCGCGCTACCGCATCGACGCCTCGCGCGTGTACCTCACCGGCCTGTCGATGGGCGGGTTCGGGACGTGGGAGGCCATCGCTCGGATGCCCGACCGGTTTGCGGCGGCCGTCGCGATCTGCGGCGGCGGCCTGCCCCTGGGCGTCGGGCCGGCGGCTGGCGTCCCCGTGTGGGCCTTCCACGGGGCGATGGACACCGTCGTGCCGATCGCGCAGTCCGTCGGCATGGTCCGCGCCTTGCGCGAGGCGGGTGGCGACGTGCGGTTCACGGTCTACCCGGACGCCGGCCACGACGCCTGGAGCGAGACCTACGCCACCCCTGAGGTCTACGACTGGCTCCTCAGCCACCGCCTGGGCGAGTGACGACGCTCGGGCGCCGAATCGTCGTCATGGGGTCCTCCGGATCGGGAAAGTCGACGCTGGCGCGGGCGATGGGGGCGCGGCTGGGGCTGCCCGTGATCCACCTCGACCAGCACTACTGGCAGCCCGGCTGGGCCGAGCCAACGCGTGGCGCGTGGGAGGCGACCGTCGACCGACTGATGACCGCCGACGCGTGGGTGATGGACGGCACCTTCAGTGGCACGCTGGCAAAGCGCTTGGCCGTGGCCGACACGGCGGTGCTGCTGGACCGCTCGCGATGGCTCTGCCTCTGGCGTGTCGTCCGCCGGCGGATCCGTTACCACGGGCGCTCACGGCCGGACATGACGGAGGGGTGCCCCGAGCGTGTCAACCGGTCGTTCCTGCACTACATCCTATCGTTCCCGGAGGCGCGGCGGCCGGGCATCCTCGCCCGCATCGCGGCGGCCAACCTCTGCCTGGTGCGGCTCCGGTCCGACCGCGAGGTGTCGGCCTTCCTGGCGAGCTTGGGCGGCTGAGCCTGTACTAGGCGCGGGCCTTGACGGCCGGCTTCGGCGCGGGCTTCGGCGTGGGCTTCGGCGGTGTGGCCGGTTCGGAGGCGGGCCGGGCGAACGAGGGCGGCGGCGCGACGGGCCAGGGCGACGGCGTGACGGGCGGGTGCGAATGCGGCATGGGTCCGTGGGGGGAAGGGACGCGGGGGGATTCGGCCAAACAGGCTATCCCCTTAATCACGCCGCCCACACGGTGGACAGCCGCCGGGCCTCGGCACTCACTCCACGACCAGATGCGGCAGCGTGTCCAGGTCCCAGGGCCACACAAGTCCCTCGGCATTCCCGGCCACGCGGTCCGCGCCCCACAGACGCTCCACGAGCCAGAACGCGGGCTCGTAGCTCATCCCGCCGCCGACCGAGGTGACGTACTTCCCGTCAACCACGAGCCGAACGTCGTCGCGCACGTCCACCTCGGGGAAGCGCTCCGCGAGCGCGGCGCGGTCGGCGGGGAAGGTGGTGGCGACCCGGCCTTCGAGGGCGCCCGTCGCCGCCAGCGGGAAGGCGCCGTCGCACACCGTGAGCACCCAGTCGGCGGCGTCGGCGGTGCGCGCGATGTACTCGAGGTAGGGGCGGTCGGAAAGGTCGCGGTCCAGGCTGCCGTCGGTGCTGGGGATTACCAGGATGTCGGCCGCCGGAGCCGTCGCGTAGCTGTAGTGCGCCTCGACGGTCAGCCCCTCGAACGTCGTCACCGGGCCGCCGTCGGGCGAGACGACGAACGGCTCGACGTAGTCCAGCGAGTCGCGGAAGCGGGTGTGGTGGAGCACGTCGTAGGGCGCCATCAACTCCGAGTTGAACACGCCCTCGGTGACCACGAACGCGGCGCGGCGGACCGTCCCGCCAGCGGCCTCCACCGTCGCGATCCGGGCCTCGATGGCCTCGGCAGCTGGCGACCCGGCGTCGGTGCGGCCGACGTCGGGAGCGCAAGCGGCGAGTGTGAGGGCGGCGATCCAGACAGCGAGGCGGGACATGGCGCGGGCGAGGGGGGGCGCAAGCTAGGCCGGGGCGGCTCGGGGGGGGGGGGGCGTGCTCGCACGTCCGCCCCTCGTCCTGTCCCTCTCCCCGGGGATGGGTGGCGACCGAGCGACCGGCGTGCGTCGGGCATCGGGCCGTTCCCGAACCCCGCCCCGGGCCCGAACCGCGACGCCGCAGGCGCGCTTCACTCGACGCCCCTCCCCGTCGCACGATGCCCGAAGGCCCCGAAGTCCAGCGCTCGGCCGACCTCCTCCACGACGCCCTCGCCGGCCGCACGATCCGCGCGTTCGGCGCTCGCACGAAGGTGGCCCGGGCGTGGCTGGCAGACCACCCCGACGCCTTCGTCGGCCGGCGCGTCGAGCGCGTGTGGGCGCACGGCAAGCACTTGGTGGGGCAGGTCGAAGGCGACCTGTTCTTCCACTCGCACTACCTGATGTGGGGGCGGTGGATGGTCGTCGCGCCCGACGCCGACGAGGTCGCCACGCGCGACCGCCGCGAGCGGGCCCGGATCGTCACCGACGACGCCGCGGCGCTGCTGTACTCGGCGCCCAAGTTTACCGTCGGCCGGGGCGACCCGTACGACCACGTCCCGGCGCTGGGCCTGCTCGGGCCTGACGTGCTTCCTGAGGACGGGCCGTTCGACGCCGACGAGTTTCTACGCCGCCTCGACCTTCAGCCGGGCCGCGAGATCGGCTCGGCGCTGCTCGACCAGTCCGTTGCCGCGGGCATCGGCAACTACCTCCGGGCTGAGATCTTGTACGACTGCCGCATGGATCCGTGGCGGCTCGTCGGCGAGCTGGACGGCGAGGAGCGCGGGTGCCTCGCCGAGTCGACTGCTCGTATCTGCGCCCAGGCGTACCGCGAGGGGGGCCGGACCGTCCCCGAGGCGATCCAAGCTCGACAGGCCGCCGACCGCGACATGCGGTACTCGCCGCACGCGCATCCGTGGAACACCAAGCACTGGGTCTTCCGCCGCACCAACCTGCCGTGCCTGACGTGTGACGACTACGTCCGCCAGCAGAAGCAGCTCTCGCACGAGTGGACCGACGACGACGGGACGACGGTCGAAAAGCACCGCGTCATCTACTTCTGCCCGACCTGCCAGGGCGTCTCGGGCGACCACGTCAGAAAGGCCCGTCCGCACCGCGACCGCCGCCCGCCGGACTCGGAGTGGGCGCCCGCCGAAGAGGCCGCTGATCCGGAGTATCGGTGAGCCGGCGTCTCCGCGAGCCCGGGAGTCGGTGCGTCCGGCGCCCAACGCTCGACCCGCTGGTCCCTGCAAACCCGACCCACTGACCCCGCCGACTCCCCGTGCCCACCTCCTTCCACGCCCTCGCCGAGACGCTCGCCGACATCGCCGAGACCTCGGGCCGCCACGCCAAGGCCGACCGCCTCGGGGCGCTGTTGGCCGACCTCGACGATGCCGACGTGCGCCGCGCCGCGCGGTGGGCTGCCGGCCGCGTCTTCCCGCTCAGCGACCAGCGGACCGTCAGCGTCGGGTTCGCCGCCCTCCGCGCGGCGACTGCCAGCGCGACGGGCGCCGAGCCCGACGACCTCGACGCAGCGCTCGTCCGCCTGGGCGATCCGGGCGACGTGGCCGCGGGCGCCATCGCTGCGCTCGTCCCGCCCGTCGCGCCGTCGCTGTCGCTGGCCGACGCCGAGTCGTTCTTCGCCCACGTCGCCGCCACGCGGGGGAGCAACGCGCGGACGGCGCTCGTCGCCGAGATGCTGGGGCGGCTGGCGCCGGTCGAGGCCCGGTTCGTGGTGAAGCTGCTGGCGGGCGAACTGCGGATCGGGATGCGGGCGGGCGGCGTGGAGTCGGCCGTGGCCCGGCTCTACGGGGAGAAGGTGGGCGCCGTGCAGCGCGCCAACATGTTGACGGGCGACATCGGCGAGACGGCCGTGCTGGCGCGGCACGGGCGGCTGGGCGAGGCCCGGCTCCGGCTGTTCCACCCGCTCACCTTCATGCTGGCGACGCCCGCAGAGGCGAGCGACGCGCGGACGCTGGCGGAAGAAGTCGGCCGCCAGATCGCGCCGCCGGTCGCCGTCGAGGACAAGTTCGACGGGATCCGCGCCCAGGCCCACATCGCGGCCGACCCCGGCGACCCGGCGCTCCACGGCGTGGCGACTGGCGGAGCCCGCGTGGCCCTGTTCTCGCGGACGCTCGACGCCATCACCGGCGCCTTCCCCGACGTGGTCGGCCCGCTGGCGACGCTCGCGAGCGCGTCGCCAGCCGGGCTGATTCTCGACGGCGAGATCGTGCCGCTCGACGGCGACGGCGCGATTGTGCCGTTCCAGGCGCTCCAGCGAAGGCTCGGCCGCAAGACCGCCTCGGCGGAGCTGCTGGCCGAGGTGCCCGTCGCCTTCATCGTCTACGACGTGCTCGCCCACGACGGCGCGACGACGCTCGCTCGGAGCTATCGAGACCGACAGCAGCTCTTGGGCGGTCTCGCGTTCGCCGAGCCCGTGCGCCGTTCGGCTGTGACGGAGCTGGACGACCTCGACCGGCTCGACGACCTGTTCGATGAAGCGCGGGCGCGCGGCAACGAGGGGCTGATGGTCAAGGCGTTCGACTCCGTCTACAAGCCCGGCCGGCGCGGGCGCGACTGGCTCAAGGTCAAGAAGGCGCTCGCCACGCTCGACGTCGTGGTCACGGCCGTCCAGCGCGGGCACGGCGGGCGGCGCAAGCTGCTGAGCGACGTGACGTTCGCCGTCCGCGCCAGCGAGACCGACGACACCCTCCTCAACGTCGGCAAGGCGTACTCCGGCCTGACCGACGCCGAGCTAGCCGAGCTGACGGCGTGGTTCGAGGCGCACACGCTCGAGACGTTCGCGCACGGGAAGGTCCGGACGGTCGCGCCCGAGGTCGTGCTCGAGGTGGCCTTCGACAACGTCCAGGTCTCGAAGCGGCACAAGGGCGGCTACGCGCTCCGCTTCCCTCGGATCGTCCGCTGGCGCCGCGACAAGCCCGCCTCCGAGATCGACACCCTGCAGACCGTCGCCGCGCTCGTGGGCGACGCCTAGCCTCCCATTCTCATGCCACCTGCCCTGCCGATCCCGCTCGCCGACGCGTTCCCCGAGGCCGTCCACACCATCAAGCAGTGGCTGGCGGCCGTGCCGACCGACGCCCGCGTCGTCGTGTTCTGCCACTTCGACGCCGACGGGCTCGCGGCCGGGGCCCTCTTCGGGCGGGCGCTGCCACTCCTGGGCTACACCGACGTGACCGTCGTGCCGTCGGGGCGGAGCGAGTCGGCATTTACCGACGCGGCGCGGGAGCGGCTGCGGGCGCTCGCGCCGGACGCGCTCGTCGTGACGGACCTCGGGGTCAACGAGGCCGGGACGCTGGAGGGCGACGGGATCCCGGTCTTGTACGTCGACCACCACCGGCCGAGCGGGGCGCCCCCCGCGCACGTCATCAGCGGGTACGACTGGGACCCGATCCCGTGCAGCGCGTGGCTCGCGTACGACCTGCTGGAGGCGGCCATCCCCGACGTCGACGAGCTCCGCGAGCTCGACTGGATCGCCGCCGTCGGCGTGCTCTCGGATCTCGGAGACAAGGCGCCGTGGCCGCTCCTCCCGGACGCCAAAAAGCGGCACACCGCGAAGTGGCTCAAGGAGACCGTCGCGCTCGTCAACGCCGCCCGGCGCGCGCCGACGTTCGACGCCCAGACGGCGCTCGACGCGCTCATGGAATTTGACGGGCCGAAGGCGCTCGCGACCGACGACGGCCCGGCCGCCGACCGCTTGCGCCAGGCCCGCGCCGTCGTCAAGGCCGAGGTGGCCGAGGCGCGCCGCGCGGCGCCCGTCTTTTCGGACCGCGACGCAGCCGTGCCCGAGGGCGTCGCGCCCCCCGACCTGCGGTTCGCGCTCGTCCGCGTGTCGTCGGCCGCCCAGGTCCACCCGCTCATCGCGCAACAGTGGCGCGGGCGGCTCCCGGACTACCCCGTGATTTGCGCCAACACCGGCTACCTCGACGGGCTCGTCGCCTTCTCGACGCGCGCGGCCCGCGACGACGTGCGGCTCCCCGAGATCTACCAGTCCATCGACACGCCGGGCTGGAACGGGCGCTGGGGCCACGGGCACGACCAAGCGTCGGGCGGCCACCTCCCGCCCGACGTGTTCGATGACGTCCTCGACGCGCTCGGCTTCGGGCCCGAGGCGCACGTCGGTGGGGGGGAGTCCGGGGCCGGCGGTGCGGCGTAGGCCCTCTCTCCTCCAACCCCCTCTGCCATGTCCGACTGGTTTACCGCCTCCCCCGAGTCGCTCGTCGCCATCGCGCTGACGGCCGTCGCCGTCTACGCCGCCATCCTGATCTACACGCAGGTCGCCGGGCTACGGAGCTTCGCCAAGATGTCCGGCTTCGACTTTGCGATGACCGTCGCAATCGGGTCGATGGTGGCGTCGTCGGTGCTGACGAAGACGCCGTCGCTGCTGCAGGCGCTGGTGGCCATCGGCGTGGTGTACGCGCTCCAGATCGTGGTCGGCGAGGCGCGCCAGCGGTGGGGCTGGGCCCAGCGCGCCGTCGACAACGAGCCGCTGTTGCTGATGGACGGGCCGACGTTCTTGCGCGACAACATGCGGCAGGCCCGGGTCACCGAGGGCGACCTGTGGTCGAAGCTCCGCGAGGCGAACGTGCTCGACGTGGCGCACGTCCGGGCCGTCGTGCTCGAGACGACCGGCGACGTGTCGGTGCTCCACGGCGAGCCGGACGGGACCCCGCTCCAGCCGCGGATTCTCACCGGCGTCCGCGGCGCCGACGCGATGACGGGCCGCGACATCGACCTGCGCCCGGTCACCGACGCCGTCGAGTAGAGCGGGCGGTCTACCGAAGCCCGGCCCGCCAGCGGCGCGGCCGTCGCGGCCGGCGGACCGTTCCCTGCGAGACGACTACGGCGGCGGCCAAGACGACCACCAGGAAGGAGACGACGGCGAGGATCGGCACGGCGGGAGTAGGGAGTCTGGCTGGGAGACCCGCTCGAGGTCGCCGAGTTGCTGCGCACCGGGGCCGAGGCGGCGCTACTCCGAGAGCAGCCAGACCCGGTCCACCATCTCGTACAACTCGCGGTTGGAGGACCGGCGGAGGGACCGCGGCGTGAGGAAGTCGGCGCGCGGGGTGTAGTCGAGGGCGCTCCGTTCGTGGGGCACGATCTGGCCGTCGTCGACGGTAAACCGGAACGTCCGGAACGGCGCGGCGCCGTCCTCGACGATCTCGACGCGGTAGTCCCCGTCGGCGAGCGCATCGCGCCGGAGCTGGCCCCGCCGCCCGCCGTTGTCGACGTGGATCGCCGTCGTCAGGGAGGTCCAGCCGCGGTAGGACTTAAAGACGGTCAGGTCGTCCTCGTGGGCGCTGACGCGCGTGCCGTCGCGGAAGAGCCGCACCCGGACGCTCGCGCGGTCCTGGCTCATCTCGCGGGGGTGGACCCAGTACGTCAGCTCTACCGGCGCGTTGGCGTCGCCGGACTCGAAGGAGAGCACGCCCGTCCGGTCCCACGGCCCTTCCACACCCCACATGACCACAGGGTTGAACGGGTCGTCGCTCTGGGACCGCGTGAGCGTGAACGGGACGGCCCCGATGACAGCGCCGTCCAGACGGACGGCGACTCGGTAGTCGCCCGGCATGGGCTCGTAGTCGAGCCGGGCGAGGTCGAGGTGCGCAAACGCCGCCACCCCGCCGACGGGCTCGGCCACGAACGCGTGCGCCGCGACGGTCCCGCCGCCGGCGTCGAGGACGGCCAGCTCATACGTCCCCTCCGCAGGGAAGACGGCGGTGATGGGGGTCCCGTAGGTCGACACGCGGCCGGTGTCGAAGGCGGGCATCGCGTGTTTCAGCAGGTCTAACATGTCGACGCCCGGAGCGGGCCCCGTGCGCGGGGCCGGGGCCTCGGCGTCGGGCACGGTCGGATTGGCCGCAGAGTCGGGAGCGGCGGAGGGGGCGTCGAGGTCGGTTGGCGCGGGGGCCTCGGTCTGGCGGAGGCGGTCGGCGGCGTTGGCGGCGGCGCGGCGGGCGCGGTCGCGGAGGCTCCCGCCCTGGGCGTCGGCGGGGGCGATGAGGCCTAGGCAGAGGGCGATCAGGACGAGATGGCGCATGGGTCGGTGGGGCAGGGCTACCTGTACATTCGCAGCCGCGGTCGCCGGGGGGTCACGGGCGGCCCAAACGGACCCCGGCCGCCTCCGCGCGACGACCAAGGCGGGTTAGAGACACGACGCCCGACGGGGGCTTGACAGTCCATTCTCTTTCATGTTAATTGGAGTAACATGAAAATGAACTCCCCCCGCCCCTATCGTCAGACGGCCCGCGCCGAGGCTGCCGCTCAGACCGGCCGCGACATCCTCGCCGCCGCTGCCGCCTTGTGGCGGGAGCGCTCGCTCGACGCCATCACGCTCGCCGACATCGCCGAGCGCGCAGGCGTTTCGGTGCAGACCGTGATCCGCCGGTTCGGCTCCAAGGACGGCGTCATCGACGCGGGCATCGAAGCGCGGGCGTCGGGCGTCGAGGCCGAGCGCGACGCGGCGCCCGTCGACGACGTGGCCGGCGCGCTCGACGTGCTCCTGGCCCACTACGAGGCCGACGGCGACGCCGTCGTGCGCACGCTCGCCCTCGAGGACCGTCTTCCCGCCGCGAAACGCATCGCCGACAACGGCCGGGCCCACCACCGCGCGTGGTGCGCGCGTGTGTTCGGGCACGTCCTCCCGGCCCCCGACGCCGCCGATCACACGGCCCGCCTCGACGCGGTCGTCGCCGCCACCGACCTGTACGTCTGGAAGCTGCTCCGCCGCGACCTCGGTCGCTCCGTCGAGGCCACGCGGGCCGCCTTCGACGCGCTCCTCGGCCCGCTCGTCACCTAGCTCCCCATCGCCATGGACGACGCCCGCTCAACCCTCTTCGTCACCTGGGAAGGCGGCGGCAACGTGCCCCCAGTCCTCGGGGCCGCCCGCCGCCTGGTCGACCGCGGCCACCGCGTCCGCGTGCTTACCGAACCGTGCCTCCGCGAGCCCGTCGAGGCCATCGGCGCGGCGTTCGTCCCCTTCACCGAGCACTTCACGCGGACCGACCGCGGCGAGGTGCTGATGGAGGACTGGAGGGCGACGTCGCCGCCAGCCGCCATGAGGGACTCGCTCAAGCGGGTGGTCTTGGGCCCTGCGGAGCCGACGGCGCAAGCCATCGAACAAGCGCTTGACGCTGAGCCCGCCGACGCGATCGTAACCGACTGGCTGCTGCCGGTGGGGATTGCCGTCGGTGAGGCCCGGCGCATCCCGACGGCCGTTCTCGTCCACTGCGTGCAGATGCGGCCCGCGCCGGGCCGTCCGCCGATGGGGCTCGCGCCGATGCGGGGCCCGCTCGGCCGTCTCCGCGACGCCGTCCTCGGGAAGGTGGCGGAGGGGCTGTTCGACGGCTTCCTGCCGGCCTACAACACGGTCCGTGCCCGCCGTGGCTTGGACCCGCTGGCCCACGCCATGGACCAGTACGACCGCGCCGACCGCGTGCTCGTCCAGACCTCCGCGGCGTTCGACTTTCCCGGCCAGCCCGACCCCGATAACGTCGCCTACGTCGGCCCGGTCCTCGACGCGCCCGACTGGGCCGAGGGGGCTTGGCAGAGCCCGTGGCCCGAGGGCGATGGCCGTCCGCTCGTCGTCGTGAGCCTCTCGTCGACGTTCCAGAACCAGCGCGACGAGATCCAGGCGGCGATGACGGCGCTCGGCGGGCTCGATGTGCGCGGGCTCGTAACGCTGGGTCCGGCGATGGTGGGCGAGGCGTTCGACGTGCCCGACAACGTGGTCGCCGTCGACCGCGCTCCGCACGACGTGGTGCTGCCCCACGCCGCGGCCATGGTGACGCACGGCGGACACGGCTCGACGATCCGCGCGCTCGCGCACGGCGTTCCTGTCGTCGTGCTCCCGATGGGCCGCGACCAGGACGCGACAGCTGCGCGCGTGGCTGCCCGTGGGGTCGGGCTGAAGGCGAAGGCGACGCCGGCGAAGATCGCGGCGGCGGTCCGCCGGGTGCTCACCGAGCCAGCCTTCCGGGACGCGGCCCACACGTTGGGCCAGACGATCCGCGCCGACGCCGAGGCCGACCGGGTCGTCACCGAGATCGAAGCGCTGGCCGCGACGCGCGCGGTCCGAACGTCCGTCCCCGCTTGACACGCCGCCGCCCGCCTCGGCACGGTCACCGGGGCGGGCGGAATCACCTGCGCGGCATGGCGGCCTACGCGGCCAGGAAGTCCAGCAGCACGCGGTTGACCTCGTCCTTGTGCGTGTGGTTGAGCCCGTGCGGGCCGCCGGCGACGGTGTGCAGCGTGCTCCCGTCGACGAGCGCGTGGCCCGTCTTGGCCGAGGTCTCGAACGGGACGATCTGGTCGTCGTCGCCGTGGATGAACAACGTCGGGACGTCGATCTTGGCGGCGTCGTCGCGGAAGTCGGTCAGGCCGAAGGCGTCCACGCAGTCGACGGTCGCCTTGGGCTGGGCCATCGTGGCGATCGACCAGTGGTAGTGGAGGACGCGCTCGGAGATGCGGTCGGAGAGCTTGTCGTAGTTGACGAAGGTCTTTCCAAAGCCCTCCAAGAAGCCGGGGCGGTCGGCTTTGAGGCCGGCCTTCATGTCCTCGAAGACGCTGCCCGGGACGCCGCCGGGGTTGTCGTCGGTCTGGAGCATGTACGGGAAGACGGACGACATGAAGACCATCTTGCGAACGCGCTCGGTGCCGTACGACCCGGCGTAGCGGCCGAGCTCGCCGCCGCCCATCGAGAAGCCGACCAGGTTCACGTCGCTCAGGTCGAGCTCCGTGAGCAGGTCGTTGAGGTCGGCCGCGAACGTGTCGTAGTCGTAGCCGGAGGCCGGGAAGGCCGACGAGCCAAACCCGCGGCGGTCGTAGGCGATGACGCGGTAGCCGGCCTCGGTGAGGGGCCAGAGCTGGGGCTCGAACATCCGGTGGCTCAGCGGCCACCCGTGGATGAGGACGACGGTCCCGGCGGTGCCCTCGGCGTTGAGGTCCTGGTAGTAGATGTCGGCCTTGGGCTGGCCGGTCGTCGCGGTGATCTTGGGCATCGGAGAGAGGGGAGAGAGGGGATCGGGTAAACCGGGCGCGGCGCGTACCGATCCCGCGAGCGCCTGCCGAAGCCTGGAGTCGGGGATCGTCTGACGCAAACCCGCGGGCGGCTCCCGCTTCTGCCCCGGGCAACCGCGCCCGGCTGGGCGGCGTCTCTGGGGCCCCCCGCTCCCCCGTTCGATGCCCCCCTTTCCCGCCCCCTTTTTTCGCTGGCGCCCCCACCCCTGGCACGGCCTGGACGCCGGTCCCGACGCCCCGCGCGTCGTGACGGCGTACGTCGAGATCACGCCGTTCGACTCGGTCAAGTACGAGCTCGACAAGGTGACCGGCTACACGCGTGTCGACCGCCCGCAGCGGAGCTCCGCCTCGCCGCCGACGCTCTACGGCTTTATCCCGCGGACGTACTGCGCCGACCGCGTGGCGGCCCTCTCCGGGCCCGAGGCCACGACGGGCGACCACGACCCGCTCGACATCTGCGTCGTCTCGGAGCGCCGGATCGACCGGGCCGACATCACGGTCGACTGCCGCGTCGTCGGCGGGCTCCAGATGATCGATGGGGGCGAGGCCGACGACAAGATCGTGGCCGTGCTCCGCAACGACTTGTTCTGGGGCGACGTCACCGAGATGGACCAGCTCCCACCGACGCTCATCGAGCGGCTGACCCACTACTTCTCCACCTACAAGATGGTGCCGGGCAACGCGTCCGAGGCCTCGATCGCCCGGACGTACGGCCGCGACCACGCCGAGCAGGTCGTCGAGGCCTCGCGCGCCGACTACCGCGACGAGTTCGAGGGGCCCGAATAGGGCAGGAGGCCTGAGGGAAGGGGGACGGGGCGGTCCCCTGTATCCTGCCTCTTGTCCCTTCCCCCTTGCCCCTTGTCTTTTCTGACCGCCCGCTGGGAGAGCCTGCTGCTGCTCAACTACGCCTGCCCGGCAGAGCTGCTGGCGCCGCTCGTGCCGGCTGGGACGGAGCTCGACCTGTGGCAGGGCGAGGCGCTCGTCAGCGTCGTCGGGTTCCTGTTCCGGGACACCCGGCTGCTCGGCGTGCCGGTCCCGTTCCACCGTCACTTCGAGGAGGTCAACCTGCGGTTCTACGTCACGCGTGAGGAGGGCGGTGAGACGCGCCGGGCGGTCGCGTTCGTGCGGGAGATCGTGCCGCGCCGCGCCATCGCGGCCGTCGCGCGGCTGGCGTACAACGAGCCCTATGTCGCCGCGCCGATGGACCACACCGTCGCCCTCGACCCCGAGGCCGGCGGGACGGTCGACTACCGCTGGAGGCACCGCGGCGAGCGGTTCACGTTGTCGGCGTCGGCGACCGGCCCGGCCGCCTTCGCCGAGCCGGACACGGAGGCCCGCTTCATCACGGAGCACTACTGGGGCTACACGCGCCAGCGCGACGGCGGGACCGTCGCATACCGCGTCGAGCACCCGTCGTGGCGGCTGTGGGGCGCCCACGATGCGGCGTTCACGGGCGACGCGTCGGCGCTCTACGGCCCGGCGCTCGCCGCGGTCGTGGCCGGGACGCCGCAGTCGGCGTTCCTGGCCGTGGGCAGCGAGGTGTCGGTGTCGCCGGGCCGGCGGATCGCGCTGGGCTAGGTTCGGAAGCGCTGCTCGTTCGCGGTGCGGGTCGCGAGCGACGGCGCGGCGGCGCGGGCGCTGGAGCTCCAGCTGAAGCGGGAGCTGACGCCGGTGCTCAACCCGTAGCGGTGCTCCGGCGCTACCGCCGCGTGAGGTCGATGGTCCACGTCGGCGCGGCGCGTGTACGCACGGACCTCGCGCGGCGCCCACGTCTCGCCGTCGTCGGTCGAGGTCTCGACGGTGATGGTGAAAGCGTCGTCCGCCATCTCGTACGTGACGCGCTCTTGTGTCAGCAGCGTCCCGCCGCCGCGACGGACGGCGGTGCGGAGCGCCAACACGTCCCTGTCGAGGTCGCCGTCGTAGACCTCGATGTGCTCGGTCTCGGAACGGCCCTCGCCTAGCGCCCACCGCTCGGGCCCGGGCGTGAAGACGAGGAACGACAGCGCGTGGTCGGTCCGGCCCTGCGCGGCGTCCTCCACGACCCGGCGCTCCTGGTAGGCGTAGCCACGGTTCATGTACGTGACTTCGGCCTGCCCCGTCGCCTGGTGCGTCGTCGAGTCCGTTGGGAACGTCGTGACGGCCACATCCCACGCGCCCAGGATCGGGCGGAGCGCGTCGAGGCGGTCGTCAGCGCGGGGGCTGGGCTCAGTCATGCCGCGTCCCTGGTCGTGGAGGCGCCCGTCGGTCTGGGTGGCGGCGGGGACGGCGAGGACCGCAACGAGGAGGACCCAACAACGCACGGGCGCGGGAGGGATGTGCTGGAGGGTAGTCCGCAAGCCGTTGGAGAACAAGGCACGATCCCACTCGCCGCGGTCCGCGCCCCTCCTGTCGCTCCGCTCCCGGACCGAGACGATGACTACGTCGCCCACAGGATCGCGGCGAGTGAGGCGCCTGCGACGGCCGCCCACAGGAGGACACCGTGCACCAACGGACGCACGCCGACGGTCCGGAGCGTCGCGCGGCTCAGCCCGGCGCCGATGAGGAACAGCGTGAGCACGAGTCCCTGCTTCGCGAGCGCCACGAGCGCGCCGTAGACCGGCGTCCAGGCCGGGGCCGCCGCGACGACGGCGGACGCCAGCGCGAAGAGCCCGATGAACCACGGGAACGCGACCGTCACCTCGCCGCCCACGGTCCGGCGCCGCCGCCACGCCGCGATCAGCGCGAGCGGCACGATCCACAACGCGCGCGTGAGCTTGAGGACGGTCGCCTCGGCGAGCGCCTCGGGCCCGTAGCTCGCGGCGGCCCCGACGACCGACGACGTGTCGTGGATGGCGATGGCCGCCCACAGCGCGAACTGGTGCTGCGAGAGGTCGAGTGCGTGGCCGACGGCTGGAAAGACGTAGAGGGCGACGCCGTTGAGCAGGAAGACGGTCGCGAGCGAGACGCCCATGGCCTCGGCGCCCGCGCCCAACGCCGGCCCGAGCGCGGCGATCGCCGAGCCGCCGCAGATGGCCGTCCCGCCCGAGATCAGCGCGCCCGTCGTCGGCTCGACGCGCAGCAGCCGGCTCAGGACCAGCCCCAGGCCGAGCGCGAACGCGATCCCCAGCGCCGTCGCGCCGGCGCCCGCGCGGCCGACCGCCAGCACGGCCGGGAGCGACATCCCGAACCCGAGCCCGACGACGCACGCCTTCAATAGGGTCTTCGAGACGCGGCCGCTCATCGTCTCGAACGGGTTGCCGAGTGTCAGTCCGAGCACGGCGCCGACGCCCAGCGCGACAGCGGGCGACACGACGGGGAGCAGCGCGGCGGCGGCGAGCCCGAGAAACAGCGCCCGGTGCCACGCCTCGTGCGGCCGGAGTGGGCCGGGCGGGAGGACGGCGCCGAGCGGCGCGTCGTGGTCGGCTGTCGAGTCGGGCAGGGAAGAGGGGGCGAGCACGGAGCGGGGGGACGGGACTTCGAGGAAAGGGCTTCCCCGCTGCTGGCGGTTCCGGAACGAACGCGGAACGTTGGCCCATCCCGCAGGGAGGTGGACTCATCGGCCCCTCTCATGGCTTCCCCTCGCAAGATCGACGTGTGCCCCTCGGGCCGTCGCGGTCGGTGTCCACTCCATCCCCGCCGTCACGACCGACGGCGCGCGGGAGGTCCGCTGCACGAGCGGTGGCAACCCTGAGGCCGTGCTCCGCGCGCTGGCCGACGTCTGTCCCGGCGCCGGGCCGCGCACTGCGTGCCCCATCCTCGACCCGTCGCGCGGCGCGTAGACCTGCTCGTCGACGGCGCTACCGCCGCCCCGCCCGCAGCGTCCCAATTCCAAACAGCCCCGCGACGACGGCCAGCGCCAGTGCGATCCCCCCGTGCCCGCCCGCGAACGCCGCGTACGCGATCCCGCCCGACCCCACAGCGCCGACGGCGTACGCCAGCCCGCGGACCGAGCGCGCGAGCCGGTCGGTGGCCGCCACCACGGCCGGGTCCGAGACCGCGAGCCCGCCCGACTCGGTGTCGGCGAGCACCCGGTCGATCCGCGTCGGCAGGCCCAGCAGGACGCGGCCGGCCGACAGCACCTCGCCCCACAGCGCCGTGCCGACGGCGCGCGTGGCGTCCTTCGTCAGCGGCCGGATGTAGGGCTCGATGACGGTGAGCGGGTTGATGTCGGGCGCGAGCCCGCCGCACAGGCCGATGAGAAGGAGGGCCGTCCGCTCCAGCAGGATCCAGTCGCGGGGGACGCGGAAGGCGCTGGCGAGATCGCGCACCGAGAGGCCGACGTCGCCCATCTGCCGGAACATGTCCTGCTTCTGCGACAGCGCCGTTTCGAACGACAGGTCACCCAGGCGGAAGGCGCGCGGGTCGAGGTTGTGGAACAACTCCTCGTGGGCGCTCTCCATAAACTGGATCACCGCCGCCGTCGCCTGCGTGGTGTCGCCGTCGGAGACGAAGCCCATCGTGCCGAGCGCGGCCATCACGCGCGGGGTGTCGCGGCTGAGCACGCCGACGATCATCTCCGCCAGCCCGGTCTGCATCGGGGGCGTGAGCCGGGCGACGGCGCCAAAGTCGAGGAAGACGAGCTCGAAGCCGTCGGGCTGCGTCGCGTCCGGCACGACCAGCAGGTTGCCCGCGTGGGGGTCGGCGTGGTAGAGCCCGTCGCGGAAGATCATCGCGCCATACGCGTCCAGGATCCGAGCCGCGAGCGCCATCCGGTCGATGCCCGCCGCGTCGAGAGCGGCAAAATCGCCGGCCTTGATCCCGTCGACGTAGTCGGTCGTCAACACGCGCCGCGACGACCGCTCAGGCACGACGGCGGGGGCCGAGACGCCAGGCCCGAGCGCGGGTGCGATCTCGACCATGTTCTGGGCCTCCTGCGCGAAGTCGAGCTCGGACAGGATGACGGCCTCGATCTCGCGGAACTGCTCGCGGAGCCCCCGGATGCCGAAAAACCGGCCGACCGCGCGCAGGATCGTCTCGATGGCGTGCAGGTCGAGCCGGGCGATCGCCTCGATGTCGGCGTGCTGCACCTTGACGGCCACCTCGCGCCCGTCCGCCAGCCGCGCGCGGTGGACCTGCGCTAGCGAGGCGCTCGCGACGGGCAACGTGTCGAAGCGGGTGAACAGGGTGGCGACGGGCCCGCCCAGCTCGGACTCAATGCGGGCCCGGGCGGCCGCGGGCGGCCCGGCGGGCACGCGGTCCTGCAGGCCCTCCAGCTCGATCCGGAAGGGCTCGGGCAACAGGTTCGTCAGCGCGCTGCCCAGCTGGCCCGCCTTGATAAACAGGCCCCGGAGCTTCAAGATGGAACGGCGGACGCGACGGCCGTTTCGGGCGTGGAGCGCGGGGCGTCGACGGGCGGCCCACCGACGGCCCCGGATGCGGCTCGCGATCTCGAAGACGAGGTAGCTGGCGGCGACGCGGAGCGCGGCGGCGTACGCTCGGAGCACGCGGAAGCGGCGCCGCGCGGGCGCGGCCGTCTCAATGGCCACCGCCAGCGGCGTCGGAGTAGCCGGGATCGGCGCCGGGGCTGGAGCAGGGGGCGTCGCCAGCCCATCGCCGTGGGCCGCGACGGTCACCTCGATATCGGGGACGGCGGGCCGGTCCGCCAGCGCGGCGGGGTCGGTCGGGGGCACGGGGGGGGCGGTCGGCACCGGGCCTCTACGGCCCTGGTCGCGTAGAAGTGTCCGGCCCGGTCATTTCCTCGCACCCCGCGCCGCGTCTGGCCGTAGGGCCTGGCCTCGTTCCGACCCCTCGCCATGCTCGCCCGACCCCTCGCTCTGCTCCGTTTCGAAGGGCTCGCCATCGCCGCCGTCGCTGTGTGGGGCTTTGCCGCGACCGGCGCCAGCTGGTGGCTGTTCGCCGCGCTCGCACTGGCGCCTGACCTCGCGATGATCGGCTATGCCGCCGGCCCCCGCGTCGGGGCACAGGCCTACAACGCGGTCCACACCTACGCTGGGCCGGTCGCGCTGGCGGCCGCCGCGGCGCTGGCGGGCTGGGCGTGGGGGGCGCCCATCGCGCTCGTTTGGGCCGCGCACATTGGCCTCGACCGCGCGCTCGGCTACGGCCTCAAGCACGCCGTCGGCTTCCGCCAGACGCACCTCGGAACGGTCGGTCGCGATCCGATGTAGCGGCGTACCGTGCGGTCCGCCCCTGCCGCTATGCCTGACCTCCCGCCCGGCGTCGCCCGCACCCCCGACGCCCGCTTCGACGCCCTCGCCGACTGGCCGTACGCTCCGCAGTACGTCACGCTCGAGGACCCGCCCGGCGCTCCGGGCCCGCTCCGCCTGCACGTCGTGGACGAGGGCCCGCGCGACGCGCCGATCGTCCTGATGCTCCACGGCGAGCCGTCGTGGGCCTACCTCTACCGGACGATGATCCCGGACCTGGTGGCCGCCGGGCTCCGCGCCGTCACGTTCGACTTCCCCGGCTTCGGGCGCAGCGACAAGCCGACCGAGATCGGCGCCTACAGCTACGCGCTCCACCGCGCGGCGCTTCTCCGCGTCGTCGAGGCGCTCGACCTGCGCGACGTGACGTTGGTCGTGCAGGACTGGGGTGGGCTCATGGGGCTCAGCGTCGGCGCGCTCGACGTCCCCGACCGCATCGCCCGGCTCGTCGTCATGAACACGTTCCTGCCGACCGGCGGCCGGACGAGCCCGGCGTTCCGCGTCTGGAAGCTGGCGGCGCGGCTGCTGGGTCGCCGCCTGCCCGTCGGGCGGCTGATGAAGCTGGCGCTGCCCGCGCATCGCGCCGACGCGGTGCCCGGATACCAAGCGCCGTTTCCGTCGACTGAGTTCAAAGCGGGCGCCGCTGCGTGGCCGCTCTTGGTCCCCACGAGCCCCGGTGGCCCGGTCGCCGAGGTGATGGCCCGGACGCGCGCCGCGCTGGCGGAGTGGCGCAAGCCGGCGCTGCTCGTCTGGTCGCCCTCGGACCCCATCCTGGGCGCCGCCGCTCCGTTCTTCGAGCGGCTGATCCCGACCGCCGGCCCCGCCGTCACGGTCCGCGGCGGGCACTTTCTGCAGGACGCCAGCGGGCCCGAGATCGCGGACCACGTCGTGGGCTTCGTCCGGTCGACACCTGTCGGGGAAGACCTCTAAGTGCTCCGCCGGGCGGAACTGGCGGCGACGCCACGCGGTCAGGAGGGAGAACCCCCGATGCCTCCCATGCGCTTGCTGCCCCTCCTCCTCGCCGCCCTGCTCGCGTCGGCGTGCACCGCCCAGCCCACCGGCACCCGTCTTGACGAGGTGATGACCGAGGCCGGACCCGCCGCCGTCTACGAGGTCGCCACCGGGCTCGACCACCCGTGGGGCATGGCCTTCCTGCCCGACGGCCGGATGCTGGTCACCGAGCGGCCCGGCACGCTGCGAATCGTGAGCCCGGACGGCACCGTCTCGCCGCCCGTCGCGGGCACGCCGAGCGTCTACGGCCAGCGCCAGGGCGGCCTGCTCGACGTCGCGCTCGACCCCGACTTCGAGACGACCGGCTACGTCTACCTCACCTACGCCCGGCCCGGCCCGAACGGCGCGTCGGCCACGGCCGTCGGCCGGGGGCGGATGGTCGACGACGCCATCGAGGGCTTCGAGCCGCTCTTCACCCAGGAGCCGTGGTTCGACAACGGCCTGCACTTTGGCTCGCGCATCGCCTTCTCGCCCGACGGGCACCTCTTCGTCTCGACCGGCGAGCGCTTCCAGTTCGACCCCGCCCAGGATCTGTCGACGCACATGGGCAAGGTGATCCGCCTGATGCGCGACGGCTCCGTCCCGGCCGACAACCCATTCGTCGACGACCCCGACGCGGCCGACGAAATCTGGAGCTACGGCCACCGCAACGTCCAGAGCCTCGGGTTCGACCCGGCGACGGGCGTGCTGTGGGAGGCCGAGTTCGGCCCGCTCGGCGGCGACGAGCTCAACGTCCTCACGCCGGGCACCAACTACGGCTGGCCCATCGTGAGCTGGGGCATCAACTACGACGGCACGACGATCCCCGACCCGCCGACGCGCCCGGACCTCACCGACGCCGAGGCCCACTGGAGCCCCGTCATCTCGCCCTCCGGCCTCACCTTCTACTCCGGCGACGCCTTCCCCGAGTGGGCGGGCAGCCTCTTCCTGGGCAGCTTGTCCCGCGAGGGCGTCGTGCGCGTCGCCGTCGACGGCGACACGGTGACGGGCCAGGAGATCATCCCGCTCGGCACGCGCATCCGCGACGTGGAGATGGGCCCGGACGGCTATCTCTACATGCTGACCGACAAGACCGACGGCGCCGTCTGGCGGCTCGCGCCCTACGCCCAGGGCGAGTAGCCCGCCGCTCCGCCTCGACTCCGCCCGCCTCGGCCCGTGCCGGGGCGGGCTCGTTTTGACCCCGCCCGCATGCGCCGCCTGCTCCCGCTCCTCGCCGCCCTGGCGCTCCCCGCCGCCGCGCAAGCCCCCGACACGCTGCGCCTCGACGCCGTCGAGGTGACGGCGGCGCCGTTCGCCCTCGCGCCCGACCGCGCGCCGTTCGCGCTCGCGGTCCGCCAGCGGGGCGCCGTGGAGCTGGCGACCGACCCCGGCACGGCGCTCGACGCCGTCGCTCGCGGCCTGCCCGGCCTGTGGATCTCGGACCGCGGCAATCCCTCGACCGGCGAGCGCGTGCTCGTCCGCGGGCTGGGCTGGCGGGCGGCGTTCGGCGTGCGCGGCACGCACGTGTTGCTCGACGGCGTCCCGCTGACCCTCGCCGACGGGCAGGGCCAGCTCAACGTCATCGAGCCGGCGCTCGTCGACCGCGTCGAGGTCCTGCGCGGCCCGGCGTCGACGTTCTGGGGCAGCGGCTCGGCGGGCGTGCTGGCGGTGTCGACGACGCAATCGGGCCCGCGCGTGCGGGCCCGGGCGCTCGGCGGCGCGTACGGGCTGGCAAAGGGCGAGATCGCCGTCCGGCCCGACGCGGGCGACCGGGCGCGCGTGTTGGCGTGGGGCTCGGCGCTGTCCCAGCGCGGCTTCCGCGAGCAGGCGTCGAACGAGGCGTACCGGGGCGGCGCGACGGCGGCGGTCGATCTCGGCGACGGGCAGACCCTCGGGCTCGTCGGGCTGGGCGCGTTCGTGCCGCGCGCGGAGTCGCCGGGCGGGATCACGGCCGACCAAGCCGCCGACGACCCGCGTCAGGTGCGCGACGTGTCGATCTCGCAAGACGCCCGCAAGCGGCTCGCGCAAGGCCACCTCGCGGCCTCGTACAGTCGCCCGGCCTTCGGCGACGCCCGCGTCCGGATCACGGCGAACGCGGCGGGGCGGACGCTCGACAACCCCATCGTCCCCCGCTACATCACGCTCGACCGGGTCTCGGGCAGCCTGCGGGCGGTGATCGAACGGACGCGGCCCGACGCGATTGGCTGGGCCGTCGGCATCGAACAGGAGGCCCAGCGCGACGACCGGCTGGAGCGCGACAACGACGGCGGCCAGCCGGGCACGACGGTGCTCACGGACCAAGTCGAGACGGTGCTCGCGAACGCCGCCTTCGGCCAGCTCTCCGTGCCGCTGACGCCCGCCCTCATCGCCACGGTCGGCGGGCGTGTCGACCTGCTGGCGTACCGCGCGGACCCGGCCGACGGGCCCGCCGAGACGATCCGGCTGAGCGCCGCCAGCCCGTCCGTTGGGCTCGCGTACCGGACGCGTGGCGCCACGGTGTACGCGAATGCCGCCGGGGCGCTCGACGCGCCGACGACGACCGAGCTCGGCAACCGCGCCGACGGCGCGAGCGGCTTCAACCCGGACCTCTCGCCCGAGCGGACGTGGGGCGGCGAGGTCGGCGTCCGCGCCAGCCGGCCGGTGGCCGGTGGCCGCGTGGGGCTCGACGCGGCTGTGTTCGCGGCCGTCGCCCGCGACTTGCTGCTGCCCGTCGAGATCGACGACGTGACGTTCTTCCGCAACGAGGGCCGCGCCAGGCACCGGGGCGTCGAGTTGGCACTGAGCGCCGACGGCGTGCGCCTCGGCCCCGGCCAGTTCGATGGTGCGGTCGCGCTCACCGCCGCGAGCGGCGAGTTTTTGTCCGGCCCCGCCGACAGCGAGACGCCCGAGGGCAATCGCGTCCCCGGCTTCCCGCCCCGGCTCGCGACGTGGACGGCGACGTGGACCGCGTCCGGCCCGCTCGCGCTGGCGGTCGGGATCGACGGCGAGGCGGCGGCGGCGTACGCCGCCGACAGCGCGAACGAGTTGGAGACCGACGCCTACGCGGTCGTCCACCTCCGGCTGGCGCTCGTCGGCGTCGCCATTGGTTCTGCGCGAGCGACGCCGTTCGTGACCGTCCGCAACGTCGGCGACGCGGCGTACGCCGGCTCGGTCGTGGTCAACGCGTTTGGCGGGCGGTTCGTGGAGCCCGCGCCGGGGCGGCACCTCGCGGCGGGCGTGTCGGTGACGCTCCCGTAGGGGCGACTCGCAATACGCCCCTACTCTCCCCGAACCCGTCCGAACGCCGCGCGCGAGCCGAGCGCGACGGCCGCCGCCAGCGCCACCAGCAGCGCGAACGACACGCGCAGCCCGGCCGCCTCGGCGACAAACCCCAGCACGGGCGGCCCCGCCAAGAACCCGAGGTAGCCCGCGCTCGCGACCGCCGCGATCCCGACGCCAGGCGGGAGGGGCGCTCGCGACGCGGCCCGAAACAGGGCTGGCACGACGGCGGCCATCCCCAGTCCGACGAGTCCGAACCCGACGACGGCAAGCGGCACGGCGGGCGCCCCCACGACCGTCGCCAGCCCGACGGCGCCGAGCCCGGCCCCCCAGCGGACGACGCGGGCGTCGCCCCAGCGGTCGGTCAGGGTGTCGGCGCCGAACCTCGCACCGGCCATGCACGCCGAGAACGCGGCGAACCCGAGCGCGGCGACGGCCGGCGACGCCGTCAGCACCTCGCGCATAAAGACGGCGCCCCAGTCAGCCACGGCTCCCTCGACGATCAGGCCGCAGACCGCGAGCGCGGCCAGCCCGGCCGCCGGGCCCGTCGGCCACGCCACCACCGGGCCGTCGCCGCCAGCCGCCGACACACTCGGCTCCCACGCGCGCAGGCCCTGCACGAGCGCGGCGCCGGCGAAGACGACCCCGCTCGCGCCAAAGTGGAGCCCGAGCGGCACGGCCGCCGCCGCCGCCAGCGCCCCGAGTCCCGCGCCGACCATTCCGCCCAGGCTGAACAGCCCGTGGCACGCGCCCAGGATCGTCGCCCCGTCGGCGGTCTCGACCTCGGCGGCCCACGCGTTCATCGCTACATCCAGGAGCCCGCTTGCGAGCCCCAGCCCGACGAGCGCGAGCCCCAGCGACCCGAACCCGCTCGCCAGCCCTGGCCCCACGACGACGGCCGCGAAGACGGCCAGCGCCGCCAGCGTCACCCGGTGCGCCCCCCACCGCGCCACCAGCGGTCCCGCCGCCGAGGCCGACACGACGAGCCCGACCGCCAGCCCCAGCAGCGCCAGCCCCAGCGCGCCCTCGCCCAGCCCGGTCTGTGCCTGGATCTCGGGGATGCGCGACGCCCACGTCCCGTAGAGCACGCCGTTCGCCCAAAACGGCGCGGCGGCGGACCGGCGACGCGGGGTGCGGACGACCGCCGGGAACGTCATCGGTCGGCGATAAACGCGGTGCGCTGGGCGCGGAGATCGGACCACAGCGCGTCCGGCACGATTGCCTCGATGGCCTCCGCGATCGGGCCGGGGTGCCGGTCGTCCGGGCCCCGCGCGTCGTTGTGGATCGTCGGTTGGCGGTCGCCGTCGGTGAGGGGCAGGCGCCAGTGGCTCCCGCCGATGGTGCGGCGCTCGGGGCGCGTCCACTCGTCCCACACGCCGGCCGCGTCGAGCGCGGCCCGGAGCGTGTCGCGGGTGTCCGAGCGCAGGGTGAACGTGGCGTCGAAGACCGGCGCGCTGCCATACCCGGCCTTGATCCACGCGCGCCCGTCGACGCCGTCGAGGTCGACGCCGCGCTTGTAGTGGCCCGGCGGCGGGATCGAGCCCTCGGTCCAGGTGTAACGAAGCGTCATCGGTCGGCGCGGGCGAGCGTGGCGGTGTGCGGGGAGGGCACGGACGGGGTGCGCGTGGAGGATAGAGCGGGGACGGTGGCGCGGGCGGGACGGCTGACGCAAGCGGAGACCCCTCGCCTGCCGGCCGCCCCCTCATCCGAAGGGGGCTTCTTCGGTTGTGCTGCTCTGCGCGTCGTCGACCCCGGCCCCGCTCGCGGAGTCCCCTCTCCCCAAGAGGCGCTCCGCTATCCTCCCGTCCCCACACCCCGCCGTCGCCCGTGCTCCCGTCCCAGCGCTCGCTCTTCTCGCTCCCCGACGGTCTCCACTACCTCAATGGCGCCTACCAGAGCCCGCTCCTCAAGGCGGGCGAAGCAGCTGGCATCGCGGGCGTCCGCGCCAAGAACGACCCGTCGGCGGTCACCCCCGCCGATTTTTTCGAGCCTGCCGACCGCTGCCGCCAGCGGTTCGCCGACCTCGTCGACGGCGACGCCGCGCAGGTGGCGCTCGTCCCTGCGGCGTCCTACGCGATGGCGACCGTCGCGCAGAACCTCGCCGTCGAGGCGGGGCAGACGCTGGTCGTGCTGGCGGAGCAGTTCCCGAGTCACGTCTACCCCTGGCGCCGGCTGGCCGACGAGTCCGGCGCGACGGTCGCGACGGTCTCCCCGCCAGCGCCCTTGGGCACGCCCGGGCGGGGGGGCGAGTGGAACGCCCGCCTGCGGGCGGCGATCGGGCCCGAGACCGCACTCGTCGCCGTCCCCCACGTCCACTGGGCCGATGGGACCGTGTTCGATCTCGTGGCGGTCGGCGTGCGGTGCCGCGAGGTCGGCGCGGCGCTCGTGGTCGACGGGACGCAGTCGGTCGGCGCGCTCCCGTTCTCGGTCGCCGAGGTCCGGCCGGACGCGCTGGCGTGCGCGGGCTACAAGTGGCTGCTCGGGCCCTACACGTCGGGCTGCCTGTGGCTCGGCGAGCGCTTTCTGAATGGCCGGCCGCTCGAAGAAAACTGGATCGGCCGCGCGGGTAGCGATCAGTTCTCAGGCCTTACCGACTACCAAGACGCCTACGCCCCCGGCGCCGCCCGCTTCGACGTGGGCGAGCGGTCGAGCCCCATCCTGCTCCCGATGCTGACGGCCGGGCTGGAGCAGATCCTGGCCTGGGGCGTGCCCGCGATCCAGGCGCGGTGCCGGATGCTGGCGGACCGGATCGTGTCGGGCGCAGCTGAGGTCGGGTACCGGGCCGAGGCGGCCGAGCACCGCGCCGGCCACCTGTTCGGGCTGGCGCCGCCCGCCGGGACCGACCTCGACGCGGTCCGCCAGTCGCTCGCGGCTCGCAACGTGTCGGTGTCCGTGCGCGGCGCCGCGCTCCGCGTCTCGCCGCACGTCTACAACGACGAGGCCGACGCCGAGGCCCTGCTGGCGGCGCTGGCGGAGGCGTAGCGGCTGCGAGCTAGCGAACGAGGCGATTGGCAGGACGGCCGGTGAAGGGCGGGGACGAGGGAGCCACGCGGGCCGCTCGCACCGAACCGTGTGAGGTGTGCCGGGTACCTTCCCGCCCCTCTCCTCCGCACCCCGATGGCGACCCTCGCAGGCAAGACGATCTTCCTCACCGGCGGCAGCCGTGGCATCGGCCGGGCGATCGCGCTCCGCGCCGCTCGCGACGGCGCGAACGTGGCCATCGCGTCCAAGACGGCGGAGCCGCATCCCAAGCTCCCTGGCACCATCCACTCCGTCGCCGCCGAGATCGAGGAGGCCGGCGGGCACGCCCTCGCGCTCCAGGTCGACGCTCGGGACGAGGACCGCGTCGCCGAGGCGATTGCCGAGACGGCCGAGCGCTTTGGCGGCATCGACATCGTGATCAACAACGCCAGCGCCATCCACCTCGCGGACACCGAGAACACGCCGATGAAGCGCTACGACCTGATGCAGCAGGTCAACGCCCGGGCGACGTACTGCGTGACGCAAGCGGCCCTCCCGCACCTCAAGGCGAGCGCCAAGGCCGGGCGCAACCCGCACGTGATGGCGCTCAGCCCGCCGCTCAACCTCGACCCGCGCTGGTTCGAGGGCCACGTGGCCTATACGATCTCGAAGTACGGCATGTCGATGTGCATTCTCGGCTGGGGCCAAGAGTTCAAGGCGTACGGCATCGCCGCGAACGCGCTGTGGCCGCGCACGACGATCGCCACGGCGGCCGTCCGCTACGCGCTCGGCGGGCAGGCGATGATCGACATGAGCCGGACGCCCGACATCATGGCCGACGCCGCGCACGCCGTGCTGACGAAGCCGTCGACGGAGACGGGCCACTTCTACATCGACGACGAGGTGCTGGCGGAGATTGGCGTCACCGACCTCTCGGGCTACGCCGTGACCCCGGGCGCGACCGAGTTCATGCCGGACCTCTTCCTCTAGGTGAGACCGTCGAACGTGCGACGTTGAACGTTTTTCAGCTCTCGGCCTCCGACCCTTCCACGTTTCACCTCGCACGTTGAACATCCAGCCTGTCCGCCTCGAAGCCGACTCGGACCGCCAGCAGCTTACCGTCGGGTGGGCCGACGGCCACGTCTCGACATACTCGTACGAGGGCTTGCGCCGCGCCTGCCCATGCGCCGAGTGCCGGGGCGGGCACGGGCAGATGGCCGAGCCCATCGACCCGGTCGTCTTCGAGCTGCCGTCGCTGATGACCTACGAGATCGAGGAGCTGCGTCCGGCGGGCCACTACGCGCTCCAGGTCGTGTGGGGCGACGGCCACGGCTCGGGCCTCTTCCGCTGGGAGATCCTGCGCGGCTACGACCGGACGGCGCCCGCTAGCTGAGCAGGAGGGGCAGCGCGACGCCGGCCACCCAGAAGCCGACGAACGTGCCGAGCGCGGTCCCCAGCGAGCCGACGAGCACGGCGGGCAGGACGAGGTCGTCGCGGCCCAGGCTCCGCGCCAGCGCCAGCGCCGAGGTCCCCCCGCCGACGTTGGCTTGTGAGGTGACGGCGGCGATGGCGAGGTCGACCCGGAACGCGCGCGCGACGCCGAACACGACCGCCCCGTGGACGGCCACGGCAATCGACGTGAACGCGAGGAGCGTCAGGCCCAACTCACCCAGCCCGCGCAGGGCGACGACGTCGCAGTACGCGCCGACGACGGCCAGGAAGAGGTAGACGCCGAACATGCCGAGCAGGCGCGGGCCCCTCAGCCGGGCCACGACGGGGAGTTGCGCGAGCACGAGGGCCAGCACGGTCAGGATCAGGATGGAGGGGACCGCGAGCCCGGTCTCTGCGAGCGCGGCGGCGATTGCGTCGGAGAGCCACAGCGCGCCGAGGCCCAGGCCCAGCGCGAGCCCGAGGTCGAGCGGGTGCAGCGTCTCGGTGTCGTCCTCGATGCCGAGCAAGGGCCCCGCAGGCGATGGGTCGTCGCCGGAGAGTGTGTCGCTGGCGGCCGGCCGCGGCCACAGGGGGAGGAGCAGCCGAGGCAGGGCGAGGGTGGCCATGATCCAGACCGTCGTCACGATGTTGTCGACGGCGACGGCGCCCGCGAAGAGCGGCCCGTCGCGCATCACGTCGTAGCCGATGGCGACGGCGTTGAAGTTGAGGCTTCCACCGGTGTACGTCCCGGCGAACATCCCGCCGAGCGCGGCGAAGAGGGGCCCGACGGTCTCGGGCCCGCGCACGACCCACATCCCGACCAACACGCCCACGACGGTCGCCGCCGTGCCGACCAGGAACATCCCGACAACCGCCGGGCCCGCCCGGAGCACCGCGCGCAGGTCGACCGCGAGGAGCAACCACAGGATCGAGAGCGGCGCCAGCACGGAGAAGATGCCGTCGTAGACGGGCACCGGCGCCTCCGCCGTTGAGCCGGTCGGGAGCACGCCGAGGTTGGCGACGACAGCCGTCAGCAGGATCACCAGCAGCGCCGAGCCGACGTGGCGCGCGGGCGTCCTGCGGACGAGCCACTCGCTCAAGGCGACCAGACCACACAGCACGGCGGCGACGAACAGGCTGGAGATCGGCATCGGCGATGCGGAGCGGTACGATACCGCTAGCCTTCGGGGTGGCCTGAGGGACGCCTGGCCGGGAGTCGGGTGGAACCGGTCGGGCTCCAGAGCGGCGCCCCAAGTGGGGGGGGGACGGCTCGGCCACCGCGAGGGCATGGGGACGCTGCCGGCCCTGTTGGGGAAGCGGGGCCAGAAAGTCGGGGCACATTGTCCCCCCTTGTGTAACACCTTGCCCCCGAATCCGTTGGGAGACGCATGCTGTCTGTTAAAATAATAACACGCGGCCCTGCATCGTCATCGTCCAGGCCCATGGACCCTCTCTACACACTCGTCGCCGGAGGCGACGCGGCCTCCCGGAACCACGTAGCGGACTGCCTCAACCAATTCCCCGACGTCGCGGTCGTCGACGTCTGTGGGAGTACCCTGGCGGCGGCGCGGGCCCTGGCCACGCGACCGGTCCAGCTGCTGGTTCTCGATTCCGACTTGCCCCCGGACGGCGCGCGCGCTGCGCTCGAACGCATTGGGGAGGACGTGCCTCCAGCCGTCGTGGTCACGGGGGCCAGCGCTGGCGACGGGTTGTGGGCCTTCGGCGCCGGCGCCGTGGACTGTCTGGAGTCGCCGATCCACACGGACCGGCTGTTGACCGCTATCCACCGCGCGCGCGAGAGGGTCCAGCATCTCGAAGTCCGTCGGCACCGTGACGAGTTGCTGGCGCTGTTGGACGGCAGCGACCCCGCCCCGCCCCCCTCTACCAACGGGCATCCGTTGGTCGTCCGCTCTGGGAGCCAACTGGTGTTTCTCGACCCCAAGGACGTCGACTGGGTCGAGGCCAGTGGGGTCTACGTCAGCCTCCACTGCAACGGGACCTGTCACCTCCTGCGCGAAACGCTCCGCCATGTCGAGGAGCACCTGGACTCGGGCCACTTCGTCCGCATCCATCGGTCGACGATCATCAACGTCACCCGGGTGCGCCGGATCGTCCCGCACCTCAACGGAGGGGCCGTCGTGCTGCTGAAGGACGGGACGCAGCTGAAGATGAGCCGCAGCTACCGCGAGCGGATCAGCGCGACGCTGGGCTGAAAGACTGTTTGGGGAATGGCGCGAGCCCTCCAAGTACGTCCCCTCTCCCTCTGGGAGAGGGACAGGGTGAGGGGGCGCCATCCGATCACCGCCGTGTGGATTGGCTGGCGCCTTCCCTCCGGGGGCCCGCCTGCGCGGGGATGACTCGAAAGCGAGGGGTTGGCTTCCCCGAACAGTTTCTGATGAGGAGACAGTCACTGAGGATGAGGCGCGCGCGGGGTGGGCGACGCCTCACGACCGGGTCGCTGGCGCCTCGGTCGTGAGCCGGGCGAGGCGCTGGCGCACCTCGTCCGCGAGCGCCTCGTGCTCGGGCCCGGTCGCCAGCCGGAGGCACGCAGTGTAGTCAGACCGTGCGGCCTCCGGGTTGCCGGCCCGCTCGTGGAGCGCGCCGCGCGCCTCGTAGACCAGGGGGACGTTGGGGTCGGACCGGATCGAGGCGTCGAACCGTTCCAGAGCGATCGCGTCCTGTCCGAGGGCTTGGTACGCGAGCCCCTCCACGTGCAGCACGTCCGCGACGACGCCCTCCTGCGCGGTCACCGCCGCGAGGGAGGTCAGGGCGTCGGCGGGCCGGCCGAGCGCGAGCTGGGCGAGGCCCCGCCCGTACAGCGCGTCGGAGAAGGCCGGGTCGAGGCCGAGGGCCCGGTCGAAGTCCGCCAGCGCGGCCCGGAAGTCTCCGGCCAGCAGGTGCGCGCGGCCCCGGTTGGAGAACGTGAGCCCCAGCGTCGGGGTGAGCGCGGCCGCCCGGTCGTAGTCGGCGATCCCGCGGGCGATCTCGCCCTGGTCGACAAAGTGGGAGGCCCGGAGCTGGACGAAGTACCCCACCATCTCGCGCCGGGTCTGGGGGTGGAGGGCGGCCTGCGCGCCCCGCCCGGCCACCAGCGACGCGACCAGCCACTCGGGCCGCTCTTCGGGGACGGTCGTCTCCCAGAAGACGCGGTGGCGGCCGTCGTCCCACAGCACCATCGCGTGGCTGGGCATGAACACCGCGGAGAGGGGTAGGCCGAGCACGTCGGCGACCGTGAGGTACGTCGTGACCAGGACGTCGCAGTCGCACCGCCCTGTGGCCAGGGCCGCGCTGATCAGCCCGGTCCCCAGGTCGGTCGAGAGCTCCGGGCAGGCGAGCGACACCGCCTCGGCGACGGCGCCGAGCACGTCGCGCGGCGTCGCCGAGGACGGCGGGGGGCGGACGGCGTCGAGGACGCGCTGCAGGGCACGGGCGGCCGGAGCGATGTCGACGCCCGCCTCTTGCTCGACGGCGAGGGCCGCGAACCCGGTCGGCATCTGGATCAGCGTCTCCGTGTCCGGGGCCGGCGGATCGGGGGGCGTGGCGTGGACGGGGCGGGCGTGGAGGCTGGCGAGGGCGACGAGGACGGACGCGAGGAGGAGGGGGCGTGTCATGGGTCGGACCGGGAGGACATCATGCTCCCTTCACGGACGGGCGGCCCGTGAGGTACGCGCCGTGTTGCCAGCTGCAGCGGGGTGTTGCCAAGGGGCGGGCCGTCGTTGCGAACCCTCGGCGCCGGGGCCAACGCGGCGGGCAGGGCACGCCCGCGAGGCGGGGCGCGCGCGGGCATGGCGGGCCTAGTGCCCTCTCGCCGTGCGACTCGCATCGGCACGCCGGCCACTCGCGACACCGGCGCGCGGCGAGCAACAATCCCGCTAGAGATGGCTGCGACGCGCCCTAGGCTGAGGGGAATCCCCCTTCCGGACCCTCTCATGCGCCACGTCTTCTCTGCCCTCCTCGTCCTCGTGCTCGCCGGCGCCGTCGCCGCCCAGGGCACCATCCGGGGCACCGTCCTCGACGCCGCCAGCGGCGAGACCATCCCCGCCGCG
Organism: Rubrivirga aquatilis; assembly: GCF_046845665.1. Taxonomy (GTDB): domain Bacteria; phylum Bacteroidota; class Rhodothermia; order Rhodothermales; family Rubricoccaceae; genus Rubrivirga. Next base: position 58,393 of record NZ_CP177355.1, on the reverse strand, counting down.
AGCCTGCTCGTCCAAGAGCTGGGCCGGGGCGCGGCCTCGGACCTCGACGGCCAGTTCGAGATCACCGAGGTCCCCGCGGGGACCTACACGCTGGTCGCCACCTTCCTCGGGTACAGCCGCACGACGGTCCCCGTGACCGTCCGCGACGGCGACGTGTCCGTCGTGACGGTCTCGATGGCCGAGGACCGCCTGGGCCTCGACGAGGTCGTGGTGACGGGCCAGGGCGCGGCCGTCCAGACGCGCCGGCTCTCGACGACCGTCGAGGTCATCTCGCCCCGCCAGATCGAGGCGATGCCGGCGACGCGGCTCGACGAGCTGCTCCAGGCCCAGCTCCCGGGCGCCCAGGTCCGGTTCTCGTCCGGCCAGCCCGGCACGGCCTCGCTGATCCGCTCGCGCGGGCCGATCTCGGCGTTCTCGTCGACGACGCCGGTCATCTACGTCGACGGCGTCCGCGTCGACAACCTCAACACGGCCGCCGCGCTCGGCATCGACACCGGCGGCGCGCAGTCGAGCGCGATCCCCGACATCCCGATCGAGAACGTCGAGCGGATCGAGTTCATCAAGGGCGGCGCCGCGACGACGCTCTACGGGTCCGACGCGGCGAACGGCGTGATCCAGATCTTTACCAAGCGCGGGGTCGCGGGCCAGACGTCGCTGACGTACGAGGGCCAGGCCGGCTCCATCGTCGGCACCCGGGACTTCCTGAAGTACGACCAGACGGCCGACCTGCTCTACCGCGCCGGCCTGAGCCAGCAGCACCGCCTGAGCGGGAACGGCGGCGTGGCCGGGCTGACCTACAGCTTCGCCGGGTCGCTCTACGGCGACGACGGGTTCCGCGAGGGGAACCGCCAGGAGCAGTACGGCCTGCGGACGACCGTCGGCGGCCGCGTCTCGAACGCGCTCCAGTACGCGGGGAGCTTCGGGTTCACGGCGCTCAGCTTCGAGCGCGACGTGAACGCCAACAACGGGCTCGCCACCTTCGGGAGCCTCGAAGGCGGCCAGGAGGGCGACCTCACGACGCTCGACGCCGGCCAGCTCGCCGTCCTCGGCGACTCGATCCGGTCGCTCGTCTCGCTCTACGACTACACGGGCGACACGCGGCGCTTCCAGACCTCCCAGCAGCTCGACCTCACGCCGGGTCACGGCCTGGCGTTCAAGGGCGTCATCGGCCTCGACTACCGGGCGAGCACCGAGGAGGAGGTCCAGGGCCCGGCGTTCCTGACCGCCGCCGGCCTCCCACCCACCTCCAGCACGCTCATCCGCTCGCAGCGCCGCTTTCTCGGGCTGACGCTCGAGGCGACGGGCCAGCACCAGGGCGACCTCGGCGACTTCTCGTTCGTGAGCACGGTCGGCGGCCAGGTCTTCCGCGACGACGACCGCCAGGACGCGCTGACGGCGACCAACATCGCCGAGGGCTCGACGTCGCTCAACAACGCCGCCGACCAGACGGCGATCGACTTCAACCTGGTCGTCGCCAACTACGGCGTCTACGTCCAGGAGAACATCGGCTACCGCAACCGCTACTTCGTCGAGGGCGGCTTCCGGGCCGACGCCAACTCGGCGTTCGGCGACGAGATCGGCATCGTGGGCTACCCCAAGGTCGGCCTCGGCTACGTGCTCTCGTCCGAGCCGTTCTGGGAGGGCAGCCCGATCCTGCGGACGGTCGCGCCCTACGTGAAGCTGCGCGCCAACCTCGGCTTCGCCGGCAAATTCCCGACCCCGTTCGCCAACGACCGCCTGGTCACGGCCACGCCGTTCCTGGGCGAGATCGCCTACACCTACGGCCAGTTCGGCAACCCCGACCTGCGGCCCGAGCGCGTGCGGACGATCGAGGCGGGCGCGGACCTCGCCCTCAGCGGCGGCCGCCTGGGCTTGGAGGTCACCTACTTCAACGCCCGGACGGAGGACGCCCTTTTTACGGTCCCGTTCGTGCCGACCTCGGGGCGCGGCGCCCAGCTCTTCAACGTGGGCGAGATCCTGAACACGGGCTGGGAGCTCGCCGCCCAGGCCTTCGTGCTCGACGGGCGCGACGCCTCGCTCCGCCTCAACGCCTCGCTCAACACGCTGAGCAACGAGGTGGTCGACAACGGCGGGACGGCCCCATTCTCGGTCGGCGGGTTCACCTTCCTGGGCCAGTGGATCGAGGAGGGCCAGCCGGTCGGCTACCTCCGCGGCGACCGCCCGACGTTCGACGCCGAGGGCAACCTCGTCGACGTCGAGCGCGACGCGGTGCTCGGCAGCCCGCTCCCGGACCTGTTCGGGACGATCGGCCTCAACGCCCAGCTGTTCGGGCGCCTCGACCTGCTCGTCTCGGCCGACTACCAGGTCGGCGCCCAGGGCATCGCCGTCGACGACGTGCTCCGCTTTTTCGGTGGCGTCCAGGACGAGGACCGCTTCCCGACGGCGCCCGACGGCAGCATCCCCGCGCTCAGCCAGGGCTCGTTCTTCGACCTGGCCGGCGTCTGGGTCGAGGACACCGACTTCCTCAAAGTCCGCCTGATCTCGCTCGGCTATGACGTGCCGCCCCAGTGGTTCCGCAACCCCGTCGTGCGCTCGCTCTCGGTCGGCGTGCGCGCGGTGAACCCGTTCAACGTGGTGGCCTCGTCGTTCGACCCCGAGGTGACCGGCGACAACGGGCAGAGCGGGACGGGCGGCGTCCAGAACGGCGTCAACCTGGGCGTCTTCGGGTTCGGCACCGAGTCGCCGCCGCGCCAATTCCTGTTCAACCTCAAGGCCGGGTTCTGAGGCTCGCCGCCTCGGGGCCGACCCCGAGGCGGGCCCTCGCCCCCTGTGCCCCCGTCCCCCGATCCCATGCGTGTCCTGCTCCGCTCCGCCCTCGCCGCCACCGTCTTCGCCCTCGCCCTCTCGGCCACGCCGGGGTGCGACTTGGTCGACCCGACGGGCGTCGAGAACCCGAACGTCACCGAGGACGACTTCCTCAACTTCCCCGACCCGATGACCTCGTGGCTGCGGGGCATGGAGCGCCAGATGTCGCTGGCGCTCAACAACCGCAACAACGACCTCGAGAGCTCCTACATCGCCACGGCCGAGATCGCCTCCGACAACTACGTCAACACGTCGACCTTCTTCAACCAGTTCATGGACGGGCTGACGATCGACCCGGCCGACGACGACCTCGAGAACCCGATGCGCGAGCTCCACGACCTGCGCTCGACGGCCGAGTTCGGGCTCCGCCGCGTGGCCGTGGCCGACGAGACGACGACCGACGACCAGCTCGCCGAGCTCCACTTCTTCAACGGGATCGCCCACCTCTACCTCGGGGAGATCTGGCACCTCGCGCCGGCCGACTCGGGCGGCGTGCCGCTCCCCTCCGCCGACCAGTTCGCCCGAGCGGTCGCCTCGTTCGACCTCGCGATCTCGCTCTCGACCAGTCCCCAGCGGCGGGTCGGCTACCAGCTCGCGCTCGCCCGCACGCACCGCAACCTCGGCGACGCCGGCGCGGCGCGAGCGGCGGCCCAGGCCGTGATCGCCGCCGACCCCGACTTCCTGCGGTTCGCGACCTACGACTTTATCAACAACCCCGAGAACGACGTGCAGCTCGCCATCTTCGGGCGGCCGCAGAACGACCTCCAGCCCTTGCCCCGCCTCGACGTGCTGGACCCGAAGTTCTTCAACAGCGCCGAGCCGAACTCGGTCGACGACCAGTACGCCGACATCGCCTACCTAAAGGGCGAGGAGGCCTTCCTGATCCTGGCCGAGGCGCAGCTCGCCGACGGCGACCTGGCCGGCGCCCGGCAGACGCTGACCGACCTGCTCGGGGTCGTCGCGAGCCGCAAGACGACGCCGCTCCGTGACGCCGACGACCCGCGCCAGAACCGGGGCGGCAGCGCGCGCCCGAACGGCTCGGAGTGGACCGTGGCGTCGGCGCCGGGCGCCCCGCAGCGGGCCGGCCTGGTGCGCTCGCGGAGCGACGTGGTGGCCGTCCCCGTCATCTCGGGCACGACCGTCGGGGCCGCGGACATCGCCGCGGTGGGCACGGTCGACGAGGCGCTGGCGCTGCTGTACCTGCTCCGCCAGGAGATCTTCCTCGCCGAGGGGCGCCGGATGATGGACCTGGGGATCAAATGGGCCGTCCCGCTCGACGAGATCCTGGTCAACACGAACATCACCGACGGCGACCCGGCCACGCAGCCCATCATCCCCGCCTTCCTGCCAGTCACGGAGATGGACGCCTTCACGCTCGACGCGGACGCCAAGACGGTGACGATCCTCCACGACCTCAACGCGGTCCTGGTGGCCAACAAGACGTCGCCGCTCGTCCTGCCCTTCCACTGAGGCCCATGGGGGACCTCGACGCCACTCGTCTCCTGAGTTAAGGGACGGAAGGGCGAAGCGACCTTCGAGGTCCCCCACCTCGGTACTCCGAGGCACGCTGGGAAGACGTCGGCTGCGTCGCTTGCGAGCAGCGTGCGACCCTGAGTCGGTGGGGCACGCGGCAGGGCGACCCGGTCCGCATCGCCCGCCGCGCCGGGGATGGGGGTGAGCGGGGAAGCCGGCAGTGGCGACGATGAAGGGCAGGAGGTCGGGAGAAAGACCGCACCGACAGGCTGAAATCGCGTCCGTTGCGGGCCGCGCCATGTGCATCCACCGCCCCTCAGCGAACGCCCGGCCCGGGCTCGCGGTCGGCCTGAGACCGGGCACCCGGGCCGGCCATCGGGCGTGTACGGCGCCTACCCGCCGCCTCGCCCCGTGCCCGACTCCGCCCTCGCCGCCGCCACCTCCGCCGGGCTCACCGAGGTCCACGCGAACCGCGTCGCGCTCGTCGAGCGGCTGGTGATGCGCGTGGCGCGCGAGCGCTACGGCGCCGGCCCCGCGGACCTCGCGGCCGACTGGCTGGCGACCGCCCGCGCCGACGGCCCGCCCGCCTTCGACGCGCTGGCGACCGCCATTGAGGGCGAGTCCGTGGAGACGCTGACGGCCGTGCTGCGGACGCTGACGGCCTACTTCCACCTGGTCAACAAGGCCGAGCAGATCGAGATCGTGCGCGTCAACCGCGAGCGCGAAATGGCGGCGACGCCGGAGGCGCCGCGCGGGGAGTCGATCGCGCACGCCGTGGCCGGGCTGGCGGCCCGGGGGCACTCGGCCGAGTCGGCCGCCGCGCTCGTCGCCCGGCTCGACATCCAGCCGACGCTGACGGCGCACCCGACCGAGGCGCGGCGCCGGACCGTCCTTTTGCACCAGCAGGCTGCCGCCGCCGCCCTCGATCGACTGACCGGCGACGACCTGACGCCGACCGAAGCCGAGGACGCCGAAGCCGAGGCGCTCGATCGCCTGCGCTTGCTGCTGGCGACCGACGAGGTCCGCGCCGGGAAGGTGACCGTCCGCGACGAGATCCGCCACGGCCTGTACTTCGTGGCGACCAGCATCTGGGAGGTCGTCCCGCGCGTCCACGCCGACTTGCGTCGCGCCTTCCGGCAGTCCTACGGCACCGCGCCTGCCATCCCGCCGGTCCTGCGCTACCGCTCGTGGATCGGCGGCGACCGCGACGGCAACCCGAATGTGACGGCCGAGGTGACGGCGTGGGCGCTGAGGGCGCACCGCGAGGACGCGCTCCGCTTGCACCGCCGCGCACTCGCCGACCTCCAACTCGAACTGTCGGTCAGCGATCAGCAGGTCGACTTCCCGGACGCGCTGTGGGCGTCGGTCGAGGCCGACCGAGACGCCGTCGACCTGCCGGAGCGGCGCTGGCGGCAGAACGCGCACGAGCCGGTCCGCCTCAAGCTGATGCAGATGGCCGCCAAGCTGGACGCCCTCATCGCCGCGCTCCCCGAGGGCGACTCGGGCCGACCGAGGGTCAGCGCCAGCCAGCCTCGCCGCCCCGACGCGCCGCCGGCGTACGATGCCGCCGCATTCACGGCCGACCTCGACCTGCTGGCGGACAGCCTGCGCGCCGCCGGCCTGGCCCCGCTCGCCGACGAGGGCACGCTCGCCGATGCCCGCGTTCGCGCGGCCACGTTCGGCTTCCACCTCGCCGCGCTCGACTTGCGCCAGCACAGCGAGGTCCACGAAGCCGCCGTCGCCGACCTGCTGGCGCGCGCGGGCGTCGAGGCCGACTACGCAGGTCTGGGCGAAGCGGAGCGGACGGCGCTGCTGACGCGCGAGCTCGAAAACCCGCGCCCGTTTATTCGCCTCGGTGGCGAGGTCGGGCCCGAGGCGGACCGGGTGCTCTCGGCGCTGCGCGTGGCGAAGGCGGCCATCGAGGCCGAGCCCGCGTCCGTCGGCAGCTACATCGTGTCGATGACCGACGCCGTGAGCGACGTGCTGGAGGTGCTGCTGCTGGCCAAGGAGGTCGGCCTGTGGCGGCGGCGGGCGGACGGGACGATCGAGTCGCCCATCGACGCCGTCCCGCTGCTGGAGACGGTTGCGGACCTGGAGGCCGGCCCGGCGCTGCTGACGGAGCTGTTCGCCAATCCCGTCTACGCGGCGCACCTCGACGCGCGCGGCGGGTTGCAAGAGGTCATGCTCGGCTACTCGGACTCCAACAAGGACGGCGGGTACTGGCAGGCCAACTGGTCGCTGCACAAGGCGCAGGGCGCGATCGCCGCGACGTGCCGCGCGGCGGGCGTCGACCTGCGCTTTTTCCACGGGCGTGGCGGGACGGTCGGCCGCGGCGGCGGACGGGCCGGGCAGGCCATCCGCGCCATGCCGCCGGTCGCCCAGACGGGCCGGATCCGGTTCACCGAGCAGGGCGAGGTCATCTCGTTCCGCTACGCGCTGCCGGGCATCGCGCGTCGCCACCTCGAACAGATCGTCCACGCCCAGCTCGGCGCGCTCGCGGACGCCGAGGCGCACCGCGACGACACCGCCGCCGCGCCCTCCCCCCACGTTCACGCGCTGATGGAGCGGCTCGCGGACCGCTCGATGGAGGCCTACCGCACGTTGATCGACGCGCCCGACTTCTGGCCGTGGTACGCCTCGGCGACGCCGATCGCGCACATCGCCGGGCTGTCGATCGCCTCGCGCCCGATCTCGCGGAAGGGCATGGGCGAGCTCGACTTCGCCGGCCTGCGCGCCATCCCGTGGGTCTTCTCGTGGACCCAGCCCCGCTACACCGCGCCGGGCTGGTACGGCGTCGGCGCGGCCTTGGCGGAGGTGCTCGATGATGAGCAAGAGCGCCTGCGCGAGCTGTCGGCGTCGTGGCCCTTTTTCCAGGCCGTCACCGGCAACGCGATGCGCGAGCTGGCACGCGCGCGGTTCGTGGTCGGCGAGCGGTACAGCGCGCTCGCGGAGGCGGGGGGCGCCCCCGGCGCGCCGTTCCGCGCGGTCGACGCGGAGCATGACCGGACGGTCGAGGCCCTGCTGGCGACCGTCGGCCGCGACACGCTCTTGGACCCGGCCCGCGCGATTGCGGCCACCATTCGCTATCGGAACCCGGCGACCGACGTGCTCAACCTGATCCAGCTCGACCTCATGCGCCGCTGGCGGTCGACGGACGCGCCCGCGGACGCGCTCCACCAGGCGCTCTTGCTGTCCGTCAACGCCATCGCCGCGGCGATGCAGTCGACGGGGTGACAGCGGCTACGCGCTTTGGTTGGCGGTCGCGGTCTCGAGCACCTCGGCGTCGAGGCCGAGCCACTCGGCGGCCTCGGTCCGGGTGGGGAAGGTCCTGTAGGAGCGGCCCAGCCCGAGCGTCAGCGTCTCAATAAGGCGCACGAGGACGGTGAGCGTACTGCGGGTGGTGACGCAGGCCACTCGGCCCTCACCGAGCCGGTCGGAATGCCTACGCACCGTCGCGACGATGTGCGCGAGGTCGCCCGGGGTGACATCGACCTCGGACGTCTCGGAGAGGTCCCAGATCTCGTCAAACCCGGCCACCCAGCCGTCCTGGCGGACCATGGTCTCGAAGGCGCCGACAAGCTCGTCGCCGGTCACCTGGCCAGACCCGACGGCGAGTCCGATCCGGGAGTCGGGGAGGGTCGTGAGATGGAACGACATATCTCGGGGTGGTGGGGACGGAGAGAAGGATACCGGGCGTCCTCGAGATGGCGTTCCGTGCCAGGCTGGAATGGGGCCGTCTCCTACACGGTCGGCGTCAGGGCTCGCCGCGCGACCGGCGTCGACAGGATCATCTGGGTGACCGGTTCGCCGAGCGGCAGCAACTTGTCGATCAGGACTTCGAGCGCCTCCATCGAGGCCACTGCCACGACCATCAACAGCGACGAGCTGCCGGTCGTGCGGTGGCAAACCAGGATTTCGTCGAGGTCGAGGATCTGCTCCAGGCTCCGCCCGTAGCGCGCACGGTCGACCTGGAGGTGGAGCACGGCCTGCACCGGCCGACCCAGGCGGGCGGGATCGACGGCGGCGTGGTAGCCGGTGATGACGCCGTCGGCTTCCAGCCGCGCCAGCCGCTCCGAGACGGCAGGCGGGGAGAGGCCCACGCGGCGACCGAGTTCGGCGTACGTCAGGCGCGCGTCCTGCTGGACCTCGTGGAGCAGGCGGTGGTCGAGAGTGTCCATGGCAGGAGCGGAAGAAGGAAAAAGAAGAGGCGGGGAGCGCTGGCGCCCTCCTAGAACACGTCACCCCGAGCCCTGCGAGGGATCTCAGCGTGACCCTCGCCTTCGCGACAAACGGAAGGACGGGCTTGAAGGCCATGCTGAGATCCCTCACGTGCGTTGGCTGGCGCCTTACGGGTGCGGGATGACGCTGTGAGCGTGGCGTGCCTTTTCCGGGCAGTCGCTCAGGATGACGGACGTGGAGAGGGGATCGCCGTGCGAACGGACCCAGGAAGGAGCCAAATCCAGAGCATCGAAGGTAGAGGCGTCCGAAAACCGTGGATCGTGTCTTCGGGCTCGCGAGCGCGTCCGCTACCCTGTGGCCAGATCCCCGCCGCTCCGCCATGACCGTCGAGACCCCCACCATCCGCGCGCCCCACGGCACGACCCTCTCGTGCAAGGGCTGGCATCAGGAGGCCGCGCTGCGGATGCTGATGAACAACCTCGACCCCGAGGTCGCCGAGCGCCCCGAGGCCCTCGTCGTCTACGGCGGCTCCGGCAAGGCCGCGCGCGACTGGCCGTCGTTCCACCGCATCGTCGAGACGTTGCAGCGCCTGGAGGACGACGAGACGATGTTGGTCCAGAGCGGCAAGCCCGTCGGCGTCTTCCGGACGCACGCCGAGGCGCCTCGCGTGCTGATCGCCAACAGCTGGCTCGTGCCGCGGTGGGCGACGTGGGACACCTTCCGCGAGCTGGAGTCGGAGGGGCTGACCATGTACGGCCAGATGACGGCCGGGAGCTGGATCTACATCGGCACCCAGGGCATCCTGCAGGGCACGTATGAGACGTTCGCGGCGTGTGCCCGGACGCACTTCGGCGGCGACCTCGCCGGCCGGTTGGTCGTCACCGCCGGGCTGGGCGGGATGGGCGGCGCCCAGCCGCTCGCGGCGACGATGAATGGCGCAGCCTTCCTGGGCATCGACGTGGACGAGACGCGGATCCAGCGGCGCGTCGACCAGGGCTACTGCGACCGGATCTCCCACGACCTCGACCAAGCGCTGGCGTGGGTGGAGGACGCCCGCCAGCACGGCACGGCGCTCTCCGTCGGGCTCGTGGGCAACGCCGCGGAGGTGCTCCCCGAGATCGTCCGTCGCGGCACCGCCGTCGACGTGGTGACGGACCAGACGAGCGCGCACGATTTGCGCGTGGGCTACCTGCCGGCCGGGTACTCGCTCGCCGAGGCCGACGCGTTCCGCCAAGCGGACCCGGCGGCGTACGAAGAGGCCGTGCTCGACAGCATGGAAACGCACGTCACGGCCCTGCTGGCGTTGCAGCGCGGCGGGACGATCGCCTTCGACTACGGCAACAACCTGCGCGGGCAGGTCGCCGACCGCCGCGGCCGCGCCGACGCCTTCGAGATCCCGGGCTTCGTGCCCGAGTACATCCGCCCGCTGTTCTGCAAGGGCTCCGGCCCGTTCCGCTGGGCCGCCCTGAGCGGCGACCCGGCCGACATCGCGGCGACGGACGCGGCGCTCTTGGAGCTCTTCCCGGACAACGTCCACCTCCGCCGCTGGATCGAGCTGGCCCAAGAGAAGGTCCAGTTCCAGGGGCTGCCGGCGCGGATCTGCTGGCTCGAATACGGCGAGCGGGCGAAGGCGGGCGCCCGGTTCAACGAGATGGTGGCGAACGGCGAGGTGTCGGCTCCGCTCGTCATCGGCCGCGACCACCTCGACACCGGCTCGGTCGCCAGCCCCAACCGCGAGACCGAGGGCATGAAGGACGGCTCCGACGCCATCGGCGACTGGCCGCTTTTGAACGCCATGCTCAACACGGCGTGCGGCGCCTCGTGGGTGAGCCTGCACCACGGCGGCGGCGTCGGCATCGGGTACTCGATGCACTCGGGCATGGTCTGCGTCGCCGACGGGACCGAGGCCGGCGGGCAACGGCTGGACCGCGTGCTCACCGCCGACCCCGGCACGGGCGTGATGCGCCACGCGGACGCGGGCTACGAGATCGCCATCGACACGGCCCGCGAGCGCGGCGTGGACCTGCCGAGCGTGGGGAACGGGGAATGAGGAACGAGGCACGAGCAGAGGAGGCCGCCTCGTCGCGGCGATGGGTGCGACCGACCTCACCGATCACCGATCACTGAGAACTGACCACTGATGACCGACACCCTCCCCGCCCTCCGCCTCGGCACGCTCGACGCCGACCTCGGCGCGTCGCTGGCGGCGCTCGCGGACGACCTCCGCCAGCCCGACGGCCGGGTTGCCCGGAGCCGCGCGCTCGTCGATGCGGCGCTGGCGGACGGCCGCGCGCACTACGGCCTCAACACCGGCTTCGGCTCGCTGAAGTCCGAGCGGATCGCCGCGGCGGACGTGGCGACGCTGCAGCTCAACCTCTTGCGGTCGCACGCGTGCGGCGTCGGCCCGTCGGTCCCGCGCGCGATCACGCGGCGGATGCTGGCGCTCAAGGCGCACGCGCTCGGGCTGGGCTACTCGGGCGTCTCGCCCGCCGTGGTCGCCGGGTTGCTGGCGCTGCTCGACGCGGATGTGATCCCGGTCGTCCCGGAGCAGGGGAGCCTGGGCGCCTCGGGCGACCTCGCCCCGCTGGCGCACCTCGCGCTCGTCCTCGTCGGTGAGGGCTGGGTGTGGCCAAAGGAGTCTCATCCCCCCAGCGGGGGGAGGCCGGGAGGGGGGCGATCCCACGATGACGCGTTCGTCCCGGCGGCCGACGCGCTCGCTGAGGCCGGGCTGGCGCCCGTCGCGCTCGGCGCCAAGGACGGGCTGGCGCTCATCAACGGCACCCAGTTCATGCTGGCGTACGCCGCCGAGGTGGCCGCGCGGGCGCGGCGGCTGGCGACGACCGCCGACGTGGTGGCCGCGATGACGCTGGACGCGCGGCTCGGCTCGGCGCGTCCGTTCGACGCCCGCGTCGCGGCGGTCCGCCCGCACCCCGGCCATGCAGCGACGGCCATGGCCGTGCGTCGGCTGCTGGCGGGCTCCGAGATCGGGCCCAGTCACATCGACTGCGACCGTGTCCAAGACCCGTACTCCCTGCGCTGTGTCCCCCAGGTCCACGGCGCCAGCCGCGACGCGCTGGCGTACGCCAGCGCCGTCATCGAGCGCGAGCTCAACGGCGTGACGGACAATCCGCTCGTGTTCGACGCCGACGGCCAGCCCGACATCGTCTCGGCGGGCAACTTCCACGGCCAGCCGCTCGCGATCGCCCTCGACACGGCCGCCATCGCCGTCGCCGAGTGGGCCTCGATCTCCGAGCGCCGCACGTACCTCTTGGTCGACGGCGGCGACGGGCTGCCGCCGTTTCTGGTCGAGCGGTCCGGGCTCCAGTCCGGGTTCATGATCCCGCAGTACGCGGCGGCGTCGCTGGTGAGCGAGAACAAGGGGCTGTGCCACCCGGCGTCGGTCGACTCGATCCCGTCGAGCCGGGGGCAGGAGGACCACGTCTCGATGGGCGCGTGGGGCGCGCGCAAGGCGTTGCGCGTGCTCGAGAACGCCGAGCGCGTCCTCGCGGTCGAGGCCCTGTGCGCCGCGCAGGCGCTCGACTTCCGGCGCCCGCTCCGCTCGGGCCCGGGCATCGAAGCCGCCCACGCGGCCATCCGCACCGTCGTCCCGTTCCGCACCGACGACACCGTCTTCGAGCCCGACCTCACGGCCGCGACCGACCTCGTCCGCCTCGGCGCGCTCGCCGCCGCCGCCGAGGCGGAGGTGGGGCCCCTGCCGTGACCGATTCGGCGCCAGGGGCACGAGCGCCCACCCCCTGCGCCCCTGGCGCCGAAAGGCGGGCGCCGTCACGCTCCCGGCATGAGTTTGAGGCTCGGGATGCCGGTCCGGAGACTTGGGTCGTTGTCCTCTGCTCCCATCCCCCTCTCCAGTCCGATGCGTCTCCTCTTCCTGTCCGCCCTTCTGTCCGCCTGCACCGGCACCGGCGACGCCCCGCCTCGGACGGGGCCCACCGACGGCACGCTCACCGGCCGCGTCGTCGCCGTCGACCTCTCGCCGATGGCCTATGATGGGAACGCGCTCGTCACGGTAACCCCCGACGGCGGGGGCGCAGACGTCGCCGTCCACATCCCCGCGCGCCAGAACCTGTGTGCGGCGGCCATCGAGAACCTCGACGCCGTGGCGCCCGGCGACCGCGTCGAGGTACGGGGCACCCCGGGCGAGGTGGGCACCCTGACCCCCTGCGACTCGGCAGACCACGTCTTCCGAGTCCTCGAGCAGGCGACGCCGGGCCGCGAGGTGGTCCGGGGCGTCTACACCACGTCCTTCGAGGTCTCAGCCTTCACCCCCTGCGACCGCCCCAACGAAGCGTGGTGGCTCACGCCGAACGAGGCCTTCGGCGAGGCGCTCGGCGTCATCTCCAACGAGCACCGCAGCGAGGGCGGGCGCGGCGGGAGGCTCTACGTCGAGGCGACGGTCGAGGGCACGCTCAGCCCCGAGGGGACGTACGGTCACCTTGGATCCTACACGCGCGAGCTGACCGTCACCGGGGTCCGGGACATGGTTTACCTCGCCACCGACCCCGACGAGCCCCCCACCTGCCGATGACCGTTCTCACCGACATCCGCCAGCTGGCGACGTGCCCGCCCGACGGCCGCGACGCCGGCCTCGTCGACCACGCCGCGCTCGCCTTCGACGACGGCCGCATCGCCTGGGCCGGGCCCGAGGCCGACCTGCCCGCCCAGTTCGCCGACGCTGAGCGCCAGTCGGCCGGCGGACGGCTCGTCGTGCCCGGCTTGGTGGACTGCCACACGCACGTCGTCCACGCGGGCGACCGGGCCGACGAGTTCGTCGAGCGGATCAAGGGGACGCCGTATCTCGAGGTCGCGCGGCGGGGCGGGGGCATCCTGAAGACCGTCCGCGCCACGCGAGCCGCGAGCGACGCGGACCTCGGGCAGGCGGCGGGCGTCCGGCTGGCGGCGATGCTGCGGCAGGGCGTCACGACGGTCGAGGCGAAGACCGGTTACGGGCTGACGATCCACGACGAGATGCGCGTGCTCGGCGTTCACCGGGCACTGGCGGCGCACGGGCCCCAGCGGATCGTGTCGACGCTGCTCGCGGCGCACGTCGTGCCGCCCGAGTTCGCCGACGACCGCGACGCGTACGTCCGGCTGGTCACCGACGAGATGATCCCGGCCGCCGCCGCCGACGGGCTGGCGGCGTTCGTCGACGTGTTCGTGGAGCAGGGCGCGTTCACCGCCGACGAGGCCCGGACGATCTTCGAGGCGGCGGCCACGCACGGGCTCGGCGCCAAGCTCCACGCGGACCAACTGAGCGACACCGGCGGCGCGGCGCTCGCGGCCGAGGTCGGCGCGGCGTCGGCGGACCACCTCGAGTGCATCTCCGACGACGGCATCCGGGCGCTCGCGGCGTCCGACGCGGTCGCCGTCAGCCTGCCGATCGCGACGCTCGTGCTCGGGCAGGACCCGCTGCCCGCGCGCCGCTTGCTCGACGCGGGCGCCCGCGTGGCCGTCGCGACCGACTTCAACCCGGGCTCAGCGCCGTCGGCCAGCCTGGGCCTGGCGCTGTGGCTGGCGTGCACGCGCCAGCGGATGACGCCCGACGAGGCGCTCCGCGGGGCGACCGCAGAGGCGGCCCACGCCCTCCGCCTGTCCGACGGCACGGGTTCGCTCGTTGCCGGGGCGCCCGCCGATTTCGCCGTCTTCGACGCGCCGACCGTCGACGGCTGGCTCTCGTCGTGGCGCGCCGAGCCCGCCCTGCGAACCGTGATCGGCGGCGAGACCGTCTGGCAGCGCGGCGACGCTCCGGCAAAGCTCTCCGCGTGATGCCTGACCCCCGCCTCGGCGACTGGCTGCGAGACGCGCCGCTGACCGACGCCACCCGCGTTACGCTGGTGGGATTCCCGTCTGACGAGGGCGTGCGGCGCAACGGCGGGCGCCCCGGTGCGGCGGGCGGCCCGGCGGCCATCCGCGAGGCGCTGTTTCGAATGACACCCGACGCGCGGGAGCACGGGCGCTTTGCAGGGCTCCTCGATCAGACGGCCGATATCGGCGACGTGCCCGTGTCCGGCGATCTCGAAAGGGACCAGGCCCGACTGGCGGAGCACGTCGGTGGACTGCTGGCGCAAGGCGTGCTCCCGATCATTGTGGGCGGCGGCCACGAAACGGCGTTCGGTCATTTTCTGGGCCACGTGGTGGCTGGCTCGGACGTGCACGCGCTCAACTGGGATGCCCACGCCGATGTGCGCCCGCTCCGCGACGGGCTCGCGCACTCGGGCTCCCCGTTCCGCCAGATGCTGGACCACGAGTCCGGTCGGTGTCGGGGCTACACCGTCGCCGGGCTGCTCCCGTGGCGTGTCGCCGCCGACCACGCCGCCGTGCCGACCGAGGTGGTGTGGGCCGACGACCTCGACGCCGCCCGCGTCGACGCGCTCGTCGCCGGGCTGGACGGACCGACACTCGCGACGTTCGACCTCGATGCCGTCGACGGGGTGGCGGGCGTGAGCGCGCCGGGCGTCGGCGGGCTGTCGGTGCCGGTGTGGCTGCGCGCGGCCGAGGCGTGCGGGCGGTCGCCGCACGTCCGTTCGGTCGATGTCGTCGAGCTCAACCCGGCGCACGACCCCGACGGCCGCTCGGCCGTCCTGGCGGCGCTGACGGTGTGGCACGTGTTGCGAGGCGTCGCCGCTCGCGAGCCCAGAAGCTGAGGCGACCGGAAGCGGTGAAGAGAGCGGCGGGCGGCGGTACCCTTCGATCTCGCATCCGCTGCCCCTGTGACCCGCGCCCTCCTCGCCCTCGCCGTCCTCGCGCTCACCGCTTTCGCCCCTGCGGGCGGCCCCCCTTCGCAGTGGGGTGAGCACGGCCACCGCCTCATCGGCCGGGCCGCCGCCGACGCGCTCCCCGACGCGATGCCGGCCTTCTTCCGCGACGCCGCCGCGCAGCTCAGCTACCTCAACCCCGAGCCCGATCGCTGGCGCTCGCGCACCGAGGGCGACCTCGACCGGGCGCTCGGCAACGCGGGCGCGGCGGAGCACTACATCGATCTCGAACTGGTCCCCGACGGCGCGTTGGACGCCGTCGACCGGCTGGCCTTTGCCGACTCGCTCGTGGTCCGCGGCGGTGAGCGGTCGGCGAAAGTGGGGCTCTTGCCGTACCAGATTCTTGAGCTCACGCAGCGGATCCGGATCGGCTTCCGGCTGTGGCGCGCGGCCGAGAGCGACGAGGACCGGGCCTGGATCGAGGCGCGGATCGTCAACGACGCGGGCATTCTAGGGCACTACGTTGCCGACGGCTCGAACCCGCACCACACGACGATCCACTACAACGGCTGGGCCGGCGACGACGGCCGGTACGCGACGTTGGAACGCGGCTTCCACGGGCGGTTCGAGAGCGCGTTCGTCGAGACCCACATCTCCCTGAGCGATGTGGAAACGGCGCTCACGGCGTCTGCTCGCGATCTCGGACCCCTGCGCCCGGCCGTCTGGGGCTACGTCGCCGACACCCACGCCTTGGTCGAGCGGCTCTACGATCTCGACGAGGCCGAGTCGTTTGGGCCGGAGACGACCGGTGCCGACCACCGCGCCTTCGCCGTCGACCGGCTGGCGACCGGGGCGGCCATGCTCCGCGACTTGTGGTGGACGGCCTGGGTGAGCAGCGTGGAGTAGCGCCTACGCCGCCCGTCGCCAGGGGACGTGGGGCGGGGCACGCTCGGACTCTGTGACCCCCGCCCCGGGCGGGCGCTCGGGCCAGTGGACCAGACGCAGCGACACGGCCGAGGGGGCGGATGGCCGGTCGGGGGCGACCGCTCGCTGGCGGGACGGACGCGTCTGTGCCGTGGGGAGCGGCGACTCGGGAAGCACGGGCGTGGCGGCTTGCGGCCAGCCGAGTTGGGCGATCCAGGCCCATGGGACGCGCGCCAGCGGGACCTGAACGAGCGGGCCGAGCACGATGGTCGCCGCGTCCTCACCCGTCACCGGGTCCCACCCGACGACGAGCACGCCGTCGGCGCCCGGCGCATGGCCGATGCGTACGAGCGCGGCATCGAGGTCGGCGCAGGGCGGCACGCGGACAATCCGGTACCTCCCGTGCGGAGTGTGGCGACCGCCGCGGGCCGGGCACGTCGCCACGCCGACGGCGTCGAACGAGACGCCCTGAAAGCCGTCGCCGGCGCCGCCCCACTCGGCGGGCGTCACCCGCCAGCGGCGGACGGCGGCCGCGAGCAGCGCGAGTTCGTCGGCTCGGGCCTCGCGTCGTCGGCGTCCGGCCATCGCTTGGCGGCCAGCGCCCACAGCACCAGCGACCACGCCACTGAACAGCATGGCCATCGCCGTGACGGCGAAGGCGAGGACGAGGGAGAGGAGCACGAGACGGTCTGGGCTGTCCGCGCCATAGGCAACCGCCGTGCCGTCCCGTTACACAGGGGAGGCGTCACTCCGACGACCCATGCGGGACTGAAAGGGGTGGCCTGCGTTCCCTTTCGACCGGTTCTCTAGCGCCGCAGCCGCACGCCTTCGAGGTCCCCCGTCGCGTCCACCACGACTGCACCGCGCTCGACGCGGACGCCGGTCACGGTCAGCGCGAGGTCTTCATCGCGGAGGTCGGCGATGGGGTTGATGCGGTCGCCCACGGCCCGCGCGATCCCACCGCCGAGTCCGATCCCGGCGGCGCGGACGCTCTCGACATCGAGACGGACCACCCCGCCGCTGGCCACCAGCCGCCCCCGGATCTCGGCCCCGATCGGGAGTCGGAACCCCTCGATGGCGCCCTCCACCCGGATCGTCGCACGGTCGGGTACCGCCAGCGCCACCGTTGCGCGCGAGATCCCACGCTGGGCGCCGAGGTATTCGCCGAGATCGGTCGGGAGCAGCCGCGCCGTCGCCCGCGCGCTGTCGACGCGGGTCAGCACTCGGGTTTTCTGGTCGAACGCGACGCCCCATAGCGTCACGTCGAGCCGGTCGACGACGGGGGCGTCCTCACGCGCCACGCGGTCGCCGGCGATCGTCACGCGGTCGGCGGTGCGGGACGACAGCTTGAGGCCGTCGACCGTCGCGTCGTAGTGGTCGGCGGGGCCGAGGGCGGCAGGCAGGGCCGCCTCGATCTCGGCTTCGACGCGGCCGGAGACGTCGCAGCCAGACGCGGTGAGGGCGAGCAGGAGCAGGAGAATGCGCATGGCCCGGCAACGCCGTGTGGGCGAGCCCGATCCCTGCACAGCCGACGGATCCTGCTCGACGCCGCTCTCGGCAGGTCGTCATACAAGCCTCGGCGTGGGACGCGCGAATCGAGAGACTGAGGCCCGGGTCTCACTCGGCTTCCGTCTCCGATGGGGGACGAGACTGCGCCTGGGCCCTCGCCGTCCCACTCGCACTGGGCAAGGAGGGCGAAGGAGCGTCGGTAGGGATGGCCAAGTCCGGCCGGTCGGCCGGTCAGGCGCTGCTGGGGGGCCGCACGGCGGCCCCCCGCGGGATCAGCGGACCACGATGCTGCGAGCCGTGAGCGTCTGGCCCTCGGCCTCGAGCCGGATGACATAGACGCCGGCCGGGAGCGCCGAGCTCTCGAAGGCCACCGTGTGCCGACCGGGCCCGTCGGTGCCGTCGACGAGCGTGGCGACGCGGCGGCCCCACAGGTCGAACACCTCGATGCGAACGGGACCGACGCGGGTGAGGTCGTAGGTGAGGGTGCTCTGCCCGCGCGTCGGGTTCGGCGACGGCACGGAGAGACGGACCACGTCAGGCCGTGCGTCGGCGGGGCCGTCAGGGCCGTCCTCGCCGGCGGTGGCGCCGCTGAACAGGGTGGCTGAGCGGTTGTTGGTCGGGTTGGGGTCGTAGGTATAGGAAACCGCCGCCACGACAGCAGCGCCTGCCTCGCCCGTCGCGTCGATCCGGACCGCCAGCGAGTCGCCGGCGGCGACGGAAGCGTAGGTGCACTGGACCACCTGGGCTTCCGTCGTGCAGGTCGCGCCCGGCGCGTCGATGGCCGAGGCCGTGAGCCCGGCGGCCAGCGTGTCGGTGACAACCACGTCGGTGGCCGCCTCCGGGCCGAAGTTGAAGACCTGGAGGCGGAAGGTGTACCCGCCGGCCGTTTCCTCGGACTCCTGGATCACACCCACGTCGGCGAGCGGCCCTTCGCAGGCGTCGCCGATCCCGTTCTCGTCTACGTCCGCCTGATCGGGGTTGGCAATCGCCGCGCAGTTGTCGTCGGCGTTGACCAGGCCGTCGCCGTCATAGTCGGTTTCCTCCGCAGCAGCAATCAACTCTGACTCCGTCAGGTACAACTCGTCGACTCGGCGGACGCTCGCCGGATTGGTGGCCCCGGAAGTCTGATAGTCCAGACTTCCCCGGAAGTCTAGCGTCAGGATGGTCCAGTCGTTGGCGCCGTCAAACGGTCGGGCAGCGAGCCCAGCCCCTCCGCAACTCCGCTTGAGATTGTTGAGGTCCTGCATGAATGAGGGGCGTCCGGCAAGGACGCCGTCACCGTTCCAATCGACCTGGCGGAGGCCTGTAGAGACGACGACGTTCGACATGCCATGGCTATCTCGGAATGCGGCCTGCCGGTTGGCTGGGCCTCGGAGTCCTAATGAATCCAGTAGGGCCCGCTCGTCTAGGGCTAGCATCTGGACACGCGAGTAATCCAGAACTCGGGATGAGACGATTGCTTGGAACTGGAGCGCGTAGCTCATGATGCTTGGGTAGTTCGGCTTGCAGTTGACAAAGTCACTGCCGCCGTGCCCGAGGCGGAGGGTGTGGCCCATCTCATGCATGAACGTGACGCCTTGGACCCGCGCGCGCGCCGTCGACAGTTGCCCGGTGGATCCGCTGAGTCCGGCGGAGACACGGAGCCCGCGTTCACTCCATGCTGAGACGGTCACCATGAAGTCGTTGCCGGGGAGTTCGGCGATCCCACTCGATCGTGGTTGCGGTGCATGGTTCTGTCCAAAGAGCGCGTAGCGATACACGAGCGCGCGCGCACCGAGCCGCGCGCGGCAGTTGGTCGCGACCCGATCCTCTGGAGTGCCGAAGCGTCCGTCGTTGATCCCTGCGCCGCATGGGTTGACGGGGTTTCCGTCCTTGATATCTGCAAAGGACCCGCCTGGAGTCACCGCATTCGGTTCGGTCCCGAACGCGATAGGGTCGAACGCCCGCGTTTCCTCGCCACGCTCGACGTGGAGGGCGATCCGCCGAGGCGACGCCGCGAACGCCGCGACAACCGGTGGGAAGGCTCCCGCCACCGGCTCGCTCCCTCGCATCCAGTCGTACTCGACGAACAGGTCCGGCTGAGTGGGGCTGGCGCGCTGATCGGCGGGTCGACTGGTGGACGCGAGGTTGAGGTCGACGGTGTTGTCCCCGTCGTAGTCGATCCCTCGCGTCGCCATCTCCCAGTCGTCGCACAGGCCATCGTTGTCGGAGTCCGTCGAGCCATCCCCGTCGGGGTCGAGGCACACCCAGGAGACCTCGGACGTGCGGCCCTCGGTGTCGGTCGCCGTCGCGCTCAGGATGGGGAACGGGACGTCAGCGCGCAGGACGACGACGCGGATGAAGCCGTTCGCATTCGGCTGCGTCGAGACCACGAACGACTCGAGGTCGCCGAACCGGGTCGCGTCCTCGTCCTCGCTGAAGCTCGGCGTTCTGGAACTGTAGATCTCGACCGTCGCCGTCTGTGGGGATGGCGTGTCGAGGCGGCCGCTGAGAGTCCACTTGTCGGGCTCGTTCCGGTCGGCGCTGGCGGTGATGCCGGCCGGGAAGTTGAGGAGAGCGTTGGGCCCCGTATCGGGGTCGTCGCTCGCGAGGAGGGCGCCGAAGTCGTTGGCGGTCGGGCCGTCGTCGCCGAGGTCGATGGCGAGCCCGGCATTCCGATAGATCTCGTTGCGGCGGATGCTCGCCGTCGTGGGATCTCCGCTCACGACGATCCCACGTCCATTCCCCACGATGAGGTTTTTCGCGCCTGAGCCCGTGCCGCCGATGATCGTCCCGGGGCTCTCGCCCTGGACCTGAAGGCCGACGCCTTGGTTGCCCGCCGGCGTCAGCGGTGCCTCGCGCGGTCCGGGCTGTGCCGTCCCGATGAGGTTGGCGACCACGACGGTGCCCTGGCTGTCCGTGATGGACACGCCCTCCCCCGGAGAGGCTGCGATCCGGTTGCCGGGGGCCTCGCCGGCGGCCGCCGCCGGGGCGCCGATCTCGACGTCCTCCCCGACCAGCACCGAGACGTTCCGGGCGATGTTGCCCGCTGGATTCCCGGCGGGGTCCAGCCCGATCCTATTGCCGAGGACGCTGGCGGCCCGGCCGCGCAGGATGGTCACTCCGGACTCCTCATTCGCGTAGATCAAGTTGCCCTCCGCTGCGCTCGATCCACCGATGGTCACGTTCTCCGCATCGGTCACGAAGACGCCGTGGATGCCGTTGCTCCAGAGGTGACAGCCGGTGACCACCACGCCATCCGCCCGGATGAAGAGGCCGCTCTCGTTGAAGCTGCGGACCCCGATCCGTTCGATGCGGGTGCCCGCCCCGCCCGCCTCGACGATCAGCCCCCGCGTGACCCCCTGGCTCGACCGCCCGACCAGCACCACCTGGGGGACCGGGACCGTGCCCGGCGGGCCTCGGCCGCTCACCGCCGGCCCGCGGATCGTGAGGGCACGCGTGATCGCGGGGAGGGTGTGGGTGGGGGAGATCTCGGTGATGTGGGAGGCGAAGGTGACCAGCGCGTCGCCGCCGCCGTTCGCCTCCTCGATGGCCGCCCGGAGCGTGCACTGCGGCTGGTCCTCCCCGCCGACGGTCTCGTCCTCGCCGGTGTCGCAGTGGCCGTCGCCCGCGATGTAGTCGCCGCCGTCGCCGGGGGCGTTGACCTCGTCCGGCGTGACACGGAGCACGACCTCGACGCCGCCGAAGTCGCGCGTGTCCTCGTTGCAGGGGCCCTCCGCGCCGACGTCCTCGCCGATCCACTGGATCGTGAACGTGGTGATCCCCGGCGTCGTGGCCGCTCGGACGGTGAACTCGACGGAGACCCCCTCGTTCTGGTCCGGCTCGATCGTCGCGAGGGCCGGGTTGGCGAGGGCCTCCCAGTAGACCGTCGCCGAGCACGTGGCGGCGTCGGTGACGTCGAACGTCGTGACCTCGCCGACCTTGACCCGGACGGTGTCGGGGTACTCGTGGGCTGTGGCGGAGGGAGCGAGGAGGACGAGTGCGAGTGCCACGCCAATCCATTTGCAGAGGACAAGTCTCATGTGTAAAAGATTTAGGTGGCCGTGCGTTGAGTATAGGCCGTGCCCCTTTCCCCTCCAACCGGCTCCCCTCCACGGCCCCGCTCGCGGCGGTCGTGTCGACCCTCCCGCAGGCCCCTCCGCCCCGCGTGGGGACGGGCAGCAGGCCCGACCTGCCCGATGGCCCTCGCCCGGCTCAGCCCCCCGAACGACAGACGGCCCGCGCTCGGAAGCGCGGGCCGTCACGGGGTGCCCCCACCAGGATTCGAACCTGGGACACGCGGATTAAGAGATCGCGTGGGCCAGGAGGCAAAATCGGTTATCAAAGCCAATGAGGGCTGATTTGAGATGGCCGCAGCGAAGCTGTTACGGCTGTGGTTACCTCCCGAGTGCGTCGACGCCACTTTGGCAGCGTGATGTGGGGCAGAGATACAGAACATCATCTCGACCGCCGATACCTCTCAGGAGACCCCACTCGGAATGCTCGAACATGACGTAGACGGCACTACGCGGGACCCGCAGAAAGTCCGCGACAGGCACAGTGGCGTGCGCGCGCTCGAATTCATCGTCAGGCTATGGACTCGCTGGCGCGTGTGGTGGCGCCTGAGGACGTCGGGACGTCACATCGCACGTGGCTTCGGTGGGGTCATCATCACCTTCCTGGGCCTCGCCGTCGTTGGGTGGGCTGCTTCACAGACGGCTGGGACGCCACAGGAGCGCGCGCAACTCGCCGGCGTCGTCCTCCAAGTTCTCGGGGTCTCTACCACGGCCGTCGGCTTGGTCTCGACCCGGAAGTCCTTCGGCCTCCCTTCGGCCGTCGAGAGGATGAAGACCGCCGCTGTACGGACGTGGTCGGCGATGAAGGGAGGAAGCCCTCCCGTCGCCCATCGGGTCGGTTTGAACATCATCGCCCCAGAGGTCATCATGGAGATTGAGGGCGAGGTCATCCGCAAGGATGAGACGCTAGAGGAGCGCGTCGACCGTCTCGAACACAGGCTCGAACGCTACCGGACTCGGCTCAACAAACAGCTCGGGACGGCGAGAAAGCAGATCGACGCGGTCAACGCACGGGTGGACGGCGAGCGGAAGGAACGCTCCGCCTCCGTCGCCGACCTCCAATCAGACCTACGACTCCACGCCACGGGCAACATGCGACTGACGTGGTGCGGTCTCGCGTGGACGGTAGCAGGAATGAGCCTGACCTCCGCTACGGAGACCGCCCTCCGATTGATTTGGTGACGGCTGCGTTGCGCCAGCCTGTGTAGGTTTGAGCCTCCACACGCGCTTGAATCTTGACCCGACTTTTTACCCTCGCCGCCGTCTCACTCGTTATCGTCGCTTGTGACTCTGGTGGCCCCGACCCGCAAGAGGAGGCGTCGGCGCTCTCCGGGAGTTGGATCACGACGGAGTCAGCCTCATTCGGGCAGGAGCCCGACCTCGATCTCAACCTCACGTTCTCGTCAAACGGTCGGGTTACGGGCTCTGGCACCCTCGCCCAAGAGCCCGCTCGAATCGGTGACCCGATTACCACCTACCTCGATCTCAGGGTAGAGGGGACATGGACGCCTGACCGGATCTCTTTGGAGCTGACCCGGACCGTCAATAGTTCGTTCGCTGCGACCCTCTCAGTCGACCGCGCAGCGTGCTTACAGACGTCCTACACCGTTGGCACCAACTGCGACGCATCCATTACGGGATCGCAGAGCAACCCAGACTTCGCGTTCTTTAAGACCGACTGAGTGTGCGGTATGCAGGGTCGTGGTCCTCGCCGGTGCTGGCGCGACTTGAGGTCAGCGGCAATGGACATGGCTCCTGATACGCACGGTTCGGCCGCTGGCTGTCCTCCGCGTGTGGGCCCAAACCGTGTGGCAGTTGCTTGAGCGGGTGCGTCGAGCGGGACGCCGCGCGGAGCGTTGGGAAGTTGCATCAGCACCTCCGCATTCCGAGCGGTCCACGTACGTTTGGGGCCACCAGCGCCGACGTAGCAGCACCCACCGCGCGGGCCGACGTGCATCGAAGGTCCTAGGTATCCGCAGGGTGAACGTAATAGGAGATCCTGATGGCGTGGCGAACTCCATCGCGCTCAAGCCAGGTGAGGCGGGCCAGTTGCCCCGACCGACGCTCGGCGGCGGCCAGCTTTTCCGTGGAGAGGACGTAGATAGGTTGGTGACCAAGGCCAGGGATGTGCCGTCGGCGGCTCCGGACGACGTTGGAGACAAGGGCATGGCAGACCTCGATCATCCGTAGGTCCCGCTCCGAGTCGAGAGGGCGCGTCACATGGGCAGTTCCATCAGGGTCGTACGGGTCTAGGTAGGTCGCCGAGTGCTGGAGGTCGTACGTGGCTCTTCGTCCGGGGTCCTCCTCTGACCAGAACTCGAACCGACCGACGGTTGGGACGATCCGCATGCCGTGCTTGTAGGCGTTGTACTCACCCCGGTCGTTGAACTCCTTCGCCAGTGTGACAAGTGCGTCGCGGATGACAGGGAGGCTCCGCTCGGTCTCCTCATCGACTGGAATGCCGTAGTAGAACACATGGCGTAGGAACGGGACCCCCGTGTCAGCTCCCTCGGCCCCGACATGCCAGCGGTCAAATGGCAACTCACCTCCCTTACCAATCTCTCGGACGTGTTTGGCGGTGTCGTCGAGCTTGCGACGAGACAAGTTGAGCCATAGGTCGTCGTCCCGGATTTGGCCCATGTCGAAGTCGACGTGTCCCCCGGGGTCCCTGGGGTATAGGGCGCGAACGAGTTGAAAGAGGGCCTCGATCGCTTGGAAGTGCGTGGCTCGTAGATCAAGCTTTAGCGACAGCTCCCACTTTTTAGGGTCGGCGCCATCGAACATACCTGGCGGCAGATCGTCGCTCCCTCTCCTCAGGGCGTCGGCGAGCAGGAGCGCTTTGTGCATGAAGTGGTCGGTGAGGTACCCCCTCATGAAGGACTCTGCGATCTCGTTCGGCATAAAGCGTGGGGAACGTTTCTGATCTAAAACAACTCCAGGCAGCGTCTATCGACATCTGTGCGAGCAGGGGTTCCCAACATCGTCACGAACCCCGCCGTCGGTTTTCCGAAGCGGAGTCAGTGTGGTCGATCCGATCTAAGGCTTCCGACAGCTCTAAGCCCTTCGAGAATCACAGGCCGAGCGCTTCGAGCCGTCGCGCTACGTAGACCGCGCGCTCCTCAGCGTCCGGGTGATCCGGGTCATCGTTGAGGTCCTTCATTAGAGCGAACACCCTCATCAGGTGCGCGGTGTCGCCGACCAACTTCTCGGCGTCCCGCCGGACGATCCGGTTGGCGTCGGCGAACCCTACCTCGGCCGCCTCAGCCCTGTCTAGGATCGAGAGAGCGGCCCGGAGCCGGACTCGCTCATCCTGTGAAGCGAGGAGGCCGTCGAGGGTTCGGTATGCCCGCTGGACGCGCGCTAGTGCTCCACGCTCGACCTCAGCCTTGGCGTCAGCTAGGAGGGTGTTCACAGCGGCCTCGAAGGTCTCCAGGCGACCCCACCGCCAGACTGTTGAACGGTCGATGCCGAGGGCGTCGGCAACGGTGGAGTTGCCCTCACCTAGGGCTATCAGGAATGCGGCGCGTGTCTGCGCCGGGGACAGCCCTTTGAACGGGCCGTCAAATGTTGCGTCGGGTTGCATGGGTCGGTTCGGAATCGGGGGTCATTGGCCGGTGTAGGGCGGCATATCGGACCGCCTCCATCCGCGCAGCCGATAGCTGCCTGGCGTGGGAGTCGAGGGCGCATTCGTGCGGGATCAGAGGCGTCTGCCGATGGCGGCGGCGAGAGCGCCGAGATTGGGGGCACCCGCCATCGCGGCATCTGCGTGGGCTGTGCCGTCGCCGTATGTGGCGGGAGGTTCCAGGGCAGCGGCCCGAATGTCGTCAGCGGTCTCCTGTGGAGCGTATGCGCGACGCGGGCCACCCGGCAGGTACATCCACACCGGCGATCCCCGACCGTCCTCCGCACACTTCTGGAAACAGCCTTCTGGCGCGCCCGCATCGACGGATCGTCGTTTCTCGGCGTCCGTATATCGCTCCCGCTCAACCAAGTCCATGCGCGCGATTCCCTTGAAGGAGTGGCGCCCGCTAGCGGCCTTCTTAGTCTGAGCACTGAGCCACCCGTAGGGCGAGCGCGCAGGCGTCTCCAGCGCCTCTAGGTCCGCGAGCACTTGAGCAACGCGGTCCTGTCCGTAAACGCGAGTGAGATTGGCCACCTTCCCCGGCACTGTGGGGTCTGTCACCCCGAGGGCGTGGAGTCGAGCGATAACGTCGCTGACGAAGGGATCATCAGATCCATTCTCAGGAGAACCGACCAACCCAATGGGTTCGGTTGGTTGTTCCCCCTTCTGGTTCTCTTCTAGTTGGTGGGCAGCCGACTGCCGGTGTTCTGGCGCTGGACTGCCGGCATCGGGACGGCCAACTGCCGGTGTCGTGCGCTGGACTGCCGGTGTTGAGCCCTCTCGACTGCGGCAGTCCGCTGTCGGTATCAGCGCCTCGGTACAGATGCGGTAGAGGGTGCCCCGACCGCGCGGGCGGCGCTCGATGTATCCGGCGGCTTCCAGTCGAGTGAGCGTATTACGCATCGCCCGCTCCTGTACTGCGCACTCCCGCGCGAGCGTGGCCTGGGAAGGCCAGCACGTATCCACGTCTTTCTTGTTGACGTGGTACGCCAGCGCCAGCAGGGCGAGTCGGTCCGCTCCTGCCGGTTGTGCCGACTCCCAGATGAGACGCGTCAGGGAGAAGCTCATTGGCACCCCCCGGCGTCGAGCCACGCAAGTACCGCTTGCCGTCGCCAGCGCCGCTGGCGCCCGATGCGGACCGGTATGGGGAGTTCGTCCGCTGCATCGAGCGTGTCCACCGTCCGCCGACTCACGCCGAGCATGGCGGCTACATCGCCTGCCGTCAGCAACTCCGGTGCAGCGGCCGGGCGGAGCGTGTCCGGCAGGGATTCGACGGCTGTGAGCACGTCGGCCAGCCTCTCTTCAACTTTCGCCAGCCGCACCGCCAGCGCGGTGGCGTCAAGCGAGAGAGTGTGAGCGGTGGTGGACACGATGTAACCAACAGGCGAGGGCCGAGTGTGCCGGGCCACCACAGCCGGTTGCACGCCTCGGCCCTCGTGCCGCGCGAGCGGCAGGGAAAATTTGGTAGGGTGGTGGCCCTGCCAGAAGTAATCCTCCTCGCCCCTCCCCCCTCAGACAGACAGAAACTCTCCCGGACAGTCTGGACTGTCTGCACAGGTTAGAACGCCCGGATCTCCGCCTCCCGATCCCGGAGCGCGGCGACGAACCCGGCTGGCTTCGGGACCACCCCGAACCGCGCTTTGAGGAGGCGCCGCGCTTGCGTCTGAACCGATTCCCCCTTCGTCGCCGTGCCGGGGAAAGGCAGCGCTGTTTCCCCGGCGGCGTTTTCGATCAACCTGTTTATCTCCCCCCACGTCTCAACCTTGCGATTGTCGAGGTTCAGGTCGAGGACAAAGACCGCGTGGTCCTTTCGAGTCCTGCCGACACCCTGTGGTCGACTCTTGTGAGCACGGTCACTACTCGACTCGACGGGGCGCCCGTGAAGCTTAGGTATCTCCCCCGTAGCGTCTCCGATGGCTAGGACCAGAGCGTAGCTCTGAGCCATGACGCGAGGCCGAGCGATCGCGTGTATCGTGGCCTTGTTGTAGTGCAGGATTGCTCCGAACGACCTCGACAATACCGAGTGGACCTGGTCGTCCGCAGGACCGCGCGCCCGTCGTTGGAACGCCTCGTGCTCCTTCTCCTCTAATCGCGTAGCTCCTTCCCAACTCGCCGCCCTCATCGCGTCCACCTTCTGCCTGCCCTCGTGGAAGGTCCCGGCTAGCGTCCATGTCTCGACGGCCTCCTTGATTACCCGATCCCTCAACCTGTCCAGATCGGCACGGCCGTGGGTGGGTATAGGGTAGCGCTCCCGAAGGTGCGCTTTGACCACGTCGTCGATCTCTGTGAGGTCGAACAGCTCAGTCATCGTCTCGGCCGTGGTGTGGCTCAAGGTACGATTGACATTGATTCTGATCAATGCCTACATTGCGACTTCGCTCTCTCCGTTCCGATGCCGAAGGACCCCCCGCCGCCAGTCATCAGCCTTCGCGAAGTCGCCAACCAGAAGAGCGTCTCCATGCAGGCCGTCCACGCCGCCGCCCAACGCGGGACGCTCACGACATATAAAAGCGGAGGCAGTGTCCTCGTGGTCCGGGACGCAGCGCTTGACGCCTACCTCGCGGCTCCCGCCCAACCGAACCGCAAAGGGTCCTGAGATGGCAAGCCTCCGCAAGCTCCGAGGGAAGTACTACGCCTACTTCTCCGACGCCAACCGCCAGCCCCGCCAGAAGTCCGTCCCACTCGGGACCGGCGATGTGCGCGCCGCCCGGAAGCGAGTGAACGAACTAGAGCGGCTATACGACAGGGCCGAGTTCGATCCGTGGAGCGTCGCCCGCTCTCTGCCTTGGGAGACGAGGAATCTGACGCTGGCGGATGTCGTTGCAGGCTTCCTCACCGACCGCCGCGAGACGTGCCGCCCGACGACCCTCCGGGGCTATGACATGGCGTGCCGCCAACTCCTCGACGCGGCGCCCGGTGGCGTGTACCTCGACGCCCTCCGTCCCGCCCACGTCCGGCGCTTCATCGACGCGCAAAAGGTTGTCCGCCAGACAGGCGGGGATGGAGAAGTACAGACGCGACGGGAGCCCGTAGCCGACGCGACGAAGCGCCAGCGGCTCCGGCACGTCAAGGCGTTCGTCCGTTGGGCGCACGAGGCCGGTCTACCAAGCGATGGGTGGGACCCATTGAAGGGTATTGCACTACCGAGGGCGGAGAGGCGCCTACCAGCCTTCCTGACGCCGCCGGACCTTGACCGGGTGCTCGCAGCTATTGACGCCTCTACGGCGATCCACAAGGCGTCTGGCCACGCGAGAGACGGCGAGAATCTGTGGCTCAAAGACGTGATTCTCGTCGCGGCCTACACAGGGCTCAGGCTTGGCGAGCTGTGTGCGGCACGGTGGTCGTGGGTAGACCTCGGCGCCCGGTCGCTCCACGTCCGGCACTCCGACGGGTTCAGGACGAAGGGCGGGCGCGAACGCACCGTGCCGCTGGCGGGGCCTGCGCTCGACGCGATCCGCCGGCTCCACGCCGAGCGGGAGGCGCGCGGCGACGTGCTCGACGGCCCGCTCTTCCCCGGACCGCGCGGCAACGGGATCGGCCCGAACCGGACGAGCCGGCGGTTCAAGCACTTCGTTCGGCTGGCGAAGCTG
This sequence comes from Rubrivirga aquatilis, assembly GCF_046845665.1. Lineage (GTDB taxonomy): Bacteria > Bacteroidota > Rhodothermia > Rhodothermales > Rubricoccaceae > Rubrivirga. The sequence continues at coordinate 29,502 of NZ_CP177355.1, read as the reverse complement.
GACGACCGCCTGCGGTTCCACTCGCTCCGCCACTCGTGCGGCTCCATGCTGGCGATGGCCAACGTGCCCGGCGTCGTCATCAAGGAAGTCTTGGGCCACGCGAGCGTCACGACGACGGCGATCTACACGCACGCGGCGGCCGATCATGTCCGGGCCGAGATGGAGCGGGCTTTCTCAGCCTGAGCCGTCCGGCGGGAGAATCCCAGGTTGTTGGCCGGTGCGGCTGAAATACAATTGTTGGAGTACCCGCTGAGCTGTCATCAGGAATGCTCCCCATGTTCCGCTGGTGTCAATCAGACGCTTGGCCGTCAACGGACGCCAATCGCCGTCCACCATCATCTTCACGACGCGGCCGTTGATCGTCAGCCCATCTCCGGCAGTGGTCGCCAGGGTGAGGAGCGTGTCCTCAACCTTTGTGTCGGACATCAGCCTCTCTGACCCGTGGGCCAAATGGTTGCGGACCTTGGCCAAGAGGTTGATGTCGTTCGAGACCTCATCGCTGATCAAGTCAAGCGCGTGGGACCACTGCCGCAACCGGGCGATGCCGAGACTGTCGATCAGCTTCTCTAGCACCACTCCGCCATCTAGATGGTCGCGGAGCAACAGGGAGAGTTCAGTCTCGATGTCCGCGATGGCAGCCAGAACCAGATAGAGTTGCTGACGAGTCGCCAGCGTTGTGGCGAGGTCGGCTGGTTCTCCATCCAGACCGTTTCCGGCCCAGTACCGCCCCCAGTACGGGAATTGAGGATCGCCCTGAACGTTCTGGCTGTCTGTAGACATGGGACACTCGGTTACGGCTGTGGTTACCTCACTCGTGACATTCCGCTGCGTTCCGGCGCATTTGGCTGCATCACGGCTAGAAACAGAATCGGCCCAAAATTGCCACTGTAGGCATTTTTGGGCCGATTTCTGGGGTGCCCCCACCAGGATTCGAACCTGGGACACGCGGATTAAGAGTCCGCTGCTCTAACCAACTGAGCTATAGGGGCACCCGCAAGGTACCGGGCGGCTCCGGGGGGGCAAAGCGGAGCGATGGTGAAACCGGGCGCCTCAGAACGCCGCCCGCAGCGCCAGCCGCACGCTCCGCCCGGCCGCCGGGACGCCGAACGGGCGGTACCGGCTCAACGGGTCGACGTAGCGCGCGTCGCCGATGTTCTCGACCGCCAGCGTCGGCGTGAGCACCGCGCCGCCGACCGTCAGCGACGCCGAGACGGAGGCCGACCACACGGCGTAGCTCGCGGTCGGGATCTCGTCCGACAACTCGGGCCGGTCCTGCGCCGCCACGAGCATCGGGCCGACGCGCGCCTCGACATCGCGGAAGACGCCCGCGCGCTCAACCTGGTACTCGACGGCTACGTCGAGGCGGGCCGGGGGGACGAACGGGAGCGGGTCGCCGGACGCCCGCTCCGTCCCGCGCGTCCAGTCGCCGGCGAGGTGGAGGCCCAGGCCGTGCAGGGCGTGCGGGTGCACGTCGACGCGCGCCTCGATGCCCGCCAGCCGTGCGTCGGTCTGTACGAAGTCGTAGATCTGGAACCCACTCTCGGGGTCGACCGCGCCGCTCGCTCGCGGCGTGATGTAGGCGTCGACGACGTTGAGGAACGCGCCGGCCTCGGCGTAGACGTGGGGCGAGAGGTAGCGGACGACGCCGTCGAGCGCGACGCTCGTCTCGGGCGCGAGCGTCGCCGTCCCGCGCTCGAACCGGAGCGTCCCCTCGTGGACGCCGTTCCCGAACAGCTCCTGGAGGATCGGCGCCCGGAACGCGCGGCCCAGGTTGGCGGCGACGGACAGCCCGCCGCCGACCTGCCACGCGGCGCCGACGGCCCCGGTCAGGGCCGTGTACGACCGCGTCTGGGCCTCGACACCCAGGTCGTCGTTCGCCTCCACGTCGAGCTGGCGCACGTCGACTCGGGCGCCGGCGTCGACGGTGACGGGCCCGGCGACGAGCTGCTCGGCGACGTAGACGGCGCCGTTGAGCGTCGTCCCGCCGGGGATGAGCGCCTCCTCGGCGAGCGTCTCGTTGCGTTGCCACAGGCCGCTGACGCCGACCGTCCCGAAGACGCGGCCGACCGGCCGGTGGTGCAGGCGCGCGTCGAGCGTCGCCGTCGTCAAGCGCAAGAAAAGGGCGGGGTCGTCGACGGCCTCCGAGGAGCGCTCGATGGGGCCCTCCTCGTCCTCGAACTCGCGGCGGCGGTTCTGCTGCACGGCGCCGACGACGTCGAGGCGGTCAGCCCCCAGGGGCTGGTCGAGCCGGAGCACGGCGCGGTCGTGCTCCACCGTCTGGCGCGGTAGGGCGATGGCGCCACGGTCGCGGAGCGACGCAGGGAGGACGGCGGCGTCCTCAGCTTCGAAGAGCCCGATCGTCTGGCGGAACGCGCTTGCGCCACCCTCCAGCGTCCCCTCCCCGATGCGGGCGCCGAACCGCGCAGAGGCCGTGCGGGTGTCGAGCGCCGTGTTGGGGATCAGGCCGTCGGGCGTGCGCAGGGCCGCCGCGCCGAGGCCGCCGAGGCGGACCTCCCCCGCCAGGTCGTCGGAGCGCCCGCCGACGGCGAGCGTGCCCTGGGTCTGCTGCGCCGCCGTCTCCTCGGCGATGGTGGCCGTCCCCCACGTCTCGCCCTCGTGTGCGAAGAGCGGCGTCGGGGTCGTCTGCACGACCCCGCCCAGCGCGTCGGACCCGTAGAGCAGGCTGAGCGGGCCGCGGACGACCTCGATTCGGTCCACGTCCGCCGCGCCGATTTCGGGCCCGTGCTCGTCGCCCCAGCCCTGCCCCTCCTGCCGCACGCCGTCGTTGACGATGAGCACGCGCTGCGAGGTGAGCCCGCGGACGACCGGCTTGGCGATGCCCGGCCCGGTCTCCAGCAGGCGGACGCCCGCGAGGTCGTCGAGCGCCTCGAACGGCGTCGCCCCGCCGGCCCGGTCGAGCTCGGCCCGGTCGACGACGGCGACCGACTGGGGGACCGAGAGCACGTCGGAGGCGCGCGCCCGCGCCGTCACCGTCACGTCCGGCGACTCGACGATCGAGGGCGCCAGCGCCACGTCGAGCCGCGCCGGGCCCGCGCCGACGGCGACCGTCCGGGTCTGGCTGAGGTAGCCGAGAAAGGAGACGACGACGCGCACGTCGCCGTGCGGGAGGCCGAGGAGTTCGAAGGTGCCGTCGGCACCGGTGGCCGCGCCTCGGTCGAGGGCGGGGACTTGGATGGCGGCGCCCGCGAGCGGGGCGTCGGATTCGGCGTCGACCACGCGGCCGACGAGGGATTGGGCGGAGGCCGCGCTGCTGAATGCGAGCGCGACCGCCAGAAGACGGAAGACCATGGGAGCTGTCGCTGGGCCGCAGACGTGCGGCCGGGAACCAAAGCCGGCGACGTGCGCCGGGCGAGACCGTCCGCGAGCGCGGACCTAGGCGACAGCGGGGGGGCCTCGGGCCGGGGCGCACGCCACCCCCTCGGGGCGGAACACGACGGCCTCCGGGGATACGTCGGCGGCGTCCGCCAGCGCCAGCGCAGGGGTCTCATGGAGAGTGACCGCCGAGCCCAGCCAAGAGCAGACCGCGCAGTCGAGCGCGTGGGCCTCCCCGTCGACACAGGGCGCCTGGGCGCCGTCGCTGCCGTGGTGCGCGAGTTGGTGCGCGCGCCCCTCCGCCCAGTCCGCCGCATGGCCGGCCGCGTGGACGGCGGACGCGGAAAGGCCACCGACGAGGGCGGCCAGCAGGAGCAGGGCGGGGACGCGGCGCATGGGGACGCCAACGTACGGCCTCCGGCATCGGTGCCCGCCCGATGATTGCCGGAGGCGGGGCGGCCTCCGGTTGCGGGTGCCCGGTCACCGGTAGGTTGGACCGCATGACCCGGCACCTCGCAGGCCTCGCCCTCCTCCTCCTCGCCTCGGCCGCCCACGCCCAAGGCTCCGTCTCGTTCGTGCTCGGCTCCGACACGTCCACGCCCGGCATCAGCGTCGACCGGCGGGCGGGGTACTACCCCAACGGCAACCACGACCTCTTCCTCTCGCCGACGGGCAACGCCGCCCGCGCGATGGCCCCGGCGTTCCGGGCCGCCCACACCGACTCCTACGGCGACCCGCTCCGCCTCACGTGGTGGATGCAGAACGGGAGCCTCTACCGCGACGCCGTCAACACGAACGTCCCACTCCCGAGCACGATGTCCACCTACCTCATGCGGACCGCCTGGGGCGACGCCATCGAGGCGGCCGGCGACGAGTTCACGTTCCACTACCACACCTGGGTCTGGAACGACGACGACGGCGACGGCCGCTACCGCTGGAATCAGGCCCGCGCGTTCACCGATGAGGTCCGCGACGACTTCGACCAGACGATCGCCGACGGCCTGCTGATGGACGGGATGTACCCGGCCTCCTTCCGCAGCGGCTGGCACTTTATGGACGACGCCTGGCAGGCGCACCTCGACACGCGCCTCCCGTTCAGCTTGCACAACGACGCCCCCCACGTCCACGACGACCGCGTCGAGCCCATCGACAACCTGTACGACTGGAGCCGGGCGCCGCTCGCGTTCGTCCCGTTCCGGCCGTCGGCCGAGGACTACCAGCGGCCCGGTGGGACGGGCGGCTGGAACGTCCGCTCGCGGAGTTTTGCAGGCGTCACCGAGGCGCTCGTGCGGGGCATCTTCGAGGCCGCGGTGGCGGGCGAGGACCAGGTGGCCTGCATCTGGGACCACCTCGCCGACCCCACCTTCGTCGAGCGGCTGGAGGCGACGCTGGGCGTGATCGAGCGGGTCGCGGCCGAGTACCCGGGCGTCCCGTTCCGCTACGAGACCGGCACCGCCGCCATGCAGCGCTGGCTCGGCACCGACGACCGCGAGCCGCCCACGCTCACGCTTGACGTGCTGAGCGACGGCCGCTACCGGATCACGTCCGACGAGCCCCTCTTCCAGGACGGCCCGTTCGTCGCCGTCCTCGACCGCTATGAGCGCCGCCGCATCCTGCCCGTCGTGCCCGCGGGCCCGCTCGCGTGGGAGACCGTCGACCCCGTCGCCCCGGCGCTGGTCGCCCGCGTGGCGGCGGCGGCCTCCGACTCGGCCGGCAACGTGGCCACCCGCTTCCTGCGCCCGCTCCCGGACGACCTCGTCCTCGACGACGCCGAGGCGGGCTACGCCGAGGCCGGACCCGGCTGGCAGCCGCTCGCCGCCGACCACGTGTGGGGGCGGACGGCGCGGGCGGCGGTGCTGGCGGAGGGCGCCGACGCGGCGGCGCGGTGGACGTTCACGGTCGACCGCGCCGGGCGGCGCCACGCCTTCGTCCGGATGCCCGAGGCGCCGGGCGCGGCGGCGGACGTCAAAGTCGCGGTGTCGGTGGGCGGCGCGGAGGCCGCGGCGGTGACGTTCGACGCGCCCCCGCCGGTGAACGCGTGGCTGTTCGTCGGGGCCGTGGACGTCGACGCCGGCGACGCCGTGACCGTCGAGGTCCGCGCGAGCGGCGACGGCCAGCCGGGCGCGCGCCTGGGCGCCGACGCCGTCAAGCTGTCGGCCCTCATCCGCGACCGCCAACTTCTCGCGCCCACCGCCCTCGACCTCGGCGAGGCCATCTTCCACCAGCAGACGACGGCGACCGTCCCGCTCCGCAACCTCGGCACCGAGCCGCTCACGGTCCACGCGGCGACGACGGCCTCGGGGGCCGTGCGGGCGGCCGAGGGCGGCCCCTTCGAGATCGCGCCGATGGGCGAGATGGCCCTGCCGCTCGTGCTCTCGGCCGACGCCCCCGGCGTCGTGCGCGATACGCTCGTCGTCGCCAGCGACGACCCGACCGCGCCCGAGCGCCGCGTCCCCGTCGAGGTCGAGTTTCTCGACACGTTCGTGCTCGTCGACGACGCGGACCCGGGCTACGCCGAGCGCGGCGACTGGCGGACGAGTTCGGCGGAGGCCTACGGGCCCACCAGCCGGTTCGCCTTCCTGGCGAGCGCCCCCCAGGCGACGTTCGCCTTCACGGCGCCCGACGCGGGCGTCTACGCCGTCGAGACCATCGTCCCGGCCAGCACCAACGCCGTCCTCCGCGCCGACTACGCGGTCCGCGTCGGCGGCCAGACCCGCCTCCAGACGCAGGCCGACCAGCGGGGCGGCGACAACCGCTGGCGCGTGGTGGGCACGCTCGCGCTCGACGCCGGCGACGCCGTCGAGGTGGCGGTCTCCGCGACGCCCGACGGCCAGGCCGACCGCGTCCTCCGCGCCGACGCCGCCCGCCTCCTCCGCCTGGGCGACGCGCTCGCCGAGGTCGTCCTCGACGACGCCGACGCCGCCGTCTACCACGACACCGGCGCGTGGCAGACGAGCGTGACGCAGGCCGTCGGCGCGACGAGCCGCTACGTGCCCTTCGGCGGCGACCCCACGGCCACGTTCGAGACGACGGCTGTCCGGTCCGGCCCGCACCTCGTCTCGTTCATCGTCCCCGAGACCGCCAACGCCTCCCGACAGGCGCGCTACCGGATCCTGCGCAACGGTGCCCCGCTCGGGGAGGTCACCGTCGATCAGAACGAGGGCAGCGGCGCGTGGCAGTCGCTCGGGGGGTGGAGCGTCCATGCGGGCGACCGGCTCGCCGTCGAGGTCCACAACGCGGAGACGTCGAACTCGGCCCGCGTCCTCCGCGCCGACGCCGTCCGCATCGCGTACGCCGTCGCCACCGGCCGTGCCTCGGCCCCGGGGCCCGCGCTGGCGCTCGGCCCGCTCGTCCCGAACCCGGCGCAAGGCCCGGCCCGCGTCGCGCTCACGCTCGGCGCCGCCGCCGACGTGCGGGTCGAGGTCTTCGACGTGCTCGGCCGCCGCGTCGCGGTGCTGGCCGACGGGCCGCTCGCGGCCGGGACGCACGAGGTGGCGGTCGACGTGACCGCGTGGGCGGCGGGCGTCTACGTGTGCCGGGTGCGGGCGGGCGACGCCGCCGTGACGCGGCGCTGGACCGTGGCCCGCTGACTCGGCCGGCTGGCGGATCCCTCCCCATCCGTCGGCGCGAACTCGACCCGGAGGCGGCGGGCGCCGCCTGGATTCTCGTCCTTGCCGGACGCTGCGACGGCGCTACCGAGCAATCGTGAGCCGGGCCGTCTGAACGTGGGCGCCGGCCACCACGCGGACGACGTACGCCCCCGCCGGCAGCAACGGCACGGCCACGACGTGACGGCCCCGGCCGAGGCGGTGGACCTCGTGTACGGCCCGGCCCAGCGCGTCGAACACCGCGACCTCGGCCACCGGCCCCGCGCCCACCTCGATCTGGATCGTGCCGCCAGAGGCGGACGGGTTGGGCGCGACGGCCACCGTGAGCTCGGCCCCCGTCTCCGGCTCGGACCCCACGTTGTTCCGGGTGGTCACCGCCACGCCGCGGCCGAACTCGCTCGTCTCGCCATCGGTGTTCGTCGCCGTGGCCGTGACGAACGCGCCCGCCGGGAGGCCGACCACCGTGATCTCAAACGCAGCGTTGCCGCTGCCGTCGGTGGTCACGTCCGTCGCACCGAGGAAGCGCTCGCCCTCGCCGAATCCGGACGTGTCGAGCGCGTCGCTGGCGAAGAGCTCGACCCAGAACGTGGCGTCGGCCTGCGACGGCAGCGAACCCGTCACGACGGTCCCGTCGGCGTTCGAGAACGTCGTGGCGGCGCCGAGCTCGGGGAAGTTCTGGCGGGAGGTGAACGAGTCGTTGTCGTTGGGGGTCACGCCGTCGTTGTCGAGATCGATGCCGAGCGTCCCGTTGGCATAGATCGCGTTCCCGAGGATTGTGATCCGGTCTGCCTGTTCGGTCTGGATCCCGTGGTCCCCGCTGTACGCGATCACGTTGCCCTCGCCCTCGCCGTCGCCCCCGACCAGGGTGTCGTCGGCCCCGAACTGGGTCTCCACGCCGTCGTCACCGTTGCCGAGCGGGCTCGCGCCGTCCGTGGCCACACCGATGTAGTTGCCCTGGATCCGGTTGCCTCGGGCGCTGCCGACGCCGAAGCCGTCCACGTCGACGCCGTCCTCTGCGTTGCCCGAGATCAGGTTCCGGGCCGACGGGGTGCGCCCGCCGATGACGTTGTCGGGGGAGGCCACGTCGAACCCGTCGTCGCCGTTGGGCCGCGCGGCCGTCCCCCGGACGTCCGTCCCGACGTAATTGCACTCGAACGTGTTGCCGCCGTCCCCCTCGATGTCGAACCCGTCGTTGGCGAACCTCCCCACGACAAGCCCTCGGACCGTCGATCCGCCGCCGTCGGTGAACTGGAGGCCATCCGCTTCGGAGCCGGCGTTCTGGCCATCGAGAACGATGAGGAGCGTGGCGGGCCATGACGAGCAGTCCGCGCCCGGCTGCGAGAGCCCGTCGATCACCACGGCCTCGGTGATGGCGGGGAGCGGGGAGGTCGGGCGGATGACGAACGGCCCCGGCGCGCCCGAGAGAGCGAACTCGATCCGGTCCGGCCCGCTGCCGTTGCGGGACTGGTTCGCGGCAAAGATGGCGGACTGGAGCGACCCCGGCCCGGTGGGCTCGGTGGTGGTGACGACGAACGTGGATTGGGCGGTGGAAGCCCCAGCAAGGAGAACGACGAGGCTGGCGACGAGGAGCGCGCGCATGGGAGGGTGGGCGGCAGGACGTGGAAGGGCAGGAGGCCCCTCGTGTCTGTACCGAGATATCCGCGCCCGCCGGATCAGGCCCCGTCGCCGCTGGTCCCGTCGGACGGCGTGATCTCGAACCCGATGCGGCGGTTGCCGCGGGGGTCCTCCTGCTTGAGCTGCTGGCGCATCCGCTCGTACTCCTTCTCCACCTCCGCCGTCACGCTCGGGCGCGTGTCCGCCAGGGCCTCGTCGAAGTTGGCGGCCGTGACCGTCTCCGTCTCGAGGTCGGCGCGCAGGGCCACGAGTCCCGCCTTGCGGACGAGGTTTTCGAGGTCGGCGCCCGAGTAGCGCTCCGTCCGCTCCGCGAGCGCGTCGAGGTCGACGCCGTCCGCCAGCGGCATCTCGGCCGTCTGGATCTCCAGGATGCGGCGGCGGCCCTCAGCGTCCGGCACGGGGACGTAGACGATCTCGTCGAAGCGGCCCGGCCGCAAGAGCGCCGGGTCGAGCAGCGTCGGCCGGTTCGTCGCGCCGATGACGATGACGCCCTGGAGCTCTTCGAGCCCGTCCATCTCCGCGAGGAGCGTGTTGACGACGCGCTCGGTCACGTTCGAGTCGCCCTGCCCGCCGCCGCGCGAGGGCGCGAGCGCGTCGATCTCGTCGATGAAGATGACCGTCGGCGACACCTGTCGGGCGCGCTTGAACAGCTTCGAGACTTGCTTTTCGGACTCGCCCACCCACTTGCTCAACAGGTCGCTGGACTTGGTCGCGATAAAGTTGGCCTCGGCCTCCCGGGCGACGGCCTTCGCCAGCAGCGTCTTGCCGTTGCCGGGCGGGCCGAACAGTAGGAAGCCGCGCGCCTGGCGGATGCCGAGCCGGCGGAATGCCTCGGGGTGCTTCATGGGCAGCTCGATGCCCTCCTGGAGCTGGCGCTTGGTCTCCTCCAGCCCCCCGATGTCGTCCCAGCCGACCGTCGGGACCTGGATCTGGATCTCGCGCAGCGCCGACGGCTGCACGCGCCGGATGGCGTCGGCGAAGTCGTCGCCACGAACCACCAGCTCGTCCAGAATCTCGGCCGGGATCTCGTCCTCGTCGAGGTCGATGTTGGGGAGCAAGCGGCGGAGCGCCGAGATGGCGGCCTCGCGCGCGAGCGCGCCGAGATCGGCGCCGACGAACCCGTAGGTCGTCCGCGCCAATTCGACCAGGTCGACGTCCTCCGCCAGCGGCATGCCGCGCGTGTGGATGTCCAGGATCTGGCGGCGGCCGGCCGTGTCCGGCACGCCGATGACGATCTCGCGGTCGAAGCGGCCCGGCCGGCGGAGCGCCTCGTCGATGGCGTCGGGCCGGTTGGTGGCGCCGATCACGACCACATTCCCGCGCCCTTCGAGCCCGTCGAGCAGCGTGAGCAGCTGGGCGACGACGCGGCGCTCGGCCTCGCCGGTCTCGTCGCGCGCCGGGGCGATCGAGTCCAGCTCGTCGATAAAGATGATGGCCGGCGCGTTCTCGGCGGCCTCCTCGAAGACCGTCCGCAAGCGCTCCTCCGACTCGCCGTAGTAGCGGCCCATGATCTCGGGCCCGTTGATGACGGAAAAGCTGGCGTTCGTCTCGTTTGCGACGGCTCGCGCCAGCAGCGTCTTGCCGGTCCCGGGCGGGCCGTACAAGAGCACGCCCTTGGGCGGGTCGATGCCGAGTCGGGCGAACAGCTCGGGGTGCTTGAGCGGAAGCTCGATCATCTCGCGGACCTGATCGACCGTGTCGCCGAGCCCGCCGATGTCGTCGTACGTGATGCCGACGGGGCCCTCGCCCGAGCGCGGCTCTTGGTACTCCGGGAGCAGCTCGATCTCGGTCTGCTCCGTCACCTGCACGATCCCCTTGGGCGAGGTCTGGGTCACGATGAGCCGGATCTCCTGGAGGCCGAACGCGCGCTGCTGGCCAAAGAGGCGCTGCGCGATCTCGGGCGGCAGCCCGGGCACGCCGTCTTGCGGGCCGGGCTGGCTGCGGTAGACCGACGTCGAGACGGTGTCGCCGGAGACGAGCGGCCGGCCGAGGAGGGTGCGCAGGAGCGCCTGCCCCCGGCCCTGCAGCCGCACGCCCGGCTGGGCCGGCGCCAGCGTCACTTTCGCGGCGGGCTGGACACGCGCCGCCGACACCTCGACGTGGTCGCCCATGCCGACGCCGGCGTTCGCCCGCAAGAGGCCGTCGAGCCGGATGATGCCCAAGCCCGCGTCGGCGGAGTAGGGCGGGAGCGCGATGGCGGCCGTCGTGCTGGTGCCGTCGAGCTGGACGACGCCGCCCGGCGCCAGCCCGAGCTCGGCGAGCGCCTCCTGGCTCAGCCGCGCGACGCCCTTGCCCACGTCGGGGTTCTGGGCGCCGGCGACCTGGAGACGAACGGTGGTGCTGGAGACTTCGGCCATGTCGGGAGAGGGGAGCGGCCGGTTCCACCCCGCCGCGCGCGCGGGGTTCGCTTGGTAGCCCGGCCTCACACACGCTTCAGCCGCTCCCGCCTCGAGCCCGAGGTGAAGCGAGTCGTGGTACCATCGGGACTCTCCACGCTCCCCGCCCGATGGACCCGACCTGGACCAGCCTCCTCCCGCCCGTACTCGCCATCGGCCTCGCCATCGGCACGCGGCAGGTCTACCTCTCGCTCGGCGCCGGCGTCTGGCTCGGCTTCACCATCCTCGCGGGCGGCAACCCGCTCGCCGGGCTCGGCGGCGCCATCGACGGGGCCGTCGGCGTGTTCGAGGACGCTGGCAACACACGCGTGCTGTTGTTCACGCTCGTCATCGGCGCGCTGATCGCGACGGTCGAGGCGGGCGGCGGCGTCAAGGGGTTCGTCGATACGCTGGAAAAGCGGGGCTGGGCGTCGACGCCGCGCGGCGCGCGCGTGCTGGCGTTCCTGGTCGGCGTGGTCATCTTTATCGAGTCCAACATCACCGTGTTGGTGGCCGGCGCCGTCAGCCGACCCCTCTTCGACCGTCAGAACCGCTCGCGCGAGATGCTGGCCTACCTCATCGACTCGACCAGCGCGGCGATCTGCGTGCTGATCCCGCTCAATGCCTGGGGCGCCTACGTGCTGAGCCTCTTGGGCGAGCAGGGCGTCGAGGACCCGCTGCGGCTGTTCGTGTCCTCCATCCCGTACAACGCCTACGCGCTGGCGGCCGTCGCGCTGGCGGCGTTCGTGGCCGTCACCGGCTGGCGGTTCGGGCCGATGAAGACGGCCGAGGAGCGGGCCGAGCGCGGCGAGCGGTTCGCGCCGGGCGCCGCGCCGGATGTGGACGAGACGGCGCTCGTGCCCGAGCCCATCGGCGCCATCCCGCCGCGCGTGCTCAACATGCTGCTCCCGCTCGGCACGATGGTCCTGATGATGCCGCTCTCGCTGTGGATCACCGGCGACGGGAACCTGCTCGACGGCTCGGGCTCGACGAGCGTGCTATGGGCCGTGCTGTCGGGCCTGCTGGTGGCTTGGGGCCTGATGCTCGCCCAGCGCGGGATGACCGTCGAGCAACTGACGACGACCGGGCTCAAGGGGGCGGGCGGGATGCTGGGCATGGCCTTCGTGCTGCTCCTGGCGCTCGCGCTCGGCGCCGTCACGCGCGAGCTGGGCGCGGGCGTCTACGTGGCGTCCGGCGTGGCCGAAGCCGGCGTGGGACCCATCCTGCTCCTGCCCTTGGTGTTCCTAACGGGCGGCTTCGTGGCGTTCTCGACGGGGACGAGCTGGGGCACGTTCGCCATCATGATCCCGATCGCGGTGCCCGCCGCCGCGGCCCTCGGTCTCCCGCTGGCGCCGTTCCTCGCGGCTTCGCTGGCGGGCGGCATCTTCGGCGACCACGCCTCGCCGATCTCGGACACGACCATCGTCTCGTCGCTGGCGGCGGCGACCGATCACATCTCGCACGTCCGCACCCAGTTGCCCTACGCCTTGCTCGCGGGTGGCGTCGCGATCGTCGCCTTCGCCGTCATCGGCGCGACGATCTAGGCCCTGGCCGCCGAAATCCCGGACGACCGCGCGCGGCGGACGAGCCGTGCGGAGCCGCCGATGAACACGGCCAAGCAAAGCACGGCGCCCAGCCCGAACACGCCGCGCGCCAGCCACACGTCGAGGCTGCGCGGCAGCAGTCCGGTCCCACCCGAGAACTGCTCGGCGCTGCCGAACAGCGCCACCCACCCGCCGATCACGCCGAACGCCAGCCAGATCACGCCGACGGCGGCCGACTGCACGGCCGGCCATCGGTGCGCCAGCACCGCCACCCCGCCCATCCCGAAGACGGCGCCGCACAGCGCCAGCACCCAGCCGGGCGCATGGACCGTGCCGGGGTCGACGGGGACGACGCCGGCACCGATGCCGACGAGCGCCGCGCCGGCAGCGAGGAACAGTCCGCCGAAGAGGCGATCGGGGCGGGAAGGTGCCATGTGCCCGAGTATCGACGGCCCGAACCCTCGGATAAACAGGGACGCCGCAGGCGCACTATCCTCCGGTCGAGCCCTCCGGAATCGCCATGCGCCGTTTCATCTTCGTCGCCGGCCTGCTGGCCGCCAGCGCCCTCGCCCAACCCGACACGGGTCCACGCAGTCAGCCCTCCGACGCCTTCCGCGAGCGCGTCCCCGACGATGCCGAGACAGAGGTGCTGGCGGAGGGATTCATCTGGTCCGAGGGCCCGGTGTGGCGGCCGGCCGAGGGGGACCTGCTGTTTAGCGACGTGCCCGGCAACACGGTCTGGCGGTGGTCCGACGCCGACGGCCTGAGCGTCTTCCTGCGCCCGTCCGGGCTGGCGCTGGCGCCGGGCCAAGACGCCAGCGTGGGGAGCAACGGGCTGATCTTGGACGCCGAGGGCCGCCTGCTGCTCGCCGACCACGGCTCGCGCGCCGTCACCCGGCTCATCCCGGGCTCCTGGGTCCGGGAGACGATCGCCGACGGCTACGAGGGGCGTCGCTTCAACAGCCCCAACGACCTCGCGCTGCATTCGTCCGGCGCCCTGTTCGTCACCGACCCGCCGTATGGGTTGGCGGGGCGGGACGACTCGCCCGACAAAGAGCAGCCGCACAACGGCGTCTACCGCGTCGACCCCGACGGCACGGTCGCCCTCCTCATCGACGACCTCACGTGGCCGAACGGCGTCATCCTATCGGCCGACGAGCGGACGCTCTACGTCGCCAACTCGGACCCGGCCCAGGCGATCTGGCGCGCGTACCCGGTCGCGCCGGACGGCTCGCTCGGCGAGGGCCGCCTGCTCTTCGACGCGACGCCGATGGTGGGCGAGGCCAACCCCGGCCTGCCCGACGGGATGGCGATGGCCGACGACGGGACGCTCTTCGCGACCGGGCCCGGCGGCGTGCTGCTGCTGGCGCCCGACGGCACGCACCTCGGCACGATCCGGACCGAGCGGGCGACCGCCAACCTCACCTTCGGCGACGACGGGCACGCGCTCTACCTCACGTCCCACGACCGGCTGCTCCGCATCCGAGTGACCGCCCGGGGCGTCGGGTTCGGCGAGTGAGCCCGGTCGTGATCCTGGCCGTCGGGATGGCGACGGTCTTGGGTCTGATCGTCGTGGGGCGTGTGCACGCGTTCCTGGCGCTGCTCGCGGCGGCACTCGCGGTAAGCCTGCTGGCGGACGGCCCGACGGGCGAGTCCGTCGCGCGCGTTGCGGAGGCGTTCGGGGCGACGGCCGCGTCCATCGGCATCGTCATCGCGTTCGCCGCCGTCATCGGCTCGGCGATGACCGCGAGTGGCGCCGCCGACCGGGTCGTCCGCGCGTTCACCGGCACTGACCACCCCGAGCGGGCGGCGCCCGCGCTCGCCGCCAGCGGGGCGGTGCTGGCGATCCCGGTCTTTTTCGACACCGTGTTCTACCTGCTGATCCCACTCGCGCGGTCGGCGGCGCGGGCCTCGGGGCGCGGGTACCTCAAACTGCTTCTCGCGGTCGCGGGCGGCGCAGCGATCTCGCACACGCTCGTCCCGCCGACGCCGGGCCCCCTCGTGACGGCCGCCGAGTTGGGCGTCGACCTCGGGACGATGATGGGCGTGGGGCTGGTGATCGCCGTCCCGTGCACGGCCGCCGTGCTGCTGTTCGCAGGCTGGGCGGACCGCCGGATGTCGCAGCCCGTGCCCCAGGCGCTGGCGTCCGACCCGTCACCCGGAGAGCCGCTTGCGCTGCCGTCGCTGGGCCTCGCGCTGCTGCCGGTCGGGCTGCCCGTCGCGCTGATCGGCGCGGCGACCGTCGCGACGGCGCTCGACCGCACCGTGCCCGTGCTGGCGGCGCTCGGCAACCCGAACCTCGCGCTTGGGCTGGCGGCCGTCGCCGCGCTGGCCGTCCAGGTCCGCCAGCGGGGGACGGACCGCCGGGCGCTCGCGGCGTCGGTCGAGGCGGCGCTGATGGCGGCCGGCGTCATCATCCTGATCACGGCGGCGGGCGGCGCGTTCGGGGCGATGCTCCGCGCGGCCGGTGTCGGCGACGTGGTGGCCGGGCTCGTGGGCGGCGGCGCAGGCGGCTTTTCCCTTCTGTTTCTCGCCTTCGGGACAGCTAGCCTCCTCAAGACCGCCCAGGGCTCGTCGACGGTCGCCATGATCACGACGGTCGGGCTGGTCTCCGGCGCCGTCGCGGGCGTCGACCTGCCGTTCCACGCGGTCTACCTCGCCACGGCCATCGCCAGCGGATCCTTGGTGGGCTCGTGGATGAACGACAGCGGGTTCTGGATCTTCGCCACGATGGGCGGGCTCGGCGAGGTCGAGACGCTCAGGACGTGGACGCCGCTGCTCGCGCTCGTCGGCTTGGTGGCGTTCGCGACGACGCTCCTGCTGGCGTGGCTCGTCCCGATGGCGTAGCGGGCCTCTCGGCCGTGTCATCCTGAGCGGAGTGGAGGGTGGAGCCCGGAACGCAGTCGAAGGATCTCCGCCGCGCAGCTCTCAGCTACAGTGCGATATGAGACGTGGTAGTCGGCTGATTCCCCGGACTCGGTCCGGGGCAGACTCGTCGATTCGCTGCGCTCGCTCAGAGACTGTTCGGGGAGTGGCACAGGCTCGCTACGGCGTCCCCTCTCCCTGTGGGAGAGGGTGAGGGGCCATCAGGCGCCTCTCGAGTATCGCCGTATGGGTCCCCGCCTGCGCGGGGAGGACTCTGTTGAGGGGCGGTGACTTTCCCAGACAGTCTCTCAAGATGACGCGGTGGGGCCTCATGCTGGACCGTCGCACCCCTCTACGCGTCGACCGCGTGCTCGCGGAGCGCGTCCAGCCCAACGACGGCCAGTGCCTTCTCGTGCGTCGCCTCCAGCACCACGTCCGGCGCGACGCCGGCTTCCAGTGCCTCGGCCCAGCGGCTGAGGCACAGGCACCAGCGGTCGCCGGGCCGCAGGCCGGGGAAGCGGAACTCGGGGCGGGGCGTCGAGAGGTCGTTGCCGCGGGCGCGCGAGAAGGCCAGGAAGTCGGCCGTCATCACGGCGCAGACGACGTGCGTGCCGTGGTCGTCCGGCCCGGTCTCGCAGCAGCCGTCGCGGTAGAAGCCGGTCATCGGGGCGCGGCTGCAGGCGACCAAGTCGCCGCCCAAGACGTTTTTGGAGGGGAGGAGCTGCATGTCAGTCGGTCTCGGTGGGGAAGCCCGCGCCGGTCCACGCCCGCCAGCCGCCGTCCATGGACTCGACGGCCGTGTAGCCCATCGCGCCCAGCGACTGGGCCGCCAGCGCCGAGCGGTAGCCGCCGCCGCAGTACAGCACGATCGGCGCGCCGAGGTCGGGCAGCGCCTCTTCGGCGTCGCGCTCCAGGACGCCGCGCCCAAGGTGGACGGCGCCCGGCAGGTGGCCGCGGTCCCACTCGGCCCGCTCGCGGACGTCGACGAGCGTGAAGGGGTCGCCGTCGATCATCCGCTGGCGGACGGCGGGGGCGTCGGTCTCGGCGATCTGGGCGCGGGCGGCGTCGACGAGCGCGACGAAGCGAGGGGCGTGGTCCATCGGTCGGTCAGGGAGGGAGGATGGAGCGCGCCAGCCCAGCGCAGGTTCCTCACGCGTGCCGAGACAGCGAAAGGCAATCGGCCGTCATCGCGTCCGTTCCGGGCCGGTGAACGGCGCTCGCGCTCCGACGGCACAGAGTCCGCACAGACCGGTGCGGACCCTCCCGCCGACCCGGCGGGTATACTCGCCCCGACCTCAGCATTCGATTCCCATGCGTCTCGCCCTTCTCCTGTTCGCCGTCGCCCTCGCCGGGCCTGTCGTCGGTGCTCAGAGCGCCGCTGACCGCGCCGCCGACGCGGCCATCTCGGCCGACTTCGCCCAAGACGGCCCGGTCACCTACTTCAGCCAGTCGTGGCTGGTCGACACGATGAACCGGCGGACCGCCGAGTCCATCCGCGAGGTCCCGCGCGTGTACTACGACTACTACGTCGTGCCCCAAGGCCAGAACCGGCTGGAGGCGCGGTTGTCGCTCTACAGCCGCTTCGGCGGCGACCGCGACGTGATCAAGCCGCTCCTGTGGCTGCTCAACCGCAACGACCTCGAGAACCTCCAGCCCGGCGACACGCTCGTCGTGCCGACCCATTTCGGGCTCGACTTCCGGGCCTACTCGCCGTTCCCCCGCTACTACCCCGGCGCCCGGCAGATCGACAAGGTGGTCATTCTCGACAAGCAGATCCAGGCGTGGGGCGCCTACGAGAACGGCGAGCTGGCGCGGTGGGGCATCATCAGCACCGGCGTCGAGAGCGCGCGGACGCCGAGCGGCCGGTTCAACATCAACTGGAAGCAGGACTACCGCGTGAGCACGCTGAGCCCGGGCTACGGCTCGACGGCGCCCGGCGCCGAGCTCTGGGAGATGTACTGGGTGATGAACCTCCACGAGGCGCGCGGCATCCACATGCACCAGTACGCGCTGCCTACCTCGGGCCCGGCCTCCCACGGCTGCATCCGCTTGCTAGAGCCCGACGCGCAGTGGCTCTACACCTGGACCGACACCTGGGACGTCCAGAACCAGCGCGACCCGATCTCGTCGGTCGGCGCCAAGATCACCGATCAGGGCACGATGGTGCTCATCATCGGCGAGGACATCTCTGAAGCGCCCCAGCCATTCTTGCACCGCGAGCGCTACCCGGTGATCCGGATGGTCAGCCTCCCGCCGGACCCGTACGCCGTCCCCGCCGGGACCGAGCAGCAGCGCGCCTTCGACCGGCTCGCCGGCCGCCGCTAGCGCGCCGTCGCCGTCCGATCCCTGAGCGCCCCGCCACCCATTGGCGGGGCGCTCGCCGTTTGTGCGCGCCCTCAGGCCTGGCCCCGCTTGCGGACGGGCGACTCGACGGGCGACCTGACGTCCGTGCCGTGACCCCGGGATCGCCCTTGCCGATCGATCTGGGGACCCGGCCGCGACGCTGGAGACAGGCACCGGCAGGTCATATCAACAAGAGCGCCCCGCCAGCACAAGCCGGCGGGGCGCTCCCAAACGAATCGGGCGGGCCGACTACTCGGCCGCCGCCGGCACGATGTCGACGACGACGCCGACCTGGGGCTGGAGCCGCGTGCGGAGCATCTCGCGCGTGTCGGGGTGGATGGCGAACTCGATCGGGCCGCCCTCGGAGGGCTGGGCCTCGACGATCCACGCCGAGACGCCGCCCACGTCGTCGCGGCCGACGACGGTCACGGTCGTCTCCTCGGGGCCGTCCTCCGACGAGATGGTGTGGAGCGTGCCGCGCCAGCCCTCCTCGAAGGGCACCAGCCGGACGATCTCGAACACCCAGGAGCCGGCGTAGGCCGGCATCTCGAACATCATGTCGACCGGGTCGGGGTCGCCGCCGCCCTCCGTCTTGGTGCCCGAGACGGCGTTCGCCGTGTATGCTAGGTCGGTGACCGAGCCGTTGTTGTCGCTCATCACCGAGATCGGCGCGAGCGAGGGGTAGGCGGCGACGGCCGTCTCCGACGTCCGCTGGCCGGCCATCGCGATCTCCGTCGTCGTCGTCAGCGTGACCGTCCCGGCGGCCTCGTCCACCACCATGCGCCGCGTGGCCGTGCCGGCGTCCTGCTGGATCGGCTGGACGATCTTGACGACGTAGTCGCCCTCGTAGTCCGTCAGGCCGCTGAGGTCGAGGCGGTCGAGGCCGGGGCGCAGCTCGATGGCGGGCGTCTCGGCGTCCATCGCCGCCAGCATCGCCTCGGTGACGGGCTCCGTCACGATCTCGGTGTCGCCGGTCGCCGTCGTCGTGGAGGCGACCAGGATCCGGGTGCCGTCCTCGACGAAGTACTTCCGAGCGGACGAGCCGCGGCCCTGGCTCGTCTCCTCGACGACCCACGCCGTGACGGTCGAGCCGTCGGCGCGCTGGAAGTCCTGCTGGCCGGTTACGGTCAGCGTGTAGTCGCGGACGCGGCGCTCGGCCGTGAACGTCGGGACCGTCGCCACGTAGCCCTCGGCGAAGGGCAGCGCGCGGGCGATGACGGGGAGCGCCTCGGGGAAGAAGACCTCGGCGGGCAGCGTGATGTCGAACGGGAGCGGATCCCACTCGCCACGGCCGTACGTGCCGGTGACGCGGGCGCCATCGTAGCGCGTCGTGCCGGCGTCGCCGTTCGTGGAGCGCTCGCGCAGGATCGGCGCCAGCGTCGGCCACGCCATCGAGACCGTGACGTCGTAGACCTGGCCCGCGCGGGGCACGTCGGCGTTCGTGCTCATGGTGACCGTGTCGCCGTCGCGCTCGACGGTCGTGGCGACGAGCCCGAGGTCGGCCGGGCGGGGCTCGGTCACGCGGACGCGGACGGTCTCGGTGTCGAGCGAGAGCCCGGCGGTCAGGAGGTCGGGGTGGCCGGGCCGCAGGGTGACCTGGGCAAAGGCCGGGGCCGCGACGACGGCGAGGGCCATCAGGGCGAGAAATGCGCGCATGTGTGTCGGTTGTGTCGGAAAGGGGAGAGGGAGGATACGAGCCGGGTCGCCCCGTGGTCCGGCACGCCACCGCCCGCCGACGGGCCTCGTCGACGGGCGGGCGGTCCGGGAGCAGCGGGCTACTCGGCCGGGGCGATCTCGATGACGACGCCCGGCTGGGGCGAGAACTGCGTCGACAGCAGCGCCCGCGTCTCGGCGTCGACGGCGTAGGTCATCGTCAGCGGGCCCATCTCGACGGTCACGGGCACCGAGGCCCGGTCGCCGTCGGGCGTCGCCGTCGTGCCGGCCGCGCCGACGGTGAGCACGGCCATGAACGTCTCGTCGGGCGACTGCGTGGCGTAGGCCTGGACGCGGGCCACGAGCCCGGCCTCGAGCGGCAGGCTCTGCGCGATCTCGCCCATCCAGGCGCTGTCGAAGACGGGCCCGTTGGTCATCACCATCACCGTCTTGGCCTCGCCGTCCTGGGGCGTGAGCAGCCCGACGATGCCCTCGTCCATAAACTCGAGCGAGGCGTCGGAGGGCCCGCCCTCCGAAACGTGCGTGCTCGGCGTCAGCGTCTCGGCGTCGGCCACGAGCGTGTCCGTCTGGAGCATCCCCTGCATCGGGACGGACACGTTCGTCACGCGCGTGACCACGCCGCCGTCGATGGCGATCGTCTCGACCGCCGTGCCGACGTCCTGCTGGATCGGCTGGACCAGCCGGATGGTGTACGACGTGGTGCCGGGCGCGAGCCAGTCGGTCACGAGCGTGCCGTCGCCCGGCGCGACGGTGAGCGTGTCGGGGGCCTGGGCGCTGGCGGAGGCCGCGAGCAGGAGCGAGAGGAGGAGGAAACGCATGGGCGGGAGGCTAGCGGGGGGTGGCTTCGACGAGGTAGCCCGGGGCGGGCGCGACGGTCATCTTGAGGAGGTCGCGGGTCTCGGGATCCACGAAATAGCGCTGGGTGCGGCCGCCGACCGAGGATTCCACGACGAACGCCGACACCGTCGAGCCGTCGCGGCGGGTGGCGTCCTCGCGGCCGACGACTTCGATCGCGGCGTCGCGGAAGCGGTGCTCGCCCGAGAACGTGGGTGCGGTGGCGGTGTAGCCCTCGCGGAGCGGGACGGCACGCGCGATGAGCGCGATGGAGCCGGGCCCGAACACGGGCGACTCGGCGCTGAGGTCGAACGCCAGCGGCGTGGCGCCGTTGTCGCCGTACGAGCCGGTCATGCGCAAGCCGTCGAAGCGGACTTGCTCGCGGTCGCCGCCGTTGAGGTCGGTCGACGCGTACGAGACCGGCGCCAGCGAGGGCCACGCAAACCGCGTCGTGTCGCGCTCGCTCTGGCCGTTGCCGCCGGGCATCGACAGGTCGATGGCCCGCATCACGGTCACCGTCCCGTCGTCGTGCTGGGTGACGGTCTCGCTGATCGTGCCGAGAGACTGGACGGACGGCTGGACGATCCGGACGTCGAGCGTCACGTCGCGGACGGTGACCGCGGCGGTCGCGAGGTCGGCGTGGCCGGGGGCGAGAACGACGGTGTCTTGGGCGAGGGCGGGGACGGCCGCGAGCAGGGCGGCGAGAGCGAGAAGGCGCAAGAGAACGGTTGGGAAGTGTGCCGCGCCCTACGGTCCTCGCCCTGCCGGGTTACGGAGAGAGGAGTAGAAGAGAAAGAGGGTGCCAGGCCAAAGGCCTCCGTCCGCATGCATCTGCTAGTCCTCTTCTCCTCCTGTCCTCTCCTCTTACCGCCGCGCCTCGCCGATGCGCCGCGCGAAGGCGATGCCGAAGCCGAGCCCGACGATGCCGGTCCCGAGCCACAGCAGCGAGATCCACGGCTTCTCGTAGGCCTGTACGACGACCCAGTCCTCGGCCGCGACCGTCGCGCCCTCGAACACGAGTCGGATGGCCCCTTCGTCGACCACCATCCCCGCGAAGGCGACGCCCAAGCCCCAGTCGAGGGTGCGGTTCTGGACGAACTGCTGCTGGCCGTCGGTCGTGATGACGTAGACCGGGCGCAGCGTGCGCGTCTCGCCCGTCGCGTGGTTCGTCACCTCCAGACGCGCGGCGACGGCGAGGTCGACCTCAGAGGCGACCAAGCCGACGGCGTCGAGGTCGACCTCGAGCTCGTAGTCGACGAACGTCACCGAGTAGGCGTCGTCGCGGGCGGGTGTCGACAGGGCGACGGCCTCGCCGCGCGCCAGCTCGGTCTCGGCCTGGCCCTCGCCTGTGTTCTCGCTCATCGCCGACGGGAAAACGGCGACGTAGAGGTCCTTGACGACGCCCTCGCGCACGTCGGGGTGCTGGATCCACTGGTCGCGGCCGTCCTTGTAGACCACGTTGCGCGTCTGGAACTGCTCGCCGTTGCGGTTGACGACGTCCATCACGTAGACCGGGCGGCCCTCGGCGTTGACCTCCTGGCCGGTGTACGTCCAGCGGTAGCCGTCGGCCGCGACCGTGCGGCCGAGCGGGACGACCACGTTGTCGCGGCGGCCCTGGATGTCGGTCCCGTTGCCGTCCGAAATGGGGTCGTTGAAGACCGACGACGCGAACGTGCCGAGCAGCACCAGCCCGAAGCCGACGTGCGTCAGGCTGCCGCCGACCATCTTGAGGTTGCCGCGCCCGACCCGCCACATCACGGACAGGTTGCCCCACAGCATGAAGAACGAGGCGAAGAGCAGCAAGAGCAGCAACAGCGAGGTGCCGTGCGTGGCGAAGAACGTCGAGATCGCGGTCGGCAGGATCCCCGCCTCGGCGGCGGCGGCGACCGGCGCCTCGACGCCTAGGCCCGGCCCGGGCGCGACGGTCTCCTGCACGAACGGCGTCAGCAGCACGACGGCCGCCGTGCTCACGACGGTCGCGACGACGGGCCGGAACAGCACGCGGTTCGCGTCCTCGACGGACATCTTGCGCCACCAGAAGAGCTGCGCCATCCCGCCCAGGAACGCGATCGCGACCGCGAGCGGGACCGTCCACGTCGTGTAGAACTCGACCGGCACGGCGCTCGGGTTGTCGCGGAAGAGCTTGCCGAAGATGGGGGCGGACGTGCCGAGCGCGATCACGCCGCCCGTCACCGCCAGCAAGAGCGCTCCGGTGAAGACGAGCGACTCTCGGGACAGCACCGCCGGGGGCGTTGCCGGGGCGGGCAGGTCGCGCCAGCGCCACGCCAGCATCCCGAAGCCCAGAATCCCGACGGCCGAGATCCACAGGAGCAGCTGGTTGTAGAGCCCGAGGTCGACGAAGCTGTGGACCGACACGTCGCCCAGGATGCCAGAGCGCGTCAGGAACGTCGAGTAGATGACGAGCTGGAACGCGAGCACGCTCAGCCACAGCGCCGCCTTGTGGCCGGCAGCCGTCTTTTTCTGGACCACCATCGCGTGCAACCCGGCCACGGCGAAGATCCACGGCACGAGGGACGAGTTCTCGACCGGATCCCACGCCCACCAGCCCCCAAAGCTCAGCGTCTCGTAGGCCCACCAGCCGCCCATCATGATGCCCACGCCGAGCACGCCGGTTCCGGCGAGCGCCCACGGCAGGGCGGGCTTCACCCACTGCGTGTAGCGCTTGCGGTAGAGCCCGGCGACGGCGAACGCGAACGGCACCATCAGCAGCGTGAACCCGACGAACAGCGTCGGCGGGTGGATGGTCATCCAGGGGTTCTGCAACAGGTCGTTCAAGCCCTGCCCGTCGGCCGGGACGAAGCCGGCGACCTGGAGCATCGGGGCGTCGGGAAACTTCTCGGCCAGCGTCACGAACGGGCTGGCGCCGACGGCGACCGAGCCCAGCTGGAGGCCGACCACCATCGACAGCAAGAACGCCTGGCACAGCGACACGACGGCCAGCACCGGGGCCGCGAACACGCGCCGGGCCTCAGTCGCCGGCTCCCCGCCGTCGCTCCGCACGGACCACCGGATGAGCAGGCCGCCGACGATCGTCGTCATGATGATCCACAACAAGAACGAGCCCTCCTGCCCGGCCCAGAACGCCGACAGCGTGTACCGGAACGGCATCGCCGTCGAGGTCTGCTGGTAGACGTAGGCGAGGTCGTAGTGGCCGCCGAACAGGGCCGTCCACAGCATCGCCGAGGCGACGACGACGCCCGCGCCGACGGTGGCCCAGCTCCACCGGCCGATCCGGGCCCACCCGGCGTCGGGCGCTTGGCGGCTGGCGAGGGCAAAGCTGACGAGCGCCGCCAACGAGGCAACGAAGGCGACGACGAGGGCGACGTGGCCGATGGGTCCGATCATCACGGGAGGGCGCGAGCGCGAGGGGTTTCAGCCTGGGCTGAAAGGTACGGGGCGAGCCCGCGCGCTCGTATGCGCCGGCCGTGGATTTGGCGGGCGCTCGCGGTCCGCTAGGCGGCCTCGCGTCCGCCCCGTCGGTGGACGTGCCACAGCAAGAACGCGGGGATGCTGAACGCGAGGCTCCCCGCCAGCGACATCGCGACGAACGCGATCCACCCGGGGCGCCGCACGTCCGACCGCGCGATAAGCCACGCGGCGAGGACGGTGAGGAGGACGGCCTCCCCGATGAAGGCGAGGGCGAGCGGGTTGCCGAACGCCGCGGCGATCGTCTCCGGGCGGACGAGGGCGGCGTAGAAGAAGAGCCCGTTGACGCCCAGCCCGCCGACGGCAGCGGTGAGCCAGAGGAGTGGGCGGTACGGACGGAGAGCGTCGAGAGTGGCCATGGCGGCGGAGGAGGGGAGTCCCCCCATGGTCGCCGGTCCGCCGCGTGCCGTGCCTTGACGCTCGTCAAGAACGGCGTGCCCGGACCCGGCTCAGCGTCTCCGGCGTCATCCCGAGGTACGAGGCGACGTGCCGGAGCGGGACGAGGTCGAGGAGGTGGGGCGATTCGCGGACGAGCCGGGCGTACCGGGCCTCGGCCGAGAGCGACAGCATCTCGCGCTCGCGCTTCCCGCGCCCGGCGAGGGCGAGCGCCAGCAGGCGCGACACCCAGTGCTCGAGCGCCCGGTGCCGGTCGACGAGTGCGGCGAACGTCGAGTGGTCGGTCTCGAGCTGGGCCCCGTCCGTCATCGCCTCGAGCGTGTAGGCCGAGGGCGTCTGGAGGAAGAAGGAGTCGGGGACGCCGGTGAAGTCGGCCGGATACGCGAACGCGATCGTGACCTCGGCGGCGTCGGGCGTCAGGAAGTAGCCGCGCTGGACGCCCTCGGCCACCTGGGCAAACCGCCGCTCGACGTCGCCGGCACGGGTGAGCACCTCACCCGCGCGGACTGGGCGGAGGCGCCACACGTCGCGGAGATCGGCCCACACGTCATCGGGGAGCGGAGCGACTTGGTCGAACGAGGACCGCAGGGCGGCGAGCGCGGCGTCGAGGGGGGCCATCGGCGGGGCGGGCGGGGCGGCAAGATCTCTCTCGACCCCGGCGCGTGCGGCACCGCGTCGCAGGCGACGCGTACCGGCCGCCCCTCCCCTCCGCACCGCATGTCTCCCCAGCCCCACCTCGGCGTCGTCGGCCTCGGCATCATGGGCCGCAACCTCGCCCTCAACGCCCTCGACGCGGGCGCCGCCGTCGCCGGCACCGACCTCGGCGAGGACGCCGTCCGCGGCTTCGAAGAGGAGGCGACCCGACCGGTCACCGCGACGACCGACCTCGACACGTTTCTCGACGCGCTCCCGGCCCCGCGAAATATCCTGGTGATGGTGCCCGCCGGTGCGGTCGACTCGGTCCTCTCGACGCTGGCGCCCAAGCTGTCCTCCGGCGACCTGGTCATCGACGGCGGCAACTCGCATTTCCCCGACACGCGCCGCCGCCACGACGAGATGGCGGCCAAGGGGCTCCACTTTTTTGGGATGGGCGTCTCGGGTGGTGAGGACGGCGCCCGCCACGGGCCGAGCATGATGCCCGGCGGCCCGGAGGTCGTCTACGACCGGGTCGCGCCGATCCTGGAAGGCATGGCGGCCAAGGTCGACGGCGAGCCGTGCGTGGCGCACCTCGGGGCGGGCGCCTCGGGCCACTACGTCAAGATGGTCCACAACGGCATCGAGTACGGGCTGATGCAGCTGCTGGCGGAGTCCTACGACCTCATGAAGCGCGGGGCCGGGCTCGGCAACGACCGGATGGGCGACCTCTACGCCGAGTGGAACACGGGACCGCTCGCGTCCTACCTCGTCGAGATCACGGCCCACATCCTGCGCCAGCCCGAGGTCGTGGAGGTGAGGCCGGACGAGACGCCGGGCGACGAGGCCCCACCGGAAGGCGTCACCGGCCCCTACCTCCTGGACTTTATCAAGGACACCGCCAAGCAGAAGGGGACGGGCAAGTGGACGAGCCAGGACGCCCTCGACCTTGGCGTCCCGACGCCCACCATCGACGCGGCCGTCACCGCCCGCTACGTCTCGGCCCTCAAGGACGAGCGCGTGGCAGCGGCCGAACTCCTGGGCACGCCGGCCGGCCGCGCTGACGACCCCGACCATCTCGTGGCCTCGCTCGAACGCGCCTTGCGCGCCGCGTTCCTGGTCACCTACGCCCAGGGCTTCGCGCTCTTGAAGCGCGCCAGCGACGCCTACGAGTACGGGCTCGACCTCGAGACGGTCGCCAAGGTCTGGCGGGGCGGCTGCATCATCCGGGCCGACATGCTGGAGACCTTCCGCGAGGCCTTCCGCGCCGACGACGACCTCCCCAACCTGCTCGTCGCCCCGGCCTTCACCGAGATCCTCTCCGATTGCCGGGTCGCGCTCCGCGACGCCGTCCGCCTGGGCGTCGGTGCGGGCATCCCGCTCCCGGCGTTCTCGGCCTCGCTCGCCTACCTCGACGCCTACCGCTCCGAGTGGCTCCCGGCCAACTTGGTCGCCGCCCAGCGCGACTACTTCGGCGCCCACACCTTTGCCCGGATCGACAAAGACGGCATGTTCCACTCTCAGTGGGACCCGGCCGGGCTGTAAGAGAGGGGCAAGGTCCGGGGTCCAGGGGTGTCCGACCCCCCCTGTCGAAGCCGAACCCTGCGCCTCGAACCCTGAACCCGTACATGGCTCCTCAGTCCGTCCAACTCATTCTCTTCGGGGCCGCCGGCGACCTCGCCCACCGCAAGCTGATCCCGGCGCTCTACGACCTCCACCGGGAGGGCCACCTCCCTGCCGATGTGGACATTGTCGGCGTGGACCTCAAGGCGATGGAGCCCGACGCCTTCGTCGCCTTCGCCTGCGACGCCGCCGACTCGCTCGGCCGCTTTTTTCCCAAGGACGTCGAGGCCGACGACTGGGCCCGCTTCGCCGAGCGCCTGAGCTACGTCCAGGGCGACGCCACCGAAGCCGAGACGTACCAGCGCTTGGCGGCCCACCTCGACGCGGTCGCCGGCGACGGCGAGCGGCCGGACCGCGTGTTCTACCTCTCCGTCGCCCCGTTCCTGGTGGAGCCCATCGCGACCGGGCTGGCGAGCGCGGCCCTGCTCGCGGACCCCGACCGCGACCGGCTCGTCGTCGAGAAGCCGTTCGGGCACGACCTCGACAGTGCCCAAGCGCTTGATCGGATCCTGCTGGCGTCGGCCCAAGAGAAGCAGGTCTTCCGGATCGACCACTACCTCGGCAAGGAGACCGTCCAGAACCTGCTGGCGTTTCGGTTCGCGAACGCCATGTTCGAGCCGATCTGGGACTCGCGCTACATCGACAGCGTCCAGATCACGGTGGGGGAGACGGTCGGCGTGGAGCACCGGGCTGGATACTACGAGCGGGCCGGCGCCGTCCGCGACATGGTCCAGAACCACCTGCTCCAACTGCTCTGCCTCGTCGCGATGGAGCCGCCGGTCGCGTTCGCCGCCGACGAGGTCCGGAACAAGAAGGTCGACGTGCTCCAGGCCCTCCGCCCGATCACGCCCGAGCGCGTCCATGAGGTCGCCGTGCGGGGCCAGTACGGGCCCGGCGTCCTCCGTGGGGAGCACGTCGCCGGCTACCGTCAGGAGCCGAACGTGGCCAAGCGCTCGGCGACGGAGACGTACGCCGCGTTCAAGCTCGAAGTGGAGAACTGGCGCTGGACGGGCGTCCCGTTCTACCTCCGGACCGGCAAGCGGCTGCCGCGCCGCGTCTCCGAGATCTCGGTCCAGTTCCGCCCCGTCCCGCACCGCGCGTTCCCCGCCGGCGCCGACGAGGCGTTCCAGCCGAACCGGCTCGTGCTCCGCATCCAGCCCGACGAGGGCATCGTGCTCCGCTTCCAGGCCAAGCGGCCCGGCCCGTCGATGCTGCTCCAGCCGGTGGCCATGCGGTTCGACTACGACGAGGCCTTCGACACGCCGCCCGAGGCCTACGAGACGCTGCTGCTCGACGCCATCCGCGGCGACGCCACGCTGTTCATGCGCGCCGACCAGGTCGAGGCCGCGTGGCACGTCGTCGACCCCGTCCTCGAGGCGTGGGCCGCGTCGCCGCCCGCCGAGTTCCCCAATTACGCCTCCGGCACGTGGGGCCCCGCCGCCGCCGACCGCCTGCTGGCGCGCGACGGCCGGGCCTGGGCCGAGCCGCTCCCCGCCGACCCCACGCCCGTCGGGACCGCCCCCGAGGCCATGGCCGACGCCGACGGGTGAGTGAGTGGAGGGGCGCACCGACCAGCGGATGCGCCGGCCCGGGGCCTCGGACTCGCTGTCCCCTACCGCCTGCCCCTCCGCCCTAGCGCTGGTGCAGCTCCAGCCGCTTCTGGACGTTGCCCACCATCTCGCGGAAGCTCGGGTCCGTGTCTCGCTGGTTCTCGACGGAGCGGACGGCGTGGATCACCGTCGAGTGGTCGCGCCCGCCAAAGTGCAGGCCGATCGTCTTCAGGCTGTGGTTCGTGATCTCCTTGGAGAAGAACATCGACACCTGCCGGGCCTGCACGACTTCCCGCTTGCGCGTCCGCGCGCGGACCAAGTCCTCGGGGATGCCGAGGTAGTCGCAGACGACCGACTGGATGGCCTCGATGGTGAGGACGGGCCGGGACTCCTTGATCAAGTCCTTCAGCACGTCGCGCGCGAGGTCCTGGTCGATCTCGCGCGAGGTCAGCGCCGCGTGCGCCTGCAAGCGGATCAGCGCGCCCTCCAGCTCGCGGATGTTGCGCTTGACGTGCGTGGCGATGTACTCGATCACCTGCGGCTTGACGCGCGTGCCGTCGTCCTTGGCGCGGCGGTTCAGGATGGCCACGCGGGTCTCGTAGTCTGGCGGCTGCACATCGGCCGCGAGTCCCCACTGGAAGCGCGAGAGCAGCCGCTCCTCGATGCCGACGATGTCCTTGGGCGGGCGGTCGGCCGAGAGCACGAGCTGCTTGCCCTGCTGGTGGAGCTCGTTGAAGATGTGGAAGAACTCCTCCTGCGTCTTCTCCTTGCCACCGAAAAACTGGACGTCGTCGATGATCAGGATGTCGACGCCGCGGTAGAAGTTGGAAAACTCCGCGATCCGGTTCGACTGGATCGACTGGACGAACTCCTGGGTGAACATCTCCGACGAGACGTAGCGGACCGTCTTCGCGTGGTTGTTCGCAAGCGCGTAGTTGCCAATCGCCTGGATGAGGTGCGTCTTGCCGAGCCCGACGCCGCCGTAGATCAGGAACGGGTTGAAGCTGGTGCCGCCGGGGTCCTGGGCGATGCTCCACGAGGCCGCCCGCGCGAGCCGGTTGCAGTCGCCCTCGATAAACCGCTCGAAGGTGTACGACTCGTTGAGGTGCGGGTCGACCTCGATGGGCTTGACGCCGGGCAGCGCGAAGGGGTGCGCCGACGGCGCCGGGCGGGGCTGGCGACGGTCGGGCTGGAAGCCGCGCGTGGGGTCGAGGGCGCGGCCGGCGCCCGAGGGCACGTCGGCCGAGGGGCGCGGCGGGGTAACGCCGTCGGGGAGTTGGGCGCGAGGCGCCCGCTCAGCCGGGGGGACGTTGGAGGGCTGGCGAGCCGGGAGTTCCATCGACGAGCCGCGTCGCCCGCCCGCCGCCGGCTCGTCGCGCTCGATGACGATGTCGTAGTAGAGCCGTCCGCCCGGGCCCAGCACCTTGGTGATCGTCTTGCGCAAGAGCGCGAAGTAGTGCTCCTCCAGCCACTCGTAGTAGAAGCGGCTCGGGAGCTGGACGGTCAGCTTGAGGGCTCCGTCCTCGTCCTCCAGCCCGACCGCCCGGAGGGGCTCGAACCACGTCCGGAAGCTCTGGCGGCTGATGTTGTCCCGGATGATCCCGAGGCACTCGTCCCAGACGTCGTCGCGCGAGCGGTCCAT